>NZ_JBLZWL010000045.1:0-82531 GCF_049194865.1 Corallococcus terminator | reverse complement strand
GCTCCCCCGCGCCCTTCAGCAGCGGCGTGCTCCAGCGCGCGTAGTGGTACGTCTGCACCAGGTAGTGGACATAGCCCGCCCGGTCCAACGTGCCCGCGAACAGGCGGCTCGCGTCGGGATGCGCATCCAACGTCGCCACCAGCGCGCGCGCCTCCTGCTCCAGCAGGTCCACCCAATCCATCGACTTCGAGCACTCCAGCGTCATCTGCACGGACGTCTCCTGTCCGGGGCTCGCGCTCCCGGCTGTTGCGAGTTGAAGGTGAAGGAAGAAGGCCTGCGCGGCCTGGGGTCAGCCGGCGCGACGCAGGATGCCGTCGACCGCGCGGAACCGCTCCAGGGTGCTGGCGGGAATCTCGTCGAGCGCGGCGATGAGCGGCAGCGTGAAGCGACGGAAGCTCGCGTCGTAGAGCGGCCCCGAGACGAACCGCGCGCCCATCTTCCGCGCGAACAGGCAGGGCGCCCTCGGCATCCGCAGCCCGTCCAGGCGCCCCCGCCGCGCGCGCTCACGCTCCGCGGGCGTATAGAAAGGACTGCTGGGGAGCACCGGCGACTCGCTCGCCTCCGAGACGCTCACCCGCCAGCGTGGGCTCGTCCATCCCCGGTGCGCCGCGACCCGAGCGCTGAGACTCGCGTCCTCCCACGAATCCGTGTCCAGATTCGCCGCCGCAATCCAGTGCGTCACGCCTCGCCGCCGGCTCTCCGCATGGATTGCCGCCTGCAGGTGCGCCACCGCCTCGGAGTGCCGCCAGCGCTCGAGTACGCAGAAGCGCGCCGTCTCCGCGAACACCATGCCCGGCCCGCCCAGGTCCGACAGGTCCAGCTTCTGCTCCAGCTCGATGCCCAGCCGCCCGCCCGTGGCGAGCGCCACCTCGGGGTTCACCATCAACATTCGCAACGTCGCCACCGGCTCACGGTCCGCATAGACGACCAGATGCACCGTGGTCTCCAACGTGTCGAAGCAGCTCACCTCCCGCCTCGACGGCGAGGCCTTCCCGGTCATCAGCTTCAGCTCTCCTCCAAAGACAGCCCAGCGGACGCGAAGCGCGTCATCGAGCTCTCGCTGGGTGGTGGCAACTCGGCAGTGCATGGACGTCATGGTTCCCTCACGAACTCGGGTCGGTCGCGGCGGCTCGCCGTCTCCCGTCCATTCATTCGTCGCCGGGATCCAAAGTGCGCTCGGCGCTCATTTTCACAGCGCAAGCGCGGCGACATACCACCTGGGAGGTACAGACAGAGGGACTGGCCTCCAGCACCCTTCCATGGCGTTTCACAAACCCGCCTCCGTCGAACTCGCCAGAGCGGGAACGAACACACATGTCGATGTCAACCCGAGAGCGGGCAGGAGTTTCCCGGCGAGGAGTGGGGATGAGGTTTCCATCACAAGCGGAGGAACAAGCACTTCACGAGCGCGTCTTGAGACGCGAGCCGTTGGTCTCCGAGGATGTGTTCAGGGTCTTCATGGACCCCATCATCCGGGCCCTCTGCAAGAAGCGCAGTGAGCTGTACGAGGAGGCCCGGGATGCAACCATCGATGTCATCTACACCTATCTGGACAATCCCGAACAGTACGTTGCCCGGAAGAGTCGGTTGTCCACGTACCTGACGCGGGCCGCCAGGATGAACGCCCTGGACCAGTACCGCCGCCATGAAGCCCGGCAACGCAGAGAAAGGAAATTCGGGGAGGTTTTCGTACTTCGGACGCCGGCTCCGAAAGACACGATGGAGATCATCGTGGAGACACGAATCGTCTTGGAACAAGTCGAGCAGGCCCTGCTCGAGGAGAAGGACCGTATCTTCCTCGGGCTCGTCCTCCAGGGTGAGCGCTCCACCCTGGTCCTGGCGGAGGCCATGAACCTGCCGCCGTTGTCGGAGATAGAGCGTCGCCGAGAGGTGAAGCGAAATCGAGACCGCCTCATGAAGTTATTGGGGCGGCTCGGGAAGGAGGACCGAGATGTCAAACCCTGAGTGGCTCGAACATGCGGCCCGGCGAGGCCAGAGCGAGTCCTGGACGCTGGCCCATACCTTCGCGCGATACCGGCAACTGGAGGAGCGGACCGAAGCGGAGCTGGCCCGGGAGTTGGGTTGCACGCGCGAGGTGCTCCTGTGGCTGAGTCTGTGCCGACGCCCCCAGGGCGCTGACTTCGATGCGGAGCTCACCACCATCGCCCAACGTCATGCAGTGGATCTCCTGGCGCTCGTCCGGGTGATTCGTCATGTCGAAATCGTGGAGGCGATGTCCCATTCCACGAGGGATGTCGGCGCGCACGCGCATCCCATCCTGATAGCGGCGAGAGACCGGGTCCGGGACGGAGACAAGAGCTCATGACGGCGCGGTGGCTGGAGGAGGCCGTGGAAGCCAGTGGCTTGACGGCCCCCCTCCGGTTTCCGCGTGACCTGGCCATGGAGATTCCCCGGCGCCTGCCCGTCATCGTGGTGGCGCTGATGGAGCTGACGCCCCAGGCCGTGGGCGACTGGCTCCTGCGCCGGGGCATCTACGTCCCGGTGCCGACAGACGGCCATGACTTCCATGGCTGCATGGTGGCGGATGCCGGGCGCGGCTTCCTCTTCCACGACAGCTCGGAAGGACGGCCCGAGCAGCGCTTCACCGTGGCCCATGAGCTGTCGCACTTCATCCTGGACCAGTGGCTGCCACGCGTCCGCGCCGTGCAAGTGTTTGGCGAGGCCATCCTCCCCGTGCTCGACGGCCAGCGAGCCCCCACGCCCGAGGAGTCGCTGACCGCGCTTTTCGAGAAGCTCTCCCTGGGCCCTCCAGGGGAGCTCATGGCGCGCGATGCCTCGGGGCACTACGCCCGCCGAGAGGTGATGGAGTCCGAGCGGCGCGCGGACCTCCTGGCGTTGGAGCTGCTAGCGCCGGAGGCGCTCGTCATTCCCTGGGTGAAGGACGTGCCCGAGGAGGAGGCCGTCGGCCGGGTGGTGTTCCGGTTCGGGCTCCCCTGGGAAGTGGCACGTGCGCATGTCCACGGACTGCGCCGCCGCCTGCGAGTCCCACGTTTTTCCATGGAGCGATTCCTGGGAGTGGAGGAGGGGTAGATATGTCGAGCGGGTTTCCACCGGATGACGATGAAGAGCTGTATGGGGACGGCGACTACGAAGAGGCCTTCGGGGAGAGCATGGCCTCCACGTTGGACCTCGACCGATGGTCCACCGGGCTCGACCTCGACCAGGTCATGGAGCGCTTTCGCAACGAGATTGCCGGCGCCGTCCACAAGGAAGGGCGCCTGCGCACCCTCGTCCGCAATGAAATCCTTCCCCGGCTGTCCACTCGCCACGCGGCCCTTCCCGAAGCGGGTGTCTACAAAGTCACCCCGGAGGAGCTGTCCCTCATCCACGAGCGACTGCTGTTCCGAGGCAAGGTCGACGCCGTGGCCGGCAGCTCCGCGAACCACGACAGCCTGCCCATCGGCATCTCCCAGATTGGCGTGGGCGTCGTGGGCTACCAGGGGAACTCCGGCGCGTTCTCCACGCGCCTGTTCCGCAAGGAGATGGCCGCACGCAACACGGACCCCATGAAGGAGGCGATGGACTACATCAACATGCGCCAGAACCGCTTCAGGGGACACAAGGACTCCCTGTCCCGGATGGCGCGCCGAGGCATCCGGACCTATGCGGAGCGAGCCGCGCTCCTGAGCAAGTCCACCGCGGAGTGGCGCATGGGTATTGGCAATCCCTGTGCGCATGAGCTGCTCTCAGGCTCCGGGTACATGACGCTGCTGGCGCGCTCACTGTCCGTGCTCCAGCGCCTCATCCATGAGCACAAGAAGTTCGTCTTCGTCTCCGGCGCGCTTCAGGATCGGGGGTTCCTGACGATGGGGTTCGCGCTCGACGCGGGTGAGTACGCCCTGCTCGAGACGCTCCAAGCGGAAGGCGAGTACATCGTCGACGGCTGGGAGTACGGGGGCCGTAGCAAGCGCATGGCCTGGGAGTTCGTGCGCGACTCGAGCTCCTGTGTCGTGAAGGGGCTGTTCCGGATTTCGGACCACTCCCCTCCCCGGCTGTTCTACGCGCACCGCGAGCACGTGCACGAGGCGGCCTGGGTGGCCATGGCCGACAGCGTGCTGCGCCCCGAGCGGGGCTTTCCCCTGCTGCTCGACGTCGCGGAGATGTCCTGCCGCAGCGCCTTTGGCGACGACGGCTTCCTGGGGCTGGTCCACGACGCGTACGCCCAGGCGGGCGCCAACCTCCAGTTCTTCAGTGAGCGCAGCATGCGCCGGTAGGGGGAGACACCATGTCCCATGATGGCAAGGGTCCGAGGTCACCAGCTCCAGGGCTATTCGAGAACACTCCGGGTCGTCCACCGCAAGGCCTGAACGGCCACCCGGTGCCGCTCCAGGGGCTCGGAGGACCTCGAGGAGAGCCGCCGCGTCAGGCCCCGCCGCCCTCCGGCGGTGAGGCTCGAAGGCCGGCGCCCCCGGGACCATCGCCCCGCGCGGCACCGTTGCCGCCGGCCAGACCCCCGGTGTCCCCGCCCCCGGCACCGCCTCCACCAGCGACCGCGCGCGAAGGGCGCGGCGATGTGGCCCGCTCCATACCGCCCGAGGCCCGCGCCGCGCTCGAGGGGCTGAGGAACGACACGACGGCGTCCCAGCTCGACCCCGAGCTGGAGCTGGCCGCGGGCTTCACCCACTTCGACACCGGGTCCAGCGAGGACAACCTCCTCACGGTCCTGCTGGCCCGCGACGACATCCACCTGCTCGCCTCCCAGACGCTGGTGCGGGTGAAGTCGCGCGAGGACAAGCGCACCTACCTGGGCGTCGTCGTCCGAGGCCCCTTCGCGGAGCCCAACGCCGTCCCCGCCAACTCCACGATGGCCATTGGCGTGGTGACGCATGGGAAGAAGCTCACGTACACGTTCGACTACCACGGTCGCGCGGAGGTGGAGCTGCTGGGCGAGGAGGTGGAGGGCACGCTGAAGCCTCCCCGCTTCCGGCCGCGCCCCCAGAGCCCCGTGTTCGTGCTGGATGACAAGGAGAGCGAGCGCGTGCTCGGCGTGGGCGGTGACCTGTGCCTGGGCGTCGTCGTGGGTTACGAGCGAATGGAGGCCCGCCTCAACGCGCGCGACAAGTCCGTGCTGCCCCGCCACACCGGCATCATCGGGACGACGGGCGGCGGCAAGTCCACGACGGTGGCCACGCTCATCCACCGCGCCCAGGCGGAGGGCATCGCCACCGTCATCTTCGACGTCGAGGGCGAGTACACGCACGTGGATGAGCCCACGGACCACGCCGCCATGCTGGAGGCCCTCAAGCGCAGGGGCCAGCGGCCCCAAGGCGTCAGGGACCTGCACCTCCATCACCTGACGGGCCGCTCCAGCCGCAACCCGCACCACAAGAACCTGCACCGCTTCGCCCTGAACTTCTCCAGCCTGTCGCCCTATGCGCTGGCCGAAATCCTGGACATGTCAGACGCGCAGCAGGAGCGCTTCCTCAAGGCCTACGATGTCACCAAGCTGCTCCTGGAGGACTTCAAGATCTTCCCGCTGAGTGACTCGGAGAAACAGCAGGCGCTGGACGTGGACGAGCTGTCGACCGGCTACCCCCGGATGACCATCCAGCATGTGTTGGATGTCGTGAGCGCCTACATCTACAGCCTCAGTGACGAGGGCCGCGCGGAGACCAAGGCACGTCCTCGTGCCGCGGCGCGACGCCAGGAGCCCTTGCTGGACATGATCACGGTGCTGGACGCCCCGGCCCCGGAAGACGCCACGGCTCCGCCGGGCAACGCGCTCACCCTCAGGAGCGAGTTCAAGAGCAACCCGGGCATGGTCATGCGCCGGGTGATGGCACAGAGCAGCCGGCACGAAATCAGTTGGAAGGCCCTGTCCAGCAAGCTCCACCGCCTACGGCGTCTCAACATCTTCGACGTGGGAACTGCTCCAGGCGTGGCCTACGGCTCGATGCTCACGCCGGGCCGGGTGTCGGTCATCGACCTGTCGGACACGGACTCGCCCCAGCTCAACAACCTGGTCATCGCGGACATCCTGCGAGGACTCCAGGAGGCACAGGAGGCGCGCTACGAGAAGGCGAACCACCAGGACCAGGCCGTCACCCCGGTGCTCATCATCATCGAGGAGGCGCACGAGTTCCTGTCGGCCAGCCGCATCAGCCAGATGCCCGTCCTCTTCGAGCAGGTCGCCCGCATCGCCAAGCGCGGACGCAAGCGCTGGCTCGGGCTCGTCTTCGTCACGCAACTGCCGCAGCACCTCCCCAATGAGGTGCTGGGCCTGCTCAACAACTTCATCATCCACAAGATGACCGACAGCTCCGTCATCTCCCGCATGCAGCGCACGGTGGGCAGCATCGACGAGAGCCTCTGGAACCGGGTGACGCGGCTCGCGCCAGGACAGGCCCTGGTCTCCTTCAGCAACTTCGCCCGTCCGCTGATGGTGGCCGTCGACCCCGCCCCCGTGAAGCGCTTGCTCGTCGACTGAGCCGGGACGCGTAGAGCCGAGCGGGAGTTTCCTTTCCCGCTCGCTTCGCGCACCGGGTTCGAGCACGCCTATTCTTGAGTGTCGAACGCACTCCACCCCGGAAGTGAACAGCTATCGGGCACGACAGTATATCACCTGATTGAAGCAGCCATTCGACCAACCCGTGACGATTGAATTATTGGCATCCAGATGCCAGTAACGCTGCCTCCAAGTCCCCGCCAGACAGGTATCATCATCCGTTGCACTGGTTCCCATGTAAAACATGAAACCACCCCACTTCGTACCAATGGTCGGATTATCACTATGGATGAAGTGCGGCTCCTTGTTGTGAATCCTCCAGCCGATATTCCAGCCGAGGCAAGCAACAGGTTGCGGCTCTGGCGTATCATTATAGACCGCCATTCCATACTCGTAACGAGTACTCGGGTAGTTTGGCAACTGGCAGGCCACCAACTGATCCACGCGGCCACAGCCAATCCATTCCGCTGCGCCAGAAACACCAGACAGCCCCACAATCAACAGCGGAACAATCCGAGTCAGCAGACACATCCACAGACCATTCATGCAACCCCCTTGGACAGACGCCGGGTCGAACAGTGCGCCAACTTCACTCCCCTGTAAAGAATTCGCAACCAACCGGCAGCACCGTCCAGAGCGCCTCACTCCTCCGCGCGGATGCGGGTCAATCCCTCATCAACGCCATGATTCTCGCGCACCACCCCGGGTGGCATTCGACTCCCTGACTCCGCGCCTGCCTCCGGAGTCCTGAGTTGCGAGGATTCGGAATTCATCAACCAGGTTCACGGCATCGACCGTAACGGCTCTCGGACACCGAAGTCTTCCGAGGCCACAGCGATGCTTCACCTTCGAAACGTTCTATTGACGGGCCTGCTCCTCGCGAGCCTCGGGCGCGCCGAGGCGGCGCCTCATTCCGAGCGCGGCGGACTCCAGGCCACGGCGCTCGCCGACACACCCTCCCCCACCGCGGCGACGTTGGAGCCGTATCGCTCGCTGGTCATCGTCGACGAAGCGTCGATGGCGACCATCACCCTGCGGATGGTGCTCGACCAGCTCGTCAGCCAGGCCGGCAACACCGGCTTCACCGCCGAGCAGCTCTACCGCCAGCTCTGGGACACCCAGAACCCCGCGCCTGGACAGCCCGACCTGCCGGGTGGCGCGCACTGCACCGACAACAACAACACCCTCCACGGCGCCCCCTACGTCTGTCGCCCGAATGAAGGCACCGAGGCCATCGCCACCCTCGAGCCGACCCTCAACCGCTACTCGCTCGTCGGCCTCTTCAACCGCTTCGACCTGACGCCTCCGGACGGCTCGAACTGTGGCGAGTACCGCCTGGTCTTCGCTCGCGACTCCAGCAGCCGGAACCTCGTCATCTTCGAAGCCGTCCTCCCCAATCCCAAGCCCGAGCTCGGACTGGAGGGCTGCCGCCCCATCGCCCGCACCTGGGAACAGTTCTCCACCCCTCAGGACCCGGTCATCCGCCGCGCCCTCGTGAAGTCGTTCTTCTTCGACGGTCCCAACCCCGTCATCCACTTCAACAACTACGGCGACAACCCCGCCAGCGCGGGACAGGTCCGCACCAACCAGTTCATGCAGAGCCCTCCCGGCGAGCCCTCCAGCGTCTGGATGCTCCGTGAGTTCAAGCTGAAGCGGGAGTGCGGGCTCTCCAGATGCACCCTGCGCTTCGTTCCCACCACCGTGAAAGCCAACCCGCGCGGCGAGTTCTTCAACATCGCGAACACCGACCCGCTCGCCGTCAGCTTCCGGAGCCACTTCCTCAGTCAGGTGGCCAGCCTCGCCGTCGATGACATCAATCGCTTCAATCATGACGTCCCCGACGCCTTCAATGCCGCGCAGAGCGACTCCCAGAACCTCAACGTCGTCGACGACTACGTCGCGCAGTTCCTCAGCGCCCCGTCAAACAACTCCTTCGCCAACGCCATCCGCGTGGAGCTGCAGCGCATCGGCAGCCCGCTGACGCCGACGCAGCTCGTCTCGCGCGCCCAGTCACTCTCCTGCGGTGGCTGCCACAACCGGAGCAGCAACGCCGACATCGGTGGAACCGCCGGGTTCTTCCCGGAGGCAAATCCGAACTTCGTGCATGTCAGCGAGACCTGGGAGTTCGCTCCCTCCATCGGCGAGTGGGTCCACCATCTCTCCACCGCCCTCAAGAGCACCTTCCTCCCGTTCCGCCGCCAGCTCCTGGGCGCCTTCCTCGACACGCCCGCCCTGGCCGCCACTCAGATATCCCTCGACCGCGTTCCCTACGTTTCGGCCGGACAACCCTTCAGCGGCTCGGTCACCGCGAAGAACACCGGAACCACCTCGTGGACCGCCGCCAATGGCCTCCGCGCCGTATCGCTCGACGGCCTGGGTGACCTCGTCCTGGACACGCGTGACGCCATCCACCTGGGGCAGCAGAAGAGCTTCTCTTTCACCGCCACCGCGCCCCCTTACGCCGGCCGCGCGAACTTCCGTTGGCGCATGCAGCGCAACGGCATTCCATTCGGTCCCGAGCTGGTCTTCACCGCCAACGTGAAGTCACCGCCCCTCTCGTGCGACTCCTGCGCGCCCGGGCTCGACTGCCCGCAGTCCTGCGCCCCACCGGCAGAGCAGCAGTAGGCGAACCCCGTCCACCTGTCCTCTCAACACCTCAATCGCAGTCATCCCCAGGAAACACCTGTGAACCCATCTCGACTTTTGCGCTGTCTTCAAGCCTGCTTGTTCCTGGTCCTCTGGGCCAACTGCGGAGAGCCGCCTCCTCCGGACGTAGAGCCCGCGCCCCTGCCCGCGTCCACCCAGAAGCTGGAGGAGTCCCAGGTCGCCCTCCCGCGATTCGTCCCGGGCCGGGTCATCGTGAAGTTCCGGCCGTCCGCTCAGGGAAAGTCCTCCACCGTCAGCGCCCCAATGACGCTCAATGGCCTGACATTCCAGCAGGCGGACGTGCTTCCCGTGGGCGCGGAGATCTGGACCCTCTCGTCCACCGAAGCGCTGACGAACAAGTCCGTGTCCGAGCAGGAAGCCCTCACCACGGCCGCCGTGGAGGCGCTGCGCCTGCGCTCCGACGTCGAGTACGCGCACGTGGACCTCTACCTGCACTACTTCTCCGTACCGACCGACCCCTACTACGGCCTGCAATGGCACTACCCCGCCATCCACCTGCCCGAGGCGTGGCAGACCGTCACCGGCAACGTGAAGATCGCCGTCCTGGACTCCGGGAAGCTCGCGCACCCGGACCTCGCGGACCGCTGGGGTGTGGGCCATGACTTCGGCTACGAGACGCCAGGGGCCTCTGACGCGGACCCGACATCGGAGGGTCGGTGGCACCACGGCCTGCACGTCGCCGGAATCCTCGGAGCGAAGTGGGACCATCAAGGCGTCGCGGGCGTCTGCAAGGACTGCACGCTGTTGCCCGTGAAGGTCTCCTCGACGACCGACGCGCCCATCTTGAGCAACGTGGGCCGAGCCATCGCCTGGTCCGTCCAGAACGGCGCCAAGGTCATCAACATGAGCTTCGGCACGCTGGCCCCTCATGAGGAGAGCTGCCTCGAGTACCCGTCGATTCAGCGAGCCATCACCGACGCCATCAACGCGGGCGTCGTGGTGGTGGCCGCCGCGGGCAATGACAGCCGAGACCCCGGCGTGGTCGTCCCCGCCTCCTGTGTGGGCGTCATCTCCGTGGCCGCGACGATGCCGAACGGGCAACTGGCGCCGTACAGCAACAGGGGCCCCTCGGTGACCCTCACCGCGCCGGGTGGCGGTCCGGAGGCGTTCGGCGATGGGCTGGCCTGCAACGACCTCACCCCCATGGCGCCCTACAGCGGGACGGGCGGAGCCGTCTCCGCCTGGGCCGTGTCCAAGCCCGGCCCCACGGTGTTCGGGCAGGACTTCTGTCACCGCTACCTGTCCGGCACCTCGCTGGCCGCGCCGCACGTCGCGGGCGTCGCCGCGCTCCTCATGACCCAGCGGCCCCATTGGTCCTCGGCCAAGGTCACCCAGCGGCTCCTCCAGGCCGTCAACACCGTCCCGGGCTGCGTGCCCGGAACCTGCGGCGCCGGCATGCTGGATGCCTCCAAGGCCATCATCACCGCCCTGCACCTCCCCACCCCCACGTGCGGCCCGGGCACGCTCCCAGGGACCTTCACCTGCGCCAGCACCCTGGCCTCGGGCGGAGTCAGCCCCTACCACCAGACCTGGTCCTCCCTCGCGAACGCCACCCTCACCACGTCCACCGCGATATCTGCGCAGGGCACCTGCACGGCGGGCGCCGATGCCACCTTGCGGCTCGCCGTCGTCGACGATGAGGGGAGCAGCCAGTCTCGCGACATCAGCTTCCGCTGCCCTGGCCCCGTCCATGACGCGAGCTTCTGGTTCCTGGAGGTCCCCACCACCCTGCAGGCGGAGCGGGTCTACAGCGTCAGCGTGACGATGCGGAACACGGGAACGGAACCCTGGACGGCCGCCTCGGGATTCAGGCTCCAGTCCATCGCTCCCGCGAGCAACACGGCCTTCTGGGGCTCGGACCGCGTGGAGCTGGCGCCCGGAGAGAGCATCGCGCCCCAGACGAACAAGACGTTCCTGTTCACCGTCATCACGCCGTACTCGCTGGGCACCTATCCCTTCCGTTGGCAGATGATGAAGGAGGGGCACGGACTGTTCGGCGCGCCCACACCCGAGCGGCACATCACCGTCACGGTTCCGTTCCGCGACTCGGCCTTCGTCCGGCAATCCGCGCCCACCACGGTGGTGGTCGGAAGCACGTTCCACGCGACCTTCACGATGAAGAACACGGGCAGCGAGACCTGGTCGCCGGCCCAATTCTATCGGCTCGGCTCCCAGCCCGCGGCGAGCAACACGTGGGGACGGCAGCGCATCTACCTCAACCCGACGGACTCAGCGGCTCGCGGTCAGGAGCTGACCTTCTCCGATACGCTCACCGCGCCCACCACGCCCGGCGTCTACACCCTGTCCTGGCGGATGGTTCAAGACGCGTTCGAGCAGCCGATCTACTTCGGCGCGCTCACCGAGCCCGTCACCATCACCGTCACGCTCCCTCCGCGCGACGCCGCCTTCGTCCGGCAGTCAGGCCCCACCACGGTGATGGCGGGCAACGCCTTCACCTACAACGTGACGATGAGGAACACGGGCACGCAGGCCTGGCGCGCGGACACCGGATTCTCCCTGCGCAACCTGTCCTCCGCATGGAGCAACTCGAATGGAACACTCGCCCCCGGAGAGGAAGTCTCGCCGGGCGCGGAGAAGACCTTCATCGTCACCGTCAACGCGCCACTCACCGCCGGGCCGCAGGCGCTCCAGTGGCGCATGTGGCAGAACCAGACCGGGGCCTTCGGACAGGCCACGCAGAGCACGACGGTCCAGCTCATCCCCAGGGCCCACGCGACGTTCGTGAGCCAGATGGTGCCCACCCGCGTGGAGCCCGGGCAGAGCTTCCCCGTCACCCTCCGGATGAGGAACACGGGTGACACGACGTGGGGAGAGCTCCCGGGCGTCCAGTTGGCGCCGCTTCCCGAACTCCGGGGCAACAACTGGGGACACGTGTCCATCCCCCTGGAGCTGGGAGACAGGGTCAAGCCCGGCGAAGAGCGGACCTTCAGCTTCACCGCCACCGCCCCCACCACCCAGGGCCCGCATGCCTTCCAGTGGCGGATGCGCGTGCGGGTCGACGCGACGACGGTCATCGACTTCGGTGAGGCATCGACGCTGGTGAACATCCTCGTGGCGGACCGTTGCTACTGCCCGCCGGGAGAGGTCTGCCAGGACGTCGACTGCACGCCGCCGGTGGAGATGTAGCCCCGCTCGACACCCGATGAACTCCGCCGCACGCGTCCTGTCGTCCAGGTCGCGCGCGGTGCCGTGTCCCCGGGTGGACAGGGCCCTGCCCTCGGAGCGCGCTGTGCGCGGGGCCTCGCACGAACCAGTCTCCAGGGCTTGTCCACGAACTGGAGCGAGCCCATGCAGCGCAGGAATTTCCTTCGACTCACCGCGATGAGCAGCGGACTGCTCGTCCTGGGTCCCGGCTTCTGGCGCTCGGCCTATGCGGCCCCCTCGAGGCCAGGGCCAGGACCGTACGGCGCCCTCTCCGGGACGCCAGATGCGCAGGGCCTGCGACTGCCCGCGGGCTTCACCTCCCGCATCGTCGCGCGGACGAATGAAGTCGTCCCTGGCACGGACTACACCTGGCACGGGAGCCCCGATGGCGGCACGTGCTTCGCCACGGGCGACGGTGGCTGGGTCTACACGTCCAACAGCGAGCTGCCCCTGCTCGGCGGCGCCTCCGCGCTGCGCTTCGATGGAGGAGGCGGCGTGGTGGGCGCGTACCGCATCCTCGGCGGAACCATCGCCAACTGCGCGGGCGGGCCGACGCCGTGGGGCACGTGGCTGTCCTGTGAGGAATGGGACGGCGGGCATGTGTGGGAGTGCAATCCGCTGAGTCCCTCGCAGGGCCTGCGCCGCGCCGCGCTGGGCACCTACGCCCACGAGGCCGTGGCGGTGGACCCGGTGGGACATCGACTGTACCTGACGGAGGACCGCCCCCATGGGCGCTTCTACCGCTTCACGCCAACCCAGTGGCCTTCACTCGCCTCGGGCAGGCTCGAGGCCGCGCGACTGTCTGGCAATGCGCTGGAAGGCACCGCGAGCTTCAAGTGGGTGAAGGTCTCCGCGACGAGCCCCGCCTGGCTCCAGGCCGCGCGGTTCTCGACCACCGCCTTCGATGGTGGCGAGGGCTGCTGGTACGACAGCGGCACCGTCTACTTCACCACCAAGGGAGACAACCGCGTCTGGGCCCACACGCCGGCCACCGACCGGGTGGAGATCCTCTACGACGACAACCTCTTCCCGGACTCGCCCCTGCATGGCGTGGACAACGTCACCGTGTCTCGCGCGGGGGACCTCTACGTGGCCGAGGACGGAGATGACCTCCAGCTCTGCCTCATCACGCCTCAGCCGGAGCGGATTGTGTCGCCGTTCCTCCAGCTCGAAGGCCATGGGGGCTCGGAGCTCACCGGCCCCGCGTTCAGCCCGGACGGACACCGGCTGTACTTCAGCTCACAGCGTGGCACGAGCGGTCAGGGCGTCACCTTCGAGGTGCGCGGGCCCTTCCGCTGAGCCAACAGCCCGACCACCGCGCGGCGCGGTCCTTCCTCGCCGCGCGGGGCCGTCACGACGGGGTTCGTCAGGGCGTGTAGTAGAACGCCGAGCCCCAGAAGAAGCCCGACTTCCCGCTGGGGGGCGAGCCGAGGTAGCAGTTGGCGCCGTCGAACCAGCCCGCCTCACACACGTTGTTCGGGCCGCGCGTCATGTAATAGTTGTTGGCGTGCATGAAGGCCGAGCCGTCCGTCGCCGGCATCGAGGCCACGTAGCAGTTGGCGCCATCGAAGGTCGCGTCGACCATGCCACCCAGCCAGGCGGCGTCGCCCGGGCACGCATCCCCAGCCACCGACACCACGAAGCTCGAGGAGCAGACCGTCTGGCCCGCGGTGTTGACGACATTCATCGAGACAGTCGACGAGCGGCCCGGCTGCGCCGCGGCGGCCAGGATGAAGCTCAGATACATGGTGGTCGAGGAGCCGATGAAGCCCTTCGTGCCATTGCTCCAGGACGCGCCCGGCGCGGCGCTGAACGCCAGGTTGATGATGCCCGCGCTCCCGGAGGAGGTCGCGGTGATGATGTACGTCCCGTAGGCCAGCCCCGAGACATTGATGGTGTCGGCGTAGCCCGAGCCAGGGTTCACGGTGGTGTTGGTCGGCCAGCTCGTACACTGGGCCTCCGCGCGACCGGGGGAAGCGACGACGAGCGCCATGGCGACAGCCGCCGCACACAGCCAACCGCGAGACATACCAACACGAGAGGAAGACGACGAAGACGAGATGCGCATGCAGCCCCCTGATGAGTGAGGACCGCACTTTGCTGTGATTGAAGGTCTACACACAAGCCCAAAGACAAATCATTTACGTCCCCGCCACATCCCACTGTGACTTGCCATGTTACAAGTCTGGCGTCCGCGTCAGGAATGATGAGAAACCGCGCTGTCTTTGTAGCGCCCATTGCTACAGCCGTGGCGAGACTGTCAGATGTGACGCCTCCAGCCGCATCGAAGCCAGGACGCCAGCGATTCGAGTCCGGCGCCTTGAACGCCGAAGTCGCCTTGGGCCCAGGCGGCCCCCGTGCCGCTCGCCCGCCCGCCCGCGCCCGGTGCGGTCCACCATTCCCGAGCCGACAGGGGCCTGAATCGTCTACTGTGCCCCTCCCTGGAAAGGTCGGTGCTTGTCGCATGGGTGTTGGTCGTGAGCTCTCGCCAGTTCTCCTCGTGGGCGCCGGAACGGGCGAGGCCACGTGCGGCATCCTCTACCTGGCGAGCTACCTGCGACGTGGCGGCATCGAGGCCTTCGTACGGCTGTACGACGGCGACGAGACGGAAGCGGAGGTGGTGCGCTCGTTCGAGCGGCTCGTCACCCGCGTACGGCCGCGCCTCGTCGGCATCAGCCTCAAGTGGTTCCACCACGTGGACCGCGCGCTGCTCATCGCCAGGACGCTCCGGAAGATAGACCCCGGGATTCGCATCGTCGTGGGCGGCAACTCCGCGTCGTACTGGTGGAGGGAGCTGCACGCGTTCGACTGCATCGACCACATCGTGCTGGGTGACGGCGAGGTGCCGCTGCTCGCCATCTGCCAGGGGGAGGAGTCCCCGCCCAACTGCGTGTCGCGCTCGCCCTCCGGGACGTCCCGGCGACTGCCCCTGACCTACATCCAGGGGGCCACCAACACCGAGGACATCTACTACTCCCACTTCAACGAGCTGTTCCTGAGCCAGTTGGACCGCAACTCGTTCTCCGGTTGGGTCGCGCCGGGCAAGGGGTGTGGCGAGAACTGCCTCTACTGCGGTGGGGCCCGTGGCAACCAGAAGGCGGCCTTCGGGCGCGCCAAGCCGTTCCTGCGCTCCGAGCAGAGCGTGCGGAGGGACCACCAGGAGATCGCCGGACAGACGTGGCAGATGCGCTACGACTTCGCTGGCAGCACCGCGGAGTTCCTGGGGAGCACCTGGGCGGGCGTGGACCTCTCGAAGCACTGCTGCACGTACTTCCTGTGGGGCGTGCCGCGCCTGGAGCTGGTCGCCGAGCTGGCCCGAACGTTCAAGCGCGTCTACATGGTCATCGACATCGGCTGCTTCTCCGAGCAACAGCGCCTGGACCAGATGGGCAAGGGCCTGCTCAAGCCCTGCGCCAGGGACAGCGAGCTGCTCGACGTCATCGACGCCTGTCGCCGCCATCCGAACGTGGACATGGAGATCTCCGGCATCGGCGGCCTGCCGTTCACCAACACGGCCAGGCTGGCGGAGGAGCTGCGTCTGGTGGAGCGCGTCATCAGCCTCGACTGTGTGGTGGGCTATCAGCGGCTCGAAGCGCAGCCCGGCGCCCTGGTCACCGAGCATCCCGCGCGCTTCGACATGGTGACCGAGGCGAAGACCTTCAAGGAGTTCGTCGACTACTTCGAGCAGCGCGAGCCCGGCGACGTGTCAGTGCCGATGATTCGCTTCCGCGACGCGGCGCTCGAGGCGGCCGTGCAGCGCAACTCCGACCAGGTGGACGCGCTCGCCTGGAAGCACCGCGACACGCGGCGCAGCGTCACCGTCAATGGACGCACGCGGCTCCTGAACACCTCGCCGTCGACGCGGCGATTCACGCTGGGGGAATGGCTGGGCCACCACCGGGCCCCCGCGAAGGTCGCCCAGGAGCCCGTGACGGTCCTCCGCTCGGTCGACGGCATCACCCTGACGTGCGCGCCGACGGTCAGCCCTCGCAAGTTCTCCGACCCGACGCTGGTGCAGGGACAGGACGGGGCCATCCTGCTCGCCGCCCTGGCCGCCTTCGAGCGACCCGCGACGGTCTCCAGCGCGGTGAGCCAGTTGGGGACGCAGGCGCGGTTGGACCCACACTCGGCGCGCGAAGTGATTGACCACCTGGTGGACGGCCGCTTCCTCCAGCCGGCGTAGCCGCGACGCAGGGTCAACAACCGGGCCTCCCACGTCCCAGAAAGGGCGCGGCAACGCCGGGAATCTGGCGTATGGAGCCACCCCATGGCGCGGAACATCGATGGAACCGAGATCAGCCGGGTGATGCGGGCCGAGCTGGCCCAGCAGGTGGCGGAGCTGCAGACCGCCGGAGTCACACCGGGCCTCTCCGTGGTGTTGGTGGGTAACAACCCCGCCAGCCAGGCCTATGTGGCGAGCAAGACACGCGCCTGTGAGACGCTGGGGATGAAGGGTCAGACGCTGAACCTGCCCGAAGACGTCTCCAAGGAAGAGCTGTTCGCGGTCATCGACCGGCTGAACTCAGACGCGACGGTCCACGGCATCCTCGTCCAGCTCCCCCTCCCCGCCCACCTCCCCTACAAGGCCGTCCTGGAGCACATCCACCCGGCCAAGGACGTGGATGGCTTTCATCCGCAGAACGCCGGACTGGCCTTCGTGGGAGATCCGCGCGCCTTCATCCCCTGCACCCCCGCTGGCATCCTGGAGATGCTGCGTCGTGAGAACATCCCGACCCGGGGCAAGCACGTGGTCATCGTGGGGCGCAGCCTCATCGTCAGCAAGCCGCTGGCCTCGCTGCTGATGGCCCCCGGCCCGGACGCCACCGTCACCATCACCCACCGGCACACCCCCGACCTCGCCTCGTTCACCCGGCAGGCCGACATCCTCATCGTCGCGGTGGGCAAGCAGAACCTCATCACCGCGGACATGGTGAAGCCCGGCGTGGTGGTCATCGACGTGGGGCAGAACCGGGTCGCCGACACCAGCTCCGCGCGCGGCTTCAAGATGGTCGGCGACGTGGACTTCGAGGCCGTCAGCCAGGTCGCCGAGGCCATCACCCCCGTGCCCGGAGGCGTGGGCCCGATGACCATCACCATGCTGCTCGCGAACACCCTCCAGGCCGCGCGGGCCCGCGTGGCGCGAAGCCAGCCGTAGGGACGGGGCCGTCTGGCTTCCCCTGGGGCACGGAAGGAGCCCGGTCTCCGGGTGAATATCTCCGTGCGCGATTCGTCGGGAAGTGCACAAAGCTCGCTCCCTGGTCCTCCAGGCGGGCATGTGCCTCCTCGTGAACGTCCCCATGAAGAACCCTGTCTTCGCCGCTGTCGGGCTGTGCCTCTGGCTTGCCACTCCCGGCACCGTCCTCGCTGCTCCCCGCGCCTTCGACTTCTCCTCCCGAGCGCGGTCCACGCGGGTCGCGGAGACCCGTGCCTTCTTCGGGCAGAACCGCATGGCCGAGGGCAACCGCCTCCGCGCCCTCTCCGTCGATGGCCACGCAGCCACGAGCGAGGGGATTCCCACCCACATCTGGCTGGTGCCCTTGATTCTCTCGGGCGCGGGGCTCGCCGCTGGCATCGCCGTCTGCGCCGGCTACGACAAGGGTGGCGATGGCTGTGGGAGCAGCCTCCTGACGGGCATCATGCTGGGGCTCTCGCTCAGCGCGGGCTATCTCAGACTCGTCACCGGTTCCGATTGGGATTGGGAGGACGACGAGGACGGGGCACGCCAAGCCCGGGCCTCACGCAAGGGAGAACCCTCCGCCTCCCGCACCCGGTTCAGCATTCCCCTGGGGCTCACCCCTTCGGTGGGCGTCGTCAATGACAGAGCCGTGCTCGGGCTCGGGGGACATTTCTGAGTCAGTCCACCGGCATGGAGGCGCCCGTCGCGCCCTGCTGACCGAACAAGCGCAGGGCCTGCTTGCGCACGAAATGGTAGTTCACCCGAGCCGTCGTCCCGACCGAGGCGAGCGTCCACCACCAGAAGTTCAATGAGATGGACAGCTCCAACGTCCGCACGTGGTGCCACCACCCCGAAGGGATGAACAGGATTTCTCCCGGCTCCAGGGTCGTCTCATGGGGCTGGGCCTCGGCGAAGCCAGGGAAGCGATTGAGGTCAGGCTCCTCGATATCCACGGGGCTGAAGATCACCGTCGGCATCTCCAGGGACGGATAGTAGAGGTGCCGTGAATCCTCGGGAGAATACAAGGTCCACTTCTTCCGCCCGGTGATCTGGGCATTGAAGTTCTCCTGCCGGTCGAAGTGCGCCGCGGACACAGTCCCCGCGGGGCCAAACCAGAACCCCGGGCGAAGCGTGAGCCGATTCCTCAGCGCCTCCGGATAGTGCGAGGGAATGCCCAACACTCGCGGCAGGACCTCGAAGTCCTGGAGCAACTCCGGGGCCTTCTCGAAGATGGTCGAATACGTCACGTAATACGCGCCCGGCGGGTGCTGCCCGGACATCATCACCCCGACAATCTTCCCCAGCTCCGCATCCTCGTAATAGCGATTGCGGAGGAACTCCATCGGGTCATTCGACGGAAGCTTGGACCGGCTTCGCTCCACGACGATGGGGTGATGGCCGAACTCGCGCTGGAGGAACTCCGGACTCCAGCGCGTCAAGGCCCGCCAACGACTGGCAAGGCCCGTGATGACCGCGGGACGGCGCTTGTCCAGGTATTGCCTTCGAAAGAACTCGGGAGAGGGATTGTCAATCCGCTCGAGGGAGATGGGACGCTTTGCGTTCATGAATCCCCGCCTGGTGTTGCGTCGGGCCCAAATCAAAGTCGGGCATCGCGGCGCATGGTGACGAAGAAGAAAGAGGTTGTCCACGGTGGGAGTTGCTTTCGCAGCTCATCCAAGGCCGGAGTGGACAGGGGCAGGTTCGAATCACATTCCACCGCGACAGGATCCATCCCACGCAGGTGCAACGTGACTTCCCAGCCTCCTTCGCCCGGTGCATAGACGTTGAAGCGCACCGCTTCACCTTCCTGGGAAATGGGAACCGGCTCGGGAAACTCCCACCCCGCGAGTCGTTGCCGGGGAAGCTTGAGATTGAATTCGAGCGCACCCGGGGCCTCGACGCGAAGCCGCACCTTTCGCCCCTCCGGCATGGACTCCGACGAGACCACCCGGAGCTCCGGGGCGGGCACCCGCGTCGGTGGAGCCGCTCGCTCGAAGGCGGGGTCTCCATCCTGGAGGGTGACCCGCCGCCACCCCTCGGAGGGAAGCCCCGCCACCACCTGCGCCAGGTCCGGATGGTCGAAGCCCATCAACAGCACTCGCGCGGGGAGCCCCTCGGACTGCTCATGCGCCACCCAGAGTCGCTTGGGCCGCGCGGGTGAGTAGGGGAAGCGCGACGCCATGGCCCCCAACGACAACAGGGCAACACCCACGGCCACCAGCGCCGTCCCCTTCAGCCCACCCGAGCGGTGCAGGGCCACCACTCCAAACGTTCCACACGCCACCACCGGCAGCGCCACCAGCAAGGCAATCACCGGATCGAACGGAATGCCCAGGAACAGGCGCCCCGACAGCGGCACCGCCAGCTCCATCAACATGACCGCCATCTGGATGCTCACCAGCGCCCCGGGCAGCAAGGACACGAGGAGCGCCATGCCGCTCCGCGCGGGCCACACCACGGCCACGAGCAGTCCCACCGCTCCGGACACCGTCCACCAGAGCGGCACATAGCCCGCCCCCAGCCGCATCCAGGTCGTCAGGCCGAGCAGGAGCATCCACGACAGCAGTCCACCCGCCCAGGCGCCCAGCCCGTGCGCCTCCGAGGTTCCCCGTCGCGCCCAGAGCGCATGCGCCCCGAACTGGCCGGTCAGCGCCGCCGCCCCGAAGCCCATCCAGGCCAGCCCCGGCGTGGCGAACCAACCATGAGGACGCCCGAGCACGGGCCCCAGCACCAGCGACGCGACGCAGGCGAGACCCACCCCCGCGAAGAAGCCCCCGCCCGACACCGCGAAGCCCTCGACCAGACCCCGCCCGGTGAGCCCGCCCCGACGGACCGCCAGCACGAGCGCGCCGCCCGCGAGCAGCAACGCCAGGACAGCCCACAGGCGCGCCAGGTCCCAGCCATACGCCACCATCACCAGCCCCGCGAGGTCGTAGTAGATGGCCGGCTCTTGCTCCGACGCGGCCGGCAGCTCCCCGCTCGCCAGCTCGCGCGCCACCGCGAGCGTATTCGCCCCCAGGTGCTGGACGCTGCCAGGCTCCAGGCGGTCCACCCGGTCCAGGCTCGTATGGTACGCGTAGCCGTCCTGGTACAGCGCCATGTCCAGACCGCGCAGCCCTCCACGGTCCCGGTACACGCGGAAGTCCGTGTCCGAGTGGAGGGCCCCGCTCTGGAAGATGTCCTGCCCCACCACCGAGCCGTAGGGATGGGGCGCCGCGCGGGCATACGCCTTCACGAGCCACGGGTTGCCGGGGCCGCCCTGGAACAAGGCGGCCTTTCCCCCTACTCCCGCCGCCTCCAGGTTGATGAAGGCGCGCACTGGCCGCATCCACGGGTGCTCCACCAGCGCCGCCGAGCCGAGCAACCATCCCTCCTCGGCCCCGTTCAGCCCGATGAGGACGGTGTGCCGAAGCCTGGGGCCGGAGGCGAGCGCGCGGGCCACCTCCACCAACGCGCCTACCGCCGCCGCGTCATCGGCGGCGCCTACGCTCTCCGCGGGTGAGTCGTAGTGCGCGGAGAGCAGCACGGCGGAGTCGGACTCGCCCTGGATCCTCGCCAACACGTTGGTCACCCGCGTGGCGAGAACCAACGTGCCACGGGGGCTGCCCGACAGACGCGCGGGCGCCGTCTGGACTTGCACCTCCACGCCTGGAATGGCTTGCAGCCTCCCGACGAGGTAGTCAGCGGCCCGCTGCTGCCCGCGTGTCCCACTCACCCGAAGACCAATCTCCTCGGAAAGATGCGTCACGACAGGCATCGCGCGGGCCTCGGAGAATTCGTCGCGGGAGAGGTCCGCGGACGCCGGAGCCGGTGGACGCTCCCTCCACTGGACAAAGGCGACAATTGCTGCCAATGCCAGTCCTGTCCCGACGACGGGGAGGGCTCGCCGGACGCAAGCCATTGCCGTTGGTCTGGTCATCCGAATTCCAGCCTCCACTCCAAGGTGCGTCGTTGACCGAGCCAGAACGAGCCGACAGCTCCACCCTGTCCCTGCTCCGGGACCAGCCTGACTTCCGAAGGTACTGGGCGGCGCTCGGCCTCTCCAACATGGGAGATTGGATTCAGACGGTCGCCGGTGGCTGGCTCATCACCCGCCTCACCGACTCCGCCACCGTCATCGGCGCCGTCACCAGCGCGGTGACGCTGCCCATCATGGGTCTGATGTTGATGGGAGGCGTGCTCGCGGATCGCCACGACCGACGGAAGATTATGCTGACCACGCAATCCCTGCTCTGTCTTGTGACATTGGGGGGCGCCGCGGTCGTCGCCATGGACCAGGTGAGCCTGCCCCTGGTCTGCCTTTGGTTCCTCTTGATTGGCGCGCTCGTGGCATTCAATGCCCCCTCCGAACAGGCGCTGCTCGCGCAGCTGGTCCCTCCCCGCCAACTCCAGACGGCGGTGGGCCTGTTCGCGGCCAGCTTCTCCGCCTCTCAACTGGTGGGAACCGCGCTCGCGGCGACGCTGCTGGGGGTGGGGGCACTGCATTGGCTCTTCCTCGCCAACGGGCTGAGCTTCTTTCCGCTCATCATCGTCCTCCTCATCGTCCGCCCCAAGGCGCGCGTGCCCCCGCCCGCCAGAAGCGCGGAGCAAGGCACCCTGCGCGAGGGGCTGCGCTACGCCTGGGGACACCGGCACCTGCGGGCCCTGCTCATGGCCAACGCCCTGGTGACAGTCTGCGTCTACCCCTTCTGTAAAGTTTTCCTCCCCATCTACGTAAAGACAATTCTCAAGGGCTCTGAATTCGAGCTGGGCCATATCATGTTTGGAATGGGCGCTGGCGCTTTCCTGGGCTCATTGCTGATTTCCCGCGTAGCGCGCCGCGTCTATGGAATGACGCTCATCGTCACCTACGGATGTGTCTCGCTCTCACTGGTAGGACTCTCTTTCGCGACCACGTTGGGAATGGCGTTGGCCTTCACGGTGTTGCTGGGCTTTGCCATTTCGCTGGCGTATGGCCTGACGCAGACACTGCTCCAGGTCGCCTCGGAGGACCGCCTGAGAGGACGGGTCCTCAGCTTCAGTGAGTTGATGCAATTGGGCGCCCCGCCCCTGGCGGCGCTCGCGATGGGAGCGCTCGTGGATGGACTCCAGTTCCCCTCGGCACTGCGCGTCGCGGCGTTCGTCTTCCTGATTCCCACCACCGTCTGGCTGGCCTCCGCGCGCCTGTCAGAGCTCCCTGTTCACGACTTCGTTACGGACGCGCTCCTGCCAGAAGCCTTACCAAACAAGCAGGAAAATTGAACGCACAGCAGTCAATCCCGGACAACCTTGCTCGCCACGAGAAGTCTGTGTTAGCAAAAGCCCACCCATCAGGAACCATGACGTCTGTTCTAGAGGGTGCGGTCTTTTCCCTGGGAAAGAGTCGTGCACAAGGAAACCCCCTACATCATCTCCCGCTCCGTCTTCATTCAGCTCGACGGCGCCGGACACTTCGTCGCCACGAACTCCGTGTCCCGCACCCCGTGCGTCCTGCAGGAGGAGGACCTGGCCATCCTGCGGGCCTTCTCCAATGCTTGCACGCCGGAGGCCGCGCTCTCCGCGGTGCGCCAGGAGCGTACGCTGAGCCAGGAAGCCTTCGCCCAGGCCGTCCAGCGGCTGGGGAGCAACAACATCCTCACGCCGGTGCGCGCCGACTACCGCTCGGAGGAAGGCGGCTACGTGCCAGCGGGAGGCGGCTTCGCGTCCTTCGCGCTACACCATTGGATGCTGCGCGATTCGGTCCGCGTCATGGCCTACCGCTCGGCCATCCTCGAACACACCCGGAACAAGGTGGTCGCCGACATCGGCTGCGGCACGGGCATCCTCTCCCTCTTCGCCGCGCAGGCCGGGGCGCGACATGTCTATGCCTTGGAGGAGAGCGAGGTCGCCGCCCTGGCGCGGATGATGTTCCAGGCCAATGGCGTCGCGGACCGGGTCACCCTGCTCACGGGCAACAGCAAGGACGTCCAGCTCCCCGAGCCCGCGGACGTCATCGTCCATGAGATTCTGGGAATCGACCCGTTCTTCGAGAATGTCATTCCCTATATCGAAGATGCCCGCAGGCGCTTCTTCCCCTCGGGCAAGGGCACGCTGATTCCTCACAAGATAGAAGTCTGCTGCGTGGGCGTGGAGCCGGAGTTCGTCCCCTCCATCGCCCAGCGCGCGCGGCTGGAGGCCCGCGAGTTCTCCGGCATGTATGGCCTGAACTTCGGCCCCTACCTGCACGTGCTCGAGCAGGCGGATGAGATCAACGACGACACCACGTTCCCCCGGCGGGCCAATGACTTCCGCGCGGGGTTCTTCGACCAGGCCATCCTCTCCGAGGAGTGCGTGGTGAGGACCATTGACCTGGCGGGGGACCTGGAAGCCCAGACCGCGGGCGAGGTGGAGTCGTCGCTCAAGATACGAACAGGGGGGCGCCTGGGCTCGCTGCTGATGTTCTTCCGGGCGCACCTGGATGATCGGCTGGTGCTGTCGACGTCGCCCTTCTCCCCTCGGACGCATTGGGGCTGGGCCGTCCGAGATCTCCCCCGCGCGTTCGACGTGAAGGCCGGGGACGAGGTCACCCTGGGCTCGAGCCTGCTCACGCTCGCGGGGCGTCAGAAGCTCAAGGTCCAGCCGAAGTAGCGCCGAGTACACCTTCAACAGGGGGAGATTCCGATGAGTCAGCACCGCGACTTGAGCGCCGTGGACGCCCTCTATGCGTCCGGTTACTTCGGCCCCATGGCCCACGAGGCGCCAGAGTTCTACTGGGTGTCCCTGATGGGCGCCCTGCTGCCCTACAAGGACGACGAGGGGCGGCCCCTGGGAGAAGAGATGGCGCCCTCCCATGCGCAGGCCGGCGTGCCGATGGAGATGCGCGAGTGCCCCTACTCGGGCAGTCGCCGCAAGCACGCCAATCCGATGAACGTCTCCTCGCTGCGGCAGTTCAACCAGCACTGGCCCGCGGTGGTGGGCGGGCTGGCGGTGCTCCGCAACGAGTACTTGAGACAGGTGAAGCGCCCCTTGGATGGGCCCCTCACCATGGTGGACCTGTGGAAGATCAGCCGGCTGGGGATTGCTCTCTGCGCCTACCTGGTGCGCCGCGGGGACGCGCCGCTCCAGGACGGGCAGCTGCCCGCCGTGACGGCCATCCTCTACCGCATGCTCCTGGGCATCAACCGGGTGGCCCATCTTCAAGTGCTCATCATCATCTCCGCGGGCCTCTACGAGCAGATGGAGGCGTTGGACCCGGCCGTCCTCTATGAGTTCACCGACGCGAACGACCTCTTCGTCGGGATGAACTCGGTGTGCGCGGGGCCGCGTGGACTCATCGAGGACTCGTTCCGCGTGTTGATCTCCGGCCAGCCACCGGCCATCGCGGACCTGGGCCCCGTCCAGGCGCTCGCGGGCCCCGCCTTCCTCGAGTACGGCAACCTGCTGATGGGGCTGGACGCCCAGAAGTACATCTTCGGTGTCAGGGCCACCTCGCTCATCCACGAGCTGTCGCGCCGGCTCTCCCATCCGCGTGCCTCGGAGCCCGCCCCGGGAGAGCTCGCCGCCGCGTTGGAGGCCTTCCAGCGCAGGACGGAGGACCAGGTGAGCTCGCTCGCGCGAGAGGTCGCCGCCGCCGACGAGGAGGTTCGCGAGCGGACCGTGCGAGACCTGGAGCGCTTCCGGGGGGAGATAGACCAGGAGCAACACGCCCTCTCTGGCGAGGGCCTGGGCCCCGAGATTCGCCGGCTGGAGGGCCAGGAGCTCCCTCCGGACGTGGTCCCCCGCGTCATGGCGTTGCTGGAGAGCGCGCGCCCCGTGGGCCCGGTGCTCCGTCCGTTCACCGAGGCGCTCGTGGAGTACCTGCGCATCGAGCGCGCCAACCTGGCCATCTTCGAGCGCTTGCAGGCGCGCATCGACCGTTCCTCGGGCCGGGCGGCCGAGCCCCTGAGGCTGGGGCCCGCGGACGTGATGAGAGCCTTTGGCCCCAAGCTGCGCGACTTCGCCGCCGAGTTCTTCGACGTGGAGATTCAAAGCCGCTCGGGTGAGACCGTGCTCCGTCGGGGCACTGACACCTACTCCTTCTGAAATTCCAGACGGCTGGCGGTGTTCCGCCCCGTCTGTCTTCCCCGGAGGTTGTCGCAGATGGTCCTCGCGCGCGTGACGGGGAACGCTCCCCATTTCCCTACACTCTTGCAATGCCTGAGACACCGGGCGGCCACCCAGCCGGAGGCGATTGCCTATACCTTCGTGGGTGACGACGAATCCGACGAGACGCAGGTGAGCTATCGCGAGCTGGACCGGCGGGCCCGGGCCATCGCGGCGGCGTTGCAACGGCAGAACGCGGAGGGAGAGCGCGCCATCCTGCTCTACCCGCCAGGGATTGACTATGTCGCCGCCTTCCTGGGGTGTCTCTACGCGCGCGTCATCGCCGTTCCGGCCTATCCGCCGGATATCAGCCGCCTCAATCGCTCACTGCCCAGACTCCAGGCGATTCTCACCGACGCCCGGGCCTCGCTCTTCCTCACCACGGAGATGGTCCTCTCGCTGGTGGATTCGCTCCAGGAGCAGGCGTCACAGCTTCGCGAGCAGCGCTGGCTGGCCACCGACACGCTGGAGGCGGGCCAGGAGGAGACGTGGCGAGAGCCGGAGGTGACGGGAGAGACGCTCGCGTTCCTCCAATACACCTCGGGCTCCACGGGCACTCCCAAGGGGGTGATGCTCACGCACTCGAACCTGGTCCACAACTCGCACCTCATCGGAGGCGGGTTCGAGCTGCGCGAGGGCTCGGTGGCGGTGAACTGGCTGCCGCCGTACCACGACATGGGGCTCATCGGCGGCATCCTCCAGCCGCTCTACAACGGCTTCCACGGGGTGCTGCTGTCGCCCATCACCTTCCTGCAGCGCCCGCTGAGCTGGCTACAGGCCATCATGCGACACCACGGGACATGCGCGGGGGGCCCCAACTTCGCCTTCGACCTCTGCGTCCGGAAGACGAGGCCGGAGGAGCGGGCCCTGTTGGACTTGCGCACGTGGGACGTGGCGTTCTGTGGCGCCGAGCCCATCCGGGCGGAGACGCTGGAGCGCTTCGCCCGGGCCTTCGAGCCCGCGGGCTTCCGCGCCGAGTCCTTCTATCCCTGCTACGGACTGGCAGAGGCCACGCTGCTCGCCGCGGGGGGCCACAAGGAGGCGCCGGTGCGGCTCGCCCGCTTCGACGCGAGCGGGCTCCAGGAGGGACGCGGTGAGGAGCGCGCCACCTCGACGGACGCGGTGACGCTCGTCAGCAGCGGCCTGCAGCTTCCCTGGCAGTCCATCCGGGTGGTGGACCCTGGCACCCGCGCGGCTCGCGAGGACGGAGCGGTGGGAGAGCTCTGGATGACCGGGCCGAGCGTGGCGCGGGGCTACTGGGAGCAGCCCGAGCTGACGGAGCGCGTGTTCGGCGCCCGGCTCGACACCGGCGAGGGCCCCTTCCTGCGCACGGGGGACCTGGGCTTCTTCCGCGACGGACAGCTCTTCGTCACCGGCCGCTTGAAGGACCTCATCATTGTCCGAGGCCGCAACCACTATCCGCAGGACCTGGAGAAGACGACCGAGGAGAGCCACCCCGCCATCCGGCCGGGCTGCAGCGCGGCCTTCTCCGTCGAGGTGGACGCGGAGGAGCGGCTCGTCGTCGCGGTGGAGGCCAGCGCCCGGCTGGAGGGCGACATCGACGGGCTCGCCGCCAGCGTGCGGCAGGCCATCGCCGAACACCATGAGCTCGGCGTCCACGCGCTGCTCGTCCTCAAGGCCGGCGCGCTGCCCAAGACTTCCAGCGGGAAGATTCAGCGCCACGCCTGCCGCGCGGGCTTCCTGAACGGCTCACTCGAGCTGATAGGTGAGTGGCGCGGCCCGCTGTCCACCGAGCCCCCCGTGGCTTCGGAACCGGAGCCCACGGCGACGGGCTCCGTCGAGTGGCTGCGCGCCCGCGTGGCCTCGCTCCTGCGCGTCCGGGCGGAGAGCCTGGAGCCGAGCGCGCCCCTCACCCGCTACGGGATGGACTCGCTCCAGGGCCTGGAGCTGCACGCGGACATCGAGCGCGCGACGGGAGTGACGCTGCCCCTCTCGGCCCTGCTGGGCGGACCCAGCCTGGAGGAGCTCGTCCAGAAGCTGCGAGGCGCGGCGCCCCGGAAGACGGAGGAGGAGGCGCCGAGGACAGAAGGCCTCCAGCCGCTCAGCCATGGACAGCGGGCCCTGTGGTTCCTCCACCAGCTCGCGCCGGACAGCACCGCGTACCACGTGGCGCGCGCGGTCCACGTGCGCTCGGGGCTGGACCTGATGGCCCTGCGTCAGGCGCTCCAGCTCCTGGTGGAGCGACACCCGGCACTGCGCACCCGCTTCACCTCCGAGGACGGCCAGCCGCGCCAGGAAGTGCTGCCCGCCGTGGAGGCACCGCTGGTCCATGAAGACGCCTCCGGGCTCGACACCCTCGCGCTTCGCGACCGCGTCGTCGAGGCGGCGGAGCGGCCGTTCGACTTGCGGCACGCCCCGCTGCTGCGCGTCCACGTGTGGACGCGTCCGGACGAGGCCCCCGTCCTCCTGCTCGCCATGCACCACCTGGTGACGGACTTCTGGTCCGTGGCGCTCATCGCTCACGAGTTGGGCGCGCTCTACACCGCCGCGCGACGTGGCACGTCGGTGGAGCTTTCTCCCCTGCCACTCACGCCTGGAGACGCCGCACGCGCGCGGCTGGAGCTGCTGGCTTCGGAACAGAGCGCCCCGGGGTGGGCCTTCTGGGAGTCGCAGCTCGCCGGCACGCTGCCCGTGCTCGAGCTGCCCACGGACAAGCCTCGTCCGCCCACACAGACCTTCCGGGGGACCTCACGGGGACTGCGGCTGGGGCCCGCGCTCACCGAGCGGCTTCGCGAGCAGGCGCGTCAGCACGACACCACGCTCTACACGGTGCTGGTGGCCGCGTTCCACACGCTGCTGCACCGGTACACGGGCCAGGACGACCTCATCGTGGGGTCGCCCACCTCGGGCCGCACGCGCGCCAGCCTCGCCGGAGTGGTGGGCTACTTCACCAACCCGGTGCCACTGCGCGCACGCATCACGCCGGGACTCACCTTCCAGGCGCTCTTGAAGCAGGTCCGCGCCACCGTCATCGGCGCGCTCGCGCACCAGGACATCCCCTTCCCAGCCCTGGTGGAGCGCCTCCACGTCGAGAGAGACCCCGCCCGCTCCCCCGTGTTCCAGGCGATGCTGGTGCTGCAGAAGTCCCACCTCGACGGGGAGCGGGGACTGGCGGGGCTCGCGCTGGATGAACCCGGCGCCCTGGCGGAGCTGGGCGAGCTGAGGCTCGAGTCCCATCCCCTGCCGCGCCGAAGCGCGCAGTTCGACCTGAGCCTCGCGCTGGCGGAGATGCACGACGGCCTCGTGGCGTCGGTGGAGTACAACACCGACCTCTTCGAGCCGGACACCGTCGACCGGATGCTGGGCCACCTCCGCGTGCTGCTGGAAGGCGCGGTGGCCGAGCCCGAGTGTCCGGTGACACGGCTGCCGCTGCTCACCGCCCCGGAGCGCGCTCAGCTCCTCTCATGGAACGCCACCACCACCCGGTATACGGGCGGCGACACGCTCCACGGCCTCATCGAGGCCCAGGCCGCGCGGACCCCAGACGCGGTCGCCGTGGCGTTCGAGCAGACGACGCTGACCTGGCGCGAATTGGACGGGCGCGCCAACCAGCTCGCCCATTACCTGCAGCGGCTGGGCGTGGGGCCCGAGACGCGCGTGGGCGTCTGCCTGGAGCGCTCGCTCGAACTCGTCATCGCCCTGCTGGGCGTGCTCAAGGCCGGCGGCGCCTATGTCCCGCTGGAGCCGGGCCACCCCAGGGCGCGACTGGAAGGCATGGCGCGCGACGCCGCGGCGCCCGTGCTGCTCACCTCGTCCGCGTTCGAGGGCCTCTTCACCTCGGGCGGCGCCACGCGGGTGTGCCTGGACTCCGACTGGGAGACCCTCGCCCAGGGCTCGTCCGCGCCGCTCCACGTGGAGGTCTCCGGCGAGACGCTGGCCTACGTCATCTACACCTCCGGCTCCACGGGTGAGCCGAAGGGCGCCATGAACACCCACGCCGGCATCCGCAACCGGCTGCTCTGGATGCAGCAGACCTACGGCCTGGGCGCCAAAGACCGCGTCCTCCAGAAGACGCCCTTCGGCTTCGACGTCTCCGTTTGGGAGTTCTTCTGGCCGCTGTTCACCGGGGCGCGACTGGTGGTGGCGAGCCCCGGCGGACATCAGGACCCCGCCTATCTGCGCGACGTCATCGCGGACCAGGGCATCACCACGGTGCACTTCGTCCCGTCCATGCTCCAGGTGTTCCTCGCGGAAGCCGGGCTGGAGCGCTGCACGAGCCTGCGCCGCGTGCTGTGCAGCGGCGAGGCGCTCTCGCCCGAGCTGAGGGACCGCTGCCTGGCGCGCCTGCCGGAAGCGGAGCTGCACAACCTGTACGGCCCCACGGAGGCCGCGGTGGATGTGTCGGCCTGGGCCTGCCGACCCGGGCAATCCTCGCGCACCGTGCCCATTGGCCAGCCCGTGGCCAACACGTCGCTCCACATCCTGGACCCGCGACTGGCGCCCGTGCCCGTGGGCATCCCAGGGGAGCTGTACATCGGCGGCGTCCAGGTGGGGCGCGGCTACCTGGGCCGCCCCGAGCTGACCGCCGAGCGCTTCCTCCCGGACCCGTTCGCCGCGTCCCCGGGCGCGCGCATGTACCGCACGGGCGACCGCGCCCGCTTCCTGCCCGATGGGAACATCGAGTACCTGGGGCGCCTGGACTTCCAGGTGAAGGTGCGCGGCCTGCGCATCGAGCTGGGCGAAATCGAAGCCACGTTGGAGAAGCACCCCTCGGTGCGGCAGGCGGCGGTGCGGGTGCGCGACGACGCGGCGGGCAATCGCCACCTCGTGGCCATCATCGCGCCCGCGGCTCCGGCGCCCTCCCCGGCGGAGCTGAAGGAGTTCCTGGCGGCGCGACTGCCCGCGTACATGGTGCCAGCCAGCTTCGGCTTTCTCGACGCGCTCCCCGTCAACGCGAGCGGCAAGCTGGACCGTCGGGCCCTCGCGGCACTGTACGTTGACCTCCCGGCACCGGCGCGCGCCTGGGTGGGCCCGCGCAGTCAGGCCGAAGCGTGGGTGGCCCAGGTCTGGTGCACCGTCCTCGGACGAGAGCGCGTCGGCGTGGACGAGGACTTCTTCGAGCTGGGAGGACACTCCCTGCTGGCCACGCAGGTCATCTCCCGCCTGCGCTCCGCCTTCGGGGTGGAGCTGCCCATCCAAGCGCTCTTCGAGGCCCCCACCGTCGCCACGCTGGCGGCGCGGCTCCAGGCGGCGCGCAAGGACGTCTTCCAGGCCCCGCCCCTGGTCCGCCGGAGCGAGACGGGCCCCGCGCCGCTGTCCCATGCCCAGGAGCGGCTCTGGCTCTTCGCGCAGGTGACGGGCGACACCGCCGTCTACAACATGCCCAGCGTCCTGCGCCTGAATGGAGCGCTCGACGTCGCGGCGCTGGAGCACGGCCTGAGCGAGGTGCTGCGGCGCCACGAGGTGCTGCGCACCGTGCTGCGCGTCGAGGACACCGGGCCGGTGCAGGTGGTGCTCCCCGCCGAGCCCGTGGTGCTGCGCCCCGTGGACCTGGGTTCGCTGCCTGAAGCCGAGCGCGAGGCCCGAGCGGAGACCCTGGCCCGCGAGGAGGCCGCGCGTCCGTTCGACCTCACCCGAGGCCCCCTCCTCCGCGTGGGCCTGCTGCGGCTGGAAGTGGACCGCCACCTGCTGCTGCTGACGATGCACCACATCGTCTCGGATGGGTGGTCGGTGGGCGTGCTCGCGCGCGAGCTGACCGCGCTGCATCGCGCGCACAGCCTCGGTGAGCCGTCACCCCTGCCGCCCCCCACGCTCCAGTACAGCGACTACGCGGTCTGGCAGCGGCGATGGTTGGAGGGAGGCGAGCTGGAGCGACAGCTCACCTACTGGAGGCGGCAGCTCGACGCGGTCCCCAGGCTCCAGCTCCGCACGGACAGACCTCGGCCCCCGGTGCAGCGCCATCGGGGCCGCGCCCGCCGCTTCCTCTTGCCCCAGCCCATGGTGGAGCAGCTCGAGGCGATGTGCCGCCGCGAGGGCATCACCCTCTTCATGGCCCTGCTCGGCGTGTTCAGCCTCGTCCTGCGGCGCTACTCCGGCCAGGACGACGTCTCGGTGGGCACCGACGTGGCCAACCGCAACCGGCCGGAGCTGGAGGGGTTGATGGGTTTCTTCACCAACCAGCTCGTGCTGCGCACGGACCTGTCGGGCGACCCCACCCTCCGGGAGCTGTTCGCGCGACTGCGCCGGGTGACGCTGGAGGCCTACGACCATCAGGACGTGCCGTTCGAGCGCCTGGTCAGCGCCCTGCGGCCCGAGCGCGAGCCCGGCGTGTCACCGCTGTTCCAGGTGAAGATGGTGCTCCAGAACGCACCAGCGCCCTCGCTGGAGCTGCCCGGGTTGAGGCCTGGCCTGATGGAGCTGGAGGGCGGAGAGACCTCCAAATGGGACCTGCTGCTCGACTTCAGCCCGGGTGACGGCGGGCTGTGGGCGCGCACCGAGTTCGACACCGACCTCTTCGACGAAGCCACCCTGGAGCGGCTGTGGGAGCACTGGCTGCTCGCCACGCGAGCGCTGCTCTCGTCCGCTCCGGAGCGACGCATCTCCACGCTGCCGCTCGTGACGGAGGCGGAGCAGCGACTGCTGACCCGGTGGAACGACACCTCGACGCGCTACCCGCGCGAGGCCACCCTCCAGGGTCTGTTCGAGGCGGGAGCCCAGGCCACGCCCGAGGCCGTCGCGCTGACGTTCGAGGGACAGCACCTCACCCATGGCGAGCTGAATCGCCAGGCCAACCAGCTCGCGCACCACCTGCGCGCGCTCGGGGTGAGGCCAGGAGCCCGCGTCGGCGTGTGCCTGGAGCGCTCGGCGCGGATGGTGGTGGCGCTCCTGGGCATCCTCAAGGCGGGCGCCGCGTACCTGCCGTTGGAGTCGACCCTCCCGACCGAGCGTCTGGAGCACCTCCTACAAGATGCCGGACTGGCGGCGGTCGTCACCCGCGCCGAGCTGGCGGACGAGCTGCGCGTGCAGTGGCTTCCCATGGTGTGCGTGGACACCGACGCGAGCCTCATCGCCGCGCGGCCCGACACCAACCCCGAGGCCCTGGCGACGGCCGAGCACGAGGCCTATGTCCTCTACACGTCCGGCTCCACGGGCAAGCCCAAGGGCGTGGCCGTGCCTCACCGCGCCGTCGTGCGGCTGGTGCGCGAGACGCACTACGTCCGGCTCGGGCCCGACGAGACGCTGCTCCAGCTCGCGCCGCTCGCGTTCGATGCGTCCACCTTCGAGATATGGGGCGCGCTGCTCAACGGCGGCCGGCTCGCCATCTTCCCTCCGCACACACCCTCGCTCGACGAGCTGGGCCGGTTCATCGAACGCGAGGGCATCACCACCCTGTGGCTCACCGCTGGCCTCTTCCACCAGCTGGTGGACCACGCGCTCAAGGCGCTGGGACCGGTGCGACAGCTCCTCGCGGGAGGGGACGTCCTGTCCCCCTCCCACGTGAAGCGGGTGGTGGACCGGTTCCCCGGATGCCGGGTCATCAACGGCTACGGCCCCACCGAGAACACCACCTTCACCTGCTGCTACCCGGTGGTCCCCGACGCCCCGCTCACCGGCTCCGTGCCCATTGGCCGGCCCATCTCCAACACCCGCATCCACTTGCTCGACGAGTTGCTGGAGCCCGTGCCCGTGGGCGCCCCGGGCGAGCTGTACGCGGGCGGCGATGGGCTCGCGCACGGCTACTTGAATGACGCGGCGCTGACCGCCGAGCGCTTCATCCCCGACCCGTTCAGCGCCGTCCCGGGTGCGCGGCTCTACCGCACCGGCGACCGCTGCCGCCTGCTGCCGGACGGGCGGGTGGAGTTCCTCGGCCGCGTGGACCAGCAGGTCAAGGTCCGGGGCTACCGCATCGAGCCCGGCGAAATCGAGACCACCCTCCGCGCGCACCCGAGCGTCCGCGAGGCGCGCATCCTCGCTCGTCAGGACGAGCCCGGAGAGAAGCTGCTCGTGGCCTACACCGTCTGCGAGCCCGAAGCCCCGGTGCCCTCCGCGGAGGCGCTGCGCGCGTTCCTTCAGGAGCGACTGCCAGCCTTCATGGTGCCCTCCGCGTTCATCACGCTCGCGGCGTTCCCTCTCACCGCCAACGGCAAGGTGGACACGCGGGCGCTTCCCGCGCCGGGCACCCACGAGCGCCCCCGACTGGAGACCTTCGTCTCCCCCCGCACTCCCGACGAGGAGGTGCTGGCGGGGGTCTGGACGGAGGTGCTGGGGGTCGACAACCCGAGCGTCCTCGACAGCTTCTTCGACGCGGGCGGCGACTCCATCCGCGCCATCCAGTTCGTGGCGCGTGCCGCCGAGCGAGGCCTGAAGCTGCCCGTCGCGGCGGTGCTCGAGCATCAGACCATCCAGGCGGTGGCGAAGTCCCTGAGCGAGGGCGCCTCGGCCGAGACGCCATTCGAGCCCATCCCTGTCTTCGGCCTCCTGTCACCGGAGGACCGCGAGCGGTTGTCGGCGAGCGTGGAGGACGCCTACCCCGTGGGAGTCCTCCAGGGCGGCATGCTCTTCCAGAGCCAGCTGGACGCCGCCGCCGCGCTCTATCACGACGCGTTCAGCTTCCATCTGGAGCTGGCCTTCGAGTCCTCCACCTTCGAGGCCTCGCTCCAGCGACTGCTGTCCCGACACGCGGCCTTGAGGACCTCGTTCGAGCTCATCCGCTTCACGCAGCCCATCCAGCTCGTCCACCGCGCGGTGGAGTCGCCCTTGGCGGTGCGTGACCTGCGGCACATGCCCTCCGACGAGCAGGACGCATACCTGGCGCAGTGGCTCGAGGAGGACCGGGTCCGACCCTTCGACTGGAGCCACGCGCCGCTGATGAGGGTCACGGTGCACCGCCGCACCGACGCCACGGTGCAGCTCAGCGCCACCTTCCACCACGCCATCCTGGACGGCTGGAGCGTGGCGTCCCTGTTCACCGAGCTGTTGGCGGACTACGTCGCGGCGCATCGCGGTGAGCTTCCGCCCGCGAAGGAGCCCGCGCCACCCTTCCGGGAGTTCATCGCGCTGGAGCGCAGGACCCTCGACGACGCGTCGTCGCGACAGTTCTGGGCGAAGCAGCTGGACGGGCTGGAGCTGACCTCGCTCACGCGTGCGATGCCCCGCGCTCCCGGGTCCCCTTCACGGGGTATCGCGCAGCACCCCGTGTCGCTCCCACGGGCCACGCTCGCTGGACTCCAGCGGCTGGCGCGCGCGGCGGCGGTGCCGCTCAAGAGCGTCCTGCTGGCGGCGCACGTGCGGGTGCTCGGCGCGGTGTGCGGCACACAGGACGTGGTGACGGGGCTGGTCTCCAACGGGCGGCCCGAGGTGAGGGATGCGGAGCGTACCCTGGGCCTGTTCCTCAACAGCGTCCCCTTCCGACAACAGCTGTCTGCCGGCACCTGGGTGGAGTGGGTCTGCAAGACCTTCGCCACCGAGCGGGCGCTGCTCCCCCACCGCCGCTACCCGCTGGGCCGGTTGCAACAACAGCGAGGCGGCCAGGCGCTCTTCGAGGCCCTCTTCAACTTCGTCCACTTCCATGTGTACGAGGGGCTCCTGGGTATCGAGGGCATCCGGCTGGTCAGCCCCGTCCACTCCATCGAGCGACTGGACCTGCCGCTCGCGGCGATGTTCGCCATCGACCCCCTCTCCTTGGAGCTGCAGCTCTCACTGCACCACGACACCCGGAAGCTGGATGAAGAGCGGGTGCGGTGGCTCGCGCGCTGCTACGCGCGAGTGCTGGAGGCCATGGCCTCGCGACCGGAGGAGCACCACGAGCAGCTGTCCCTCCTCACGGACGCCGAGCGTGAGCAGGTGCTGTCGCGGTGGAACTCCACCCGGACGGACCTCCCCGCCGACACGTGCGTGCATCACCTCTTCGAGGCCCAGGCGGCGCGGAGCCCGGAGGCCCCCGCCATCACGTTCGAGGACCGCACCCTCACGTACCGGGAGCTGGATGAGCAGGCCACGCGGCTCGCGCGGCGACTCCAGGCGGAGGGCGTGGGTCGGGATGATTGCGTCGCCGTGTTCCTGGAGCGCTCGCCCGACATGGTGGTGGCGCTGCTGGGCGTGTTGAAGTCGGGCGCCGCGTACCTGCCGCTCGACCCGGAGCTGCCGCCCGCGCGTCTTGGCGCGGTGCTGGAGGAAGCCCATCCCTCGGCGGTGGTGACGCACCGGGTCCTGGAGGCGCGACTGCCTCCGGGCCCCCTGCCTCGCGTGCGGCTGGAGGAAGCCCCCACGCATCCGCTCCCGGTGCTCGACGGGAGCGTGTCGGCGCGCAACCTCGCCTATGTGCTCTATACGTCCGGCTCCACGGGGCGCCCCAAGGGCGTGATGGTGGACCACGGCAACCTGCTCAACCACTTCGTCACGCTCGACCGTCGCGTCGGCGCGGAGCCCCCGGGCACGTGGCTGGCCGTCACGCCCTACACCTTCGACATCTCCGGCGTGGAGCTGGTGTGGACGCTGACGCGCGGCTTCCACGTCGTCATCCACCCGGAAGACCGCCACGCGCGCCACTCCATCGCCGAGCAGTTGGAGCGCCATGGCATCACCCACCTGCAGTGCACGCCGTCCCGCGCCACCCTCCTGCTCCAGCAGCCTGGGATGGCGCGCGCGCTGGGACGACTGCGCACGCTGGTGCTGGGAGGCGAGGCCCTGCCCACGGCCCTGGCGGCGGAGCTGCTGCCGCTGCTCACCGGAAGGCTGCTGAACATCTACGGCCCCACCGAGACCACCATCTGGTCCACCACCCACGCCGTGGAGACGAGCGACGCGCCGGTGCCCATCGGGAGACCGGTGGGAAACACCACCGTGTACCTCGTGGACTCGCACGGCACCCTGGTGCCTCCGGGCGTTCCAGGAGAGCTGCTCATCGGCGGCGAGGGCGTCTCCCGAGGCTACCTGCACCGGCCCGAACTCACCGCGGAGCGCTTCGTTCCAGATGCCTTCGGTCCGCATCCGGGCGCTCGCCTCTACCGCACTGGCGACCTGTGCCGCTTCCAACCGGACGGGACGCTCGAGTACCTCGGCCGCATCGACCACCAGGTGAAGGTCCGGGGCTACCGCATCGAGCTGGGGGAGATTGAAGCCGTCCTGCGCGAGCATCCCGCCATCCGTGACGCGGTGGTGGTGGCGCGGACCGACGACAGGGACCATGCCCGACTCGTGGCGTACCTGGTACCGGGCGCCCTGACGGGTGTCGCGGAGGTGCTGGCGAGAGATCCCCAGTCCCTGGTGGCTCCGGTCCGCGCGTTCCTGCGACAGAAGCTGCCGGAGTACATGGTGCCCTCGGCCTTCGTGCTCCTGGAGACGTTGCCCCTCAACTCCAGCGGCAAGGTCGACCGGAGCCTGCTGCCCGCGCCCTCCTCCGCCCCCGCCGCGGCGCGCCCGGCCAGCACCCCGCCCTCGGGCCTGCTCGAGCTCGACATCGCGGAGGTCTGGCGCAAGGAGCTGCACCTGGACGGCCTGGGCCGCGACGAGAACTTCTTCGACCTGGGTGGCAACTCCCTGCTCGCCGCGCGGGTGCAGGTCAAGCTGACGGAGAAGCTCGGGCGGGACGTGCCCCTGCTGGACCTCTTCACGTTCCCCACGGTGGGCGCGCTCGCCCGCCACCTGACGGAGCAACGCGCCCCCGCCTCGCCTGGAGTGCGGCTGGAGGCGGAGACCCAGCGACAGAAGGAGGGAATGGGCCGGCTCAAGCGGATGGCCAAGAGGGTGAAGGACGATGAGTGACAGCGCGGAGTACGCCACCGAGGGCATCGCCATCGTCGGCCTGGCCGGACGCTTCCCCAAGGCCCCCGACATCGAGACGTTCTGGGAGAACCTGCGCACGGGCCTGCGCGCCATCTCCACGTTCTCCGAGGAGGAGTTGCTGGCGGCGGGCCACGCTCCGGAGACAGTGCGCCATCCCCGCTACGTGAGGGCCCGTGGCGCGCTCGACGACACCGCGCTGTTCGACGCGGCGTTCTTCGACTTCAACGCCCGCGAAGCGGAGCTCACCGACCCGCAGCACCGCCTCTTCCTGGAGTGCGCCTGGGAGGCCCTGGAGGACGCCAGCTACGACGCCAGTCGCTACACGGGGCGGATTGGCGTCTTCGCCGGGGCCAGCATGAGCACGTACCTGCTGGATGCGCTGCGCGGCGGCCAGCCCCTCCCCGAGGGCCTGCTCCAGCTCGCCATCGGAAACCTGAGCGACTTCCTCTCCACGCGGCTCGCCTACAAGCTGGACCTGCGCGGCCCCAGCGTGAGCGTGCAGACCGCCTGCTCCACGTCGCTGGTCGCGACACATCTGGCTTGCCTTCACCTGCTCGCGGGGCAGTGTGACCTGGCGCTCGCGGGGGGCGTGTCCGCTCGCGCCCAGGAGGTCGGCGGTTATCTGCACCAGGAGGGCGGCATCTTCTCCCCCGACGGCCACTGCCGCGCCTTCGACGCGCGCGCGCAGGGAACCGTGGAGGGCAGTGGCGTGGGCCTGGTCGTGTTGATGCGCCTGGAGGACGCCCTCGCCGAGGGCGCGCACATCCGCGCGGTCATCCGAGGCACGGCCATCAACAACGATGGCCGGCGGAAGGTGGGCTTCACCGCGCCCAGCGTCCAGGGGCAGGCGGAGGCCATCGCCATGGCGCAGCGGATGTCCGGGGTGAGCGCCGACAGCATCTCCTACGTGGAGGCGCACGGGACGGGCACCGGGCTCGGAGACCCCATCGAGGTCGCCGCGCTGGGTGAGGCCTTCGGACGGGACGCAGCGCCCAACACCTGCGCGCTGGGGTCCATCAAGGCGAGCATCGGCCACCTGGACGCCGCCGCTGGAGTCGCCGGGCTCATCAAGACGGCGCTGGCGCTCGAGCACCGGCAGCTGCCCCCCAGCATCGACTTCGAGCAGCTCAACCCGCGCATCGACCTGTCCCACTCACCGCTGTACGTGAACACCCGGCTGGCGGACTGGCCCGACCGTGGGACACCCCGTCGGGGATGCGTGAGTTCCTTTGGCATCGGCGGCACCAACGCCCACGCCGTGCTGGAGGAGGCGCCACCGCGACCTCCCTCCGAGCCGACCCGCGCGGCCCAGTTGCTCGTGTTGTCCGCGCGGACGCCCACCGCGCTCGAGGCGATGTCGACGCGGCTGTCCCGGCACCTCACGCTCCATCCCGAGCAGTCCCTGGCCGACGTGGCCTACTCGCTCCAGGTGGGACGCCGTCCCTTCTCCCATCGACGGGCGCTGGTGTGCCGTGGCCGCGAGGAGGCCGTGGCCGCGCTCTCCGGGGAGGAGCCCGGGGTGCTGCTCTCCGGGACCTGCGCCCCGAGCGCGCGGCCCGTCGCCTTCATGTTCTCCGGCCAGGGCGCGCAGTACGTGGACATGGGCAAGGGGCTCTACGAGCACGAGCCCGTGTTTCGCCAGGAACTGGAGCGCTGCGCCCGACTGCTCCAACCCCACCTCGACCTGGACCTCCTCCAGGTGCTCTACCCCAGGGCAAGCCAGCGCGACGAGGCCACGGCCCTGCTTGGCCAGACGTCGCTCACCCAGCCCGCGCTCTTCGCCCTCGAATACTCGCTGGCCCGACTCTGGGAATCGTGGGGAGTCCGCCCCAGCGCGATGATGGGACACAGCGTCGGCGAGTACGTCGCCGCATGCATCGCGGGTGTCTTCTCCCTCGAGGACGCGCTGGCCGTCATCTCCACGCGCGGACAGCTCATCCAACAACTGCCGCGCGGAGCGATGCTCGCGATTCCGCTGCCGCCCGACGAGCTTCGCCCCTTGCTTGGAGACACGCTCTCCCTGGCGGCCATCAACGCGCCAGCGCTCTGCGTGGCGGCGGGCCCCACCGACGCCATGGAGAACCTGGAGCGGCGGCTCACCGAGCGCGGTGTGGCCCATACCCGGCTGCACACCTCGCACGCCTTCCACTCGACGATGATGGAGCCCGCGCTCGAACCCTTCGCGGCCCGGCTCACCGACGTGACGCTGCGAGCCCCTCGAATCCCGATCGTCTCCAACGTCACCGGCGATTGGATGACCGACGCCGAGGCCACCCATCCCCACTACTGGGTGCGCCACCTCCGGGAAGAGGTGCGCTTCAGCGACGGGTTGAAGTGCCTCTTCGCCATGCAGGCCCCGCTGCTGCTGGAGGTGGGCCCGGGCAGGACGCTGTCGACCCTGGCTCTCCAGCACCCGGAGCGCCCCGCGGACTGCGCGGTGCACTCCTCGCTCCGCCACCCGAAGGACACCGTCTCCGACGACGTGCTCTCGCAGCGGACGCTGGGACAGCTCTGGAGCGCCGGGGTGGACGTGAGCTGGGACGGACTGCACGCGAATGCCCGGCGCCGCCGGGTTCCGCTGCCCACGTACCCCTTCGAGCGTCAGCGCTATCTGCTGGGACACGCGCCATCGGCGCCGGCCTCCGCTCCGGTCCTCGGGCCCACGACGAAGCACGAGCGCCCCGGCCTCGCCACCACGTACGTGGAGCCCACCTCGGAGCTGGAGCGTCGGGTGGCCGCCATCTGGCAGGAGTGCCTGGGCTTCGCCCCCATCGGCGCGCACGACAGCTTCTTCGAACTGGGAGGACACTCCCTGCTCGCGACCCAGATTGTCTCGCGCATCCACGCCGAGTTCGGCATCGCGATGCCACTGAGCAAGCTGTTCGAGACGCCCACGGTGGCAGGGCTCGCGTCCCGACTGGACGTCGCGGGCCTCCAGCCGGAGCGCGCGCCAGCCTTCGAGCTCCTGCCACGCGACGGTGAGCTGCCGCTGTCCTTCGCGCAACAGCGGATGTGGGCCTTGGAGCGGTTCGACCCCGGGTCCAGCGCCTACCACCTGCCACAGGCCCTGCGGCTGCGTGGCCCGCTGGACGTGGACCTCCTCCAGCGGAGTCTCGACGCGCTGACACGACGGCACGAGTCGCTCAGGACGGTGTTCCCATCGACGGATGGCAGTCCCGTCCAGCACGTCCTCGCGCCCACGCCCGTCACGGTACGACAGGTCGAGCTCCAGGGGCTCGCCGAGGAACAACTGCTGACGGAGGAAGCCGAGCGACCCTTCGACCTCGCCAGCGGCCCGCTCATGCGAGTCACGCTGGTGCGCCTCGCGCATCAAGAGCACCTGCTCCTGCTGACGCTGCATCACATCATCGCGGATGGCTGGTCCCTCCGGGTGCTCACCCGGGAGCTGGTGGAGCTCTACACGGCCCTGCGACAGGGGCGGCTGGCGGTCCTGGCTGAGCTTCCGCTCCAGTACGGAGACTACGCGCGCTGGCAGCGGCACTGGCTCCAGGGCCCGGTGTTGGAGTCGCGGCTCGACTACTGGAAGGAGCACCTGGCCGGGCTTCCCGCGCTGGAGCTGCCCACCGACAGACCTCGTCCCGCGACGCCCGACCCGCGCGCCGGGTCGCTTCCGTTCCGCCTGTCACCCGAGCTGTGCGCTGACCTGGAGACCCTGGCCCGCCAGGAGGGGGCCACGTCCTTCATGGTCCTCCTGGCGGCGTTCAGCGCGGTGCTCGGGCGATACAGCGGCCAGGAGGACTTCGCCGTCGGCTCGCCCATCGCGGGCCGCAACCAGACGCGGTTCGAGGGACTGATTGGCCTCTTCGTCAACACGCTGGTGCTGCGAACCTCGCTCGCGGGAGCCCCCACTGGGAGCGAGCTGCTGGCCCGGGTGAAGGACGTGGCGCTCGCGGCCTACGCGCATCAGGAGCTGCCCTTCGAGAAGCTGGTGGAGGTCCTGCAACCGACGAGGGACCCCAGTCGCTCACCGCTCTTCCAGGTGATGTTCTCCCTTCAAGAAGCAGCCAGTGACAGCCTCACGCTCGACGAGCTGCGCATCGAGCGATGGGAGCGTGGCGCCCGCTCCACGCAGTTCGACCTGACGCTGTGGCTGCGGCCCGGCTCCCGCGGCTTCGAGGGCGCGCTGGAGTTCAACCGCGGGCTGTTCGATGAGCCCTCTGTCCACCGCCTCTCCGTCGCGCTGACCCAGACGCTCCAGAACCTCACGGACGACCCCGGGCGCGAGCTCGGCGAGCTGACCCTGCCCTCCGGAGCGCAGCGGGCCGAGCTGCTGGCGGCGCTCACCGGCGAACCCGGAGCCTCCACGCCGAGCGGCGGGGTGCACCAGTGGCTCGAGCATCAAGCGCGGCTCTGGCCAGACCGCCCCGCGCTGCGCACCGCCACCGAGACGCTCAGCCATGGCGAGGTCGACCGTCGCGCCCGTCGAGTGGCCCACCTGCTGCGAGACACGGGAGTGCATCCGGGGGACCGGGTGGGACTGTGCCTGGAGCGCTCCACCGAGGCGATTGTCGCCATGCTGGGCGTGCTCAAGGCCGGCGCGGCCTATGTCCCACTGGACTCCACCGCCCCACCCGCGCGGCTGCACTTCCTGCTCGAAGAGGTGGAAGCCCCCGTGGTGCTGACCTGCTCCGCGCTCGCACCCAAGGTGTCGGGCGGCAAGGCGCGCGTCATCCTCCTCGACAACCCGGGGGTGTGGGCGGAGGGGGATGAGCAGGCGTTGACCGTCGACGTCGAGGTCTGTGCCGAGAGCGCGGCCTACGTGCTCTTCACCTCCGGCTCCACGGGGCGCCCCAAGGGCGTGGTGGTTCCGCACCGCGCTCTGATGAACCACCTGCGCGGCACTCATCAGGAGTACGAGCTGTCGCCCGATGACAGGGTGTTGCAGTTCTCCGCGCTCAGCGTCGACGTGGCCGCGGAGGAGATCTTCCCCACGCTCGCGGCGGGCGCCTCCGTGGTCATCCGCGAGATGGGAGCCGCCGAGTCGGTGGCCGAGCTGCTCCAGCTCCTGGAGACCACCGGCGTCACCGTGGTGAATGTCCCCGCGCCCTACTGGCATGAGTGGGTGGATGAGCTGCCTCGGCTGCCCGTGCCGCTCCCTTCGTCCGTCCGGCTGGTGGTGACGGGCAGTCAGGCCCCCTCCGTCGAGCGACTGGCGCGCTGGCGGGAGCGCGTCGACCCACGGGTCCGCTGGCTCAATGCCTACGGGCCCACCGAAGCGACCATCACCGCCACGGTCTTCGAGCCCGAGGCGTCCGTGGAGGCCGCGCGGCTGCCCATTGGCCGACCGCTGGCGGGCGTGCGCCTCTACATCCTCGATGAGCACCTGAGACCCGTCCCACCGGGGGCGTTGGGCGAGCTGTTCATCGGAGGCCGCGGGCTCGCGCTCGGCTACCTGTCGCGCGCCGCGCTCACCGCGGAAGCCTTCCTGCCGGACCCGTTCAGCGGCGAGGCGGGCGCGAGGATGTACCGGACCCGAGACCTGGCGCGGCTGCTTCCGGACGGGAACGTGGACTTCCTCGGCCGCAGGGACCACCAGGTGAAGGTCCGAGGCTTCCGCATCGAACTGGGCGAGGTGGAGGCCACACTCGAGCAGCTCCCAGAGGTGCGCGAGGCGGTGGTGTTGCACCGCCAGGGCCCCTCGGGTGATGCCCGACTGGAGGCGTACGTCGTTCCAGCGGGGGAGGGACTCACCGAGGGCGCGCTGCGCGTCGTCCTCGAGTCGAAGCTGCCACGCTACATGGTGCCCGCGCGACTCGTACTGAGGACGCGGCTTCCAAGACTCGCGAGCGGCAAGGTGGACCGTCAGGAGCTGGCCGCCTCGAGCCCGAAGGGTGAGCCCACGGACACCATCACCACCCCGCCACGCGATGCGATGGAGGAGGCGCTGGTCCGCGTCTGGGCGGAGGTCCTCAAGCGGGAACCGGTCGGGGTCCACGACAACTTCTTCGAGCTGGGTGGCGACTCGCTCATGGCCATCCGCGTGGTGGCGCGCGCGAATCAGGTGGGCCTTCCGCTCACCGCGCGGCAGGTCCTCCAGCACCAGACGGTGGCCCAGCTCGCGGCCGTGGCCCGCCGACCGCCCGAAGCCAGCGGTGCGCAAGCGACGACCTCTGGACACGAGGTGCCGCTCACTCCGCCCCAGCGGCGCTTCCTCGAACAGGAGCATCCCGCCCCACATCACTGGAACCGCTCGCTGCTGCTGGAGGTGCTCGCGCCGCTCCATGTGGAGACCCTCCGCGAGGCGGTGCGACAACTGCTCCACCGACATGACGCCCTTCGCCTGCGCTTCACGCGGGACGAGGAGGGCTGGCATCAGCTCGACTCCCAAGACACGCGGAACGTCCCCTTCTCCACGGTGGACCTCTCCACGCTGCCGGAGTCCGAGCTGCCGACGACGTTGGAAGCCCAGGTGGGCTCGCTTCAACGGAGCCTGAGCCTCACCCAGGGGCCGCTGTTCCGTCTCACCTGGTTCGACCTCGGGCCCCAGCGGCCCGGAAGGCTGCTGGTCCTCTTCCACTTCCTCATCGCGGATGGCGTGTCCTGGGCCCTCTTCACCGACGAACTCCAGGCCCTCTACGCGCGACTCCTCGAAGGCCTCGAATCCGAGGAGCACCTCGCCCCGCTCTCTTTCAAGGCCTGGGCCGAGCACCAGCGCACCCTCGCGGACTCGCACGCGCTCCAGGAGGAAGCGGCGCGGTGGTGGGCACGGCTCAGCCCCGCCTGCGGTCAGCTCCCCTTCGACCACACGGGAGTGAACACCGAGGGCTCGATGCGCTCGGTGCGCGTGGAGCTGACGCCCGAGGAGACTTGGCGGTTGCTGCAGCGAGCTGCCCAGGCGCGCAGCGGGCTGGAGGCGCTCCTCCTGACGCCGCTCGCCCAGGTCCTCTGCCACTGGATGGACGGCGCCGCGCTGCGCGTCGACCTCGGGCGTCATGGTCGCGATGAGCAGGACGGACTCGACCCCTCGGGCACGATGGGCTGCCTGGCCGCCGACTGCCCTGTGCGCCTCGAGCTTCCCGGCGACGGCGGACTCGCGGCGTCGCTCGAAGCCGTGGACCTGACCCTGCACGAGACTCCCGCCCGAGGGCTGGGACACGGACTGCTGTGCACGCGGAACGCCGAAGACGCGTGGGCACAACGGCTGCGAGCGCTCCCACCCGCGCAAGTGAGCTTCGACTACATGAGCCAGCGCATGCTGGGAGCGACCGCGATGTTCCGGCTCGCGCCCGAGCCGAGCGGTCCCGACCGGGACCCCTTCGCGCGACGCAGCCATGTGCTCCAGCTCATCGCCAGCAGGGTGGGCGACCGCCTCCAGGTCGACTGGCGATACAGCGACGCGGTGCACGAGCGCGCCACCGTGGAGCGACTGGCCCAGGCCTACCTGGAAGGACTGCGTGCCCTGGCAGTGCCACCTCGAAAGGAAGTGACGGTGTGAAGCAAGTCATCGACGATTTCCATGCCCTGTACTTCGGAGACCTCGTCACCCGCGAGTACGAGGGTGGCGGTGAGCGCTGGATGGGAGTTCCCATCCGGAAGATTCCCCATGACCTGTGGGTCTATCAGGAGATTCTTCACGAGACGCGCCCGGACCTCCTCATCGAAACGGGGACGATGTTCGGAGGCTCGGCCCTCTATTTCGCGCACCTCTTCGACTTGCTCGGCAAGGGCCGGGTCATCAGCATCGACCTCGCGCCCAAGGAGTCGCTCCCACAGCACCCACGCATCGAATACATGGTGGGCTCCTCCGTGGCGCCAGGGATTCTGGAGCGCGTCCGCGCGCGGATCGCGCCAGGCGACAAGGTGATGGTGGTGCTCGACTCTGACCACAGCGCCGAGCACGTCATCCAGGAGATTCACGCCTATGGCCCGCTGGTCCCCGTGGGCCAGTATCTGATTGTCGAGGACACGAACATCGGCCACCCCCTGCACTCCTTCCACGTGGAGCGCGGACCGATGGAGGCCGTGGAGGAGTTCCTCCCAGGCAACACCCGCTTCGAGCGGGACTCCAGCCGGGAGAAGCTGCTGTTCACGAGCAATCCCGGGGGCTTCCTGAAGCGGGTCCGCCCGTGAAGCGAGGACCCACCTCTCCTGCCCCCGCTCCTGGGACGCGCTCGCTACTTCACGCCCTCCGGCCGGTAGATGCACTTGGAGACCTTCGAGAGCGCCTGGAAGCCAAGTCGCTCCAGGATGGGCCGACTCATGTCCCCGGCCTCGACGAAGAGGTAGGGAATGTCGCGCGAGCGGGCCTCCCGGGCACGAGCCTCGACCATGGCGCGATAGAGGCCCTGGCCCCGGAAGTCAGCGAGGACCGACCCGCCCCAGAGACTCGCGAACGACGTGCCCTCCTCGATGCGCAGCCAGCTGGAGCACACCGGCCGCGCCCCCGCCCAGCCCACGAAGACACTCAACAGCTCCGGCTGCGCTTTCATCTCCGTCGTCAGCGCCTCGAGCAGCCATTGGCAGTCCTGATTCCAGACGGCCTGCTGCACCTCCATGGCGGGAACGAGGCCCGAGGGGTCCTCGACGCGGCGAAGCTCCACGCCCGCGGGCAGCTCCGGAGGCGGCAATGCGCGCATTGTGTCGAGGACCACCAACGTGACGTGCGCCTGCACCTCGAAGCCGGCGCGGAGCAGCCGGGCCTCCAGGTCTCCAGGGGCATCCCGCGAGTAGACCTTCCACATGAAGGCGCGCCCCAGGTCGCGGAAGTACGACACCTGTTCGTGAATGACCGAATCGGCGTTGGCGCCGTCGAGGCGAGCCCAGCACACCGAGTTGTCGAAGGGCGAGGGTGAGGGGCCCATGGCACGAATCACCTCATTCGCCTGTTCGACGCGCCAGGACGAGTCGATGGGGGTGAGCCGCTTGCGGACCTGCCGCTCGAATCGCTCCAAGATGTCTGGATTCATGATGCACCCAGCCTAACACAGACACCCCACCCGCTTTCTGGAATCCACCCATGCTCAATGACATGATCTCCGCATTGGATGCGGCCATGGACCCCTTTCGACGCGGCCATGGCCAGACAGCCCTGGCGCGCGTGGAGGAGACGCTGCTCATCAACACCGGCCGCAAGGCGTTGCCTCCCCTCCCCGACCTGCAACGTCCCGCCCTCTTCTACTTTCCTGGCCTGGGCACCCAGGGCTGGTATTCGGCGTCCGCCTACGAGGAGCTGGCCTCGCTCACGAAGCTGCTGCGCGAAGCGACGCCCATGCTCCGAGAGGAGTTCCTGACCCGCGCGCACCATGGTGAGACGCTGGCCTATGACGCGCAGATGCCCGGGCGCTTTCCGAACATCCGGAGCCAGGACTGGGGCTCCATCTATCTGCTCAAGGATGGCCTGAAGAACGAGACGAACTGCGCGACCTGCCCGCGCTCCGCGGCGCTGATGGAGTCGCTGTACCCGCGCTTCAGCCCGGGCGGGGCCTTCTTCTTCTCGGTGGTGGGTCCGGGCGCGAAGATTCCGCCCCATCACGACACGATGAACCTGAAGCTCACCTGCCACCTCCCGCTGATTGTGCCGCCCGACTGCCGGATTCGCGTGGACGGTGAGACCCGGGAGTGGGTGGAGGGAGAGAGCCTGTTCTTCGATGACACCTTCCTCCACGAGGTGTGGAACCACAGCGACAAGCCCCGGGTGTGCCTGTTGCTGGACATCTGGCATCCGGGGCTCACGGCGCTGGAGCGGGAGGTCATCTCGGCGCTGGGCCGGGTGATGGCGCAGTTCGTGGCCCAGGGCTATACCCCGCCCTGGTCGACGCAGGGGCGGACCATCGAGCACTGAGCTCAGAAGCCTTCCAGCACCAGCTTGCCCTTGGCCTTGTGTGACTCCAGGAGCTGGTGGGCGCGACGCAGGTTCGCGGCATCGATGCGGCCGAAGTGCTCGCCCACCGTCGTCCGCAGCGTGCCCGCGTCCACCAGCTTCGACACCCGCTCCAGCATGTCGTGCTGCGCCTGCATGTCCGGGGTGCCGAACATCGAGCGGGTGAACATCAGCTCCCAGTGGAGCGACGCGCTCTTGCGCTTCAGCTCGCGCACGTCGATGGGGCCCGGGTCGTCGATGACGCCAAGCCGACCCTGGGGCGCCAGCGCTTCCACCAGCTGCGCGTAGTGCCGGTCCGTGTGCGTCAGGCTGGCGATGAACTCCACCTGCGGCACGCCGATGCGCTTCAGCTCCTTCGCCAGCGGCTGTTGGTGGTCGACGACGTGGTGTGCTCCCAGCTCGCGAACCCAGTCCTGCGTCTCGGGACGCGAGGCCGTTCCAATCACCGTCAGCCCCGTGAGCCGCCGCGCGAGCTGCACCAGGATGGAGCCCACCCCTCCCGCCGCGCCCACCACGAGCAGGGCCCCTGCCCCCTTCCCCTCCGGAACCTGAAGCCTGTCGAAGAGCAGCTCCCACGCGGTGACGGCCGTCAGCGGCAGCGCCGCCGCATCGGCGAAGCCCAGCGACGTTGGCATGTGGCCCACGATGCGCTCGTCCACCACGTGAAGCTCACTGTCCGTGCCGGGCCGGGTGATGGTGCCCGCGTACCAGACGCGCTCTCCGGGCTTGAACAGCTTCACCCCCGACCCCACCGCGCGGACAACGCCCGCCGCATCCCACCCCAGCACCTTCACCTCCCCTGGAGGCGGTGACGCGCTCGCGCGCACCTTCACGTCCACCGGGTTGACGGAGATGGCGCGCACCTCCACCAGCAAGTCCCGCTCACCGGGGACCGGGTCTGGCAGCTCCACGTCGATCAGCGCGTTGGAGTCCGACACGGGAAGAGGCTGGCGATAACCGACGGCTCGCATGGGGGGCTCCTGAAGAGACGCGCGGTGACGCGCACCTCGCCATTAATCATCCCCTTTCTCGTGAAAGGAACAGATTTGACGAACACTTCAACGTCATCGAACGCTTGACGCCGCCGTCAGCCCAGGCAGGGCACCCGACGACAGCCTTTCCCGTCCAATCAAAGACGCTCATTCCAGGCGTACAAAACTTCTCCACGCATGTGAACGCAAACAGTTCGCCAGCGGATGGAGTGCTTTTTCGGCCTCCGTCTCCAGGGCACCCCTCCTGTCGCAATGACACCATTCGCGCGCGGTACACGCCCGCGATGGGCAGAGGAGACACCCGCATGAACTGGCTCGCGTTCGGTCGGCAGTCCCGTCGTTCCCCCCGCTCTGCCCTGCTCGGCCTGGGCTCACTCGTATGTCTCGGAGCCGCGTCGGCGGCGCTCCTCCTGGCCCCCGCCGAGGCCTCGGCCGAGGACACCGCCGCATGTCCCTGGTCTGGCGTCCTCTGCCTGTTCGACGGGCCTGACTTCACCGGCGCCGTCTGGAATGTCATGGCGTGGCCGCCGGGAGGCTCGGGGACTTGCGTGGGGCTGCCCGAGCACGGCTGGGAGGACCGGGCCGTCTCCGCCATCAACACGAACGACGAGGCCGCGGCGCTGTTCGCCAACGAGAACTGCGAGGGCTATCCCCAGATGATTGGCCCCGGCGAGCACGTCAGCCCGCTCGACTTCGCGCCCAAGAGCGTCTGGGTCTACTGAGGCACCCGGCGCGCCGCGAGCCACACCTTCAGCTCGCGGCGCACCGGACCTTCGTGGTGCTACAGCGCTTCCACGAACAACCCATGGTCGCGATAGGCCGTCGTCGGCGTCACGGTGACGTACCAGACGCCCGGCGCGGGCTCCAAGACCCAGCAGGACGCTGAGCTCGAAGAACTCGAAACCCCCGACGAGGCACAACCGAACTCCGTGGCCGTCGGCGGGCTGTCCTTCCGGGTCGCGACCTTGACGGAGCCGGAGGGAGACCCCGTGTCCATGGGCCCCGCCTCCACCGCGAGGTGGTCCGCGCCCAGGGGTACGACGACCTTGAAGGTCCTCGCGAGGCTCACCGCGCCGGTGAGCCCCTTCGTGTACGTCCCGCTCCGCACCAGCGGCACCGTGTCCACCTGCCGAGCATGGAAGCCCACGATGCGGGCCGCGCCGTAGGTCGCCGACGAGGACCTCACCATCACGTACCAGGTGCCCGCCGCGGGCGCTGACACCTGACACCGCACGGTGCCCGCGGTGGGCTCCGCGCAGCGCGTGCTGGCCGTGGTGGGCAGCGCGTCCTTCGCCAGATAGACGGCCAGGTCGCCCGTCGTCGTCGCCTGGGCCGACGCCTCGAAGAGCAGCTCCGACTCACCCGCCGGCACCGCCAGCGCGAAGAACTGGGGGTTGCCCGGCTTGATGACGAGGTTGGGGAGGGGCACGCCGCTGGAGAGCGCCGTCACCGTCCCCGCATTGATGAAGCCTCCCGTGAGCGACAGGCCTCGGTACCGCGCCGGGCCCGTGAGCGACACGAACCACGTCCCCTCGCTCGGGTTCGGGATGACACACACCTGCCCGTTGGTGGTGGTGGACCCGGAGCAGTTCACGCTCGCGCTTCCCACCGGCCGCCCCGCGAACTTCACCTTGAGCGCCGGGTTGCCCACGCCGTTCCCCGTCCCGAACCACAGCAGCCCCTGCCCCGGCGGAACCTCCAGCTTCCACACCTGCTGCGAGCCGGCCTCCGCCGTGAGCCCGGTGAGCGCGACATGGGACGTCAGCGAGGGAATGCCCTCTGCCTGCGCCATCGCGTAGGTCCCCGACAGGCGCGCCATGGACGACAGGCTCGAGACCGTCTGCGTCCAGTGCCCCACGTACCACGTGCCGGCGCGAGGCTGGACGACGTCGCAGTTCTCCTCGCTACCCATGGCGTTCCTCGACGCGCAGTCATAGCTCCAGGTGGTGGGAGGAGCGCCGTAGCGAACAAAGAGATTCGCATCACTGGTATTCGTGGTCTCCCCCTTCAGGTTGAAGTTCAGGTGGCTGGCTCCCGAGGGGACCTCCAGCTTGAAGACCGTCATCGTGGACACGGGGACGTTCTGGACGGGCTGCTCCCACATGCCATTGACCAACGCACGAGCTTCCCGGTTCGTCGTGGTGACACGCATCGCGCCGTCGAACGCGGCATTGCCAGACAGGGTGATGAACCAGACGCCCCCCGCGGGCGTGGGGATGTCACAGGCGCGCCAGGCCTTGCACTTGTAGGAGAACTCGGTCGGATGAGCCTGGTGCTGAATCCAGACCTCCGGTCCCACCGACTGGCGATACTGCTTGTCCAACAACTCCACCAGGAGATAGGGCTGCCCCTCGGGGAGCTCCAGGCGGTACGTCCGGAAGGAGTTCTCCGAAGGCAGCACGAGCGTCGCGGAATCGGCGGTGATGGAGGAGATGGGCCCGGTCTCCGAGTGCCGCGCCACGAGGGTGGCGTTGTAGCCCGAGCCCGGAGGAGGCCACATGCTGGTGACCTCCACGAGCACGAACCACGGGCCCTCCTGGGGATCGAAATAGTCGCACCGCTCGTAGGACGTGTTCGACTGGGCAGAAGCGCAGTCGAAGTCCGTCTTTGTCGGCAGGGAGCCTCGCTTGACGTAGAGATTCGCGTCGGCCTGGCTGTAGCCCTGCGTGACGAAGGTCAGCCCGTTGCGTCCCGAGGGGACCTCGAAGCGGTAGTAGTTCTTCTGGGAGCCCTCCGGGAGGCCATTCAGGGTGACGCCGTTGAGCAACGGAACGGGCGCGGTCACCTTCGCCACGAGCGTCCGGCCCTGATAGGCCGAGCGCGCGCGGACGCGCACGTACCAGGTGCCTCCCGCCGGGCGCTCGATGACACAGGTGACGCCCATGAAACAGCCCGAGGTCCCCGTCGCAGGTGGCACGGCGCCGGGCTGCGCATCCACCACGACTTCACCGGGGCCGCTGCTCAGGGTGAACTCGAGCTTCACCTGATTGGGTGGCACCTGGAGGGTGAACAGGCGATCCTCCAACGGGATGCCGGAGAGCGGGGCCGAGGGCTGGTCGAGGACCAGCTCTCCCGTGGAGACAGGCACGGAGCTGGTGTAGCCGGCCGTCAGCGTGTGGCCCGCGAAGTTGTTGTTGCCAGTCGGCTCCACCCAGAAGTGCCACGTGCCCGCCGCCGGCGCGTCGATGACGCAGGAGCCGGGCAAGGGCTTCCTGCACGTATAGGCATCATGCGTGGGCTTGCTGCCACGTCGCGCCGACACAGAGGCCTCGCCCATTCCGCCCTGGGCCCAGATGGCCAGCCGCGCCTGCCCCGGTGGCACCTCCAACGTGTAGTAGAGACGGTCATTGCCAAGACCGCCCACGCCCGTCACCGACTGGAGGTTCGTCAGCGCGGTGTGGCTGACCACGCCCTTGTACTCACCGCGGACCGACAGAGAGTCGAAGTAGTTGTAGGGAGAGTGCGGAGCCACCCGGACGTACCAGGTGCCCGCCTGGGGCTCCTCGTAGGTGCAGCCCGCCCCGGTGCTCGTCTGATAGCAATCGTAGTCAGTGCCCACCGGCGGGCTGCCGTACTTCACCGACATGAAGAAAGAGCCGGCGAAGAGGGACGGCACCTCGAACCGGAGCGTGGCGACGGCTGGAGGGACCTCCAGCTTGAACAGGAACGGCCCGCCCGTGCGGCTGTCGAGCTTCGACACCTCCTGGCCATTGGTCAGCGGAACGGCCTGCTCGGCGCCGCTCACCGTCTGCGCCAGCAGCGTGATGCCACTGAACGCCGCATAGGCACGCACCATGACGTAGTACGTCCCCGCTGGCGGAGACGTCACCGTGCACGTCTCCGCGTTGCCGCTGACCCACGAGCGGCAGTCATAGCTGGTCGTCGAGGGCAGCCCTCCCCGCTTGACGTAGAGGTCCGCGTCGCCGGTTCCTCCCGTCAGCGTCACCTTCAATGAGGTCTGCTGCGCGGGAACCTCCAGCGTGTAGAAGAGCATGACGTCCTTGGCCGCCGAGAGGTTCAAGACGGGCTGGCCGTTGATGAGCGCCGTCACGGGAGGCACCACCGTGCCCACCAGCTTCACGCCGCTGAAGGCCTTGTAGCCGCGCACCATGACGTACCAGGTGCCAGCCTCCGGTGCGGACACCACGCAGCTCTCCGCGTTGCCTCCGTTGCTGGAGCGGCAGGCGAAGTTCGTGAGGTCGGGGGTGGCGCCATGCCGCAGGTAGAGGTCCGCGTCGCCCGTTCCTTCCGAGAGCGCCACGCTCAACTGCGTCTGACCCGCGGGCACCTGGAGCGAGTACATCAGCCAGTCGCCCACCACACCGGACACAGCCGACACGGCCTGGCCGCTGGTGAGCACACGCACGGGGCTGGTGCCCGTGCCCTGGGCAGTGACGGTCCCCGTGAGCGTCACGTTGGAGAAGGCGCTCGTGGCGGTGAGCAGCACGTACCACGTGCCGGCGACCGTGCGGCCGGACACGGCGCAGCGCTCCACGCTGTCCGCTCCCGCCGACGTGCAATCTCCCGTCGTGGCCGTCGGAGCGGCGCCGAAGCCCACCTTCATGTCCAGGTTGCCGGGCCCTCCCGACGTGGTGAAGGTCACCGCGCTCTGGTTGGCGGGAACATCCATCGTGTAGAGCCGCTGTCCGCCCGTCGGGGCCGCGATGAACGGGAGGGGCGTGCCCGGGGTGAGCACCCCGTCCACCAGTCCCTGCTCGCGGCTCTCGGTGGACTCCAGCTTGGACTCGCGCGACTCACCATCGCAGCCGCTCCACAGGAGCAGCGCTCCCGCGAGCAGGAAGATGCGTTGAAGACAATTCACAGGGTCCTCGAATCGTGTCGGGGCCTCGCGGCCAATGCCTCGAAGCCCCAGGTTCGTGCAATCAGGTGACACTTGTTTCCGTCACCATCGAACGTGCCCCGGCACGAGATGTCGCGGTGCGCCACGAGGATTTTTCAACACGGCTTCAGGCAGGAAGACCCGAGAGGTTCCTTCGGCCGCGCGCATGAGAGGCACGAGCGAGCCCTTCGCGATGCGACGGCATGCGGCGCCTGACCACCCCGCATGGTGGGCACGAAGTACCCGCGCGGCTCCACGACAACGGGGGGAACGGGCCGCCACTCACGGCCCGCGCCTCGGACTATCGGGCTTGAGCATTGAAACGCCAAATAGACAGACATTTGAGCTGTCCTCCTCCGTTGCAAGTCTTCATGGGGGGGTGCATTGGCCCCAGCCCGGCTCTAGGCTCGGTCCCACGTGACTCCTCTTCGCACCGCAAGGACACCTCCCCGGATGACGCAACACGTCGAAAGGCACGCGGGACTTCGCAGGTCTCTTCTTGTTGACACCCCGCCAACAAGTTCCCATCATCCTCGTCACAGGAGCAATGAGGCCCCAGCCATGAGCTACCAACACATCCGGTTCTCGGTCGCGGACCGGATCGCCACCGTCGAGCTGAACCGACCTGAATCGCGCAATGGCTTCACGGTGACCATGGCGGACGAGCTGGCGCACGCGCTGTCCGCGGTGGACCTGGACGAGGCCGTGCGCGTGGTCGTCCTCACCGGGGCCGGCAAGGACTTCTGCGTGGGGGCGGACCTGAGCGGACTGTCGTTCGAGGTCGCCAACAGCGCCCCGCCGGAGCAAGGCTGGGTGGAGCCGGCGACGCGCGTGACGCGCCAGCTGTTCGCGCTGCGCAAGCCGGTCATCGCCGCCGTGCGCGGCGCCGCGGTGGGCGTGGGCTCCACCATGTTGCTGCCGGCGGACTTCCGCCTCGCCTCCCGGGACAGCCGCTTCGGCTTCGTGTTCAGCCGACGAGGCATCTATCCGGAGGCGGGCTCCAGCTGGTTCCTGCCCCGGCTGGTGGGCATGGGCCGCGCGCTCGACTGGATGGTGAGCGGCAGGCTCATCCCCGCCGAGGAGGCGCTGAGCGCGGGACTGGTGCGCTCGCTCCATGAGCCCGACGCGGTGCTGGACGCCGCGTACACGCTGGCGCGCGAGTTGGTGGAGACCACCGCGCCCGTGTCCGTGGCCGTCATCCGTCAATCCCTCTACCGGATGAGCGCCCTTCCCTCCCCCGAGCAGGCCTTCGCGCTGGACAGCCAGCTCATCGCGACGCTGGGCCAGAGCCCGGATGCCGTGGAGGGAGTGATGGCCTTCCTCCAGAAGCGGCCACCGTCCTTCGAGCGCACCGTGGCGCAGGACCTGCCCGCGTTCCTTCCCTGGCGGGAGCGTGAGTCATGAGCCCCGCGCCCGCGCCTCGCTGGAAGCGCCTGGAACCGGATGCGCGCAGGGAGCAGATCCTGGAGTGCGCGATGCGCCTGTTCGGCGAGCGGCCCTACGCGCAGGTCTCCACCACGGACATCGCCAAGGAAGCCGGCGTCGCCCGGGGGCTGCTGAACCACTACTTCGGGCAGAAGCGGGACCTCTACCTGAAGGTCGTGAAGAGGATGCTGCTCATGCCCGGCCTCGAAGAGAAAGTCAGCCCGACGGGAACCCTGCGCCAACGCGTGGAGCGCAGCGTCGAGTGGTACCTCGACACGGTGGCGACGCACGGAAAGACGTACGTCGCCGTCACCGGCGCGGGCAGCATCGCGGACCCGGAGGTCGAGCGCATCATCTCCGCGGCGGATGACGTGGCCGCGGCGAAGACGCTCGAGTTCCTCGGCATGAAGGTGGAGGTCGGCAGCGACGTCCGGCATCGCGCGATGATGCGCTCCTACGCCGGCATGGTGAAGGCCACCATCCGCGAGTGGATTCGCGGGGGCACCCTCTCCCGCGAGGACGCGCACCTGCTCTTGAGCGAGGCGCTCATCACCATCATCCGCGACGTCCTCCCCCAGCTCACCTCACCCCAAGGTCGCGCCGAGCGGGGTGACGCTCCTGCCCCCAAGCCAGGAGCCCCGCGCGAAAAGGACGAAGGATGACCTCGAAGCCACTCGCGGGACGCACGCTGCTGATGTCCGGAGGAAGCCGTGGAATCGGGCTGGCCATCGGCATCGCCGCGGGCCGGCTGGGAGCCAATGTCGTGCTCCTGGCGAAGACCGACACGCCGGACCCTCGGCTGCCGGGCACCGTGCACACGGCCGCGGACGAGATTCGCGCCGCGGGTGGCCACGCGCTCGCCGTAGTGGGCGACGTGCGAGAGGAGGCCGACGTGCAGCGCGCCGTGGACGAGGCCGTGGCGCGCTTCGGCGGCATCGACTTCTGCGTGAACAACGCGAGCGCGCTCGCGCCCCTGAAGACAGACGAGCTGCCGCTCAAGCGCTTCGACTTGATGCAGCAGATTCAAGTCCGGGGCACGTTCCTGCTGACGCGCACCGCGCTGCCGCACCTGCGCCGCTCCCCTCACCCGCACATCCTCTCGCTGTCGCCCCCCATCAACCTGGCGCCGCACTGGCTGGGCAAGCATCCGGCGTACACCATGGCCAAGTACGGCATGACGCTGCTCACGCTCGGATGGGCGGCGGAGTTCGCGGAAGCCGGCATCGCCGCCAACGCGCTCTGGCCCAAGACGATCATCGCCACCGCCGCCGTGAAGAACCTGCTCGGGGGTGACGCCTCCATGCAGCGGGCCCGCGCGCCGGAGATCATGGCGGACGCGGCGGTGGCCATCCTCCAGCGCCGGCCCCGTGACTGCACCGGCCACACGTTCATCGACGAGGACGTCCTGCGCGCCGAAGGCATCAATGACTTCAGCCGCTACGGCGGCGGTCCCGACGTGATGTTGGACCTGTACGTCGACCCCTGAAGTGAAAGCCCGCTGAGAGTCGTTGGCCATCACAGTGCTGGAGGTGCCCATGGGTACGTCGCTCGCAGACCTGGAGGCGCAGTGCCAATCCCTGGCGAACAAGCTCACCCTGCCGCTGCTCCTCAAGCGCAACGCGGAGGAGTACGCGGACACCCCCGCCCTCAGCGCCGGTGACTCGACACACACATGGGTCCAGCTTCGAGCGCGCACCGCCGCGCTCACTCGCGGGCTGGGCGCGCTCGGCCTCCAGCGCGGCGAGCGGATGATGATCATGATGTCGAGCCGGCCGGAGCACTGGCTCATCGACTATGCCGCCGTGCACCTGGGCGCCATCCCCTGTACCGCGTACCAGACGCTGAGCACCGAGCAGGTAGGCTATGTCGCCCAACACAGCGCGGCCACCGTCGTCGTGCTGGAGGGCGCGGAGGAAGTGGCTCGCTGGCGGCCCATCCTCAAGGCGCTCTTCTCCCTCAAGCGCATCATCGTCGTCGACGCGGCGGCGGTGCCCGTGGGGGACCCGCGCTACGTCTCCTTCGCGCAGGTGGAGGCCGATGGAGGCAAGCTGCACCAGGAGTCTCCCGACGTCTTCGAGGAGGGCTGGAAGAGCATCCGCCCCGAGGACCCCATCGCGATGATGTACACCTCCGGCACCACCGGAGACCCCAAGGGCGTGGTGCTCAGCCACCGCAACGCCTTCTATGAGGCCATCTCCGTGGACGCCGTGGTGCCCACGCCGATGCTGGCGCCGTCCATCGCCTACCTGCCGCTGGCGCACATCGCGGAGCGGGAGCTGGGCCTGTACCGCTTTCTCTACAAGGCGCTGCACGTACACGTCTGCTCGGACCCCGCGGGCGTGGTGCCGCTGATGGCCAAGGTGCGGCCTCCCGCATTCTTCGGCGTGCCGCGCGTCTGGGAGAAGCTGGCCGGCGGCCTCAAGGCGAAGCTGGGCACCCTGGAAGCGCCCCGGCGCGACGCCATCATGGCCGCGCACGCCACCGTGCTGGAGGCGTTCCGGTTGGAGGGCTCCGGAAAGAGCGTGCCGCCGGAGCTGGCCCAGAAGGTCGCCGCGGTGGAGGAGATGATTCTCAAGCCCCTGCGCGCGACGCTGGGCCTGGACGCGCTGAAGTGGGCGAGCAGCGGCTCGGCGCCCATCCCCGTGGAGGTGCTCGAGTACCTGGGCGGCTTCGGCATCAAGGTGCTGGAGGTCTGGGGCATGAGCGAGACGACGGGCTGCGCCACCATCAACACGCCCACGGAGTTCCGCGTGGGCGCGGTGGGCCGGCCCATCCCCGGCCTTCAAGTCCGGCTGGCGGCGGACGGTGAAATCTTCGTGCGCGGGCCCGTGCTGTTCCTGGGCTACCTGGGCGCGGACGGCAGGATTGAGAACCCCGTGGACGCGGACGGCTGGCTCGCCACGGGCGACATCGGCACCGTGGACGACGAGGGCTACCTCACCATCACCGACCGCAAGAAGGAGCTCATCATCACCTCGAGCGGGAAGAACATCGCCCCGTCCCGCATCGAGGGAATGCTGCGCGCCCACCCGCTCGTCGGACAGGCCATCGCGATTGGCGACGGCTGGTCGTATGTGACGGCGCTCATCTGCCTGGACGCGGACGTCGCGCCCGCGTGGGCCAAGGCGCGCGGCCTGCCGCCCCAGTCGCTCCTGGAGCTCACGCGAGAGCCAGCGGTCCGCTCCGAGCTGGAAGCGCTGGTGGCTTCGGTCAACAACCGACTCTCCCGCGCAGAACAGCTCAAACGCTTCGAGGTCGTCACGGAGACGTGGTCCCCAGCGACGGGCGAGCTGACGCCGACGCTGAAGCTCAAGCGCCGCGTGATTCTCAAGCAGTACGCGGAGCGCATCGCCACGTTCTACGAGAACGCCTGACACACCACCCGCCGCCTCCCTCACGAGTCCCCATGCATGCGAGAACTCCGGAGCAAGCGTCCTTCGCTGCTTCCATCGACGCGTTTTGTCGCGCCAAGACGGGTACACGCGCGCAGCGCGACGCGCTGACCCAGCACGGCGTCGAGGCCCACAACCCCCAGCTCTATGCGCAGATGGCCGAGCTGGGCTGGCTCGGCGTGGGCATCGCTCCAAAGTACGGTGGCTCCGACGGCGGCATGGCCGAGATGTGCCTGTTCGCCGAGCGCACCGCGTACGGGCTCGCCCCGGTGGGCGGCTACATCACCACGGCCGTCGCCGCGAGCCCCTACGCGAAGTTCGGCAGCGAGGCGCAGAAGGAGAAGGTCCTCACCGGCATCACCCGGGGCCGCGTGGAGGCCATCTCCATCTCGGAGCCCGACGCGGGCTCTGACGCCGCCGCGATTACCTGCCGCGCGACGCGGACGAGCGGAGGCTTCCTCGTCAACGGACAGAAGACGTGGTGCTCCAACGCGCACTTCGCCGACCACCTGCTGCTCGTCGCGCGCACGCAGACGTCGGGCTCGCGGCACGAGGGGCTCACCATGTTCTGCGTCCCCACGGGCACGCCGGGCGTGGAGATTCGCGGCATCCCCACGCTCAACGGCAAGGAGGTCAACGACGTCTTCTTCACCGACTGCTTCCTGCCGGAGGACTCCGTCGTGGGCAAGGTGGACCAGGCCTGGCCGCAGCTCATGTCGGGCCTCAACAGCGAGCGGCTCCTGCTCGCCGCGTCCATGCTGGGCCGGGGCCGGCGCGCGTTCGACGATGCCGTCGCGTACGTCAAGGAGCGCAAGCAGTTCGGCAAGCCCATCGGCTCCTTTCAAGCGCTCAAGCACCGCGTCGCGGACCTGGCCACGGAGCTGGAGTGCTGCGAGCTGCTCATCTACCGCGTGGCCCAGATGGCGGATGAAGCGCCCGACCGGATGCTCCCTCGCGAGGCGTCCATGGCCAAGCTGAAGACGACGGAGACCGCCAAGCGCGTGGCGCTCGAGGGTGTTCAGATGATGGGCGGCTACGGCTACGCGACCGAGTACGACATGGAGTCGCACCTGCGCGCCACGGTCATCTCCACCGTCTACGGCGGCACCAGCGAAATCCAGCGCGACATCATCGGCAAGACGTTCGGACTGTAAGAGCGACTCACGACGGAGCGAGACAGACAATGACGGCACGTCCTCGATGGAGCTCTGACGAGCTCGAGCAGGTGCGTGGCCTCGCGGCCACCTACTTCACCAAGGAAGTCCTCCCCAACGTCCCCAAGCACGTGGCCCAGGGCCACCCGGACAAGGCGCTGTACCGCCGGGCGGGCGAGCTGGGCCTCTTGTGCATGTCCATTCCGGAGGCGTACGGCGGAGGCGGAGGCACGTTCGCCCACGAGGCGGTGCTCTGCGAGGAGCAGGTGCGCGCCGGAGACCCGACCATGGGCTTCGCCGTGCACTGCTCCATCGTCGCGCACTACGTCCTCGCGTACGCGTCCGAAGCCCAGAAGCAGAAGTGGCTGCCCAAGCTCGCCAGCGGCGAGTGGGTGGGCGCCATCGCCATGACGGAGCCCGGCGCCGGCTCGGACCTGCAGGCCCTCTCCACCCGCGCCGTGCGTGACGGAGACTTCTACCGGGTGAGCGGCTCCAAGACGTTCATCTCCAACGGCCGGGTGTGCGACTTCCTCATCATCGCGGTGCGCACCAGCGACGTGAAGGGTCACGCGGGCCTCTCCCTCGTGTGCGCGGAGGTCTCCGACACCACGCCCGGCTTCGAGCGAGGCCGCATCCTCGAGAAGCTCGGCGGCCATGGCCAGGACACCACGGAGCTGTTCTTCGACGACCTGCGCATACCCGCCGTCAACCTGCTCGGCGGCGAGGAGGGCAAGGGCTTCGCGCAGCTCATGTCGCAGCTCCCCCAGGAGCGGCTGAGCACCGCCATCCTCGCGCAGGCGAGCATCGAGCGGGCCGTGGACCTCACCGTCGAGTACACCAAGCAGCGCCAGGTGTTCGGTAAGCCGCTTTTCGCTCTGCAAAACACCCGCTTCGAGTTGGCGGAATGCGCGACGCTGCGGCGGGTGGGTCGGGCGTTCCTCGACGAGTGCATCGAGAAGCATCTGGCGGGCGAGCTGGACGTGGCGTCCGCGGCCATGGCCAAGTACTGGCTCACGGACCAGGCGTGTATCGTCGCGGACCGCTGCCTCCAGCTTTTCGGAGGGTATGGGTACATGAAGGAATACCCCATCGCCCACCTGTTCGCGGATACTCGCGTCATGCGCATCTTCGCCGGCGCCAACGAGGTCATGAAAGAGCTCGTCGCCCGTTCGCTGTAGCCCACTCCCACACCAAATCCCAAGGAGGCTCCCGGTGAGCCAGGAAGCATTCATCTTCGACGCGGTTCGTACTCCTCGCGGCAAGGGCAAGAAAGGCGCGCTGCACGGCACCAAGCCCCTGTCGCTGCTCGTCGGGCTGGTGGACGCGCTCAAGAAGCGCCACCCGAACCTGGACCCCAAGCGCATCGACGACGTGGTGCTGGGCATCGTCTCGCCCGTGGGAGACCAGGGCGCGGACATCGCCCGCACGCTGGTGCTCGCGGCGGGCCTGCCGGAGACGGTGGGCGGCGTGCAGCTCAACCGCTTCTGTGCCTCCGGCCTGACCGCGGTGAACATGGCGGCGCAGCAGGTGCGCTCGGGCTGGGAGCAGCTGGTCATCGCGGGCGGCGTGGAGAGCATGTCGCGCGTGCCCATGGGCTCCGACGGCGGCGCCTGGGCCATGGACCCGGCCACCAACTACGACACGTACTTCGTGCCGCAGGGCATCTCCGCGGACCTCATCGCGACGATTGAGGGCTTCACCCGCGAGGACGTGGACCGCTACGCCGCGCAGTCGCAGGAGCGCGCCGCCAAGGCGTGGGCCGGCGGCTACTTCAAGAACTCCGTCATCCCCGTCACGGACCAGAACGGCCTCACCATCCTGGACCGCGACGAGCACATGCGACCGGAGTCCACGGTGGCCTCGCTGGGCCAGCTCAACGCGGCCTTCGTCGGCATCGGTGAGATGGGCGGCTTCGACGCGGTGGCGCTCCAGAAGTACCACGCGGTGGAGCGCATCGAGCACGTGCACACCCCGGGCAACTCCTCCGGCATCGTCGACGGCGCAGCCCTGGTGCTCATCGGCTCGGAGAAGGTGGGCAAGGAGCTGGGCCTGACGCCGCGCGCGCGCATCGCCTCCGTGGCGACGTCCGGCGCGGACCCGACCATCATGCTCACCGGGCCGCTCCCCGCCACCCGCAAGCTGCTCGACCTGGCCGGCCTGTCCGTGAAGGACATCGACCTGTTCGAGCTCAACGAGGCGTTCGCCTCCGTGGTCCTCAAGTACCAGAAGGACCTGGGCATCCCGAGCGACAAGCTCAACGTCAACGGTGGCTCCATCGCCATGGGCCACCCGCTGGGCGCCACGGGCGCGATGATCCTCGGCACCATGGTGGACGAGCTGGAGCGCCGCAAGGCGCGCCGCGCCGTCATCACCTTGTGCGTCGGCGGTGGCATGGGTGTCGCCACCCTCATCGAGCGCGTCTGAACCCCTTTGACTCACCTTTCGACAAGATTCGAGCGAACCTCATGAGCGAGCAGAACACCATCCGCTGGGACAAGGATGCCGACGGCATCGTCATCTTGACGCTGGATGACCCCAACCAGTCCGCCAACACCATGAACGCCGCGTACATGAAGTCCATGCGCGCGACGGTGGACCGGCTGGCCAAGGAGAAGGCCGACATCACCGGCGTCATCCTCACCTCCGCGAAGAAGACCTTCTTCGCCGGCGGCGACCTGAACGACTTGCAGCGCATCCGCAAGGAGGACGCGAAGCAGGCGTTCGAGTTCGGCCAGGAGATCAAGGCGCACCTGCGCATCCTGGAGACGCTGGGCAAGCCCGTGGTCGCCGCCATCAACGGCGCTGCGCTGGGCGGCGGGCTGGAGATTGCGCTCGCCTGTCACCGCCGCATCGTCGCGGACGTGAAGGGCGCGCAGGTGGGCCTGCCGGAAGTCACCCTGGGCCTGTTGCCCGGTGGCGGCGGCGTGGTGCGCACGGTGCGCATGCTGGGAATCGTGGACGCGCTGATGAAGGTGCTGCTCCAGGGCCAGCGCTACCGCCCGCAGGAGGCCAAGGAGGTCGGCCTGGTGCACGAGGTGGTGGACTCCGTGGAGGCGCTGCTGCCCGCGGCCAAGGCGTGGATCAAGGCGAACCCGACGGCGCAGCAGCCGTGGGACGCGAAGGGCTACAAGATTCCGGGCGGCACGCCGTCCAATCCCGGCCTCGCGGCGAACCTGCCCGCCTTCCCCGCCAACCTGCGCAAGCAGATCAAGGGCGCGAACATGCCCGCGCCCCGCGCCATCATGGCGGTGGCCGTCGAAGGCACGCAGGTGGACATCGACACCGCATTCACCATCGAGTCGCGCTACTTCACCGAGCTGGCCACCGGCCAGGTCGCGAAGAACATGATTCAGGCGTTCTTCTTCGACATGCAGCACATCAACTCCGGTGGCGGCCGGCCCAAGGGCTACCCGCAGCACACCGCGAAGAAGGTCGGCATCCTCGGCGCCGGGATGATGGGCGCGGGCATCGCCTACGTCTGCGCCAAGGCGGGCATCGACGTGGTGCTCAAGGACGTGAGCCAGGAGTCCGCGGAGAAGGGCAAGCAGTACTCCGTCAAGCTGGTGGAGAAGGCCATCCAGAAGGGCAAGTCCACGAAGGAGAAGGGCGACGCGCTGCTGGCGCGAATCGTCCCGACGGGAGACGCCGCCGCGCTCAAGGGCTGCGACCTGGTCATCGAGGCCGTGTTCGAGGGCGTGGAGCTGAAGCACAAGGTGTTCCAGGAAGTGCAGGACGTCGTGGCCCCCGACGCGGTGCTGGCGTCCAACACCTCCACGCTGCCGATTACGCTGCTGGCGGAGGGCGTGAAGCGCACGGAGGACTTCGTGGGCATGCACTTCTTCTCCCCCGTGGACAAGATGCCGCTCCTGGAGCTCATCGCCGGCAAGAAGACGAGCGACGCGACGCTGGCGAAGGCCATCGACATCGCGGTGCAGATTGGCAAGACACCCATCGTCGTCAACGACAGCCGGGGCTTCTTCACCAGCCGCGTCATCGGCACGTTCCTCAACGAGGCCATCGCCATGGTGGGCGAGGGCATCGCCCCCGCGTCGATTGAGCAGGCGGGCCTGCAGGCGGGCTACCCGGCGGCGCCCCTGGCGCTGATGGACGAGCTCACCCTGACGCTGCCGCGCAAGATCCGCCTGGAGACGAAGGCCGCCGCGGAGGCCGCGGGCCAGACGTGGGTGGAGCACGGCAGCTACGCCGTCGTGGACACGCTCATCGACAAGCACGGGCGCAAGGGCCGCTCCACCGGGTCGGGCTTCTACGACTACGTGGACGGCAAGCGCGCGAACCTGTGGCCGGGGCTCGCCCAGCACTACACCAAGCCGGGCCACACCATCCCCTTCGAGGACATGAAGGAGCGCATGCTGTTCGCCGAGGCCATCGACACGGTGCGCTGCTTCGATGAAGGCGTGCTGCGCTCGGCGGCGGACGCCAACATCGGCTCCATCCTGGGCATCGGCTTCCCGGCGTGGACGGGCGGCGTGGCCCAGTTCATCAATGGCTACGAGGGCCCCAGCGGCACGGGTCCGCGTGGCTTCATCACCCGCGCGCGCGAGCTGGCGCAGCGCTACGGGAAGCACTTCCTCCCCCCCGCGTCGCTCGTCGAAAAGGCCGAGCGGGGCGAGTTCTTGAAGTAGCCGCGCGAATCTCACGCAAGGAGAAGTCCCATGGCCCAGGGTTCCACCCGCCTCGCCGCCGTCCCGTCTTCGTTCGATGCGAAGGCGCTCGTCGAAAAGCAGCGTGCCTACTTCGAGTCCCGCGTCACGCTCCCGCTCGAGTGGCGGCGGGCGCAGTTGGAGACCCTGGGCCATGCCGTGCGCAAGTACGAGGCGGAGATTCTCGCCGCCCTCAAGTCGGACCTGAACAAGAGCGCGGAGGAGGCGTATCTCACCGAGGTCGGCAGCATCTACGGGGAGATCAAGAACGCGCTCAAGCACGTGAAGTCGTGGATGAAGCCACGCAAGGGCTCGGCGCCCATCGTCATCCAGCCGGCGCGGGCCTATCAGTACTCGGACCCGCTCGGCGTGACGCTGGTCATCGCGCCCTGGAACTACCCCTATCAGCTGTCCATCGCTCCGCTCATCGGGGCGCTCGCCGCGGGCTGCACCGCGGTCCTCAAGCCCAGCGAGCTGGCCCCGGCGACGTCGAGCGTGCTCTCCCGGCTGCTGACCGAGGTGTTCCCGGAAGAGGTCCTGGCCGTCGTGGAGGGGGACGCGGACACCAGCCGCGCCCTGCTCGCGCAGAGGTGGGACCTCATCTTCTTCACCGGCGGCACCCAGGTGGGCCGGGTGGTGGCCGAAGCCGCGGCCAAGCACCTGACGCCCACCATCCTCGAGCTGGGCGGCAAGAGCCCCTGCATCGTGGACCGGAGCGCGGACCTGGAGGTCACCGCGCGCCGCATCGCCTGGGGCAAGTACCTCAACGCGGGCCAGACGTGCATCGCGCCGGACTACGTGCTGATTGCCCCCGAGCTCAAGGAGCGCTTCACCGCGCTGGTCCAGAAGGCCGTCACCGGCTTCTACGGCGCCGACGCGCGCACCAGCAACGACTACGGCCGCATCATCAGCGCCCGGCACTTCGAGCGTGTGTCCGCGCTCGCGGGGCACGGCAAGGTGGCCTTCGGCGGTGAGCGCGAGGCGTCCTCACGCTTCTTCGCGCCCACCGTCCTCACCGACGTCCCCCTGTCCAGTCCGCTGATGCAGGAGGAGATCTTCGGCCCCCTCCTCCCGCTGGTGGACTGCCCCAGCATCGACGAGGCCATCCGCTTCGTGCGCTCGCGACCGAAGCCGCTCGCGCTCTACAGCTTCGCCAAGGACTCGGCCATCAACGAGCGCGTCCTCACGGAGACGTCGAGCGGTGGCGCCGTGGTCAACGACGTCTGCGTCCACTTCGCGGCGGAGGGCCTGCCCTTCGGCGGCGTGGGCGAGTCCGGCCTGGGCGGCTACCACGGCCAGGCGAGCTTCGATGCCTTCAGCCACAAGAAGAGCGTCGTGAAGCGGCCCTTCCTGCTGGACCTGGCCATGCGCTACCCGCCGTACACGGGCAAGCTGGGCCTCTTCAAGCGCCTGATGTAGCAACGGCCCCCGGGGACATTCTCCCGGAGGCCGCCGTGCTTCACCGCCACCCGTGACAGGCCTTGGAGCCCGTCACGGGTGAGTCGTTTTCAGAGCGTCTTCATGTACTCGATGAGGGCATAGCGCTCGGTGTCGGTGAGCGACTGGGTGAAGTCGTGGCCCTCGTTGCCGAGCCCGTACAGGTGCGAGTTGAAGATCATGCGGGAGTTGATCTGCTTCTGGCTGATGGGCGGCGGCGACTGGTACCCCAGCGAGTTGTAGTTGGCGACGATGTTCGCGACGTTGGCGAACAGCACGTCCAGCGTGGCCATCTCGTGGCTGCAGGGGATGAAGGGGTCATTGGCCGGGCGGTCTCCGCACGCCAGCGCCGTCACCTTCCAGCCGAGCTTGTTGAAGTCGTAGGAGGCGAAGCTCGGGTCGAAGCCCGCGTTGGTGCCCAGGTTGTTGGTGGAGGTCTGCAGGCGCTTCCACACCTTGGGACGATCCGACGGCTTCAGCACGCCCCAGAGGGTGGGCACGCTGGAGTTGTGGAAGTACGGGGCGGAGGCCCACGCGCCGTAGAGCGGCGTGGCCACGTAGCCGAACGGCTTGATCCACGCGTTCGGCCCTTCCGGCGAGTAGACGGGCCCCATGCCCGTGTCATACGCGGCGCGCGGCACGCGGCGCAGCGCGCTGGAGATGGGGTCGTCGTAGAAGGGGCCGTGGTTGGGGTGCTCGTCGTTGTAGGCGAGGAAGGACGTGTTCCACGCGCGGCGCTTGCGCTCGTCCGCCATCAAGTCCTTGCGGGCCGGGTCCGTGCGGATGGTCTCGATGGGGGTGATGACGCCGGAGATGCCCTTGAGGCGCGGGTCGGGCAGGTACGCGGGGTTGGCCGCGTAGCGCGGCGAGTAGACGCCGTGGCAGCTCGCGCAGGAGCCGTTGCCCGGAGTCTTGGGAATGGTGGCGTTGGCGCCATTGGCCCACAAGTCGCGCTCGTGGAAGAGGACCGCGCCCTGCTCGGCGAGCGTCGTGTTGATGGGCTTCGGGTAGGCGGGGGGCGACATCGAGACGAAGAAGTTGTCGTTGTCCTCGAACTCGGCGGTCAGCGCGCGGCGCTCGGCCGCGTTGCGCCCCAGGTTGGCGACGGCGAACGCCATCTCCGAGCGGACATTGTCGGACGTCAGCGCGCCGTCCCAGAACTGGCGCGTCTTGAAGGCGCGGTACCACCAGTTGGGGGCGCGGGACATGCCACCGGCGTGGGTGGGGAAATACTCGAGCAGGCTGGGCACCATGGCCAGCGAGTCCATGTCGAAGAGCGCGGGCAGCAGGTCGACGATGCCAATGGCGTCGCTCATGCCGCGGCCCACGCTCCAGGGCACGGGGGCAATCTGGAAGATGTTGCCCACCACGGTGGAGCGGAACATGTCGGACTGGATGAGGCCGGCGTCCAGCGCGTCGTTGGAGCGGCCCCACACGAAGCCCGCCTCCGACTCCGTGCCCAGCCGCGAGTCATGGCAGCCCGAGCAGGTGGAGGCGATGGCGCCCGTCCAGCGGCCATTGGAGTCGCGCTCCTGCACCAGGCCGAGCGGGAGCTGACCGCTGCCGCCGTTGGAGAGGTTGGGGTTCTCCCAGGGCATCGGATAGGGATTGCGGAACGGGGCCTTCATCATCCCGTAGCGCTTGACGACCTGCTCGTCGAAGTCCGAGGGGCGGAACAGATAGCCCCACAGCGTGTACATGCCGTAGTACGCGGTCGCCGTGGTGAAGGGCTGGAAGTACGCCCGCGTCTCGATGTTCTTCTTTCCACGGGCAACGCTCGCGCGGAACTCCCCACAGTTCTTCGGGTTCGGCGCCAGCGTCGTCACGAACGGCGGCGGCGGGTTGTGCAGGTCCACCCAGTACGCGTTGAACTGCACCGCCGCTCCTGGCTTGTTGACGCCCGGGACGACGAGGGTTCGGGGGTCCACCGGCAACAGCGTGGAATCCGGCTGCCCCTGGCACGCCGCCCCGAACGGAGAGCGGTTGGCCGTCAAATCCAACAACGGCGGATCCGCCGCCTCCGCCCGGGTGACGACCAGGGCCAGCAGCAAGGAACTCGAAAAAGCCCACTGACGACTTCGGTGCAGTCGCATGCGCACAGCCCTCCACTTCTTATTGGCACACTGACAACAGCACGATACTTAGGCCCCGGAGTGCGGCCGCACAATACGCAGCGCGTCAGCGAATCCGGGATTTGGAGGGTTTGGGCGCGGTTTCAGAGCAGGCCGCGCTGCTTCCAGTGGTCGAGGTATCGACTGAGCAACACCCGGTCCAGCTTGTGGAACTCGATGCCCGCACCGGCGATGGCGGCGGAGGTGTTTCGCGCGTCGTACACGGGCATGCCTTCGTAGACCTCCCAGCGTGTCGCGCCGCCGCCGTAGACCTGCTCGTAGAGCATGGGCACCAGGGCGCACAGCGCGTTGTCCGCCAGGCGGCTGTCGCGCATGAGCCGCTCCACCCATTCGTCGTAGGGCACCCGCGACAAGGGATGACCGCACTCGGCCAGCAAGCCGAAGAAGTCATTCATCTCCACCGAGTCTCCCGGCGTGGGAGGCACCAGGTGATAGGCCTTGCCCGCCGCGCCCTCGCGCGCGGCGATACCCAGCAGCGCGTGACTGACGAAGTCCACCGGGACGAACTCCTTTCGCTGACGCGGCAGGTCCGGGTAGCAGCCAATCTGGAGGCAGCCCCGGATGAGACGCCCCACGAAGTCATCCGCGTTGCCCGCGCCCGTGCGGCTGTCGCCCATGATGAAACCCGGGCGGTAGACATTCACGGGCAGGCCCCGCTTCACGGCCTCCCAGACGCGCTGCTCCGCCACCCACTTGCTCGCCGCGTAGCCCAGGTCGTAGCGCAGGCCATCGAGGTGCCTGTCCAGCCCCTCCCCTTCCAGGAGGACCTGGGTGCCGGTGAAGTAGCCGGTGGGTCCGAAGACGGCGATGGTGGAGACGTAGTGCACCGGCGTCGCGCCACCGAGCGCGGAGAGCCGCAACACCTCCGTCGTCCCGTCCACGTTCGCCGCCATGTGGCCCTCGTAGGGCTGCACGTAGTTCACGTGGGCGCCTACATGGAACAGGGCCTCGGAGCGCTCGGCGAGCGCCTGATACTCCAGCGCTCCCATTCCGAACCGGGGCGTGCCCAGGTCTCCGAGCACCGGGAGGATGCGAGGGGCGAAGCCCTCCTCCCAGAGCCCGTACTTCTCCAGGCTCCGCCGCAGCCGGGCATGTCCCGTCGCCACGTCCCGCGCGCGAACCAGGCAGTCCACCTGGGCACGGCTCATCCGCAGCAAATCCCGGAGCACGAAGGCGCCCATGAACCCCGTAGCCCCCGTCAGGAAGACATGCTCCATCACCTGGAGCGGACGCGGCCGCTTGATGAGCCGAGGCTCCGAGGGCGGCTGGATATCGCCTGGCAGCCGCGCGTGCTCGCGCCACGTCTCCGGTCCCTCCGCGGCGCGAAGCCGGAGGTCTCCTCCCGCGAGCGCCTGGCGCATCCCGTCGACGAAGCCCCCGAGCGTGCGCGCCTCGTGCAGCGCGTACGCGGACAGCCCCACGCCGAACCGCTCGCGCAGGCGCGTCGCCATGCGCCCCAGCAGCAACGAGTTGCCGCCCAGCCGAAGGAAGTCATCGTCTCGCGAGGTGCCCTCCACTCCGAGCAGCTCGGCCCAGATGGCACTCACCCCCGCCTCCAGCGGATCCACCTGCGCCGCGTCGATGAGGGCGCGGACCTGGGTGTTCGTGGCCGGTTCGACGCGAGGCAGCGCGGCGCGATCCACCTTGCCGTTCACCGTCATCGGCAACCGCTCCAGCTCGACGATGCGTGAGGGCACCATCGGCTCGGAAACCTTCGCGCGCATGAAGTCCTGGAGCTTCGCGGCCAGTCCCTCCATGGGCTCCTTGGGCACCACGAACGCCGCCAGCGACTTCTCCCCGTCCTCGCGCTCCTGGAGCGTCACCACCGCGTCCCAGAGAAGGCCACTCTCCAGCAGCGACCTGGAGACCTCTTCGAGCTCGATGCGATGCCCGCGAATCTTCACCTGGAAGTCGGCCCGCCCCAGGAAGTCGAGCGTGCCGTCCTCGTTCCAGCGCGCCAGGTCTCCCGTGCGGTAGACGCGCACGTCGTCCCCGGGCACCAGGCCGGAGACGACCGGAAAGCGCTCGGCCGTCAGCTCCGGGCGGTTCACATAGCCTCGCGCCAGGCCCAGCCCGGAGATGCACAGCTCCCCCACCTGTCCCTTCGCCACGGGAAGCAGGCCCTCGTCCAGGATGAAGACGTCCGTGCCCCGGATGGGGCGACCGATGGGAATGGCGCCGCTGAGCACGTCCTTCAGTCGCACTTCATGCGCCGTCGCATACGTCGTGGACTCGGTGGGGCCGTAGCCGTTGATGAGGCGGCCAGGCGGCGCGCACTCCAGCACCGCGCGGCAGAGTCGGGGGTTCGCGCGCTCTCCGCCTATCACCACGTAACGAAGGCCCCGGAACGCATCCGGGCACGCCTGGGCAATCATGTTGAACAGCGCCGTCGAGATGTCCAACACCGTGACTCCGGTGTCCCGCACCGCATCCCGGAACGCGGCGGCATCCAGCACGCTCGCCCTGGACAGCACCACGAGTGATGCGCCGTTGAGCAGCGCGCCCCAGATTTCGAACAGCGCCAGGTCGAACGAGTGGTTGGTGACCTGCGCGACCCGGTCCTCGGGCCCGAAGCTCACGTAGTCGGTGTCGAGCACGAGCCGGTGGATGCCTCGCGCGAGAATCTCGATGCCCTTGGGGCGCCCCGTGGTTCCCGAGGTGTAGAGGACATACACCCGCCGCTCCGCGCCGCCCCTCAGCGACTCGAAAGACTCCGGATGGCTCGACACCCGCGCGCCGTCGCGCTCCAGGCACAGCCGCGCCGCCGCGCCGCTCGCGCACCGGGCCTCCTCCGTCACCGTCTCGGTGAGGAGCACGGTGGCGCCACAGTCCTCCAGGATGAAGGCGATTCGCTCCGGCGGGTGCTGCAAGTCGAGCGGCACACACGTCGCGCCCAGCTTGGCGATGGCCACGTGCGCGACGAGCGCCTCGAGGCCGCGCTTCATCCCGACGGCGACAGGCGTCTCTTCGCCGACGCCCAGCTCCTGGAGCGCGTTCGCCAGACGATTCGCGCGCCTGTCCAACTCCGCATACGTGACGCGCTTGACTCCCCAGTGAATGGCCATCGCCGACGGCCGGGCGCGAACCTGCGCCCCCCACAAGTCAGCCAGCCCTGCGTCTCGCGAATACGCCGCACCATGAGGCGACTTCTCACCGTGCACCACCGCTGCATTTCCGGACATGAGGATTTCTCCAGGAAGAAAGACAACCACACCCACGCACGCCACCCAGGGCGCGTGAGATAGATTAACAAACAAACACTCTCAACTCTCCATTTCAAACCAATCCCAATCATCAATCCGTGCGGGGCGGGCCCCGCATGCGCGCCCTGCTGCGGGCCACCCACGTCCACGGGCTTCGCGGTCGGCGCGCACGCTCAGGCCAGCGCCTCACACGCCGGGTGGGAGCGGACATCATCCGCTATTAAGATATTCCGTATTGCGGACTATCTGCGAACCGTCGTATCAAGGAGGCCACACCGCCCCTTCACCGGGGAAGACCTCCGTGCACCTCGACGCTCGCTCCTCGCCCCCTGTCCCCTCGCGGCAAACGCGGTCCTCCCGGAGCGCGGACGACGCGAGGCTTGCGTCCCCCGGAAGCATCCGGCCATGGCGCCCCTGGGTCTGGCTGCTCGTCCTCCTGGGCCTGGCGCCTGGGGCGGAGGCGGGCTCGCGCTTCGAGCTGGACGCGCCCTTCAACGTCGGGCTGGACCGCTCCTACGTCTTCTTCTCGCCCAACCGCATCCGTCGGGTGGGAGACCCGGAGCCCTCGCACCTGGTGTTCGAGGCCCAGGTCGCGCCCAATCTCTTCCTGCCGCAGCTCCACATCGGCCACGCCACGCCCACGCTGGGTGAGTACATCCTGAGCGCGGTGGTGACGCCGAACATCCGGCTGCGCATGCTGGCGCAGGAGTCCAGCCCCGTCATTCCGCCGTCCTTCATGCCCAAGCTGACGCTCCAGGCGGCGCACCTGTGGAAGCCCTGGCTGGATGACCAGGGCAAACCCAGACGCCTCGCGCTGTCGCTCATCAACGTCTCGGTGGGCCACTACTCCAATGGTCAGGCGGGGTGCTTCTACGCCAACCAGAGCGAGGCCGAGGGCGGCTGCGCGTCCGTCGAGGGAGAGCTGCCGCTCAATGAGACGAGCGGCGACTTCTCCACCAACTTCATCCGGCTGGAGGCCCAGTTCCGGCTCGTCGAGAACATCGACCTGCCCCGGCGCTCCTCCTGGAGCTTCGGCGTGGGGGCCTTCATCGAGCGCAACTCCTCACTCGCCTTCGGCGGCATCACCCCGGAGATGCGCGAAGTCTACGGCGACGGGCATGTCGGCTTCGGCCTCCTGGTGGAGCGGCAGTGGTTCGAGCACCGCTTCCGGGTTGAGGGCAACGTCAACGGCCCCTTCGGAGAGACGCCTTCGCAGCGGTGGACCTTCAACGTGGAGGCCGCCGCCCTCCCCCGCTGGGGCGCGGGCTTCGGTGCGTTCGTCCGGTACGTGCATGGGCAGGACTACCTCAACATCCTCTTCCTGGAGCCGGTGAGCCTGGTCCAGTTCGGCCTCATCTTCGAGCTGGGCCCGGGACTGCGCGCCCGGGGCGGCCCTTCCGGAGACCCACTGGGCCCCACGTGAGCGCGCGGGGCGTCAATTCCTCCCACCTTGCCAGACCTGTCCCCACGCTTGCCTTTGACCTTTATGTGTCCTGACAGCTCCTCAATCCCTGCATTCCGCGCCATAATGCCAACATCGCTGTCTGGGAGGCTCGCGATGTTCAACGTCATGCAGGTCGCAAGGCAGCTCAAGAGCGCGGTGCTGGCGGACCCGGAGCGCTTCTACACGAACGAGACGGGCGCCTGGGTGACTGGGCTTCCAACACCGCAAGAGATTCGCGTCAGCACTGGACGGGAGCCCTTCTGGATCAACCTGGGCTACTGGCGGGACGTGGAGCGGGTAGACGAGACGAACTGCGAGCGTGTGGGTGAGCTGTTCATGGCGGCGCAGGCGCAGCTGGCGCACCTGCTGGCGCGGACGGCGAAGCTGGGCGAGCGCGACGCGGTGCTGGACTGCGGCTTCGGCTATGCGGACCAGGACATCCTCTGGGCGGAGGCTTATCGCCCCGCGCGCATCGTCGGCGTCAACGTCACGCCCAAGCAGGTCCACATCGGCCGGGAGCGCGTGCGGCTCACGGGGTTGGACAGTGTCGTGAAGCTGGAGCTGGGCTCGGCGACACAGCTCCCCTTCGGCGCGGGTGAGTTCGACGTCGTCTTCGCCCTGGAGTCCGCGATGCACTTCCGGACGCGGGGCGACTTCCTGCGCGAGGCGTTCCGGGTGCTGCGCCCGGGCGGGCGCCTGGTCATGGCGGACATGTGCCAGAAGACGGACCGCGAGACGGGTACGGGGCTGCGCCGCCGCCTGCGTCACCGCTACTGGCGGGGCCGGATTGCCTTTCCCGAGGCCAACGTCTGGACGACCCAGCGCTACATCTCCGAGCTGAACCAAGCGGGCTTCCAGCAGGCCCGGCTGGAGTCCATCGCCTCGGATGTCTATCCAGCCGTCAACACCGCGCTGGCCGCGCTGCGAGGCATGACGGCCGCCGAGCGACAGCCCGGCAGCGTCACCGTCGCCAAGGTGCGCGAGGACGTGCGGCGCGCGCGGCAGATGGAGTTCGAGCAGCTCCAGTGGCTGACGCTGTTCAACTGCGATGAGTACGCGGTGGTCTACGCGGAGAAGCCCTGAGCCGAGCACGCCGGCACCCGCCGTCCGGAAGGAAGTGACTCCGGACGGTGGGGCGTGGCCGCGCTTCCGGCCCCGCGCTCGTCAGACGAGCGAGGCGACGTAGAAGTGCGTCGGCAGGTGGACGACGAGCGCCGTGTGGATCTCACCACACACCGCCAGGCCCTCGCGCGGGAAGATGCCCGGAGGCGCCTCCGCGAAGCGGATGGAGGAGCGACCACTGTCGAAGATGGTCGCCGCCGCGGTGAAGTCCCCGACGATGACCTGCCCCGGGTCCGCCATGCGCGCGCGGGCGATGCGCACGCCCATGCTCGTGAGGTCGGCCAGCAGTCCGCCGCGTCCCACGAAGTACCGGTAGTAGTCCGCCGGGTTGACGAGGATGCCATCGGCGCTGCCGCCCATCTGCTCCACGCGGTCACACGCGGCGAGCAGTGACGAGACAGGGTCCGCGAGCGCTGGCAGGCGGGCAATCCCTGGCGTCTCCAGGAGTCCGCGCACGCGCTCTCCTCCGCGTCCGCGCGCGAGCGCTTGGTTCTCCGCGGTGCACAGGCGCACCAGCAGCCGGAAGTCGATGAAGGTCGCCAGCGTCTCCGGGTCATCGAGCAACGCCGGGGGCACTTGAATCCAGGCCGTCGTCGGCTTGAGCGTCGCGAGGTCCGTGTGGAACTCGAACGCGGCCTCGGGCCGCAGGCCCACGTCCTCCACCACCACCGTCGGCGCTGTCTTCGGCGGTGTCTCGTGCCAGTACTTCACCTTGGCACCGTCCGCCTTCGCGACCTTGAAGAGGCCGCGCACCGCGATGCGCGGACGTCGCTTGAAGCCCGGGAACGCCTCGGTGATGGTGTGCGGGAAATCCACCGAGGCCTTCGCGCCTTGCGTGGCGACCGCCTGGGCGAAGACCCTTCCGGGCGAGAGGACGGGCTGCTCCACTGTCTCGTTCGTGCTCATGTCGATCCAGGGCCTACTCGCCCCAGTCCTCCTCTACCTCGGGTGCCTCTTCGAGCCGCAGCGGGTTGAGGCCCACCACCTCCAGCTCTCCGTCACAGCCCGTGCACGTGAGAACCTCGCCCTGCACACGGCCCTCGCCATCGATGGGCTGAGAACACGTGGGGCACAGAGCCTGCCCGGTCGCTTCCGACTGCTTCGTCAGTGCATGCATGCCCTTGCTCCTCTTCCAACCGCCGTCGCTTCCGCTGACGGCAACAGGGACACGAGGCGTGATGTTTCACGCCCTCCCTGAGTCCCAGGCGCGTGCAGTCTGGGAGCCTTCTCCGCCCTCGTCAAGACACGCCAGGAAAGGCACGCGAGTGCAGCAAGGCGGCATTTCTCAGCTGTCTCGGCACGAGCGATTTTTGTGCTCCACTGTCGCGACGTCCCATGTCCATTCGGCGACTTTCGAGTCATCCGTCGTTTCGTGCCTTCGGTCATCCGGCCTACGTGAAGGTCTGGTGGGGCGGGCTCATCTCCACGTTGGGGACGTGGATGGAGCTGGTCGCTCTCGGCATCTACGTGACGGAGACGACGGGGCGCGCGGAGTGGATGGGCCGCATCACCGCGCTGGCGTTCCTGCCCTCCATCGTGCTCGTCCCACTTGCGGGAACGCTGGCGGACCGGTTCGACCGGCGGGCCTATCTGGCGGCATGCACGCTGGGTCAGGCGGTGATTGCCGGAGCGCTCGCGGTGCTGGCGGCCACGGGGCGGCTCACGCTGACGCCCCTGGCCATCCTCTGCGTCCTGCATGGGTGCATGAGCGCGCTGACCCTGCCGGTCTTCTCGGCGATGACAGCGGTGATACTTCCGTCCGAGCAGCTTCACAGTGGCCTCAGCCTGGATCTGGCGCAGGCCAACCTGGGGCGCATCTTCGGCCCTGCGCTCGCTGCGCTGGTGCTCACGCGAGGTGGGGTGGCGTGGGCCTTCGTGTTCAACACGGCCTCCTTCCTGGCCGTGCTGATGGCGTTGGCCTGGATGGGGCCGGTGCCTCGCGGGAATCCGAGACCCGGTGAAGGGCTGTGGAGCGGTGTGAAGCGCGGATTGCTCGCGGCGCGTGAGGACGTGGGCATCGCCGCGGCGCTGGGCGGCACGCTGGGTGTGGCCGTGCTCATCTCGCCCTTCATCGCGCTGGTGCCGGTGCTCGCGCTGCGGGTGCTCCACGGCGACGCCGCCACCGCGTCGCTGCTCACCACGGCGCAGGGCGTGGGCGCTGTCACGGCCGCCGTGCTGGCGGGGACGCTGGCCGAGCGCTGGGGGCGAGGATTGCTGCTGGAGCGGACGATGCTCTTGCTGGGACCGGTGGCCGCCGCGTACTGGCTCTCTCCGAACGTGCCCATGGCGGGGGCGTTCCTCTTCGTGCTCGGCGCGCTGTACCTGCTCGCCGTGGGAGGACTGAGGACGTTGTGCCAGGGGCGGGCCAGCGCGGAGCTGCAAGTGCGCGTGAGCGGCCTGTTCAACCTGGTCCTCAACCTGGGGTACTCCGGCGGCGTGTGGTTGCAGGGGGCGCTCGGGGACCGGCTGGGACTGCGCGCCGTCACCGCGTTCGCGGCGCTGCTGTTCTTCGCGCTGGCGCTGAGCGTGCGCGTGCTGCTGCCGGGCCGGCTCGCTTCGCTGGAGGCGCGATTGCCTCCTCCGTCCGCGTGAGCGCGGCTCATGCGGACACGCTCCGAGGCCAGGCCTTCGCATGGGCTCGCGCCAGCGCGTCGCGGAGCAGCGCGGCGAGCTGCTGGACGCCCGGAAGTCGCAACAGCGCGTAGTGGTCTCCGGGAAGCGTGTGGACCTCCACGCCGCCCCTCGCCAGCAGCTCCCACTCGTGAGCCCGGGGCGACTCGCTCGACTCGATGGAGAGCAACGCTCCCGAGGAGGGACGCGGCACATAGCGCCACGCGGCCCGGAGGTTGGCCTCGAACACCTGGCGCAGCGCCGTGAGGCCCGACTCGGGCAGGGCCGCGGCCTGACGCCCCGCTGTCTCCAGGAGGCGCAGCGCTTCCTCTGGCGAGAGTCGTGAGAGCGCCTCCTCGGAGCACGGCAGGTCCGCGCCCGCCGCTCGCAGCAGGTCCCTGAAGAAGAGCGCGCCCAACCTCGCGGGCTCCAGCCACTCGCGGTCCACCACTCCTCCTGGGTGGGCCCGCGCATAGGTGTCGATGAGCACCAGCAGGTCCACCTGCTCGCCTTGCTCCTGGAGTTGCTGCGCCATCTCGTAGGCGAGCGTGCCACCCAGGGACCACCCTCCCAGCAGGTAGGGCCCTCGGGGCTGCACGGTGCGAATGGCGCGCAGGTGGTGCGCAGCCAGCGCCTCCACGCTGTCGTGCGGTGCCACCTCACCGTCGAGCCCAGGAGACTGCAACCCATAGAAGGGCTGGTCGGCGCCCAGCAGGTGCGCGAGCTCCGCATAGGCGAGCACCGTCCCACCCACGGGGTGGATGCAGAAGAAAGGCCGCTTCGCCCTTCCGCTCCGCAGCTCCACCAGCGACGACGATGGCCCCAGCGCCTGCTGCAACACGCTCGCGATGCGCTCCACCGTCGCGCCCTGGAACAGGGTCGACACCGGGAGCGAGCGCCCCGTCAGCTCGCGAATCCGCCCGAGCAACCGCACAGCCAGGAGCGAGTGCCCGCCCAGCTCGAAGAAGTCCTCGCGAATGCCCACGGGGTGCAGGCCCAGCGTCTCCTCCCAGGCACGGACGAGCTGAAGCTCCAGCGAGGTTCGCGGAGGAACACGCTCCACCGAGCGCGCGGTCACCTCTCCCTCCGGAGCAGGCAGCGCACGGCGATTCACCTTCCCACTGGGCGTGAGCGGCAGCGACTCCAGCGCCACGAAGAGGCCGGGCACCATGTACTCAGGCAGTCGCTGCTTGAGGAAGCTCCGCAGCTCAGGAGATTCGGGCGGACCACCCTCCCCGCCCACGACGTAGGCCACCAGACGCGTGAGCCCCAAGCCATCCGCGCGAGCCTCCACCACGCAGTCCTGCAGCGCCGGGTGCCGCGCGAGCACGGCCTCTATCTCCGCCAGCTCGATGCGATAGCCCCGGACCTTCACCTGCGCATCGCGCCGCCCCAGGAACTCGAGCGTCCCGTCCGGTCGATACCGCGCGAAGTCACCCGTGCGGTACAGGCGCGCTCCGGGCGAGAGGTCGAGCGGGTCCGGCACGAAGCGCTCCAACGTCAGGTCCGGACGGTGGAGGTAGCCACGCGCCAGCACGTCACCTCCGAGATACAGCTCCCCCGGGACACCGAGCGGAACAGGTGCCAGTCGCGAGTCCAGCAGGTGAACACGGGCATTCGCGATGGGCCGTCCGATGGAGGGCAAGTCCGGCCACGACTCGGGGTCCCCCGCCAGCGTGTGGGCCGTCACGACGTGCGACTCCGTGGGGCCGTAGTGATTGTGCAGGACGCAGCCGGGCAACCGCCGCGCGAAGCGTCGCAGCGCGGGAGTCACCCGAAGCTGCTCGCCCGCCGTCACCAGCTCGCGGAGTCGTCGCGGCGCGAAGTCCTCGCGGTCCGCCACCTCCGCCAGATTCTGGAGCGCGACGAACGGCAGGAACAAGCGCTCCACTTCACACCGGTCCATCAGCTCCAGCAGGGCATGCGCGTCGAGGCGCAGCTCCTCGGAGATGAGCACCAGCTCGCCGCCCGCGGCCCAGGTGGAGAACAGCTCCTGGAAGCTCACGTCGAAGCTCAGCGGGGAGAACTGGAGCGTCCGAGCCTTCGGCTGAAGGGAGGCACCGAGCTGCCACTGCACGAGGTTGAGCAACGGCCCGTGCGGCATGGCCACGCCCTTGGGCGTGCCGGTGGAGCCCGACGTGTAGATGACATACGCGAGCGACTCCGGTCTCGCCACCGGCTCCAGGTCCGACGAGCGCTCCTCCGCGAAGCGGGCCGTCTCCGTGTCGAGGTCGAGCCCGCGCGCGATTCCCTCCGGCAAGACACCCGCGAGCGAGGACTGCGTGAGCAGCCACGACGCCCCCGACGAACGGAGCATCCACTCCAGGCGTTCACGCGGATAGGCGGGATCCAACGGGACGTAAGCACCGCCCGCCTTGAGGACGCCCAGCACGCCCACGGCCAGGTCGAGCGAGCGGCGGACACACAGCGCCACCGGGACATCGGGGCCCACGCCGCCACGGCGGAGAAAACGCGCGAGCCGGTTCGCCCGCTGGTTCAGCTCGCCATAGGTGAGCGTCTGTTCTCCGAAGCGGACAGCGATGGCCTCGGGAGTACGCGCGGCCTGCGCCTCGAAGAGCGCACTCACGCAGGGCGCCGAGGAGCGAGGCGCCTCGGTGGCATTCCACTCCACCAACAGACGACGCCGCTCCGCCTCTCCCAGCAGCGGCAGCGACGCCACGTCTTGTCCAGGCTGGGAGAGCGCGGCCTGGAGCAGCCGCGTGTAGTGCCCCGCCATCCGCGACACCGTCTCCTCGTCGAAGAGGTCCGTGTTGTATTCCCAGTACGTGACGAGCGACTGAGGCAGCTCGCGCACGAAGAGGGTGAGGTCGAACTTCGCCATCCCCGGCTCGAAGGACACCTCCTCCACTCCGAGGCCGGAGAGCGACAACGGCGCCGTGGGCCCAGGCATGACGAACATGACCTGGAAGAGTGGCGAGCGACTCAAGTCCCGGCTCGGCTGGAGCGCGTCCACCAGCTGCTCGAACGGAAGGTCCTGATGCGCGAAGGCCCCCAGGCACGCGCGCCTCACCCGCCGCAGCAGCTCCCGGAAGCTCGCGCCTTCCGTCTCCGTCCTCACCACCAGCGTGTTCACGAAGAACCCGACCAGCGCCTCCACCTGCCTCCAGTTCCGTCCGGAGATGGGGGTGCCCACCACCACGTCCGACTGTCCGCTGTAGCGCGCCAGCAGGGCCTGGAACCCCGCCAGCAGCGTCATGTACAGCGTCACCCCTTCCTTGCGGCTCAGCTCGCGCAGCGCACCGGCCAGCTCTGGAGGAAGCCGCACCGCCAGGTGACCGCCGTTGAACGACTGCATGACGGGCCGTGGCCTGTCGGTGGGCAGCTCCAACACGGGCGGCGCACCCGCGAGCTGCTGCTTCCACCACGCCGACTGCTTCGCCAGCGCATCCCCCTTCAACCACTCCCGCTGCCATTTCGCGTAGTCCGCGTACCGAATCTCCGTGCGTCGCTCGTCGACCGCCTCTCCGCTCACCTTCGCCGCGTACGCCTCGCCCAGTTCCCGCTCCAGCACTCCTACCGACCAGCCGTCGAACACGATGTGGTGCACCACCCACACCAGCACGTGCTCCTCCTCCCCCACCCTCAGCACCTTCCCCCTCAGCAGCGGTCCGCGCTCCAGGTCGAACGGCCTTCGCGCCTCTTCCTCCACGCGAGCCAGCACGTCGCCCTCAGCCACCTCCTCCACACGCAGCTCGAACTCCACCGTCTCGTGGATGCGCTGCACCGGCCTGCCGTCCACTCCACCGAAGGTCGTCCGCAGCGACTCGTGCCTGCGCGCCACTTCGTGGAACGCGCTCTCCAGCGCCTTCACGTGCAGCGGCCCCTTCAGCCTCACCGCGAAGGGCATGTTGTAGGAGAACCCCTCGGCATCGAGCTGGGAGAGGAACCACAGTCGCTGCTGCGCGAAGGACTGCTCCGCCACGGCACTCGGGGGCCCGCGCACCAGCGGCGGTGGCGTCGCGCACCTGGCATCCTCGAGCACGTCCTCCAGGTGCTCCGCCAACTGCGCCACCGTGGGGGACTCGAACAGCACCCGGACCGGAAGCTCGCGACCGATGACCTCCTTCAAGCGCGACACCGCCTGCGTCGCGAGCAGCGAGTGCCCTCCCAGCTCGAAGAAGTGGGCTTCGACGCTCACGCGCTCCAGCCCGAGCAGGGGACCGAAGACCTCCGCGACCACCCGCTCCATCGCGGTGCGCGGCGCTACGTGGCCACCCCGAGCCTCCTCCGCGCGCGGCACGGGCAGGGCCTTGCGGTCCACCTTTCCCGTGGGCGCCAACGGGAGCGTGGGCAGCGACACGAAGGCCGAGGGCACCATGTACTCGGGCAGCCGGGTTTGCAGTCGAGCGCGCAGCTCCGAGGGCGACAGTCGCTGACCCTCCTGGAAGACGACATAGCCCACGAGCCGACGATCTCCTGCCACGTCCTCGCGGACGACGGCCACCGCGTCTCGCACGCCGGGGAGGGCTCGCAGCACCACCTCCACTTCGCCCAGCTCGATGCGGAACCCGCGCAGCTTCACCTGCCCATCCAGGCGGCCGAGGAACTCCACGTTCCCATCCGCGAGCCAGCGGGCCCTGTCCCCCGTTCGGTAGTAGCGCTCACCGGGCATGACGCCGAGCGTGTCCGGGACGAAGCGGTCCGCGGTGAGGTCCGGTCGACCATGGTACCCATGCGCGAGGCTGGCGCCCGCGACGCCCACTTCCCCTGGGACGCCTATGGGGCAAGGCTCGCCCTTCGAGTCCAGCACGTAGAGCCGCACGTTGGTGATGGGCGCGCCCACGGGAGGCAACGCGGGCCACGACGACGGCGGACCGGAGGCCCTCCAGGCCGTGACGACGTGCGCCTCCGATGGGCCGTATTGATTCTCCAGCACGCAGCCCGGGAGCCGCTCGAAGAAGGCCACCAGCGCCGGAGTCACCTGCAGTTGCTCGCCCGCCGTCACCACCTCCGTCAGCGGCGGCAGCACGTCCTCCGCGCCGGCCGCGTCACACACGGCCTGGAGCGCGACGAAGGGCAGGTACAGACGCTCTACCCGGTGCCGCACCATGTACCGCAGCATGGCGGTGGGGTCCCTGCGCAGCTCGGGGGTGATGAGCAGGACGCGCCCGCCCAGACACCACGTGCCGAACAGCTCCTGGAAGGAGACATCGAAGTTGAGCGAAGCGAACTGGAGCGTGGTGGCATCCGGCTTCACCGTGCGCCGCAGCAGCCACCAGAGCATGTTGCCCACCGCGCGGTGGGACATGACGATGCCCTTGGGCCGGCCCGTGCTGCCCGAGGTGTAGACGAAGTAGCAATGCGTCTCCGGAGAGACGTCGACGGCGGGAGAGGTCGTGGGATGCCGGGCGATGGCGGGGGCCTCATCCTCCAGACACACCAGTCGAGCACCCGTGCCAGGAGGCAACGCGGCGACGAGGTGCGACTGCGCCAGCACCACGGGCGCGCACGTGTCCTCCAGCATCAGCGCCAGTCGCTCGACGGGCCAGGTCGGGTCCAGCGGAAGGAAGGCCGCGCCCGCTTTCAAGGTCGCGAGCACTGCCACGGGCATCTCCAGGCTCCCCCGGTCCAGACACAAGCCCACGGAGCCGTTGGGCGGAACTCCCAGCGCCACCAGCTGGTGGGCGAGCTGGTTCGCGCGCGCGTCGAGCTCCGCATAGGTCAGCGAGCGCGTGCCGTCAGAGACGGCCTCCGCGTGAGGAGTCCGCGCGACCTGCGCCTCCACCCAGCGGTGCATCAGCCCCGGCACATAGGTGGAGTCCTGACGAGCGCCCCAGTCGACGAGCAAGCGCTGTCGCTCGACGTCCCCGAGCAGCGGAAGCTCCGAGACCTGTCGCTCCGAGGAGGCCACCGCCGCGCTCAACAACCGGCCGTAGTGCCCCGCCATCCGCGACACCGTCTCCTCGTCGAAGAGGTCCGTGTTGTATTCCCAGTACGTGACCAACCCGCGCGGCGTCTCCCACGCGAACAGCGTCAGGTCGAACTTCGACACCCCGGGCTCGAAGTCGAGCTCCTCCACCCGAACCCCGTCCAGGTCGAGCGGCGACAGCGTGCCCGGCATGACGAACATGACCTGGAAGAGCGGCGAGCGACTCAAGTCCCGACTCGGCTGGAGCGCGTCCACCAGCTGCTCGAACGGAAGGTCCTGATGCGCGAAGGCCCCCAGGCATGCGCGCCTCACGCGCCGCAGAAGCTCCTGGAAGCTCGCTCCCTCCGTCGCGGTCCTCAGCACCAGCGTGTTCACGAAGAACCCGACCAGCGCCTCCACCTGCCTCCAGTTCCGTCCGGAGATGGGCGTGCCCACCACCACGTCCGTCTGCCCGCTGTAGCGCGCCAGCAGGGCCTGGAACCCCGCCAGCAGCGTCATGTACAGCGTCACCCCTTCCTTGCGGCTCAGCTCACGCAGCTGCCCTTCCAAGCCGGCTGGCAGCGCCACCCGCTTCAGGGCCCCGCGGTAGGTCCGCACCGCGGGACGCGCCCGGTCCGTCGGCAGCTCCAACACCAGCGGTGCTCCCGCCAGCTCCTGCTTCCACCACGCCAACTGCTTCTCCAGCACCTCCCCTTTCAGCCACTCTCGCTGCCATCTCGCGTAGTCGGCGTACTGCACCTCCAGGACAGGTCGCTCCGACGCATCACCGCTCACCCTCGCCGCGTACGCCTCGCTCAGCTCCCGCTCCAGCACTCCTACCGACCACCCGTCGAACACGATGTGGTGCACCACCCACACCAACACGTGTTCCTCTTCACCGACCCTCAACACCGACGCCTTCAGCAGCGGACCTCGCGCCAGGTCGAACGGCCTTCGCGCTTCTTCCTCCACGCGCGCCAGCACCTCCCCTTCCGCCACCACCTCCACCGACAGCGCGAACTCCACCTCCTCGTGGATGCGCTGCACCGGCCCGCCGTCCACTTCATCGAAGGTCGTCCGCAGCGACTCG
>NZ_JBLZWL010000143.1:0-83554 GCF_049194865.1 Corallococcus terminator | reverse complement strand
CGCCTCGCCGATGACGGGGGCCTCCGCTTTCTTGCAGCCCGTCCCCACGAGCAACGCGACGGAGACGGCGGCGAAGGCCAGGGGGATGATGAGGAATGACGCGGGTGGCTTCATGAGGTGTGATTCCGAGGGAGAGGCCGCGGGCAACAGCGAGACCGGGCGGATATTTCAGTCGTGTGCGCGGCGGGAGTGGGGCGAGGTGTGGTCGAAGCGCGCAGCCACTCCGTCACCCAGCCACTGCACGAGCTGCACCAGCGCGAGCAGCACGGCGAGGCAGCCCAGCATGACGTCGGTGCGGAAGCGCATGTACCCGTACTTCACCGCGAGGTCTCCCAGCCCACCTCCGCCCACGGCGCCCGCCATGGCGCTGTAGCCGAGCAGGCTGATAACCACGAGCGACGTACCGCGCACGAGAGACGGCAGGGCCTCCGGAAGCAGGACGCGGAAGATGACGCGCCGGTGGGTGGAGCCCATGGCGATGGCGGCCTCCACCAGCCCGGAGTCCACCTCGCGCAGCCCCTGCTCCACCACGCGCCCCATGAAGGGAATCGCCGCGACGACCAGCGGAACGATGGCGGCGGTGGTGCCAATCGTGGTGCCCACCAGCAGGCGAGTCAGCGGAACGATGGCGACCATCAAGATGATGAAGGGCACCGAGCGCCCCACGTTGACGAGCGTGCCCAGCACACGGTGCAACGCCGGGCGCTCCCACAGTCCTCCCCGGTCCGTCAGCACCAGCAGCACGCCCAGCGGCAGCCCCGCGAGCACCACCAGCACCGTGGCCACCGACGTCATGTAGAGCGTCTCCAACGTGGCCACCCACAGCGCCTGCGTCAGCTCACCAGACATGGGCCGCCTCCTCCGACGTCAACCCCTGCTCACGCAGGAACGCCAGGGCCTGCCTCACCGCGTCCGGAGCACCCGTGAGCTCGAAGAGCAGCCGACCCACGCGAGCCTCGCCCACGCGCTCCAGCGAGCCCTCCAGCAGGTGCGCGTCCACGTCGAAGCGGCGCGCCAGGGTGGAGAGGATGGGGCGCGTGGAGTGCTCGCCCGACAGCGACAGCTCCACCCGCTGACCACCCCGCAGCACGGCGCTCTCGCCCGTCGTGAAGGGCGGGTAGCACAGCCCATGCAGATGCGTGCCAGGACGGGAGAGCAGCTCCACCACCTTGCCCTGCTCGACGAGGCGCCCCTGCTCCAGCACGGCCACCGAGTCGCAGATGGCCTTCACCACCTCCATCTGGTGGGTGATGAGCAGGATGGTGAGGCCGAGCTGTCGGTTCAAATCCCGGAGCAGCGACAGCACCGAGCGCGTCGTCTCCGGGTCCAACGACGACGTCGCCTCGTCGGACAGCAAGATGCGAGGACGCGGCGCCAGGGCGCGGGCGATGCCCACCCGCTGCTTCTGCCCACCCGACAGCCGCGCCGGGTAGGTGTCCGCCTTGTCCGACAGGCCCACCAGCGAGAGCAGCTCCGCGACGCGCGCGCGAATCTGCTCGCGCGGCAGCCCCGCCACCTCCAGCGGATACGCGACGTTGGCCGCCACCGTCTGCGAGGAGAACAGGTTGAAGTGCTGGAAAATCATCCCGATGCCCTGCCGCGCCAGGCGCAGCTCCTCGGGACTCAGCGACAGCAGCTCCTTCCCATTCACCCGCACGCGGCCCTGGGTGGGGCGCTCCAGCAGGTTGACGCAGCGGATGAGCGTGGACTTGCCGGCGCCGCTCTGTCCGAGCACGCCGAACACTTCTCCCGGGTCCACCCGCAGCGACACGTCCTGGAGCGCCGACACCTCGCGCCCGCCCTGCCTGTACACCTTGCTGATACCGCGCAGCTCAATCATCCACCGACTCCCTGCGGTGTGTTCGCCAACTCCTCGGCGAACGCCGCGAACGAGCTCCAGTACCGCTCACCCGTGTCGGGCAGCACGGTGAGCACCGTCTTGCCGGGCCCCAGACGCCTGGCCACCTGACGGGCCGCGTGCAGCGCCGCGCCACTGGAGATTCCGACGAGCAGCCCCTCACGGCTCGCCAGCTCCCGCGCGGCGAGGTACGCGTCGACATCCGCGACGTCGATGACCTCGTCGTAGACGGAGCGGTCCAGCACCTCCGGCACGAAGTTGGCGCCGATGCCCTGGATGCGGTGCGGCCCCGCCTTGCCCTGGGTAAGCAGGGGCGAGCGCAGCGGCTCCACCGCGATGACCTGCAGCGACGGGTTCTCCTTCTTCAATACGCTGCCCGCGCCGGTAATCGTGCCGCCCGTGCCGATGCCCACCACGAAGGCGTCGAGCTTGCGCACGTCCAGGTCTCCCAGAATCTCCTTCGCCGTGGTGCGACGGTGAATCTCCGGGTTGGACGGGTTGCGGAACTGCTGCGGCATGAAGCCCTTGGGGCCCAGCTCCTTGAGCAGCTCGTCGGCCGCCTCGACGGCGCCATTCATTCCCTTGGCCGCGGGCGTCAGCACCAGCTCCGCGCCATAGGCCTCCAGGATGCGGCGGCGCTCCACGCTCATGCTCTCCGGCATGGTGAGGATGATGCGGTAGCCCTTCACCGCGGCGACCATGGCCAGGGCCACGCCCGTGTTTCCGCTGGTGGGCTCGACAATCGTCATGCCCGGACGCAGGCGGCCCTTGTTCTCCGCGTCCTCGATCATCGCCAGGCCGATGCGGTCCTTCACGCTGCCACCGGGGTTGAAGGACTCGACCTTCGCCAGCAGCGTGGCTGCGTCAGGGCCACCGACGCGAGACAGGCGGATGATGGGCGTGCGGCCAATGAGCTGCGTCACGTCGGGGTAGATGTTGTTGGGCATCCGCGTCTCTCGGTGGTGGGGGCCGGGACCGCGATGCTGCGCCCCGGCGTGTGGGGAAAATGGAACGGCCCGTCTCCAGGTTTCTGGGGGACGGGCCGGACACGCCTGTGCGCGAAGGACGCTCAGTACGCTCGAACGGACGGACCCGTCGTGACGCGGCAACACATGCCGCGACAACAGGACCCGAACGGAGCGACGAAGCAGAGCATCGGCTTCAGGACGTAACCAATCCGCCGGAGACTGTCAACCCAACCTCCCCTTCATGCGGCCTCCTTCAATGCCCGGCCCAGCGCGAGCGCGAGGTCCGCTTGCAGGTCCTCCAGGTCCTCCAGTCCCACCGAGAAGCGGATGAGGCTGTCGGTGATTCCCCGTCGCTCGCGCTCGGCGGCGGGCACGGAGGCATGCGAGTGCCTCGCCGGCACGGTGATGATGCTCTCCACCGCGCCCAGCGACACGCCGAGCAGCGGCAGCCGCAGCGAGTCCACGAAGGTCGCCGCCATGGAGTCATGAGCGAGCCGGAACGACACCACCGCGCCGGTGCCTGGATAGAAGACCTCTCGAATCTCCGGCCTGCCTCCGAGCCAGCGCGCGAGCGCTCCGGCCGTGCGCACCTGTCGCTCCATGCGGACCTGCAGCGTCTTGATGCCGCGCTGGAGCAGGAAGCAGTCCTGTGGCCCGAGCACCGCACCCACCGCGTTCTGGAGGAAGTAGACCTCCTTCGCGAGCTCCGGCGTCTTCACCGCCACCGTCCCCGCGATGACATCGCTGTGTCCGCCCAGGTACTTGGTGGCGGAGTGGATGACGATGTCCGCGCCCTCGGTGAGCGGACGCGAGAGGTAGGGCGACAGGAAGGTGTTGTCGACGATGAGCAGCGCGCCGTACGTCCGCGCGAGGATGGACATGGCGGTGACGTCGGTGCGCCGCAGGAACGGGTTGCTCACCGTCTCGACGAGGAGCCCCTTGGTGTTGGGGCGGAACGCGGCGCGCACCGCGTCCGGGTTGGAGGTGTCCACGAAGGTGGCCTTGAGCCCGAAGCGGCTGAACACCCGGGTGAGCACGCGGTAGGTACCGCCGTAACAGTCGTCGGTGACGACCAGGTGGTCCCCGGCGCTGAAGAGCATCAGTACCGTGGACAGCGCGGCCATGCCGGAGCCGAAGGCGAAGGCCCCGGCGCCCTCGTCCAGCGACGCGAGCACGCCCTCCAGCGCCTTGCGCGTGGGGTTGCCGGAGCGGGCGTAGTCGAACTCGCCGGAGTGCTCCAGGCCCGGCTGGTCGAACATGGAGACCTGGTAGATGGGCACCGCGGCGGCGCCCGTCACCGGGTCGACTTCATGACCCGTGTGCAGCAGTCGGGTCGCGAAGCTCGACGGGCTGGGAGCGCCCTTCGAGCGCCTGGGCCAAATCGGAGATGATGTCATGGCTGTCCTCGATGCCCACGGAGAGGCGAAGCAGTCGGTCGGTGATGCCAAGCTGTTCCCGGCGCGCGACGGGGATGTCGGCGTGGGTCTGCGTGGCGGGGAAGGTGATGAGGGTTTCGACGCCGCCCAGGGACTCGGCGAAGAGGCAGATGCGCACGGCGGCGAGCACTTGCGGCACCAGGGCCGCGTCGGTGACGTTGAAGGAGAGCATCCCGCCCGTGCCCGGGTAGTAGACGCGCTCGACCTGGGGGTGGCTCGACAGGAACGCGGCCACCTCGCGGGCGTTGGACTGGTGGCGCTCCATGCGCAGCGCGAGCGTCTTGAGCCCGCGAATCACCAGGTAGGAATCCTGCGGCCCGAGGATGGCGCCGATGCCGTTCTGGATGAAGGCGAGCCGCTCGCCCACCGCCGCGTCCTTCACCACGAGCGCTCCGGCGACGACGTCGTTGTGGCCGGCCAGATACTTCGTCGCGCTGTGGACGACGATGTCCGCGCCCACCTCCAACGGTCTCTGGAGGAACGGAGTGTTGAAGGTGTTGTCGACGATGAAGAGCGCGCCCGCCTTCCGGGCGAGGTCCGCGAGCGCGGGCAGGTCCGCGGTCTTCATCAGCGGGTTGGTGGGCGACTCCACCAGCAGGGCCTTGGTGTTGGGGCGCAGCGCCGCGCGCACCGCGTCCAGCCGCGTGGTGTCCACGAAGGTGTGGGGGATGTGGAGCAGCTTGTCCACCAGTCGGAACGTTCCACCGTAGAGGTCCTCGGTGAGGACCAGGTGGTCCTCGGGGCCGAGGAGCTGGAGCGCGCAGTGCAACGCGGCCATGCCCGAGGCGAAGGCGAGGCCCCGGCTGCCGCCTTCGAGGCCCGCGAGCGCGTCCTCGAGCGCGGCGCGGGTGGGGTTCTTCGTGCGCGAGTAGTCGTACCCGGTGGACTGGCCGAGCGCGGGGTGCTGGTAGGTGGCGGACTGGTGGATGGGCACTGCGACCGCGCCGGTGGTCGGGTCTCTGCGAGTGCCGGCGTGGACAAGGGCGGTGGCGAGTTTCATGAGGTGGCTCCTGGTTCCCGGTGGGCGGGGCTCAGCGGCCCCGAAGCGTCTGGGAGATGCGGAGAATATCCGCGAGCACGCCAGATGCCGTGACAGCGCCCCCCGCGCCGGCGCCGCGCACGGTGAGGGGGAACTCGCTGTGCCGCGTGGTGGTGAAGGACACGAAGGACTCGGAGCCGCGCAGGTCCGCGGCGGGCTGGCCCGCTTCGACGGCGGTGAGGCCCACGCGGATGACAGGCGCATCGGTGCCCAGCCGCGTCGGGTCGATGCGCGCCAGGTAGCGCAGCACGGTGCCCGACTGTCGGCAGCGCTCCACCTTCTGCGTGTACTCCGCGTCGAGCGCGCGGAGGCTTCGCAGATAGGACTCGGGGGAGTCGCCCGCGTCCGAGGGCTCGGGGACGAAGGGCTCCAGCGCGACGTCGGAGAGCGACAGGGACAGGCCCAGCTCCCTGGCGAGGATGAGCGCCTTGCGCGCCACGTCCGCGCCGGACAGGTCCTCGCGCGGGTCCGACTCGGTGAAGCCCCGCTCGCGGGCCGTGCGGACCGCGGTGGACAAGGGGACGCCCGCTGTCAGCTCGTTGCAGATGAAGCCCACGCTGCCGGAGAGGGACGCGGTGATGAGGCGCACGGTGTCGCCGGTGCGCACCAGGTTGGCGAGCGTGTCGATGACGGGGAGGCTGGAGGCCACCGTCGTCTCGTAGTGGTACGCGACGTGGTGACGGCGGGCCTCGGCGAGCAGCGCCTCGCGCTCGTTCCAGGGCAGGGCGAGCGGCTTCTTGTTGGCGGCCACGACGTGGATGCCTCGACGGAACGCCTCCGTGTAGAGCGAGGCCACGTCGCCGTCCGCCGTGCAGTCGACGAGGATGGGCACGGGCAGCCGGCGCAGCTCGTCCAGCAGCGGGGCCAGCGCGCGGGTGCCGGGTTCGCCTCGGACGACGCGAGCGAGCTGCTCCTCGATTCCGTCCAGCGCGAGGCTGGCGGAGTCGAACAGGGTGCGTCGGCTGTCGGCGATGCCCACCACGCGCAGCGCGATTCCGTGGCGCTGGCGGAGCTGCTCCTGCTGGGCGCGGAGCTGCGCGAGGAGCTGTCCGCCCACGGTGCCCTTGCCGAGCAGGAAGAGGCTGACTTGCTGATGGGCGAGGTTGAAGGCGGCGTGCGTCGTACGCACCGCGATGGCGGTGTCCTCCGCGTCCACCACGCAAGAGATGGAGCGTGAGCTGGCGCCTTGTGCGCTGGCTCGCACGCCGACGCCCACCGCGCCCAGTGCGCTGAAGAAGCGGCCCGCCACGTTGACGCCATGGCCCATCGCCTCGGCCACCAGGGTGACGAGCGTCACCGGCTCGCGTACGCCGAGCGGCTCCACCTCGCGGCGGGCCAGCTCCTGCGCGAGCTCTGTCTCCAGGGCGTTGCGGGCGCGCAGTGCGTCCGGCCGAGGGACGACGAGGGCGATGGACTGGCCGTTGGCGGACTGGGCGGTCATCCACACCGTGATGCGAGCGGCGCGCAGCGCGGCCAGGACGCGCTCGCCGAGCTGGAACTGGTCAGAGAGCTTGCGCACCTCGATTCCCAGCAGGGCCAGGTCCTCGCGCGTGGCGATGCACGTGGGACGCTGTCCGTCGCGCGAGCCGATGGCGTCGATGAGCGTGCCCGGGTGGTCCGGGTGCATGGTGTTGCGGATGCGCAGCGAGATGCCGGCCTCGATGAGGGGAATCATCGTGCGCGGGTGCAGCATGCGGACGCCGACGGCCGCGAGCTCCAGGCCCTCGCCATGGGTGAGGTGGGCCACGGGGTACGCGTCGCTGACGAGGTCCGGGTCGGCGGTGTGCAGGCCGAGCACGTCGGTCCACACGGTGACTTCGGAGGCGCCCAGGCCCTGAGCCACCAGGGCCGCCGTGTAGTCGGAGCCGTTGCGGCCCAGGGTGGTGGTGCGTCCGTCCAGGGTCGCGGCGATGAAGCCAGGGAGGATGGGGACGGTGGTGCCCCACTCGGCGATGGCGGACTGGAGGCGCTCGCGCGTCCGGGCCGCGTCCACGCGCGCGGCGCCGAAGGTGTCGTCCGTTACGAGCAGCAGGCGGGCGTCGCGGAGGTGGGCGTCGGTGCCCGCGGCCCTGAGCAGCTCCGCCAGGAGGGTGGCGGAGATGAGCTCACCGAAGGAGAGCACCTTGTCCTTGGAGGCGGCGGAACACTCACGGGTGAGGGAGAGGCCCTGGAGGAGCTGCTGAAGCGGGGCGAGGAGCTGGTCGACGCGCGCGGCGAGCGTGGTGGACTGCGCGGGGTGGAGCGCGGCTGCGTTCGTCTTGGCGAGGTGGGCGATGCGGGCCACCACGGTGAGCGAGCCCTCCAGCTCGCCTCGGGTGGCGAGGTCGGCCGCCTCCAGGAGCCAGTCGGTGGTGTCGCCCATCGCGGAGACGACGACGGCGAGCGGACCCGTGCGGGAGTGTTTGCCAATCAGCTCGATGACCTGGCGCAGTCGGCGAGGTGAGCCCACGGAGGAGCCGCCAAACTTCATCACCCGAAAGGAATTGCTGCTCATCCGCGAACCTCGAACGAGGGCCATGGCCCTGAAGACATGAGTGGGCGCGAGGCCGCGCTGTCGACACACGTCGAGCGAGCGCGGCGACAGGGCGCCGACGAAGAAAGGAATGGGAGTGGAGTGGGAGCCCTAGCCGGCGTGTAGCGGCCCGCGCATTCGCGGGACGGTGACGTGGCGGGCGCGGCGCATTCGAGCGCTCTCGCGGCGGGGGAGCTGCGTGGCGCGAGGGGATGCGGCGGAGGTGGATGGAACCACGGAGGTCCTCTCTCACCGAAGCTGAGGAGCTGCCTCGCTTCGGACGCTTGGTTTGCCCGTGGAGCACCTGCTCCCAGAGCCGCATCGTTTGGACACCTTGGAGGTCCGTCTCCAGGTTGTCGGGCCACCGCCGAAGCGGTACCGCTCTTGATGCTGCACGCGAGATAAACGGGATGCGGGGCCTTGTCAAGGCGCCGCACATCCCCTCAGGAATGTCTTTGTTGAGTGCTTACGGAAGGCACTGGCTTGAGTTGGTCATGTCGGAAACGCACTTCTCCGTGAACAGCCGGATGTCGTGGATGGCTTCGTCGGGTGCACCGCAGGCGTGAGGCGCCCAGCAGAGACAGCAGGGCCACACTTCGAGTGATTCGCTTCTTGGTGGGATGAAGACGATGCGGAGTGCGCGTCGACCCCTGGCACGTCGACCGTGTTCGCCTGGGCCCATCACAGTGTGATGGAGTTGGTCACACCTGCTGGCGCTCCACCCGCCCCCAACCTGTTGGAATCGTTGGTCCCCGGAGTGGGTACGCTCTTTGCGTTGGTGTGTGGGCATGTTGCTCGTGCCCGCTGCCCTGTCACTCGTGCTGGCTGTCGCGCCCCCGGAGGCGTGGACGCTGGAGCGCGTGGCGACGGAGTCCGTCGCCCGCAGTCCGGAGGTCGCGGCGGCGCGTGCCGAGGAGGAGGGGGCGGAGGGCGTGCGTGCGGCGGATGGCCGCTGGCTTCGGAACAATCCCTCTCTTGAAGTGGCGGTCGTCAGTGACGCCCTCACGGGCGCACAAGGCGAGCAGCGCACCGAAGTCGTGCTGAGCCAGATGCTGGAGGTCGCGGGCCAGCGTGGCTTGAGACTGGACCGCGCGAAGTTGGCTCAGGATGCTGCTCGCGCGCGACGTCAGGCCGCGATGTTGAGCGCTTCGGCGGGCGCGGTGGATGCGGCGGTGGAGCTGGAGCGGCGTGAGGCTCGCTTCACGTTGGCGCGCGAGGCGCTGGAGTTGACCCGTGAGATGGAGGTCGCGACGGTGCGCCGCTTCACCGTGGGAGATGTGTCGGAGCTGGAGCGCAATGCCGCGACCCTGGAGCGAGCCCGCGCGGAGGCTCGACTCGCACAGGCCCACGCGGAGGCGCAGGCGGCTCGCGTCGAGTTGAATCGGAGACTGGGGCGCTCGGCGGATGCTCCGCTCACCGTCTCCCTCCTCATCGCGGCGACGGATGCCTTGCCGTCGGAGCTGACGGGCGAACAACCGACCCTGGTGGCCGCCCGCGCGGAGGTGGCCGCGGCGGGCTCCGAGGTGGACCTGCTGCGCCGCGAGCGCATCCCCAATCCCACGCTGTCCCTGGGCTACGAGCGTGAGCGCCGGCCAGAAGCCCACGGTGCCTTCACGGACCTGCACACCGAACACCTCCTCATCGCTCGACTGTCGGTGCCGCTGCCGTTGTGGGACCGTAATCAGGGAGAGCTGGCCCAGGCTCGGGCTCGACTCAAGGTGCGTGAGTCGGAGCGCGTCGCGCGAGCTCGTGAGGTGGAGTCCGAGCAGGCCGTGGCACGCACGACCTTCGAAGCGGCGCGAACGGCGCACACGGCCTTGGTGTCGGTGCGCCCTTCGGTGGACCGGAACCTGGAGCTGGTGCGCCGCGCCTATGAGGCGGGGCAACTGGGGCTCGACGCGTTGCTGCTCGCCAGGGACAGGTCCTTCGCCGCCTCGGCGGATGCGGTGGATGCAGCGGCGGCGCTGGCGCGTGCGCGCACTGCCTTGCTGCGCTCGGTGGGACGGATGCCTACGGGCGAGGTGCCGGAATGAGGACCGCACGAGAGGTCACGATGAGGGCATCGCGGTGGATGCTGCTGATGGTTGGCATGTCGCTGCCAGTCCTGGCCCATGAAGGCGCGACCCACGGAGACACCGCGACCGCGTCCATGTCGGGCGAGGCCTTGCACGTCCTCTCGGCCACGGGAGACGTGTTCGAGGTGGTACTGAAGCACCCGGAGCACGCGGAGGCCGCGAAGGCGCCCGTGCGCTTGTGGGTCGCGGACGTGGAGACGAACGCCCCGGTGAGCAGCGCCCATCTGGAGCTGACGCTCACCGGGTCCACCGTGCAGACGCTGGTTCCGAAGCTGCAATCCCCCGGTGTCTACGTGGTCGACGCCGAGCTGCCACCCGGAGCGGAGCTGGCGGCGGTGGTCACCGTGACGCGTGGAAACGACCTGGACGTGCTGGCGCTCGGAACAGTGCATCTGTCCTCGGAGCACGCCGCCGCCGATGCGAGTCCGGGCTTGCGCGGACCGGTGGGTTGGAGCGCCACGGGTGGTGTCGTCCTGTTGCTGGTGGCGGGAGCGTGGTGGATGAACCGGCACAACAAGGTGAAGCCATGAGCGGGTCCTCGGTCTCCCTCATGGCTCGCGGGATGCTGTCGCTCGCGTTGTCTCTCTCCTGCTCCCTCGCCCTGGCGCACTCCGGAGAGCCACACGGGAAGCCCACGACGGCTCAGCAGCCCATCGTCGCGGGCGCATCCTTCACCGTGCCGAAGGAGACGCAGTTCCTCCTGGAGGTCCGGACGCAGCGCGCGGCGGTGCGCTCCCTGGAGTCGCGACTGGTGACGCCGGGGAAGGTGGTGCCGCGCACGGACCGCTTCGCGCAGGTGTCCGCACCCGTGTCGGGCCGGGTGCTCGCCGCGAATGGCACCGTGCCGCTCGTGGGCCAGCGCGTGAAGCGCGGTGAGGTGCTCGCGCTGGTGCAGCAGAGTCTGTCCACGTCGGAGTCCACGGGACTGTCGACCAGCCACTTCCAGGCGGAAGCCGAGGCCGTGCGCGCGCAAGCAGCACTGGAGCAGGCCCGTCGAGATTTGACGCGCCTGGAGTCTCTCCAGGGCGTGGTGGCGGAGAAGGAGGTCCAACAGGCGCGGCTCGCGGTGAACACGGCCGAGCAGGAGTGGAGCCGAGCGAAGTCCGCGCGAGACGTGCTCGCGGGAGCACGTCAGGGTCAGGGCTCCGCGCGCTTCTCGCTCATCTCGCCCATCGACGGGGTGCTGGTGGAGGCGCGCGCATCCGTGGGCGAGCAGGTGGACCCGTCCCGCGCCCTCTTCGCGGTGCTGGATGCCTCCGTCCTCTGGGTCGAGGCGCGGGTCTTCGAGGGAGACGTGGCGCGCGCGGAGGGAACCACGGGCGCGCTGGTGTCCACGCCCGCCTACGCGGGCCAGCACTTCCCCGCGCGGCCCTATCACGTGGGGCAGATGGTGGATGAGTCGACGCGCAGCGTGCGCGTGCTGTTCGAGGTCGACAACAAGGACGGTCGCCTGCGTCCGGGCATGTTCGTGGACGTGGCGCTCGGAGAAGGGGGCCAGAAGGACGAGCTGGCGGTGCCGAGGGAGGCGGTGGTGGAGGATGAGGGGCGGACCTTCGTCTTCGTCCACACCGCGCCGGAGGCCTTCGAGCTGAGGCCCGTCGTGCTGGGCGGAACCGACGGCGCGTGGCGAGCCGTGCGCCAGGGCTTGACGGCCGGCGAGCGCGTGGTGGTGACCGGGGTGGCGGCGTTGAGGCTGGCCAAGGGAGGACGGTAGTGCTCGACCACGTCATCCTCTTCTCGCTGCGTCACCGCCTGTTCGTCGTGCTGGCGGCCGTGGCGGTGCTGCTCTACGGCGGCTGGGCCCTCACGCGTCTGCCCGTGGATGTGTTCCCGGACCTCAACCGCCCCACCGTGACGGTGATGACGGAGGCCGGAGGTCTGTCTCCCGAGGAAGTGGAGACGCTCGTCACCACGCCCATCGAGACGGCGATGAACGGCGCTCCAGGAGTCCAGCGGGTGCGCTCGACCTCCGGCGTGGGCCTGTCCATCGTCTACGTGGAGTTCGACTGGGGCACTGACATCTACCTGGACCGACAGCTCGTCACCGAGCGGCTCCAAGTGGCGCGCGAGCGACTGCCGCGCGACGTGACGCCCCACCTGACGCCCGTGTCCTCCATCATGGGAGAAATCCTCCTGCTCGGCGTACAGAGCGAGGAGGGGCGCACGTCCCCGCTGGAGCTGCGCTCCCTGGCGGACTGGGTGCTGCGTCAGCGCCTCCTGACCATTCCGGGCATCGCGCAGGTGACGGTGCTGGGCGGCGGGGTGAAGCAGTTCCAGGTGCGCGTGGCGCCCGAGAAGCTGCTGGCCTTCGGCCTCACGTTCGAGGACGTGGAGCGCGCGGCGGGCCTCGCTCAAGGCAACACCACGGGTGGCTTCGTGGACCAGGGTGGGCGTGAGTATCTGGTCCGCAACCTCGCGCGCAGCGCCTCCGTGGAGGACCTGCGTGGGACGGTAGTGGCGGTGCGCGACGGTGTGCCGGTGCGCCTCTCCCAGGTCGCGGAGGTGGACGTGGGGCCCGCGGTGAAGCGCGGTGACGGTGGGATGAACGGGCGGCCCGCCGTCATCCTCGCCGTGCAGAAGCAGCCCGGCGCGAGCACGCTGGCCCTCACGGAGCAGGTGGACGCGGCGGTGAAGGACCTCCGGCTCACGCTGCCCGCGGACGTGCGGGTGGAGACACTCTTCCGACAGGCGGATTTCATCCAGGCCGCCGTCGGCAATGTGGTGGAGGCGCTGCGAGATGGCGCGCTCCTGGTCGTAGTGGTGCTGTTCCTCTTCCTCGTCAACCTGCGCACCACGGCGATAACGCTCACCGCGATTCCGCTGTCCTTTGTCATCACCGCGCTGGTGATGAAGGCCTTCGGTCTGTCCATCAACACGCTGACGCTCGGAGGACTGGCGGTGGCCGTGGGCGAACTGGTGGACGACGCCATCGTCGACGTGGAGAACGTCTATCGACGTCTGCGGGAGAACCGCTTGAAGGACCCACCGGAGCCCGTGCTCCGGGTCATCTACCGGGCGTCCTCCGAGGTGCGAGGCTCCATCGTCTTCGCCACGCTCATCGTGGTCCTCGTCTTCCTCCCGCTGTTCGCGTTGGGTGGAATCGAAGGGCGCCTGTTCGCGCCGCTCGGCGTGGCCTATGTGGTGTCCATCCTCGCTTCGCTGCTCGTGTCGCTCACCGTGACACCGGCGATGTGCGCGTATCTGCTGACGCGGGGCCGCTTGCTGGAGCATGGCGACGGGGCGCTGGTGCGGTGGTTGAAGGCGAGGGCGCGGCGCGTCCTCGACCTGGCGCTGGGTCACACGAAGCCGGTGTTGGTGGGCGCGACGCTGTTGGTGCTCGCCGCCGTGGCGGTGGTGCCCTTCCTGGGCCGCTCGTTCCTCCCCCCGTTCAATGAGGGCACCGCGACGGTGAACGTGCTGGCGCCTCCGGGCACTTCGCTGGAGGAGTCCAACCGCTTCGGGTTGCTCGCCGAGCGACTCATCGCCTCCGTGCCCGAAGTGAAGACGGTGGGGCGACGCACGGGCCGCGCCGAGCAGGACGAGCACGCGGAGGGCGTGCACTACTCGGAGCTGGATGTGGACTTCAAGGAAGGGGGGCGCCCTCGCGAGGCAGTGCTGGCCGACCTCCGCGAGCGGCTGGCGGTGCTGCCCGGCCTGTCCGTGTCCGTGGGCCAGCCCATCTCCCATCGCCTGGACCACCTGCTGTCGGGCATCCGCGCGCAGGTGGCGGTGAAGTTGTTCGGACAAGACCTGGATGCGCTGCGAGGCAAGGCGGAAGAGGTCCGCGCGGTCATGGCGCAGGTGCCCGGAGTCGTCGACCTCCAGGTGGAGCAGCAGACGTTGATTCCCCAGCTCCAGGTGCGCCTGAAGCGCGAGGAGTCGGCGCGGTTGGGCGTGCAGCCAGGCGCGATGGCGGAGCAGCTCGAAAAAGCCTTCAACGGCGTGGTGGTGGGACAGGTGCTGGAGGGGCAGCGCACCTTCGACGTGCTGGTGCGGTACGAGGAACGCGCGCGGGTGGACGCGGAGGCCTTTCGTCGGGCGCTGGTCGACACTCCGTCCGGCGCGCGCGTGCCCGTGGCCGCGATTGCCGACGTGGTGGAGTCACGCGGGCCCAATGTCATCCACCATGACCACCTCCAGCGTCGCGTGGTCATCATGGCCAACGTGGCGGGACGTGACCTGGGTGGCGCGGTGGAGGAGGTCCGCGAGCGCGTGGCCGCCAGCGTGACGCTGCCGACCGGGACCTTCCTCTCCTATGAGGGCCAGTTCGAGAGTCAGCAGTCCGCCACGCGGCTCATCGCGCTGCTGTCGCTGCTGTCACTCGCGGGCATGTTCCTGGTGCTGTACGCGCACTTCCGCTCGGTGCGACTGGTGGCGCAGGTGATGCTCAACATCCCGCTCGCGTTGGTGGGCAGCGTGACGGCGGTGGTGCTCACCGGTCAGCCGCTGTCGGTGGCGACGCTGGTGGGCTTCGTCACCCTGTGCGGCATCGCCAGTCGGAACACCATCATGCTCATCTCGCACTACCTCCACCTCGTGGAGCACGAGGGCGAGGTGTTCAGTCGCGAGCTGGTGCTGCGAGGCTCGCTGGAGCGTCTGGTGCCGGTGCTGATGACGGCGCTCACGGCGGGGCTGGCGCTGGTGCCGCTGGCGCTCGCCTCGGGGGCACCGGGCAAGGAAATCCTCCACCCGGTGGCGACCGTCATCCTCGGCGGGCTCATCAGCTCCACGCTGCTGGACCTGCTCGTCACTCCGGCTGTGTTCTATCGCTTCGGGCGTCCGGCCCTGGAGCGCTATCTGGCGCGCAAGGCGGCGGCGCGCGCCGAAGATGACCTGACGCTTCCCGGGCCGAAGCCCGAGGCGGAGCGACTGGCGGGCTCGTGGTGATGAACGGGCCTCGCGAGACATTGGAGTCTGGAGGGATGGTGCGTTCGATGGGACAGAGAATCTTCGCGGTGTTCGTGGCGGCGGGACTGGTGGTCGGATGCAGCAAGAAGGACGCGCCCGAGCCCACGCCCGCCGTGGTGGTGGCCCACTCCGCGCAACAGGCCCATGCCCACGCGGCGCCTCACGGGGGACAGGTGGAGTCCACGCCCCGAGGACATCTGGAACTGGTGACCACGCGCGACGGTGGTTACCGCGTGTACCTGTTGGACGAGGCGATGACGCCGCGTCCCGTGACGGGCGCCACCGGCTCCGTGAAGGTGGCCAAGGGCGGCTATCCGAACGTCGCGCTGACTCCGTCGGGAGACCACCTGACGGGCCAGGGGCCGGAGCACTCCGATGACCACCTGGCCATGGTGGTGACGGTGGTGCGTGACGGGAAGCCGGAGGTGGCTCGCTTCGCCGCGCATCTGGAGTCGAACGGGCATGGCGGAGGACTCGTGGGAACGCTCCGCCTCGCGCCGTGTCCGACCCCTCCTCCCGTGGGCTTCAGCGCCGAGGCCTGTGCGAAGCAGGGCGGCGTGTACTCGATGGTGAAGGAAGGGGGCGCCCCGGTGCTCGTATTCGCCGCGCCGGGGCAGGACGCGAAGACCTTGCTGAGTGCGCGCGTGGGCCAGCGGGTGCACGTGAAGGGAACGGAAGTCGAGGGACGCGTGGTGGCCGAGGCCGTGGCCCTGGAGCACGACCACACTCCGTTCCATGGAGGTGTCGTGGCCATGAGCGGAGACACGCATCTGGAGGTGCTGTCGCTGCGCTCGGGTGAGGTGCGGGTCTGGGTGACGGATGCCTTCCGACAACCGCTCCCCTTGGTGGGACGAAAGGGGACGGTGGAGGTGGGCACTGCGTCCACGCCGCTCGTTCCCGAGCCCACGGGAGCGTTCCTCACGGGAACACTTCCGGCCGCGGACGCCGAGCGCGAAGTGACGGTGCGCCTGCCCCTGCCCGAAGACCCCGAGTACTTCATCGGCTTCCTGCTGACTCCGGTGGACGCGCCGAAGTCGTCAACGAAGTCGCCGGAGGCGACGGGCGACGCGGTGCAGGAGGTGACGATTACGGTGCAGGGGGGCTACCAGCCGAGCGAGGTCACGCTGAAGCAGGGTGTGCCCGTACGACTGCGCTTCGTGCGCAAGGACTCCGGCGGGTGTGGTGACGAGCTGCTCATCCCCGACTTCGGCATCCAGCGTCCCCTGCCTGGTCTGTCGGAGACAGTGGTGGCCTTCACTCCGGACAAGGTCGGCACATTCCCCTTCACCTGCGGCATGCAGATGATGAAGGGCATGCTGGTGGTGAGATGAGCGAGCCCGGGCACACGGACGTCGAGGCGACACGGGAGGACGGCGACGCGGTGACGCGCGCGCTGGTGGAGAACCATCGCCAGTTCCTCGCCTTCGTGGAGCAGCGCGTGGGCAACCGTGCGACGGCCGAGGAGATCCTCCAGTCCGCCTTCGTGAAGTCGCTGGAGAAGGGCGACGCGCTGCCGGAGCCCGAGGGCGCGGTGACGTGGTTCTACCGGCTCCTGCGCAACGCCCTGGTGGACCACCACCGTCACCAGCAGGTGGAGGCGCGTGCCCTGGCTCGCGAGGCCCGCGAGGCCGAGGAGCCCGCCGAGGACCCCGAGCTGAAGCAGACCATCTGTGCCTGCGTGGGGACGCTCCTTCCCACCCTCAAGCCGGAGTACGCGGAGCTGGTGCGACAGGTGGACCTGGAGGAGCGCGCCGTTCCCGACGTGGCGCGTGAGGCCGGCATCACCCCCAACAACGCGGGCGTGCGCCTGCACCGGGCGAGGCAGGCCCTCAAGAAGCAGCTCGAGCGGAGCTGTGGCTCCTGCGCGGCCCATGGCTGCCTGGACTGTTCGTGCAAGGCTCGCTCCTGAGCAGGCGGAGGGTGGGGCCCTCGGACGGCCGGAGAAAGCACTTGCCGAAGCGGTGCTCCCGCCGTTAACTCTTCGTGAGGTGCCGAGGGGCGCCTTCCCGAAAAGACGACGTCACCCTCGCTTCTCCCGGCAGGCCCACAGTTTCCGATGAGTTCCTTCCACGGCCCGTGACACGGGTGGGGCCGCCAACGAGGGACTTTTCATGGGAACCGTCTCACGCCACGCCGAACCCCTCTCCCTCCACGAGTGCAAGGTCCGCGTTTCGCTCCTGCTCAAGGAGCTGGGCTCGTCTGATTCGGTGCGGGCGACTCGGGCCGCGGAGCGCCTGCGCGCGCTGCCTGCCTACGCGGGCCTGTCTCTTGGCGAGGTGCTCGCGCGTCGGGAGACGGTGCAACGCAAGCACGTGCTGGCCGTCATCGCGCGGGAGCAGGGACACGCCACCTGGAGTGACTTGAAGCACGCGCTGGAAGCTCGGGACGCGCCTCGGGTCGACTTCGAGCGGCTGCTCGCCCGCGCGGGCCCCAACTTCCTCAACCACTGGTTCGCGACATACGAAGAGGCCGTCGCCTCGCTGCGCGTCTCGGGAGGTCAGCTCTTTCCCTTCCGTGAGCAGTTCTTCATCTGCCAGCCCGCGTTGTTGACCGCGCTGGGCCTGGACCCGTCCGACGTCGACTGGAAGCTGGCGGGGCCCAACTGGCTGGAGCCGCTCGATGCCCAGGCGCATGCGCGACTGGAGCAACGCCTGTTGAAGCTGTGCGGCGATGACACCGCCGAGTCCTCGTCTCCTCATCACAAAAGGAAGTCCGCCATGTCGTCCACGGATTCGAGCCGAGCGCGACGCTCGGACCTGAAGCGCGAGTACAAGGAGAAGCCACCACCGATGGGCGTGTATGCCGTTCGCAATCGCGCCAATGGAAAGGTGCTGGTGGGCGCGTCGCTCAACGTCCCGGGCATGCTCAACCGCATCCGCTTCGAGATGACCAGCGGCATGCCGCGCGTCCCCGCGCTGCTGGAGGATTGGAACCGTTACGGCGCGGACAGCTTCTCCTTCGAGGTGCTCGATGTGCTGGAGCCTCCCGAGGAGCCCGGCACGGACTTGAAGGCGGAACTCCAGGTGCTGGAGAACCTGTGGCTGGAGCGCCTCAAGCCCTACGGGGACGCGGGCTACAACGAACCTCCGAAGTGAGCGGGAGGGCCGGGGCGTGCGCACACTCTCCGAAAGTCACCTGTAAGAGCTGGCCGGGTAGCTCGTTGGCCTGGGTGAAAGGAGAGACGCATCATGAATCGCCACTCCCACCCGGGCCCTCACACCCACTCGCCTCCGACGCCCCCCCTGCCTCCAAGCGAGGGGGCTCACGCCGTCGACCCTGTCTGCGGGATGAGCGTGGACCCGTCCGCTCCCAAGGGCGGCAGCCTGGAGCACGACGGGCACACCTACTCTTTCTGCAACCCGAAGTGCCGGGAGCGTTTCCGCGCGGACCCGGCGCGTTTCCTCGCGCCCGCCGAGAAGCAGGAGCCAGCGCCCACCGCGCCAGGGGCGATGTACGTGTGCCCCATGGACCCGGAGGTGCGTCAGGACCACCCGGGGGCTTGCCCGAAGTGCGGAATGGCGCTGGAGCCGGAGACGCTCTCCGTGCCGGAGACGCACGTCGAATACGTGTGCCCGATGCACCCGGAGGTGGTGCGAGATGGGCCGGGGAGCTGCCCCATCTGCGGCATGGCGCTGGAGCCGCGCACGGTGCTGCCGGAGGACGTTCCAGACCCCGAGCTGAAGTCGATGTGGCTGCGCTTCCGCGTGGGCATGGGCCTCACGGTGCCGCTGCTGGTGCTGGCGATGTCGGACATGATTCCGGGGCAGCCCGTGCAGCACGCGGTGCCTGCCTCGGTGCTGGCCTGGGCGCAGCTCGTGCTGGCCACGCCCGTGGTGCTGTGGGGCGGCTGGCCCTTCTTCCAGCGCGGCTGGGCATCGGTGCGCAACCGGCACCTCAACATGTTCACGCTCATCGCCCTGGGGACGGGCGCGGCGTATGCATTCAGTGTCTTCGCCACGCTCTTCCCCGACGTGTTGCCGCAGGGGCTGCGCACGGGACATGGCGGCACGGCGCCGCTCTACTTCGAGGCCGCCGCCGTCATCGTCACCCTGGTGGCCTTGGGTCAGGTGCTGGAACTGAGGGCTCGTCACGCGACGTCGGGGGCACTGCGCTCGCTCTTGAGCCTGGCGCCTCCGGTGGCTCGGCGGATGCGTGAGGACGGGCACGAGGAGGACGTGCCGCTGGCGCACGTGCATCCGGGGGACCGGCTGCGGGTGCGGCCGGGCGAGAAGGTGCCGGTGGATGGTGAGGTGCTGGAGGGCGCCAGCGCGGTGGACGAGTCGATGGTGACGGGCGAGTCGCTCCCGGTGGAGAAGTTCCCGGGCCAGAAGGTGACGGGCGGCACGGTGAACGGCACGGGCTCGCTGGTGATGAGGGCCGAGCGGGTGGGCAAGGACACACTGCTGTCGCGCATCGTCCAGCGGGTGAGCGAGGCGCAGCGCACCCGTGCACCGATTCAGCGACTGGCGGACAAGGTGGCCGGCGTGTTCGTGCCGGTGGTCATCGTGGTGGCGGTGGTGACGGCGGTGGTGTGGGGTGTGTGGGGGCCGGAGCCTCGGCTGGCGCATGCGCTGGTCAACGCGGTGGCGGTGCTCATCATCGCGTGCCCGTGCGCGTTGGGGCTGGCCACGCCCATGTCCATCATGGTGGCCACGGGACGGGGCGCGCAGGCGGGTGTGCTCATTCGTGACGCCGCCGCGCTGGAGCGTCTGGAGGCGGTGGACACGCTGGTGGTGGACAAGACGGGGACGCTCACCGAGGGCAAGCCGCGTCTCGTGTCGGTGGTTCCCGCGGAGGGCTTCGACGAGGCGAAGCTGCTGCGGCTGTCCGCGAGCCTGGAGCGTGGCAGTGAGCACCCGCTGGCGGAGGCGATTGTCTCCGGTGCGCGGCGGCGTGGCGCGGTGCTGACGGCGGTGGAGGACTTCCGTTCGGACACCGGGAAGGGCGTGGTGGGACGGGTGGATGGCGTGGAGGTGGCGCTGGGCAACGCGGCGTTGATGGATGCTCGGGGCGTGGAGGCCACGGACCTGTCGGCTCGCGCGGAGGCGCTGCGTCAGGAGGGGCAGACGGTGGTGTTGGTGGCGGTGTCGGGGCGTGTGGCGGGGCTGCTCGGCGTGGAGGACCCGGTGAAGGAGTCGACGCCGGAGGCGCTGTCGCAGCTGCGTCAGGAGGGGCTGCGGGTGGTGATGTTGACGGGAGACAGCCGCACCACGGCGGAGGCGGTGGCTCGCCGGCTGGGCATCTCCGAGGTCATCGCGGGGGTGTTGCCGGAGGGGAAGGGTGACGTGGTGAAGCGGCTCCAGAAGGAGGGCCGCGTGGTGGGCATGGCGGGGGATGGGGTCAACGATGCGCCGGCGCTGGCCCAGGCGGATGTGGGCATCGCCATGGGGACGGGCACGGACATCGCGATGGAGAGCGCGGGGGTGACCCTGGTGAAGGGAGATTTGCGGGGCATCGTCCGGGCGCGGCGGCTGAGTCAGGGCTCACTGCGCAACATCCGGCAGAACCTCTTCTTCGCCTTCATCTACAACCTGCTGGGTGTGCCCCTGGCGGCGGGCGTGCTGTACCCCTTCTTTGGCCTGCTCCTGAGCCCCATCTTCGCCAGCGCGGCGATGAGCCTGTCCTCGGTGTCGGTCATCGTCAACGCGCTCCGGCTGCGGCGGCTGAAGCTGTAGGCCGGGGAGGGGGCTCCTATTAGACTGCGTTCCATGAGCTCCCGCGAGGAGGCGCGCACCCCAGGTGCGGCCGCCGGTCATGTCTCCGTCGTTCACCTGCCGAATGCCTGGTTCATCCTCTGCTCGTCGCGCGAGCTGGGCGACAAGCCGCTGGCGCGCACGCTCCAGGGCACGCCGCTCGTCCTGTTCCGGGGCGAGGGCGGCAAGCCCGGCGCGCTGATGGACCGCTGCCCTCACCGCAACGTGCCCCTGTCGCTGGGGCGCGTGAAGGAGGGGCAGCTCCAGTGCGGCTATCACGGCTGGCGCTTCGATACGGGCGGGCAGTGCCGCGCCATCCCGGGCTTCCTCGGCGAGCCCGAGGCCCGCACCCGCTGCGCGACGTCCTATGCGACGCGCGAGCAGGATGGCTTCGTCTGGGTGTACTCCACGCCGGGCGCGGAGCCGACGACGGAGCCGTTCCGCTTCCCGCTGCTGGACGCGCGCGAGTACACGACTGTTCGCCGCGTGCTGCGCGCGCCGGGCTCGTTGCATGCCACGCTGGAGAACACGCTCGACGTGCCGCACACGGCCTACCTGCACGGGGGCCTGTTCCGTACGGAGGAGAAGCGCAACGAGATTGACGTGGTGGTGCGTCGGAGCGCGGACAAGGTGGAGGCCGAGTACATCGGTGAGCCTCGTCCCAGTGGTGTCGTGGGTCGGCTGCTGGCTCCGGGCGGCGGCGTGGTGCAGCACTTCGACCGCTTCCTGATGCCGTCGATTGCCCAGGTGGAGTACCGGATTGGCGAGGGCAGCCACATCATCGTCACCTCGGCGATGACGCCCGTGTCGGACTGGGACACGCTGGTCTACGCGGTGGTGACGTTCCGGCTGCCCCTGCCGCGCTGGCTGCTGCGCGCGGTACTTCCGGTGGCGATGCCCGTGGCGCTCCACATCTTCAGCCAGGACGCGCGCATCCTGCGGACGCAGACGGAGAGCATCCGCCGCTTTGGCACGGAGACGTATGCCTCCACCGAGATTGACGTGCTCGGGCCCGGCATCCTCCGCCTGCTGCGCGCCGCCGAGCGTGAGAAGCCCGGCGCGGTCGGTGATGCCGTGCATGAGACGCGGCTGAAGATGCGGACCTGAGGATGGTTCGCCCAGCCAGCGAATCCCGTGGGCTGGGCGAACTCCTTGGCGTTGCTCAGCCCTGTCGGAACCCCGCAGGTGATGCGGGCAGTGCCTTGGGTGGAGCATTCACGTCGATGCCGTCCTGACGCAGTTCCTCCGTGTTCGCCGCCACCGCCAGCGTGCCTGGAGGGTTGTCGTACCAGCCCGGGTCACCGTCGCCGTCCAGCCGCTCGCGCACCTTGAGCACGGTGAACATGCCGCCCATGGTGATGACGTCGTGCTTGCCTCGCGCTCCGCTCATGGGGATGGAGTTGGCGGGCACTGGCATGCCCATCTCGACCATGTCGCCCATTCCTGTCTGCCCCATGGTCATGTAGCCCGGCAGCAGCGTGCGCACCTTCGCGTCGAGCCCACCCGGCTTCACGCCGATGAGGTTGGGCAGGTCATGGCCCATCTGGTTCATCAGGTGGTGCGTCATGTGGCAGTGCATGGCCCAGTCGCCAGGTGCATCGGCCACGAACTCGATGGTGCGTGTGCTGCCCACCGGGACGAGCACCGTGGTCTCCGGCCACTGCGCGGACTCGGGGATGCGTCCCGCGTCCGTCTCGGTGATGCGGAAATGGTAGCCGTGCAGGTGGATGGGGTGATGGTCCATCGCGCTCAGGTTGCCCAGGCGGATGCGCACCCGCTCGCCCTGGCGCACCACCAGCGGCTCCGTGCCCGGGAACGCCTTCGCGTTGAACGTGAGCAGGTTGAAGTCCGTCATCTCGTTCGGGTCCGGCCGTCGCGCACCAGGGTCCACGCGCCACTCGTGCAGCATGAGCGCGAAGTCGCGGTCCACGCGCGGGCCCACGGGACGACGCGGGTGCATGATGAACAGCCCCACCATGCCGAGCGCCATCTGCGTCATCTCGTCATGGTGCGAGTGATACATGCCCGTGCCGGACTGGCGGATGGTGAACTCGTAGCGGAACGTCTCGCCCGGGGCGATGGACTTCTGATTGAGGCCGCCCACGCCGTCCATGCCGTTGGGCAACAGCAGGCCGTGCCAGTGCACGGTGGTGGGCGCGGGCAGCCGGTTGGTGACGTAGAACCGGACGCGGTCACCCTCGACGACTTCGATGGTGGGCCCGTGCACCTGGCCGTTGTAGCCCCAGCAGTGGACCTTCAGCCCGGGAGCCAGCTCGTGCTCGACCTCCTCGGCCACCATGTGGAAGACCTTTACGCCGTCCACGACCTTCCACGGCAGCTTCGAGCCGTTCGGGACGATGACGGGGCGATAGTCCCGGTTCGGCATTCCAGGCGACAGCCAGTCCCGTCGGCCCACACTCGGTGAGGTCGCACGTGGCGCGGCTTGCGCCTGTGCGACGCCACCCCGGAGCAGCAACGCACCACCCGCGAGCGTGGCGCCAGCTGTCGCTAGCATGCCTCGCCGGGTCATCGCTCCCGGATGGACCGTCGTCTCCGTCGTGTCCTCCGCATCCTGTGCGCGGAGAGAAGAATCAGGGGGGTGGGGATTCATGGAGTCGCTCCGTGGCCGTGCGCGGGGGGATGGCCGTTTCCAGACGGCGGTTCAGGGGTATCGAGAGGGACGGTGCGCGAGGGCGTGGCGTCGCTCGGAGTGCCTGGGCGTGAAGCCGTGCCAGGCAGGCTGCCGCCGACGAGCTGTTCCAACTCCGCGCGGGCCATCCAGTAGTCGCGGACGGTCTCGATGAAGGCGCGGTACGCCTCGACCTGGGACTCTTTCGCGTCGAGCAGCGCATACAGCCCGATCTGCATCGCGTTGTATTGGAGCTGGGATTGTTCGACGACCTTCTCGCGCAGGGGCAGGACGACGCGCTGGTAGCGCTCGGCGACGCCGCGGAGCGTCAGCAGGCGGGCCCTCGCGGCGCGAACCTCGGAGCGGGCGTTGATGGACAGCTCCGCGAGCCGGCGCTCGCCCTGGCGATGCTGGGCCTCCAGTTTGGCGATGAGTGCTTGTCGCTGGTCGAAGATGGGCAGCTCCAAGGTGAGCGTGGGCCCCAAGAGTCGTGGGCCGTTCGCGTCCCGGTGCGTGTGCAGGCCCACGTCGACGCGGCCGAAGAAGCGCGTGCTGCGCGCCAGCTCCAGCGCGTTCCACAAGAGCTGGGACTGCTTGCGCGCGGCGTCGATGTCGAGCCGCTGCCGGATGGCGAGCGATTCCAGACGCTCCAGCGTGGCTTCTTCCGAGGGGGGTGCCGGAAGCTTCTCGGAGATGGCCCACTGGGTGCGCGGCCCCCACAGGCCCAGCAGCCGATTGAGCCGCTCGCGGTCTTCGACCAGCGTGAGCTCCTCGCGCGCCAGCTCCAGCCGTGCTTCCTCGGAGGCCGCCTGCTCCGTGGCGAGCTCCAGGTCAGTGATGTTGCCCGCGCCGTGCTGGAGCGTGGCCAGCTCGGCGGCGGACTCGGCCGCCACGAGGACCATGCGGCGCAGCTCCACGAGCTGCTGCCGCGCCTGGACCTCGCTGAACACCTTGCGCGCCTCCGCCGCCGTTGCGAGCGCTTCATGCGCGACCCGCAGGGTGTCCGCGATGAACTGCTCCTGGGCTACGCGCTTGCGCAGCGGCAGGGTGAACAGCTCGACGAAGCCCTGCACCAGTGAGAACTCCGTCTCGCTGACACCGTCGTTGGTGAGGGGGAAGCCGATGCTCGCGTCGAACGTCGGGTTGCTGAGCAGTCCCGCCTGCACCATGTCCGCCTGGGAGATGCCCAGGTCTTCATAGGTGGATTGCAGGGCGGGGTTGTTGAGGAGGGCCACCTCCACCGCATGGTCGGAGGTGAGGTCGCCGTTCAGCAGTCCATCGAGATGTCGCGACACCTCCGCGTCCTCGGGAGTGCCCTGGTTCCACCGCGTCTTGCGGCCGATGCGCTCCTCGACGAGCGTGGCGACCTCCGCGTGGCCCCGCTCTTTCTGGATGGATGCGCAGCCGCCCGCGAACAGGAGCGCGCAGGCGAGGGTGAGCAGTCTCACGGATGAGCTCCGTGTCCTTCATGGCCGGGCGCGGGCTTCTTGGCCGGCGCGGTGTCCTCGGGCTTCGTCGGCGTCAGCTTCATGCCGCACTTGGGACAGGTTCCGCCCGGCTTGTCGGACTGGACCTCTGGGTGCATCGGGCACGCGTAGACGGCGGTGCCCGCATCCGGCGTAGTAGCGGGCTTCTGGGTGTCGGAGTGCCGCGCGTGCGAGTCCGTCGCGGGAGGACGGGAAGGAGGCGTCGCCGCGAGCGCCATGGGCAGGGAGGCGGGCGGGGACTCGGGCGCATCGGGGCTCGAAGGGTCCACGGAGGGAGCGAGCCTCTTGGGCTCGGAAGCACAGGCGGCGAGCGTGACGAGGCTCGCGAGGACACAGAGGAAGGAACGCATGAAGGACCTCGAAGTGGCGCGGGGTGGCGGCGCCAGGAATCGCTGCGCTGTTCAGCAAGGCCCAGGCCATGTCGACCCAGGAGACAACTCCGCGGATTGACGACGCGCACGAGGTGGAGGACCGAGCGGGGCTCGAGCGCCGGTGTAACCGGGGTCATCACACTGTGATGGCTGGAGTGGTGCCTGGCTGTTCACCGGCGCACTTCATGTTCCTGGCCGGTGTCCGCCGGAATCATTCAGGCACCGAGGCCGCACTGGCTTGAGTCGCGAGGTTGTTCCTGGATGAATGGGCGCGCGAATGTGCTTACGAATCATCACGAGCCTGGGAGTGTTGCTGTGCGGCGTGGCCTGCTCCACGGCGGAGACGGGCGCGCGCGACCAGATCGCCATCCCCTTGGGACCGCTCATCGTGCCCAGGCCGGTGGTGATGCCGGCCCCCATCGGACTGGCGCCGCCGATTCCGCTCGTCATTCATCCGGAGGGCGCAACGGAGCGACCGACATCCGGGGACACGGAGCGAGCCGGGACGACGTCTTCCTCGGCTCAGGCAGAGACTCGGCCCGAGCGAGGCGGAGCCGGCGCCAATAGGAACCCACCGCCACCCGTGGCCGCTTCACGTCGTCCGGAGTGTGAGGTGAAGCTGGTGTCGCACAGCGGAGGCGATGCCGTGCACGACAGCTGCGCGGACACGTTTCCGCCGAATCGCTTCCCCGGGAAGGACGTGCTCATCAACGGCAAGCGGTTCGATGCGCTGCAGGTAAGCGCCAATGTGCTGTGGGAAATCAAGACGGACCGGTTCGATGGGTACTCGGACTTCCTGAAGGAACGGGTCAGCAGGACGCAGGTTGTCGAGCTTCAGCGTGAGCGGGAACTGGCGCGCGCTTGTGGCTATGACTTCGCGGTGGGCGTGAGCAATGCAGGCCACCGGTCCGCGCTCCTCGAACTGGACGAGGACCTCAAGATTGTTGTCACGGGATGCTGAGATGCTCGCAACTGACGAAAAGCTCTCCGTCGCTGTCCATGCGTCCGCATTGGTAGCGGGAGATGTCCGCCCCCTGGCCATTGCTCGTGCGATGGAGCAGGTCCTGCCCGGGCTGCGTTTGGAGTGGGAGGTCTCCCAAGAAGGAGTACCGCTCCACGTGGAGAACCGTGATGCGTGGCTCCTGGCGGGAACGCCTGACGGCGGTTTCCCGCTCGTGTGCAACGGTGACGAACTGCATCCCGTCACGTTGCATGGGCTGGCGTCGTCGCCGAGGTCCTCCGTCAACGGGACGTCGGGACTCAACATCCACTCGAAGCTGCCATTGGACGAGGTCGTCCGCGCGCATTCGGCCTCCTTGCTGGAGCATGTGGCCGAAGCCGCGCACGGACGATGGGGGCACGCCACTCCGTGGCGCTCCCTGGTTGAGATCCTGGAGCAAATGGCCCGCCCCGTTCTCGGGCCACACATCCCTCCACGCGGCCTGCCCATCCTCCAGCTCTCGAAGGACCTCCGCTCGCCCGAAGTCCCGCACCACCTCGGGTGGATCAACTACTGGTCCGCCGCCACCGCGCGGCTCCTCGGCTTCCCTGACGCCACGCTGGACTCCGAGTGGCTCCCCCGTGCACGGCGAACGCAGAGCGGAGGCTGGCTGCTCCAGCTCACCGACGCACCGCTGAACCTCGACGACCCCGCGCACCTGGCGACGCTCCTGCGTGCCTACGAGCGCTTCCGGGAGATTGGCGGACGCGCACCCGCCTGAAACACGAAGCGCGGGGAGCGTCCCGAAAGGACCCTCGACCCGCGCTTCACCACCGTTGCTTCAACGTCTGACGCTCAGGAGATGCCCTTGCGCAGCCGCGCCCAGTCGAAGTTCGGGGCCGGGTCGTTCTTGCGGCCCTTGGGCACCGCCACGTCCGCGTGGCCGACGATGTTCTTCATCGGCACGTCGTACTTCTCCTTCAGGTGGCTGGTCAGCTCGGTGAGCGCCTTGTACTGCGCCTCCGTGAAGGCCGTCTTGCCGCTGCCGTCGTTGACGATTTCGATGCCGATGGAGCGCGCGTTCACGTCCGTGGGGACGCCGTGCAGCTCGCTCTTGCCCGCATGCCACGCGCGCTTGTCGTCACCGACGAGCTGATAAATCTTCCCGTCGCGGTCCACCATGTAGTGCGCGGACACGCCGCTGTTCGGGTTGCGCATCCACGACAGGTCGGCCTTGCCGTCGTTGGACGCGGTGTGGTGCATGACGATGGTGTCGATGTCCGCGCCGTTGCGGCTGTCGGAGTTGGGCGAGGGCGCGCTGATGACCGGCGGCTTGGCGCCCGGCTTCGTGGGCGTCGTCGGCGTCGTGGGCGTGCCCGCCAGCGCCTTCTTCAGCGCCGCCTGCGTCTGCTCGCCGTAATAGCCAGTCGTGGGCAGCTTCTTGTCGCCCTGGAACTTCTTCACCGCCGCTTCGGTCTGCGCGCCGAAGGTTCCCGGACCCGTGTTCACCTGCGCCTTGGTCAGGTAACCCAGCTTCACCAGCGCGTCCTGGAGCTGCTTCACCTTGGGGCCCGAGTCACCCTTGCGAAGGCCCGCGGGAGGCGCGGTGACGGCAGGCGTCGCGGCCGCCGCCTTGGTGGTGGTGGTGGTACGGGTCGCGGTGGACGGAGGAAGGCGCACGCTCATGAGAGGCCCCGACGTGTGGAATAGGGGAAAATCACGGGATTGTCGGTGCTCCAGGCTGAATGTTGCCGATCCAAAGCCTGGAACACCTTCCCCGTCTCTCAGGTAACACTCAGATAACAGTGGACCTGTGTGTGATCGCACGCTGACGGAATCGCTCTCTCACCCCATGAACGAATGCATAGAAAGTGGGAAGCACCAGCAGGGTGAACAAGGTGGAGGTCACCAGTCCGCCCACCATGACCACGGCGAGAGGCCGCTCGATTTCCGTCCCATTCAGAGGCAGCACGAGCAGCGGCAGCAGGCCGAGGATGGCCGTGGCCGCGGTCATCAGCTTGGGTCGGACGCGACCCAAGCTCGCCTGACGGATGGCCGCGTCGAAGGGCAGGCCGCGCGCGAGCAGGTCCTTGGTCTGTGAGACCAGCACCAGACCGTTCTGCACGGCGATGCCGAACAGGCCGATGAGCCCCACGAGGCTGGAGACGTTCCACGTCTCGCCGGCGATGAGCAGCGCGAGGATTCCGCCGACAAAGGCATCTGGCAGTGTGGCGAGAATGACGAGCGCCTCCGCCACCGAGTCCAGCGCCAGGTACAGCAGGATGAAGACCGCGAGGATGGCGATGGCGATGGCCATGGCCAGCGACTGCGCGGCGCGTTGCTGACTCTCCACGCGCCCGCCCACGTCGAGGAAGTAACCGGTGGGCAGCTTCAGCTCGGCGGCCAGTCGCTCGCGCACCTCGGCCGCGGTGCTGCCCAAGTCCCGGCCTGACACGCTGGCCTCCACCGCGAGTCGACGACTGCCGGCCTCGCGACGCACGCTGCCCGCGCCGAAGGTCTCCTCGATGGTCGCGAGCTGACTCAGGGGGATTCGCGTGCCGTCATGTCCGTCCACCAGGAGGTTGCGCAGCGCCTGGAGGTCTCCCCGCTTGTGGTCCGCCAGCCGCAGCACCAGGTCGTGCCGTCGCTGGCCCTTCCACACCTGCGAGGACTCCTCGCCCACCAATCCCACGCGCACCGCGCGGATGACGTCGCCGGGCGTGAGTCCCACCCTCGCCACCGCGGCGCGATTCACGGTGATGCGAAGCTGCGGCAGGCCGCTGAGCTTCTCCACCCGCAGGTCCTCCACGCCGTCCACCTTGGCGAGGATGGCGCGCGCCCGCTCTCCCAACGTGGCGAGCGTCTCCAGCTCCGGCCCGAAGATGCGCACGGACAGGTCCGCGGGACTGCCGCCCAGGCCCTCGTCGATGCGCATGCCCAGCGGCGTGGTGAAGAGCGTGGTGACGCCGGGCACTCGCGCCACGGCGACGCGCAGGTCCGCCTCCAGCTTCTCCAGGCTCCTGCCCCTGTCTTTCTTGAGCACGACGAGCACGTCCGACACCGTGTGAGGCATCGGGTCCTCCGTGCGCTCCGCGCGGCCGGTGCGCCGCACGACGTCTTCCACTTCCGGGAAGCCGAGCAGCACGTCCTCCACCAGGTGGTTGAGACGGTCCACCTCCTCGAGTGACGCCTCGGGGGGCAGCACCGTCTGGAGGAGGAAGGCGCCTTCGTCGAGGCGGGGCATGAAGTCACTGCCCACCGCGAAGGCAAGGCCCAGCGCCGGCACGGTGATGGCGAGCGCCACCAGTCGCACGAGGCCCGCCCTGCGCATGCAGGTGTCCAGCATCGGCGCGTAGGCCGACTTGAGCTTGCGGATGAGCCACACGTCCTCGGGCTGTCCCGGACGCGGGGCCTTGAGCAGCAGCGCGGAGGCCACGGGCACCAGCGTGAGCGCCAGCGCCAGCGACGCGGCCAGACACGCCACCACCGCGGCGGCGAGCGGCTGGTACATGCGCCCCTCGATGCCCGTCATGGCGAACAGCGGGATGAACACGGACACGACGATGAGGGTGGCGAAGGCGATGGGGCGCCCCACCTCCAGCGACGCGGCCAGCGCCTCGTCGCGCACGGACCTGCGGCCCGCGCCTTCTCGCAGGTCGTGGATGATGTTCTCGGTGACGATGATGGCCGCGTCCACCAACAGGCCCACGGCGATGGCGAGCCCGCCCAACGTCATGGTGTTGATGCCGATGCCAGCGGCCTTCAGGAGGATTCCCGCCAGGGCCAGCGACAGGGGCAGGGTGAGGGTGACGATGAGCGCGGCGCGCCAGTCTCCCAAGAGCGCGAACAGCACCAGCACCACCAGCAGCGCGCCCAGCAGGATGGCCCGGCTGACTCCGCCCAGCGCCTCGTCCACCAGCTCCGACTGGTCATAGACGACGCGCAGCTGCACGCCCTTGGGCATGGACTGCTCCAGCTCCTTGAGCGCCTCGCGCACGCCCGCCGCCACCCGCTGCGTGTCCGCGCCGAACTGCTTGATGACGCGGCAGCTCACCACCTCGCCCTTGAGGCGGTGCGCGATTCCCCGGCGCAGCGCGGGGCCCTCGCGCACGTCGGCCACGTCCGCCAGCAACACGGGCGTGCCCGCGCGCAGCGCCACCACCGTGCTGTTCAGGTCCTCCACCGTCTCCGCGCGTCCAATCGCTCGCACCGTCCACTCCATGGGGCCCTGCACCACGAAGCCGCCGGACGCGTTGAGGTTGGCGCCCTCCAGCGCGTGCTCCACCTCGTTGAGGCTGATGCCGCGCGCCACCATCTGGTCGGGGTCCAGCAGCACCTGGAACTGCCGCAGGTAGCCGCCCAGTCGCTCCACGCCCGCGACACCGGGCACGGCGAGCAGCCGGTTCTTCACCTCGAACTCGGCCAGATCTCGCAGCGCCATGAGGTCCGCCGCGCCGGGCTCCGCCTCGAGGGTGAACTCGAAGACTTCATTGAGCCGGCCGGTGAGGCTGGAGACGAGGGGCGCGTCCGTGCCGGGTGGCAGCTCGCCCTGGGCCTGGGCCACGCGCTCGGCGACGTACTGACGGCTGCGGAAGTAGTCCGCGTCCGGCTCGAACTCCACGGTGACTTGCGTGACGCCCAGCTGCGACGTGGAGCGGATGCGGCGCACGTCGGGCAGGCCCGCCAGCGCCACCTCCATGGGAATGGCCACCGCCGTCTCCAGCTCCTCCGCGCCCATGGCGGCGTTCTGGACGATGACGTTGAAGATGGGCGCGGACAGGTCCGGGAAGACGTCGCGGCGAAGCCCATGGAGCGCCACCGCGCCGAACGCGGACAGCGCCAGGGCCAGCACCACGGTGAGGCCGGGGCGCGCGAAGGAGGCGCGCAGCACGCGCGCCACCGGGGAAGACGCGGGCTCAGTGGCCATGTTCGGCACCTCCGCCGGCGGACTTCTCGACTTCCGCCTTGAGGAGGAAGGCGCCGTCCACCACCACCTGCTCGCCGACCTTCAAGCCGGAGAGCACCTCCACGTGGTCTCCCAGCGTGCGGCCTCGCCCCACCTCGCGCCGCTCGAAGGAGCCGCGCTCTCCGGTGGGCAGGAAGGCCACCCAGCCGTTCTCCAGTCGCTGGAGCGATGCGGCGGGCACGGTGGTGATGGTCCCATCCGGGCTGCCGAGCGGAATGGACGCGGTGGCGGACATGCCCGGCTTGAGCAGGCCCTCGCGGTTCTCCAGCACCAGCCGCACGGGGATGGTGCGCGAGGCGGCATCCACGCGCTGCCCCACGTGCCCCACCCGCGCGGTCAGCTCCTTGCCCGGGAAGGCGGCGAAGGTGACGCGCGCCTCGGCGTCCTTCTGGATGCGCACCGCGTCGCGCTCGAAGGCGTGGACGATGAGCCACAGCGAGCCCAAGTCGCCGATGCGGAAGAGGGGATGCTCGGCGTCCGCCATCTGCCCCATCCTCGCGTCACGCTCGATGACGGTGCCCTGGATGGGCGAGCGCAGGATGAAGCCCGGGGTGCCCGCGCCCTGACGCAAGTCCTCTTCGCTCGCGCCCAGGGCAGCCAGCTCCGCGCGGGCGGCGGCGACCTCCGCCTCGGCGCCCGCGGCCTCCACCTCCGCGGCCTGCACGTCCTTCTGCGCGACGATGCGCTCCGCGGCGAGCGCGCGCTTGCGCTCGGCCGTCTGCCTGGCGGCGGTGGCGCGGGCCTTCGAGGACTGGAGCGCGGCGCGGGCCTTGCCCAACTCGGGGCTGCGCAGCTCCGCCAGCTTCTCGCCCTCCTTCACCTCCTGGCCGGTGGTGACGAAGACGGTGCCCACCCGGGCGGAGATGGGAGACGCCACCTCCGCGTAGGCGTCCTCGCTGAACATCAGCTCGCCCAGCGCGGTGACGCTCTCGCCACCGGGCCTCGCCGACGCGGGCGCGGTGGTGACGCGCAAGTCACGCAGCATCTCCGGCGCGATGTGGACGTGGGACTCGTCGTGTCCCTCGTCATGTCCCTTGGGTTCGGCGCCTTCTTCGTGCGCGTGCTCGTCTTCGTGCGCCGGCTTCTCGGACTTGCAGGCGGACAGCAGGACGAGGGCGGACAGGAGGAGATGAGAGGGCTTCATGGCAGGACTCCTGTCTCGACGGCGAGCTGCACGCGAGCGAGCGCGGCCTGGAGGTGACTGTCGAGCAGCGCCACGCGCGTCTCGAGCGTTTCACGGCGGACGAGGAGCAACCCCGCGAGGTCCATCTCCCCGGCTTCGTAGGACCTGCGCGCCAGCGACTCGTTCTCGTCCAACAGCGGCAGGGCCTCGCGCTCCAGCACCTCCAGCGCCTGCTGACGCCGGGTGTCGCGGATGCGTGCGGCTTCCACCTGGGCGTCGCGCGTGCGGCGAGCGGCCTCCAACAGGGTGCGCAGCCGTCGCACGCGAGCCTCTCCCGTCACCTTCGCTTCCTGGCCCCGGGAGAACACGGGCAGCGGCACGCTGAGGGTGCCGAGCCACGCCGTCTCATCCACCTCCTTCTCGTAGCGTACGCCCACGCTCAGGTCGGGCAGTGCCTCCGTGCGTCCCAACCGCAGCTCCGCCTCGGCCTGGGCGACCGCCGATTCCAGGGCGCGGACATCCGCGCGCTCTGAGTCGCTGGTGGGCTTCGCCACCGGCAGGGAGGAGAGCTCCCGGAGCGCGCCACGCACCGCGAGGGGCTCCTGGAGGGGCAGGCCGAGCCAGGCGCGCAGCTCGCTGAGCAACGCCTCCTCCTCGCCTTCGGCCACGACGACGGCCGCATGGGCCCGGGCCTGCGCCACGCGCGCCACGTTGACGTCCACCACGGGCACGTCGCCCGCCTCGAAGCGCTTGCTCGCGGAGCTGGCCATGTTGCGCGCGGCCTCCTCCGTGTCGTGCATCAGCCGGGAGAACTCCCGGGCATACAGCGCGCGAAGGAATGACGCGGCCACTTCGCCGAGCACCCGCCGCTCGGCGTCCTGCTGTTCGGCGCCTTCCCGCGCGAGGCCCGCGCGCGCGGACTCCCTGCGGGCGCCCTGCTTGCCGCCCAGCTCGAAGGGCTGCGCGAGCCCGAGTGAGAGCTGCAGGCCTCGGGTGCCATCATCGAGCCTGCGCGGGCCCACTTCGGCGTTGAGGGTGGGGTTGCCACGCAGCCAGGGTGACGCGCCGGCGACGGCCCCCTGGGCCTCGGCGACGCGGCCCGCTGCGTCCAGCAACGCGGGAGCGCGCTCGCGGGCCAAAGCGAGCGCTTGTTGGAAGGACAGCTCGGAAGGTGAAGCGGTGCTGGCGCAGGGCCAGACCAGGGCGGCGGTGAGCCCAAGGGCCACCGTCGCGGAAGGATTGAACACGGAAGAAGACCTCGCGAAAGGGAAGCGAGCGTCAGACGCGAGGTGTCCCGGTATGACCGTGGACGCACCTCACCTGGAGTCGCTCGCGCGAAGAAACGGACGCAGCCTCAGGCGAGGAGGGCTTTGGGGACGTGGAGGATGTCGTCCAGGTCCGCGGAGGCAGGCGCATCTTCATCCTGAAGGACGAGACGCGGCCGAGGTGCTTCCAGGAGCAGCGAAGGAGGGGAGACGGGTGCGGCGATGGAGCGCACATGGCCGCAGCAGGTGCAGTCCGTGCAGTCCGGCGCGCACTGACCGCTCGCATCGTCATCCGGGCAACGCTGCGCGCACACGGTCTCCGTCGCGTCGGCGATGGCCATCCACAGGCCACCTTCCGTCGGGGCGAACAGCAACAGGCTGAGGCACAGCCAGATGCGTGTGAGCACGAAGCGGGCTTCTAGCATGACCCCGGACGGTGCGCACGTGGATGCACGCTCAGCGTGAACCAGGCACCGGATGAGGGAGTGCCTGCTCGTCCGCGAGGGCCGGCGGAGTGTCGTCCCGCCGGCTCTTCGTGAGTGTGCGTCAGGCGACGCGCACGGGCGCGGGCCGGCCCAGAATCAGCTCGGTGGAGAAGTAGCGCTCCATCCGGTCCGGGAACACCGTCACCACCTGCGCGCCGGGACCCAGTCGCCGCGAGGCCTCCACGGCCGCCACGTAGTTGAGGCCGGAGGACGGACCCACGGGGAAGCCTCGGCGGATGAGGGCGCGCGCGGTGCACATGGCCTCCTCGTCCGACACGTCCAGCTCCACGCGCCCCGGCATGTCCGAGTCGCGGTACAGCTTGGACATGCCGTCGACGACGCCGGGCACGCGCGGACTGAAGCTGCAACATTCGATGTCGCAGCCGAGCCCCGCGATGGGACGCGCGATGAAGGCCGTCACCGGACAGCCCGCTTCCGCGAACGCCTGGTACAGGCCCACCACCGTGCCGCCCGTGCCCACGCCGCTCACCACGCCGTGCACCAGCCCGCCCGGAATCTGGGAGAGGATCTCCTGCCCCGTCCACACGCGGTGCGCCTCGGCGTTGTCCGGGTTCTCGAACTGGCGGGGCGCGAAGGCCTTGCGCTCCCGGGCAATCTCCTCCGCCTTGGCGATGGCGCCACGCACGCCCTCCGCCCTCGGCACCAGCACCACGTCGCCGCCGTAGGCGCGGATGGTGAGGACGCGCTCGTCGGTGACCCCCTCGGGCATCACCGCGGTGAAGCGCACGCCCATCTGCGCGCTGGCCAGCGCGAGCGCGATGCTCGTCGAGCCGCTGGACGCCTCCACCACCTCGCCGCCGGGCTGCAGCTCGCCCAGGCGCCAGGCCTTCTCCAACATGTAGCGCGCGATGCGGTCCTTCGTGGAGCCACTGGGGTTGAGGAACTCCAGCTTGCACCAGATGGTGGGCCCCTCCGGGTCCAGCCGGACGGGGACGAGAGGCGTGGGAGCGATGGCCTGGAGAAAGCGGCCATCCGCGGGCAGCGGGCGACAGGGAGGGCGCATGAAGCCATCCCTATCGCGAATCGCCCCCGGCCGTTAGCGTCCCGCGCTTCTTCCTGGCGGACGGGGATTCCATGGGCTGTCCGCCCGGCCTGTAGGGAAGCACCCGGGGATGGCGATGAATGTGGCGCGGCCGGATTCCGGCGGGTACGAAGGAGCACCTCTGCCCCGTCCTACATGAGTCCTCCATCTCCGATCATCCTCAACGTCAATGATGATGTCGCCAGTCGCTATGTCACGAGCCGGGTGTTGGGGCTCGCGGGCTTCCAGGTGGTGGACGCCAGCTCCGGTGGCGAAGCCCTGGCCCTCGCGAACGAGCACACCGACCTGGCCATCCTGGACGTCCGGCTGCCGGACATCAGCGGGCTGGAAGTCTGTCGGCGCCTGAAGCGGGCCCCCCGCACCCGGGGCATGCTCGTCCTGCATCTCTCCGCACAGGCGGTGGGACCGGGCGACCGGGCGCACGGCCTGGAGCACGGCGCGGACGGCTACCTGGTGGCCCCGGTGGACCCCGAGGAGCTGGTCGCCCAGGTGCACGCCCTGCTGCGCCTGCGCCGCGCCGAGCGCGAGGTGCATGCGCTGTCGCAAGAGGTGGAGCGCCAGCGACGGTTGCTCGACATGGCCATGGCGTCCGCCGCGGACCCCATCGCGCTGTTTGATGCGACGGGACGTCTGCTGTTCGCCAACCAGGCGGCATATGCGGCGCGAGGCAGCCACGAGGTCCTCGTCTCGGGCGAGTCGCTGAGCGTGCGGGAGGCGAAGGACTCGTCGCTCGCGCCTTTCATCCGGCTGATGGAGGTGGCGCTGCGCACCGGACAGGTCCAGCGCGGCGGCGTCACCCTGTCGACGGACCAGGGGCCTCGGCACTTCGACTTCACGCTGTCCCCCACGCTGGACGGTGACGGCAAGGTGGCCGCGCTGATGGCGACCTCGAGGGATGTCACCGAGGAGCGCAGCGAAGAGGAGTTCCGCGAGCAGTTCATCGGGATGCTCGGGCATGACCTGCGCAATCCGCTCAACGCCATGTCCATGTCCGCGCAGCAGCTCAAGCGCAAGGGCAACCTGGACGAGCGCCAGTCCTCGCTCACCGAGCGCATCCTCACCAGCGCGGACCGCATGGACCGGATGATTCGCCAGCTGCTGGACTTCGCGCGCTCGCGCCTGGGCGGCGGAGTCCCGGTGGTGGCCTCGGACTGCGACGTCTTCGACGTGGCGCGTCGCACGCTGGAGGAGATGCGCGCCAGCCACCCCGGTCGGATGCTGGTGCTGGAGGTGGTGGGTGACGGGTGCGGCGCGTGGGATTTGGACCGGCTGGAGCAGGCGTTCAGCAACCTGCTGGCGAATGCGCTGAAGTACAGCCCTGTGGACAGTCCTGTGCGGATGTGGGGCGAGGCGAGCGAGCGGGAAGTGGTGCTGCGCGTCCACAACGGCGGGCCCCCGATTCCTCCGGAGGAGCTGCCGCACATCTTCACCGCATGGCGTCGAGGCTCGCGGGCCGTGCAGCACGAGGCGGCGGGGTACTCGGGGTTGGGGCTCGGTCTGTACATCACCCGACAGATTCTGCTCGCCCATGGCGGCGAGGTGACGGTGGAGTCCAGTGCGTCGGGTGGGACGACCTTCACGGTGCGGCTGCCCCGGTGATGATGACCAGCTGACGTTTGAAATGCGGAATGGGTCGCCGTTGCGGGGGGCCATTGCCACCTTTCCGTCATGTCGCCCGAGAAGCTCATCTTCGCGCAGTCCGTGGAGGCCCTCTTCGTGAGGGCCCTGGGTCCCTACCTGACGAAGGAGGGGCGCCAGCGCCTGAAGAGCGTGGGCCTGGATTTGTCGGAGCGGTTGCGGCCCGCCTACTCCCTGGAGCAGTGGCGTTCGTTCTTGCGGGTGGCTGTGCAGGACATCTTCCCGGCGCTGCCGGCGAAGGAGGCCTGGCTGGCGCTGGGGGCGCGTTATCTCCAGGGGTTCCGGCAGACACCGGTGGGGCGAGCCAGCCTGTCGCTCGTCACGCGCCTGGGGCCCATGCGGACCCTGGAGCGGGTGCCCTACAACGTGAGGGCCGGCAACAACTTCAACGAGGTGCGGGTGGAGGAGTCCGCCGAGGGCGCCGCCACGCTGTGGATGAAGGACGTGGCGGCGGACAACCCGTACTTCTCCGCGGGGTTCCTCGCGGAGTCGCTGCGCGTCGCGGGCGCTGGCCACGTGGAGGTGGAGCCCATCGCCTTCGACGGCACGGCGGCGACGTACCGCATCGTCTGGAACAGGATTGCCGCCGCGCCGATGGGTGAGGCCGCTCCCGCGCCGTGGGCGTGAAGCGCGCTTCGCTCAAGGCGTGAGGAAGGCCCGCAGGTGCTCCCGCTCGTTCTCCAGTGACGCGGTGGTCCACGCGCGCTGGAGTGAGGGCAGGGGCCACAGCTCCATGCGTTGAGGTGGCATCACGAGCGAGAGCTTGAGGGCCTCGCCCTGAACCGTGGCGAGCTCCGTCTGGAGCTTCGCGTCTTCAAGCAGGTCCGCGCCCTGCATCACCATGCGCAGTCCCACGCGATACTCCACGAGCATGCTCTCTTCGGAGAGGCGCTTGCCGATGGCCACCAGCGCGCGACCCAGTCGCTGGCGGTCCGGAGGCGGGAGCGTGTCCGAGAAGAGCGCGCGCTGGGTGAGGCGATGGGGGCCGGTGAGCGCCAGCAGGCCCATGATGGAGGAGAAGCCACTGGACTGAGGGAGGGGGACCTTCGCCAGCGTCAGGAGCCGCACGGCCTCGGTGTACATCGGGAGGGTGGCGGCGGCCCGGAAGTCCGGGAGGCTGGCGATGCGCTCCAGCTCGGTGAGCTCTTCCCTCGTGAGGGGCGCTCTCAAGTCTGTGTTCTCCAGTAGCAGGAGCAACCGGAGCTGCATCTCCTGGGGCGCTTCGGCGGCGAGCTGTTGGAGGCGGGGCTTGAGCGTGGTGCGAGCCTTCGCGAGTGCCTCGGGGTGCCTCGGGGCGGCGGTCATGAAGTGCTCGAACGCGGCGCGCAGGAGGACGGGGTCCTTCACGTCATCGAGGTGCGTGGCGAGCCACTCCAGGTCAGGGCCTTTGAACATGCCTCCGGAGAGCGCGAGGATGAGGCGGACCTCCGAGGACTCGGTGTGTTCCCAGGCGGCTTCGAGCTCGGGCTTGCCGTCACGGGACGACGAGGGGGGCCTGCGCAACAGCCGGCTCTCCGCGAAGTGGGGGCGCCCTGCCTGGACCCAGGCGTCAAGGAAGGCGTCGCGCCAATCGAGCTTCGGCTGACGGCGGCGTTGCTCCACGAGGGACGCGAGGATGGCGACCTCGGGCTCCCGCGCGGCGACCGCGCGAAGCCGCTTCAGGGACTGCTCCGCCTTGGGCAGCGCGCCTTGTTCCAGGAACAGGCACGTCTGGACGAAGAGGGCGCTCGCATTCTTGGGGGCCTCCTTGAGCGCCAGTGCGAGTTCCTTCTGTGCCTCCATCTCGTTCCCGGACCGGGCGTACTCGGACGCGCGTTGGATGCGCGTGGCGAGGGGTTCCGACCCGGCCTTCCCTGGAGGGGCGGCTCCGAGACTGAAGGCCGCGACGACAAGCCACGGGAGGATGGGCGTGCGCATGTCCCAAGCCTAGTGACAGTGCGGTCGCCTGGTCTGGGAGTACCCGAGCGGAGTGTGTGGGAGTCGCTGTTCCCCACCACGCGTGTGCGTTGACGCCCGCCTGTACCTGTGTTCAGTCTCCTGCTGGAGAGGTGCGCATGCCCCCGCAGATCAGTCTCGACTTCGCCGCCGAGTGCGAGGCGCACCCGGCACTGGCGAACTTCCACCCCGTGGTCCGCCGCTGGTTCGCCGAGCGACTCGGCGAGCCCACGCGTCCCCAGGTGGAGGGCTGGCCGCTCATCCAGGCCGGGCAGGACGTGCTCATCGCCGCGCCCACGGGCAGTGGCAAGACGCTCACCGCGTTCCTCGCCGCGCTCGACTCGCTGTTCCGGCTGGCGCTGGAACAGAAGCTGGAAGACCGAACGCAGGTGCTCTACGTCTCGCCCCTGAAGGCGCTGGGCAACGACGTGCAGAAGAACCTGCTCCAGCCGCTGGAGGAGCTGCTCTCACGAGCCCGCGCGGAGGGCTACACGCCGGGCGAGCTGCGCGTGCAGGTGCGCAGCGGTGACACCCCCGCCTCCGAGCGCGCGCGGATGGTTCGCCGCCCGCCGCACATCCTCATCACCACGCCGGAGTCGCTCTACCTCTACCTCACCGCCGAGCGCGCTCGCGCCACGCTGCGCGGCGTGCGCACCGTCATCGTCGACGAGATTCACGCGCTCGCACGAGACAAGCGGGGCAGTCACTTCACGCTGTCCATGGAGCGGCTGAAGGCGCTCACCGAGACGCGTCCGCAGCTCATCGGCCTGTCCGCGACGCAGAAGCCGCTGGACGCCATCGCGGGCTTCCTCACCGGCGCGTCCCATCGCGATTGCCGCAAGGTGGAGGTGGGCCACCTGCGCCCGTGGGACTTGAAGCTGGAGATCCCCGACGCGGAGCTGTCCTCGCTGGCGAGCCACGAGATGTGGGGCCAGGTCTACGACCGCCTCGTGGCGCTGGCGGGCGAGCACCGCACTACGCTCATCTTCGTCAACACGCGGAAGATGGCGGAGCGCGTGGCCCACGATTTGGGCGAGCGGCTGGGTGAAGGCCTGGTGGCGGCCCACCACGGCAGCATGTCGCGCGAAATCCGACTGGCCGCGGAGGAGAAGCTCAAGGACGGTCGGCTGCGCGTCATGGTGGCCACCGCGTCGCTGGAGCTCGGTATCGACGTGGGCAACGTGGACCTCGTCGTCCAGCTGGGCACCACGAAGGCCATCTCCGTGTTGCTCCAGCGCGTCGGCCGCGCGGGCCACCACAAGGCCGCCATCTCCAAGGGCATCATCTTCGCGATGACGCGCGACGAGCTGATGGAGTGCGCCGCGCTCCTCAACGCCGTGCGCGAGGGCGACCTGGACGCGGTCATCATCCCGCAGAAGCCGCTGGACGTGCTCGCGCAGCAAGTGGTGGCCGCGTGCGCGTGCGAGGAGTGGGACGAGCGCGCCCTCTTCAGCCTCTTCCAGCGTGCATACCCGTACCGCGACCTGACGTGGGAGGAGTACCAGGGCGTGCTGGAGGTGCTGTCGGAGGGCATCGCCGCCGGACGTGGTCGCGCGGGCATCCACCTGCACAGAGACCGGGTGAATCAGCGCCTCAAGGGCCGGCGCGGCGTGCGCATCACCGCGCTCACCAACGGCGGAGCCATCCCCGACACCTTCACCTTCAGCGTCACCGCCGAGCCGGAGGGCAAGGTGGTGGGCACCCTGGACGAGGACTTCGCGGTGGAGTCATCGCCCGGAGACGTCTTCCTCCTGGGCAGCACCGCGTGGCGGATTCAGCGGGTGATGGGCAGCACGGTGATGGTGGAGGACGCGCGCGGAGCGGCGCCCAACGTGCCCTTCTGGCGCGGTGAGGCACCGGGGCGCACGGACGAGCTGTCGCTCCAGGTGGGCCGGCTGCGCGACGAGCTGCTCACCCGTGAGGACTCGGCCAGCTTCCTGGAGAAGGAGCTGCGCATGCCGCCGCCCGCGGTGGATGCGCTGCTGGGCTACCTGCGGCTGGGCAAGAAGATGCTGGACGCTGTGCCCAGTAATCACCTGGTGGTGGCCGAGCGCTTCTTCGACGAAGCGGGCGGCATGCAGCTCATCATCCACGCGCCCTTCGGCAGCCGCATCAACCGCGCCTGGGGAATGGCGCTGCGCAAGCGCTTCTGCCGCTCGTTCGACTTCGAGCTGCAGGCAGCGGCGACGGAGGACGGCATCCTCCTGTCGCTGGGCGAGCAGCACTCCTTCCCGCTGGCGGACATCTTCGACTTCCTGCACCCGGACCACGTGGAAGAGGTGCTGGTGCAGGCGGTGCTCCAGTCGCCGCTGTTCGGCACGCGCTTCCGCTGGGTGGCCACACGGGCGCTGGCGCTCCACCGGATGATGGGGGGCAAGCGCGTGGCGCCCAACCTCCAGCGCGCGCGCAGCGAGGACCTGCTGGCCGCCGTCTTCCCGGCGCAGGTGGGCTGTCAGGACAACCACGGCGGTGGTGACGTCGAGCTGCCGGACCATCCGCTGGTGAAGCAGACGATGGACGACTGTCTGCACGAAGCCATGGACGTGGAGGGCCTGCGCGAGGTGCTCCGTCGCATGAAGGACGGCCGCATCCGCCTGGAGGCGCGCGACGTGCCGGAGCCGAGCGTCTTCGCGCACGCGATGATTCACAGCCAGCCGTACACCTTCCTGGATGACGCGCCAGCGGAGGAGCGCCGCGTGCGCAACGTGGCCCTGCGCCGCGCGCTGCCCGCCGAGGACGCGGCGGCCTTCGGCGCGCTGGACGCGACGGCCATCGCCACGGTGGTGGAGGACGCCGCGCCGCCGATGCGCGACGAGGATGAGCTGCACGACATGCTCCTCCAGTGGGTGCTGGTGCGAGACACCGAGGTGCCGAAGGGACTGGCGACGCCGCTGTTCGAGCAGGGCCGGGTGGCGTGGCTGGACCTGCCCGCCGGGCGCTTCCTCGTCGCGGCCGAGCGGGGCAGCGCGGTGCGGGTGCTGTTCCCGGACGGAGTGACGCAGCCGCCGTTGCCGGTGCTGGCGCATGACCGGCCGGTGGAGCGCGAGGCCGCGGTGCTCCAGGTGGTGCGGGGGCGGATGGAGAACGTGGGCCCCATCACGGTGGCGGAGCTGGCGCGCCTGTGCGTGCTGAGCGAGGACGAGGTCAACGCGGCGATGCATCAGCTGGAGATGCAGGGCACCGTGCTGCGGGGCCGCTTCCGTCCGCTGGAGACGCCGCTCGCGCCGGGAGAAGCGCTGCCGCTGGAGTGGTGCGACCGTCGTCTGCTCCAACGCATCCATCGGATGACGGTGGGGCGGCTGCGCCGGGAAATCGAGCCGCTGAGCGGGCGCGACTTCATGCGCTTCCTCTTCCGGTGGCACCACATGGAGGACGTGGACGCGCTGCGCGGCTCCACGGGACTCATGAAGGCGGTGCGGCTGCTCCAGGGCTACGAGGCACCGGCCTCCGCGTGGGAGCGCTTCCTCCTGCCCGCGCGCATGCGGGGCTACACGCCGGACATGCTGGAGCGCGCCTGCTACGCGGGTGAGGTGGCCTGGGGCCGGCTGACGATGAAGGACCAGCCGAAGCCCGTGGCGGGACCTCGTCGCGGCGCGCCCGTGCTACCGCCGGAGCCGGAGGTGCCCGCGCCCACTCGCTCGCGTGCCTCGCCCACGCGCAACGCGCCGCTGACCTTCACGTTGCGCGAGGACCTGGAGTGGATGCTCGCGGCGGCGCGGCCTCACGCGGTGCTCGCGGATGGGGACGTGTGGACGCCTCCGGACCTCAGCGTGGCCGCCAAGGACGTGGTGGCAGTGCTGGAGCGGCGGGGCGCGTGCTTCTTCCAGGACCTCGTGTCCCGCGCGCGACGGCTGCCGGCGGAAATCGAGGACGCGCTGTGGGAGCTGGTGGCGCGCGGCCTGGTGACGGCGGACGCGGTGCAGAACCTGCGCGTGCTCCAGAGCCCCGCGCACCGCAAGCGGCAGAAGCTGTTGCAGCGCGGTGGCCCGGGGCGCTGGAGCCTGCTGGCGCCCGCGGAGCCGAAGACGTCGGAAGAGGTGATGGACTCGCTGGCGCGCCTGTTCCTCCAGCGCTACGGCATCGTCTGGCGAGACTTGGTGATGCGCGAGGCGCTGGCGCCCACGTGGCGCGAGCTGCTGTTCGTCTACCGCCGCATGGAGGCGCGCGGCGAGGTGCGGGGTGGGCGCTTCGTGGCGGGCTTCGTCGGAGAGCAGTTCGCCCTACCGGAGGCGGTGGACATGGCGCGCGCGGTGCGGCGGCAGCCTCCTTCCGGCGTGCGCGTGCAGCTCTCCGGCGTGGACCCGCTCAACCTCACGGGTGTGGTGACGCCGGGGCCGCGCGTGCCCGCGATGCCGGGCAATGTCGTCACCTACGTGGACGGTGTGCCGGGCGGCGTGGACGCGCTGGAGGACGAGTCCGAGGAGAACGTTGGCGAGGACACGGAGGGCGGCGGCGGGGTCGCGCAAGCGAGCTGAGAATCCACGTCCACCTGGACTCGCGGTGCTAGGGTCCCCCCACTGTTTTCCAGGAGGGGGTTCTCTCGAATGCGTCGTCTATTGCTCGTTGGACTGTTGCTGCTCTCGGCCACGTCGTGTGACGAGTCTGGGGGTGGCGGGCCTGATGACTCCGGCACTGTCGCGGGGACGCTCACGCCGTTCCGCAGCAACGAGCAGTCTTCCGAGGGCGGTGTCTCCCGAGCCACCCGCCTTCCCTTCAGCAAGAGCGTGCTGGCGCGGCTGAAGGACCAGCTCCGTGGCGCGAAGACGCAGCAGGTGCGCCGCGCCGCGCTGGAGCAGACGGACCCGGGCCTGCCCATCATCCCCACGCCGCTGGGGCCGCCGCCGCTCGCGCGCATCCCCCAGGAAGACGCGACGATTCCCGGTGACGTCGTCGTCCGCTTCGAGGAAGGGGGCGTGTCCCCCGAGCGCGTGCTGTCCGCCACGGCGCTCCCTGGCTACCGCACGGTGCACAAGGGTTACGCGAGCGAGTACCTGCACCTGGTGGGCTTCGAGGCGGAGGACGGCCACGCGGTGTCGGCGGACGAGACGCGCGAGCTGGTGTCGAGGCTCGCGGCGGTGCCGGGCGTGCGCTACACGGACCGCAACCTGCGCATGTACAAGACGGCCGTCCCCGACGACAAGGGCTACGGCCTCCAGTGGCATTACCCCACCATCAACCTGCCGGCCGCGTGGGACATCGAGTCGGGCGCGGATGGCGTGGTGGTGGCGGTCATCGACACCGGCATCGTCTCGCACCCGGACCTCAACTCCCACGTGGTGCAGGGCTACGACATGATTGCCGACCCGACCAACGCGGGTGACGGCAACGGCCGCGACGCGAACCCGCTGGACGAAGGCGGCGATGAGCCGCAGGGGGGCTCGTCGTGGCATGGCTCGCACGTGGCGGGCACCGTGGCGGCGGTGACGAACAACGGCACCGGCGTCGCGGGTGTGGCCTGGAACGCGCAGATTCTCCCGGTGCGCGTGCTGGGCACCAAGGGTGGCAACAGCTTCGACATCGCGGCGGCCATCACCTGGGCTACGGGCGGGGACGTGCCCGGCATCACCCAGCGCCCGGCCAAGGCCGCCAAGGTGTTGAACATGAGCCTGGGTGGCAGCGCGCCGCCGCAGGCGCTCTACCAGGACGCCATCAACGCCGCCGTCGGTCGCGGCGCCATCATCGTCGTCGCCGCGGGCAACGAGAACGTGGACGCCTCCGGCAGCACGCCGTGCAACCAGGAGAACGTCATCTGCGTGGGGTCCACGGGCCTGTCGGGCCGGCGCAGCAGCTTCTCCAACTACGGCGCGCGCGTGGACGTGGTGGCCTCCGGCGGAGAGATGCGGGAGGACATCAACGGCGATGGGTACGCGGACGGCGTGCTGTCCACCGTGCTGGATGACAACCGGCAGCCCGCGTATCAGTTCTCCCAGGGCACCAGCATGGCGGCGCCGCATGTGGCCGGCGTGGTGGCGCTGCTGGCGGCGACCGCGGCCAAGCTGACCGCGGACCTCACGTCGACCCAGGCGGAGGCCGCGCTGAAGTCCACCGCGACGCCCATTCCCGCCTCGCAGTGCGCGGGCGGCTGTGGCGCGGGACTCATCAACGCGCAGGCGGCGCTGCGGCGCATCCAGAGCACGGACCCGGCGCTGGAGCCGCCGAAGCTGAGCGTGGCGACCACCACGCTCTTCTTCCGGCAGAGCGCGACGCAGCAGCTCACGCTGAGCAACGTGGGCGGCCGGCAGGGTGGAGACCTGGTGGTGACGGCCACCAAGTCGGGGCCCCAGGACTCGGCGGTGTCCTTCCCCGGGGGCAGCACCAAGACGGTGCCCGCGTACGGCTCGACGACGCTGGACGTGGCGGTGAACTCGGCGGGCCTGGCGGACGGGGACTACGTGGTGACGCTCAACCTCGCGGGCTCCGGCGCGGCCGGCTCCGCGACGGTGGCGCTGAAGATTGGCGTGGGGTCAGCGGACGACCTGGATGCGATTGTCGCCTTCGTCTGGCAGGACGCGGTGACGGGCGAGTGGGAGGCGGCCGATGAGGCCATCACCGTGGCGCGCGCGGCGCGCGGCTATGACTACTCCCTCAAGCTGGAGCCCAGGACCTACTACGTGCTGGCGACCATCGACGACGACGAGGACGGCGAGCTGTTCGAGGACGGAGAGCGCACGGGCTTCTGGCGCAACATCGACTCCTTCGAGCCCCTCGACGTGGAGACCGGTGCCTCCACGCCCAACGTCAGCTTCGACCTGCTCCCGCTGGCGCCCATCGACGATGACCCGACGCTGGACGTGGGCTCGCCCTGCACGGATGACTCCGACTGCGCGGGAGGCACGTGCAACACGAACTTCCCCGGTGGCTACTGCACCCTGGTGTGCAACACGACGGCGTGCCCCACGGGCTCCAAGTGCTACGTCGTGAATACGGCGGGCCTGAAGGTCTGTCTGGACAGCTGCTCGCGCGCGGTGGGCACCGGCCAGGGCGACTGCCGCTCGGGGTATCTCTGCTACAGCGACGGCACGGGCATCGGCGCATGTCAGCCGAGCTGCATCGGCTCGGGCATCAACTGCGCGCCTCCCGCGGTCTGCCGGGCTGACGGCTTCTGTCGCTGAGTCGCTGACCGAGGTGACGCCGGTTCCCGGTGAGCATGACTGGGGACCGCGTCGCGACGGACGCGCTCAAGCGGAAGCGCGAGCGCGTTCGAGCAGCACGGCGCGGCTGTCCACGTTGAGCACCTGGACGTCGCCGGGGAGGGTGGCGAGCGGAGTGACCCAGTGGGCATGGCCGCAGACCACCAACAGGCCCGCGCGCGTGCTCACACACTCCCGGATGACGGGACTGCCGCGAAGCCGCGTGCCCTCGACGTCCGGCCCTTGATGCAACACCAGCAGCTCCGGTGATTCGCGCAGCGTCGCGCCGAGCTGTCGCAGGTGCTCCGTCTCGTCGCGCCGGCCTGACTTGTCCGGGTTGCCGATGATGCCGCCCACGCCGCCTACGCGAAGGTCCTCCAGGTCCACCACCTCGCCGTCGAGCAGGTGGATGCCGGGGCGCTGCTGGAAGCGCGCTTGCTCGCGCGCGCCGCCGAACGTGTCGTGGTTGCCGGCCACACCCACCACCCAGCGGAAGTGCTCCGCGAAGGCCTGCCAGACGGCGCGCACGTCACCGGAGGCACCGCGCACGTTCGCGTTCGCCTCCGAGAACAAGTCCCCCGCGAGCACCACGCCGATGGTTCCCGGCAGCGGCAGCTCGCCCAGCTCTCCGAGGATGGCCAGCTCATCGGCGAGCACCTCTCCGAGCAGCGCCACCGCGCCGTCCTGGAGCGCATGAGGGGCCACACCCTGGAGGTCGGAGAGCACCAACAGCGCGGAGACTTCGTCCGGAAGCGAGTCCACCGTGCCGCGCAGCAGGGGAAACCACACGGTCTGCGTGCCGCCTCTCGGTGCGGCGGATTGATAAGGCCAACTGTGGCTCGGTACTTCGTCCAACGTCAGGATTCGCATGGCGCCCCGGTCGGCCGCCTCCCCACGTTCCTGACAGGGGCTCCCTCTGGTACGCGTTGGGATTTAGCCATTCCCTCCGCGCCCGGGTGAGGCCATGTTGGTCTCACCGTGTCCCTGCCGCAGCGACTCAAGACGGAAACCCGCCCCCACCACGAGCGCGCCGAGTCCGCCGTGCGCTTGCTGGAGCCTGGGCTGACGCTCGAGGGCTATCGCCGCCACCTGGAGGCGCTCCATGGCTTCCATTCCCCGGTGGAGGAGCGACTCATCACCGTGCTGGGCGCGGCGCTGCCTGGCTTGCTCATGCAGGAGCGGGTGAAGGTTGCGTGGCTGGAGGCGGACCTGCGCGCGCTTGGCCATGACACGCCATCGCTCGCGCGGCTGCCCAGCTGTCCGGAGCCACCGCCGCTGACGGGACTGCCCGAGGCGCTCGGTGGCTGCTACGTGCTGGAGGGCGCGACGCTCGGAGGCCAGCTCATCCTCCGGCACCTGCGCCGCCACTTCGAGGGCACCGCCGCGGGCGACTTCGTCTTCTTCCGCGCCTACGGCGACGACGTGGGGCCCCGGTGGCGCGGCTTTGGCGAAGTGCTCACGCGCGCATCCGTGGACGCGGCCGACCCTGCCTTTGACGACCGCGTGGTGAAGGGCGCCCAGGACACCTTCGACGCCTTCGAGCGCTGGCTCCGTCGCGCGCTGCCCTGAGCGGCGCTACAGGGACGGCAGGCCGCCGCGCAGCATGAAGTACACCACCACGCCCGTCACCGACACGTACACCCAGATGGGCGCCAGCCACCGCGTCACCTTGCGGTGCCGGGGGAACTGCTGGCGCCACGCGAAGTAGAAGGCCACCAACGCCAGGGGAACGACAGCCATGGACAGCAACACGTGGCTGGCCAGGATGCACAGGTACAGCCCTCGCCAGTCACCCACGTAGCGCGTGTTGCCGTGCACGTAGTGATAGGAGAGGTAGCAGACCAGGAACAGCGCCGACGCCGCGAAGGCCGCCACCATCAAATACTGATGCACGCGCCGCGCGCCGCGCTTGATGGCCACCCAGCCCGCGATGAGCAGCGCCGCCGCCGTCGCGTTCAGGCTCGCGTTGACGGCCGGAAGGAAGCGCAGATCCACGCCCTCCACTCCGTTGCGTCGGCCCATCAAAATCCACGCGATGAAGGCCAGCGCCGCCGCGGAGACGACACCGGTGAAGACATAAAAAGCCCGGTCGCTCACTCGGGGCTGAAGCGGTGCAGAGGTGGCGTTCGACATGCGCCCTATCTCCCGCGACACGTCCGCCGATGCAACCGACACAGTAGCGATACATTGCTGTGCCGACATGTCGGATGAAGGATTCTGTTAGGCCGGCTGGATCTTCTCCCGGTAATTCTTGCATACTCAGTTACGGTCGCCCCCGACCCCCCCCTCCACGGAGGTTCCCCGTGCTCCGCGAGCGTTGCCTCGCCATCCTGGCTGGCGCCGCCTTGTTCCTGGCTCTGCCAGCCTCCGCCGATGAGGCCGCTGTTTGCGCGCCCGTCGCGAAGGTCCGTCCCGAAAGACATCTGCGGCAGCTGACGCTCGACCTGCTCGGTCGGCCGCCCACTTGGGAGGAATACAAGGCAGTCCAGGCGAAGGGCTCGGTGTCCGAAGAGGACGTCCGCGCCATGATGAATGACGAGTTGTTCTACACGCGCGTGCGCAACTTCCATCGCGCGCTCCTCCGCTCGAACATCAGCGCCAGCATCTTCGACAACGGCAACTCGCGACTGGGCGGCAACGGCACCACCTCCGCATTCGGCTTCGCGAACAATCCGTCCACGGCGCTCAGAGGCGTCAACGGCCAGTCCTGCAACTCAGACATCGAGCAGAGCTCTTGCTTGACGACGATGCAGGACTCGCACGCCGCGCCGCTCACGGCGGTGGCTCGCACCAAATGCACGGACGACATGGGCGTGCCCATGCCGGTCAGCCACGACTACGACACCAACTTCTACAGCTGCCCGGAGCTGGCGGTCGCGACGGCCAACGCGGTGACGACCTGCGCCGAGCTGGCCGCCTTGCCCGCGTCCAGCACCTGGGGGAAGTACCGCTACTTCTGCGACAACCGCGGCGCCGCGGCGACCGTGAAGTCGTACCTGTGCCGGCCCGACCCGGCCAAGAACACCACCTCCGCGCTGACGGTGGAGACGACGGAGGCGAGCGGCCTCGTGGTGTCCTTCGACCATCCGGACCCGGCGTCCAAGCCGAGCCTCCTGACGCTCAAGCGCTGCACGCTGGACCTCAACCTCAACAACAACATCAAGGGCGCCTACGCCCCGGTGCGCGGCTGCATCCAGCGCGAGGGCTTCGTGACGAAGCCCGCCGGCTACTGGGCCCCCGAGGGCGCGCCGACGACGGTGAAGGTGTGCGCCGTCGAGGCCCAGGAGCGCGACCAGAACCCCTGGACGCGTGAGTCCTGTGAGACGGCCCGCTTCGCCAATGACCGCAGCTGCGGCTGCGGCGAGGGCATGCGCCGCTGCGGCGTGCCGGCCATCGGCGCGACGACGGACCCGCTCTATGTGCGCAACGTGCATGACATGCGCGTGACCGCCTTCAACGAGGAGCCGCTGCGCATCGCCGAGTCGGTCGTCCGCCGCGACGAGCCCTACTACAACATCCTCACCACGCGCCGCTCGTTCGTGAACGGCACCTTGTCCGAGTACTACCGGAAGCGTCAGGGTGTGGGCGTGTTCAGCGCCACCGCGCCGGCGGCGCTGGAGTCGATTCCCGCCATCGCCTACACCGATGCCGCGAACTGGAAGGAATACACCCGCGACGAGTCGCACTCCGGCGTGCTGACGACGCCCGGGTTCCTCTACCGGTTCCCGACGCACCGCGCCCGCGTCTCCGAGTTCTACGAGGCCTTCCTCTGCAAGACGTTCGTGCCGGGCTCGGAGGCCTCCCTGCCCGCGCCCGAGGACGCGTGCAACCGCGAGAACAACCTGGCCAAGCGCTGTGGCTGCAACTACTGCCACGCCACCATCGAGCCCACCGGCGCCCACTGGGGCCGCTACGCCGAGCGCTCCGCGCAGTTCCTGCCCGCGGACCAGTTCCCGCGACTCGACCCGAAGTGCCGCGACTGCGCCATCAACGGCGACACCAACTGCGGCGGCGAGTGCTCCCAGTACGTGATGCAGGCGTACGACGGAGACGGCGCCAGCAGCCTCGGCATGCTCAAGACGTATCTGTACCGCACGGCCGACGAGGAGCAGAACATCGAGGCGGGCCCGCGCCTGCTCGTCGAGCGCATGTACCAGTCCGGCGAGCTGGAGCGCTGCACGGTGAAGCGCGTGTGGAACGAGTTCCTGGGCCGTCCGATGACGGGCGAGGAGCAGCGGATGTACCTGGCGCCGCTGGCCAGTGACTTCGCGAAGAGTGGCCACCGCTTCAAGGCGCTCATCGAGCGCGTGGTGACCACCGACGCCTACCGGAGGATTGACTGATGCGCCGCGTGCTCCTGATTGCCGCGTTGCTCGCGCTGAGCGCCGGCTGCAACAAGTCCACCGAAGAGAAGCCCGGTCCCACCCTGGACGGGCAGCTCGAGCCTGTCGCCAACCCCCACCAGCCCGGGGACTTCGACCCGCTGCCGGACCCGGAAGAGCAGGGCGGTAGCGTGGGCCGTGCCCCGCGCCGGCTCACCGTCTCCCAGCTCGACGCCGCCATCCTGGAGGCCGTCGGCCGCCGCTGGGTGAACGGCGGCGACGGCATCGACGCGCGCGCCTCGTCGCTGGGCCGCGCCGACTTCGCCCTGGTCGCCAGCGAGAACACCGAGCCCAACCTCGTCTTCGCCAAGTTCCTGGAGGATGGCGCGCGCTTCGTGTGCATCGCCCAGGCCGCGGACGAGGTGAAGCAGGCGGATGCCTCCAAGCGGACGCTGTCGCGCACGCTGCCGGCCGCCTGGGATGACCTGCGCAAGCTGACGGATGCCCAGGTGCGAGAGTTCCTCGTCTACAACTCCCTCCGCTTCTGGGGTGCGCCCCTGGAGGGAGAGGAGCTGACGAAGTGGGTCGGGTTCTTCACCCAGGCCTCGGCCCGGGCGGAGACGGCCAGGCGGCGCGCGGATGCGTTGGCGGTGACGTGCATCGCCATGCTGACCGACGCGCGGTTCATCACCTACTGAAGCTCGGAGTGACTTCGATGAAGAAGAATCGCCTCGACGAGAACCACCGTCCCGAGCGCCGCACCTTCCTCAAGGCCGCGGCCGGCTTCATGGGCTCCACGCTGCTGGGTGGACTGCCCTTCCGTTCCTTCGCGCAGGCGGCCTCGCTGGCCCCCGCCGACCGCTGCTTCGTCTTCGTGTACTTCAACGGCGGGTGGGACCAGCTGCTCGCCTTCGACCCGAAGGACCCGGATGAGTTCACCGCGGACCGCGCGGCGGAGACGCGCATCCTGCCGGGCTACAACCTCATCAACGACGCGCGCTTCTCCGCCATTCCCCTGCGCCCGGAGAAGACGGGCGTGGGCCAGTCGAACATCGACTTCGGACCCGCGGTGGGCCGGCTGTCGAACCACTTCGACCTGATGACGGTGGTGCGCGGCATCAACATGAACACGCTGGGCCACGAGGTGGGCTACCGCTACTTCCTCACCGGGAAGATGCCCATCGGCAGCGCGGCGCGTGGCTCCTCCACGGCGACGGAAATCGTGGGGCAGATGAAGCCCCGCGTGCCCATCTCCAACATCGCGTTCAACGTGGAGTCGTACAACGACCGCTACCCCGGCTACGCCAACGCGCTGCGCGTCAGCCGCAAGGACGACCTGCTGCTCACGCTCAAGCCCAGCTCGCAGCTGCTGGACAGCGAAATCGAGAAGCAGCTGGTCGACTTCCGGGGCCAGCCCATCACCTGCGAGGAGGCCGCCTACGGCGCTCGCGGCGTGGGCACGACGTACCAGAACAGCCGGGACCAGATGCAGCAGGTGATGGCCCAGCAGCTGGAAGCCTCGTTCAAGTTCGAGTTGAACAACGAAGAGATGGCCGGCGTGCGCAGCCGCTATGGCCTGGACCAGAGCGGCCGCTACGACACCGAGGCGGGCCGCGCCGCCATGGTGGCCACCGCGCTCAAGAAGGGCATCGCCCAGTGCCTCACCATCAACCTGACGGGCGGCCTGGACACGCACTTCGGCACGCAGCTCACGCACGCCAACAACCAGCGCCGGGGCTTCGACGCGCTGGCCAGCCTGGTGGATGACCTGCGCGCAAGTCCCCACCCGACGGGCGGGAACTTCATGGACCACACCACCATCATGGTGTTCTCCGAGTTCTCCCGCACGCCGCTCATCAACAGCGCGGGCGGCCGCGACCACCACATCTCCAACTCCTGCATGCTCATGGGCGCGGGCGTGAAGCACAACTACGTCTTCGGCAAGAGCGGAGACATCGGCATGTCGCCGGGCACGTTCGACTTGCGCACCGGCGCGCTCAACCCCCGGGGAGAGAACATCTTCCCCGAGCACGTCATCGCCACGGTGCTGGCGTCGGCGGGCCTGGACTACAGCATCACCCGAGTGGATCCCCTTCGTCCCATCCTCGCCTGAGCCGCATGCGCCACCATCCCCGAGCCCCCCGGGAGATGGACGAGGGGCGGTCCGCCGCCCCCGTTCTTCTTCGACTTCTTCCCCTCTGCGCCGCCGTCCTCCTCACCGCGTGCGGCGACGAATCCCTCCCGTTGGACAGGCCTCGGCCCGTCTCCTTCCGGCCCGTCGAGGTCCGGTCGAAGACGACGCTGGCGTCGGCCCCGGGCTTCGCGGACCAGTCTGGGGGCGGCATCTTCGCCAACACCAGCGGCACCGTCGTCCGCATCCGGTTGGACGGCTCGCTGGGAGCGCTGGCGCCCCACCCGGGCAACAGCGCCGAGCTGGGCACGGTCAACGCCGTGTTTCGCATGGGCCCGCACAGCGCGCTGGTGGAGGCGCAAAACGGCCTCTTCCTCGCCGAGTCGGGGTGGCTCATCTCCCCTCCGTGGCGTGACGCGCTGGGCCTGGGCATCACCGCGACGACGCAGTCCTCGGATGGCGCGGTGTGGCTGGCGCATCCCACGGGCCTCTTCCAGCTCCGCGACGGCACGCTGTCCGCGCTGAAGGTGAAGGGCGAGGCGCTCACCGGCATCACCGCGCTGGCGGCGGCCCCGACGGCCGAGGGCTCCGCGGGCGTGTGGTTCCTTCGCGACGGCAAGCTGCATGTCGCGGTGGCCACCAGCCTGGTGCACTTCGACGTGCGCGAGGCGGGCGCTCCGCTCGAAGAGGGCGAGGTGGTGGAGTCGCTGGCCGGACTGGGCCCGGGGCTGGGCACCTCCGGAGAGCTGTGGCTGCTCACCAACCAGGGCCTGCTGCGCCGACCGAAGGAAGGCTGGCGTCGGGTGTCCCTGCCGCAGCGGCCGGTGCAGCTGCTCGCGTCGGGCCGCTTCCTGTGGGTGAAGTCGAGCGACGCGCTGCTCTTGTACGACGCGGACGCGAACGAGTGGGGCCTCGCGCAGGGCATCGACACGCGCGAGTTCCGCTTCCTGTCCGCGGACGAGAGCGGCTGCGCGTGGGTGCAGCTCGGCGGTGAGACGGTGGCGGTGAGCCGCTCTCCGGCGCCGCGCGTGACGGGGCTGCACCAGGGCATGCAGGTGGTGGAGGACGGGCTGGTGGTGCGCGCGGTGATGCCCACCGGCGTGGTGCCCGAGGCCGTCGTCTTCCAGGTGGGCGGCGTGGAGTTCCCCGCCACGGGCGAAGGGCCGGTGTACAGCCTGGGAGGCCAGGAGGCGGACGGCACCCCGAAGCCGTACTCCTTCGCGGGCCTGGAGGCGGGGCGTCAGGCGCTCGGCGTGGTGGCGCGCTTCCTGGATGGCACCGAGGCCAGGCGCCTGGTGCCGTTCGACTACCAGCCCGTGAGCACCGTGGCGCTGAGCTGGGCGACGGACATCAAGCCCATCCATGTGTCGCGCTGCGAGAAGTGCCACTCCACCGGCCCCGGCCGGGCGCTCAACACGTACGAGTTGTGGAAGGAGAATGCGCCCCTCATCACCGCCTCGGTGAGAGACCAGCGCATGCCCGCGGATGGTCCGTTGGACCCTCAGCTCATCTCCCTCATCCAGCGCTGGGCCGCGTCCGGCGCGAAGCCCTGAAGCCCTCCGTCGCACCCGCCTGACCCCTCGAGGCACACCATGATTCGATTCCCTCGCGCGGCCCCCCTCCTCGCGCTCCTCGTCACGGCCTGCTCGGACGACCTGGACCCCGCGCGTGAGAACGAGCCGCCTCCGGAGGTGGACCAGTGCACGGGCCGCGCTCCGCTGACCCTGCGCGCGGAGCCCCCTCGGGTTCGCGTGGGCAGCCCGGTGTCCCTGGTGGCCACCGGCGGCAGCGGTGTGTACCGCTACCGGTTGGAGGCAGGGGGCTCTTCCGGTGAGCTGCGCGCGCAGCGCTTCATCGCGGGGCTCACCCCGGGCACCGACACGCTGGTGGTGGAGGACGCCCGCTGTGAGGGGGACGCCCGCGCCACGCTGGAGGTGACGGCGCTCTTCGACATCGCACCGGCGCGCGCCCAGCTTCGGCCGGGCACGTCCTTCCAGGTGGCGGCGAAGGGTCTGCTGGGCACCGCCAGGTACAACCTGAAGCAGAACCTCTCCGGCGGCTCGCTCTCCGCCGATGGCCTCTACACGGCGGGCCCGACCGAGGGCCTGGACCTCATCACCGTGCTCGACTCACAGACGGGCGACGAGGCCATCCTCCAGTACGAAGTGAGCAAGACGGCCCGGCTCAATGGCGCGCCCGCGTTCCTCGCGGCGCCCTCGGGCTCCTCCGTGCCGCTGGCCACGCGCGGTGGCAGTGACAGGGTGGTGTGGACGAAGGTGTCGGGCCCCGGGACGATTGTGGCCGGGCGCATCGGCTTCGTGGCGGGTGACACGGGCGCGGCGGTGCTCGAGGCGGCGGACCCGTTCACCGGAGACAAGGCGTCGGTGACGGTGGTGGTGCTGGACGAGCTGACGCGGCCGGGCCTCGCGCACGGCCGGCTCACGGATGCCGCCACCCTGGTGACGGCGGACTTCGATGGTGACGGCACGCTGGACCTCGCGGTGGGTCAGCGCGAGAGCGACATGGGCCGTCCCACGGGCGGCGCGGTGTTCATCTACAAGGGCGGCAGTGGAGGCCTGGAGGCCCAGCCGCTGTGGGTGCTCACGGGCGACACGGACACCGCGCAGTTCGGTGACGCGCTGGCCGCGGGTGACCTGGACGGTGATGGACGCGCGGAGCTGGTGGTGTCCTCGCCGGGCGCCGACGTGGCGACGAGCAACGCGGGCGCGGTGTACCTCTACACCTTCAAGGGTGGGGCGCCCGCGCCGCTGCGCCTGCAGCTCGCCGGCCTCTTGAGGGATGCCGCGTTCGGCGCGGGTCTGTCCGTGGCGGACATGGATGGTGATGGCAAGGTGGACCTGGTGGTGGGCTCGCCCGCGGGAGACCTGGCGCCCAGCAACAACATCCGCGCGCGCGGCACCGTGGACATCTACCTGGCCACGCCGAGCGCGCCGGTGCCGGACCTCCCCACCATCCGCCTGGGTGGCTCGGACCTGTCGCGCGAGGGCGTGCCCATGGCGCGCACCGGCTCCGACTTGGGCCGCGCGCTGGTGACGGCGGACTTCAACAAGGATGGGCGGCTGGACATCGCCGCGCTCAGCCGCGTGTCCCGCTACACCGCGGAAGGCGCCGTCTCCGGCACGCAGGTGGCCATCTCCGTCTTCTTCGCGCGCTCCGAGGGGATTCGCTTCCGGGCGAGCCCTGATGTGTATGTGCTGCCCGCCAACCTCGCGGACGGCAATGAGGGCACGTGGCGACTGGCCGCCATCCCCGCGAATGACACGCGTCCTCCGCTGCTGATGGCGGTGGCGGACCGCGCGGACTCGCCGGACCTGAGCACCAGCGGTGGTGTGCGCTCCGGCCCGGACTCGGGTGGCGCGCTGCTGTTCGACCTGAGCGCCTACGCGCCCACCGGTGACCCGACCACCACGCCGCCCCAGGTGAAGCGCGAGGAGGCCTTCGCGCGCATCTACGGAGACACGGCCGGTGTCGTCGCGGGACGCAGCTTCGCGGTGCTCGACGTGGACGGCACGCCGGGTCCGGAGCTGGTGCTGGGCGCGCCGTATGCCGCGCCGCCCGGGCCGGGCGGCACCACGCTGCGCTTTGGCGGCAAGGTGCTGGTGTATCCGCTGTCGACGCTCACGAAGGGCGCCGTCATCAACAAGTCACTGTCGGCGCTCAATGGCGCGGCGAAGTCGGACACCCTGGGCTCGGGCCTGGCGGTGTGGCGCCTGCCGGAGGGTGACTCGCTGGCGGCCTTCTCCGGCCGCGCTTCGTCCGAGCAGGGGGCCTTCACCGGCCGCGTGGAGCTGTTCCGTCGTGGAGGCGCCTCGCTGGTGGAGTGGGCGCGCACCAGCGCCAACGTGCCGGCGAAGCCCAGCGTGGAGCGCGTGGGCGAGCAGGTGGCGGTGGCGGTGGGGCCCAAGGGCGCGGTGGCGCTGCTGGGCGCGCCGGGCTGGTCGGGTCCGGGCGCCAACGGCGACGGTGACGCCATGTCCATTGGCCGGGCGTACGTGCGCGGCGTGGCTCGCGCCGCCCCGGCAGTGGTGGCCGAGGAGGGCGCGCCTTCCCCGCACAAGGCGGGCCGCACCGTGGGCGCGGACGTGGCCTTCACGGACTTCGACGGGGACAAGCTCCCGGACCTGGTGGTGGGCGCCACGGGCTTCGTCGTGCCGGCCAGCAACAACGCGGAGCTGGCCACGACCTACCAGACGGTGCGACCCGAGTGCCTCACCACGGCCAACCAGTCCGTGGGCGGCTTGCTGGTGTCGCTGGGGCAGGCGGACGGCTCCTTCAAGCCCGCCTATCGCGTGTGGGCGCCGCTGCAGATAGCGGGCTGCACGCCGGAGACGGATGCGAAGTGCAAGCGCTCGGCGCTGGGCCGTGGGCTGGTGGGCGGCTTCGACTTCAACGGAGACGGGAACCAGGACGTGGGCGTGCTTCGCGACAGGGGCATGGAGGTGTTCCTGGGACGCGACCCGGACGATACGTCGCTGACGAAGCTCACGATGACCTGTGACTCGGTCTACTCGTGGCCCTCCCTGGCGCTCCAGACGAGCGCGCCGACGTCGCTGGGCGACATCAACGGGGACAGCTGCGACGACCTCGCGTGGCGCTACGCGGAGGGCGCTCGCTCCGGCGTGGCCATCCTCTTCGGCTACAACGCGGCAGGTGGGCGCTGCGGTGGTCGCACCACGCCGACGGTGTGGCGCATCGCGGGCGACAGCGAGGTGCAGCTCAACAATCTCGGCCTCGGCCTGGCCATCGCGCGCGCGGGCAAGGTCATGAGCAACGCGGGCGGCACGACGGGGGACCAGCGGGACTTCCTGGCCATCAGCGCCACCGCGGTGCCGTTCAACGGCGTCACCCAGCCCGTCGTCCTGCTCTTCGACAAGGCGCAGCTCACGACGGAGATGGCGAAGAAGCAGTCCGCTGGCAGCCCGCTCGTGGTGGGCGCCTTCGGTGATGGACTGACGCCGGTGGTGCTGGTGCACAAGTCGCGCGCGGTGGGCTTCGGCACGGCGCTGGCGGGCAACGTGGACCTGTCGGGCGACAACGTCCCTGACCTGGTGGTGAGCGCGCCGGGCGCCTCCGAGGCCTCGGATGGCGGCGGCGCCGTGTTCGTCTACGCGGGTGCGCCCAACCTCAGCGGCGCGCTCTCGCCGTACTTCACCATCGCCGGTGACGGCGCCGAGCGAGCCCAGCTCGGACAGGACCTCGCGCTCGTGCCGGGCTCGGGTGGAACCCCGCCAACGATGGTTATCGGTGCACCCCGGAGCTTCCGGACAGGAACGCAGAACGGGACAGCGTTCGCGCTACCGCTGCGCTTCTAGCGCGGGGGCCATTGGGAACCGCGGGCGGCCGGGCCTATCCTGGGCCCGGCATCATCGCGGGAGTCTCATGGCAAGGGATTGGGAGCAGGAGTGGAGCCACGGCGAGCAGCGCGCGTGGCTGGAAGCGCCGGACATCCTCTGGGCGCGCTTCCGAGGGGCCATCACCGAGGACACGTCGCGTTGGTCCTGCGGCCTCTACAAGACGCTGTCGGTCGACGGGCGCTACTACCTGGCGGCGGACATCACCGACTCGCAGCTCAGTCCGGAGTCGCGCCGCTACCTGGTGGACCACGCGAAGGCGGACTGGTTCCTGGGCATCGTCTACATCGGCGCGGCGCTGGAGCAGAAGGCCACCACCAAGAGCCTGATGGTGGGCTCCATGCTCAGCGGTGGGCGCCCGCTCGACGTGCGCTACGTGGACACGCTCGATGAGGCCCGCGCGTGGATTCAGGAGCACCGCGCGCTGAACACCTCGCGCTGACGCCCGCGCTTCAGCGCGCGGTGTTGTCGTCGGCGGGACGTGGCGCTGCTTCTTGCGGCAGCGCGTTGGCCCACGCGGCGCCCCCGAGGATGAGGGCGCCGCCCACGACGAGCGACAGGGTGAAGGGCTCGCCGAGGAAGGCGACGCCCAGCACCACCGCCACCAGCGTGTCGAGCAGGGCCATGGCGCCGAGCGCCGTGAGGGAGATGCGCGGCAAGAGCCAGTAGAGGCACAGGTACGTGAAGGCCGTGCCGAACACCGCCAGGTAGAAGACGGCGCCCAGCGCGCGCGGCGTCCAGTTGCCGGGCGAGTCCGACTCCAGCAGGAAGGAGAGCGCGAGCAGGGGCACCGCGCTGCTGAGCGTCTGGCCGAAGACGAGCACCTGCGCGGGGACGTGTGACATGTGGCGCCTGGCCAGCACGTTGGCCACGGCGATGACCGCCACGGCCACCAGCGTCATCACCACGCCGAGCAGCACCTTGCCGGACAGCTCCAGTCCCTCGACGCCCGAGGAGTGGAGCACCACCACGCCCATCGCGCCCAGGCTCGCCGCGAGCACCTTGCCCGGCGTCAGGGGCTGGTCCGGCATCAGCACACGGCCGACGAGCAGCAGCCACAGGGGGAAGGTGGAGAACAGCAGCGCGGCCCAGCTCGAGGGAATCCACTGCTGCGCGAAGAAGAGCAGGCCGAAGGGCACGGCGAGCTGGAGCAGGCCCAGCGCGGCGATGCGCCCTCCGGTGCGTGTGTCCACCCGTCCACGCGCACGCGCGAACGGCAGCAGGAAGAGGCCCGCCACCAGCATGCGGGTGCCGAGGAAGCGCAGCGGCGGCAGGTCTTCCAGGCCCACCTTCACCACGGACCAGGTGGAGCCCCACAGCACGAAGCACGTGCAGTAGGCGAGGGCGACCTTCAGCGGGCCCGCCGGCTTCACGGTGGTGGATGCGGTGGCGGAGTCCATGGTGGCGTCGCCATAGCATCCGCCCCAGGCACATGCACCGTGGCGCTTGAGAGCCGCCGACCAACCAGGCCCCACCTGGGCCGCTTCGTCACGGACGCCTTCACGCGAATACAGGGTCCGCGCGGGCTGACGGCGAGCGAGCGCGTGCGCATCTGTATCCAGGAGGATGCATGGGCACCGAGGCCGTGGGCTGGTTCAGTTCCTTCGTTCTGTTGATGACCCTGGGAACGCAGATCCACAAACAGTGGAAGTCAGGCTCCAGCCAGGATGTGTCCCAGTGGCTCTTCCTGGGCCAGATGGCGGCGTCCCTGGGCTTCACCGTCTACAGCGTGCTGGTGCGCAACTGGGTCTTCGTGGTGACGAACGCCCTGCTGCTGGTGAGCGCCGTGCTCGGGGAGCTCATCGTCCTCATGCACCGCCGCAAGGGGCGCCGTGCTGACGTGCCCGCCGCCTTGCACCCGGCCCATCCTCGTCCTTGAGCCGCTGCCCGCTCGCCCGGCATCAGGGCAAACGGACCCGGGACTTCCGGGACGGGTTGGCCTTCGGGAAGAGGCTTCTCACATTGCACGCGACCCTGGCGCGGAGGAAGTCGACATGGCCGAGAAGTCCGAGGTGGCACGGCTGCGGAGCTTGGCCCAGCTCGACGCGGATGCGGTGGGCGCGTACGACGCGGCACTGGCTCGCATCCCTGAGCCGCTGGTCCGCGAGCGGCTCGGTGAGTTCCGCGCCGACCACCTGCGCCATGTGCGGGAGCTCAATGGCTTCATCCACCACTTCGGCGGCGCCCCGGTGGACCTGCGCCCGGACCTGAAGGGCGCGGCGATGAAGGGGCTGACCGCGATGTCCAGCATGATGGGCACCGAGGCCGCGCTGGTGGCCATGCTCGGCAACGAGGAGTTCTCCAACCGGGCGTATGACCTGGCCCTGCGCTTCGACTGGAGCCCCGACGTGCGCCCGCTCATCGAGCGGCACCGCGAGGACGAGCGGCGCCACATCCTCTGGATTCGCGAGGCCGTCCGGACCCGCCCCTGGGAGCGGGCCTCCGCCCACGCGGGCTCCGAGGTCCAGGCCTGACCGCGGGTGCGGGCGAGGGGCTCCCGTCCGATATGCGAGACATGTGCCGCCGTTCTAGGCTCCCGGACAAGGATTGCCAGGAGGCGGCATGGTGCGCTGGGTCATGGTCTTGGCTTGTGGGGTCATGGTGACGGGCTGCGCGGCCCATCGCGGTGAGCTGGATTATCCGGACCGGGAAGCCATCTATGACCGGCCGCTCACGGAGATGTGGCCGGAGGTGCGCGGGTTCTTCACTCGCAACGAGCTGCCCTTCCGCGAGGACAAGGGCAGCATGGTGTTGGAGACGGAGTGGAGGCAGGAGTTCGGCGGGTCGAAGATTTCAGGCTTCTTCCACCGGTACATGGTGGTGGGGCGGCGCGAGACACCCACGTCGAGCAAGCTCCAGATCTTCCGCATCACCAAGAGCCTGAACAAGACGCTGGCGCCCCCGGGCAACCAGATTGACTGGGGGGTGAGCCGCAGTCTGGCGGGGCCCGATGCGGAGCTTCCTGGGCTGAGCGTCGAGGACGCCGAGGACCGGCTGGCCTTCCCTCGGGGCGAGAACGGGTTCTTCGCGGAGTCGGGCCAGGGCCAGCGCGACATGCTGATGGAGTGGCGGGTGTTCCGCGAGGTGTCGCCCGTGCTGGCCAAGGCGGAGAACGCGCCCAAGCCCGTGCAGGTGGCCAAGGCGCCGAACGCGAAGGAGGCGCCGTCGCAGTTCGCGGTGGAGTGCGGGCTGCCCATCATCGGCCTGGGCAAGCAGGCGAAGCCGGGCGCGGTGCTGCTGCTGGGCGAGATGCACGGCACGCAGGAGGTGCCGCGCTTCGTGGCGCAGGCCGCCTGTCAGGCGACGGTGGCGGGCATGCCGGTGACGGTGGGCCTGGAGCTGCCGCTGGAGAACCAGGGCCGCGTGGACGCGTTCCTGGACAGTCAGGGCTGGGAAGAAGACTGGCTCAAGCTGATGGAGGCGCCCTTCTGGCGCAGCCCGTATCCGGATGGTCGTGGCAGCGCGGCGATGGCGAACATGCTGGAGCACCTGCGCCAGCTGCGCGCCCAGGGCCTGGATGTGGACGTCTTCGTGTTCGACCACCCGAAGGCGAACGGGCAGCAGCGTGAGGACGCAATGGCGGCGACGGTGGCGTTCCAGGTGGAGTCGAGTCCCCAGCGCTTCCATGTGGTGCTGTCGGGCAACATCCACTCGCGCACGAAGAAGGGCTTGCCGTGGAACAAGCAGCACCGTCCCATGGGCCTGCTGCTGAAGGAGAAGCTGGACAACGTGGTGGCGCTCGACATGGCCTACGACACGGGCACCACGTGGATCTGCTCGGTGGACTCGAAGGGCGTGCGAGACAGGCTGGACTGCGGCGTGCGCGAGGCGAAGGGCAAGAACAACGGCGAGCGCTACTTCGTGCACACGTGGGACTCGGTGAACTCGGAGGGCTACCACGGCGTGTTCTACGTGGGCGCGGTGAACGCGTCCGCGCCGGCCATCCGCGTGGGTGAGCGGGGCCCGGGCAAGGAGGGCAGCAAGAGCCCGTTCTCGCAAGACGCGGGGAAGCTCGCGTCGTCGCACTGAGCCGGAGCGATATGCCGCCCTCCAGGTCGCGTTCCATTTCGGGAACGTGAGACCTGGAGGGTGGATGCGCTCGGTACTGTGTGCGGTGGTGGTGTTGGCCTGGGGTCTGGTGGGCTGTGCGGCCCACCGGAGTGACTTGGAGATTCCAGACCGGGAGGCCATCTACGACCGGCCGCTCGCGGAGATGTGGCCGGAGGTTCAGGGGTACTTCGCGCGCAACGGCCTGCCCTTCCGTGAGGACAAGGGCAGCATGGTGCTCCAGACGGAGTGGCGGCAGGAGTTCGGCGGGTCGAAGATTTCGGGCTTCTTCCACCGGTACATGGTGGTGGGCCGGCGCGAGACGCCCACGTCGAGCAAGTTGCAGATCTTCCGCATCACCAAGAGCTCCAACAAGACGCTGTCCCCCGCCGGCAGGGAGCTGGACTGGGGTGTCAGCCGGAACATCTTGCGAAATGAAGGAAACACCCCCGAGCCGACATCGGGAGGAAGCGAGCCCCTCACCAGCGCCGAGGACTGGGAGGAAGTCATCGATGCGCCTCGTGGAGAGAACCTCTTCATCGAGTCGGCTCAGTCCCAGCGAGACCTGTTGATGGAGTGGCGGGTGTTTCGTGAAATAGCGCCGCTCCTGGCGAAGGAGGAGAACGCGCCCAAGCCGGTGCAGGTGGCCAAGGCGCCGAACGCGAAGGAGGCGCCGTCGCAGCTCTCCATGGAGTGCGGGCTGCCCATCATCGGCCTGGGCAAGCAGGCGAAGCCGGGCGCGGTGCTGATGTTGGGTGAGCTGCACGGCACGCGGGAGGTGCCGCGCTTCGTGGCGCAGACCTCCTGTCAGGCGACGGTGGCGGGCATCCCGGTGACGGTGGGCCTGGAGCTGCCGCTGGAGAACCAGGGCCGCGTGGACGCGTTCCTGGAGAGCCAGGGTGGGGAAGAGGACTGGCAGAAGCTGATGGAGTCGCCCTTCTGGCGCAGCCCGTACCCGGACGGCCGTGGCAGCGAGGCGATGGCGAACATGCTGGAGCAGCTGCGCCAGTTGCGCTCGCGGGGCCTGGACGTGGAGGTCGTCGTGTTCGACCACCCGAAGGCGAACGGGCAGCAGCGCGAGGACGCGATGGCGGCCACGCTCATCCACCAGGTGGAGTCCGCGCCCCAGCGCTTCTACGTGGTGTTGTCGGGCAACATCCACTCGCGCACGAAGAAGGGCCTTCCGTGGAACCAGCAGCACCGGCCCATGGGCCTGCTGCTGAAGGAGAAGCTGGACAACGTGGTGGCGCTCGACATGGCCTACGACACGGGCACCGCGTGGATCTGCTCGGTGGATTCGAAGGGCGTGCGGGACAGGCTGGACTGCGGTGTGCGCGAGGCGAAGGGCAAGAACAACGGCGAGCGCTACTTCGTGCACACGTGGGACTCGGTGAACTCGGAGGGCTACCACGGCGTGTTCTACGTGGGCACGGTGAACGCGTCCGCGCCGGCCATCCGCGTGGGTGAGCGGGGCCCGGGCAAGGAGGGCAGCAAGAAGCCCTTCACGCCGGAGGCGGAGACCCTCGCGTCGACGCAGAGTTCGACAAGGGCGTTCGCGCGCTGACAGCATCGCTGGCGGACCGTGTCGTGGCTGCTGCGGGGCGCGGTCCGCTGGCATACGCTGTTGGGGTGAGCGACATCACTGTCTACCAGCCGGACTTCCTGTACGTGGGAGGCCAGCTCATCGAGGGGCGCGCCCTGGCCGTGGGTGCCGAGGGCCGCGTCGTCGACGCGTCGTCCGTGCCCGCCGAGGCGAGCGTCGTCCGGCTTCCGGGCCGCGCGCTGTTGCCGGGGCTGGTCAACGGCCACTCCCATGCCTTCCAGCGCCTGATTCGCGGACGCACCGAGTACGTCGTCTCGGGTCGCGAGGCGGATGACTTCTGGAGCTGGCGCGAGGCCATGTACCGCGCCGCCGAGGCCCTGGGACCCGAGGACGTGTACGTGGCCTCGCGCCAGGTCTTCGTGGAGATGGCGCTGGCGGGCATCACCACGGTGGGCGAGTTCCACTACATCCATCATCAACATGACGGCACGCCGTACGCGGACCGGAACGTGCTGGCCCACTCCGTCATCCGGGCCGCGCGGGACGCGGGGTTGCGCATCTGCCTGTTGCGCGTGGGTTATGCGCGCGCGGGCTTCCAGGTGGCGGCGAATCCCCGCCAGCGTCGCTTCATCGACCCGGACGTGGACACCTTCCTCGCGTCGGCGGAGTCGCTGGCCCGCGAGGCTCGTGACGACGCGGCGGTCAGCGTGGGGCTGGCGCCGCACAGCGTGCGCGCGGTGACGAAGGACTGGCTGTCCGCCGTCGCGAAGGTGCGAGGGTTCCCCGTGCACATGCACGTGGCGGAGCAGCCGAAGGAAATCGAGGCGTGTCTCGCCGAGCATGGGCGCAGGCCGGTGGAGCTGCTGTCGGACCTGGGGCTGTTGAACCCGGGCTTCACCGCCGTGCATGGCGTGCACCTGACGGACGAGGAGGTGGCCATGCTGGGCACCGCCCACGCGACGGTGTGCGCGTGTCCGTCCACGGAGCGCAACCTGGGGGACGGCATCGTCCCCGCGGACGCGCTGGTGAAGGCGGGGGCGAGCATCAGCCTGGGCTCGGACAGCCAGGCGCTGGTGGACCTGCTGGACGAGGCGCGACAGCTCGAAGGGCACCTGCGGCTCGCGAGGCTGCGGCGCGCGGTGCTGGACCCCGGTGGCGGCGAGGTGTCGGGCCTCGCGGCGCGGCTGTTGGGCATGGCCACGGTGGAGGGAGCGCGCAGCCTGGGCCTGTCCACGGGGATGTTGGAGCCGGGGGCGCTCGCGGACTTCTTCACGGTGGACGTGGGGCACCCGTCGCTGGTGGGCGCGGGGCCTTCGTCGTTGCTGGCCTCCATCGTCCTGGGCGCCGACAAGGCGGCGGTGCGCGAGGTGGCGGTGGCGGGACGACTGGTGGTGCGGGACGGCCGGCATCCGCTCGCGGAGGAGAGTGGGCGCGCGTTCCAGGCGCTCGCGCGCACGCTGTATCCCTGACGGGGCGTGGGTGACAGGAGCCCCTCCGGGGGCTGGCGCCAGACGCCAGGGGGTGGCATGACGCGGCCACCGGAGGTTGTCTTCATGAGCGACACGCTGCCCGCGCTGCGGGCCACCCTGACGGAGCTGGTGGCGATGGACACCACGTCCGCGCGACCCAACGCCCCGCTCATCGACTACGCGCAGGCGCGCCTGGAGAAGGCGGGCTTCAGCGCCGAGCGTCAGCGGTACACCGATGACGCGGGCGTGGAGAAGGTGAACCTGGTCGCCGTGAAGGGCGGCTCCGGACGCGCGGCGCTCGCGCTGGTGGGGCACTCCGACTGCGTGCCGTACGACGCGGCGTGGACGGACGCGCTGAAGCTGACGGAGAAGGAAGGCAAGCTCTACGCGCGCGGCGCCTGCGACACGAAGGGCTTCATCGCCTGCGCGCTGCACGCCGCCGAGCGGGCCACGAAGCTCCAGGCTCCGCTGATGGTGGTGCTCACCGCGGACGAGGAAGTCGGGTTGGTGGGCGCGAAGAAGCTGGTGGCGGCGGGCCTGGGCCGCGCGCGGCACGCCATCGTCGGGGAGCCCACGAAGCTCACGCCGGTGCGCGCCAACAAGGGGTACTGCCTGGCGGAGGTGGAGGTGCTCGGCAAGGAAGGGCACAGCGCTTATCCGGACACGGGCGCGTCCGCCATCTTCCGCGCGGGGCGCTTCCTGAACCGGCTGGAGCAGCTGGCCATGACGGTGCTGCGCGAGGAATTGGACGAGGGCTTTCAGCCGCCCTTCACCACGGTGAACGTGGGCGTCATCCAGGGTGGCAAGGCGAAGAACATCCTGCCGGGCTCGTGCCGCTTCACGGTGGAGTGGCGGCCCATTCCGGGACAGCCGACACAGCGCGTGGCCGAGCTGCTGGAGTCCATCCGTCAGGAGCTGGTTCGCGACGAGCCCGCCTACGAGGCCCACATCCGCGTGCTGCGCACGGACCGGGGTGTGAACACGCGCGCGGACGCGGAGGTGGTGCGCTTCCTCGTGGAAGCCAGCGGCAACGCGTCCACCACGGTGCCGTTTGGCACGGAGGCCCCTCAGATGACGGAGCTGGGCGCGGAGGCCGTGGTGTTCGGCCCCGGCGATATCCGCGTGGCGCACCAGACGGGCGAGTACGTCCCCACCGAGGACCTGGTGCGCTGCGAGGCCGTGCTGGCGCGCGCGGTGGCGCACTTCTGCGGCGAGCCGTGAGGAACTCGCACCTCGTGCGCCGCGAGGCTCCCGTCGTTATGAAGACGCAGCCGGCGCACACCCCGTGCTTGCACTCCGGCCTCTTTCTTTCTGGACCGACGACATGAGCCCCTCCACCGCGGCGCCGCGCAACGTCCTCTTTTTGCTCTCCAGTGCTCGCGAGAATGGCAACGCGGAGCAGCTCGCCCGCAAGGCCGCGGAGTCGCTGCCACCCGGCACCGTGACGGACTGGCTCCGCCTGAACGAGTACAGGCACGAGGCCTTCCAGGACCTGCGCCACGCGCCCGGCGGCTACGCGTCACGGCCCGCGAGCCCGGAGATGCTGGCGCTCGCCGAGCGGACCCTCGCCGCCGACGAGCTGGTCATCGTCGCCCCTGTGTACTGGTACGGCCTTCCCTCCAGCGCGGTGTCCTACCTGGAGCACTGGTCCTGGTGGTTCCGGCTGCCGGAGCTGCGCTTCCGTGAGCGGATGCGCGGCAAGGTGCTGTCGCTCGTCACCAGCCACTCCTCCGACGAGGACGACGGCGTCGCCCAGCCCTTGCTGATGAGCCTCCAGCTCAGCGCGGACTACATGGAGATGAGGTGGCGAGGTGCCCTCATCGGTCACGGCAACCAGCCTGCAGACGTGCTCCAGGACGCGCGCGCCATGGCCGACGCTCGTGAGTTTCTCCTGCGCCCCGTGGCGGTCGCGAAAAGCGAAGCTGCCTGAGCCTGGGCGCGCGGGGTGGCGAGTCGACGGCGAGAGGCTCGGGACTTCGCGGTCCCGGGCCTCTTCTCGTTTCGGGACTTCTCAGCTCCGGGGCAGAGAGCAGTGGTCCAAGTCCCGCAGCACCTTGCGCGCCTCGGCGATGAGGTCGTGGCCCTGGAGTCCCTGCGCCACGCGGGCGATGAGCTTCATGTCGGGCGTGAGGCGGTAGTAGCCCTTCGAGCGCTGCACCAGCCCGGCGACCTTCGGTCCATCCAGGAGCGCGTCCGCGCCCAGCGTCACCACCAGCCGCTGGGTGCCGACCTCCAGGCCCCGCAGGCGCAAGTCGCGCATGTCGATTTTCAGCAGCGTCAGCTCGGAGAGGTGGTCCACCTCGTCGGGCGCCTCGCCATAGCGGTCCACCAGCTCCGCGCGCAGGTCCGTCACCTCGTCGGGGTGGCTGGCCTGGCTGAAGCGCTTGTAGAAGACGAGCCGCTGGTGCACGTCCGCGACGTAGTCGTCGGGGATGAGCGCGGGCATGGGCAGCGTGACGTCCGGCTCGATTTGCACCTTGGGCGGTTGGCCCTGCAGCTCCGCGACGGCTTCCTCCAGCAGCTGCGCGTACATGTCGAAGCCAATCTCGGCGATGGCGCCGGACTGCTTCTCGCCCAGCAGGTTGCCCGCGCCGCGAATCTCCAAATCGTGACTGGCGATGGAGAAGCCCGCGCCCAGCTCGGTGAAGTTCTGGAGCACCTCCAGCCGTCGCTGCGCGTCCCGGGTCACCGCCCTGCGCGTGGGCACCAGGAGGTACGCGTACGCGCGCTCCTTGGAGCGGCCCACGCGACCTCGCAGCTGGTAGAGCTGCGCGAGGCCGAACTGGTCCGCCCGGTTCACAATCATCGTGTTGGCGCTGGAGATGTCGATGCCGCTCTCGATGATGGACGTGCACAGGAGCACCTGGTGCTTGCGCTCGGTGAACTCCAGCATCACCTTCTCGAGCTGCCCGTCGCCCATCTGCCCGTGCGCCACGCCGATGGAGAGCTGAGGCACCAGCTCGCGAAGCTGCTGCTCCATGGACGGCAGGGACTCCACGCGGTTGTTCACGAAGAACACCTGCCCGCCGCGCGCCACCTCCCGCTCAATCGCCTCCTTCACCACCATCGCGTCGTACTTCATGACGAAGGTGCGGATGGCGCGCCTGTCCTGAGGCGGCGTGGCGATGATGCTCATGTCGCGCACGCCCGACATGCTCATGTGCAGCGTGCGGGGGATGGGCGTCGCCGTCAGCGTCAGCACGTCAATCTGGGAGCGCCACTTCTTCAGCGACTCCTTCTGCTTCACGCCGAAGCGCTGCTCCTCGTCGACAATCATCAGCCCCAGGTCCTTGAAGGCCACCTCGCCGCCCAGGAGCTTGTGGGTGCCGATGAGGATGTCGACCTTGCCCTCCTTGGCGCGCTTGAGGATGTCCCGGACCTCGGGCGGCTTCTTCAGGCCGGAGATGACCTCCACCGCGACGGGGTAGTCCTTGAAGCGCTTCTTGAAGGAGAGGAAGTGCTGCTGCGCCAGCACCGTGGTGGGCACCAGCACCGCCACCTGCTTGCGGTCCAGCGTCGCCTTGAAGGCCGCGCGCATGGCGACCTCCGTCTTGCCGTAGCCCACGTCGCCGCAGACGAGCCGGTCCATGGGCTCCGGCTTCTGCATGTCCGCCAGCACGTCCTCAATCGCCTTGGCCTGGTCCGGCGTCTCCTCGAACTCGAAGTCCGCCTCGAACTGGGCGAAGTAGCGGTCCGGCGCGCTGAAGGAGTGGCCCGGGTGGGCGCGGCGCGAGGCCGCGATTTGCAGCAGCTCCGCGGCCATCTTGAGGAGCTGCTCCTTGACGCGCTTCTTCGTCTTCTCCCAGCTCGCCGTCCCCAGCTTGTCGAGCTGGATGGTGTCCGGGTTGCCGCCGGTGAACTTCTGGATGAGCCGCATGCGGCCCACCGGCAGGTAGATTTTGTCCCGACCCGCGTACTCCAGGACGAGGAAGTCCCCGGGCACGCCGTTCACCTGCATCTTCGTCAGGCCCGAGTAGCGGCCGATGCCGAAGTCGGTGTGGACGATGAGGTCGCCTTCCTTCAGGTCCTTGAAGCCCGCGCCGAAGGCCTCCATCTTCTTGCCGCGCTTGACGCGCCGACGCGCGCGGACGCCGAAAATCTCCTCGTCCGACAGCACGGCCAGCCCGCCCGAGCCGTCCACGAAGCCCTGGCTCACCTCCCCCGTGAAGAGGTGCGCCCACACCGCCGGCTCGTACAGCGTCGACGCGTCCGTCATCGGCTCGGTGTGCACCTTCACCATGACGTTGCGGTCCAACAGCAGCCGCTTGAGCCGGTCCGCCTGACCCAGCGTGCCGCACGCCACCGCGCACGCGACGCCCGAGTCCCGCCAGCGCTGGAGCCGGTCCACCAGCGGGGAGAGCGCGCCCTCCTCGCCGTGGTGCGCGAGAATCGCCTCACGCAGGTCTTGAGTGCCGCCGAACTGGAAGAGCACCGGCGGCTTCTCGGACTGCGTGAGCGACAGGCCTCCACCCTCGACGACGCGATAGCCGCCCAGCAGCTCCACGACGGCCTCGCGCGAGAGGAAGTGCTCGGCTGGCGGGCGCACCAGGTCCTTGCGCTCCTCGGCCGCGGCGAAGGTGCGCTCCAGCTCGTCCCACAGCGCGTCCGCCGTACGCCCCAGCTCCAGCGGGTCGTCCAGGTAGAAGACGGGCGCCTCCGGGTTCCACGCGCGCAGGAAGTCGAACACCGTGGCCAGGCCGCCCTCGAACAGCGCGGGCAGCAGGCCCTCGAGTCCGAAGCCGGGCATCCCCTCGCGCAGCGCGTCCAGCCGCTCGCGAAGCTGGATGGTGGGCAGGTTGATGTGCTCGGCCACCGCGCGGGCCGCGGCCTCGGCGCGTGGACGGGTGTCCTCGGTGAGCAGCAGCTCCCGCGCGGGCACCAGGTCCACTTCCTTCAGCGCGTCCACCGTGCGCTGCGACTCCGGGTCGAAGGCGCGGATGGAGTCGATGGTGTCGCCGAAGAACTCCAGGCGCACCGGCTTGTCGTAGAGCGGGCTGAAGACGTCCAGCAGGCCGCCGCGCACGGAGAACGTCCCCACGTCCTCCACCAGCGGGCTGTTCTGGTAGCCCATCCGGGAGAGCTTCCGCGCGAGCGCGTCCCGGTCATGGTCCTGGCCCACCACCACCCGGTCCGTGAGCGCGGCCATGACGTCGGGGCGCAGCACGCGGCGGTGCAGCGCGCGCAGGGACAACACCAGCACCGGGAAGCGCGTGCCTTGAGACAGGTGAAACAGCGCGCCCAGCCGCTCGGTGACGGCGGCGGCCTCCGGAGACAGCTCGTCGTAGGGCAGCACCTCGTCGGCGGGCAGGCGCAGCACGCTCGGCCGCAGCAGCGTGCCCGTGCCGCCCAGGAAGAAGGCGAGGTCGGCGGCCAGGGCATCGGCTGCCTCCTCGTCCGCCGCCACGCAGACCAGCGGCGCGCGGGTTTCACGGTGCAGGCGAGCCAGCACGTGGCCCCGGGCCGAGCCCTTCAGTCCCTGTATGCGCGCGCGGTGTCCCGGACGCAGCTCCGCCAGCAACCGGGCGAAGGTGTCACCCGCCACGAGAGGCACGCCGCCGGGCTGCGCCGCCTCACCATCCCGCCTCTGTGTGAAAGGAGTGTCCATGAGTGGACCCCTGAGGGCCCCGGCGTAATTAGGGGCATGCCCCTGACAGGTCAACGACAGAGCGCATTGCGTGTCGTGTGTCGGAGCCGACGCCGCCCCGAATGCTGTGTCCTCCACGAATCAGCCATACCGGGGGTGGGTTGGCCGCATGCCCGGGGCAGGACCTACTCTCCTTCAAGGCATCGCTGGGGGGTGCCACACGCCAGCCATGCAATCCGGCCGTTGGATACACAGGGTGATGAGCGGGGCGGGCGCACCCCCCTCCGAAGCAGTGATGGTGCTGCGCAGCGTCCGCTCCGCTGGGCACGGCATCCTGGACTTCGAGTGTGTCTCCGCGAATGCGCACGCGGAGCGCTGGCTGGGGCGCGAAGAGCGCTCGCTCGTGCGCCAGAGACTGCTCGAGGAGGCGCCGTGGGTGGGCGAATGTGGCCTGTTCGCGGCGTGTGTCCGGGTAGCAGTGCGCCGCGAGCCCGAGGTGGTGCGGATGGCCCGACAGTCGTCGGTGGGGCCCGTCTGGCTGCTGGCGCGCGTCTCCCCGTGGGAGGACGGCGCCGTCGTCTTCCTGGAGGATTTGACGGAGCGGATGGCCGCCGAGGAGACGCTGCGCAGGGACCATGACCTCCTGCACGCCGTCATCGAGAGCGCCACCGACGCCATCTACGTGAAGGACGTGGATGCGCGCTACGTGCTCATCAACCCCGCCACCGCGCGGGCCTTCAACCGGGCGCCGCAGGACCTCCTCGGGCGCACGGACCTGGAGCTGCTGGGCGCGGACGTCGCGGGGCCCACGCTGGCGCATGACCGGGCGGTGATGGAGTCCGGTGTCACGGCCACCTATGAGGACTCCGAGGGCGGGCCGGGCAGCGACCGCATCTGGCAGACGACCAAGGGCGTGCTGCGTCGGGGTGATGGCACCGTCTACGGCCTGTTCGGCATCAGCCGGGATGTCACCGCGCGGCGCCGCCAGGAGCTGGAGCGGGACGAGGAGGCGCGCTTCCAGGAGCGCTTCATCGGTGTGCTGGGGCACGACTTGGGCAACCCGCTGGCGGCGGTGCGCTTGTCGGCCGCGGCCCTGCTGGCCCAGGCCACGCTGACGCCGGAGGTGCGGCGCGTGGCGCAGCGCATCGACGGGAGCGCCGAGCGCATGGCGCGGCTGGTGAAACAACTGCTGGATTTCACCCGCGCGCGCATGGCGGGAGGCATTCCGTTGCGCCCGCGCGAGGTGTGCATGGAGTCGGTGTGTCGTCGCATCATCTCCGAGCTGGAGCCGGCCCATCCGCAGCAGCGGGTGGACCTGGAGGTGGACGGCGAGTCACGCGGGGTCTGGGACGAGGAGCGGTTGGGACAGGTGCTCTCCAATCTGGTGGGCAACGCCCTGCAGCACAGTCCGAACGGCTCGTCGGTGCGTGTGCGACTGGCGGCGAGCGACCCGCTCTTCCAGCGCGTGGAGGTGCACAACGTGGGGCCGCCGATTCCGGACTCGCTGCGCCCGCGCCTGTTCGCGCCCTTCCACCGCGCGACGCCCGAGCCGGGCATGCCCCGGCCGCACCGTCACGGCCTGGGCCTGGGGCTCTACATCGTCTCGCAAATCGTCACCGCCCACGGAGGGTGGGTGGATGTCGCGTCCTCGCTGGAGGCGGGGACGTGCTTCTCGGTGACCTTGCCCCGCGTGGTCCAGTCCCAGGACGAGGCCCAGACGCGCTGGGCCTGAGCATCCGTCGCCTGCCGACTCAGTAGCGGCCGTACCGGGCCGCCGCGCGCAGGCGAATCAAGGCATTGAGGGCGCCGGGGTCCACCAGCTCCAGCGCCGCGGCTCCGGAGATGCCGGCGTAACGGGAGCGGTAGTCCTCCTCGTCCTCCTCGTCGTCGCCGCCCTTGTCGTCGCCCTTGTCATCCCCGTCCCCGCCACCCTTGCCGTCATCCGGACGCAGGGACAGGGGCACCGGCCGGGACACGCCCGGCTCGATGCGCGGAGTCGTCAACGCGTCCGCGCGAACGGAGGAGAACAGGCCAGCCATGGCCAGGCAGAACACGAGGGCGGTGGAGAGGGTCTTCATGGGCGGCTCCGTTTCTCTGTTCGGCTGACGCGGCCCCTCCCGGGGATATTCAGCGCGCCTCCCGGGCCCTACTTCGCCTTCATGGTGCGGATGTATCCCACCAGCGCGTCAATCTGCGCGGCGGAGAGCTTGTCCTTGAAGGCCTTCATCTTCGTGTTGCGAGTGGAGCCGTCGGCGATCGCCTGGCGGATGTCCGCGTCGGACTCGGCCGCCTGCCAGGCGACCTGGCTCATGTCGACGATGGATTCCTTCTGACCCATCTTGGTCTGCGCCTTGCCGTCATCGCCGTGACAGGACTTGCACTTGGCCTTCCACACGTCCACGACGTCATCCGCCGCGTAGGCGCTCGGGGCCAGGCAGAGGCTCATCACCAGGGCGAACCGCTTCATCATCGTCACTGCCTCCTTGGGAGGAGGCAACTGTGGCATGGAATGTCGTGCTCAGGGAGTGCAGCCGGTGGCCGTGGGCGCCAGCTCGCAGTCCGTCATGGTGACGTTGCCGGTGAGCGCGTCCACGTTGAGCACCCGGTCCGGCACCGCGGCCTGCTCCCCGGTGCGCGTGCGCAAGATGCGCAGCGCGCCCGCCACGGGCGCCGGGCGAGCGGCGTCACACATGACCGTGGGCGTCCCGGAGACGGGCCGGCCGGACTCCCCCAGCCAGCACACGCCGTGGAGGCTGGAGACATCCAGCTCGGGCGGCAGGGGAATGGGGTCGCCGACCTGGGCGCACGTGCAGCCGCTCGTGCCGCAGGCGGCGGCGATGCACTCGGTGCGGGGACACTGGCTGCCCCAGGTGTCTCCCACGGCGCAGTCCGGTTTCTCCCAGCGCAAGGCCGGGACGCTCACGCCATTGGCGAAGGTGGTGGTCCGCGCCAGGCGCACGGCCTGCCGGGAGGTCCGGGCCTGCTGCCGCGCCTCCTGGGCGGCGATGAGGATGGTGCGCGTGGCGGCGCTCGCGCGCTGGTTGCGTGTCAGCGCCTGGAAGCCCGTCGTCGCCAGGCTGGTGAGGATCCCGAGGATGGCGAGCGCCACCATCAGCTCCAGCAGTGTCATTCCGTGTCGTGTGTTCCGCATCTCAGCCCCCCGCGTACCCGAAGTTTCGCGGCGTGACGCGAATGATGAAATGCCGCCGCTTGTAGCCATCCTGGGGATTGCCCTCGTCGTCGGGTGGCGGGTTGGCTCCCAGGAGCTTCAGGGCCTGACGGTCCGGCCTGCTCGAGCGCGCGGTGATGAGCACCTCCACCACGCGGACCCGCCGCATCAGCTCGTCGCGCGCGCTGCCCGGGCCGACGTCGTTGGCCCCCGCCGCGCCCGTGATTCCCGGGATGAGGGCCCAGCAGAGGGCGTTGGTGCACTGGTCCACCGCGGGCCTCGGAGGGAGCACCGCCGGGTCGGGGAAGTAGACGAGGGGGGCGTTCGGGTTGTCCAGGGTGGCGACTCCCAGGCGGACGCGCATCCGCTCGATTTCCTCCGAGAGCTGCTGGAACCCCTGCGCGCCCAGTGCGCCGTCCGGGTCCATCTCGAGGATGGGTTTGCCGCTGACCCAGTTGACGCGGAAGGTGCGTGACGACAGGGGCAGCAGGAGCGCGTCAGCGTCGTTGTTGTTGGCGGTCCACATCTTCGAGGCGTCTGCGCCGGTGCCCGTGCAGAGACTGGTGGCGCTGAACGCGGTGGCGCCGGATGCGCCCGGTATCCAGCCCAGGTTCTTGCTGGCGTTGGCGGTGGGCTCGTTATTGCGCGAGGCCTGGGCCACGCCCACGCAGGCGCCGCGTACGCTCGGGTTGGTCAGGACGATGGGGGCCCCCGCGGGGATGCCCGCGGCGGTGTTGGGCGGTGCCGGCTGTTCGAGGCAGAGGGGGCCGACGCCGCCGAGGCGGGAGTCGAAGCCGGGACCCGGGCACCCATGCATCCGCAGCGCGCGCGTGGCATCCGCTTCGTAGATCTCCAGCACGTCGGAGCTCAGGCTTGCGTAGACACCGGTGGGCTGCGCGAAGCCAGGGGAGGGCCCCGCGTTGGTGTTCGCCCAGACGGCGTACCGCACCTCGGCGTTCGAGCCGCCCAGGAACAGGGGCGAGCTGCCGAACCCCTCGCCCGCGCGCTGGAGGGCGGGGGTGAACAAGTCGCGTGCCGCGCGCCCCGCGTTCTGGGTCTCCATGGTGCGCTCCTCGAGCAGGCCGCGCTGCTGGAGGTAGGTGCCCGCGGAGACCGCGCCGGCGATGACCACCAGCGCGATGGTGCTGGCGATCATCATCTCGATGAGGCTGAAGCCTCGGGGGGGATGAAGTCGGTTCATGGTGACATCCGCGTCTGCAGGGCCACGGCGCGGCGGCCCGCGTCCGGGTCCCTCCAGCTCACCGTGACGCGCACGTTGACGACGTTGATCAGCGCTTGTGTCGCGATGGTGCGGTTGAGCTGCGGTGAGCCTCGCTCGTCGCCCTCCATGGGCGGGTCCACGTCCACGGCGACGTCGTACTTGAGGCGAACGGGGTCGCCCGCTCCGGGAACGGTGTCCCGAGGCGTCCCATTGGAGCTCCACCACACCGAGCGTATCGAGCGGTCCAGCGCCTCGATGTTGGCGCAGGGCCGGCCCGGGGCGGGAGTCGCGCACGTCATGGCGGTGATGCGCTCCAGTTCCTGCTCCGCGATGAGCCCCGCCTGGGCCTGGATGAGGTTGCGGCGGTTCTGCTTGGAGGAGGCGAGCACCGCGAGCGCCACCCCGAGGATGCCGAACACCACCACCGTCATGGTGGCCATGGACTCCAGCAAGGTGACGCCCCGGCGCGCGCGCCGGGAAGTGGGCATGAAGGTCCTCATGGGATGAGCCCCTGGATGTTTCCGCCCGGCCTCACGTCCCAGATGATGGTCCGGGACGTGCTGCCGGTGCCATTGCCTGTCTCGTTGTTGAACTGCTTGCCGGCGCCGGTGCTGGTGATGCCGTTGGTGCCCTGGAAGAAGACGCGCTTGTCGAAGGCCACCGGCTGAGTGAGGCCATGGCCCTCCAGCGTCTTGTCATTGTCCGCCGTGGGCGTGCCCTGGGCCGCGTTGAAGGCGTACATGCGGCCGCTCTCGTTCGCGTCGAGGCTGCACAGGTTGGCGGACGTACCCACCGCGGTGGCGGTGTGCACGGTGCCTTCGTCGTCCACCGTGACGCCGCCCCACACCACCTGCCGTTCGCCCAGCTCCTGCACCCACGCGACGCTGCGGCCCGCGCAGTTGGCGCTCAGCGGAGTCGGGTCGTTGAAGGCCATCACGTGGTAGCGGGGACGCGGGTCCCGGTCCGCCACCTCGTTGTCGTCCTCCGGGTTGTTGCCCGTGCCCACGAAGATGCGCACGGACGTGCCCGTGCCGGTGCGCTCCTGCGTCACGGCGATGTTGGAGTAGATGCTCTGCATGTTGGCGTTGCGCACCTTGGAGCCGGTGGCCGGGTCGAGGTCATTGCGGGCGTCCGCGATGACACACGCGCTGACGGCCTTGCCCAGCTCGCGTGACGCGTCCACGTCCCGGAGGTTGATACGGAAGACGCGGCCCTTCGTGGTGGCCACATAGACGACGTCGTAATTGCTGTCGTTGTCGGCGTCGATGGCCACGGGAGGGCTGCCGATGCCCTCGCCCGCGTCGCCCATGACGACGACCCCCGCGAGCCTCTTCTTCTGCGTGGTCCCACCGGTCTGGTTCACCTGGATGGGCAGCCCCGTCTTCACGTCGACCAGGTACAGCGTGGCGCGCGCGGCCTGGCCCTCATGGCTCCTGGGCGTGTAATCGCTCGCGAAGGCCGCCACCCATTTCTTGCCGCCCTTGGTTCCGAAGTCCATGCGCACCAGGAGGGGGTTGTGGCGCGAGCCGCCGGTGTCCGGCCGCAAGGTGCGGTCTGGCGAATAGTCCCTGAAGAGCTCCTCCAACGTCAGGCAGTTGGCTGGAGTGGAGCAGGGCAAGCCAGAACTCGTACTGAAGCGGTCTCGCTGCACATCCAACTCCCAGAGGACGCCAGGATAGCCGGCATCCGTCGCCGCGGGCCGGGTGACGTCCAGTGCGAAGAAGACACTCTGCCGGGGGCCGGTGGGGCTGACGAGCACCGTCTTGGCGTCCGTGCGCAGCGAAGGCGAGGTGCTCAGTTGCCACATGTCGCCCACCGAGGGGTTGTGGCCCTTGTCGGCCGTGTATTCGGCGTCCGAACGCAGGTCCACCGCCGCCACCGCCGGAGAGGCGTCCACCGTGGCGCGCTTCGTCTTGTCCTGTCCACGCACGTAGTTCTCCGCGAAGAAGCGCAGGAGCTTGCCGGGCAGGTACGCATACAGCTCCTCCCCCGTGCCGTACTTTCGCGCCGACGAGCAGCCCGCTGCGTGGGCGAAGTAGCCTCGGAAGTCCTTGAAGCCGGTGCACGTGTCATCCCCCGAGCGCAGCTCTCCGAGAGACAGCGCGTGCAGGTAGCCCGTGGTGCTGCCGATGAAGGCGACCGCGTCCCGATTCTTCAGGGTGTTGTTCCCGATGAAGGCATTGCCGCGGAAGGCCTGCTGCTCGTTGGTCGTCGCGCGCTTGACCCACGTGGGCTCGCTGGCCGGCCCGACAATGGCCGCCGTCGACAGGTTGATGCCGCCCATGGGCCAGGTGCGCCGCGTCCCGCTCCCCGCCGCCGGGTTGTTGAGCTTGTTGTCCTCCCACCCGTAGACCCAGTTGCGCAGGGTGTTGCGGTCAAACTGGTTGCAGGCGCCATCCCGGTTCAGGTCATAGCGGCCTGCGAGCGCGTCGACGCAGAAGTTCTTCGTCTCGTCTGTGACGGAGCCCGCTGGGGTGGGAAACAGCGGGCTGGTGTTGGTGCCCTCGTCGGACAGGCTCTCCAGCGTGACGCGCGACGAGCCGCCAGGCTGTGTGGTGAAGAGCTTGCGCTCCTTGGGGTTGGTCGACCGGATGAAGTCGTTGAGCTGGTCGCCCGCGTTCCACTGGTCCCAGTTGTCCGCCGCGTCGTTCGGGGTGGACGGGTCGTCCGGCTCATAGAGGCGGCGCAGGTAGACGTGGCCGCGCTCGGAGACATCCAGGCGCTCGTCATAGACGCGGTAGGACGGATAGAGCCGGTTCGCGGGGGACGGCGAGGACTCGTACCACGGGTCGGGCTTGTACCAGGTGCGCCCAGGGGTCTCCGACAGGCCGAAGATGATGGTGTTCGCCACGGGCAGCACGGAGGCGCGGCCGTACTGGCCCGCCTTCTGCGCCTTGTAGGAGATGTTGACGTTGGCGATGGTCGGTTGGCAGGACTCACCGGGGCTTTCGAAGATGGCGCGCCAGCACAGCTGCGAGCCGGTGTAGCCACGCTCCAGGAAGTCATTCACCGTCCGGGTTTCATCCCGCGAGCCCGAGGGGACCCGCGCGTCCGAGAAGGGCACCGTCACCCAGGCTGGAGAGGGATTGGGCTGGAAGTCGGGGTTGGTGGTCTCACAACGGTCCACGCACACCTTGCAGTCCAGCGACACCTGATAGGTGATTTGGGGCCGGGGCTGATAGGTCCCGCTGCCGTCGGGCTTGGGCAGGTTGATGTTGGGGCTGCAGTCGCTCTGCTGGCCATTGACGTTGTGGTACGGCGTGTCCTCGATGCGCATCTCGACGGAGGTGATGGTGTAGTCCTGCGCCACGTCGAGCGAGATGCTGGACACGATGTCTGACTTGAACGTGCCGTTGTTCTGCTTGTTGATGAGGATGACGGTGTCGTCGTAGGTACGGTTACCGCCCGAGTTCTGGTCCTCCCACCCCAGAATCCAGACGCGAGGGTTGTCGACCGGGGCGCCCACCAGCGTGTGGGCGGCGCGCTGGAAGTAGGAGTAGACGGTCTGGGTCTGGGGCCTGTTGAACCGGACGTCTCCATACGTGGCGGTGCGCAGCCGCGTATACGCGCCGGCTTCCAGCCATTCGTTCTGCAGCTCCTTGGTCGTGACGACGTTACCGTCGGTCTGGTGCAGGTCCAGGTTGAGCAGCGTCTTGGTGAAGAAGACGTTGATGTCGCCGTGGCCCCAGAGGTTGCACTGGAGTCGCGTGGAGTTGTCGGGGAGAGTCACCGTCCGCGTCATGAAGCAGGTGTCCGTGGCGTTGCCGTAGATCTGCTCCACGTACGTGACGAGGAAGAAGACGATCTCCCGCCCGCCCACGATGCGGCCCATCCTCTGCCGGCGGTCCTCCTCGTTGGGCGCGGCCTGTGGGTTCTTCCCGGGGATGAGCAGGCCCTGGTTGTCGAAGGCGCTGGCCTTGTAGTCCGGCAGGCCGTCGTTGCCGTTGCCCGTGGACTTGTCCCAGACGGTGCCCACCGGTGTCCTCACGCCGTTGACCTCACTGTAGGCCATGCGCGGCTGGAAGCACTCCGAGGTGGGTGACGCGCCCGCTCCAGCGCTATCGGGGCAGTGGTTGTCGTCATCGTCCGTGGCCAGATAGATGAGCTTGCCGATGCCCCGGTTTTCGTTCTCCGACGCGCGCGGCTCGAGCAGGTTGGGGATGTGCGGGAACAGACCCCGGTCGCTGAAGAGACTGTCGACCAGGGTGGCCGCGGGCGTGCCGGCCAGCATGTCGCTGTCTCTGTCCAGCATTCCGGTGGCGTGGTCCCTCACCCTCCGGCCCACCACGGCCCCTGACGGCAGGGGGCCATATTCGTCAGGCCAGCGACGGGGACCACTGGTGGCGTCGTAGCTGCTGGCGGCGTTGCAGGGGCCGGTGAGCAGGTCCGGCTCGCGAAGCCTCACGACGGTGTTGTCGGGCCGCGTGTGCAGGAAGGTCTTCGCATTGGCGCCACACCGGGGGCCCGGGCCGATGTACCGGTCGGGGTTGAGGTTGTAGAGGTCCTCGTGGAAGTCCGGCACGCCGTTGTTGTCATTGTCGAGCAGGACGTCGTCGTTGGGGTTATCGACGTCCTTGACGTCGATGTACTTACCCGTCACGAGGTCGTCGTAATAGAACCAGCCCAGGGTGTTGGAGGCACCGCCACCGGCCTGGTCGTGGACGATGAGCGCCTCCAGTTCCTGGTCGAACGGGAGGATGATTCGCTCCGGGTCCAGCACGCTGCGGTTGGTGTTGAGTCGCAGCTTCCCGTCAGGCGTCAGGATGATGGCGCTGGAGACGCCGGCATCCACCGCGAAGGGGGGCTGTTTGTCGGCACCGGTGGTGTCGATACAGGGATTGTAGGAGACGGTCCCGCCGTCCTGGGCGAGCGCTGCCAGCGGGATGGCGAAAGCCAGCGCGGCGATCAAGGGTCTGCAAAAGCGCAGCATGGCGAGGTCCTGGGGTGTGAGCTGAAGAAGGGAAGGGGCTAGCATTCGCCGTTGTTGGCGGAGCCGTTGGCGTCCTCGGGGCTGCAACCGCCGCCGGCGCCCAGGCCACTGGTGATGAGGGCCCGGATGATGACGCGCTGGGGTTGGGTGTTGTCACGTCCCCGGACCTCACCCACGGACACCAGCCAGACGCGGTTGTTGGAGTCGGCTCTGCGGAGAGGGGTGTCGTCGTTGTCGTCGACCAGGAAGACCCGGTAGAAGAGCCGCTCCTGGGTGGGGTAGTCGAAGATGGGCCCGTCCGGGCCGTTCATCTCCTGGTTGGCGGTGGCGACGTCCGAATCGATGGCCCCCCCGGAGGACGCGGCCGCGAGCGAGTAGGGCGTCCAGCCAATGACCTCGTACCAGGGGAAGGCGGCGTTGCTGGGCAGGCCAGGTTCACCCTGGACGAAGCCGTCGAATGCCGTGCCGTTGTAGGCATTGCCCAACCGCTCCATGACGGGGTCGAATTTGAGGACGCCGCCGCCGAGGCCGAGCAGCAGTCGCACCACCACCCGCGCCTCGGCCAGTCCCGCCTCGGCGGCGAAGTGGGCCTCGCGGTTGCGGCGCTCCTGGGCCTGCAGCGCGCTCTCCGCCGCCACCTTGCGCAGGGAGACGACGACGGCTGCGCTGATGAAGGCGATGATTCCCAGGGCCATCAACAGCGCCATGCCCCGGGAGGCATGGCGGTGGTTTCGCGACATCGGGACGACTGACGGGGGACGCACCAACGGCTCCTTGCCAACGCGCGGCGGAACGAATGCCGGGAGGCTCATGAGCAAGCCGTGGGCCCGGTTTCCGGACCGCTCCATACCAGTGTTCTCGGCCGCTTGTCTTTGACTTGGGGTGAATGCTGACGCGCCTGGGCTGACAATCCTTTGCGGACATCGCAAAAGTTGCGAGGGCGTTTTTCACCCACGTCGGGTCTATCTGTACATCTGTGATTCGCTGAAAACGGGACGAAGCGTGAAAAGCCCGAAGCGCTAGTGACCCTGGTGGGGCCAGAATGACACTGGCCCGTTGGGAGGTGCGAGCCACACGGATTTCAGGAAGTGGGTGGCCTTGTGGTCCGCGTCGTCGTCCCGAGTGGAGGCGTGGTGCAGGGCGGCCAGGAGCAGCAGGGTCGCCAGTCCGGAGCCGAGCGCCGCCAGGGTGGGCGCGCGTCGTTCCGGTGACGTCGCCAGCGCGCCGAGGACCCAGAATGTGACACCCCCGAGGGCGCCCAGGAACAGGATGCCAGCGATTGGCTGGGGGACGCCCAGGAATGAGAGCACGGAGGGTGGGTAGAAGCCCGCGCTCAGCAAGGGCAATGTCAGACCTCCCAGGACGTTCGACACATCATCTGGGATGTAATTGACGAAGGTGGCCAGCCCCGTGGTGAGGATGCCCGCCCCGCACAGCATGGCCGCGATACCCAGCGCCCACGTGCGTCCACCCGTGCGCAGCCGCTCCAGCCACAGGCCCGCGGGCAGCAGGAGGAAGGGCACCAGCCCGGTGAGGTGACGAGGGCCCGTCGTCCAACCCCAGGAGTCATAGGAGAAGGAGGACGTGAAGTAGAGGTAGCCGGCGACGAGCGCCGCCGTCATCCACGCCAGGGCACGTTGCTCGGCGGAGACGTCCGCGCCGCGCCGGAAGCGCAGCCGTGTCAGGCCGGGAACAGCCAGCAGCAGGAACGGCGCGAGGGTGAACAGCCCGCGCAGCGGCGAGACGAGCGACAGGGTGAAGGCGCGCGGGTCCGGCGTGCGGATGCCCAGGAACCCGCCCAGGTGCCACGGCTGGTAGCCGGAGTCGTTGAGGTACTTGTACCCGCTCGTCAGCGGGTGGCCGAAGGTGGCCTGGTGGTACGCCATCAGCGCCAGCACGAAGGGCAGCGCGCCCAGCGTGGCGAGCCCGGCGGCGCGGCCCAGGCCCTTCCAGCGCTCACGGGCCGGGGCGTCGCGGAAGAGGAAGGTGAGCGTGGCGTACAGCACCAGCCCGAGCATGCCCAGCGCGCCGGTGTACTCCGCCGCCACGGTGGCACCCGCGCACGCACCCGCGAGCACATAGCCCCGCTCGCGCCACTCCCCGCGCGCGCAGCGCCACAGCGCGAAGAAGCCGGCGAAGAGCAGCACCGCCGTCGTCTGGTGGCTCATGAACAACAGTGAGTAGCTGAACGCCAGCGAGCCCAGGCCGTACGTCACGGTGAGCGCATCCGCGACGGGCGCCGACAGGTAGGCGCGCAGGTAGCGCCGCACCAGCCACAGCAGGCCCAGCGTGGGCAGCACGGTGAGCCACAGGCGCGAGAAGAAGACGAGGGGGACCTCGGGCACCGGCTCCGGACCCGAGGCGGCGCGCAGCACGGCGTACACCGGCGCGGCGGCGAAGGAGAGCAGCGGCGCCTTGCTGGGGTAGTACTTCCCGTCCTTCACGGACAGGTCACCCACGTAGCCCCGGGCGCGCAGCACCTGGTTGATGTCCAGCGTGCCGTGGTCCACCAGCGCGATGCTCTGCCAGAGCCGACATAGTTCGTTGGGCGAGCGCAGCCTGGGGTGGTACGGAAACAACAACACATACAGCGCCGCCAGGGCGACCCAGACCGCGCGAGGCGCGCCACGCGCGGCCACCAGCGGTGTCCCGGAGGGAGCGGGGGCCGAGGACTCCGAAGCGGGCTGTGACTCCGAAGCGGGTCCTGGCGCCACGCTCACGGTGCGGCGCTCCTCGGGGGGGAGCGCGTCGTCGTCGAGAGGCGGCTCATGCCTCGCCTCCGGTGACGCGGGCCACGGCGAAGAGGCTCATGCCCACTGGCAGCTTCACGCTCGCCTCGGCGCGGGCGAACAGCGGGGCCAGCGTGTCGTAGAGCTTGAGCTGGAGCTTCGGCACGGAGCGGCGGCGCAGGAGCCGGCTGTTGACGAACCAGCCGGGCATGCCCACCAGGTTCATCCACTCCAGCTTCTCCACCACGAAGCCATTGTCCTCCAGCACGGCGCGCAGGCTGGCGGGGGTGTAGCGGCGGTGGTGGCCCACGGCCTCGTCGATGCTGCCGAACAGTTGCTCGAGCGCGGGGACGAGGATGAGCACCCGCCCCCTGGGCGCCAGGATTTGTCGGAAGCGGCGCACCGCGGAGCCATCGTCGGGGATGTGCTCCAGCACGTTGGAGAGGACGATGGTGTCCAGGTTCTCCTTCTTGAGCGACTCCCAGTCCGCCAGGGCCACGTCGGACAGATAGGGGCGGACGTGGGGGCGGCCTCGGAAGAGGTTCTTCAGGCGGTCGACGTAGAAGCCGTCGACCTCCAACGCGATGAGCAGCTCCGCGCCGGACTCCAGCTCGCGGGTAATCGTGCCGATGCCGGCGCCAATCTCCAGCACGCGGCGGCCCAGGTGCGCGCGGAAGCGGCGGCCCAGCCACTGGTTGTAGTGGGTGGCGCCGTCCATGCGCTCCAGCGTGGTGTAGCCCTCGTGTTGGTTGTCGGCGTCGTCGCGCACGGTGGCGTAGCGCATCAGCGTGCGCAGCTGTGACAGGCGCGCGGCGCGCGGGCGGCGGGGCACGGCCTGCATCGGCGGCAGGGCGACCTCGGTGAGGCGGTAGAGCTGCGCGGCCAGCTTCACGACCAGCTCCGCGTCCACCGCGTCGTCGTCGCTGGTGAGGGTGACGGAGCGCAGGGCCTCCGTGCGGAACGCGCGCACTCCGCTGAGCGGGTCGTTCACCGCCACGTCCGTGACGAAGCGGGTGACCTGACCCAGGGCGCGCTCGGCCCACAGCTCCGGCGTCAGGCCTGGCGAGCCCCGGCGGCCGAAGACGGCGTCCGCGGTGTCCGCCTGGAGCGGGCCCATCAGCGACTCGTAGGCGTCCGGCGCGTAGGCCGCATCCGGGTCCTGGAGCACCGTCACCGCGCTCGTCACGCGGGACAGGGCCGCGCGGATGGCCGCGCCCTTGCCTCCCTGGACGCTGAGCACATGCAGACCGGGCCTCGACGCGACGTCCGGCTGGCCGTCCCCGGCGAGCACCACTTCGGCGCGACCGGCGAGCGCGCGGGCGAAGTGGGCGGCGGCATCCACGGTGGAGGAGTCGAAGGGGATGATAACGGAATGCGGAAAGCTCACGCCGCGCTCACTAGCACAGGCCGTTGGGATGCGCGCGTTCCGCCCTGGAAGAAGGGTGGACAGGAGGGCTTCCAGGCGACGGCGGAACGATGGACAACCCGGGGCGGACACGGCACGCTCGATGACTG
>NZ_JBLZWL010000037.1:0-96960 GCF_049194865.1 Corallococcus terminator | reverse complement strand
AGGCGTAGTTGCCCTCGTAGTCCGCGCCCCGGCCCGCGAGCGTCTCGCGCACACAGCGCATCATCGCCTCGTCGCGCAGGGACAGGAGGTTCAGTCCCACGATGATGCGCTTGGTCGACCCGAGGATGGTGACGAGGCGCTCGTTGCAGGCGGTGATGACGGGCGAGGTGTCGTAGTGGAAGATGCCCAGCGGCGCGTTCTCCACCACCAGCCGGTAGAGGTCATCGCCACGGACCCGCGTCTCGACGAGTCTCGCCGCCGCGTCGTGGCGAGGATGCTCCAGCGGTTCGCGGAGCGTGTCGATGACCTCGTGCAGGCGACGGAGGCTGATGAGGATGCGCTCGTCGTCTCCCTGGCCCGAGGTGCCCACGGTGAGCTCCACCATGATTTCCGCGCCGTCGCGCCGTTGCGCGAAGACGCGGGTGGGTCGACCTTCCAGGGCGTCCCGTCGCGACAGCAGGTAGCGCACCAGGCTCTGGCCTTCATGGCGGCTCACGCGCTCCGGGAAGAGTCGGGAGACAGGCTGCCCATGGAGGTCCTCGCGCTTGCAGGCGAACAGCCGCTCGGCCGCGCGGTTGAGGAAATACACATGCTCGTGCGCGTCGCAGGCGACCATCGGGTCGACGGCGGCATCCAGCCAGGCGCTGAGCTCCTCGTTGGCTCCGGCCATGTGTTCCCCTGGGTGCCTCGCGGGCCACCCTTGTTTCGGCCAAGGGGTCCCACGACGTGTCTCCGCGAGGGATTGCCTCCCCTTTCCCTACAGGTAGCCATCCAACGCTGCGGGCGCGCCCACCACCTTGCCGGAAGTCACGCGCCCGGCACGTTCGTGTGCCGGGCGGTCTGCCGTACGAGAGTGGCGGCGATGAAAGGCGACTGACTCGCGGCGGCGCCTTACGACAGCGGCGGCGATGAAAGGCGATGAAACGCGCGGCGCCTCGCGACAGCTCCGGACGCGCGAGACATCTTATCGGCGGCGGCGGCCTCCGGCGCCGGGCTTGCCCGCCTTCTTGCGCGCCGGAGCCTGCTTTCTCGTGCCCGCCGGAGCCTGCTTGCTCGTGCGCGCCGGGACTTTCGCGCCCCGCGCGGGGGCCTTCTCCTTCGCGCGGCGCGGCGCCTTCGGGCCTGTCGCGTCACGCGCGGGAGCGAGCCCCTCCAGCCGCTCACGCAGCGCACGCGTCACGTCCTTCAGCGAATCCACCTCCTCGCGCAGCGCGGCCAGCTCGCGGGCCTGGGGCTCGCCCTCGCGCAGCGCGCGCACCGTCTCCCGCGCGGCGCGCCGGGCGCGGGCGTCGCTCAGCGGCGTACCCTCCAGGGCCGGGACGAGGCGCCGGTCTCCGAGCGTCCTCGCGGCCTCGAAGACACCCATCTGCACGCGGAACATCGGGTCCCTGAGCAGCTCCGTGAAGAGGTCCACGGCCTCGCGCTGTCGGCCCGCGACCTCCGCCAGCTTCGCCACCGCCTGGGTGGCGGCGCGGCGCAGGAAGGCGGGCTGGCCGTACGCGGTGCGCGCCTCCACCAGCGTGAAGGCGGCGGGGTCCTGCGACTCGGCGAGCCCGTCCATGGCGCCCACGGCGATGACGTCCTGGAAGGACGCGCGCGTGGAGGCCGTCTCCAGCACCGTCAACGCGTCCGCGGCGCGCAGCTTGCCGTAGCTGCGCGCGGCCTCCGCCTCCACGAAGTAACTGGTGTCTCCGGATTGCAGAAGGGCGCGGAGGAGCGCGATGACCTCCGCGTCGCGGCGGAACTCGCCCAGCGCGGTCACCACGGCGCGGCGCACGCGGGGGTGCTCGGCGCGCAGGGCCAGGAGCAGGCGCGCGCGGGCCTCGGGCGTGCGGATGCGGCCCAGGGCCTTGGCGCTGGCGGCGCGGGTGCCCCAGAACAGGCGCGAGTCCGTGAGGGCCGCGCCCAGGGCCTCCACGGCGCGGAAGCCTCCGTCGCGACCCAGCGCGTGCGCGGCCTCGGTGCGCGCGCGAGACTCCGGCGCGGCGCGCAGCTCCTCCAGCCAGAGGCCCACGGACTTGTCCACGTCCAGCGTGCCCAGCACGTCGCGGCGCGGGTCCACGCGCACCTGCGTGGGCGCGGCGGCGCAGGGCAGGTGGAAGAAGTGCTCCGCGTCCGTCACCTCCAGGCGGTGCACGGTGTCCTGGCCGTCGGCGGTGACGCGGACGTCCAGCGGCAGGCGGAACAGGGGCGTGCCGTCGGCGGTGCGCTGCGTCTGCCGCACCTTGAGGCGCAGGCGCCGGTCCTCCGCCTCGTAGCGCACCTCCACCTTGAGCTCCGGGTGGCCGGGGGCGAAGACGTACTGGTCGAAGAACGCATCCAGGTTGTGGCCGGTGGCCTGCTCGAAGGCGCGCGCCAGGTCCACCGTCTCCACCGAGCCGTGGCGGTGGCGGGACACGTAGTGGCGCAGGCCCCGGAAGAACAAGTCGTCGCCCAGGCGGCGGCGCAGCTCGTGGAGGACCAGGCCGCCCTTCTCGTAGAGATGCCGGTCGAAGACATCCAGCGGCGCGTGGAAGCGGCGCGAGACGATGGGGCGCGCGTAGCGCTCCTTCACCTCGCCCAGGTACGCCTCCAGGTCCGAGAGGCGGTGCTGGTCGGCCTCGTCCTGGCTGTCGGCGCGCTCCTTCCAGACCACCTCGAACCAGGTGGCGAAGCCCTCGTTGAGCCACCCGTGGGGCCAGTCGCGACAGGTGAGCAGGTCACCGAACCACTGGTGCGCCAGCTCGTGGGAGATGAGCGGCTCCGCGTTGTAGTCGGCGTGGGCGCGCGCGTCGTGGAGGACGGAGTCGGTGAGGCTGGTGGCGGTGGTGTTCTCCATGCCGCCGAAGATGAACTCGGTGAGGAACACCTGCGCGTAGCCGCTCCAGGGGTAGGGCTCGCCGGTGACCTCCTGGAACACGCGAATCATCTCCGGGGTGCGGCGCACGCAGCGCAGCGCGTCCTCGCGCCGGCCGCGCGGGAAGAGGTAGCGCAGCGGCACGGTGCCTGACGTGTCGGTGAGCTCCTCGAAGTCACCCACGGCGAGCGTGATGAGGTAGGGCGCGTGCGGCTGCTCCATGCGGAAGTGCTGCGTGCGGCGACCGTCCTGGACGCCGTCGCTCACGAGCACGCCGTTGGAGAGCGCCGTCAGTCCCTCGGGGAAGGTGGCGATGAGCTCCGAGGTGGCCTTCTGCGCGGGCGTGTCCAGGCAGGGGAACCAGCAGCGCGCGTCGGTGTCCTGGTTCTGCGTCCAGGCCTGACGGGGCCGGTCCGGATAGGCGGCCTCCGGTCCCCAGAAGTACAGGCCCCGGCGAGGGCGCGCGGCGTAGTGGACGGCGACCTCCACGGCGTGACCGGACTCCAACGGCGAGGGCAGGTCCACGCGCACGTGCGTGCCGGAGTTGGAGAAGCGGGCGGGGCGAGCGTCGACGAGGACGCTCGACACGTCCAGGTCCACGGCGTCGAAGGTGAGGGTGGACAGCGAGCGGACGGCGGAGACGCGGGTGGTGCAGACGCCCGCGACGCGGCCTTGCTCGAAGTCGAGCTCCAGCTCGATGCGGACGTGCTCGGCGCGGATGGGACGCTCCGCGGCATAGTGCTCGGTGGCGCCAGGGAGGCCAAAGGCGCGGGACTGAGGGAGGGCGGGCTCGGAGGAGTGACGGTGGCAGCAGCGCATAAGCAGGCCGACTCTTTCCCAAGCGCGGGCCACCGTCGAGACGGTGTTTCATCGCACTGTTCCACCCTGCACCCTCTCGCGAGGGCGCCCGACGTAACACCTGCCGGGAGGGGGCGCTTCGGACTACGTTGTCCACCGTGCAGTTCGTTCTCTTCTTCTCGGACAAGCAGGTGCGCGAGCAGCTCTTCGCCCATGTGGACGGGACGCGAGGGTTGTTGCTCGTTACCGGGGTGCGTCATGGCCCGGCCATGCGCTCCCCGGAGGCGCGCGAGCCCTTCGCCACCCTGGAGTTCCTCCACGGCCGCGTCTTGACGCAGGTGCTCGTGGCCGACGAGGGCACGACGGACGGCATGTGGAGGGACCCGCTGGGAGACCTGGGCGACCGGCTCTACCCGGAGAGTCGGGACGACGCGTACGCCGTCACCAGCGGCTACCTCCTGCTGGAGGACGGCCGGCCGCGCAAGGTGGTGCGCAAGCACGGCCTGCCCGCCGCCGACCTGTGGTTCCTGGAGGACGCGCTCAGCCACCTCACCTCGCGGATTCCTCCTCCGGACCCGGCGAGGAAGCCCGGCGCGAAGCGTCCGGAGAAGGCCCCCCGCTCACCCCGGCGCCCGGCGAGCACCGGAGCCTCGGAGCCACCCAATCCTTCGCCGGACGAAGGGGGCTGGCGCCGCCGCGCGGAGGGCGAGGGCCCGCGTGCCCCGGGAGGCAGCCGGCGCGTCAGACCCGAGCGGCCCGCCGCCTCGGAGCCGTCGACGCCCTGGGATGATGCATCGAGCCACGACACACGGGAGACGCACGCGGCGGACTCGGAGGCGACACCGCCTCGCGGCACCCGGGCCCCCTGGCCGCGCGAGCCGGCGAGGAAGGATGCCTGGGCGGTGCTGGGGCTCGCGCGGGACATGTCGCTGGACGAGGCGCGCAAGGCGTTCCGTGCGCTCATCGCCGGCTACCACCCGGACAAGGTCTCCCACCTGGCGCCGGAGTTCCAGGAGCTGGCGGAGCGCCGCACGCGCGAAATCCTGGCGGCGTGGGAAGAGGTGGAGGTCGAGCTCAAGTCCGGCCTGTGAGCTCTCGCGTCAGCCCACGTCTGACGCGGGCGCGCCGGGCAGGGCGAGGATGGCGGGCGCTGACTCCAGCGCGAAGCGCGCGACGATGGGCATGTGGTCCGACAGCCCGTGGAAGCGGCTCTTGAGGTCCCCGAAGGGGCTCGTCTCGTGGGTGTCCAGCCAGCGCACGCCCGCGCCGGAGAACATGTGGTCCAGGTGCATGCGCATGTGCATGAAGCCCGCGGTGGGAAAGCCCCGCGACACGGTGGGGTCAATCTGCCCGACGGCGGCCTGGGCGCAGGTGAAGCGCACGTCTCCGGTGAGGTAGCGGAACACGGGCGAGGACGGCGGCGAGTTGAAGTCCCCGCAGACGACGAAGGGCTCGTTGGCGGAGAGGATGCCCACGTAGTCCGCCAGCTTGCGCGCCTCGTGGAGCTGGTTGACGCCGCAGCCCATCTTGTCCCGGGTGGACCAGAACTCGCGGGCGAAGGGCGTGGGCAGGCTCAGGTGCGTGTTGAAGACGTGGAAGGGGCGGTTGTCCTCGCGTCGCAGCAGGCGCATGTGCGCGCAGATGCGGCTCTGCTTGCGGTCCTTGAGGCGCTGGACGTGGTGGTGGGTGATGGCCTGGGGCGAGTCCACGTTGTGCTTGTCCACCTGGAGGGTGCGCTTGTTGACGAGCATCGCGAGCCCCGTGGTGTAGAGCGACACCTCGCCCAGCTTGTAGTGGTGCGCGCGGAAGTAGAACGCCTCGTAGGGCATCTCCCGGCCCTGGGCGGTGAAGATCTCCTCCATGCGCCCCATGAAGGCCATGAGCTGCGTCTCGCCGGGCAGCTTGGGCCGGTGGGCGATGGTGCTGCGCAGCGACGTCGTCTCCACTTCCTGGAGGCAGACGACGTCGGGCAGCGGGTCCAGCGCCGCCAGCGCGGCGGCCACGCGGCGCTTGGGCCCCACGGTGCTCGCCAGGCCCCGGAGCATGTGGCCGAAATAGCGGACGTTGTACGTGACGATTCGCAACGAGGAGTCGGGCATACGAGGTCCGTGCCCGTCCCGGGCACAGGAAGAAGGTACTCACATCCGGGCGTTCGCGCCCCCCATTCCTCGTCGGTGGGCCTCCCGTCAAACAGTCAACCCTCCGTCCCTCGCTCCCCGGTGAATTCCCCCGGCGCCGACGCCGTGCTTTCCTGCCCACGAGGATGAAGGCGCCCGCCTGCCAGACGGGGTGGCGGGCATCCCGCGCGCGAAGGGCCGGCACGGGTGACGCGGGACATCCCGCCAGGGAGGACCATCGATGTTCAAGGCCATGGGGACGTGGGGCTTGCCGTGGGTGCTGGTGCTGACCGGCTGCGGCTCGTTCGAACAGGAGCAGTACGACATCACGCTGGACGAGGCCCAGGCCCAGGCCGTCCCCTACGCGTGCACCGACAAGACGGTGGAGGACCCCGAGCCGGTGCCGGGCACGGGTGGACCCTCGGGGCTCACCCTCCAGCAGCGATGGACGGTGCGCGCGGAGCGGTTCGGCGCCACGAGCCTGGAGGTGCCCGACTTCGCCTTCACCCTGCCGGGGGGCGACCTGGCCACCATCGACGACGATGGCGGGCCGGACGTCCTCGACGGGACGACCTCCGAAAGCGGGCCGTTCCAATACATCGACATCCGCACCCGTCCGTTGGAGGACGAGGCGGGGACGTCGGTGAACTACGTGGTGCGCTTCTACATCGCCAACGACTCGCTGGAGGACGACACCATCGACGGCTTCATCGACGTGCGCCGGACGACGTACACGGGCGCCGGAGCCGACGCGGTGGACCAGGAGGAGTGCACCTCCAAGGTCCGCTTCACCGGGCGCCGCGTGAAGTAGGCGCCCGGCGCGTCACGGCGCGCGCTTCACGCGCACCACGGTGTCCAGCAGGTGCTCCAGGGCCTGCTGGGGCTCCTGGCTGAGCCCCGAGTGCACCGGCCCCGTCTGGAGGATGGTGCTGCGCGGGGCCACCAGCCAGTGCCAGCGCTCCTTCTGCGGGAGCTGGCCGATGGGGCCCGCGTGCTTGCCGCCCTCGCAGACGCGGCGGAAGCTGTCCAGGTGGCAGCGCACCGTGTCCACGTCCACGTCGGGCGCGAGCGCCTTCAGCCGCGACTCGTCCAGCTCCACGCGCGCGCCCAGGAAGCGCTGGGTGGTGCAGAAGAGCACGACGCCCACGTTGATGAACTCCTCGCGCTCCACGCGGGGGACGACGCGGATGATGGCGTAGTCAAACGAGCTGTGCGCGGGCACGGGTCGCCTCCTCGATGAAGGCCGGCAGGGCCTCGATGCGCTTGCTCAGCCAGGTGAGGTAGCCCGCGCGGTGCGCGTCCACGGTGGGGAAGGGGGACTCGGCGGCCTGCAGCCAGCCCTCGGGGATTCCCGCGACGGTGGCCTCCATCAGCTCGCGCGTGAGGCGGGCCTTCAGGGTGGCGTGGGCCTGGGGCAGCGCGTTCGCCCAGGGCAGCAGCACGTGGTCCTTGATGGGGGCGAAGCGGCTCTGGCTGCGCTCCTCCCAGTCCACCCACGCGTGGTGGAAGTAGAGCGAGGCGCCATGGTCGATGAGCCACAGCTCCCGGTGCCAGCACAGGAGGTTGGGGTTCTTCGGCGTGCGGTCCACGTTGGTGATGAACGCGTCGAACGCGACGAGCGCGGACGCCACGCCCGGGTCCGGCGCCGTGCTCGCCACCGGGTCGAACGTCACCGAACCCGGCAGGTAGTCCAGCGCCAGGTTCAGCCCCGCGCTCGCCTTGAGCAGCTCTCGAATCTCGCTGTCCGGCTCGTTGCGGCCCAGCGCCGGGTCCAGGTCCACCAGCACCATCTCCGGCACGCGCAGGCCCGCCGCCTTCGCCAGCTCCGCGGCGATGAACTCCGCGATGAGCGCCTTGGCCCCCTGCCCGGCACCCCGGAACTTCACGACGTACAGCCCCGCGTCGTCCGCCTCGACGATGGCGGGCAGCGAGCCCCCCTCGCGCAGGGGCGTCACGTAACGCGTGGCGACGATGGTCCTCGGCATCCTCCGCTCCCGTCCTCGCTCGGGCCGGCCTTCCAACCCGGGCCCTGGGGTCGCGCTCTACCACGCCCCCTCGTCCCGGGAAGGCTTCACCGAGAGTGGAAAAAGCAGCCCCGAGGAAACTGGCTCCGAGGAGGTGCGACAATGGGTGACAGGCCGTTCGATTCCGATCCCCCACGGAGCCTCATCATGACCGTCACCCGCAAGCCCTCGTCGCTCCCGTCGCCCATCACCCGCACCGGTGAGGCCACCCGTCCCGAGGCTCCCGCGACGACCGAGTCCCGCGTGGTGGCCCGGCCCGGAAAGAACGGCACCGACGGCTTCGACTCCGGGAAGACGGCGGCGCGTCCCACCAACTTCGTGGACCGCCCCACGGGCCAGCGCCCGGACCCGAGCGCCCCGGTGCTGCCGGCCACGGCCTTCGCCTTCGGCCCCGGCAAGCTCTCCCTCGCCGGTCGCGACGCGTCCACGCCCGTCACGCTGACGGCCTCCGCCACGCCGAACGCGGCGGTGAAGGACCTCCAGACGGTGACGTCCACGGTCAGCTTCGACAAGGACGTGGCGCTGGACTCGCTGAAGCTGAACCTGGACCTGGCGCACTCGTACAAGGGCGACCTGGTGGTGAAGCTGACCAGCCCGTCCGGCAAGACGGCGACGGTGTCGGACCGCCAGGGTGGCAGCGCGGACGACGTGAAGGGCACGTTCGACCTGAGCACCGCCTTCAAGGGCGAGTCGGCCAAGGGCACCTGGACGCTGTCCGTGGAGGACAAGGCGCGCGCGGACACGGGCACGCTGAAGAGCTGGGGTCTGGACGTCGCGGGCAAGACGGCGGGCCCGGTGGAGCCCCCCAAGCCCCAGAAGCCCACGGGTGAGCCGATTGTCGCGGTGTTCGACGGCGGCGTGGACTTCAAGCACGCCGACCTGGACAGCGCCATGTGGACCAACCCGGGCGAGGTCGCCGGCGACGGAATCGACAACGACGGCAACGGCGTGAAGGACGACATCCACGGCTACAACGTCGGCTTCAACAGCGGCGACGTGATGAAGGGCGACGGGACGGACCACGGCACGCACGTGGCCGGCATCATCGCCGCCGAGGACAACGGCCAGGGCAACACGGGCATCGCCGCTGGCAAGGCGAAGGTGATGAGCATTGGCGGCCTGTACGACGGGGCCGACCTGCTCACCAACTTCGAGCGTGGCGTGGACTACATCGTGAACATGAAGCAGAACCACGGCGCCAACGTCCGGGCGCTCAACGCCAGCTTCGGTGACGAGTACCGCGACGTGGCCTCGCAGACGCGCTGGAAGGCGGCGGTTCAGAAGCTGGCGGACGCGGACATCCTGCTCGTCGCGGCCACGGCCAACGGCAACGGCAGCAACATGAACAACGTGGCGGACATGCCCGCCAACCTGGACCTGCCCAACGTCATCACCGTGGCGTCCATGGACCGCAACAACGACAAGCTGGCGCGCTTCTCCTCGCACGGCGACAAGGTGGTGGAGCTGGCCGCCGTGGGCGAGGACGTGCTGAGCACCGTGCCCGGCGGAGACTGGGAGAAGATGAGCGGCACCTCCATGGCCACCCCGACGGTGGCGGCCACCGCGGCCCTGATGTTCGCCGCGAACCCCGACCTGACGGCCGCCCAGGTGCGTGACTTGCTGGTGAAGACGGTGGAGGTCGACCCGGACCTCAAGGGCAAGGTGAGCACCAGCGGCAAGCTGGATATCGCCGCCGCGGTGAAGGCCGCCAAGGAGTTCGTCGCCACGCCCCCCACCACGGTCGCCGAGCGCTGAGCCCCCGCGCCCCTCACTCGCGAGGGTGAGTCCAAGGTCCCCGGTCGCCGCCACCTTCGCGGCCCCGGGGACTTTTTTCTACACACCATCGAGCGTGGCAGTGAACGGACGCGCAAAGGTGGCCGGCGAAGCAGACCGAGCGACCTCCAGTGCGGCGAACTGGTGGGATGTGAAGGCCCGTACTGGGACCGAGAGCACGCCGCGGCTCCGCAGTCGTAGGTCCAGGGCCAGGGCCGTTCTGCGCCGCATCGGCGCGGCGAACAGTGCATCGAGCAGCACCTCCGGGCTCCAGGGGCGGCCATACAGGTACCGCTGCCCCGGCTTGAAGCGCCTGGATTCCTTCCGCCACCATGCGGTGACTTGCGCGGCCGAGGGAGGTGGGAGGTCATCCTCCGGCTGTGGGATGCAGTCGTCGTCGAGGTCGTCCTCCAAGGGTGGGAGCTCGTTCGGCTCAGGACGCGCCAGCACGAACCGCTCTTTGAGCTGAAGGCCCGTGATGGCGCAGAACGCCTCCCCCGCGAGGGGCGCGACCGCTTCGTCTTCCATCCACACCAGACAGGCTTCAGCGGCGGCTGGGTCGCCACTAAAGCCTAGCGCCCACAATGCATCTCGACGATGGAGGGGCTCCGCGAGCAGCGCTATCAGCCAGCCAATCTCTCGCGTTTGACCGCCCAAGGCGGCCAGGAGCGCGGGAAGCCGAAGGCTCTCGGTCTTCTGCCTCACGATTGTCTGGCACATGGCCCAAGCAGACCCGTGTCCGCCGAGAAGCCCTGCTTCGATGGCGGCATCGCGAACTCCTGGGTCAGGTGATTCCAGGCACCTTGGGAGGAGGCTTCGGTCCAACTGCCCCGGGGAATGACAGGCGGCGCGCAGGGCGGCGGCCCTGACGATTGGGTTGTCATGTCGCAGTAGTGGAGGAAGCGCAGGGGCTGGAGCCATTCCATGCGAAGCCAGCACCTCCAGAGCCAGCGCCACGAGCATGGGGTCGTCCTGCTTCAACAACGAGAGGAGCCACGAGGGCAACTCCTCGCGCTCCCTCACCTCCAAGGCGCGCTGGAGACCGAGTCGCACGGCGGCTGGCGCGTCTTCCAGTGATGCGCGTACCGATTCAGCGCCTCCGGGAAGCTCGGAGCTGAGCAGGACATAGGCCGACGAAGAGACTCGTTCGAGTTCTTCGGAGCTCAGGGAGGGCACCAGGAGCATCCTCGCCACGGAGGGCCCTCCGAGCACGAGGGCATCGACATGGGCCAACAGGCGGTCCTCGGATGCCGCGACTTCGTCCATGAAGTCATCGGCCGCCACCAGTCCGCGCTCCCATTGACTCCACAGGAAGGCGGCCTCATCGGCATGGCGTTCGTACAATTCCTTGTCGGGTCCCAGGGATGTGCCCACGTGGAGTTCCCGAGGACTAAAGGTCTTCGTCGCAAATCGGACACTGGTGCTTCTCAGCGTCCTCCTCTACCGCGACGACGGGAGGTTGTATGACTGGGAAAGGAGGGGTGTTCTTGTCGTTGTGGAGCATGAGGTCGAACGCTCGAGCGACATTCTTGCCCTCCACCTTCACGTCGAAGGAGTAGTTGACGAACTCCGCCTTGCCTCGGGTCTTGCTGGAGGCAACGCCACCTCCCGCGGTGCCTGCTTCATCTCCCGTGCTGGTGCTGAAATTCGAGTCCTTCACACACATGGGGTTGCCCGCAACCGTCACCTTCTTGCTTCCCTTTGCCGTGTCCGAGGACCGCGCGATATTCGGGTATGGGATGGGGATGGGGCCGGCGGGACTGGGCGTCTTGCATACGTCCGGAAAGGCTGCTGTGGTCCCTTGACTGTCCTTCGTCACGACGGACATCTTGTTGACGCCAACAGTATTGGCCATGGCACTCTCCCGCGCAGTGGCGCGTGCGTGCTCGAGGAGGACATTCAATGTCCGCCAAGAATGCCCAGCATGTCTATACGGGCAAAGAGAAGAAGCTCCATGACGAGAAGAAGAGTTGTCTGGACCACCACTCCGAATGCGAGGGCTACAAGACGAAGAAGACCGATTGCTGCTATCGGTGGCAAGCGCACACGTTCGCCAAGTCCAACCAGCGCGAAATCTTCGATACCCGGTCGGACAAGCTGGTCGGGAAGAGGGGCGAGAAGACCCTGACAACCTCGGCCTATGCACCCAAGGGAAAGAAGGGCAAGGCTGGAACGGCGGACCGGATTGTTCCCCAGTACTATGCCTTCGAGATTCGCCTTCCCCAGTACAAAGGAGATTGGTGCCTCGAAGGACCTCGTAGAGCCAGCCAGAGCGCCTCGCTCGCGGCCAGGCACCATGTCAAATCAGTCGTAAGAGTTTCGAAGAGGAACTCGGTCGCTGACGGCACGAACTTCAAGAAGCAAGCCTATCCTTACTGGAATGAGGCGCATCATCTCATCGCGAAGGAGTTGTTCGCCGCTGAACTCGCAAGCTTCACGCCGATGTTCGCGAAAGCCATTCGCCTGGCCTTGTTGAATGCTGGCTACAATATCCACGGCGAGTTGAACATGCAGATTCTCCCAGGGGACGCAGAGGTTGGAAGACTCCTCCTTCTCCCTCGACACCTGTCGCTCCAGGGGAACGGTAAGTTCAATCATGAACTCTATGGCATCCTGGTCGAGTCCAGACTGGAAGAGGTGCTCCATGATATCGCGGGAGACGTCGACCAGAAGAAGCATCAATTCAAGAATCCGGACACGTCGAAGGAAAAGCTCGAAAACATCTCAAGAGATTGCCGCAAACGACTGCTGGGGTTTGGAGCAAAAAATGGAGGGAAGAGCCTGGATGAGGTCGGGTACATCGATTGGACCTCGCCGTGAGAATCCGATAACCGTTCAGGTGTCCATCCACTCATGAAATTCTATTCAGTCAATCTGCTCCCTCTGATGGACCGCGGTTTCACCGTCATTCGAAGCCTTCCAGAGGGTACCCACGACTATGGGTACAGGATGTCCACCGGTCTTGAGATGGCGGAGCGCTACCCCAGGGATGCCCGTGTGTTCATGGATGCTCGTCTCCCGGGAATCAAGCTGCCATCCCTCGTGGCCAATACCAGTTCCGTTCTGCTCGTGGCCGCGCCCGTCAAGGCAGTCATCGAGAAATCCCAGGTTGGCAAGATGGAGTACCTGCCGCTCGCCATCTATAATCACAAAAAGAGGCTCGCCAGCAGTGACTATTTTATTGTCAATCCGTTGGGTACCTTCGACTGTCTCGACTTGGAGCAAAGCGAAATCCAATACAACAAGGGCGATATCGTCGCGGTGCACAGGCCCATCCTGGACCCGAAGAAGATCGCTTCCGCGCCGGATCTATTCAGAGTCCCAGAGAACCGCCGGCTCTATGTCATCAGTGAGCGGCTGGCCGCTGGGTTGAAAGCTATCAAGGCCACCAACGTCTATTTGTTCGACCTGGAGCAGGCTCCGAAGAAGAAGGTCAGAGCGTGAGCTCTTTCTCCTCTCTGGGTGGATAGGGTTCCCCATGCCGCTTCCTCCTCTTCCCCTCGTCGAGAAGGCCGCCGGGATGGACATCGAGGAGACGTCGCCTCGCATGCTCGCCAAGGCCCTGGATCTGGAGTCCGCGCTGGAGTTCTGCGCGGCCTATCGGCGAATCGCCGTTTGCCGGCTCTTGATGACCGGGCTGCCGGACAGATACTTCTCGTTTCTCGCCATGAGCGCGCAAGCGTTCCACTTCTACCTGCGCCACGCGCGTGAGGATGAGAAGGCCTTGAGCAGGTCCGCTCCCTTTCTGGATGCCCTGGCGTGCGGTGGGCTCGCCGCCGCACGGGAGCTTGTCCGTGTGTCCCGAAGGACCTGGAACGCGGACATCGAATACGAGGAGGACTTCATCTACTTCGATGTTCTGATGGGGCTGGTTTCCGAGCCCCCGGCGTCACCGCGACAGCTCGAACGGGGGCTGGCCCGCTATGGAGAGCTGGCAGCGGGGCAGGAGGACTTCCGGCTTGGTATCTGTCGCGCCTTGATAGACCGGGACGCGGAGGGCTTCGACGAGGTCCTGTCGCGCCAGGGGGAGTTGAAGTATCGGCAGTACCGCAAGGCACTCGCCGCGGGCCAGCTCTTCCCGGACGATGCTGCTTCAACAGAGCTTGTCTGGATAGAGGGCCTCGCCCTCGTCTGGGTTGCGCGCCATGTCGGCATGGAGGTGCATCCAGGGGAGCTGCTCATGCCCTCTCCCGCCCTGAGCTTCTCCAGGGTTCACCCACCTTCTCCCGATGCATGGCTGCACGTGGGCTCCTATCGTGAACTCGACTGAACCTGGCGTTGGAATGATGCGCATGGCGGTCACCAGCCTTGGGGCGCTGACGTCCGTTGGCTCCGACGTCGTGACGAGTTGTGCGGCTCAGCGTGCGGGCCTCTCCAATCCCAGGCCGCTGGACGCATTGATGCTCGCGGAGGCTGGCGACGAGCCCGAGGGAGTCATCGGTCATCCCATCCATCCCCTGACACAAGGCTTCTTTCTATTGGGGCTGTGGGTGCGAATCGCGACGGTCTGCGTGAGGGACTTGATTCGCTATGGAAAGCTTCCACCTGGTCGACAGGCTGACTTCTGGGAGAGGACCGGCATCATCGCGTGTGCTCCATGGCTGGGCTCGGGTCGTCTTCCGCTCTCTCAGGAGAAGGGTGAGGAGTTGTTGGTGGAGAACTATCTCCGGCCCGTGTTCGAGTTGCTGGAGCTCCCCGTGACGCCAGAGAATCTCTGGGTGGAGGAGTCGGGTCATTGTGCCGTGGCCCAGGCGATTGCTCAAGCTGGGACGTTGCTCTCGGAAGGGCGAGTGGACCGGGTGCTGGTCCTGGGAGTGGATTCGTACGCGGATCGGTTTTCCCTGGAGTGGTTGATGGAGACCAATGCGCTCAAGACGCGCTCCCATCCCGTGGGGGCCATGCCAGGGGAGGCTGGCGCGTGCTTCCTGCTCGAATCGAAGAGGTCCGTCCAGGCTCGAGCAGCTCAGGTCGAAGCCCTCGTTGGAATCCCAGCGGTCTCTCTTGCCTCCGACCCCGAGCGCCGGGATGCGAGCGATGTCGGTCGCCGGCTCGCGGAGGTGCTTCATGCCGTGTCTCAGGCGACGGGAGGAGCACAGCTTGGAGACCTCTTCCTGGATCTCAATGGGGAGGAGTGGCGTGCTCGGGCATGGGGAACCGCGCTGGTCTGCCTCTCTCAGCCTTCGAAGTTGGGGCTCGTCCGAGAGATCGTCCCCTGCACTTCATTTGGTGAGACAGGTGCCGCCAGTGCGGCTCTCGGCCTCTGTCTGGCGGTTCGCTCCAGGGTGCGTCGGTACGCGCGGGGGGCTCGGAGCCTCATCTGTTCGATGAATGAGCGCGGTGACGTTTCAGCTTTTGCCGTGCTCAGCGGTGCCCCGTCGTCCGTCAGGTGACCTGTGAGGCACGTGGAGTCCCCAATCCAGGGAGGATGCGCCCCGGCCATGTTTGCCAGGCTCCTTCCTGGGTCTATTTGGTTGCGCACAATTAAATTGCGCCATATCTATATGCCATGGCGCAGGACGCGGTGCCCGTCGGAGGACGGGGTGGCCCGGTTGTTGGGGGCTGAACGGAGCGGGCCGGAAGTCACGGCGAAGTGGCTCCCATCGTTCCGCGACGCCGCTATCTGAACGCGCCGTTTCCGTTTTTTCGAACCCGAGCTGGCATCCCAGGAGAGAGAACCATGGCCCCCGTCACGATTTCGCCGCTGTACACCGCCCACGCCACCACCCACGGAGGCCGCAACGGCAAGGTCCAGTCGTCGGACAAGGTCATCGACCTGCCGCTGGCGATGCCCAAGGAGCTGGGCGGGGCGGGAGGCGCGGTCACCAACCCCGAGCAGCTCTTCGCGGCGGGCTACTCCGCCTGCTTCGAGAGCGCGCTGCGGCTGGTGGCGGGCAAGGGTGGCAAGAAGCTGGGGCCCGAGGTGGGCATCACCGCGAACGTCACCATCGGCAAGACGCCGGACGGTGGCTTCGGGCTGGCGGTGGAGCTCCAGGGCATCCTCCCCGGCATCCCCCGCGACGAGGCGGAGAAGCTGATGCACGCGGCGCACGAGGTGTGCCCGTACTCGCGCGCCACGCGCGGCAACATCGACGTGAAGCTCTCCGTCGCGGAGTAGTGGAAGGTCCGTGCCGCCGCGGCGCGTGAGTCCTCCGTGACGCGGCGGCGCGTGTGTGTTTCATCGTGTCGCCGTGGCGCGCGAGTTCTCCGTGACGCGCTGGTACGTAAGTGAATCCTCGTGTCGCCGTGGCGCGTGAGTCCGACCGTTACGCAGCAGTGCGTACGTGCACCGTTACGCAGCAGTGCGTACGTGCGCCGCTACGCAGCAGCGCGTGCGCCGTTACGCAGCAGTGCGTACGTGCGCCGCTACGCAGCAGCGCGTGCGCCGTTACGCAGCAGCGCGTGCGTGCGCCGTTACGCAGCGGCACGTGCGTGCGCCGTTACGCAGCGGCCCGTGAGTGCTCCATCGTGGTGCAGGGTGCTCCACTCTGGCGCACGGGTGCTCCAGGCTGGCGCGGCGCATGAGGTCCCCCGTGTCGCGGCGGCCACGATGTGCACCGTGAGACTCGCGGGGTTTCCCCTAGAGCGCGCCTGATGTGCGCGTGCTGGTGGCACGCGGCTGCGTCACGCCTCGACGCGCCCCCTCTGAGCAGGCCTCGTTGCCCGCCCCGCACCGGCTTGCTGGCATGCCCCTTGAAGTCGGGTGGTGCTCGAAGGGGGGAAGTCATCATGCGTGAGCGACAGCTCATTCCGATGGAAGTGGCAGGGGCGGCTGTGTCGGGGGCAGCGCGGATGTTGTTGGAGGAGCCCGACATCGAGGAGTTCTTCGGCTGGTTGAGACCGGAGGCGGGAGGCAATCCTCCCGGACGGTGGAGCGCGGCGGAGGGCACGCGGTTGTTCGCGGTGGCGGAGCGAGGCTCGGGCATCATCGGGCTCGCGGCGCTCACGAACATCCGCCGTGAGGAGCGCTACGCGCGGGTGAGCTGCGCCATCGCGCCGGAGTATCGCCGCGAGGGAGTGGGGCACTGGACCATGACGGAGCTCATCCGTCAGGGCGTGCGACTGGACGGGCTGCGCCACCTGGAGACCTGCGTGCGCGCGGGGCCGGGGACGTCGCTCCAGCTCATGGCGTCCCTGGGCTTCCACGCGCTCGAGGTGCCGGGCTTTCCGCTGATGGAGGCCCAGCCCGGCGGCTACGTGTACTTGCGTCTGGATTTGCCGGCCGAGTCTCGCGAGCACGTTTCGTGGGCTCCGCCGCGCGTCCTGTGCGCGTGAAGCCAGACGGGCGATGAAGACTGGCGTTGGCCTGGCGGGAGTCCTTGCACTTTGAAGGTATTCCCGCCCGGAGCCTGGTCGCGAGTTGACGTGGAGTCCGGTGTTCCCTAGGGTGGTGAGCGTTGGACTGCGGGGCCGAAGAACCAAGCGGAGTACATCTTGTTGCTCGTTCGGCGCCGTAAGTCCCCCCCGTCATGGGTGGGTCTCGTTTTCGTTGCATCGCTGGCCTGTTCCAATCAGCTCACGGAGCCCCCTCAGGGAAAGTCCGTGCTGTCGGAGCACCGCACCACCCTGGCGGCCTCTGCCACGAAGGAAGTGGGCGAGGAGTGCCTGTCACATGGCGCCTCGGAGTGCCGCTCCGGCCTGTGTCTGCACACCGACGCGGACCCGGATGAAGGCTACTTCTGCAGCGCGCAGTGTCAGGCGGATGCGCAGTGCCCGGCGCAGTGGAGGTGCACGCAGGTGCATCCCAGCGCCGCGTCGCGTGTCTGCATCCCGTCCGCGGAGTGGAAGGCCCAACGGCTGACCGCGCGCGACTGACCCGAGCCCTTTCTCTCCATCGATTTTCAATCTTCCCGTGAAGGGATATCCCATGCATTGGGCTGTACGAGTCTTGACGTGTGTCGTGTTGCTGGCGCCTCTCTGGAGTGCGCAGGCAGGACCTTTCTGTACCTCCGGGGAGTCGCAGCCCTGTACCACCGGTGGGAACTGCAAGGGCGTCATGCAGTGTGGTGGCGCGCCGGGTGAGCCTGGCGAGTGGGGCGAGTGCATGCCGACCTATCAGCCGCAGGCGTGCGGCGCGTGTGGCGCGGGAGGCACGGCCGTCTGCGGCGAGGATGAGTTCCTGGGGCCGTGCAGGCCCGCCACGCCGCAGTCGCTGGATGTCTGCGACAACTCCTGTGACGAGGACTGGAGCGGCGAGGCGGACGAGGGCTGTGCCAACAACGGCACGTTCGACTACTGCGAGCGCAATCCCACCGGGAGCGGCTACACGCGTTGGACGTGCGGCTGTGGCGCGGGGCTGAACGTGGGCTACTGCCTGGGCTCGGGAGATTCCCAGGCGAGCTGCAGCGACCCGGAAGGCTGCTTGAAGGCGCCGAACTTCGGAACCAGCGGCGCCTCCCAGGCGGGCGGCAACTTCCAGTGCTGCGTGTCCAACCTGCCGTGTAGCAGCGAGGGGTATGTCACGTCCGCGCTGAACTGCCAGCCGTGGAACTCGCAGAACTTCGAGTGCACTCCGGGGGACTCGAGCGCGTGTGCGGACAGCAATGCCTGCGGCAACTCCTGCGTGGGAATCGCGCCGAAGATCGACCGGACCACGGGTGTCAGGGAAGGGAGCGGTGGCTACTGCGCGGCGGGGCCCGTGTGCCGCCATGCGCAGGGCGGCTTCGGCCCGGCCAACGGCGTCTCCGCGTCCATGTACAACGACTGGACGAAGACGATGTACGAGGCCTGCGGCATCGTCTCGTATGAGTTCGGGTTCTCGCGGACGTGCATGAACGTCGAGGTCCAGGTGGACCGTCCCTCCACGTTGCCTCCCGAGGACGATGATTCTCCGGGCGGCGGAGGAGGCGGCGGCGGAGGAGGCGGCGGCGATGACGCTGGAGAGGTCGTCGAGGAGCCCGAGCCGAAGATGTGTGGCCCTGTCGCGAGCAGGGTGGTGGGCGCGGGTGTCAGCGCCATGTCCGTTCCGCGCGTGAACCTGGCGGATATGACGACGCGCTTCACCGCAGCGGATGTCGGGATGAAGGGAGACCAGGGCGGCTTCAACTTCGTGCGCCACTACGTCTCCACCGACAAGTTCTGGACGTACCAGTCGATGCTGGGCAACAGCGGTGAGGCCTTCGTCCCCAAGCCCTTCGGCTCCAGCCCCAGCAACCAGCACTCCGCGCGCTGGTGGCACAGCCTCTACAGCTTCGTGAACGTGAAGGGCGTCGTTCCCGGAGTGAGCACGTGGGTGGTGCGCGACACGGATGGTGAGGTGCTGGAGTACTTCGCCTGCGGCATGGGGAGCACGCCCTGCTTCGCCACGCCCCGTCCGACGACCCGTCACTCCAACGCGAGCCTCTTCTGGTCCGGCAGCGCCTTCGTGCTCATCAAGCCGGGGCAGGGCCGCTTCGTGTACGCCACGCCCTGGGCGGCGACGGGGCAGCCCAACCGGCGCTACTTCCTGTCGCGCATCGAGGAGGACCGGCCGTCAGGCCTTCCGCGCGTCAGGCTGACGCTCGCCTATGCCCCGCTCACCGTCGCGAACGGTCCGAGCGCCACCTATACCTGCCCGGGACAGAGCACCCACGGGAATGGCGCGCCGTACCTGTCCAGCGTCAACACGGAGGAAGGCGGGATGCTGCGGCTGCGCTACCGGCCGCTCGTGAGCGGCTTCAACCCGTCCTTCATGGAGTGCGTGGTGGACCGGGTGGCGCTGCTGAAGAACCCGAACTCGACGGACCCGGTCCTCAATGTAGAGGAGGTCGTGGTCGCGAAGTACCACTACTACCAACAGACCAGCGGCGGGTCGGAGCGGGCGGGTCTGCTCTCGGCGATTGAGTACCCGGAGACGGGAGATATCGTCGCCATCGGGGACACGACGACCACGGGCGCGACGTCCACCGCGTGGAATGTCTCCGTGAATCAGTCGGCCGTGGTCGCCCACCAGTACCAGTCCGGCAAGGTGTCGGGGCTGAGCAGCGGGACGGCGACAGCCAGCTCGATGAGCGCGGGCTCGGGCAACTGCAGTGGGCCGTCTCCCATGGGCACGGGCTCCACGTGTGTTCCTCCTTCGGTCCTGCCGCCCCCGGTGAGCTCGGGTGACTCCGCGGGTGGCACCGTGCAGTTCCGCCGGGATATCACCGCCTATGAGAGCCCCTACTCCACCGGAAGCCTGCTGAGCTTCTACCGGGACCTCTGCGTGACGGGCTCCGGCAACTGCGCCAGCGTCGCGGAAGGGTATGTCGACCTGGGCTACGAGGAGCCCGTCAACGGCTCGCTCTTCCTGCGCTACCTGCGGACCAAGAAGGGCGCCATCAGCTTCAACAACCGGACCTTCGCCAGCGCGGGTACGGCGTCCGCGCCGGGGGTCATCAGCCCGCTCCTCCAGTCGTCGGAGGCGCATGGCAAGAACTACTCCGGCGTGGGCGGCTACACAGGCGCGACGACGGACTACGTCTACGCGAGCTTCCCTGCTGGAGTGACGGGCAACCCGTGGAAGCCCGTGAGGCAGACCGTCAACACCATCGCCTCCGTGCTCCAGCCCGGGGGGCAGGTCGTCATCCGCACCACCTATGACGAGGCGACGCGGTTCAAGAAGTCCGTCATCCGCTCCGGCTACACGCAGACCTTCAACAGCGCGAGCGGGACGTGGACGGACTCCGTGGAGCAGCACGTGGGCACGTTCTACTTCAACCACCGCCGCTGCTCGGGTGGGTGGGACACGGGAAGCACCCGGGTCGAGGAGGTCCACGGCCCCTGTGCGGTGAGCGGTCCCACGGCGACGGAGTGCTCGGGCACCGACTTCGCCATCACCCAGTACACCTACTACGGGCTGCCGGGCGTGGTGAACAGCAACAACGCCAACCGCCTGATGAAGATTGGCCAGTTCTCGTCTCACTCGGGCGGCTTGTCGTGCGGAGCGCCCCAGCCGTTGGAGACGATGTTCTCCCACTACGACGCCCGCGGCAACGCGACGCGAATCACCTCCACGCGCGGTGGCGAAACCACGTTCGAGTATGTGGGGGGACGGCTGACGAGCATGACGATGGACGGGCTGACGACGCGCCTGCTGTATGACGGGGCGCAGCTGCGGGCCGTGCACCTCCCGACGGGCAACTACTCCGTCAGCTGCTACCGCACCGGGACGACTCCTGGAGCGGGCTGCGTGGGAGGGCAGAAGACCTCCTTGCTCCAGTGGTCGGCGCTCGCCGCCGACGATGTCGGCCGGTATTGGAGTGAGATGTCCGTCAGGACCTACTGGCCCAACGGGACGCTGAAGACGGAGGAGATGCGCTCGAAGACGGGCTCGACGGAGGAGTCACGCAGGTTGATGACCTACCACCCGGACCCCCACCAGCGCCCCACGTACACCCGTCAGGGGACGACCTCCGGAGGCTTCGGCTCGGTGGCGGCGTTCGACCTGAACGACAACCCCATCGGCATGGGCCTGCCGTTCAACGCGGCCCCTGACTTCTGTCGCGACGCGGGGGCCCCCACGGCCATCTCCTCGCTGTGCACGGCGCTGGGCTACGACACCGCGGACCGGCTCACCACGTTGACCGAGACGCCGGCGGCGGGCGTGCAGCAGCACACGACGTTCGTCTACGACGCGCAGCAGAACGTGAAGGAAGTGCGAACGGGCTGTGACACTCCCAGCAGCACCTGTGGGTCGCTCTCCAGCTACCAGTACGACGACTTCGGCAACCTGGTGAAGGTGAAGCTTCCCCAGGCCGATGGGCCCCTTCGACGGGCATACGACGCGCGTGGCCTGATGCTGGTGAAGCAGACAGAGGCGATGCGGTTGCAGACCGAGTGGCTGGAGTACACCTACGACGCGATGGGGCGGGCCAAGACCTCCACGCGCCGCAAGGGGGGGCCGACTCCCGTGACCGAGACCCTCTACTCACTGGGCTACGACACCGACGCCGCGGTGATCAACGGCTGCGGTGCCGGGGAGCTCAACTCCGTCGGCTTGCTGCGCTACCGGGACGACTCCTTCGGGCGCACCTGGTACCGGTACGACGTGGCGGGACGGAAGGTGGCCGAGCACCGTCAGCGACTGGGAGACTCGGGCTGCACGCCGGAGCTGGCGACGTTCACCACCTATGACAGCCTGGGACGGCTCACGGGGCACGTGTATCCGTATGGGCGCGAGGTCTCCTATGGCTACGGCTCGGGCGCGGATGCCCACCGTGTCGGCAGCATCGACGTGGAGTACTTCACGAACGGGGGCAGCGAGACGCGGACGCTGGTGAGCCGCATCCTCTGGGAGCCGTTCGGTGGGATTCGCGGCTATCAGGTCAACCCGCCGAATGGCACCGCGCGCGCCGTCGAGTACGCGCAGGGCGACAATGGCACCGTGGCTCCCTCGGGATGCGCCGTGGGCTTCCCGTCGTCCTCGGGTTCGGACCTGACGGGGCGGATGCGCTCGCTGCGGGTGTCCTCCGGCTCATTCCTTCCGAACACGGGCAGCGGAGACCTCTACAAGCGGACGTACACGTGGAAGGCGGACCAGGTGGTGCGCATGGACACGTGCCTGCTGGGCGCGACGACAGCCCGGACGGAGCTGTTCGACTACGACCGGACCTTGCGGCTCACGTCCGCCACGCGTCCCCACCTCAACTTCGAGACGACGGGTGGAGCGGTCTTCAGCCAGTCCTACGGCTATGACCGGAATGACAACCGGACCTCGTTCTCGCACGCGGGCAGCGCCTCGGCGGTGCTCGAGTTCGCCTCGGGCGAGGTGAAGGACCGGCTGTGGTCCGTGGCCGCGAGCAATGACTCCTACCAGCGTGCCCAGTACGGGTACGACGCGGATGGACGCGCCGTGATCAAGGAGACGGGGCGGTATCTCTCCAGCGACTCGGCCCACGTCGTGGATTTGGGATACGGCCCCTTCGTCGCGGGTCATGGAGCTGGCTCCGCGCGCGATTCGGTCTTCCGCTCGGTGGGGGTGAATGGCGCCACGTACAACTACTTCTACGATGCGTTCGGGCGTCGTCGCGCGAAGGTCAATCCCTTCGGACATCGGGACGAGTTCTTCCATGGCCCGGGTGATGACCTGCTGGTGGACCAGGGGTGGAGTGACGTCGCGGTGGACGACTTCCGCGTCACGGACGAGTACGTGTGGCTGGCGGGACGTCCGCTGGTGATGCTGCGCGGGAAGCTGGATGCGAGCGCCGACATTCGCCTGCCGGACACGACCGCGGACTGCCGTCGTGATGGAGAGGCCGCGGCGTGTGGTGCCTACTTCCCCGTGACGGACCACCTGGGGAAGGCCGTGTTGATGCTGGACGGCTCGGGCAAGGTGGCGGGCGCGGCGGATTATGATCCGTTCGGGCACGTCAACCGCTCGCTGTCGACCGATAGCACCGCGCATCCCTATGCGTTCGATGACTCGGAGACCTTCTCGGGTGCGGTGCAGCCGCCGGAGAACAGTCAGGTGCAGGTGCGGCTGCGTGCGCTGTTCGAGTTCATCGACACGCGGGACGACGCGAATGGCGAGGATGTCGTCCAGCTGAGCGAGTCGGGCTCGAGCACCGTGCTGGCGGAGTACAAGGGGGAGAAGCTGGGCCGGGTCGTCACGCCCTGGCTTCAGACCGCCTCGGGGAGCCTCACGGCCACCTTCGTCGCGGCTCCGGCGGGCGCTTCGACGTCCACGTACACGGGCGTCGGCATCGAGGCCTACGAGTACCAGCGGTATCAGACGGGAGCGCAGCCGTTCTGGACGCCGCTGCGACTGCCCGGGCACTACCACGACGTGGAGACGGACCTGTTCGAGAACTGGAACCGGTACTACGACCCGAGAATCGGTCGCTATCTCCAGCCAGAGCCGCTCTTGTATCAGGAGCCGCTCGCCCGACCCGCGTATGCCTATGCGTCGAACAATCCCATCGGCCGCATGGACTCGAATGGGCTGTACGACACCGGGGTGGGGGACATGCTCGCCTACACCGAGATGACTCCCTCGGAGCAGGCGGCGGTGGATGATGCCAACATCAAGCTGGGCACCATCTACGGTGTCGTGCTGGGCGCGGGAATCGTGCACGCCAACTTCATCCCCTGGCTCTACCGGGGTGCGGCGCAAGACGCGGAGTGGCTCGCCATGCGCTGGAAGGACCGCTTGCTCCATGAGCGCGGACAGCAGACGCTGTCCGACGCCGTCTTCAACAAGCTTCCAAAATTCCTAGGCACCCAGTGCCAGCAGGCGGTTCAGCGTGGCGCCTACCTGAGCAAGAATGGATACGGCATGTTCTCGTTCCGGGGCATGGGAAACCTAGGCACCACGATGTCGACCGGAGGCTCACCGCTGGCGAGATACGCCTTCGAGACAGGCCTGGGTTTGGGGGGTGGCGCGCTGATTGGATACCTGCTGGAGAAGGCGACGGCTCCCGAGCCGGTGCAGAACAAGGCCCCGTGAGTCGGGTTACCGGCCCGTCGGGTTGTCATCCTGGCGGGCCGGTGGGCGTATCATTCAGGCACGCGCCTTCGTGGAAAGGAGACAGGGGTGTTCACCGCTTTCGACATGTTTCAGGTGCTGTCGCTCCTGGTGGGCGCGGGCGTGGGGTCCGTCGTGGGGCACGGCCTCCTGGGATGGATGGGCGCAGTCGGGGGCGTGCTGGTGGGAGCGGTGGTGGGGTTCTGTGTGGGGGGGCTGCCGTCCTTCTTCGTCGCGAGGTCCCTGGAGAAGGACCTGCGTCGAGCGGACCCCGAGTCGCTGAGACAGCGCCTGGGGGAGCAGTACTTCATCTCCCACCTGATTCTGGCGGAGCTGGCGGTGCGCGGTGAGGACCTGGCGAAGTACGAGGAGCCCATCCTCCAGTTGCTGCGCTCCGATTCGGAGAGCCAGCGGCGACATGGGTGGGCAAGCCTTCGTTACTTCTACCCCGCTCGGGCGGAAGCGCTGGGGGACTACAAGTTCGAGGCTCCCGCCGAGGAGTGTCGACGCCGGGTGGAGGAGGTCCTCGCCCGGTCAACCCGGTGAGCAGGCGCCGACCGAGGCCAGCGCCGCCCACGTCAGAACCGCTTCGCCTCGGTGAGCACCTGGCGCGAATGCCGCGTCACCGTCCCGAAGCGGGCCAGTGACTCCGCGCGCAGGTGCTTCGCCGCGTCGCTGACCGTGTAGCGCTGGAAGTCCGCTTCACTGGCCAGCTCGAAGTGACACACGTACCGGGCCCACCCGTCCTTGGCGGGCTCGGTGTCGCGCCACTTGCGGCAGCCGAGGAACCCGGGCTCCCTCAGCACCTCGGGGACATGTGTCCCCTCGTGCCACTGGTTCCACGCGTCCTCGGCGCCGGGCTCCACCTCGATGACCACCGTGTAGAGCGCGAGCCCTGTCACGGCTGCCACGTGCCCCAGTCCACCAGCTTCCGGCCGCCCATCGACTCACGCTTGCCCTTGGGCGACACGCGGTAGAGGAAGTCGGAGAGCGGCGAGAAGCGCGCCTCGTGCGCCAGCCCGCTCAGCGTCTTGTCCCACGGGTCCGCGGCGAACTGCCTGGAGCCCACCTGCTTCAGGCCCGGCGCGCCCTCCGCCGAGTCGAGCTGGAGCACCGCCAGCTTCTTCGTGCCCACCGTCAGCGTCTCGCGCACCGGGGGCGCCGCGTTGTGAATCGCGGGCGGCCACTGCTTCGGGTCCAGCGCATCCCAGAGGAAGGACAAGAGCGCCTCCTCCAACGGCACCGCGCCCGCCTGCGCGAAGTCCTTGCACGGCTCGCCACCCGCGCCCGCGGGCGCCAGGCCCTCCGAGCGCAGCACGAAGCCGCGCTCGGCGCCCAGGCACGTGCGCAGCACCGACTTCGTGCCCTCCGACTCCGCCTCGAAGTCGAACCACGTCCCCGGCCCCAGCGGCGACTCGCGCTCCGGCACCTTGCCCGCGTCCCCCGTGCCCTGCTTCACCTCCACCAGCGTGAGCTGATAGCTGCCCGGCACGCGGAAGCCCGCCAGCGTGGTGCTCGCGTCCAGCAACCCGTTCGTCAGGTACAGCGGCCCCGCGTCCACCGCGTACAGCCGATTCTCCAGCGGACCGTCCACGGGACGATTGTCACGCAGGTAACGTTTCGCCTCCCAGGTGCGGCCCGCGGCCGTGGGCTGCTCGGCGCTCTGCGCGCCCTCGCGCTCCGCCTCCAGCGTCCGCGTGCTGTCCGCGCGCATGGGCAGCGTCAGCACACGCGCGAGCTTCGGCTGCTCCAGGGGCTTGCCGGAGTCGTTGGTGAAGCCGAGCGTCAGCCACACCCACGCGCCCTCCACCGCCGCCACCTCCAGCGTCAGCTTCCCCGCCGCCGCCGCGCCGTTCGCATCCCCCGGCTGACCTCGGATGCCGGAGAACGCATAGACGACCTTGTCGCCCACCCGGGCCCGCTGCCAGGGCGAGCCTCCCTTCTGGGGCGCGGGCGACTCCGGAGTGGCCGCCTGGGGAGCCTCCGCCGCGCCGCCTTGCGTCACGGGCACGCCGTCGGTGGGACTCACGGCGCGCGGCTTCGTGCTCTCACAGCCGGCGCCAAACGCCAGCGTCGCGCACACCAGCGCGGAACGGGACAGGAAGGTTGCGGTGGGCTTTCGCATTCGGGCGACACCTCGCGGGGCTTGAGCGCGGCATTGCGCGACCCCTGGGCGGGCTTGATACACCGGAGCGCAGGCTGTCCCCAACTTCCTGGAGTTCCATCGCTCATGGCCACGAACCTGCCCATCCGTCGTGTCGTCCTCTACAAGCATGGCGTCGGCTACTTCGAGCGCCGAGGTGGCGTCACGGGCAGCGACACGCTGCACCTGGACTTCAAGGCGCGCGACATGAATGACGTGCTGAAGTCGCTGACGGTGCTGGACTTGTCGGGCGGCTCGGTGTCGGCGGTGAGCTACGACTCCACCAAGCCGCTGGAGCAGTTGCTTTCCGAGGCCACCATCCGGATTCCCGAGGACGGCAGCCTCACGGCGCTGCTCGGTCAAATCAAGGGCGCGCGCGTGCGGGCGCGGGTGGGCGGCGGTCAGGTGGAGGGCGCCATCATCGGCCTGGAGTCGCTCGCGGTGGCGGCCGGCGAGACGAGCGTCGTGCGGCCCTTCCTGACGCTGCTGGTGGGCGGCTCGCTGCGCACCTTCGACGTGCTCGACATCGCGGAGCTGGAGTTCCTCGACGAGGCGGTGCGCAAGGACCTGGAGTTCTACCTGGCCACGGTGCTGTCCTCGTACAAGAAGGACAGCAAGCGGATGTCCATCCTCACCTCCGGCGAGGGCGAGCGGGAGGTCTTCGTCAGCTACGTGCTGGAAGCGCCGGTGTGGAAGACCAGCTACCGCATCCTCCTGGACGAGGGCGAGTCGCCGCTGCTGCAGGGCTGGGCGCTGGTGGACAACACGGGAGACGAGGACTGGGTGGACGTGTCGCTGGCGCTCGTCGCGGGCCTGCCGGTGTCCTTCGTGCACGACCTCTACAACCCCCGCTACATGAAGCGGCCGGTGGTGGAGGTGCGCACGGAGGCCGCCGCGGCGCCGGTGATTCCGGAGGAGAGCTTCGGCGGCTCGGCGGACATGATGGAGAGCGAAGCGGCCATGCCGATGATGTCCGCGCCCGCCGCTGCTCCGGGACGCTCCAAGAAGATGATGCGCAAGGAGGCGAGCTTCGTGGGAGGCCCGAGAGGTGGCGGTGGCCCCGGGCTGCGCGAGGTGATGGAGCAGAACAACCAGGTGACGACGCTGACGAAGGAGGTAGGGGACCTCTTCGAGTACGGCGTGGACCGCCCGGTGACGGTGCACCGCAACCAGAGCGCGCTGGTGCCCATCCTCCACAAGCCCTTCGAGGGCCGCCGGGTGCTCCTCTACAACCGCACGACGCGCGAGAAGAACCCCATGGCGTGCATCGAGCTGAAGAACACCACGGGCCTGACGCTGGAGGGCGGGCCGGTGACGGTGACGGAGGACGAGCGGTACGTGGGCGAGGCGATGCTCGACACCATGAAGCCGCTGGACACGCGCTTCGTGCCGTACGCGGTGGAGCTGGGCTGCGTCGTCTCCATCGAGGAGAACACGGAGGACGGGCCGGTGTTCCGCGCGGTGGTGAGCCGGGGCTCGCTGGTGGTGGAGTACTTCCACGTGCGGCGCACGAAGTACCTGGTGCGCAACAAGGGGAAGCGGGCGCAGGTCCTCTACGTGGAGCACCCGCGCACGGGCTGGGAGCTGGAGAAGGACATGCCCGCGCCCGCGGAGACGACGGACGGCTTCTGGCGCTTCAAGCGCGAGCTGGCCCCGGGCTCACAGGACGAGCTGGTGGTGTCCGAGCGCACGCGCGGCCACCGGCAGTACTCCGTCTCCAGCGCGGGCCCGGACGACGTGGCCTTCTTCCTGTCGCAGCGCTACGTGGACCCGAAGATGGCGGACGCGCTGCGCGAGGTGATTGCCATCCGCGAGCGCGTGGCGGCGCTGACGCGCGACGAGCAGCAGCTCACGGCCGAGCGCGCCCAGCTCTTCAAGGACCAGGAGCGCATCCGCGCCAACATCGAGTCGCTCAAGAGCGGCGTGTCCCAGCGTGAGCTGGCCGAGCGCTTCGTGGCCAAGCTCAACGAACAGGAGGACCGGCTGGAGGCCATCACCCGCGAGCTGGAGCGGCTGGCGAAGGAGCGGCAGTCGGCTCAGGAAGAGCTCAACCGCCGCGTCCAGTCGCTCAGCTCGGAGGCGGCCTTCTAGTCGCGGCTCACTGCTCCGCCGCGCGGTAGACCTCGTCGCCGCCCACGACTGTCAGGCGCACCTGGGCGCCTGGCAGCTCGGCGACGGGCGCGTCCACCGGGTCCACCGACAGCGCGACGAAGTCCGCGTCCATGCCGGGCTGCAGCCGACCGCGCCGCGCCTCCGCGAAGGAGGCGTACGCCGCGCCCACGGTGAAGCCCTCCAGGGCCTCCTCGCCGCTCAATCGCTGGTCCGCGTACCAGCCGCCCTGGGGCGTGCCGCGCGCGTCCTGCCGCGTGCGCGCCGCGTAGAGCCCCGCGAGCACGTCCGGCCGCTCCACCGGGAAGTCGCTGCCCAATGCCAGCACCGCGCCGGAGGCCTTCAATCGCTGCCACGCGTACGCGCCTCGGATGCGCTCGGCGCCCACGCGGGCCTCCGCCCAGGGCATGTCGCTGGTGGCGTGCGTGGGCTGCACGCTGGCCAGGAAGCCGCCGCGCCCCAGCCGGTCGATGTCCTCCAGTCGCATCACCTGCGCGTGCTCCACGCGGTGGCGGCCGTCTTTGGTGCCCGTGGCCTCGGCCGCGCGCACCAGCGTGTCCAGCACCAGCGTGTTGGCGCGGTCTCCAATCGCATGCGTGCACACCTGGAAGCCCGCGGCCATGAACGCCCTCACGCGCCGCTCGTACTCCTCCGGCGTCATCATCAACAGGCCCCGGTGCCCCGGCTCGTCGCTGTAGTCCTGGTGCAGCGCCGCGCCCCGGCTGCCCAGCGCGCCGTCCAGGCTGAGCTTCACCGCGCGCAGCGTGAGGCGCTCACCCTGGTAGGGGCCCTCGCGCAGGTACGTCTCGCGGTCCGGGTTCTGCCCGTCCGCCATGGCGTAGACGCGCAGGGGCAGCTTGCCCTCCTTGTCCCAGCGCTGGAGGAGGCGGAAGGTGTGCAGGTCCATGCCCGCGTCGTGCACGCCGGTGAGGCCCGCCTTCGCGGCCCTGGCGAGCGCCGCGGTGAGCTGTCCGGCGAGCTGCTCCTCCGTCAGCGGGGGCAGCACCGCGTAGACAAGGCCGATGGCGTTGTCCACGAGGATGCCGGTCGCCTCGCCATCCGCGCCGCGCAGGATGCGTCCGCCTTCCGGGTCCTTCGTGGCGCGGGTGACGCCCGCGCGCCGCAGGGCCTCGCTGTTGACCCACGCCGCGTGGCCGTCGATGCGCGTCAGCATCACCGGCACGCCGGGGTGCTTCGCATCCAAGTCCTGCCGGGTGGGGAAGGCCTTGTCCGTCCAGTCGTTCTGGTCCCACCCCTGACCGACGAGCCACTCGCCCTGGAACGACGTGCTCGGCGCCGAGGCGACGCGCGCCACGGCCTCCTCCCGGGAGGTCGCTCCCAGCAGGCTCACCGTGCCCTCCCACTGGCCCAGCGCGGACAGGTGTCCGTGAGAGTCCGTCAGGCCCGGCACCACCGTCGCCTCGCCCAGGTCCACCACGCGCGCGCCGGGGCCCGCCGCCGCCAGCACCTCGTCGCGCGTGCCCGTGGCCAGCACCTTGCCCTCGCGCACCGCGAGCGCCTCGACTTGCGGCCGCGCCGCGTCCAGCGTGCGGATGCGCCGGGCCACGTACACCGACGTGCCCGTGGCTTCAGCGCCAGGCGTGTTGCGCTTACAGCCGCCCACCGCCGAGAGAAGGAACAACGCACCGAGGAGTCCGCCGAGTCGTCGCAGCATCGTTTCGCGCACCTGCCTGGGAGGCCGCCCCGAGGCTGGGACGGGCGCGACACTCTGGCGCACCCTCACCGCCCGGCCGAAGCAGAACCTGGAAAATGTGGAGCGCCAACCATTGGCCACACCCCGAGCGAGGGCAGGCAGGGGAAAAGATAGTTGCCCCACGCAAGCTTCCTGACCGGGGGACTTGACGGGTGGAGCGGGGGACTTGGCGACGAGCCGGGGCGTGAGGGATGTTGCGGCGTCTCACGTTCCCTGGAGTCGTCATGAACCTGAACCTGTCCAAGTCGCGGCTCGGGCCCACCGCGCTGCTGGTCGTCGCCGCCCTCTGTCTGACCACCGCCGCGGGTTGCGCCGGCCGCCGCCGCGAGGCCTTCCTGCACGACAAGACGCGGACCCACGTGTACCGCAAGCCCATCGCCGAGGTGTGGCCGCAGGCGCTGGCCCTCCTCAAGGAGAAGGGCTACTCGATGCGCGTGGGAACGCAGGGCTTCGAGGCGACCACCGAGTGGCTGATGCACGGCGCCCCCTCGTCGCTGGGCACCACGCAGGTGCGCTACCACATCAAGGGCACCGAGCGCGGCCCCGGCCAGAGCGCCATCGAGTTCCACAAGCAGCTGGCCACGGAGACCAAGAGCGCGAGCTCTGGTGGCCGCTCCCAGGAGCTGAATGACCCGGGCGTCCGCGCCGACGGCGGCAACATCAGCCGCGACGGGGAGATGGAGTGGGAGCTCTTGCAGAAGGTGGACGCCGAGTCCGCCGCCACGCTGCGCGCCGAGGCCGACAAGATTCAGTAACGCTTCGCCGCGCTGGAGCCGCCGCTGACGCGCGCTACTCGTCGCGCAGCGGCAGCTCCAGGGTGAGGCCGTCGTACGCCACTTCCAGCGGGCCCTTGTACTCCTCGCGCGCCTGCGTGAGCAGCTTCGCGGGGTCCGTGTCGTGGCGGCTGGACAGGTGGGTGAGAATCAGCCGCCGCGCACCCGCCTCGCGCGCCACCCATGCCGCCTCCCGGGCCGTGGAGTGATGCGTCTCCTGGGCCCGCTCCTGCTCGTCATCGGAGAAGGTGGACTCGTGGATGAGCAGGTCCGCGTCCTTCGACGCGTTGACCACCGCGGCGCACGGCCGCGTGTCCCCGGAGATGACCACCCGGCGTCCGGCGCGCGGCGGGCCCAGCACGTCCTCCGGCTTCACCGTCCGCCCGTCCTCCAGCGTCACGGCCTCACCCTTCTGGAGCTTGCCGAAGCTGGGGCCCGGGGGCACGCCCAATTCGCGCGCCTTCTCCACGTTGAAGCGCCCCGGCCGGCCATCCTCCACCAGCGCGTACGCCAGCGCGTTGATGCGGTGGTCCACGCCCACCACGTGCAGCGCGTAGCCGTCGCGGCGGATGACGTCTCCGTCCTTCACCTCGTGGATTTCAATGGGGAAGGACATGGACTCCACGCCCAGGTGCACGGCCTGGTGCAGGAGGCGCCGCGCGGGCGGCGGGCCGTACAGGTGGATGGCGTGCTCGCGCCCCATCATCCCCAGGGTGCGCAGGAAGCCGATGATTCCCAGGTAGTGGTCGGCGTGGAAGTGCGTGAAGAAGACCGCGTCCACCGTGAAGCCGGTGCCAAAGCGCACCATCTGTCGCTGGCTGCCCTCGCCGCAGTCGAACAGGAGCAGGTCCGTGTCCGCCTTCACCGCGAGCCCGGACAGGTTGCGATGCAGGGTGGGCTGAGCGGCGGAGGTGCCGAGGAACGTGAGCTTGAGGAGGGACATGCCGGCACTTCCCACGCGAAGAGAGTCTCCCGCGCCACACCCACGGCGCGAGGCGCCATTTAGCAGGGTTTGGACCCGCCCGTGTTATGAGGCCGCCGTCCCAGACACCGCCATGCCTGAATCCCTGACGTTCGCTCCCACCCCTGACCCTCGCCGCGTGCGTGCCCCGGATGGACGCGTGCTCTCCGTGCCGGAGGGCTGGGCCCTCCTGCCCCCCGGCGACGCCGGCCTCACCCGCCGTGTGAAGGCGGCCGGCCCCACCTGGACGGTGGTGGAGAAGGTGGGCCGCAAGTTGTTCTCCCGAGGCGTGTGGGCCCCCGAGCCGCACATCCATCAGGCCCGCGCCGCGCTGGACTCCGAGCGCGCCACGCCCGCCTACGCCAAGAAGCTGGCCGCTGGCCGCGAGCGCCGCGCCCGCGAGCAGGAGCAGTACGAGGTCGACTTCGCCAACGCCGTGCTGCGCTTCCTCGCCTTCTCCCCCGCGTGGCTGCCCCACGCCAAGCGGCTGGCGGTGCTCGTCGCCGCGCATGCCACGCCCGTGGGCAGCGGCACCGTGGCCCGTACGGAGCGCATCCCCGTGGAGCGCCGCGCGGAGGCCGCCGTCATCGCGTGGATGCGTCACCAGACGACCAGCTACGACAACCTGAAGATTGCCCGCGTGAAGGGCGCGCGGCGTGAGGTGCGCCGCGAACTGGCGGAGATCTCCCGCGCCGTGCTGGATTTGCACCGCCGCGACGTGCCCCACGGGCCCACGGCGTGTCCACTCTGCACCGCCCTGATGAATGTGGGCGGCGGTGCGCGCCAAGGCTGATTCGGACGCCTGGACTGGAATGTCTGGCGGGTTTCTGACCCGTCGGTCAGTCAAGTTGCGCCATTAATGACCGCCGGGTTAGTAACGGGTCCGCCATGCCGAGACCCGCTGACCCCCATGCCCGGGAAGCCTTGATGAACGCGGCCCGGGCGGAGTTCGCCCGCAAGGGGCTGCGTGGGGCGCGCATCGAGGACATCACCGCCGCGTGTGGGCTCTCCAAGGGCGCGTTCTATCTGCACTTCCCCTCGAAGGATGCGCTGTTCGCGGAGGTGCTGGCCCGGTTCGAGGCGCGCCTGAACGAGGTGAACGGGCGACGGATGGCGGCGGTGGAGCGCCACTTCCTCGGGCAGGGTGTGATGGCCTCTCGCGACAGGCTGGAGCACAGCGAGCGCTACCGGCGGTTCGTCGAGTTGGAGACGGCGTTCGATTTGGAGTCGCTCGAGCTGATGTGGTCCTGCCGCGACGTCGTCTCGGTGCTCGTCAGCGGCAGCCAGGGCACGCCCTTCGAGTCGCTCCTGTGGCGGATGACGGAAGCGCAGGTGGAGCGCGTGGCGGGGGACTTCCGGCGGATGCAGGAGGCGGGCGCGGCGGACCAGGAGATGGACGCGAAGCTGTTCGCCTCCGTCATCGTCGGCGCGTACGTGCTCCTGTCCCAGCGCATGGTGCACCTGACGGAGAAGCCGGACATGTCCGCCTGGGCGTACACGCTCCAGCGCCTGTGCGAGGGCGGCACGCTGCCCCGCTTCGATGTCCCCGCGCCAGTTCCCGAGCCTGTTGTCTCCCGGGCCAAGCGCCCCACGACTTCCCAGCGCCGGCCTTCCGCCCGCGCGAAGACCCGCCACACCCCGAGGAAAAGCCCGTGAACCCCATCTGGAAACGTTCCGCCCTGCGAGCACTCGCAGCCGCGGGTGTCGTCGTCACGGCGCTGTCGCTGCCCGCCTGCGGCAAGGCGGATGCTTCCTCCACGCCGGCCACGGCCGCCAAGGCGGACGCGGCGGTGCCCACGGTGAAGCTGGTCGCCACGCGCACGGTGCGAGCGGCGCCTCGGGAAGAGGTGACGGGCACGCTGTTCCCCGCGCAGGCGCTTCAGGTGGGCTTCGAGGTGGGCGGCCGGCTCGCCGCCGTGAAGCTGGGCAAGGGCGCGGCGGTGAAGAAGGGCGATGTGCTGGGGCAGCTCGACGTCGAGATTGTCGACGCACAGGTGGCGCAGGCGCAGGCGGCGGTGGCAGCCGCGGAGGCCGGCTCGACGATGGCGTCCGACGTGGCCTCGCGCAATGAGGCGCTCCAGAAGGAGGGTGGGGTGAGCGACCTGCAGAACCGCTCCAGCTCCGCGACGGCGGCGCAGGCGCGGGCGCAGCTGTTGGCCGCGCAGGCCCAGCTCGCGCAGGCGCGGGCGGCGCGGCGGCGGCATGACCTGCGAGCGCCCTTCTCTGGCACGCTCATCGACGCGCCCGAGCAGACCGGCGCCACGGTGGGGCCGGGCACGCCGCTGTTCAACCTGGAGAACCTGGACACGTTGCTGCTGCGCACGACGGTGTCGGAGTCGCTGCGCTCGCGGCTGAAGCCCGGCGCGAAGGTGCGGGTGGAGTCGATTGGCGGCGCGGGCGTGTTCACCGAGGACGCGACGGTGCGCACCATCCTCCCCTCCGCGGACCCGGCCACGCGACGGGTACCGGTGGAGCTGTCGGTGCCCAACGCGGATGGTCGCTTCGTGGCGCACACGCTGGCGCGCGCGGTGCTGCTGTTGGGCGAGGACCAGGACGCGAGGGTGTTGCCGGGCACGGCGCTGTCGTCCTCCAACGGGGACCATGTCTTCGTGGTGGGGAGCGGGGGCGAGGTGAGCCGCGTGGACGTGCAGGTGCTGGAGCGGCGTGAGCGCGAGGTCGTGGTGCTGGCCCGCTCGCCGTTCGAGTCCGTCATCGACCACCCCACGCCGGGCCTGTCACAGGGCTCGCGCGTCACCGTGAAGTAAGGGGGCGTCCATGTTCCTCAGCGACGTCTCCATTCGTCGGCCGGTGTTCACGGCCATGTTGTCGCTCTGCCTCATCGTCCTCGGACTGATGGGGTTGGGGCGCCTGGGCACGGACCTGTATCCGGACGTGTCCTTCCCCGTCGTCGTCGTCACCACCGTGTACAAGGGCGCGGGCCCGGGTGAAATCGAGACCCAGGTCGTCAAGCCCGTGGAAGACGCCGTCGCGGGCATCAGCGGCGTGGACAAGATTCACTCCTGGAGCCGGGAGAACCTGGGCACGGTGGTGGTGCAGTTCACGCTGTCCACCAACGTGGACCGCGCGGTGCAGGAGGTGCGCGACAAGATTGCCGGCATCGCGAACAAGCTGCCGCAGACGGCGGATGCGCCGGTGGTGGGCCGCGTGGACCTCTCCGCGACGCCCATCCTCACGTACGCCGTTTCGGCGGACATGCCGTCGCAGTCGCTGCGCCGGCTCATCGACGACCGGATCAAGCCCGCGCTCGCGCAGCTGGAGGGCGCCGCCGAGGTGCGCATCACCGGTGGTGACACGCGCGAGATTCAAATCGACGTGGACCTGGACAAGGCGCGCTCGGCGGGGGTGTCGCCGCTGGAAATCGCCCAGCGGGTGGGCGCGGAGAACCTGGACCTGCCGGCGGGACGTCTGGCGTTGGGGGCCAGTGAGTTGACGGTGCGCTCGTTGGGCCAGTTCCGCGACGTGGATGAGATTCGCGCGCTGCCCGTGGCTCGCAGCCGGACGGGCTCGCAGGTGCGGCTGGACGAAATCGCCACGGTGACGGACGGCGTGGCGGAGCGGCGCACGGTGGCGCGGCTCAACAGCCAGGACGCGGTCATCCTGGAGGTGGTGAAGCAGCCGGGCTCCAACACGGTGGCGGTGAGCGACGCGGTGAAGCAGGTGCTCAAGGACATGGCGCCGGAGGTGGGGCAGGGCTTCACGGCGACGCTGCTCATCGACCAGTCGGAGCTCATCCGGGAGAACGCCCACGAGGTGTGGATTGCGCTCGTCTTCGGTGGCGCGATGGCGGTGCTCATCATCCTGATGTTCCTGTTGGATGGGCGCGGCACGTTCATCTCCTCGCTGGCGCTGCCCACGTCCGTCATCGGCACGTTCTTCGTGATGTACCTGCTGGACTACACGTTGAACCAGATGACGCTGCTGGGGTTGTCCTTGGCCATCGGTCTGCTCATCGACGACGCGGTGGTGGTGCGCGAGGCGATTACGCACCGGCTGGAGAAGGGCGAAGACCCGATGAGCGCGGCGGCCAACGGCACCAACGACGTGGGGCTCGCGGTGCTGGCGACGACGCTGTCGCTGGTGGCGGTGTTCGTGCCGGTGGCCTTCATGCCCGGAATCGTGGGGCAGTTCTTCAAGCAGTTCGGCATCACCATCTCCGCGGCGGTGCTCGTCTCGTTGTTCATCTCCTTCACGCTGGACCCGATGTTGTCCGCGCGGCTGGCGAAGAAGCGGGTGCCGGGAGAGGTCCGCAAGGAGAACGCGGTGGCGTCGGGGTTGCGGCGCTTCCTGGACGGCACGGAGCGCGTCTACGCGCGCATCCTGGGCTGGGTGCTGGCGCACAAGTGGGCGACGGCGGGAATCACGGTGGTGGTGCTGGTGCTGTCCTTTGGAGCGGCGAGCCGGCTGGGCGCGGAGTTCATCTCGCCGGAGGACCGCTCGCAGTTCCTGGTGGACTTGCAGCTGCCGGACTCGTCGAGCCTGTCGGAGACGGAGGCGCGCACGGGAGAGGCGGAGGCGCTCTTGCGCAAGCTGCCGGAAATCACGGCCATCTATTCCATCGTCGGCACCAACGGCGATGTGAACAAGGCGCGCATGCGCGTGCTGACGGTGGGCAAGGGCGAGCGCACCAAGGGCATCCCGGTGCTGAAGGAAGAGGCGCGCGCGCTGCTGACGCCGCTGGTGGCGACGCGGGTGAACCTGAGCGACCCGCCGACGATTGAGGGCCTGGGCGACTACTACCCCATCATGGTTCGCATCACCGGGCCGGACCTGACGCGGGTGAATCAGGAGGCGGAGCGCGTCGCGGGAATCTTGCGCGGGCTGAAGGGCACGGAGGACGTGCGGGTGGAGGCGAACCCGCCGAAGCCGGAGTTGCAGGTGCGCATCGACCGGGCGCGCGCGAGCGACGCGGACATCAACGCGGCGGGGCTGGCGACGCAGCTGCGGCTGGCCATCAGCGGCGACGTGGTGGCGAAGCTGCGCGAAGGGACGAACGAGACGGACATCCGCGTGCGGCTGGCGGAGCGGGACCGGAGCACGCCGGAGCGGGTGGCGCAGTTGGAGGTGTACACGCCGCGCGGGCTGAGGCCGGTGTCGGACCTGGCGCTGGTGGAGCTGCGGGACGGGCCGAGCGTCATCGAGCACGAGAACCGGGAGCGCCAGATTGCGGTGTACTCGCAGCTCGCGAAGGGCGCGGCGCTGGGTGATATCGCGAAGGCGTTGAGGGCGCAGGTGGAGCTGGCGCCGCTGCCTCCTGGCTATGCGATTGTCTATGACGGACAGATGAAGAGCCTGGACGAGCAGAACGAGGCCTTCAGCCTGGCGTTCGGGTTGGCGTTCGTCTTCATCTACATGGTGCTGGCGAGCCAGTTCGAGTCCTTCAAGCACCCGTTCACCATCATGGCGTCGCTGCCGCTGGCGCTGGTGGGCGCGCTGCTGGGCCTGGTGGTGACGGGGTATCACCTGTCGATGGGCGCGATGATTGGCGTCATCCTGTTGATGGGCTTGGTGACGAAGAACGCGATTCTGCTCATCGACGGTGCGTTGCAGCACCTGCGTGAGGGGGACTCGGTGGACGTGGCGCTGATGAAGGCGGGGCCCCGGCGACTGCGTCCGATTCTGATGACGAGCGCGGCGATGGCGATTGGCATGGTGCCGACGGCGGTGGGCTCGGGGACGGGCTCGGAGTTCCGCGCGCCGATGGCCATCTCGGTGATTGGCGGCGTCATCACCTCGACGTTCCTGACGCTGCTGGTGGTGCCGGTGGTGTTCGCGGCGATGGAGAAGGTCGGCTTCTGGAGGACGACGAAGGCGGAGGCGCCCGTGCCCGAAGAAGCCCCCGTGTCACCCGGGCCCAGCCCGGCCGCGTGAAACATGTGCCGGGCCCGAGCGAAGTGTCTCGGGCCCGGTGTCCGACGGTGGTTCAGTCCTTGAGTCCGGCGAACTTGCGCGCCTCGGCGAGCGCGCTGGAGTCGGGGAACAACTTGCGGGCGAGGTCGGCCGTGCTTGCGGCGCCCTCTGTCTTTCCCTGCTCTCCGAGAGCCTCGACGAGGCCGACCCAGGCTTCCTCCAGGACGCTCAACGCGCGGGTGGCGGCTTCCCGGTAGAGGGCCTCCGCCTCCAGCGGCGAGTCGCGGACGACGCTCTTGAAGCGGGCCAGTCCGATGAGCGCTTCAGGCGTTCTGTCCGAGGCATCGACGGCACCCAGGAGCAACTGCTCGACCTCCGTGAAGAAGGCGGCGGGGTCCGCGAGGTCTTCCTTCCCCCAGAGCAGCGCCCTGCTGGAGAGCAGCAGGCCTGGCACATGGGCGGGGCATCCGGCGCGCAGGCGTTCGAGCAGCTTCAGTTGTTCGGCGCTCCCCCATTCCAGGCGCTTCGCCTCCGACAGCAGCTCCAGCAGTTCGTGGGGGCTTGGGTGCATGGGGCTCACAATCTGGTTCAGCCGCCCGCGTACACAGGCGTCATCGCGTCGATGATGGCGTGCATGAGGCTCTGACCGTCGGGAGTGTCAGGGCACAGTCCACCCCAGGCGAGCGTGAGGCGGTCGGCCACCGGTCGCCAGTACATGCGCCCGCGCATGGCCACCGGCTCGTAGCTCTCCCGGCCGCCCGCGAGGTAGTCCTCCTCCGGCATCCCGAACACCGCGTAGTAGCTCAGGTCCGGCGAGTCCGCGTCCTCCGTGCGATGCAGCCCGCTGGGAATCACACAGGCCACGTCCGCGCTGTGCCACGCGCCCTGCCGGCCCGTCGTCACCTCGCGGACCTCGAAGCACATCCGCGACGCCGGACAACCCAGCTCCCCTGCCGTCAGGAAGTTGTAGTCCAGCCTCGGAATCTCCAGCATCTCCTCCACGTCCGGCCGCCCGTCACTCCGGAAACCCCACGGATTGCCGTCGCGCTTGTACGAGCGCACCCCGTACGCGCCGTAGAAGACGTTGTACCAAGGGCTGTGCGGATTGAAGTAGTCCGAGCACCCCGCGCCATCCGGGAAGTCCGCGATGGTGAACGCCACCAACAAGTCGAACAGCCGCTTGTTGTCGAACGCCAGGAAGGGCTCGCGCGCCACCGCCCCAATCGAACCCCGGATGCGTGGCACCGGCGTCGCCACACCCAGTTCCTCCAGGAAGTTCGTCTTGCCTGGCAACGGCGTCGCGTTCATGGCCATGACGGCCAGCTCTCGTTGTAGACCCATGGAATTCCGTACCCCGCTGCCACAGCTTAAGGGACCGGAGTACACTGGTGAACATGCCGGAGAAGCTCGTCTTCGAGCACACCTTCGAAGGCCTCTTCGTGCGCGGACTCGCGGGACGTGTCACGCCGGCTCTGCGAGAGCGGCTGCGCGAGGTGGGCCTGGACCTGGAGCGCAAGCTCCAGCCCGCCTACGTCTTCGACATCTGGTGCTCCGCCGTCCGCGTCGCGGCCCAGGAGCTCCACCCGGATGTATCAGCGGAGGTCGCCTACTCCCTGCTCGGCGAGCGCATGGTGGACGGCTACCGCGAGACGGTGATGGGCCGCGCCCTCTTCAGCGTCATTCAACTGCTGGGCCCTCGCCGGGGCGTGGGCCGCGCGCGGCAGATGTTCCGCTCCGGCAACAACTACACCGAGGCCCGCGTCGCCGACGTGTCCTCCGCCGAGGTCGACCTCTGGATGAACGAGGCCGGCCCCATCCGCTACTTCACCCAGGGCGCCGTGCTCGCGGGCCTGCGCGCCACCGGCGCCATCCAGCCCGTCGTCACCGTGCGCGACTTCTCCTCCGCCGACGTCACCTACCGCTGCACCTGGCGCGATGGGCTCGACGCCTGAGTCGCCCGGCCTGCTCGCCGTGGACCTGGGCCTGCGCTCGGGCCTGGCCCTCTACGGCCGCGACGGCCGCCTGCGCACGTACCGCTCCCAGAACTTCGGCAGCCAGTCCCGACTGAAGCGCGCGGTGCCCGCCGTGCTCGCGGACACCGGACCCCTGTCCTTCCTGGTGCTGGAGGGCGGCGGACCCGTCGCCGACGTCTGGGAGCGCGAGGCCTCCCGTCGCGCGCTGCCCGTGCTGCGCGTCTCCGCCGAGGACTGGCGGGAGCGGCTGCTCTACGCGCGAGAGCAACGCAGTGGAGGCCAGGCCAAGGACGCCGCGGACGGCCTGGCCCGCAAGGTCATCGACTGGTCCCACGCCCCCAGGCCTACGTCGCTGCGCCATGACGCCGCGGAGGCCATCCTGCTGGGCCTGTGGGGCGTGCTGGAGGTGGGCTGGCTCCCCCAGGTCCCCGCCGAGGTGCGGGCTCGTTAGGAAGGCCCCTCGCGCCGCGCGCCGCCGTCTCCTGGTATGACAGCCAGATGCCCTGGACCTGGAGCCGCCGGTGAAGCGTTGGGTGGATGCGCTCGCCCGCACGGGCTACCGAGGTGCGTACACGCTGGCACGGGTGTACTGGTTCGTGCGCAACCCCCGGACGCAGGGCGTCTTCGTGGGCGTCTGGCACGAGGGCCGGGTGCTGCTCCTCCAGAACTCCTACAAGCAGCAGCTCAGCATGCCGGGCGGCGGCATGGAGCGGGACGAGTCCCCCGCCGAAGCCGGCGCGCGCGAGCTCCACGAGGAGGTGGGCGTGCGCGTGGACCCCGCGTCGCTGCGGCCCGCCTTCGAGGCGGTGGGCACCTCCGAGAACAAGGAGGACCATGTCCGCTTCCTGGAACTGGACGTGGACTCCGAGCCCACGCTCACCATTGATGACCGTGAAGTCACGTGGGCCGCGTTCATCGACCTGGACACCGCCCTGAGACTTCCTGTCTCTCCGCTGGTGCGGGCATACCTGGAGCACGCGCGTCCGCGCCGGAGGTGATTCACCCGCATGTCCGCGTGCGACAGGCGAGGCTGTCTCGATGCAGGGCTTCGCCATCCGGCACGGGGCCGTTCAGTCGAGACAGCCTTTGAAGACAACCGCGCGCGACGCGACAGGGCGTCGAGGAGGGGGTCGCGCGCGGGAAGAGTGAGACGTCAGCGAGCGTGGGCGGCGGCCGGCTCGTTCACCAGGAAGTGGCGGGTGCGGGCCTTGGTGAGCTGCCGCTCCGCCTCCTCCAAGGACACACAATCCACGGTGATGTCGTCGTTGGGCGCGGCCTCGAAAGCCACCCGCGTCGTCTGCAGCCGGGCGATGGTGGAGTCCGACACATGCGCGCACATCAGACAGCCACGCTGACGACCGTAAGCCACCACTTCTCCGAAAATCGTGGCGGACTCCGGTTCCAGCGCCTTCAAGCCCCGCATATCCGCCAGCACCAGGTGCCGGCCTCCTGCATACGCATCCGTCGCGGCCCGGTAGGCCGTGGCGAAATCCTTCATTTCAGTGGGTCGGACAAAGCCCTTCAACCGAACGGTGACCGTGCGACGGTTCGTATCGTTGGAGACTTCGAACATGCGCCCTCCCTCCTGGGGAGGGTCGACAATAACAAACATCCGGGCCCGCTCGATACACCCCCCCGCGACTCTGTCAGCCCTGGAATAGTGGAAAGGAATTGTGTCGCGCTGGACCCGGCCCGGCGGAACATTGCCGCCACTCCACAGCGCGTTCCACGCCAACGCGAATGCTGCACGCCGGATGTGAAATCGAGTCCGGGCTGACTCAGGCGCGCTGACTGCTCTCGCCGGTGATGACGGCCGAGCCGATGAGGTGCGCCAGCCGCAGCGCCTCCGGGACGCGGCCCTTGTCCGTCACCAGGGCGAGCGCGTCCGCGACGAAGGAGGGCTCCGCGCCCCGCACCTGGAAGGTGAAGCCGCCCAGCTGGTGGATGTCGCCCGCACGGCGCAGCTTCGCCCAGCGCGCGTCCGCTCGAGGCAGGCGCCGCAGCGCGCGCTCCACCGCGTCCAGGTCAGGAGGCCGCCGCATCACCGCCACGCAGGGCTTGCCCAGGCGCGCCGCCAGCTCCGGCAGGTCCACGACGTTGAAGCCTCCGAAGGCGATGCCATCCAGCAGCACCAGGTGGAGCTGCGGCAGGAACTTGCCGCCTTCCAGCAGCCGACACACCTCGCGCGTGGCGTTCCACCCGTCGCGCCGCACGCGGCCCCAGACGAGCCCCTCGAAGCGCGTGCCCGCGCACACCACACCCGCCAGCTGCACGGCGGAGCCAGCCCGGCGAGCGAAGGGCGCATCGTCGAAGCCGATGACTCGGGGGAAGCGGGGCAGGCGCATGGCCTCTGTAGCCTCGCAAGCCCACGCGCCGCCGAACAGCAAAAGGAAGAAGCCCGACCCCGCGCGCGCGGATGCCGGGCTTCAGGGACCACCGCGTCGGGACGCCTCAGCCGGCGCGCACGTTCTGCGCCTGCAGGCCCTTGGGGCCGCGGCCGACCTCGAACTCCACCTTCTGGCCTTCCTGCAGCGTGCGGAAGCCATCCATGTTGATGGCCGTGTGGTGGACGAACACGTCCTCACCGCCACCGTCCTGCACGATGAAACCAAAGCCCTTCGCATCGTTGAACCACTTCACGGTACCAGTTGCCATGTATCGCGTTCTCTCGGTGGTGCGGCACGCCGCGGTTATCGGCCTTTGAGAATCTAGAGGCCGTAAGGCGGGACGTAGTTTGCCCGCGCCGACCGTCCGAGTGGAAGCCCCCTTGGCTGCTTGCCAGCAGGCACTCCTACATGGATAGGCGCCGCGCGCTCCGGGGGCCGAGTGCCTACCGTCATGGAAGCCCCTGGCCTCCCTTGGAAAGGCATGTGCCATGAATCCCACCCTTCCCCCGATGTCCGCCCCACCCCAGAGGGAGCCGGGCCCCCGCCGGATGGCGCGGCACGTCGCGGACAAGAGCGCCCGGGCGGGCATCCTCTCCCGGCCCCTCTTCGAGCGACTTCCCCTGCGCCGGTGGGTGCCCTCTGAAGTCCACACCCTGCTGGACTACCGGGGGGGCGTGGCGGCGCTGGTCTCAGGGCAGCTGTCCAAGGACAGGCGGGCGCGCCGGGCGGGGAGGGTGTTGGGGGCGACGGCCATTGGCGTGTCCCTGTTCACCGACGCCCGGCTGAGTCTGGCCAGGCTCATCCCCATCGAGGCGCACGAAATCTTCGACTACGTCCACGGAACGGCGTCAGTCCTGGCGCCCTTTGTCCTGGGGTACGCCCGGAAGAGCCCCATGGTCGCCACGCTGCATGTGCTGCTGGGGCTGTCGTCGCTGGCCGTGGCGCTGGTGACGGACTACCGCTGCCAGACGGGCATGCACCTGGGCGGGGAGTCGAGGACGGACCCGGAAGGCATTGGCGCGTGAACAGCGAAGCGGCGGGGCCTCGAGAGGGCACCCCGCCGCTTCAATCACTTCAGGGACGTGGAGGGCCGGCTCAGGCCGTCTTCACGGCCGCCTGGGGCTTCGCGTCGGACGACGACGCGCCCTGGCTGACGCTCTGGATGCGCATCCCGTAGAAGCTGCGGTAGACGAACACCGTCGAGAGGACGAAGAACACCACCGAGAAGATGCGGGTGAGGTTGCCCTGGCCCGCGGCCTCCAGCTCCACCGCCAGCTCCACGGCCAGCAGGCCGAAGAGGGTGGTGAACTTGATGACCGGGTTGAGCGCCACGGAGGACGTGTCCTTGAACGGGTCGCCGACGGTGTCGCCGACGACGCAGGCCGCGTGCAGCTCCGTGCCCTTGGCCTTCAGCTCCACTTCCACCAGCTTCTTCGCGTTGTCCCAGGCGCCGCCGGCGTTCGCCATGAAGACGGCCTGGTAGAGGCCGAAGATGGCGATGGAGATGAGGTAGCCGACGAAGAAGTATGGCTCCAGGCAGGCGAACGCGAGCGTGCTGAAGAAGACGGCGAGGAAGATGTTGATCATCCCCTTCTGCGCGTACTGGGTGCAGATTTCGACGACCTTCTTGGAGTCGGCCACGCTGGCCTTCTCCACGCCCTCCAGCTTGATGTTGGCCTTGATGAACTCCACCGCGCGGTAGGCGCCGGTGGACACCGCCTGCATGGACGCGCCGGAGAACCAGTAGATGATGGCGCCGCCGGTGATGAGGCCCAGCAGGAACGGGGCGTGCAGCAGCGAGAGGAACTGCGTCTTCTCGGTGTTGAGCTGGCCGTCGGTGATGCCGACGAGCAGCACGATGATGGAGAAGATCATCGTGGTGGCGCCGACGACGGCCGTGCCGATGAGCACCGGCTTGGCGGTGGCCTTGAAGGTGTTGCCCGCGCCGTCGTTCTCCTCGAGGAACTGCTTGCCCTTCTCGAAGTCGAGGTCGAAGCCGAAGTCGCGCTTCACCTCCGCCTGCACGTTGGGGACGTTCTCGATGAGGGACAGCTCGTAGACGCTCTGCGCGTTGTCCGTCACCGGGCCGTAGGAGTCCACGGCGATGGTGACCGGGCCCATGCCCAGAAAGCCGAAGGCGACGAGGCCGAAGGCGAACACCGGGGCTGCGATCATCAGCTGGCCCACGCCCTCGCCGGGCACGCCGGAGCCGCTGAACCAGAACGCCAGGCCCATCAGGCCGGCGATGATGAGGCCCATCCAGTACGCGGAGAAGTTGCCCGCGACCAGGCCGGAGATGACGTTCAGCGACGCGCCACCCTCGCGGCTGGCCGTGACGACCTCGCGAACGTGACGGCTCTCCGTGGAGGTGAAGACCTTGATGGCCTCCGGGATGATGGCGCCCGCCAGCGTGCCGCAGCTGATGATGAGCGACAGCTGCCACCACAGCGACGGGTCGCCGTTCAGGTTGGGGATGAGCAGGTAGCTGACCAGGAAGGTCAAGGCCACGGAGATGAGCGACGTCACCCACACCAGCGCGGTGAGCGGGTGCTCGAAGTTCATGTGGTCCGCGTTCTTGTACTTGGCGGACTGGTACACGTTGTTCAGGCCGTAGGCGGCCAGCGACGCGAGCACCATGACGATGCGCATCACGAAAATCCAGACCAGCAGGTCGACGCGGAAGCCCTCGCCCACGGCCAGCAGGATGAAGGTGATGAGCGCCACGCCCGTCACGCCGTAGGTCTCGAAGCCGTCCGCCGAGGGGCCCACGCTGTCACCGGCGTTGTCGCCCGTGCAGTCCGCGATGACGCCCGGGTTGCGCGCGTCGTCCTCCTTGATTTTGAAGACAATCTTCATCAAGTCCGAGCCGATGTCGGCGATCTTCGTGAAGATGCCGCCGGCGATGCGCAGCGCGGAGGCGCCGAGCGACTCGCCAATCGCGAAGCCGATGAAGCACGAGCCCGCGAAGTCCGCCGGGATGAAGAGCAGGATGGCGAGCATCAGCAACAGCTCGGTGCTGATGAGCACCATGCCGATGGACATACCCGCCTGCAGCGGAATGGCGTACGTGGGGTAGGGCTTGCCGCGCAAGCTGGCGAAGGCGGTGCGGCTGTTGGCGAACGTGTTGACGCGGATGCCGAACCAGGCGACGCCACACGAGCCGGCGATGCCCACGAGGCTCGCCACCAGGATGATGACCACGCGGTCCACGCCCATGTGGCGCAGGAACCCGAAGTAACCCACCATCACCACGGCGATGAGCGCCCACAGCACGGCGATGAACTTCAACTGCGTCATCAGGTACGTCTTGCACGTCTCGTAGATGAGCTCGGAAATCTCGAGCATCGCCCGGTGCACGGGCAGGTTCTTCAAGGTCGCGTACTGCATGAAACCGAACACCAGTCCGAGCACGCAGACCGCGATGCCAGACAGCAACAACTGGTGCCCGTTGATGCTGCCTCCAAAGAACGACCTGGAGGTGAAGTCAGGGAGAACGAGGTCCGCTTCACTGGCGTGGGCGGCGCTGGAGGCGAACACCGTCAGCAGCCCGAGGGCCCTGGCGGCGACACCAGTGACGCCCCTACGCAGGGCGTCCATCCGTGGAACAGTGCGTGTCATGGGGGTGCAACTCCTCACAGAGGCTCGACCGAAGCGCGGCCCACAACGCCGCGCCCCGGAGTGAACAGGGAGTGGTGTCGAGGGGTTGGCCGCCTGCGAGCGAAGATGCCGCGCGCCGACGCTTCAGCACAGCCTCGCCCTTCAAGGTGCAACGTCACACACCTGAAGGCGGGCTCGCGAATAGCATGGACAGGCGCCGGAAGTCGAATTGCGGGGTGTGATTGTGTCCACAACCCGAGCCAACCGTGAGGGGGACCGTGAGGCCCGCAACCCGTCAGGTGGTGTGTGTATGTCAGGGCTTCAGACGGAAAAGAAAGCCATCCTGGGGATGCGGGTAAGGGGTTCCCACAGGTTGGGTTCGCCGCAGCGCGACAGCGACCAGGGTATTGCCTGCTCCATCCACTGACACCGCGCGGGCGGTGGGGGGCAGGGGGCTGGAGAAGCCTCGCACCCAAAGGGAGTCTCCCTTTTCAGGCAGGAGGCGGGCGACATAGAGGCCGGCGGGGGAGGGCGCTCGGCCCAAATCCAGTCCGCCGTCATGGGTGCCGGTGAGCGTGAGCTGCCCCGCGTCATCCGTGGCGAGCGCGGTGGCGGTGGCGGCGAAGGAGCGCGCCCAGCGCTCATGGCCGTCCGCGTTGAAGGCCGCCACGAAGCCGTGATGGGCGCCCGCGTCATGGGGTTTGTTCTGAAAGTAGAAGCGGCTGGAGAAGGCGCCCGCCACGAAGACGCGGTCCGAGCCCACCGCCAGCGCGGAGACCGCACCGGTGGCGCCTCGGAAGTCCCGGCTCCACGCGTGTGTGCCATCCGGATGAAGTTTGAGGACGAAGGGAGTGCGCTGGCGCACGGTGATGAACGAGGCCCCGCCGAAGGACACCGCGCCCGCGTACGCACCTCCTATGTAGATGCCGCCGAAGGCGTCCACCGCCGTCGCGCGCGCCGTCACCAGGCCCTGGGGCCCGGCGGACCAGACGCGGCTCCAGCGCGTGTGCGCGTCCGGGCCCAGTCGCACCGCGAAGGCGCCGCGCTCGCCGTCGGGCGGCTCGCGCACGGCGTCGCCGAAGTCCCGGGCTCCGGAGAAGTCACCCACCACCACCACGCCCGCGTCGTCCCGGGCGACAGCGTGCACGGTGAGCGCGCCCTCTCCGGCGAAGCCCTTCACGTGCTCGACGGCGCCCTCGGCCGACAGGCGCGCGATGAAAGGTCCGTCCGGCAGGCGCACGTCGCCCCACTGGGAGCCCGACGCGGCGCCGCCCAGCCAGAGCTTGCCCTGCGTATCCATGACGAGTCCGCCCACGCGCGCGGCGGACGTGCCCTCACCCGGAAGCAGCCCATGCGCCCAGCGCAGGGCCCCGTCCGGGGAGAAGCGCGCCACCATCAAATGAGCTTTCGCCGCACCCTGGTTGAAAGGCAGGGGGCCGCCCCCCACGTCCAAAGGCTCTCGGTATGTCGCCGCGACGAGAACGTCCCCGTCGGGGGCCATCACCGCCTGTGGCGCTTCGCTGTCCCCGCTCGCCAACGGGCGCGACCACGCCACTGCCCCCTCGCCCTCGCCACGACCTTCCGCCCCCGCCGCCCTCACCACCCTCGAGTCCGGAGCACGTGGAGCCGCCAGGGCCTGCTCCCCGCACGCCACGAGGAGAGGACCCACCAGACACACCACGCTCACCCACCGCCACCCCGCCATGACCGCCCCGACCTCTCTCCCCCGCCACCCGCCCCCGACGACCCCCTGCCCTTCAACCGTGGGGAGGCTTCTGCAAGGCGATTGCCAGCCCTGCTTCCTGAAGGCTCTTCCCTCTGGGAGCGATGGGGACCCAGGCCTGGGGGGCAAGAAATGTGTCCGCTCTCCTGAAAAAATCCCTGTCCACCAGCCAACATGGGAGGAAAAACGACGCGCCCGGCCGGAAGGCAGACAGGCCCGTGGCACTCCAGGGAGGAGCAGGCGGGCGGCGGGCGTGGCGCGCGGCCCTCATCTGTCCTGGAGGTGACAGGTGCGGCGCGGGCCGAGTTTCCGGCCTCGCGCACATCCGAGGGGCGGGTCGGATGTCACGTTTCGATGAAAAACACGGTTGTGCAACGGATTGGCTGTTGTCACCCGGCGGCGCGGGTGTGACGTGGCGCTGGCCAAGATTTGACAGAGTTGAGTCGGTGATTGTCTGTCCATTCAGGCACCTTGCGTTGCGTTGAATCCAACACAGCATCCAAGGAGCCGTCCATGCACCGCAACAGCATGAAGTGGGTGATGTCCGCCACGTTCGTGGCCATGTCCATCGTGGGTTGTGGAGGTCAGTCCGGAGCAGGGGCGCAGGCCATCGACGCGGCGGAGCAGAAGGCGTCGCTGGCCATCCCGAACTTCTATGGTTCGGACACGCTGAAGGAGGCCCTCATCGCGTCCACCCTGCAGTCGGGTGCCGGGCTGATCATCGAGGGCAAGGGCTCCGGCGTGGGCGAGGCCTGCCTGCGCAACGGCGTGGGCTCCAGCGGCTTCTGCAGCGCGGCGGCGCAGACGCTGGCCCCCATGTCGCGTGACTTCGCGGCGCCGAAGACGGCGTCGGGTTCTGCCTGTTTCACTGGCACGGCGACGGGCGCCTGCTGCCCTGGCGAGCGCAGCAACACCATCGCTCTGGACGCGGTGAGCGCGTTCGTGAAGTCCACCCGATTCTCCGCGCTCCCCAACACGGGCCTCACCACGGAGCAGCTGCGTCGCATCTTCTTCGCCACCGACAGCTCGGGCGTCGCCATCACCGGCGCGTGCCCCACCAATTGGAATCAGGTCGACGTCAGTCAGCCGTCCGCCACCATCGTCAAGTACCGCCGCGATGACCTCTCCGGCACCACGGACACGTTCAAGTCGCTGCTCAAGGGTGGGACCTTCTGCCCTGGCATCACCGTCATCGTCGACGGCTCTGTCTCCAACCCCACCCCGTGCACGTCCTTCGACAGCGCCACCACCTGCATCGGCAAGCTGACGGAGAACGACGCCAACGCCATCGGCTTCGCCGGTGACTCGGCCACTCGGGCAGGCAACGCGAAGCTCTGGCTGAAGGCGGTGGCCCCCATCACCCCGACGACCGCGGGCTACGTGGAGCCCAGCATCCCCAACGTGCGCAAGCTGATCCAGGCCGGCGAGACGAACGCCTACCCGCTCTCCCGTCGCATCTTCCTGAACGAGAACATCAACCGCACCAAGTCGTTCGACGAGGCCACCCTCTACGAGTGGATCTACGTCACCAACACGGCCGACTTCGAGGAGATCCTGACGCAGCAGAACTTCATCGCCTGCAGCGAGGTCGGGCCGCTGGACTGCGGCGGCGATGGCCTGGGCCGTGGCGCGGGGCTCTGCTCCGGCCTGTGATGTGACGTCAGGCTTCGACCACCGTTGTCACTGAATGCTTCGGGCCGGAGGGCACCTGTCTGCCTCTCCGGCCCGTCTCTCGTGGAGGGAAGCCCCCTCCGCGCCCACCTGTGTCAGACGAAAGCCCCAACCCCATGCACTCGCAACTTCGCGTCCTGTTCCGCTCCTCGCTGTTGCTCCTCTCCACCTCCTGGCTCGGCGCCCCCGCGCTGGCGTCGGACCTCCACGCGGCGCCCTGGGTGTGCCGTGATTCCCGTGGCGCCGTGGGCGACGTCGAGGAGATTTCCCTGCCCACCGGCGCGGGCCCGCTGAGCATCACCCTGGGGCCCGACCTGGCGCTCTGGTACACGCAGGCAGGCTCCGGAAAGATTGGCCGTTCCACCCGCGCGGGCGGGGTCTCCGAATTCGCCCTGCCCACCGCGGGCGCGGGCGTGCAGCAGATCGCCTCGGGCTTCGATGGGAACCTCTGGTTCACCGAGCTGGCCGCCAACCAGATTGGCCGCATCACCCCGTCGGGCGTGGTGACGGAGTTCCCGCTGCCCAACCGTGGCGCCAGCCCGGCCGGCATCGCCGCGGGCCTGGACGGCAATGTCTGGTTCACGGAGGTCGTGGGCAACCGCATCGGCCGCGTCACCCCCTCGGGTGAAATCACCGAGTTCGCGCTGCCCACCGCAGCCGCCCAGCCGCGCGCCATCACCCAGGGCTTCGATGGGAACCTGTGGTTCGTCGAGCAGGCGGCGAACAAGGTCGGCTCCATCTCCTTCGAGGGGGTCATCACCGAGTTCGCCCTCCCCACCGAGCGCTCCTCGCCGTCGTCCATCGTCGCGGGCCTGGATGGCAATCTCTGGTTCACCCAGCAGGCCGCCAACCAGATTGGGCGCATCACCCCGGACGGCGTGGTGACGGAGTTCCCGCTGCCCACCGCCGGAAGCCAGCCGAACGCCATCGCGCTGGGACCGGATGGCCAGCTCTGGTTCACCCAGCTCGCGGGTAACCGCATGGGTCGCATCACCCACTCCGGCACCATCACCGAGTTCGCGCTGCCCACGCCCGGCAGCCGCCCGTCTGGCCTCGTCATCGCGCCTCCGGGCAAGTGGTGCCTGGATGCGCATGTCTGGTTCACCGAGCGCGGCGGCCACAAGCTCGGCAAGCTGCGCGCCATCGCCGTTCCCTGACGTTCCAGGGCGTGACGATTCCGAGACATGCTCCCGGATGTGCGGGCTGTGTCTGATTTTGTTGCAAGGACTTGTCATTCCCTGACGGAGCCCGCGACTAGGGTGCACCCATCCTGGCAGGTCACCCGTGTCTGAGATGACTCGGGAGGCCTGGGGGCGACCACGGTGCATCCAAGTGGATGCGGGAGGGACATCAACATGGGGATGACACGGATGGGGCATGCCCCAGGCCGAGTGCTGGTGGTGTGTCTGTCGTTCTTCCCGGCCTTGCTGGCATGTACGTCAGAGCCGGCGAGCGTGGTGGAGGTGCCCGTGGTGGTGCCTCCCTTCCAGCGCGGCTGCACCCCGGCGCGCTCCAGCGAGAAGATTCCCCTCAGGCGGGCCGCCACCCGGGAGCCGGTGACGGAGAACTTCGACAACCTGCTGGCGCGGGTGGGGACGCAGTGTGCCTCCTGTCACCTGCCTCCCAACGTCCAGGGAGGCTTCCAGTACACGGCGGACCTGGAGGGGCTCAAGCGCGACGGCGCGCGGATGGCCCTGAAAGCCTCTCAAGGAGAGATGCCGCCCAGGGCCTCGCCCCAGCAGCTCAAGGAGGCGGTGGAGCTGTCCTGCGCGCTCAATGCCTGGCTTGCCCGGGGCTCGCCGACGGGCACGTTCCCCGTCGTCTGCGAAGCCAGCTCGGAGGGCGGCGTCACGGTGACGCGGGAAGTGGGCGACTCGATGACGGACCTTGGAAACTGCATCCCCCAGGTCGCCAAGGACTATCCGCTGGGAAGCGACCCGGAGAAGGACACCTTCTTCGCCGGGCTCACCCGGCTGCCCCGGCTCCTGTCGGAGACCGACAGCGGTGTGATGACGTTCGACGCGGACACGCTGGCCGACCACGGCACGGTGGCCTTCGCGCCCACCTATCCACTCTTCTCCGACAACGCCAAGAAGCTGCGATGGGTCCACGTGCCACAAGGACAGTCCATCCGGTACGACGCGGAGACGCAGAAGTTCCACATCCCGCCCAACACGCGCTTCTACAAGACGTTCTTCAAGGCGGTGTCGGACCGGCAGGGCCAGCGGCGCTACCGGAAGATGGAGACGCGGCTCATCATCGTCCGCGAGCCCTGGAACCAATCCCTCTTCGGGACGTACCTCTGGAACGAGGACGAGACGGTGGCGGAGCTGCATGACCTGCGTTACCGCGACAACGAGCCCTTCTCCGACCGCGTGCTCGTCTACAAGGCGTATGAGATTGGCGGCGCCACGCGCAACTACGCGATTCCGGGTGCCCACCGGTGCATCCAGTGCCACACCGGCTCCGAGGCCCAGAACTTCATCCTCGGCTTCACCCCCTTGCAGCTCAACCGCCGGGCCCCTGGAGAGGCCGGGGTGGATGCGAAGGCGCTGATTGACGAGGACGAGCTGAGCCAGATGGACCGGCTGGTGCGCTACGGCGTCATCACCGGCGTGCCTGAATACCGCCAGTTGGAGGCGCTGGAGACGTCCCTGCCCCGGCTGGAGCGCTTCGCCGAGGCGGCGCAGGCGGAGCCCTCCTCGCCGGAGGCCTTGAAGGCCACGCTGGAGCTGCAGGGCTACTTCGTCGGCAACTGCGGCCAGTGCCACAACCCCAACGGCTTCGCGGTACAGAGCAACCCCGCCATCGCCTCGCTGGACCTGTCCGCGGGTGGAGTCCTGTTCGGCTGGAAGCCGTGTGGCGTGAAGGAGAGCAACGGCCAGCGTGTCTATGTGGACTGCGAGGTGAAGAGCTACTCGCAGGACCTGCTGCTGCGCACGCCCTCCAGCACGCTCTATCAGCGCGTGGCGAGGGACACGGATGCCCGCGTCATCCACATGCCCACCAACGTGCCGGGCAAGGACTGCCGGGCCTCGCTGCTGGTGGCGCGCTACATCGCGGCGCTGGAGTGGCCCGCCGACAAGCTCCTGCCCCCCGCCCAGCAGGCCGAGGCCCGCCAGGCGCGTCTGCGCGAGGCGGACACGGTGGTGGCCGGCGCGTGTACGGACCCCGTGGACGTGCAGTGGATCGCCGAGGACTTCACCGACAAGGTCCCCTACGAGCCGCGCAACCCGGCCTGGAAGGAGGCGATTGGCCGGGGGGAATTCGAGTACCTCACCCGGTACGCCATCACCGAGCGCCACGAGCAGCTCGCCAAGAAGCTCTTCCCCACCAACTGGTGGTTGCCCAAGCGCACCTGTCGCTTCCCGCCGCGCGACAGCCCTCCGGCGGGGCATGACCCCTGGAATGACTCGCGCGACAAGTGGATGGTGAACGCGCTGGGCAACCCCCGGGCCCCGTGGGGCGAGCTCTACTACACGACGCCGGGCGCGACGGCCTTCCAGGGCATCTGCTCCAACTGTCACGGCCGCGCGGGAGATGGACAGACAGGCGCGGCGAAGGTGCTGGTGTCGCTCAATGGCGGTCGGGTGGCCAACCTCGTCACCGGCCTGTTCGGCGTCACGAATGGCATCTCCCACCTGGGGCGGTTCGACAGCATCAACCCGCATGGTGGCGCGCGCTACCTGGCGTACATGGCCTCGGGTGGGACGGCTGTCCAGTTCACCCCGGAGTTCATGAGCGCGTGGATCAAATACGGAGAGGTGGACATCGACTTCTCCCCGCGCACGTCGGACTGGAGCAAGTGGGGCGCGAACATGCTGGGCGCCGGGCGGGGGGCCTGTGACCTCATCCGCACGGGCAACTTCGGCACGGCGTCCGCCGAGCCTCCGAGCGGCAACCGCAACGCCATGGGCGGCGTGCGCATGTGGGAAGAGGTCTGCTCGCTCGACAACCCGCTGACGGACGTGGTCCGGGCGGGACAGGAGCCCGCGCTGAGCGAGTGGCTCCAGCGCGCGCAGTTCAACGTCGGGGTGATGGCGTACTTCTACCTGCGCGACGAGCTGTCCAAGGGGCCGAGTGCCATCTACCCCCTGCGGACCGAGTGTGAGCGACAGGTGACGCCATGAGCCGGGCCGTCCCTGTGAGTCCTTCAGCGAGTCGATTCCTCCGGAGCGTCAACGTGAAGAGAAACGTCCTGGGTTCGTGGCTGTTGATGGTGGGACTCGCCCTCGGGGTGGGTGTCACAGGCTGTGGAGATGACGAAGGGCCGTCGGACTCGGGGAACGTCGACGCTGGGCACGACGCGGGGCGCGACAGTGGAACACCTCCGGTGGATGCGGGCTGCGACGGGGGGCCGGGCGGCTGCGATGGCGGTCACCCCCCAACGGATGGCGGCGAAGACGCGGGCCCTCCCGATTCGGGCCCTCCTGATGCGGGGCCTCCTGATGCCGGCCCTCCTGATGCGGGGCCTCCCGAGTACCGAGCGCACGTGCGCTTCATCAATGCGTTCGTCGGAGTGAAGAACAACCCCACGGACGTGTCGGACCGGCCGTGGGAGCCGTTCCACGTCACCCTGCGCGTGGGCGACGCGGAGCCGTTCCCGGTGGTGAAGGCGGGCGCGGCGGCGGTGTCTGGGTTCCGGGAGGTCATCCTGACGGGCCCCACCCAGAGCGTGCGCGTGGTGGCTCGAGACGCGGAGGGCACGGCGGAGACCCCGGACCTCGCGGCCCTGGCGGAAGTCACCCTGGCGGATGGCGACCACGTGACGGTCGTCGGTGCCGGCTCTCTGCTCCAGGTCGGACAAGAGCGCCCGGACAAGCCCAGGCTCGTGGTGCTGAGCGACAACAAGCTGGCCGTCGCCGCGCCGACGGGAGAGGTGCGCGTGCGCTTCATGTCCGGCGACCGGGTCGTCTCGGCCACGGCCAGGCGCCGCTTCGCGAACGAGGCGGGCACTCCCTATGACAACAACAGCGTGGATGCGTACTCGGCGGACCCCGTCGAGCAAGGCTTCGCGGTTCCCGCTGAGACGCCGCGCGTGGTTGTCATTGGAACCTCGCCCACCTTCGCACCCGCCCAGAGCGGCTGGCTGTATTACTCCCTGCCGGAAGGGACGCTGAAGGAAGGCAAGGCGTACTACGCCATCAACACCGGCGAGGACCGACGTACCCTCGGGGACGAGGGCGCCCCCGCGCTGCTCCTGGTCACCGCGAAGGAGGACACGTTCGTGCGCGTCCAGCGCGGCCCGCTCGTGTACCTGTTCCACGGCCTCTTGCCAGCCACCGTCGGAGGGACGTCGCCGCAGCTCCAGGCCATCCACGGCTCGTCGAACATCGCGACCGGCATGACCTACGGCACCGCGCCGAAGGTAGGGGACCTGCCGGTGTCGACCACGGGCGTCTCGCTGCGAGTCACGGTGAATGGCCAACCCGGGCAAGGGGTGCTGACGGCCGATACCGGTCCGTTGGAGGCGGGTCGTCGCTACCTGGGCGTGCTGTGTGGCCGGGTGGAGGCCTCGCCGTCGCTCACCCTCGTGAAGGACGAGTTCTCGGCGGCGGGCGCGCAGTCTGCCTTCCTGCGCTTCATCCACTGCTCGGCCAGCTCACCCACGCCGCTCGACTTCGGCTCCTATTCGTTCCAGGCCGACGGCTCCAGCCTGGACGCCTTCACGCCGCTCTTCACGGGGGCGACGCTCGCCGCGGCCACGCAGCCCGTCACGGGCGTGGCGTTCTCTCCGCCCGCGTCCACGACGACGCCGGCCTACACCTGGCTCGGCTTGAGGACCCCGGACGCGACGCCCATTGAGCGCACCATCCGGGGCCGCGTGCTCGGCACGCCCACCTTCCTCATCCTCATCGGGGAATGGGGAGGCGCGCTGACGTATCGCGCCGTCAACACCCGGGTGAACACCTGGAGCGTGTCAACGCCCAATGACACGCAGTTCAGTCCGTTGCCGGCGCCGTGAGCCGGAACACCGGACGCTGAAAACACCGACGCCCGCTCGGGGCCACTGCTGTCCACCGGCGGGCGTCGCGTGCTTCGCGCAAGACTTGGTTGGGACTCACCTGGCAAGCATCGCACCCGACAATGCCCCATCGAGGGCGCTGGCACCCGCTATCCGACTCATCTAGGGCGACTCTACACACAATCATACGCCCCCCCCCATTTCAGGGGCGACACACCTTTTCATTGCACCTATACCCAGCCAACACACAGCAAGCATCTATTGCCCAAGCTGTCACACAATGCCAGTCTATGATGGCCGCCCAGTCAGGTTGACCCCTACATCCGGATGAGTCCCCATGACACGACAGCTGACGTATGCACTACTCCTGACGTTTCTCACTGCTGCATGCGGCAGCAGCGAAACAGCAGACGCCCCCAATGTCTGGCAGGGCCAACGCAGAGATGCCGTACTCCCTGCTGGCGATCCTCTTGTCGGAACGTGGTGTAAAACGTTGGCGTGGTGCATCACCATCACCACGTCCGGCACAGGAACAGTGTCGAGCGGGGGGGACGGCGGTTGCTGGAGTTCGCCCGACCTCGTATTCACGGGCCTCGCCCCGAGCGGCACGCCAGGGAAATACTACGGAACCCGCATCATGGACCCCGGCAGTCCTTGTGGCCCCTATCCAGACGAACCCGTAGAGGTCCACATCGTAACCTCTGGGGGCTCGACCTACATCACTGAGGAAACGCTTGTTACCTGGCGATGGGGAACGTGGCATGCGCTCTAGAGCGCCGATCAGGAATCAGCCCGAGGAAAATCGATCGCTTACGAGCACGGTCGACGCGGGCTGTCGCCGAGTGCTCAGGTCACCTCCTCACGGAGGTGCCACTTGGACCGATGGAAGCCCACGATGGAGTGCAGTGCCCGCGAGCAGAAGCTCCTGAAGCTCGCCGGCAAGAGTCGGAAGCTCTTCGTCTTTCTGCGCGAGCACCGGCACGAGTTGTTCGACGACGCTTTTCAGGCCGAGTTGGAGTCGATGTATCGACAGACAGGCCAGGGTGAAGCCGCGCAGCCGCCTGCGCTGATGTGCATGGGCCTGTTGCTACAGGCCTACCTGCAGACTTCCGATGCGGAAGCGGTGCGTCTGTCGGCGAGCGACCGCTGCTGGCGGTTGGTTCTCGGAACGCTCGATGATGAAGAAGACGCGCCCGCGTTTTCGCAGGGCGGGCTGCAGCAGTTCCGCGAGCGCCTCATCGCGCACGAGATGGACCGTCGGCTGCTCGAGCACACCGTCGAGGTGGCGAAGCGGACGAAGGGGTTCGATTCGAAAAAGACGCCGAAGACGTTGCGAGTGGGGGTCGACAGCCGCCCTTTAGAGGGAGCCGGGCGGGTTGAGGACACCATCAACCTGCTCGGCCACGCAGGCCGCAAGGTGGCCGAGTGCATGGCGCTCGCGCTCGGCACTGACGTCGAGGAGGTGTGTCAGCAGGCCGATGCACCGTTGCTGAGGGCCAGCAGCATCAAGGCCGGCCTCGACATCGACTGGAGTGCGCCCGACGCGAAGCTCGACGCACTCAATCGCCTGTGCCGACAACTCGACCGCCTCATGGCCTGGGTGGCGAAGCAGTCGAAGTCGTGCGTCGAGGCGCCGCTGACGCGTTACATCGAAGCGCTCGCGCAGGTGCGCGAACAGGACCTCGAGCCTCGCCCCGAAGGAGGCGTTCAGATTCGACAAGGCGTGGCAGCCGACAGGCGCATCTCCATCGAGGACGCCGACATGCGCCACGGGCGTAAGAGCAAGAGCAAGCGCTTCAATGGCTACAAGCAGCACGTCGGCATCGACCTCGACACCGAGCTCGTGGTGGCCTGCGCCGTGTCACCCGCCAACCGCCCCGAAGAGGAGGCGACGGACGCACTGCAGGAAGACATGGCCCACCAGGACCTCTATCCCGACGTTCTGCTCGTCGACAGGGCATACCTCAACAGCACGATGGCCGAGGACGTGCTGGCCAGCGGCGGCGACCTCGTCTGCCGGCCGTGGCGAGGAGCCAGCGCGAAGCCGGGACTGTTCGGCAAGCGCGACTTCAAAGTGAACATCCGCGACGGTACCCTCACGTGCCCCGCGGGTGAGGTGGAGCCCTTCGAGCCCGGCGCCGTCGTGCACTTCGACCCGGAAGCCTGCGGACCGTGCAAGCTGCGCCCCAGTTGTACCCAGGCCGCATCCGGTAAGGGGCGCAGCGTCACGATGGGCGATGACGAGCGGCTCCAGCATCGCCTTCGCTCACTTCTGCAGTCGCGCGCGGGCCGCGCACAACTCCGCGAGCGGGTCGGCGTCGAGCATCGCCTGGCTCATCTCGCCAACCGCCAGGGTCCGAAGGCCCGTTACCGAGGCACGCGCCGCAACCTCTTTGACCTCAGGCGACTCTCGGTCGTCCAAAACCTTGAGGTCGCCGCGCGCTTCCAGCTCGCGGCGTGACCTAACCTGTTCGGCGCTCTAGCTCTTGGCCCAAGTTGCTCGCCCAGTAGTTGTGGGCGGATGGCCTGCTCCAGTGCGCAGGAGCGGGCCATCGTGCCCTGCTGACTTGTCCAGAACCACTTCGCCCGAACGCAGCCAGGGGCGCAGGCGCTGGCGAACAAAGCGCACGAGGACGCGCTCGTTGATGGCACCTCGGTGCGCCATCAGCTTCGGCCGACATCCCACTCGCGCGCCATGGAGGTATTGCAGAAGGACTCGTCGAGGAAGACGAGTCGTCGGACATCTACACGCTCAAGAGCGCGGAGAGGACTCGGCGGCGACGAAGGACTTTTCTTGTGTGAGAAGCCCAGCCGATGCAGGGCTCATTGCATGGAGGGTCGACTGGTGACGACACCTGTGCGTACAGCGAGCGCCTCCATCAACTCGTGCACCATCGCGTCCGGTTTCTGCGCGACCAGCCGCTTGAGTTGCGTGGCCACCTTGCCCCGAATCGGCGAGAAGTTCCCGCCGCCTCGGGGCCGTGGCACGACGTCGTCCGTTTTCCGGTGCAGTCTCAGCACGCGCCTGACAGTGGCTTCCCCAATGTCCAGCAGGTGGGCGATCTGCTCGGATGACAGGCCCTCATCATGAAAGCGCGCACGATGGCCCGCCGAAGCTTCTCGGGCGTGGAATGTCCTTCGCTCCATGCCCAGAGGAGGTCAAACCCCGGCGATGCGTCAAACGAGCCCTGGGTTAGTTCACCTTGACCTGCAGCTCCTTGAGGACCTGGTCACCGCGCATCACCGTGATGCTCCAGGTGCCCGGCTTGTTCAGCCGCACGCCCGTCCACTGCCGCGCGCGCCAGCCGTCGCCCTTGAGCTTCACGTCCTTCGTCTCGCGGACCACGTTGCCCTGCTTGGTCTGCACCATGACGTCCTCGACGGAGTCGCCCTGGGGCACCAGGTAGGCCTGCCACAGCATCACGGTGGTGTTCGCCTTGACGCCCTCGGCGCCCACCTCGGCGGTGCACTCGTACTTGTTGGGGCCGTCCTTGGCCACCTCCGTACAGAGCTTGGCCTCCACCAGCACGGGACCCTGGCCCTGGCCCTTGTAGAAGTAGTTCCAGGTGTCACGCACCGCGTCGGCGCTCGGCGCCTTCACGGACTCCTTGGCCGGAGCGTCCGGCGCCGCGTCCTGCGCCAAGGCCATCGACGACATCCCCAGCACCGCGCACACCATGCTCCGCGTCAGAAGCTTCTTCATGTTTCGGGGTCCCCTCGTTGGGTGAGTTCGACGGGCCTTCCCCGGCCCGCGCCGGCCCTGTCTAGCACGAAAGCCAACACCCTCGCCCAGCCTCACCCGAGCAGGAAGAAGGCCAGCGTCACCAGCGGCAGGTACACCAGGAAGGCCACCAGCAGGAAGCCGAGGATGTCCTTGAACTCGAGCCGCGCGACGGCCAGCAGCGGCAACGCCCAGAAGGGCTGGATGAGGTCGGTGGCCATGTCGCCCCAGGCATAGGCGAGCACGACCTTCTCCGGCGCGACGCCCAGTCGACTCGCCGCGTCGAGGAGGTAGGGCGCCTCGATGGCCCACTTGGAGCCGCCCGAGGGGACGAAGTAGTTCACCACGCCGCTGTAGAGATAGACGATGGCGGGGAACGTCTCCTTCGTGGACAGCGACACGAACAGCTCGCCGATGCGGTCCGTCAGGCCCGTGGTCTTGAAGATGCCGTAGATGCCCGCATAGAGCGGGAACTGGAGGACGATGCCGTGCAGCACGCCTCCGGCTTCTTCCGCCGCCTTGATGAGCCGCGCGGGCGTGCCGTGCAGCAGCACCGCGAGCACCAGGAAGGTGAAGTTCACCACGTTGAGGTTGAGCGCGCGCCACCCGCCGTTCAGCCACAGGTAGCGACCCAGCCACAGCAGACCCAGCACGCCGAAGATGACGTTGAGCAGCCGCGCGTGGTCCAGCCAGATGGCGAAGCTCTTCTCGGTGGGGCGCTCGGGCGGGACGAAGTCTCCCAGCTTCTCCAGCACGGCCGGGTCCACGCGCACCACGTGCTCCGGCTTGGGGTGCAGCGCCCACGCGAGCAGCGTCAGGCCCGCGACGACGGACACGGTGAGCCCGACGTTGAAGGTGGAGAAGAGCGTCCGGTCGATGGGGATGAGGCCGATGCTCTTCTCCAGGAAGTGTCCCGGCGTGGCCACCAGCAGCGGCGCGGAGGCGGACAGGCCCGCGTGCCACGTCGCGCCCAGGCCGAAGTACGCGCAGGCGACGAGCAGCCGGTAGTCCACGTCCGGCCTGCGCCGCGCGACGAAGCGCACCAGCATGGCGCTGGCCACCAGCGACAGACCCCAGTTGATGTACGCCAGCGCCATGGAGACGAAGGCCATCAGCGCCACCGCGCCGCGCGGCGTGCGCGCCAGGCCCGCCGCCTTCTCCAGCAGCGCGCGCACGGGCGTGGTGAGCGCCAGCAGGTAGCCGGTGAACATCACCAGCGCCATCTGCATGGAGAAGGTGAGCAGCTCCCAGAAGCCTCCGCCCCACGCGTCCAGCACCTTGGGCGCCGGCGCATCCGCCCAGCCCATGGCGAGTCCCATGGTGAGCAGGCTCAGCAGGACGGCGATGGAGAACGCGCTGGGCACGAAGCGCGCGGAGAAGCGGCCGAGGGCTTCGGCGATGCGGACGAGGGTCTCCACGCGGGCGGGCGCTCCTGGATGGTGTGCCCCTCGTTCTATGGCATCCCCGCACGCCGCGACCACTGTTGTCCGCGCGGCGCCTGACTCACCGCGCTACGGCTCGCCGCTGCCGCCGTAGGCCTGGGTCTGCGCGTCGAGCTGCTCCCACGTGGCCTGGGCCTGCTCCTGTTCCGCGATGTTCGAGTCCACCTGCTCCGCGGCGCTCCGGGCCTCGGCGCGGGCCTCCTCCAGGTTCCGCGCGAGCTCGTCGCCATCCACATCTTGGGCTCGGACGTCGCCGGTGCGCTGGAGGGTGAGGAAGCGAGTCTGCGCCAGCTCCGCTTCCGCGACCTTGAGCTCACGCTCGCGTGCCTGGACTATCGACTCGCGCGTGGCGATGGTCTTCTCGCGCAGGGCCGTCTCCGCCTTCGCGGCGGCGAGCTCCGTGTTGGCCTGCGCCAGGTCGTTCTGCGCCAGGTCGATGGCCTCTGCCTGCCCCAGCTCCTGGGCTGCCGACAGCGCGTCCACCGAGGCCTGCTGGCTTGCCTCCGCGGCCTTCTGTCGCCCCTGCGCCACCTGCAGGTCTCGCTGGCCGTCCTCCACGGAGACCTTCGCCCGCGCCTGTTGTTCCTCCGCCGTGCTCACGACGAGCTGCGCCTGGCGCACGTCGTCCATCTGGTCGGACGGCACCCTCGCCATCCAGGAGTCCTCCACCTTCGCGGTCTCCACCTTCTTGTGGGAATGGCTGGAGCTACAGCCAGCTCCCAGCCCGAGAAGGAGGGCCGCGACGACTCCTCCCAGGGCTCTTCGTCTGCTCGCCTGAATCATGATGACCCCTCCGGTTCCACGTGGCCTCTGCTTCACGGTAGGCACGTCCGTGAGTGATGCCAGACACCCCTGTCGCATCGGCACGCGGCGAGGTGGCGGGCGCTTCCGGGGTCACCTGTTCCCCGCAACGGTCCTCTGTTAGTTTTGGAGGCCTAGGCAGACAACTGGGACTTCGATGAAATCTCTCCTGATTCCGCTCGTGGCTTCGTGCGTGGTGGTGCTGGCCTGTCGCGAGAACAAGGTCCCTGGCGACTCCCCGGGTGCCGACTCGCCCGAGGCAAAGGAGGTCAAGGTGGAGCTGAAGGTCCCGCCCAACGGAAAGCTCGTGGCTCACAAGCTGTATGACGACAAGTTCATGGAGATGGCGATGATGCCGCTTCCGGACAACTGGATTGTCAACAGCGGCAAGGCGTTCATCAGCGGCCCGGGCAACGTGCATGTCTACATGCTGCCGCTCAAGAACTTCATGTTCTCCGGCGACCCGATGATGCAGCAGGTGTACGCGCGCAGCGGCCAGCGGATGCGGCCCTTCCACTCCATCGAGCAGGTCATCCAGCAGGACCTGGTGCCGGTCGCCAAGAAGGACGGCGCGAAGCTGGTGAAGCAGTACGACGCTCCGCAAATCGCCGCCGCCGACAAGGGCTTCTCGGACCTGCTCTACAAGGTCGGCCCGATGCGGCAGCTGTTCCTCGCGAAGGTGACGGAGTGGTCCGACAAGAGCGGTGACCCGTACATGATGGTCACCCATCTGACGGCGACGGACATGGGCAACATGGTGAACTGGAGCTACTACACCCATGCGCTGGACGCTCCGAAGGAGCGGTACGAGCAGAGCAAGGAGGTCGTCCTCAACGCCCTGGCGAACACCCGCTACAATCCCGAGTACGTCCAGGCGTACAACCAGAACGAGATGGCGCGGGAGCGGGCGAGCTGGGCGGCGCACAACCAGCGCATGCAGGCGAACAAGGCGGCCTTCGAGGCGCAGCAGCGCGCCTTCCATGAGAAGAACGACGCCATCAACCAGGCGATTGCCTCCAACTACGCCAACAGCAACGCCGCCTCGGACCGCAACCACCACCGGTTCTTGAACTACATCAAGGACGAGGAGACGGTCCGCAACCCCAAGGATGGCAAGCGCCACCAGGTGGAGTCGGGCGCGAATCAGTACTGGATGAATGGCAATGGCCAGTACGTGCCGTCGAAGGACCCGAACTACAACCCGAACCGCGACCCGAACCTCAACCACCAGGAGTGGACGGAGACGGAAGTCGAGGAGTAGGGCTGCGGGCTGCACAGCCCCGTTACTTTTGGCGCAGTCCGAGGAGGATTCCCTCTCGGGGACACACAGGGTCCCCTAGGAGCGACCGAGTCGTATCAGCCCATGACTGGCAAGGAGCGCGCCGCGCGTGGTGCGCGCACGACGGGAAGCGGAGTCACCTCCGGCATCTCGTCGTAGGTGCGACCGTCAAGGATGCGCCCTGCTTTCTTCTTATTCTTGCCGCCCCATTGCTTGAAGAAGAACGCGACATCAGCGCGAGTGCACTGGTCGCGAATGTCTATTGCCCATGCCGGGTCCATTGGACGCGCGCGTTGGCCCGACTCGCCACCAACGATGACCCAATCGATATTCTTGAGCTTCAGCTTCGGCAGTGGACCAAGGAGCGGTTCGAGTGACAGGAACTTCACATGTGCCCCCGTCGAGCGCAGGTCGTCGATGCGATCGACATAAGTGGCGTTCTCCACGCTTACGCCCATCCACACGTTCGTGGGCCAGTCGATCTCCGGGCTCAACTCCGCTAGGCGATCAGCGCGCTTGGTGAGCACCTGGAAGCGATGCCAGTAGGCGCGGCGCATGACGTCGAAGACTCGCTGGATGTATTCGACCGGCACATCCTTGTGGAACAGGTCGCTCATCGAGTTCACGAAGATCGTCTGTGACTTCTTCCACCGGAGAGGCAACTCTAGCATCTTCGGTTGCAACGCGAGTTTGAAGCCGTCCTTGTAGTTCGGCTGTCTCATTGCTTGAAGCCGTTTTGCCATGAGCTCCGCGTAGCAGTACTTACAGCCGGGGCTGATTTTGTTGCACCCCGTCACAGGGTTCCAAGTGGACTCGGTCCACTCGATGCCGGATCCGAGCGCCATCAACGCACATCCTTGAGTAGGTGGTTGGCAATGCGTAGCGCGATGTCCTTGCCGCGCTCATTGCCGACCGCGAAGCAGAGGAGGTACAGCGGATTATTTGCCGAATTCCAGAGTACGCCCGGCTCCTCAGCAACGCCTGCGAATACCTGCTTCAGTCGGTTGTTGAAGTAGCGTGCCATGACGTCCATTGACGCCTTGACCTGGACTTGGGCGTCACCGAATAGCGTAGGCTGGGTCTCAACCTTGTAGAACTCGCCGTACCAGTCCGTCGTGCCGAGGAAGGCGTTCATACGCTGGCGCCACGAGTCGGGGAGCTTGCCCGACTTCGGTGCCAGTCGGTTCATCCCCATTCCCAGCGGTACAAGCAGCCATAGATCGATGGCCTTTGTCGCCGCGACGGCCTCAATCGTCTTCCACTCGACCTGCATGCCGTAGGGATCGAGGAACAGCACCGCGCGCCGCGACTTCCACTTGTCGAGCGGCGCGCAAAGTCTTTGGATCACTTCGTTCGCTTCCCCCTGCCGAACGTCAATGCCGTCGGCGAGCGCGGGAAACTCCTGCTTCAGGGACTCGAGTTGCTGACATCGCTCAGGGCTTCGCTCAATGAAGATATAGCTCTCAAACCGAGGCTCGACCTGCAGCGCTAGCTTCGCTGAGCCTTCAAGGAGCTTCTGTGGTGCGGGCTCATTGAGGTCGGGGAAGAGCAACGGGCCCGGTGCGGTGCTCGTGTCGCGCTCCCGCGCCGTGCGCGTGCCGGTACCCGCGAACGCGTCGATGTACGCCTTACGGAATGCGTTGTCGGCAGATGGCTTGTCCTTAAGCGCCTTCGTGTATGCCTCAAGGTACTCCTTGAGCACGTCCAGCTTCGTCTGGGTCCAGTCCCCGCCGAAGCGGTGGGCCTTACCTTTGGATGTCGCTCGCGAACGTGCCATGCGCCAATACTGCTCCCTTGTTCAGCAAAAATCGAGAGCACTAACCTCGCCATAGGGTACATGAGGTCACGAGAACACCGAACTAGAAGGTCGCTGCTGGACTATTCGCTCACTCAGTTCTTCAAGGAGGCGGAGCGGTATCTGCCCTGAGCTGGAGCATGGGCGAGCCTGGATGCGGCGCTGGTGGAGGCTCAGCCACGCAGAGGAGCACCAGCAGGGCCAGGGTCGTCCAGCGCTCGCGGGGAAGCAGGTCCTCGGTGGAGGGCGTGCCGCGTGGTCGCGGGCCGAGGAAGGCGCGCTGGAAGGCTCGCAAGAGGGTGATGGCATTGAGCGCGAGCGCTGGCAGCAACGGCAGCGCGAGCAGGGGATGCGCTCCGAGCGTCCCGCGCAGCAGCAGGTCCTCGCTGAGGAAGCCGCGCGTGCCAGGAAAGCCCAGCGCGCCGAGGCCGAGCAGCAGGAAGGTGGTGGCCATGCGCGGAGCTCGGGCGATGAGCCCGTGCCGTGCGTCCAGGTCCGTGGTGCCGGTGCGCGCCTCGATGGCGCGGACGAGCAACTCCAGGCCCGTGAAGGCGATGCCCATGGAGAGACATTGGAGCCACGCACCAGAACGTCCAGCGGGGCCCCCCAGTGACACCCCCGCGAGCAACAGCCCGGACTGACTCACGAGCAGGAAGGCCAGCATGCGGCGCAGGTCCGTCTGGACGAGCGCGAGCAGCGCGCCATACAGCGCGGCACCAGCGCCCAGGCTTCCCAGGACGGGAGCCACCGCGTCCCACTCCGATGGGAGGAGCGGGCGCACCACCTGCGTCAAAAGGTGGAGGCTCGCGGCGAGGTTCATCCAGAGGACCCCGAAGCCGAGCGGTCCTCGCGTCAGCACCACGGGCAACCAGGAGTGGAAGGGCACCACGGCCAGACGCGCGCAGACGCCGATGAGGAGCAAGGCGCAGAGTCCTGGACGCCAGCCGTGAGGCAGGAGGCTCGCGAGCTCCTCGGGGGAGAGGAATGGGGTCCTCGTCCCCCCGTGCCAGCCCAGCATCGCCAGCGTCAGCAGGACGGGCAGGGTGCCGAGGAGCAGATACACCCGGACCGCGCGCCCGATGGAGGGTGCGTGTTGCCCGCGAGCGACGTGGGTCGCCAGCGGTGCCGCCATGGACAGGAAGAAGAGGAGCCGCGGAAGCACGTCGTGTGCACAGAAGAAGCCCAGCGTGGCGCTCTCGGTGAGGAGCAGCGCGGTGAGGACTCGCCGGTGGGAGTCCTGGCGAGGGCTCGCGATGAGGGTGACGAGGGTGAGCAGCGCGACGAGTGGCAGTGCTCGCGCGCTCGGCTCATCCACGCCGAGGTGGAAGGCCGCGTTGAGCCAGGGCGCCGCGAGGATGGTGTCGGCTGGAGTGCCTCCGGCGAGGTGTGGCGCGGCGATGGCGGCCACCAGCGTCAGGGCCGCGATGCCCGTGGCGATGACGCGAGCCCTCGCGGGTTGCCGTGACACGGTGAGCATCACAGCGCCCACGAGCGGGAGCGACACCAGCAAGCAGAGGAACAGGGTGGGATTCATGCGGCCCCCGGGGTGGGACTGCTCGGCGCGGACTCGGTGGGACGTGGCGCGGGGGTGACTTCCGGGCGCGGGGCCGCCGAATCGAGCACACCCACCCAGCGGCGCTCCGCTCCATCCAGCCGCTGACCCAGGCGCAGCACGGGCTGCACCAGCCAGCGCTCGCACAGCACGTCGAGCGCGAAGCGCTCCAGCGCCAGTCGATAGAATCGCGTCGGCAACAACAGGTGCGCCGTGACGATGGACGGTGCACGCGCGTTCTGGAGCGCCGTGCGTCGGGCCTGGACATCTCGCAGGGCGGAGGGTGCGCGGAGGAGCTGGAGACAGCGCAGACAGGCATGCGCCACCAGGTGGACGAGCGCGAGCGTGTACAGCCCCAGGCCCACCTCCACGAACATCAGGCCCACTTGTGTCAGGACGCCATGGGCCAGCGCGCTCTTCACATCCGTCTGCACTCGCCACACCACGGTGGCGTGAAGCGCGGTGAGCAGCCCCACCACCACGAGCGCGCCCTTCGCCAGCGGTGCCTGCTCCAGCAGCGGTGCCGCGCGCAGCAGCAGGTACAGCCCCGCATGCACGGAGAGCGCTCCATAGAACAGCGCGCTGGACGGCGTGGGGCCTTCCATGGCGCGAGGCAGCCAACCACCGAAGGGAAACTGCGCGGACTTCCCCATGGCCGCCAGCAGCAGGCACAGGCTCAACGCGGTGGCCGGAAGCGCGGCGAGGTGCGGCCCCTCGTGAGGTCCGAACGCGCCGCTCCACTCCGTCGTGCCCGTCAGGTGGTGCAGCAACACCAGTCCCGCCAGCAGGCCCACGTCACAGAGTCGATAGGTGCCGAAGGCCCGGAGCCCCGCGTTCAGGGGCGCGGACCGCTCGTGGAAGAAGCCGATGAGCAGCGCCGACGCGAGCCCCACCCACTCCCAGCCCACGAAGAGCAGGTCGAGGCTCCCGCCTCCCACCAGCAGCAGCATCCCCGAGGAGAACATCGCCAGCAGCAGGAAGAACCGCGCGAAGCCCGGCTCCCGGTGCAGGTAGCTCACCGAGAAGCGGCCGATGAGCAGCGTGAGCAGGCTCGTCAGGAGCCACATCGTCGCCGAGAGCAAGTCGACCTGGAGCGTCACCTCGAAGCCCGACTCGCCCGAGGAGAGCCATGGACACGGCCGCACGACTCGCACGGCCTCGGGTTGAGACAGCCAATGAAAGACAGTGGCCACCGCGCAACCCCAGGACAGCCACAGCGCTCCCATCACCAGACGCGCCACCCAACGTTCACTCGGGGCACGGTGCAGGAACATCACCGTCCCCAGATCGAGGAAGGCGAGCAGGGGACTCAACGGCACCATCGCCGCCAGCCAGGTCCAGGCAAGCTCAGGCAGAGGCATGACGGTCTGCTCCCGAGGGACGCGGCGCTGGCGCGCGAATGAGGGCCGGTGGCAGGAAATCGCGGTGGCCCTGGTACCAGTGGGGCGAGGAGGCCACCTCCGGCAATCGGGTCTCTGATTGCGTGAGCGACTGGAAGCCATGTCGCGTGAAGCGCTGCTGTTCACCCGTCACCGGGTCCACGCTCACGAGCTGCACCCACTCCTGGCCGATGAGCTCCTGGAGCGCGGGCTGGCGCGCGAGGATGGAGGACAGCACGCGGGTGCTCGCCTCGACGATGAGGAGCAGTCGCATCGGCTCGTGAAGCTCAATCATCTGTCGAGGCAACCCCGTGCGCAGGTCGCCCTCCGCGCCGTCCATGACTCCGAGCAGGCCCGTGAGGTTGTGGGGCAGCTTGGTGCCGCAGCCGTGGCGCTCGTTGTCGACGCAGGAGAAGTAGTACTCCAGGCTGATGCCCGCGCCGACGGGGCCCGCCGCCAGGAGGATGCGCTCGACGATGGCGCCGCTCGCGTCCTGGCTCGCGTCGTAGGAGATGAGGAAGGCCCTCCGGTCCAGGAACAAGCCTCGTGTGAGCGCCCTGCGGCCCACGATGCACGCGGCGTTGGTGACATGCCCCAGCTCGGGCCGAGGCTGCCCGAGGTCCTCCGCGCGCGCCTCGACATGCCGGAGCGCCGCCGGGGCGGACAGCCCGAGGGGCGCGGACTCGAAGCGTCGACAGCGCTCCTGGGCGGACAGCGCACGCGCCCGGTCCAGGGCCGCGCGCAGCACCACCAGTTCCTCCCGCGCGGACTCCGGAAGGGCCTGCGTGTCATACAGCGTCACTTCGTCGGTGGTGGTGTTGTGCAGCCCGCCGATGAACCAGGTGGCGTCCGGGATGCGGAGGCCGCGCTCCCGGAGCCTCGCGCGGACCTCGGGACGATTCGCCATCTCCGCGAAGAGGCGCGCGTTCGGCCCGCCATGCCGGCCGCCGCATGCGCCGCAGTCATAGGCCGCCTGATGCGGATTGTTGACGCTCACCGCCCCATGACCGAGCACCACCACCAGCGGCGCGAAGTCCTTCACCAGTCCCAGGCTCTCCAGCGCCGCCGCCACCCGCGCCGCCTTCTCGTCCAGGGTGAAGCCCCGAGGCTTGAGCGTCGGTGAAGCACGGTGAGCCTCGGGCTCGCGCAGGCTCGTGAGTCGGGTGGACGGTCTGGGCAGACACCTCTCGGAGAGGGCCCGCCTCAGCCGACCCCGTGCTCTTGGAAAGAGGAGGTGCCAGGGCAGGACCAGCGCGGACAACAGGCCGAGCAGCGGCACGAAGAGCCAGGAGAGCTCCAGGGCGTGGGTGCCCTGTTGAAACAGCTGGTCGATGCGTGCCCACAGGCTCCGTCGCCTCGCACGGGTCTCCGCCAGGGGTTGGTGCTCCGCGCTCGCTTGCTCCTCCACGACGTGCGCCGGGGTGACGACCACGGGACACAGCGCGACGTGGCTGGCGTCGTCCAGCCCTCGATAGTCGAAGGCCACGCCGAAGAAGCCGGCGATGCCGAACGTCTCATGTCGCGCGTCCAGCTCCTCGAAGTGACGGCGGAAGGATTCCTCCCGGTCATCCATGCAGCACATCATCTGGAAGCGTGGAGCCGTCACCGTGCGCTCGGACTCCGGGCGGAGGCGGTTGCTCGCGAGACCTCGACACACCTCGCTTCGATAGTGATGCTCGTAGGCCTCCTGCCACACGCGGCGCCGCGCGCTGGCGTCGAAGCCCTCCAGTCCCGCGAGCAGCTCGCGCCGGGCTCGGAGGGGAAGCCCCGCCACGTCCATCGCGGACAGCCCCAGGAGCTGTGCCCACTGGAAGAGTCGCCAGCTCGCGGCCTGAGTGGACTCGAGGGCAGGCCTCGCGACTTGCGACAGCCCCGACAGCGGACCGGTGTCGTCGAGTCGCCGCCGAGCGACCTCGCGCAGGGCACGTCGCTCCAGGGTGAGCCGCACCGCGACGAAGTCCAGCAGCCGCGCGGGTGGCGCTCCCTGTGCGCGGTCTCCGGGGTGGTGCTCCAGTCTGTGCATCATCCCCGCCCAGCCCGGCAGCGCGAGCAGCACGCGGACGAGGTAGGGCTCCCAGTCGGCCTCGGCCACTGCCAGTTCGTCGAGTACGCCGAGCACCGTGTGCTCCGGTTCGGCCACCAGGTCGTCTTCCAGTCCGTCCAGCCAATCGGGTGCGACGCCGACCCCGTCGCGCATCATCGCCACCCAGGCGGCGTGCAGGCCGTGCTCCCGACCCGGCAGGTTCCAGTGCGCAATGCCTTCATCCAGGAAGGCCGCGCAGGCACGGATGAGCAGGGGATGAACCAGGTCATTCACATCCTCGCCCGTGGTCTCGCGCAGCAGCTCGCGATGGCTGCGCGGCTCGGCCATACCCTCGCCCGTGGTCTCGCACTGTGGTTCACGATGGCCGTGCGGTTCCGTCGTTCGCGGAGGGTCGCTCCGCTCGTCGGATACTTTCGTCGTGCGACAGGCGGACCATAGGGCTCGCACCGCGAAGGTCTCAGGCGCGTGTTCCAGTCGCTCACGAAGCGAGCGCGGGCTGCCGTCTCCTCCGAAGACCGTGGCCAGCTCGGTGGTGACTCTCGACGCCTCCGCGCGCACGGTGGAAGCGAGGTCGGGGTCGAGCAGCGCGCACGCCAGCTCCGTCATCGTCCAGTCCCGTCCCACTCGCTCCATCCACGCGAGCACCCCCTCGGTCGAGCGGTGGAGCAGCGCCTGTCGCGTGGTGGAAGGCAGGTCCGCGCGGAACCGGTCCGCCGCGGAGCGTTCCTCCAGCTTCCAGCGAAGCGACGCCTCGGACTCCTCCTCCACCGGATGAAGCAGGGCGAGCAACGTCAGCGCCGTCGCATCCCATGACACTTTTCCCGGTGGTGTGACGCGGGGAGCGCCTGGCTCCGCGAGCACCGCTCGCAGGTCCTCGTCGGTGATGCGGCCCTGGCGGTACAGCTCCAGGAAGCGCTCCTCGGACAGATATCCCTCCGCGCCGAACGTCTGGCTCGCGGTGGCCACCGCCTCGTGGAAGGGGAGATGTTGGAACGCGTGCAGCGTGTTGTGGTGCACGAACACGCCGATGGGGCCCTGGGCGGGGAGGACGTGGCTGGCGCGGGCAAGCGCGGCGCGCAGCCGTGTGCCTCGGTCTTCCGAGGGCGAAGTCAGACAGGTGGCGTGGCTCATGGCTTCGCCTCAGGGCGTGAGACCCAGGTCGCCGGCCGGCGCCTTCTTGCGCGCGGAAAGCGGATGCGAGGACATCCCCCGGTGTCGTTCCAGTCCGAGCACCTGGAGCTGTCGCCCCTCCCGTGCGCGCTCCACCTCCAGCTCGTGCAGCCGCTGCATCACCGTGTGGTCCACCAGTCGGGCTTCCGTCAGGTCCACCTCGATGCGCGGTGCCTGGGCGTGACGGTTCAGCAGCTTCTTGAACGCCAGGAAGTTGGTGAACACCGCCGCGCCGCGCACGCGCAGCACCACCCGGTCCGCGCCCACCAGCTCGTCAATGTCAGGGCGGAACAGCTCCCTGAGCGAAGCTCCATTGAGCAGGTGCACTCCCACCTTCAAGAAGATGCCCGCGGCCACGCCCACCAGCAGGTCCGTGGCCAGCGTGACGACCAGCGTGAAGCAGAAGATGAGCACCTGCTCCGCGCCCACGCGGTACGCCTTCACCAGCTCCCCCGGCGACGCCAGTCGGACGCCCGTGAAGATGAGCATGCTCGCGAGCGCGGCCAGCGGAATCCGGTGGATGAGCCCCGGCGCGAAGGCCACGAACAACAACAGGAACAGGCCGTGGAAGAAGTTGGACAGCCGGCTCTTCGCCCCATGGCCCAGGTTGGCGGAGCTGCGCACCACCTCCGAAATCATCGGCAGTCCCCCCAGAAGCCCCGCCACCAGGTTGCCCAGGCCCGTGGCGAACAAGTCCTTGTCCAGGTCCGAGCGGCGCTGCTCCGCGTCCAGCAGGTCCACCGCCTTCACCGTCAACAGCGACTCCACGCTGCCCACCAGCGCGAACATCACCACGTACTTGAACCCCACCCCGGTCAGCACGCCGGAGAAGTCCGGGAAGGTGAGCGCCGTGAGCAGGTTGCCCGGCAGGTTCACCAGGTGGTTCGGCCCCACCGAGAAGACGGCGTGCGAGAAGGTGAACGTGTGCGCGTGCTCCAAATCGAACCCGAGCCCCAGCGGCACCGCGACGGCCAGCACCAGCAGGGGCGCCGGTATCCGCCGCAGCCACGTCACCCGCCGACTGAGCGCCGCATGGCCGAACAGCAGCCCCAGGCCGAGCCCTCCGATGAGGGCGATCTCCGGATTCAGCCGCGCCACGCTGCCCGGCACCTCCGCCAGCAACCCCAGCGGCGCCCGCGCCACGGGAGCGACTCCCAGCAGCACGTGGACCTGCCGGGCGCAGATGGTGACGCCGATGGCCGCGAGCATCCCGTGCACCACCGCTGACGGGAACAGGTCCCCCAGCCGTCCCGCGCGCAGCGCCGCGAAGAGCATCTGGAGGCACGCCGCCACGACGATGGTCCCCAGCGCCCGCCGGTAGCCGAGCACGCCATCCCCTCCGCCCAGCTCCGTCACCGCCCCCAGCGCGATGACGATGAGCCCCGCGGCGGGCCCCTTGATGGTCAGCCGCGCGCTGCCCGCCCAGGACGACAGCAGACCCCCCACCACCGCCGTGAGGATGCCGGCCACGGGCGGAAAGCCGCTCGCCATGGCGATACCCAGACACAACGGCAACGCGAGCAGGAAGACGAGAAAGCCCGAGACAAGGTCTTGCTTCCAGGGCGCCTGCCCCTGGGTCTCATGAGAATGACTGACATTGGACTGCGAGCCTCGCATGACGCCGCCCCCTCGACAGCGAGAGATGGAACGAGGCGCGCTCCGGTTCCCGGACTTGCATTACTTCTGGTTTATCGGGGGATGGGGCCGTGTCTGGATTGAAAATGAAACAGAGTGAGTCGCTCGCGGCGCCGAGCGCGCGGGAGGGCTTCGAGGCCGCCGTGGAGCCGCTGCTGCCCCGGCTCCACCGCTTCTGTCTGGCGCTGTGTCGAAGCCGACAGGAGGCGGAGGACCTGCTGCAGGACTCGCTGGTGCGCGCGTTCCTGCACCGGGACTCCCGAGGCTCCGGCTCGTGGCTGGGGTGGCTGTGTGGAATCGCCCGGCACCAGTTCCTGGAGCAGCGGCGCTCGCAGGCGCGGCGACGCTCGTTGCTGGACTCGGTGCTGGAGGGGGCCTCGTCGGTGCTGGGCTCGCTGTTCGCGGGTGGCGTCGAACAGCCGGACCCGGAGGCGCGGCTGTGCGGCGCGGAGGAGGCGGAGCTGGTGCTGGCGTGCCTTCACGCGCTGCCGGAGAAGTTCCGCCTCGTCGTGCTGCTGTGTGACGTGGAGGACCTGGACTACGAGGAGGTGGCGCGGGTGCTCGGGCTGCCGCTCGGCACGGTGAAGAGTCGACACTCCCGGGGGCGCGCGCGGCTGGGGGTGTTGTTCATGGCGGCCTCCCACCGTCAGGCTCAGCCCTTCAGCGAAGGAGGCCGTCCATGAGCGCGGAGGATGAGGGCAGGCCACCTCCGCTCCCCGAGGAGGTCCGCGCGGCCCTCGGGGCCCTTCGGGCCGAGAAGCCCTCGCACCACCTGAAGGCCCGGCTCCAGGCCGCGCTCGTCCGGGCCGAAGAGGCCGACGCGTCGCCCGTGACGGAGCCTCGTCCCCGCCTCTCCCTGGCGCATCACCCCGCCACGCGCGTGCTGGTGGGCGCGGTGCTGACGGGGGCGCTGGTCCTGCTGCTGCTCCCTCGCCCCCCGTCCGGTCCGGAGCTGCTGCCGGCCCGGGAGGTCGCCTTCCAGCTCCCAGGTGAAGGAGCGGGCTGGCTGGAGCTGCCCTGGACCCATCGCGTCCACTCCGGAGAGCCCGCCACCATCCGGCTGGTGACGTCGCCGCCCCTGGCGGTCCAGCCTCATCCGCGCGACGTGCTCTCGCAGGGGCTGGTGGACTGCGACGAGGACCGCTGCGTCCACGCCTTCACCGCTCGGACCGGAGACGCCGCCACGCTGTTGAGGGTGCGCATCGACAGGCCAGGGCGTTACGAGTTCAGGGTGTCGCATGCCTCGGACGTCCGGCACGTCCAGGAGCACTTCGTCGTGGTCGCCGACCCCTGACCTATCCCCCTCGCACGCACCCCTGTAAGCAATCCAGGGGCGCGGACGCCGGGTTTTGCGGTATGAGCCCCTCTATGTCTCCTTCCGAGCAAGCGCCGCGACAGGACGCGCGCGTGACCACCGGTGTGCCTGGCCTTGACGGCGTGCTGGGCGGTGGCCTTGTCACCTCGGGTGTCTACATCGTCGTGGGTGAGCCGGGCGCGGGCAAGACGCTCTTCGCCAACCAGCTCTGCTACCACCAGGGCCGTGGAGGGGCTCGATGCCTCTACGTCACGCTGCTGGCCGAGTCGCACGCTCGCATGCTCGCCAACATGCGCGACATGTCCTTCTTCGACTCCGCGCAGCTCCCCGAGAGCGTCTACTACGTCAGCGGCTTCCGCACGCTGGAGGAGCAGGGCCTGCCCGGGCTGCTGGAGCTGTTGCGGCGCGAGGTGCGCAACCACAACACCAGCATCCTCATCCTGGACGGCCTGGTGCAGGCGCAGGAGGCGGCCGGCAGCAGCCGCGACTTCAAGAAGTTCATCCACGAGCTGCAGGTGTCCGCGAGCCTGTCGCGCTTCACCGCGCTGATGCTCACCAGCTCCAACGGCCCGACTGTCCACCCGGAATACACCATGGTGGACGGCATCCTGGAGCTGCGCGAGCGCACCCTGGGCGTGCGCTCCTGGCGCGAACTCCAGGTCCGCAAGTTCCGGGGCGGCGCCACCCTGAGCGGCGTGCACACCTTCCGCATCTCCAATCAGGGGCTGGAGGTCTTCCCCCGGCTGGAGGCGCGCATGAGGCGCACCCAGCCACCGGACCCGGGCAACGAGCGGGTGCACTTCGGCGTCCCGTCGTTGGATGCGCTCTTCCCAGGAGGGCTGGCGAAGGGCTCCACGTCGCTGATGCTCGGGCCTCCCGGCAGCGGCAAGACGCTGATGGGAAGCAGCCTGCTCGCCGAGGGACTGAGGCAGGGCGAGAGCTGCCTGTACATGGGCTTCTACGAGTCGCCCGAGCGCCTGCTCCACAAGGTGGCTGCCGCCGGCATGGACATGGGTGGGGCGGTGAAGGAGGGGAGGATGCACATCCTCTGGCAACCCCCTGCCGAGTCCATCCTGGATGTGCTGGCGGACCAACTCTTGAGCGCGGTGCAGCGCCACCAGGTGACGCGGGTGTTCGTGGATGGGTTGAGCGCGATGAGCCAGGCCGCTCCGGACAGCTCGCGGATGAACTCGTTCTTCGCGGCGCTCACCCAGGAGCTGCGCATGTCGTGCGCGACCACCTTCTTCAGTCTGGAGACGCCGCGCCTCTTCGGGCCCGCGCTCGACATGCCGCTGGAGGTGGGCCCCTCCGCCGTGGCGGAGAACCTCTTCTTCTTGCGGCACTTGGAGCTGGAGGGGCGCCTTCGTCGGCTGCTGACCATCTTCAAGCTGCGGGACACCGACTACGACCCGTCCATCCGGGAGTTTCGTATCTCCCGCCAAGGAATCGAGGTGCTGCCTCCCTTCGACGTTTCCCTGGACACCCTGTTGACGGGCCTTGCCCGACACCGGACCGGTGGCCATCCCTGATTCGTGAGGAGCGAAGCCCGCCCGTATGGAGACGGTCCTGGTGGTGGATGACGAGCAGGGCATCCTGGAAGCCCTCGCGGACCTCCTGAGGGAGGAGGGCTACCGCGTCCTGACGGCCTCTCATGGCCGCGAGGCGCTGGAGCGCATGAGCGAGCTGCGCCCGGACCTGGTCCTCACCGACTGGATGATGCCGGTGCTGGACGGCCCCGCCCTCATTGAACGCATCCGCGCGGAGCCGAACTGGGCCGGCGTGTCGCTGCTGGGCATGAGCGCGGTGGACGTGGGCCCCCTGCGGGCCCAGTACCCGGGCGTTCCCTTCCTCCAGAAGCCCTTCGACATCCCCGCGCTGATGAAGCAGGTCCGCAAGGCGCTGGATGGCAAGCGCGCCGCCTCCGGCTGACGCGAAGGCATTCGGCACCCCCCATGTTCCATCTGCTCAAGCTCGGTCCCGTGCCGCTCTCCCAGGGGAGCACGCAGGTCTATCTGCGCATCACCGACAGCGGCGAGCCGTCCCAGCCCGTCTTCGAGCAGGACGACGCGGCGGGCCTGCGGGTGTTGCTGGAGGGCCTGGAGGACCTGAGCGGGGTGCGGTGTGAGCCCGCGCTCGAGGAGGCCGGGGCGGCGCTGGGCGTGGCGGTGGAGGAGCCCCCGGCGGCGGCGCTCTCGTCGCGCGCGGCCATCGCCACGTTCCTGGCCTGGGGGCAGCGAGGGTTGTCCGCGCTGGGCTCGGACAAGGCGCTGCTCTTCGTCCAGGCGGCCACCGAGTTCTGGGAGGCGCGGCCGTGGACGCACTGGGACGACAGCCAGCCCTTCGAGGTGGCGGTCTCCGGGCCGCTGAATCACACCTTCGAGGGGTGCGTCTTCCACATGGGTGATGGCCGGGCGGGGCTGGCGCTGTACTTCAAGCCCGGCGCGCTCCAGATGCTGATGGAGATGCAGGCGCGAGGGCAGGCCGAGGCCGCGCAGGAGCTGCCCGCCATCGCCGTCACGCTGGACACGACGCCGGCCTATGCCGTGGAGGCGCTGGCCGCCGCGAGCCGCGCGCCCCGGCTGCCCATGCCGCTGAAGACGGGGCGGGACGGCGTGGGCGTGCCGTCCTCGGTGGAGGCGCTGCTGCTGGTGGCCGCGCTGCGCGCCGTGGCTCGGCTGTCGCCCGAGCAGCAGGAAGTGCTGAGCAGCGTGGTGGCGGGGGATGCGCGCATGGAAGTCCATGTGCGGGCCCCGACGCCCCGGCTGCGGCACTGACGCTACGGCTGCTCCGGAGCGTCCAGGCCATGGCGCTCCATCAACCGCCGCAGGTGCGTGCGGTGCATGCCCAGCGCGCGCGCGGCGGCGGCGACGTTTCCGCCGTGTGCCTGGAGGGCCTCCACCACCCGTGCGCGCTCGGAGTCCGCGAGCGGTGGGCTCCGGACGACGACCGGCCGCCGCCGCGCGGGCCTCGGGAGGGGCGGCGTCTCCGGACGCGGGGGCGGGCCTGGGGGGGAGTCGGGCTCCGGCCCGGTGCCCTGGCTGAACGCGGTCCCCGCGGTGGGGCTGAGGTGGCACGCCTCGATGCGCGGCGCGGCCCGCAGGAGCGCCTCCTGCGCGGCGCCGCGGACCTCCACGCGAAGCTCGCGGATGTTGCCCGGCCAGGGACGGAGCAGGCAGGCCTCGAGGAGCGTGACGTGCGCGGGCAGGCCGACGCCCTGCTCCTGGAGGAAGCGGGCCACGAGCAGGGGCAGCTCCTCCGGGCGCCGCCTCAGCGGGGGCAGGGTGACCTCTGGCCTGCCGATGCGGAAGTAGAGGTCCTCCCGGAGCCGCCCGTTCGCCACCTGCGCGCGCAGGTCCTTGTTGCCCGCCGAGCACACGCGCAGGTCCACCTTCCGGGGGCGCGAGCCGCCCAGGGGCAGCACCTCCCGTGTCTCCAGCGCGCGCAGCAGCTTGGACTGGACGGCGAGGTCCAGCTCCGTCACCTCGTCCAGGAACAGCGTCCCGCCGTCCGCCGCCTGGAGGTAGCCGTCCGCGTCGTCCGCGCCGGAGTACGCGCCGCGCCGCGCGCCGAAGAGCAGCCGCTCGGCGAGCCCCTGGGGGATGGCCGCGCAGTTGACGGCCACGAAGGGCCCGGCCCGCTGGGGGCCGTGGTCATGGAAGGCCCGGGCCACGCCCTCCTTGCCCGTGCCGCTCTCCCCGTGGATGTGCAGGGCGAAGCCGTGCTGGGCCGTGCGCGCCACCTGCTCCAGCAGCCTCCGCATCGCGGGGCCCCTGACGAAGCCCTCGTCCCGCATGACGCCCTGGCGCGACAGCGGCCCCACGTCCTTGCCAGGCACGAAGAGCGAGTCCCCCATCCGGATGACCCGCTGGGCCTCGCGCGGGGTGTGCGCCACCAGGGGCGCGCCGTCCACGAAGGTGCCGTTCTGGCTGCCGAGGTCGGTGACGAAGAAGCGCCCGTCTTCGTAACGCACCCGCGCGTGGCTGCGCGACATGCGCGGGTCCGGGTCCGCGCCCAGCTCCGGGGCGCCGCGTCCCAGCACCAGCTCGTCCCCCAGCGGCAGGGCCACGGCCATCGCGGTGCCCGCTCCGAGCACCCGCATCAGCCCCGGCCTCGGAACTTCGCCCGCGCCCTCCTTGCCGTCGGCGGCGTCGCTCTGCTGGAGGGTCGACCGGTCCTGTTCCATGCGCGCCCATCCTACGCGGGAGCCCGTGCCATCAGGCACAGTGCCATCACCTGTGCCACCGCTCCGCGCCGCCGTGGCGCCGGGCCCGCGCCCTGGGACGCTCCCGAGGAGCCCGGCTGGCATGGCGCTCGCTATGGAGGCGCGTCCACGGGGCCCCGGCGGGCCCGACGTTTCACTTCGAGGAGACACCTGGATGAAGACCCTTTGCGCGTGGCTTGGCTGTCTGGCGTTGTTGCTGGGAATGGGGGCGTGTCGCCTGACGGGCCCGGGCCGCCCCACCGACGCGGCGACGCGGCCCGAGGTGATACCGGGCGGTGGGGGGAGCTGTCCCACCGGGCAGTGCGACCCGGACCCCAATGGACTGGGCATCTACGTGGCGGAGGGCCAGAGCTACTGCTTCTTCCACGAGGGGCGCGCGAAGCTGTGTCCCGAGGCCTTCGTCAACACACCCCAGGGCGTCATCATGCGGGTGCGCTCGTTGGAGCAGCCCCGGCGGGTGCTGGACATCCCCGTGCGGCTCACGCCCTCGGCGGCCCCGTCGCAGGCCGGGCACCCGGTGCTCCAGCAGGTCCACGCGAGCCCGACCGACTTCTTCTTCGTCGTCTCCGAGGGAGGGCAGGTCACGAAGGTCCGGGGTGAGGCGCTGGGGCGGCTGACGTTCCACTTCACGCTGCCCGTGGACGAGGTGGACGGCGACGTGGTGAACCGGGGCTACGAGCTGACGCTGCGCACGCTGAACGGGCGCCGCTTCCAGGTGCTCTACCGCGCGGCGGGCAGCGAGCCCTGGTTGCCCCAGTGTCGCGCTCCGGACAAGGCGCCCGTCGCCTCCGTCTTCCTGCCGGCGCGTCACGTGGACGGGCTGAGCGCCTTCGTCGACGAGCAGCTCGACTCCGTCACGATGGCCTGCGACACGGGGGCCATTGGCGCCTGTCTGGCGTGGGGCTACCAGCCCTGGGCGCCGGACACCTTCCAGCTCGACGCGCGCCGGGAGCACGTCTACCGGGCCTGCCTGCAGGCCAAGCGCGCCGCGTACTTCGTCGGCCAGGGGGACTTGAGGGCCTATACGACGAACGGCACCGACTTCCTGCGTCGGGACGCGCACGGGTTCGGCCCGCGCTCCAGCGGCCGGCTCGACGAGCTGGAGCACGTGGAGGCGCTCTGGGGGCCTCGGGGCGCGGTGTGTCTGAACCTGGAGAACCGTCGCCACGACTTCCCCATCCCGCGCACCAGCGTGCTGCCCGCCTGCGCGAGCGCGCCCCAGTGGAGCGCGGCGGCGACGCTCGCCACGGGAGTGGCCCGTCCGCTACCGCGCTGAGCGCTCCGGAGGGAGGCGGCCGAGCGCCGCCTCCGCGTCCCGCAGCGGCTCCGCGTATGTGCTCCGCAGCCAGGGGACGCGCTGGGTGGCGAGGGTGAGCGCGGCGTGGGCTTCGTGCAGGGCCTGGGTCCACGCGGGGCCGCGCTCGAGGGTCCGAGCCCGCGTCAGCAGCAGCGCGCCGCGCACGGCCCGGGCCTCCGCCCAGTCCGGGTCTCTTCGCAGCGCGAGGTCCACCTGCGTCAGTCCTTCATCGACCACGGCCGGGGCCGCCGTGTCCGCCGCCGCCTGGGCCCACCGCCAGCACGCGCGCGCCAGCGTCAGGTGGCTCTCCGGGTAGGGGTACAGCGCCACCGCGCGCCGGGCCTCGGCGAGCGCGCCGCGCAGGGAGGCGCGGCCCACGCGCCCGTCGCGCCGCTGCTGGTCCGCCGCCGCCAGCGCCAGCTCCGCGCCCAGGCTCCGGCAGTCCGCGCACGAGGGAGACAGCCGGGAGGCCTCCGCCAGCGCCAGCCGCCCGGCGGCGAGGGGCTTCGTGGCGTCGCGGCCCTCGCGCAGCGCGTGGAGCGCCTGGAGCAGGTGCGCGTCGGCCTGGTGGAAGGGGGCGCGGTCGGAGCGGGCGTTCAGCTCCCGGGCGCGCGCGGCGGAGCGCAGGGCGCGCTCCAGGGCCGGGCCGGGGTCGCCGCCGGTGTCGAGCAGGTGGCGCGCCCGCGTCAGCTCCGCCGAGGCGGCGTGTTCGTGCGCGGAGTGGAAGCGGTCGTCGACGGCGAGGGCGCGCTCGCTGGCCTCCAGGGCCAGCTGGACGTCGGCCTCCGGCGCGAGGCCGCGTGACAGCCGGTGGGACGCCATCGCCGCGTGCAGCTCGGCCAGGTTCGAGTGGGCGAAGAGGTAGCGCGGGTCCGCGCGGGTCGCCTCCAGGAACGCGCGCGCGGCGGCCTCGTAGGCGGGCAGCGGGTCCTGGCCGTGCTCCCGCTGGTGGTTGCCCCGCCAGCGGTGGACGAGCCCCAGGTCGTTGAGCGCCCAGGGGTAGAGCGGCTGGAGCTCGATGGCCCGGGACAGCCAGCGGAGGGCCGCGTCGAAGGACGCCTCCGGCGGCTGTCCGGCGCGCGCCCGCCGCAGCCCCGTCATGAAGTGGCCGTACCCCAGCGAGTCATGCGCGAGCACGTCGCGGGGGTTGAGCTCCACGGCCCTTTCCGCGGCGGCCATCCACGCGGTGAGCAGGGCCTGCGCGTCGCGCGCGTCAGGCTCCCCCTGGAAGTTCACCGCGCGGTACTGGTTCATCAGGACCTGGGCCTTCTTCGTGTGCCCGGCGGCGCGGTCCGGCGCCGCCGTCAGGCTCTTGTCCACGGCGGCCTCCGCCAGGTCGAGCGAGGCCTTGCGGGAGCGGCCCTCCCGCTTGTCCAGCTCCGACAGTTGCAGCCAGACCTCGGCGAGCGCCTCGTGGCTCCACGCGTCGCTGCGCCCCAGCTCCAGCGCCTGCTCGTAGCGCGCTCCCGCCTCGCGCAGGCCGGCGCGCGCGCCGCCATAGTCCCCCCGCTCCAAGAGGGACATGGCGCGGGCCAGGGAGACGTCCCCGGCGAGCTTGCGCGCCTCGGACAGCCAGGGGGCCTGGGCCATGGCCTCGCGCGCGGCCTCTTCCGCCAGGACATGGTCCTCGCGGTACAGGGCGATGAGCGCCTCCAGGTAGCGAGGGGACTCCAGCTCCAGGCCCCGGCTGCGCTCCAGCGACTGGAGGGCTGGCACCAGGTAGCGCGCCGCGAGCAGGGGCTGCTGGCTGGCCACCCACCCCGCGCCGCCGCCGCGTCGCGCGTCCTCCAGGGCCAGCCGGTAGCGCTCGCCGAGCGCGCGTCCCAGCGCGTAGTGCAGGCCCGGCGAGTCCACGCCCAGCTCCCGCGCGCGCGCCAGGGCTTGGTGGGCCTGCTCGAACTCGCGCAGCGCCAGGTGGCCGCGCCCCAGCGCCTGGAGCACGAGCCCCTCCTCCGGGGGGCCCAGGCCCTGGCCCCGCGCGGAGAGCTTCTCCAGGCGCTCGTGGGCGAGTCGCAGCTCGGGGCGGGTGTCGTGCAGCGGCAGGGCCTGGAACGCGCGGACGAAGGCCTCCAGCTCCTGCACCTGCTGGCCAAGCCGCTCGGCCAGGCGCACGCGCGCGTCCGTCTGGGCCCGCAGCTCGCGTTGCGCCAGCCAGGTGCGCGCCCCGAAGCCCGCGAGCAGCAGCGCGCCCACCAGCGACACGCAGGTGAGCGACACCAGTGCCCGCTGCCCTCGCGTGGCCCGTCGCAGCCGGTGCAGCGGGCCGGGACGCCGTCCGAGGATGGGCTCGCCGTCCAGGTAGCGCCGCAGGTCGTCCGCCAGCGCCTGGGCGGACGCGTAGCGCTGGCCGGGCTCCTTGTGCAGGCACTTGAGGCAGAGCGTCTCCAGCGCGACGTCCAGCGTGGGCACTCGCGAGCGCAGCGGCGGGGGCTCGTCATGGAGCACCTTCGACAGGGTCTCCATCCGCGTGGCCCCGGTGAAGGGGGGCGCCCCGGTGAGCAGCTCGTGGAGCGTGGCCCCCAGGCCGTAGACATCGCCGCGGTGGTCGATGCCGCGCACGTCGCCTCGCGCCTGCTCTGGCGCCATGTACGCGGGCGTCCCCATCACCGCGCCGCTGACGGTGAGGCCGTGTCCCCGCTCCGCCTCGTACGCGAGGCCGAAGTCCATGATGACAGGCGCCCACCCTCCGCCCTCCGTGCGGACCACCATGATGTTGGAGGGCTTGAGGTCCCGGTGGATGACGCCCAGCCGGTGGGCCTCGTGGATGGCTTCGGCGACGTCCTTCATCAGCCGGACCTTCTCCCGCACGGAAAGGTGCCGGGCGGCGGCATCCAGCAGCTCGCCCTCCACGAGCTGCATGGCGATATAGGCCCGCCCGGCGACTTCACCGACCTCGAAGACCTTGCAGACGTGGGGATGGTCGATGCGTGCCTGGGCGCGCGCCTCCTGCAGCAGGCGCAGGGCGCGCTCGGGGTCCGCGCCCCGGATGAACTTGAGGGCCACCTGACGCGAAAGTCGCCGGTCCTTCGCGCGGTAGACCTCGCCCATGCCGCCACGCCCCAGTAGCTCGAACAGTTCGTAGCGTGCCCAGTCGCGAGGGGGCAGGGCGTCCGGCGTGGCGAGGGCGGAGGGTGAGGCCTCCGCGGGTGGCGTCTCCGACGTGGACACGGGCGCGGGCGTGGGCGCCACCGAAGCCACGGTCGGAGCGAGGAGCGGCTCGTCTCTCCCGGAAGGCGCCATGGCCAGACGCTATCACGCGGCTCTGGAGTCGAGCCCCGAGGCCGCATGGCACAGCTCGCGTGCTGTGTCACCGCGCGCGCCTCGCTGTGCCATGAGCTGTGTCATCCGCTCATCGCGGGGCGCGCGCACGCGTGCTCCCGAGTGGCGAAGGTCATCGGCGAGGGAGGCGGCACGGGCCTTGCTCAAGCGGACCGCGACGAGGTGGCGCGAGCGGCACCCGCCGATGCGTGACCTCCGTCGTCAAACCCATCCCCATCAACAGGAAGACTCCATCATGTCGAAGTTGCGTCACACCGTGTTTGTCGCGCTCGCGATTCCCGCCGTGCTGTCGGGCTGTGGTCCCGAGGACCTGTCGGCCGAGCTGTCCCAGGAGGAGGCCGCGAAGCAGGTGCCCGCCGCGCAGGAGCTGGACACCCAGCCCCAGGCCCTGGTCCCGAGCTCCGAGTATACTTGGTCGCAGGGCAATGTCGCGAATCCCATGGGCATCACCTCGGGCAGGTCCTGCTTCCTCACTCGAGTGGGAGGCGACTTCGAGGGGAGTGGCGAGCGGGTGGACATCTTCCAGACGGGCGGCTCCTGGTATCTGGGTGGCAACTCGTCCCAGACGAGCATCAACGGCGCCGCGCGCTGCGTTTCCGCGAGCGGGGACACCACCGAGTATCAATGGACGCAGTCAATGAACTACCCCGTGAACATGGGCACGGCGACCAACCGCATGTGCTACCTGGTGGGGGTCGCCGGCAAGTTCAACGGCGGCGGGGAGTGGGTTCACGCCTATGTCAGCGGGGGGCAGTGGTACCTGAGCGGAGACTCCGGCCAGAGTGGCGTGCGCGCGCGCGCGCGCTGCATCACCGTCAGCCCCACGACGGGCTATACCCCTGAGATTTCCTGGAGCCAGGGCCAGGGCTCGGCGTACATGGGGCCCTCGTCGGGCATGGCTTGTGCCTTGACGTACGTGAAGGGCAAGTTCGAGGGCGGCGGCGAGTACGTCCGCATCTTCGACAGCGGTGGTTACTGGTACCTGGGCGGGGGTTCGAACCAGGTCAGCGTCGCCGCGAAGGCGCGCTGCTTCTAGGCCAGGGGCCACCAGGGCTCGGGCAAGCGCCGGAGCCCGGGCCCTGGTGGGCGCCGGATTTCACGCCGGGTCGTGTAGGTCCCGAGCCAAGTGTTGCCTGGCTCACGAAGCGGGGCCGCAGTGTCAGATGCCTGTCAGCCAGCCCTCCCGAGGGGACTATCCCCGCTCCGGGGAGTCGCGGGAGAACGGAGCCCTTCCGAAAGTTTCCGTTCCCGGCAGCCGAGGGCCACTCCTCGCGGGAACGCGCTGGGGCTCTCCAAATGACCGTGAAGAAGGTTGTCTCCCGCCGCGCCGCCGCGCCTCCTCCGCCGCCGCGCTCCGTGGAGGACGACTCGGACACCTTGGACTCGCGCCAGCTCCTGCGCGTGCTCACCGCCGTGCGCAAGGGCGACTTCTCCGTGCGCATGCCCGTGGACAAGGTGGGCAATGCCGGCAAGGTGGCCGACTCGCTCAATGAAATCATCGAGCTCAACGAGCGCATGGCGCACGAGTTCGAGCGCATTGGCAGCGTGGTGGGCAAGGAGGGTCGCATCACCCAGCGCGCCAACGTGGTGAGCGCCATGGGCTCCTGGGCGGACTGCGTGGAGTCGGTGAACACGCTGGTGGCGGACCTGGTGCAGCCCACCACGGAGATGGGCCGCGTCATCGGCGCCGTGGCGAAGGGCGACCTGTCCCAGACGGTGGCGCTGGAGGTGGATGGCCGTCCGCTCAAGGGCGAGTTCCTGCGCACCGCCCGGCTGGTGAACGGCATGGTGGAGCAGCTGGGCGCGTTCGCCTCGGAGGTGACGCGCGTGGCCCGTGAGGTGGGCACGGAAGGGAAGCTCGGAGGTCAGGCCCGGGTGAAGGGCGTGGCGGGCACGTGGAAGGACCTCACGGACAACGTGAACTCCATGGCCTCCAACCTCACGTCCCAGGTGCGCAACATCGCCGAGGTGACGACGGCGGTGGCCAAGGGCGACCTGTCGAAGAAAATCACGGTGGATGTGCGCGGTGAGATTCTGGAGCTGAAGAACACCATCAACACGATGGTGGACCAGCTCAACTCGTTCGCCTCCGAGGTGACGCGCGTCGCGCGTGAGGTGGGCACCGAGGGCAAGCTGGGCGGACAGGCCGTGGTGAAGGGGGTGGCCGGTACGTGGAAGGACCTCACGGACAACGTGAACTCGATGGCCTCCAACCTCACGTCCCAGGTGCGCAACATCGCCGAGGTGACGACGGCGGTGGCCAACGGAGACCTGTCGAAGAAAATCACCGTGGACGTGCGCGGCGAGATTCTGGAGCTGAAGAACACCATCAACACGATGGTGGACCAGCTCAACTCGTTCGCGTCCGAGGTGACGCGCGTCGCGCGCGAGGTCGGCACCGAGGGCAAGCTGGGCGGACAGGCCGTGGTGCGCGGCGTCGGTGGCACGTGGAAGGACCTCACCGACAACGTGAACTCCATGGCCTCCAACCTGACGTCCCAGGTGCGCAACATCGCCGAGGTGACGATGGCGGTGGCCCGCGGAGACCTGTCGAAGAAAATCACGGTGGATGTGCGCGGCGAGATTCTGGAGCTGAAGAACACCATCAACACGATGGTGGACCAGCTCAACTCGTTCGCGTCCGAGGTGACGCGCGTCGCTCGCGAAGTGGGCACGGAAGGAAAGCTGGGTGGACAGGCCGTGGTGCGCGGCGTCGGTGGCACGTGGAAGGACCTCACCGACAACGTGAACTCGATGGCGTCCAACCTGACGGCTCAAGTGCGCAACATCGCCGAGGTGACGACGGCGGTGGCCAACGGAGACCTGTCGAAGAAAATCACGGTGGATGTGCGCGGTGAGATTCTGGAGCTGAAGAACACCATCAACACGATGGTGGACCAGCTCAACTCGTTCGCCTCCGAGGTGACGCGCGTCGCTCGCGAAGTGGGCACCGAGGGAAAGCTGGGCGGTCAGGCCATCGTGAAGGGCGTGGCGGGTACGTGGAAGGACCTCACGGACAACGTGAACTCCATGGCCTCCAACCTGACGGCGCAGGTGCGCAACATCGCCGAGGTGACGACGGCGGTGGCTCGCGGAGACCTGTCGAAGAAAATCACCGTCGACGTGCAGGGTGAAATCCTGGAGCTGAAGAACACCATCAACACGATGGTGGACCAGCTCTCGTCCTTCGCCTCCGAAGTGACACGAGTGGCTCGCGAAGTGGGTACGGAAGGAAAGCTGGGCGGACAGGCGGAGGTGAAGGGCGTGGCGGGCACGTGGAAGGACCTCACGGACAACGTGAACTCCATGGCCTCCAACCTCACCACGCAGGTGCGCGGCATCGCCAAGGTGGTGACAGCGGTCGCCAACGGTGACTTGAAGCGCAAGCTCGTCGTGGACGCGAAGGGTGAAATCGCGGAGCTGGCGGACACCATCAACGGCATGATTGACACGCTGGCGGTGTTCGCCGACCAGGTGACGACGGTGGCCCGCGAGGTGGGCATCGAAGGGAAGCTGGGCGGACAGGCGCGCGTGCCCGGCACGGCCGGCATCTGGCGCGACCTCACCGACAACGTGAATCAGCTCGCCGCCAACCTGACGACGCAGGTGCGCGCCATCGCCGAAGTGGCCACGGCGGTGACGAAGGGTGACCTCACGCGGTTCATCACCGTGTCCGCGCAGGGCGAAGTGGCCGCCCTGAAGGACAACATCAACGAGATGATCCGCAACCTGAAGGACACCACGCGGAAGAACACGGAGCAGGACTGGCTCAAAACCAACCTGGCCAAGTTCACCCGCGTCCTCCAGGGCCAGCGGGATTTGCTCACGGTGTCCAAGGTCATCCTGTCGGAGCTGGCGCCGCTGGTGGACGCGCAGCACGGCGTCTTCTACATCTCCGAGCGCGCCGAGGCCGGGGAGCAGATTCTCAAGCTGCTGGCGTCGTACGCGTACCGGGAGCGCAAGGGGCTCTCCAACACCTTCAGGCTGGGCGAGGGGCTCGTCGGCCAGTGCGCGCTGGAGAAGGAGCCCATCCTCCTGTCGGACGTGCCGGACACGTACATCCGCATCTCCTCCGGCCTGGGTGAGGAGGTGCCGCGCAACATCGTCGTGCTGCCGGTGCTCTTTGAAGGGGAAATCAAGGCCGTCATCGAGCTGGCCTCGTTCCACCGCTTCAGCGACGTGCACCTGGGCTTCCTGGCGCAGCTCACGGAGTCCATCGGCATCGTCCTCAACACCATCGCCGCGAACATGCGCACGGAGGCGCTGCTCAAGCAGTCGCAGGCGCTCACGGACGAGCTTCGCAAGCAGCAGGAGGAGCTGACGGAGACGAACAAGCGCCTGGAGCAGCAGGCCACGTCGCTCCAGCAGTCGGAGGAGCTGCTCAAGCGGCAGCAGGAGGAGCTGCGCCGCACCAACGAGGAGCTCCAGGAGAAGGCGAAGCTGCTCTCCGAGCAGAAGACGGAGGTGGAGCGGAAGAACGGCGAGGTCGAGCAGGCCAAGCGCGCGCTCGAGGAGAAGGCGGAGCAGCTCAGCCTCACCTCCAAGTACAAGAGCGAGTTCCTGGCCAACATGAGCCACGAGCTGCGCACGCCGCTCAACTCGCTGCTCATCTTGAGTCAGACGCTCAGCGACAACGTGGAGGGCAACCTCACCGGGCGGCAGGTGGAGTTCGCCCGGACCATTCACGCCTCTGGCGCGGACCTGCTGGAGCTCATCAACGACATCCTCGACCTGTCGAAGATTGAGTCCGGCACGATGACGGTGGACGTGGGCCCGCTGCGCTTCAGCGACCTGCGCGAGTTCGTGGACCGCACCTTCCGGCAGGTGGCGGACAAGAAGGGCCTCCAGTTCGACATCGACCTGGCGCGGGGCATGGCCGGCGAGGTGGAGACGGACGCCAAGCGGCTCCAGCAGGTGCTCAAGAACCTGCTGTCCAACGCCTTCAAGTTCACCGAGTCCGGCTCCGTGTCGCTCGACATCGGCATGGCCCAGGGCGGCTGGACGGCGGACCACCCGGTGCTCTCCGCCGCGCCCTCGGTGGTGGCCTTCTCCGTGCGAGACACGGGCATCGGCATCCCCAAGGACAAGCACCACATCATCTTCGAGGCGTTCCAGCAGGCGGACGGCTCCACCGCGCGCAAGTACGGCGGCACCGGCCTGGGCCTGTCCATCAGCCGTGAAATCGCGCGGCTGCTCGGCGGCGAAATCCGACTGGAGAGCGAGCCGGGCCAGGGCAGCGTCTTCACCCTGTACCTGCCGCTGGACTTCGTCGCGGACCGGCCGGGACAGGAGTCCTCGCGCACGGTGCCCGCCGCCGCCGCCCTGGCCCACACGGCCTCGTTGGTGCCGCCGCTCCACCTGGAGGAGGTGGCGCCCCCTGTCTCCCTGGCGTCGTTGGGCATCGACGATGACCGGCAGTCCATCCAGCCCGGAGACAAGGTGCTGCTCGCGGTGACGCACGCGCCGGACCACGCGGCGCGGCTGCGAGTGGCGGCGCAGGGCGCGGGCTTCAAGGTGCTGGTCTCCACGGAGGTGGAGGGCGCGCTGGACGCCGTGCGCAACGCGCGGCCCGTGGCCGTGGCGGTGGACCTGGACCTGCCGGAGATGGCGGGCTGGGTGGTGCTGGACAGGCTCAAGCACGACGCGGGGACGCGCGCGCTGCCCGTGTACACGGTGTCCGACGCGGACCACCGGGAGCGCTCGCTCAACCTGGGCGCCATCGGCCACCTGCGCGCGGCGGCGGACCCGGCGGCGGCGGCGGCGGCGCTGGCCTCCTTGCGCGCCTTCGTGGAGCGCAAGGGGCGGGGCCTGCTCATCGTCGAGGACGACACCGTGCACCGGCAGACGCTGCTGGAGCTGTTGGGCAGCGAGGACGTGCAGACGGTGGCCGTGGGCACGGCGGCGGACGCGCTGGCCGCGCTGGCCGAGCGTCGCTTCGACTGCATGGTGTTGGATTTGGGCCTGCCGGACCTGCCCGGCACGGAGCTCATCCGCCGCGTGCGAGAGGCGCATGGCGCGGGCGGGCCGCCCATCATCGTCTACACGGGCCGCGAGCTGTCCCGCGCCCAGGAGACGGAGCTGCGCCGGGTGGCGGAGGCCATCGTCGTCAAGGACGCGCAGAGCCCGGAGCGACTGCTGGAGGAGACCAGCCTGTTCCTGCACCGCTCGCCCGCGAACCTGTCCGAGTCCAAGCGCCGCATGCTGGAGAAGGCGCGCGAGAGAGACCCGCTGCTCGTCAACCGCAAGGTGCTGGTGGTGGACGACGACGTGCGCAACATCTTCGCCCTCAACACCGTGCTGGAGCGCTACGGCATGAACGTGGCCTTCGCGGAGAGCGCGCGCGAGGGGCTGGCGCAGCTGGAGACGGACCCGGACATCGAGCTGGTGTTGATGGACGTGATGATGCCGGAGATGGACGGCTATCAGGCCATGCGCGCCATCCGCCGCATGGAGCGCGTGGCGCACCTGCCGATCCTGGCCCTCACCGCGAAGGCGATGAAGGGAGACCGCGAGAAGTGCCTGGATGCGGGCGCGTCCGACTACATCACCAAGCCGGTGGATATCGAGAAGCTGCTCAGCCTGCTGCGCGTGTGGCTGCACGCGCCGCGAGGCGTCTCGGCGCGAGGCCCTCGCACGGAGGTCTCCGGGTGAGCGCGGCAGCTTCGGCCGCGGCCCTGGAGGCCCTGGAGGCGGACCTCCTCCTGGAGGGCGTGGCCCGCCATTGGGGCTTCGATTTGCGCAGCCACTCCCGGCCCCAGCTGCTGCGGCGGCTGCGGCGCCACCTGCGCGAGGAGCGCCTGGAGTCCTTCTCCGCGCTCCAGGCCCGCGTGCTGCACGACGGCGAGGCGCTGGAGGGGCTCTTGCGCGCGCTGTCCAGCACGCCGCCGGGCCTCTTCATGGACGCGGCCTTCTTCCGCGACTTCCGCGCGCGCGTGGTGCCGGTGCTGCGCACCTGGCCGTCCGTGCGCGTCTGGCACGCGGGCTGCGGCACTGGCGAGGACACCTATGCCCTGGCCATCCTGCTGCACGAGGAGGGGCTGTGGGGCCGCTGCCGGCTCTACGCCTCCGACGCGAGCGAGGGCCTCTTGGCGGACGCGCGCACCGGCGTGCTGCCCCTGCCCGGCGAGGACGACGCGCGCCGCCACGCGGAGTCGGGCGGAAGGGGCTCGCTGTCGGACTACTACACGCGCGACGGCAACTGGGCGCTGCTCCAGCCGAAGCTGCGCGACGGCATCTTCTTCACCCAGCACAACCTGACCATCGACGGCTCGTTCAACGAGTTCCACGTCATCCTGTGCCGGGACACCCTGCTGTCCTTCAATCGCGCCCTGCACAACCGCGTGCACGCGCGGCTGTACGAGAGCCTGGCCCGCTTCGGCTTCCTGTGTCTGGGGCGCAAGGAGTCGCTCGCGCGCACGCCGCACGTCGCCGCGTACGAGGAGCTGGAGGGCAGTGGCCACATCTTCCGGAGGGTGACATGAGCGTGGGCCTGCTGGTGGTGGGGGCGCCCCGGAGCGCGGGAGCGGACCTGGAGACGCTGCTGTCCGTGCTGCCAGCGCAACTGCCGGCGCCCGTCGTCGTCGTACTGCACCGGGGGCCGCATGACGTGCTGGCCGCGCCGCTGGGCCGCCGCTGCGCGCTGCCGGTGGTGGAGCCGGACGACAAGGACGACCTGGTGCCCGGCCGCGTGTACCTGGCGCCGTGGGGCTATCACCTGCTGGTGGACCGGGGCAGCGTGGCCCTGTCCGTGGAGTCCCCCGAGCACGGCTGTCGTCCCGCCATCGACGCCCTCTTCGAGTCCGCGGCGGACAGCTACGGCGCGGCGGCGGCGGGGCTGCTCTTCTCCGGCCATGAAGATGGCCACGAGGGCCTGGGGTTCCTCCAGGCGCGCGGCGGACGCGTGGCCGTGGTGCGAGGCGAGTCCGAGGGCGGCGAGGGGCAGGAGGGCGAGGTGGAGCGCCTGTTCCTCACCGAGGTGGGAGGATGGCTGACGCGGCTGGCCTATGTGTCGCGCGGCCGGGTGCAGCCATGAGCGCCGCGTCCTCGCGTGGCCCGGTGCTCTCCGTGGAGCCCGTCAGCATCCTCCTGGTGGATGACCAGCCGGAGGGGCTCCTGGCGCTGGAGGCGACGTTGGCGCCGCTGGGGCAGAAGCTCATCACCGCGAAGAGCGGCCGCGAGGCGCTGCGCCACCTGCTCACCCAGGACTTCGCCGCCATCCTCCTGGATGTCGTCATGCCAGGCATGGACGGCTTCGAGACGGCGAGCCTCATCCGCGAGCGCGAGCGCAGCCGCAACACGCCCATCCTCTTCCTCACCGCCCTGTCGCGCGGCCAGCTCCCGGAGCTGCGCGCCTACGCGGTGGGCGCGGTGGACTACCTGCTCAAGCCCTACGAGCCGGAGATCCTCCGCTCGAAGGTCGGCGTCTTCGTGGACCTGTTCCGCAAGACGGAGCTGGTGCGGCGCCAGGCGGAGGCGCTGCGCGAGACGCAGCGGCGCGAGCACGAGAGCGAGCTGGCGGAGGCCCACCGGCGCATGGAGGCGGAGCGGGCCCGCGCGCGCGAGGAGCACCTGCGCCGGGAGATGGAGTCGCACCGCAACCAGCAGCGCTGGCTGGAGGCCGTGCTGACCGCGCTGCCCACGCCCCTGGCCCTGGTGGAACCGGGCAGCGGCCAGACGCTGCTGGCCAACCGGGCCGCCCAGGGACTGGCCGGTGGGTGTCTGGCGTATCGCGAGGCGCCGGGCCTCCACGAAGGCGTCATCGTCCGAGGCCAGGATGGAAGCCCGCTGCCACGAGAGGCGCAGCCGCTGATGCGCGCGGCCCGGGGCGAGACGCTCCAGGGCCTCCACGTGGACTGGGAGCTGGGCGACCAGCGCGGCGCGGTGCGCGCCTTCAGCACGCTGCTGCCGAAGATGTACGGGCGACCGGAGACGGTGCTGCTGGCGCTGCTCGACGTGACGGGCCCGAGCGCCACCCAGCAGCTCGTCGAGGGACTGCGACACCTGGTGCCCGCCGTCCCCACGCCGACGGAGCAGGGGGCCGGGCAGGGCCTCATCCCGGCGAAGCCGAGCGAGCCGGCGAAGGAGCTGCTCGCGCTCGAAGCTGAACACGCCCGTGCGGGAAAAGGTTGACGCACAAAATAACGTGGGCATGGTGGCTTCGTGAGCGACACCGGACTCCCCCCGCGGGTCCAGCGCTTCATCACGACGCACATCGACTCGCTGGAGAAGCTGGAGGTGCTTCTCTTGCTCCGTGCCCATCCGGCGCGGGAGTGGACCGCGTCATCGGTGAGCCTGGAGCTGCGCATCACAGAACCCTCCGCGGCGGCGAGGCTGACGGACCTCACCGCGCGCAAGCTGCTGGTGAGCGACGGCGGCGCCGTGCCCGTCTATCGTTTCAGTCCCGCGAGTTCAGAAGACGCGCAGGCGGTGACAGAGCTGGCGGCGGTGTACGGTACGCGGCGGGTGACGGTCATCTCCTTCATCTTCTCCCGCCCGCTGGACAAGGTCCGGGGCTTCGCGGAAGCCTTCGTGCTCAAGAAGGACAAGGACGGCGGCAATGGCTGAGGCGGTCTACATCCTCTGTGCCTTGACGAGCGTGGCGTGCGCGGTGCTGCTGTTGCGCGCGTGGAAGAGCAGCCAGTCCCGGCTGCTCCTGTGGAGCGGGCTGTGCTTCGTGGGCATGGCGGTCAGCAACGTGCTGCTCTTCGTGGACCTGGTGATTCTGCCGACCACCATCGACCTGTACATGCCACGCCTGCTGGCCGGGCTGGTCAGTGTCTCCATCCTGCTTTACGGCCTCATCTGGGATGCCTCGTGAGGTAGGGTCGCTCGCCCATGCTCAGGTCCATGCTCAACGGCGCGATGGCGATGGGATGGCTGGCGTGCGCCTTGTTCTTCCTGCGTTTCTGGAAGCAGTCGCACGAGCGCCTGTTCGCCTTCTTCGCGGTGTCGTTCGGCTTGCTGGGTGTGAACTCGGCGATATCCGCGCTGATGGACTCGCTGGACGAGCGCCGCTACTACCTCTACGTGGCGCGGCTTGTCGCCTTCCTCATCATCCTCTACGCCATCTGGGACAAGAACCGCGCTGGTCGACGCGGCTGATGTCGCGGGCCTCACGCTCGCGCCGCGTTCAGTGGTGAGGGGCACGGTGGGTGGTTTTCCTGCGCATACAGGAGAACCCGCACATGCGCCTGAGTCGCCGTGGCTTCCTTCGTCTCTCCGCGCTCGGAAGTGGAGCGCTCGCCTGGGGCCCCTCGTTCTGGAGGGAGGCCTATGCGGCGCCGGCCCAGCCGGGCGTGAGTCCCTACGGGGCCATCTCCGGGAGCCCGGACGTCAACGGCCTGCGGCTGCCGGCGGGCTTCACCTCGCGAATCGTGGCCCGCTCGGGACAGTCGGTGGGGAACACGGGCTACGTGTGGCACCCCGCGCCGGACGGTGGCGCCTGCTTCGCGCGGCCTGACGGCGGCTGGGTGTACGTGTCCAACAGCGAGGGCAACCCCGGAGGCGTAGGAGCGCTGCGCTTCAACGGCGGTGGGAGCGTGGTGGCGGCGTACCGCATCCTGTCCGGCACGCGGATGAACTGCGCGGGGGGGCCGACGCCCTGGGGCACGTGGCTGTCGTGCGAGGAGCACAGCGGCGGGCGCGTCTGGGAGTGCAACCCGGTCAAGGCCTCGCAGGGCGTGGTGCGTGGCGCGTTGGGGACGTTTCCCCATGAGGCGGTGGCGGTGGACCCGGACGGTGGCCGGCTCTATCTGACGGAGGACCAGCCGAGCGGGCGGCTGTACCGCTTCACTCCGTCCGCGTGGCCGGTGCTGGCGGCGGGCACGTTGGAGGCGGCCCACGTGACGGGCAATGCGCTGACGGGGAACGCGACGGTGAGCTGGGTGCCGTGCGCGGCGAACAAGTCGGCGTCGCTCCAGCCCGACGTGGCGGCGCGGACGACGGTTTTCAACGGCGGCGAGGGTTGCTGGTACGACAGCGGCGTCGTCTACGTCACCACCAAGGGTGACAACCGCGTGTGGGCCCACACCCCGGCCACGGGCAAGCTGGAGGTCATCTACTCCGCGTCCCTGTATCCGGGCTCGCCGCTGTCCGGCGTGGACAACGTGGTGGTGTCCCGCTCGGGTGACCTCTTCGTCGCGGAGGACGGTGGCAACCTGGAAATCTGCCTCATCACCCCGGGCCCCCAGCGCATCGTCGCCAGCTTCCTGCGCGTGCATGGCCACCCGGGCTCGGAGCTGACGGGGCCGGCCTTCAGTCCGGATGGACGCAGGCTGTACTTCAGCTCGCAGCGCGGGACGACGAACTCCATCAACGCGGGCGTGACGTTCGAGGTCTCCGGACCCTTCCGCTGAACCTTCCCGCGCCACGCGCCTTGACGACGAGGGAGGGCCTCTTGCACAACCGGAGGCATGTCAACGCCTCCGCTTCCCCGCTTCACGCCCCGCCGCGCGCTGGGGCGCACCGGCTTCGTCGCCACGGCGGTGGGCATCGGTGACATCGCGGACCGCGCGGCGCCCCGCGAGTCGCTCGTCGCCACGCTGCGCCGCGCCCTGGACGCGGGGCTGAACGTCATCGACACCGCGCCCAACTACGAGGAGGGGCTGAGCGAGGAGGTGGTGGGCGAGGCGCTGCGCGGCCGACGTGAGGGCGTGTTCCTCATCGACAAGGTGGACGTGCTCGACGCGCCGGTGGCGCCGCAGGTGGAGGCCAGCTTGAAGCGGCTGGGCCACGCGACGGTGGACCTGTTCGCCTTCCATGCCGTGTCGGAGCTGGCCGCGTGGGAGCAGCTGGCCGCGCCGGGTGGCGGGCTGGAGCAGCTGGGCCGGTGCGTGAGCGCGGGACAGGCGCGCTTCCGGGGCATCTCCAGCCACCATCCGGACGTGCTGCGCGCGGCGGTGGGCTCCGGGCTGTGTGACGTGGTGATGTTCCCGCTGGGGCCCTTCGTGGACCCGCGCTACGTGGAGGACGTGCTGCCGCTGGCGCGCTCGCGCGGCGTGGGGGTGGTGTCGTTCAAGACGTTCGGCGCGGGCAAGCTCCTGGGCGACACGGAGGGTTATGGCCGTCCGCTGGAGGCCCGGCCGCGCGGCAAGGTGGGCTCCGGCGGACGCGAGGACCGCGACGCGCCGCTCTTGCCGCACCTGAGCGTGGAGGAGTGCGTGCGCTACACGCTGTCGCTGGACCCGGACGTCATGTTGATGGGGATGAGCCACCCCAACGAGCAGGACGCGGCGCTCGGCGCGGCCCACTCGGCGCGGCCCTTGTCGATGGAGGAGCGGGCCGACGTGCGCGAGCGCGCGAAGGTGGCCATCGACGGCAAGGGCGGCGTGTGGTGGAACCCGCCAGGCTGAGTCCACCGTCTCCCAGTCCCGAGTCATTCCGTACGAGCGGCACTCGAAGCGGCGCGTGCGAATGGGACTCAACGTCTCACGGGTTTGACACTGGACAGTCCCCCTGTCCGCGAAGACAGGCGGCATTGTTGGCGCATCCGAGACGTCTTTAGCTCGGGGTCCGATGTCGCGCGGCGCTTCTCTTCCATCGTGGTCTTCCTTCATGTCCGCCGAGCCCGGTTCCTCCCCTGACGCGGCCTTCGATGACGCCGGGCAACCCCGAGGCGTCGCGACGTCCTCCGAGCTTCAGGCGCAAGCAGTCTCAGCGGAGTCCGCGCGCCTGGTCTTCCTGGCCCGCGCGGGCGAGCTGCTGGGAGAGTCACTGGAGTGGCGCACGGTGCTCCAGCGCCTGGCGGAGCTGGCGGTGCCGGTGCTGGCGGACTGGTGCGCGGTGGATGTCATCGCCGAGGACGGGCGCGTGGAGCGCGTGGCCGCGGCGCATCGGGAGCCGGAGAAGGTGGCGCTGGTGCACGAGCTGGCCCAGCTGTGGCCCGTGGACCTGGTGTCACCGGGTGGCATCTCCGAGGCCCTGCGCACCGGACGTCCCGTCGTGCTGCCGGTGGTGCCGGACGAGCTGCTGCCGGGGCTGGTGCGAGCCAGGGAGCAGCTCGACAGCGTCCGGCACCTGGTCAGTCGGGCGGCGCTCATCCTGCCGTTGGTGGCGCGAGGACGGGTGCTCGGCGCCATGTCGCTGGTGCGAGGAGACAGGGTGGCTTCCTTCGACGCGCCGGACGTGGAGGTGGCGATGGAGCTGGCCCGCCGCGCCAGCCTGTCCATGGACAACGCGCTCCTGTACGAGGAGGCGCGAGCGGCCCAGTCCTTCTCTTCACGGCTGCAGACGGTGACGGCGGCGCTGTCCCGCGCGGCCACGGCCGAGGACGTGGCGCGGGTGCTGGTGCGCGAAGGGCTGGAGGTCGCGGGCGCGACGCGGGTCGTCCTGGTGGAGCTGACCGACGACGGCTGCCTGCGCGCGCTCGGCGCCATCGGCTACTCGCGGGATTGGATGGATGCCATTGACGGGCAGCGGGTGTCGGGCCTGCCCATGCTGGCGCTCGCGATGGAGCGGCGCGAGGCGCAGTGGTTCTCCCGCCTGGAGGACCTCCTCCCCCTGGCGGGCATCGTGGAGCGCGACCTCTCCGCGCTGGGCGAGGGCGCGCGCGCCATCCTCCCGCTGCTGACGGAGCGGGGCATCCTGGGCTTCGTGGGACTGGCGTGGAGCGCGCCGCGCGTGTTCGCGCCGCTGGAGCGCACCTTCCTGGAGGCGCTGGCCCACCAGTGCTCGCAGGCGTTGGAGCGCGCGGCCTTGTACGGGACGCTGCGCGAGCGCGGAGAGCGGCTGCATCACGCGCTGCAGATGGGCAAGGAGGCCGAGGAGCGGCTCTTCTTCCTGCTGGAGGCGAGCCGCGCGTTGGCGGAGCACCTGGACGACGTGGAGTGGACGCTGGAGCACGTGGCCCGCGTGGCCGCGAGCAGCGTGGCCTCCAGTTGTCTGGTGGAGCTGGTGGGGCCGGACGGCTCCCTGCGGTGCGTGGCGTCCGCGCACCAGGAGCCCTCGCGGGATGCCTCCGTGCTCTCCGTGCTGGGCGGAGAGGGCGTGCTGTCCCTGTCGCGCGAGTGCTTCCAGTCGGGTGAGCCGCGCTTCGTGCCGGACGTGGACGCGGCCCTGTGCGAGCGGCTGTCGGAGAGTTCCGAGCACCAGCGCGCGCTCCTGGAGGCCTTGAGGCCCGCGTCGCTGCTGGTGGTGCCGGTGCGCACGCGCGGGCGCACGCTGGGCGTCATCACGCTGGGCACGTCGCCGCCGCAGCGTCCGCTGGCCATGTCGGACGTGTCGATGATGGAGGAGCTGGCGCGGCGCGTGGCGGTGGCGCTGGAGAACGCGTCGCTGTACCGGGACGCGCAGGCGGCCGTCCGGCTGCGCGACGAGTTCCTGTCGGTGGCGAGCCACGAGCTGAAGACGCCGCTGACGAGCCTCAAGCTCCAGCATGGGCTCATCGACCGGTCGCTCGGCTCGGACTCGCGGGAGAAGGTGGCGCCCCGGCTCTCCACGGCGATGCGCCAGGTGCAGCGGCTGGCCTCGCTGGTGGACCACCTGCTGGACGTCAGCCGCGTGTCGCTGGGACGGCTGGCGCTGGAGCCCACGGAGGTGGACCTGGGCCAGGCGGTGCTCGACGCGGTGGAGCGGATGGAGGAGGTGTTCGCCGTGGCCGGGTGCTCGGTGCGCGTGGATATCCCGGAGCCGCTCCAGGGCCGGTGGGACTCGCTGCGGCTGGACCAGGTGCTGGTGAACCTGCTCACCAACGCGGCCAAGTACGGCGCGGGCAGGCCCGTGCAAGTCACCGCCTCGACGGCGGACGGGGACCAGGTGCGGCTGTCGGTGCGCGACGAGGGCATCGGCATCTCCGAGACGGCCCTGCCGCGCCTCTTCGGTCGCTTCGAGCGCGCGGTGTCGGAGCGTCACTACGGAGGGCTGGGCCTGGGGCTCTACATCAGCCGACAGATTGTCGAGGCGATGGGCGGTCGCATCGAGGTGGAGAGCCGCGAGGGCGTGGGCTCCGTCTTCACCGTCCACCTGCCTCGCGCAGCAGGGTGAGCGCGCGCTCCAGCACCTCGTCGCGTCCGGCGCGCAGGCCGCGCACGGTGGGGTGGACCTCCACGTCCGGGCGCAGTCCCACGCCCTGCACCGCGCGGCCGTCGGGCGTCTCGAAGCGCTGACCGGTGAAGAGGACGCAGACGTCGCCGGGCAGGCAGACGTTGGTGGTGTCGCCCACCGCGCCCGCCGTGGCGCTCCC
>NZ_JBLZWL010000004.1:0-90828 GCF_049194865.1 Corallococcus terminator | reverse complement strand
GCCTCGGGACGAAGCGTTGATGGCGCTGGTGGGGCCGCTGACGAGCCTGGCGCTGGCGGGACTGTTTGGCCTGGCGACGTGGGGCGTGGAGGGGACGACTTCGTTCAACCTCCGGTTCGCGTGCTTCTACCTGGCGAGCCTCAACTTGTTCCTTGGGTTGTTCAACCTGCTGCCGGCGTTCCCGATGGATGGCGGGCGGATTCTGCGGGCGGTGCTGACGGGGCGGATGGGCGCGGTGCGGGCGACGCGGGTGGCGTCACTGGTGGGGCGTGGGTTCGCGGTGCTCTTCGCGGTGTGGGGTGTGGTGTCGTTCAACCCGTTCCTGTTCGTCATCGCCTTCTTCATCTTCATGGGGGCGGAGGGCGAGTCGCGGCAGGTGCGGATGAAGTCCCTGTTGGAGCGGGTGTCGGTGTCGGAGTTGATGACGCCGCGTGGGGCGGGGGTGGAGGTGGGGGCGCTGTTGGAGCAGGCGCTGTGGGATTTGCGGCGCGAGCGTCAGACGGTGTTGCCGGTGACGGAGGATGGGCGGCCGGTGGGGCTGGTGGATGTGGAGGCGGTGCGCGCGGTGTCGGAGAAGGAGCGAATCCATCGTCTGACGCGCGAGGTGATGAGGCCCGTGCTGGTGGTGCGGTTGGACGAGGATGGATGGCGGGCCGTGCGACAGCTGGCGGAGAACTCGGCGCAGCTGCTGGCGGTGGTGGATGTCGAGGGGCGGCTGGTGGGGACGCTCGACGTCGATGACGTGCAGCGAGGGATGACGCTGGTCCAGACGCGCGAGGAGCGCGCCGAGCGCGACGCGCGGCGCTGGCGGCAGGAGCGGCCGGCGTGATGGAAGGTCGAGCCTCCGAGGTGTTTGTGTTTCGGAGGCTCGATGCGCCTTGGGGTTTGGCGTGGCTTCAGTCGATGTTGAAGTAAACGTCGTCGATTTCGCCGTGGTACTGGTCGTTGTTGTTGCCGACGCTCTTGGCGCCGACGTTGACGGGCTGGCCCACGGGGTTGATGTCGTAGGTGGAGGGGAGCAGCGCGCTGCCTCGCGCGACGTTGTCGATGAGGATGGTGAGCGTGGTGCTGGTGCGCTGGCAGGCGACCTTGTGCCAGGTGCCATCGGCGACGCCCACGGACGACTTGACGATGATGGGGTCCACGCCGCCGGTGGTGCGGACGACGCAGCTGGGCTTGCCGAGCACGGCGTCATCGAGCTGGATCTTCCACTGGGCGGTGTTCGCGAGGCCCTTCTGCACGAGGTTGGAGCCGTGCGCGGAGGAGAGGTCCGCGAGGGTGAGGCGCACCCTGGCGCCGAAGGTGAAGAGCGCGGTGCCGGGATTGAGGCTGGCGGAGTCGGGGGTGGTGACGTTCGCGAGGGGGCAGCCGGTTCCGTCGCACACGGCGGGGAACTTGATGCCCAAGCCGTCGAAGCCCGTCACGGGGACGACGGTGGCGCCGTTCGCGGTCTGCACGGTGCCGGTGCGGCCCTTGCCGCTGTCGTCCACCACGGTGGTGACAGGGTTGGCCACCGCGTCGAACTTGTAGCGCAGCTTCTGGCTCACCGCGCCGGCCGCCACGGGGGCCAGCACCATCAGCGCGAGCGCGGTCCGCTTCGCCATCCGTCGAGGCTGTGTCGTCAGGGTCATGAAGTCTTCTCGTTGTCGTGTTGGGGTGTGGGTACGACGCGGCGAGGATAGCCTCTTGCTCCGGTACACTCGACGTGATGACCCACGAGCCGTGACCCCGAGGTCGGCGACAGCGAATGAAGTACTTCCGAGTCGAGCAAGACCTGTCGTCGCGGTATTCGGGCGAGCTGAATGCCACGCATCGGTGGGGACTTCCGGGCGTGGAGCCCTGCCCGCTGTGTGGCTTGGGCGGCGCCACGCTGGGCCTCGAATATCCGTGCGTCGACCTGTCGAGCCTCCCGCCCGCGGAGCAAGCGCGCCTGTCTGACCCGTCTCCTGTCCCCTTGGACGAACTCGAGCGGTTGCGTGAGCTGGTGCGCCCGCTGGCACCCATGAATGCGGTGCTTGATGCCGGAACGGAGCTGGGCCCGCTGACAGGAACCGGTTCGGGCAGCTTCGGCTCGTTCTTCCTGCCCGCGAACTGGTCCCTGTGCATTCGAGAGGACGCGCTGGCCCGGCTCCGCGACGCGGGCGCTCGGGGACTCCAGGGGAGTGCGGTCTCCGTGCGTTTCAGGACGAAGAACCCGCCGATGCTGCTGAACCTGCAACTGGGCGTGCAGGGCCGGTTTCATCCCGATGCCTTGACCTGGACGCGCAAGCCGCCGTGTCCCAGGTGCGGAATCAGTGATGCCGAGGGGCCCCTTCCGGAGCCCATCGTCCTCGACACGGCGACGCTTCCCGAGGGTGTGGACCTGTTCCGGCTGGCGGATGCTCCGGGCATCATCATCGCCACGGAGCACCTCGTCGATGCGGTGACACGGCTGTCGCTGGACGGAGCCGTGTTTCGGGCCGTGGCGGCGCGCTAGCCGCCGTTTGTGCCGCGCGCTAGCGCACCTCGTCCGGCAGCAGCGTCCAGTCGAAGACGAAGCGGTGGGCGCCTCCGGGCGCGCTGTCCAGCCAGCCCGTGATTCGCTCACTGCGCGTCAGCAACGGGCCCAGCTCGGAGCTGACCGCGAAGAGCGCGGCGAGGTTCTCGTCCGACATGATGTCCGCCAGCGACACCTGGGAGAGCCCGCGCGCGAGCAGCCTCGGGTCCAGCGAGAAGTCCGCCGCGCGCTCCAGCTTCGCCGTCGTCTCCGGCAGCGCCGCCATCGTCGCCTGCATCACCGCGTCGTCGTTGCCCACCACCAGGTGCTTGCCCTTCTGCCGCACGAGCACGCTCCCACCCTTCACCAAGAGCGCCCAGCCGTCCTCCAGCACCTTCGCCCCGGGCAACGCGCCCAGCGGCGCCAGCGCCTGCTTCACCGCCGCCGCGTCCTTCACCTCCGCCACCAGCGCCTGCTTCACCGCGAAGAAGCGCCCCTCCTGCGTCCGCAGCGAGCCACGCACCTGCACGTTGCTCATGTTCACCAGCATGTTGCCCGTGAGCTGCTTCGCCACGGCGTCCGTCGAGGCCTGCACCTGCTCCTTGGGACACTTCGCGCAGATGGCCTGGATGGTCGCGCGCAGCGAGCCCACGGCCTGCTCCACGCCTGCTGGCGCCACCGCCACGCGTGAGAACAGCAGCCCCTCCGGCTTCATCGCCGCGTAGGGACTGTTGCTCTTCGCCTGGAAGGGCGGCAGCGGCAGCTTCATCGCCGTGCCATCCACCTTCAGCGCGCTCGCCGTACCGTCCAGCCCCACCACCGTCTCACCCGTGGCGAGGAACGCCACCCCCGCCACCTTGCTCAGTCGCGCGTCCGGCACGGGCGCCTTGCCCACCAGCCTCACGGACTCCTTCAGCAGCGCGGCGGCACCCGCATCCGTCGCTCCGAAGGCGCAGACCTCCTGCCCCTTGAGCGCATAGCCCATCGCCCCGCCCGCGGCGCGCGTCGTGCTCACCGTCGTCACGCCCTTCGCCGTGGCCGGCGTCGCCTCCGCGCCTCCCGCCTCCGCCATGGCCTCCGCCGCCTTCTGCTGGAACACCTTCGCGTCCGACACGCGCATGCAGGACACACGGCCGTCCACGCGCAGCGACACCGTGGCCGGCCCCTTCGCATCCAGGCCCATCGCCGTGAGCGTCTCCGGCCGCGTCGGGTCGATGGTGAGGAACGGGTGCAGCTCCGCGCTCCACGCAGAGGGACGCAGCAGCGCGGCATAGGTGCCCGCGCGCTCCAGGAAGGCGGAGAGCCCCGTCAACGCATCCAGCTTGGGAATGTGGACGACCGTCTGGGCCGACGCGGCGGTGCGAGGAGCAGGAGCAGCCGCCAGCGCGGCGGCGAGGACGAGCGAGGAGAACATGCCCCTGTGAGAGCAGCGCTCCTCCACCTCTGTCAAGACACTCGCGTGCTCACGCGGGCCGGAACAGGGCGAAGCCCCTGGGCGAACGGCCAGTGGTGGACGATGGCGCTCCAGGTGAAGCCCCGCGCAACTCGCCTGCTCGCCTGTCTTGAGGTTGCCGAGCGCTTCTCTACCGTCCGCCCCTCGTGCTACCCCGGTGAAGCAGAAGCGCGGAACCCGTCCGCACCTCTGCTCCACCGGTCCCCCTCCCGTCCTCTTCATCGAGCGAAGACGGGAATGTCTCAACGGTGTTTCGTTACAGCCGGCCGAGGTTGGCCCACTCAATCATCCGCTCCGCCAGGTCCTCGGCGTTGCGGCGCAGATGCGCCAGCTGGAGCATCTGGTCATCCGACTCCGCCAGCGTCATGCGCCGCACCAGGAGATCAGCGAAGCGCACCACCTGCGCGATGCTGATGCAGTCGGCGTCTTCCCCCACTCCCGCGAAGCGGGCGACTTCCGCGTCCACGTCCAGGTGCTCGTCCTGCAGCGACTTCACCAGCGCCGCGCGCGACACCGGCGTCTCGAACTCCTCCGGATTGCGCAGCTGACGACGCCAGGGCTGCGACTCCCACCGGACACGCACGGGGTCCCGGAAGACCCTGTTTCGCATCGGCTGAGTGCTCATCATCCCCTGCATGCCGGCCTTGGCCGGCGACCAGAAGCTGAGTTCCATCAGTGCCCCCTCTCCACCACGGGGTCTGTCCACAAGCGTGACCGACTTCATCGTCTCCAGCCGTCCCTTCCCGTCCAACCCACCCACCGCATTCCCTATTACGAACGAGAGGCCGAACCTTGATTGGAGCCACGGCGACAAAGGGTTGCGTTCGCACGCCACGCGCGCGTTGACACAGGGCGGTGGGCCCGGGACAGTCCGCGCGCCATGCCGACCTATCCCTCCTCCCCCCGAGAGGCCTTCCACCTGCTGCGCGCACTGTCGGAGGATCTGGCCCACCCGGAGCGGCGTACCCGGGCCCGGGTGGAGCTGCGCGAGCTGGCGGACCTGTCGCGGGAGCAGCCTGAGTCCGCGCCCCTGCAACTGGTGACGGTGACGGTGGTGGCGGGCACGTCCCAGGAGCACCTGGAGCTGTTCCTGCTGCCCTCCATCTTCGCGCCCGAGTCCTGGGCCTACACCTTCCTGGAAGGGCTGCTCAGCGTTCCCCTGGACGAGTACGCGGGCAAGCGACTAGTGGAGGTGGGGGCGGGCTCGGGATGGATTTGCCTCGCGCTGGCGAAGTTCACGAAGCTGGCGCACATCCACGGCGCGGACCTCAACCCGCACTCGCCCGTCGTCGCGCGTTGCAACGCGTGGCTCAACGGCGATGAGGCGCTCGTGTCCCGCCTCTCCTTCGCGGAGAGTGACTTGCTGCGCGGCGTGCCCGCGGAGCCCGCATGGGACTTCGTGGTGGGCTGCATCCCCCAGGTGCTGCGCACGGACGAGCCGCCCGGCGAGCTGTCCCAGGCGGATGAGCAGGCGCTGTATGACCTCTCCAACTACTGCACGTTGCAGAACGTGTACGAGGACCACTTCGGTCTGGGGCTCATCGCGCGGCTGCTCGACGAGGCTCCGGAGCGGCTGGCGCCCACGGGCAAGCTGCTGCTCAACCTCGCGGGCCGTCCGGGCCGCCCCATCATCGAGCGCATGTTCACCCGGCGCGGCTTCACCACGCGGGTGCGCGTGGCCCGGCGGGTGAGGCAGGCGGCGGACACGGACATCCGTCCGCTGGTGGCGCTGGAGCAGCGCACCGGACGTGAGTTCGAGTTCTTCATGGAGGCCCGCAGCCCGGAGCCGCTGCGGGCGGCCACGGCGCTGGGGTGGCTGCAGTCCGGGCACGCGGTGTGGCACGAAGTCGCGGTCTGGGAGGCGCACCTGTCGCGCCCGCGCGAGACGCTGGCCTTGCGTCAGTCCCTGCGCGAGCTGGGCATCCCCACGCTCCAGGAGGAGCTGGACCTGGGCGCCGCGTCGCCCGAGCAGCTCGGCTTCGTCTCCGCGCTGTCGCAGCGGCTGGCGAAGGGGCCGCTGTTGCCCTACGCGCACGAGGCCGGAGACGTGTCGTTCCGGGGCCAGGTGGTGCGCTATTTGGAGCGCTACTTCGGCCTGAGGCTCGCGGAGCAGGAGCTGTTCGTCGCGCCCGAGCGGGAGCAGGCGGTGTACTCGCTGCTGCTCGCCACGTGCGACGTGGGCGATGAGGTGCTGGTGTCGCGCAACCTGCATCCGCTCTACGCGCGGGCGCTGGAGAAGGCGGGCGTGCGCGCCACGGTGACGCACACGACGCTGGAGGAGATTCGCCGGCTGTTGTCCGCGTTCGACGTGAAGATGGTGCTGCTCACCGTGGAGAAGGGCGAGCGCACCAACCTCGCCGTGCTGCGCGACATCATCGCGGAGGCGGCCAAGCGCGGCATCTGGGTGGTGCTGGACGAGAGCGCCTTCTTCAACATCACCGGCGAGGTGGAGCCGCTCACGCTGTTCGAGTTCCTGGCGCGCGAGCCGTACTCGCCCAACCTCGTCGTGCTCTACGGCCTGGTGAAGAACGCGGTGTGGCCGGACCTGGAGCTGACGCTGCTGCTCCCCGTGCCGGAGCCGCTGCGTGGAGACCTGGAGGTGGCGGCGGAGGTGACGTACTCGCGCATCAGCACACTGGCGCAGTGGTTCTACGAGCGCACGTTCGCCGACCTGCTGTCGTTCCGCATCTCCTTCGCGGAGCCGGAGCCGCCCGGGCCGCGCCGCGTGCCGGTGGTGCCGCTGCCGCGCTCCTCCCGCATCCACACGCTGGCGAACTTCCCCGCGTTCGCGCCCAAGGTGTTCCGCGAGGACGACGCGGAGCTGGTGCGGCTGGACTACGGAGAGAATGAAGGCGTGCTGCCGCAGCCGCTGGTGGAGGGCCTCATCGCCGCCGCCGCCGCGCCGCGCGACACGGGCGCGCAGACGGGCCTGTCCGAGGCCGTGGCGGCCTTCCTCCTGGAGACGCGCGCCGTCCGGTATACGCCCGAGGAGCTGGTCATGGCACCGGGCGTCTGGCCGCTCATCCACCACCTGGGCGTGGCCCTGCGCAAGCGACTGGGGAGAGCGCCTCGGGTCTTCGTGGTGACGCCCTGCTACGGCGTGCTGCCGCCCACGTTCGTCTCGGCCGGCTGTCAGGTGGAGGAGGGGACGCTGGCGGAGCTGCTGGCGCGACGCGGCCAGGGCGCCAGTGGCCCGGACGCCGTCGTCATCTCCCAGCCGGCCAACCCCACCGGCGTCTACGTGGCCCGCGAGGAGCTGGTGGCGCTGGCCAACTACGTGGTGGAGCAGCGGTGCCTGCTGGTGTCCGATGAAATCTTCGGGCTGGTCAACCTCACCAGCCCCACGGCGGAGACGGTGCACAGTCCCGTGACGCTGGAGGGCGCGGTGCCGGGCGTGGGCGCGCGCACCGTGGTGCTGGGCGGGCTGTCCAAGGAGTTCGCCGCCGGTGGGCTGCGCGTGGGGTGGCTGGCGACGCGGGACAGGGCGCTGGCCTCGGCGGTGCGCGACGGAGGCCCGGGCGTGTTGCACCTCGTCACCGCGCGCGCGGCGGCGTACCTGTACGCGGCCTATGCCCGCAGCCCGGACGGACAGCTCCTCTATGGCGCGCGGCACCGCTCGCTGCGCGGCTTCCTGACGAAGATGCGGCGCGAGCTGGCGGAGAAGCGCGAGCTGCTGGCGCAGGCACTGCCCGCGGATGGGCGCTCGGAGGGAGGCGACGCGGGAGGACTCTTCCTGGCCCCGCGCATGACGGCCTGGCTGGGCCGCGAGGTCGACGGCGAGAGGCTCACGCCGGAGAACCTGCCAGCCATCGTCTATGCGCACACGCACGTGGTGCTCAACGGCGGGCCCTGGTGCTCGGACCCCGAGCGCGTGCGCGCCGTGTTCTCCATTCCCCGGGAGAAGCTGGTGAAGGCATGTGAGCGCCTGAAGGCGTTCGGCGCGAAGCTCGTCGTCGGCTCCTGAGTCGCCCGACGCGGGCCCTCTTGTTGGTTGGTGAACCGGAGCGCCGTTCAAGCGGGGACACAGACCCAGCCCCCTCGCTGGATGGGCTGGGGCTTGAATTTCCATCATGGTAGGGAATCCAGGTTTCTGAGCGTTGCTCGGAAACAGGGGCTTCGACTCACATCTCGGGGGGTGTCATGCCCAATCTGCTCGACCTGCCGCGGCAGGCGTTGATGGACCTGCGTTCTCGTTTGAGCCACCTGCCGTTGGTGTCCCAGTTGCCGTTGCGCAACGTGGTGCCGGACAGCCTGTCGCTGTCGAGCCCCGCGCCGCAGGACTCGGCGCTGGCGGACCCGGCGCGCGTGCTGGCGTGGCAGAAGGCGTGCGAGCGCTACGTGAAGCCCGGGCAGGTGGTGATGGATGTCTGCACCGGGACGGGGCTGCGCACCTTCCTGGCGGCGAGCCGACATCCCCGCCGGCTGTACGCGGTGGACGGCTCGCGGCTGTTGGACACCGCGCAGTGGGTGGCGCGGCGCAACGGGTTGGAGAACATCGACTTCGTGCGCTCGCACCCCTGGAACTTCCAGGCCCCGGAGAAGGTGGACGTGCTGCTGCACGACTTGCTGGGCGAGGCCCTCTTCGACGCGGGGCTGGTGCCCCGGATGTTGGACCTGCGCTCCCGGCTGCTGCGGCCCGGCGGGCGCATCCTCCCCAATCGCTTCGAGGTCTTCGTGGAGCCGGTGCAGCTTCGCGACGAGGCGTGCATCCCCTTCATCTGGAGCCAGCGCTTCCCCAGCGTGGACTACAGCTGCCTGCAGACGCTGCGCGAGGCGATGAACCCGTCGTACTTCACGCGCGTCGTGCGCTCGTACGAAGTGGACCACCTGCTGTGCGACCCGGAGCCCGCCTTCGCCTTCGATTTGGAGACGATGGCGACGGATGGGCTGCCGCACCGCGTGCGCTTCGAGCGGCCGGTGGTGGAGGAGGGGCGCGTGGATGGCTTCTGCCTCTTCTACAAGGTCGCCTTCGACGCGGAGCTGTCCTTCACGGTGTCGCCGCTGCGCGGGCAGAACCACGCGGGCATGACGCTCTTGCGCGTGGACTCCCGCGAGTTCGCTCGCTACGAGACACTCGCCTTCGAGCTGGAGCTGGCGGACCCCTCGGATGTGGGCACCTGGCGCTGGAACTTCTGCTGAGGGCTCAGGCAGGCAGTGCTCGGGGGTGGACATCCCACCCGACGCCAGGGCTTCGCCCCGGAGGGGCCGTGCCTAGTTTGCCCCACGGCATGCGCTCCTCTCGTGGGTCCTTCGTCCTGGCGGTTCTGTTGAGCTGCTCCTTCTCCGCGCTGGCACAGGAGGCCTCCGGGCCTCCTCGCACCGTGGCGGGTGTCTGTGGCAGCGCCAACTGGGTGTGCGTGGCCGAGTGCATCGAGCCCGAGTGCGTGGACCGGTGTCTGCGCGAGGGCTGCGAGCAGTCGCTGGACCGACTCAAGTCCTGCACCTTGAAGGCGGGCTGCGCGCCGGACGACACCCAGTGCTCGGCGCGCACGTGCGGCCCCACGTGCCAGAAGGCCTTCGAGCCCGCGCCGCCGAGTCCGGAGAAGGAGATGAAGGACCCGTGTCAGGGCCAGGCCTCCTCGACGAAGGCCGTGCCCGACAAGCTGGTGGGCGAGTGGCGACTGACGGCCGCCAGCCTGCCTGAAGTCACGGACGGAGGCTTCACGCGCATCGAGGCCCAGCCTCGCGCGGACTATGCGCGCACGCTGCGAATCACGTCCTCGGGGTGTTTCGTCCTGCGAACGGCGCTGAAGGACGCGACGCTGGGACAGGGCAATGCGCTGGTCGTCCGCGCCTGGGGCCTGGTGGAGCCGCTGGGGGAGCACCACGTGAAGCTGCTCGCCAAGGACGGTCAGGCCGTGGGCCCCGTTTGCGGTGCGAAACGGGTCATCCCCCTGTCGCGCTCGAAGGTGAAGTTCAAGGGCGGCTCGTACCGGTGGGACTTCGAGGAGGGCGCGCTCACACTGACGCTGGACGACGCGACGAAGCAGACCTTCCAGTTCGAGCGCGAAGAGGGGCCGCCTCCGTAGCGCGGCTCCCTGGCGGGCGAGGGGACGTCGGCTCCCGGGCTCGGCCCTGAAAGTCCGCGAGCAACGCGAGGGCATCCTGCGCCATCATGACGTGTCCCTGACGGATGGGGCACGGTCTGAGCGCGAGGGGAGGCACGCGAGGCATGGCGACACACGAGCGGATGGCGAGCGTCGATGCGCTGTGGTTCCACATGGAGGAGCCCGCGAATCTGATGATGATTACGGCCGTGCTCTTCTTCGAGGGCAAGGTGGACTTCGAGCGGCTGCGCGACCACACCCGCACGCGCCTGGTGGACCGCTACCCTCGCTTCCGCCAGCGCGTGGTGCCAGGACTGCTGGGCGCTCCGCAGTGGGAGGAGGCGTTGGACCTCGACCTCGACGCGCACCTGCTGCGCCTCCCTGTCCCCGCCCCTGGCGACCGCGCCGCGCAAGAGGCGCTGGTGAGCGAGTGGATGAGCACGCCGTTGGACCGCTCGCGGCCCCTGTGGCAGTTCCACGTGCTCGAGGGCGCGCGGGGTGGAGACATCCTGCTGGCGCGGTTGCACCACTGCATCTCCGATGGCATCGCCCTGGCGCGCCTGCTGCTGTCGCTCACGGATGGCGAGGTGACGGACGCCGAGGCTCCGCGTGAGCGCACGAGGGCTCCGTCGAGCGGGCTGGAGCGGTGGATGCGCGGCGCGCGCGCGGTGGCGGGGACGGCGCGGACGGTGCTGCGCAAGGGCGCGGAGCTGGTGGCCGAGCCCATCCTGGCTGGAGACCTGGTGCGGCAAGGGGCGCTCAGCGCGGCGGCGCTCGGCAAGCTGATGGTGATTTCACCGGACCCCCGTACGCCGCTGCGCGGGCCGCTGGGGACGCAGAAGCGCGCGGCGTGGTCGTCGCCCATTCCCCTGGAGCGCGTGAAAGTCCTCGGCCGTGCGCTGGGGGGCACGGTGAACGACGTGCTGCTCGCGGTGCTGACGGGCGCGCTGCGGCGCTACCTGGAGGCTCGGAACGTTCCTCCCGAGGATTTGCATGCGCTCGTTCCGGTGAACCTGCGGCCCCTGGATGAGCCCATTCCTCGCGACCTCGGCAACCGCTTCGGTCTGGTGTTCCTGCGCCTGCCCGTGCACCTCGAAGACCCCCGGCGTCGGCTGGCGGAGCTGTCGCGGCGCATGGGCCTGGTGAAGAAGTCCCCGGAGGCGGTGGTGACGTTCGGCGCGCTGGGGTTGTTGGGGTACACGCCGGCGCCGGTGGAGCGCGCGGTGGTGGATGCCTTCGGCATGAAGGCCTCGCTGGTGGCCACGAATGTCCCGGGCCCCCGGCAGCCGGTGTCCCTGGCGGGCGTGACGCTGCGAGAGCTGACGTTCTGGGTGCCGCAGGCGGGGCACCTCGGGCTGGGCGTGAGCCTGTTCAGCTACGCGGGGCAGGTGACGATGGGCGTGGCCGCGGATGTCCTCCGCGTGCCCGACCCGCATGTGCTCATCCAGAACTTCCACGAGGAGCTGGATGCCCTGAGCGAGGCCGCCACCCCGGGGGTGGAGGGGGCGGCGTGAGCCACGACTACACGAGGCCGTGCTCCTCCAGCTTGTTGTAGAGCGTCCGACGGCTGATGCCGAGCAGCCGCGCCGCGAGCGTGCGGTTGTCTCCCGCGCGCCGCAGGGCATCGACGAGGGCCTGTTTCTCCGTGTCCTTGCGCTGGGACTCCAGCGTGCGGCCCGACTCCGTGCCCCCGGGCTGCGCGCTCGTCGCCATTGGCACGGCCGTGGTGCCCTGGGGCGGCGTGAGGACGGGGGCGGAGAGGCCGGGCTGGCGGGCCAGCTCGCGTGAGACGTCCTCGCCCGTCAGCGTCTGGCCGTCCGCGAGCACCACCAGCCGCTCCAAGAAGTTCTGGAGCTGGCGCACGTTGCCCGGCCAGGGCTGGGCCTGAATCACCGCGAGCCCCTCGTCGGTGAGCGTGAAGGGCGGCTTCCTGTTCGTCTTCGCGTGGACGTCCAGGAAGTGTCGCGCCAGGGGCTCGATATCCTCGGGCCGCTCGCGCAGGGCGGGCAGCCACAGCGGCACCACGTTGAGCCGGTAGAAGAGGTCCTCGCGGAAGCGCCCCGCCTTCACCAGGTCCTCGAGCGGCTGGTGCGTGGCGGCGACGAAGCGGACGTCCACCTTCACCGTCTGCGTGCCGCCCAGTCGCTCCAGCTCGCGCTCCTGGATGACTCGCAGCAGCTTCACCTGCACGGAGAGGGAGATGTCTCCCACTTCGTCCAGGAACAGCGTGCCGCCGTGAGCCAGCTCCACCCGGCCGGGCTTGCGCGTGGCCGCGCCGGTGAACGCGCCCTTCTCGTAGCCGAACAGCTCGCTCTCCAGCAGCGTGTCGGGGAGCGCCGCGCAGTGCAGCTTCACGAAGGGGCCCGCGTGTCGCGGACTGCCGTCGTGCACCGCCTTCGCCGCCAGCTCCTTGCCCGTGCCGGACTCGCCGCGCAGCAGCACGGTGGCCATGCCCGTGGCCGCCTTCGCCAGCAGCGCCTGGGCCTCCGCCATCTTCCGGCTGCCACCGACGAACGCGCTCGGCGTGCGCAGCGGCTCGTTCGCCGCCTCACCTTGCGCGCGCAAGAGCGCCTTGCGGATGGTGAAGAGAATCTCCTCCCGGTCGAAGGGCTTGAGCACGAAGTCCGCCGCGCCCGCCTTCATCGCCTCCACCGCCAGCGGCACGGTGCCATGCGCGGTGAGCAGGATGACGGGGACGTCGGGCCAGCCCCGGGCCACCTCGGTCAGCAGTTGCATCCCGTCCATGCCGGGCATGCGCACGTCGCTCACCACCACGTCCACGGGCTTGCGCTCCAGCATCGCGAGCGCCTCCTTCCCGTCACGCGCCGCGTGCGTCGTCAGCCCCGCCTGGGACAGCAATGCGCCCAGCACCTTGGCCACCGCCGGGTCGTCGTCCACCAGCAGCACGGTCCCCTTCAACGCCTCGCTCACGCGGCTTCTCCTTCAGACCCACTCCCGACCTGCCGCACTTCTCTCGGCAGGGTCAGGCGCACCACCGTACCGTGCCCCTCTCGGCTTGTCAGACTCACCGTGCCGCCGTGTGCCTCCACCACCCGTCGCACGAAGGCCAGCCCGAGCCCGCTGCCCGCCGCCTTGGTGGTGAAGAAGTCGTCGAAGGCCCGCTCTCGGGTGCGCGCGTCCATGCCCTCGCCGGTGTCCTCCACCTCCACGGCCACGGCAAGCCCGTCCCGCAGCGTGCGCACCGTGAGGGTGCCGCCACCGGGCATGGCCTCCACGCCGTTGCGCACCAGGTTCTCCACCGAGTTGGCCAGCAGGTCGGCGTCCCCCGAGCATGGCGGCAGGTCCGGCTCCAGCTCGCGGACGATGGAGACCTGACCTGGGCTCGCGAAGGACTGGAGGGACAGGACTCCTTCCACCAGTCGTCCCAGGTCCACCGGGTGGGGGAGGGGCTCCACGCGCGCGAGCCGCTGGTACGTGTCCACCACGCGCCCGAGCCGCTCCACCTGCTCCAGCATCAGGTCGAGGAACTCGCCGTGAGTGTCCGAGGACTGGCCGCGTGCGTGTTCTTCCTTGAGGTACTGCGCGGCGCCCTTGAGCGCGGCGATGGGGTTCTTCAGGTCATGCGCCATCTGCGCGGAGAAGCGGCCCAGCGTGGCCAGGCGCTCCATGCGCTCGCCGCGGGTGACGTACGCGGTGACGCCTCGGCGCGTGGCGGCGAGCAGCGCGAAGGTGATGGCCGTGGTGAAGACGACGAGGGCGCCGACCTGCGCGGCGAAGAGGCGGAAGACGGTGAGGTAGGCCAGCACGCCCACGCCGGCCAGGGTCGCCGCGTGCAGCGCCATGCGCGGCGTCCCTTCGCCCAAATCCCTGCCGAAGAGTCCGAAGCGCAGTGACGCCGTGGCCATGACGGGGAGGCCCAGGAGCGTGCCCAGGTTGCCCAGCCGAGGCACCTGCCGCAGTCCCAGCTCCACCGCGAGCTCCGTCAGCAGCAGGGCGACCAGCAGCGTCAGCCCGAGCACCATGAGCCCGGCGCGGGCGCGTTCATCGGGGTGCCGTGCTTCACGCAGGTGGAGGACCAGCAGCGCGAAGCCGGCGCCGAGCGGCGGTGCCACCAGCACGGTGACGAAGATGCCGAAGCGCAGCGTCAGCAGTCGAGCGGCCAGTGAGGGGGCGCCGAGCGCGGCGAGCATCGTCATCGCCAGCGCGCCGAAGACGGCGTAGGTGCCGAACATGGCCCAGGCCGAGCGCCGACGTCGTCCCACGAAGGCGAGGGCGAAGTGCAGGGTGCACGGCACCGTCATCAGCGCGGCGGTGAAGCCCACCAGCCTCCAGCCGGGCTCACCCGAGCGCTCCAGCGCGAAGGCGGTGAAGTTCCAGGTGGAGAGGGCGATGGACAGCAGGGACAGGGGCAGCGCCAGCGGGCTGCGCCCCACGCGCGCCAGCGCCAGTCCCGCGAGCGCGAGCTGGCCGGCGCAGGCGATGATGCTGATCCACATCCCGCTCGTCATGGCGTTCTGTCTCGTGCCCGTGTCACGCGCGCCAGCATAGTCCGGGACGACGTTCGGCTCTGAGGGGCATGGCCCCGGTTGATGGCTTGGCTCTTTCGGGCACGCTTAAGATGGCTGTCATCGTGACTGACGAGAATCCCCTTCGCACCGCGTCCAGGCTTGCCCAGGCGGGCAGGACAGCCGAGGGCATCGCTTGCCTGGAAGCCGCGCTGGCTCGCACCCGGTCGGACAAGGAAAGGCCAGCCAACACATCCACCCTGGCCAGAACTGCGGGCCTCCACTGCGAGGTGGCCGGGAGACTTTCGCAGGCAGCGCTCTACTACGAGGAAGCAGTTGCTACCGCGGATGGCGAGCCACTCCCGCTGCTCGCGTTGGCGAGCGTCCGCTGGAGGTCAGGTGAGGCAGACAGCGCACGTTCGTGCCTGGCACGAGCCGAATCACTGGCCCGGTCCGCCTCTGATGCGGATGCCCTGCGAATGGTCGCCAATCTCCGCGCGGCGTGGGCGAGCGAGGACGGTTGAACAGCGCTCGCACCGAGCGAGTTCCGGGCCATTGGATGGCCGCCTTCCGGTAGAGCCCCTACGCGTCGGGAACGACAGGGCCCCGTCGAGTTCTCTAAAGCATGCCCAACCGGCGCGCGTTGGCCGGGTCCACGGCCGCGGCCTCCCAGCGACGGGCGGCCACCTCGCGCTCCGACTCGGGCGCGTCCGCGTAGTAGCCGAGCGTGTCGTTCAGCGCGCGGCTCAGCTCCTCGATGGCGGCGAGCCGCACGTCGAGCTCGCGGTGGCGCAAGGCGGTGATGAGCCAGTCCGCGCGGCGCCGGCTGCGGTTCTCCAGCCACCACGTCGCCCACTGCTTCGGGCTGAGGCCCAGCGGCATGCGCGTCACTTCGCGCAGGGCTTCCGCCGCGGCCTGGGCGCACATCTCGTCGTCGCTGCTCGTGAGCTGGATGAGGCCCTCGACAGCTTCGCGGTCATGCAGCGTGCCCAGCGCCCTGGCGGCCAGCGCGCGACGCATCATGTCCCGGCTGCTCAGCTCCTGACGCAGCTCGCGCAGCGCCGAGTCCAACCGAGGCAACTGCTTGAGCGCGGCGGCGGCCACGCGCGCGGCGCTGGAGATGTCCGGCTCCAGGTCGAACAGCCCGCGCAGCACCCCATCCACCAACTCCACGTAGGGCAGGTTGCCCGCCGTGAGCAGCGCGAAGTAGCGCGTGTCCGCGTCCTGCGAATCCAGCAGCGGTGACAGGGCCTGTGCGGCCGGACGCCCCAGGCGCGACATCGCGGCGGGAATCGGTCCCAGCTCGTCCGCCTCGGGCAGCTCGACGACGGGCAGCCGGCTCCATGCGGTGGGGCCGGGGAAGTGCTGGGCCAGCACGCGGGCGCTGGCCTCGGGCGAGCGCGCCAGCTCCACCATCGCGTTGGAGCGCTGCGCGGCGTCCGGACCGGTGAGTCGGCGCAGCAGCGGCGCGAAGTCCGGAGGCGGGCGCTCTTCCTGCGACTGCGCGCGCGGCGGTGATGCGGCGGCACGTCCGATGGTGCCGGAGGTGCCTCGGCCGAAGAAGGGGCCCCAGCCCAGTCCCGCCACCACCGCGGGCGCGGGGACCGGCGCGGACGCGACAGGCACGTCCACGTCGATGGAGATGTCCTCTTCCGGCGCGCGCGGCTCGGTGACGCGCTGCTTGCGGAACAGGATGAGCTCCTGGAAGGCCGAGGACAGGTCCTGGCAGAACAGGATGTAGTCCGACAGCCGGCGCTGGCTCATCGGCTTCTGTCCACAGTCCCCGTAGAGGATGGCCACCAACCGGCCCTTCACCTCCACCGGGTACAGGAAGACGGTGCGCGGCGTCTGGCGGCCGAACAGCTCCAGGTAGTGCCGCGTGAGCGCGTCCGGAGGCAGCGGGCCCGCGTAGCTGCCTCGCGTCACGGCCACGGTGCGGAAGACACTGCTCGCGTCGAGCGGCACGGACACCTGGGCCAGTCCCTCGCCCGTCATGCCCTCGCCACGACCGTCCCAGCCGACCGCCGCGCCACGCAGCACCGCGAAGGCCGCCACGTAATCGAACGTGCGCCGGCCGAAGCGCAGCGCCACATCCATCAAGCGGTCGCGGTCCTTGGTGGACTCCTTCAACGCCGCGCGCGCCTGCGCCAGCGTCCATTCCGGAACCTCCTGCGAGGCGGGCGACACGGCGGCGGGCCGGGCCTCCGGCTCGGCGGGACGCGCGCGGACCGGCGCCGGGGTGGGCTGCGCCTTGTTCGGATTGGGGAAGACGATGAACGCCGGCTCATTCGGGCGCGGCGGCTGCATCGGCAGGGGCGCGTCCGGACGTGTTCCCGACAGCGGAGAGCCGAAGCGGAGCGTGGGCGGAGGCAGTGCGTCCGCGAGGGCCGGTGGCGCCGGAGGGCCCGGAGGCCAGACCTGGGGTGCCGTACCGGGCTGCACGGGCGGCGCCGGAGGCCACACCTGCGGCGCTCCCGTTTGCGCCCCAGCGGGACGAGCGGCCGGTGCCGTCGCGGGGCGGGCTCCAGGCTGCGCGCCGTTGGGCTGCGTCGTCGACGGAGCGGCGGGACGGGACGTGGTGTCAGCCGGGCGCGACGCGGGCTGCGCGGTGTCGGCGGGGCGCGCCGGGAACTGCGCGACGTCAGCGGGACGCGACGTGGGCTGCGCGGTGGGCGGCACCCCTCCGGCCGGGGTTCCCTGCGTCGCGGCGGGAGCGACTCGCGTCGTTGTGGTCTCGACGGCTCGGGCCGGCGGCGCGACGGGGGGCTGCGCGACGGGCGCGCTCGCCGGAGCGCCTCGCGGCGCGGGCTGTGCGGCGGGAGGTGTGGTGGTGAGGACGGGCGGCTGGGCCGGGCGGGTGTCTGGCCTCGACGGCGTCGACGTCACGACGGGCGGCTGTGGCGGACGCTGCGGCTGAGCGGCGGCGGGGCGCTCGGCGGCCGGCATGTTCAGGCGCAGGGGCGCGCGGACGAAGGCGGGAGGCGGCGCGGACGCCGTATCGGGCGGAGGCGGTGGAGGTGGCCGCTGAGGCGCGGACACCGTGGTCTCGGCCGGAGGCGGCGGAGGAGTCCGCTGGGGCGCGGACACCGTGGTCTCGGCCGGAGGCGGCGGAGGTGGCCGCTGGGGCGCGGACGGCTCCTTCGGCGCGGGCCGGGCCTCGGCGGCCAACGGCTCCCTCGCCACCGAGCGAGCCAGTCGCTCCACCATCTCCACCGTGAGGGACGCCTCATCGGGCGGAGGAGGCGGCGGAGGGGTAATCGGGAGCTGCTTCTCCGGGTCCAGCGCGGCGACGAGCTGGATGAAGCGCGGCGACAGGGGCTGGCGGTAGATGGTGGAAATCCACTCGCGGATCCGCACCTCGGCGGCCACCCACAGCTCGAGCGGCCGGCCCAGCAGGAAGCCGACCTCGTCCAGCTCCTTCTTCGGCACCGGATACGCGCAGGCGACGTGCAGCGTCTGCCCATCCAGCGAGAGCGGCACCACGCTGAGCCGCTCGGCGATCTTCGGCGGGATGAAGGAGGCGACCTCGGCGTTCGGCTCGAAGTCGACCAGGTTCACCGCCCGGAAGCCGGCGACGTCACCGAGCAACGCGAGCACGTCCGTCTCGCTCGCGAGGCCCTGCTCCAGCAACACCGTGTCCAGGTGCCCGCCCTGCGCCTGCTGGTGTCGCAACAACTCTCCCGCCTTCTCCTGGGAAAGGAGCATGCGTGAGACGAGGAGCTGGGCGAGGCGGGCGGGCATTTAGGCGCGGCATCTTACGGCCGCGGCCGCAAGGCACAATGAACGGTTGGTCAGCTCGGTTGAACGACGAAGGTGGACGTCAGCTTGTCATGGAGCGTCTGTCCACGGCGATCAAACAGCGCCATCCAGAATCCACCCAGGAACAGGACGAAGGAGACGCTGGCGAGCAGCGCTCGCACGATGGCCCGACCCGGCGCGGGGGCCATTCCGTGTGTGTCCACCAGGCGAAGACCCAGGAGCAGGCGGCCCAGCGTGCGTCCGTTCCAGAGGAAGGCCGCCACCGCGCAGTACACGAGCGCCAGGATCAGCACCAGGAAAAAGCCCGGCAGCAGCACGGTGTGCAGCGCTCGCAGCCACGCGATGAAGCCGTCCAGGCCCGACAGGCCGGCCGCGGGGGCCTTCGTCCCCGTCACCGACGAGGCGAGGGTGATGTACAGCGACGCCACGCCAGCGATGGCCGCCGTGTCGATGGAGAACGAGAGCAGCCGGCGCCACAGCGAAGCGGGACGCGCATGCACCTCGGCCGTGCCCGGCTGGGCCGCGGTCCGGACCGCCTGGGGGCGGGGCTTCTCCGCGCGAGGCGCGCTCTCCGCCATCACCGGAAGCCCAGGAAGGGTGTCCACGGACTCCAGCGGAGGAAGGCTGACGGGGGCCGCGGCGGGGGACTCCGTCCGGGGCAGGCCGGGGGCCGGAGCCGCCGACTCCATCCGGGGCAGCCCGGGCGCGGGAGTCGCCGGGGACTCCATCCGGGGCAGGCTGGGAGCGGGCGCCGGAGCCGCCATCCGGGGCAGGCCGGGGGCCGGAGCCGCCACGCCAGGGATGGGCGCCGCCGTCTGGGCGCGCATCGGGGGAGGCGTGCCGTACGCGGGCGTCATGGGGGACATGGACGGCTGGGCAGGAGGCGGCGCGGGTGGCAGCTCCGCGGCGAAGGCGCCACCACCCTGGGCCCACGTGGGCTGGGCGGCGGGCGGGGCCGGCGGGGCGGCGCGAGGCGCTGCGATGCCCGGGTGGGCGGGCGCGGGCCGGTGGGCGGGCGTCATACCTGGAGGCGTGGGGCGCTTGACGCCCGGCTGCTGCTGCGGCGGAGCGGCTCGGGGCGCCATGGGGGGCGGGAGCGGGCCGGCGAGCGGTGCCACGGACGGCGGCGGCGAGGGCGGGACGAAGTCGTGGTCCCTGAGCGTGGGCGCCTCGTCGCGCTCGGCGGTCCGGCGGTCGATGCGGAGGTCGCGGTCCAGCAGGCTCGGCACCGCGGGAGGCGCGGGCGGGCGAGCCTTGGCGGTGGCACAGGCGGGGCACTCTCCGACGGGCGGCAGCATGGCACCGCACTTCATGCACTTGGACAACGGACTCCTCCGGGCTGACTACGGCGGGGGCCATGAAAAGACGTCCGCACGCGAGGAGCAAGAAAAGTGGCGAGCCCCCGAGGTCCCTTGGTCGAGGATCCGTCAGGGGCTCGTCAACGCAGGCGCCCACTGTGTCCCCTGGGGGACGGCAAGTGTGGAGCGCCTCACGCTAGGCGTGGACGCGGCGCCGTCCCACTGCCCCGACGATGAGGAGCACGACGATGGCGCCTAGCACCGACATGATGATGCCCGAGGGACGCAAATCGAAGAGACGGCCATCCCGAGTGAAGAGGGACCCAATCAGACCGCCGAGCAGCGAGCCCACCATGCCCAACAGCGTCGTCGCCAGCAGGCCCATGCTCTGCTTGCCGGGAAGGATGGCGCGAGCGATGAGACCCGCGATGAGGCCGATGATGATGAATGCGATGATCCCCATGAAACCTTCTCCTGTTTGAGGGGACCCCTGAGGTCCCAGACGGGAGAAACGTAGGAATCCAGATCGGCCGGTGAGAACCCACGGGGAATGAGCGCTCGGCTGCCCCCTCGCTAACCAAGCTCGCCGTCGAGATGCATCATCACCGCCAGGGCGGCGAGCGCGGCCGTCTCCGTGCGGAGGATGCGCGAGCCCAACGTGACGGGACGGGCGCCCAGCGCCTTCAATGCCTCCACCTCCTCGCGCGCCAGTCCCCCCTCGGGGCCCACCACCAATGCCACCGGTGTGCCCGCTCCCGCCGCGCGGAAGGCCTCGCCCAGGGGGACGGCGGACTCCTCTTCATCCAGCACCAGCACCACGGTGCCCGGGGCCAGCGCCCTGGCGGCCTCGGTGAGCGTGCGAGGAACCTCCACGGTAGGCACGTCGTCGCGGCGGCATTGGCGGGCGGCCTCCTCCACGATTTTCGTCCACCGCGCGGTGCGCTCCTGGGCGCGGCGCGGCTCCAGCTTCACCACGCTGCGCACGGTGTCCACGGGGAGGAACGCGGTGGCGCCCAGCTCCGTGCCCTTCTGCAGCACCCACTCCAGCTTGTCGCCCTTGGGGAGCCCCTGGAGCACGCTCACCGAGCGGCGCGCGGGGGCCTGGCGCATGTCGCCCAGCCGCACGCGCACGGCCTCCGCGTCCACGCCCGTCACCTGTCCGGAGAAGGCGCGCCCCTTGCCGTCGAAGACCTCCAGCGCGTCGCCTTCGCCCAGCCGCAGGACGTGGACGACGTAGTGGCGGCGGTCCCCCGTCAGCGCCACTTCGGCGGGAGCGGGTTCCGGAATGGGCGCGAAGAGGCGGACCACGGGGGCTTCTCCAGCGGGGCGAGGTGAGTGCTTCGCGGCCCCGTGTCAAGGCGGCGACTTCAACAGCAAGCTGGCGTCCGACGCCAGGGCTCGCTGGGCTTTCCAACTTGAGGCACCATGCGAGAGCCGCGCTGGCGCGGCGAGTCCTCGGGCCCGTCGGAGTGGGGGAGGATAAGGAAAGGGACTCGCCATCATGGGCCGAAGCGACGAGGTCCTCGTGCCGGGCCGGGACACCGCGGTGGCCCGCTTCGCGCTGAGTCGCGCCAACGAGGAGCTGGTGCTCGCGGAGAGCTCGCTCCGGGGCGAGCTCCGGGTGGCCTGGGTGCGGCTGGCGTTGATGGCGTTGCTGTCGCTGAGCCAGGGTGGCATCGCCCACGTCACCGGGGAGCCCATGCCGCCGCACGACTTCCATCGCGTGCTGGCCATCGTGCTGTACGCGCTGTTCTCCGTCGTCGCGTTGCTCGTGCTGCGCCGCCAGCGTCCCCACCTGCGCCATGCGCGGTGGCTGCCCGTTCCCACCACCGTGGCGGACACCAGCTTCTTCGCCTTCATGGCGTGGCACGCGTGGGCGCGCACCGGCCAGTTCGACGCGGGCATGCTGGGCGCGAGCATGGGCATGGTGCTGGTCTTCTCCGTGGCGCGCTTCTCGTGGATGCACGTGCTGCTGTCCACGACGCTGTCGTCGGTGGGCTACGCGCTCGTGGCGTGCCTGACGGGACATGGCACCTGGTCCAGCACCAGCTTCGTTGTCTTCTGCTACGTGACGCTCGGGCTGCTCATCTGGATGACGAACGCGGAGGTGGGGAGCATGTTCCTCCGGCTGCGGCGCCGCGACGGGTTGTCGCGCTTCCTGCCCAAGCAGGTGGTGGAGCGGGTGATGCAATCAGGGGACACGTCGCTCCAGCCGGTGCAGCGCGAGGTCACCATCCTCTTCAGCGACATCCGCGACTTCACCATGCTGAGCGAGACGCTCCAGCCGCGCGAGGTGCTGGAGCTGCTCGACGAGTACTTCGGACAGATGACCCACATCGTGATGGCGCGAGGGGGCATCGTGAACAAGTTCCTGGGGGACGGGATGCTCGCGTGCTGGGGCGTGCCGGACTCGAGCGAGGACCACGCGGAGCTGGCCATGCACGCGGCGCTGGACATGCGCGAGAAGCTGGGCGAGCTCAACAAGCGGCGCACGTCGCAGGGCCTGCCCCCGCTGCGCATCGGCATCGGCCTGCACACAGGCGTGGTGGCGGCGGGCATGCTCGGGGGCGCCGAGCAGCATGAGTACACCGTCATTGGTGACGCGGTGAACCTGGCCTCACGGGTGGAGGGGCTCACCAAGGTGCACGGCGTGGACATCCTCGTGAGCGAGAGCACCTGGCTGCGAGGCGGTGGGGACTTCACCGGCCGACGGCTGGGCGAGACTCACGTGAGGGGGCGCCGCGAGGCGGTGGTGGTGCACGCGCTCCAGGGCCACGTGCTGAGCGAGGCCGTCGAGCTGCCGCCACCTCCCGCGCGCATCGCCAGCGGCACGTAGTGAAGCAGGGCGGCGGAGGCCCATGCCGCCACCGCCCCATGCGCCACTACGCGGTGAGCGTCGCCGGCCGAGGCCCGCCCGCGGTGACGCGCGCGTGCAGGTCGCGCTTCAGGCCCATCCCGAAGAGGACGAGGGTGAGCAGGTAGACGGGCTCGATGAAGAAGAGCAGCGGGCCGCCGAGGGACAGGCCGTGGGTCTTCTTCTCGAGGACGACGTGCGCGCCGACGACGAGCGCGAAGCGCACCACCATGACGGAGACGGCGACGATGGCGACGGTGGAGCCCGGCAGGTGCCCCACGCCCAGCGCGGCGTTCAGCGTGGGGATGAGTGGCAGGCTCATGAGGATGCCCGCCGTCCACTCCAGCGAGACGGCGTACAGGGCCACGGCGGCCGCCAGCACGTGCGCGGCGGACAGCTCCAGGCCTCCCACGGAGAAGCGCACGAGGCCGAGCGGGACGAGCAGGGCGAAGATGAACATGTACGCGCCCAGGAAGTGGACCGCGCGGCTGGCGCGGTTCTCGTGCAGGGGCATCCAGACGCGCAGCTTGTCGGCGAAGCTCATGGGGTGCTTGGGGACGGACGTGCTCAGGCGCGCGCCGGGGCGCCGGCCTGGGGTTGGGGCTTGATGACGTAGTCGCCGAAGAGGACCGCGACGAAGAACAGCGGACCCACCAGCGCGTGGACCAGGTTGGTGAGGAACGACGGGGACTTCTTCTCCCAGACGGCGTGGCCCGCCAACTGGATGAGCCATCCAAACACGGCGATGGCCACCACGCTCCACGTGGGCATCAGCCGGCCGATGGGGAAGCAGGCGGCCATGAACACCACCACCGCGAGGCCCAGCTTCACGTCGGCGCGCAGGTACCAGATGGCCGTCAGCGCCAGCGCCACCATGCCCAGCGTGAGCACTCCTCCCGGGAGCACGGGCACGGCCACCAGCTTCACCCAGTCCAGCATCGCGATGATGTGCAGCACGATGACGGGGATGGCGACCTTGTGCGTCAGCCGGTTGGTGGGGTGCTGATGCGACGAGTAGTACTCATCGAAGAGCGCGGCGACCTGGGGCTTGAGCATGATGTCCTCCGGACGGGAGCAGGGGAGGTGGGAAGTTAGGTGAAGTCGGCACAGGTGTCCTGGCGGCGCACGCCAATCTCCTGGCCGAAGACGCCACGGGTCGGCTGCCCCGCACCCGTCCCACCGTGCTGGCTTCAAGGCCGCTCGGCGCTCTCCCGCCAGACGCGAGGCGTCATCCCCGTCCACCGCTTGAAGGCGCGGTCGAACGTGCTCAGCTCGGAGTAGCCCAGCAGGAAGGCGACCTGACTGACGCCCAGATTCACATCGCGCAGGTACTGGCAGGCCAGCTCTCGCCGCACCGTGTCGACCTCGTCCTGGAACGACGTGCCCAGCTCGGTGAGCCGGCGCTGGAAGGTGCGAGGGCTGACGTGGAGGCCCTTGGCCACGTCACTGACTTGAGGCGCTCCGTCGCGGAGCGAGGCCCGGATGGCGTCGCGCACGGCCTGGACGAAGCCAGGGGCATCCGGTGGCGCTGGAGGCGCGGGGGGATTCACTCCACTGGCGGCGCGCTCCAGCACGGAGAGCAGGGCGGGGTCCGCGCCCACCACGCGCAGGTCGAGCGTGGCCGCGTCCAGCGTGAGGGCATTGCGTCCGCCGCCGAACGTCGGAGTGACGCCGAAGTGCTCCACCAGCGGCGCGACATCCGGCGGCGCGGGGTGGGCGAAGGCGACAGCGCGCGGTGTCCAGGGGCGCTCGGTGAGCTGTCGGCCGACGTGGGTGAAGAGGGCGAGGCCGTATTCACTCGCGTGACGGCCGTACGCGAGCGGGGCTCCGGCGATGCCATAGGCGAAGGTGCCGCCTCCGTCCGCGTCGTCGGTGAAGGAGGCGAGCCACGCGGGCTCCAGCAGCGCCAGGTATCGCGCGAGGGAGCGGAAGGTGGCGCGCACCGTGGGCGAGGCCCGGGCGATGTACTCGACGAGCCCGTAGTTGCCGCGTGGCACGCGCTGGGCGACGTGGAGGCCGAGGAAGGCGTCCTGGGAGAGCTCCTCCGCGGCATCCAGGAAGGCGTGCAGGGTGGTGAGCGGGAGGCTGACCTCGGGCAGGGTGCCCGCGTCGAGGGGCAGGCCGAAGCGCTCCACCAGCGGTGTCGGGTCCCTGCCCGTGGCGCGCAGGTAGGCGAGCAGCGGGCCCACGAGCTGGGAGCGGACCTCGTCCGGGGGCTTGGGCGGCGGATGAGAGGGTGGGGGCTCCACGCGGCGGGGACGCTAGCGCGTTCGGCGCGCGGAGCCCAAGAGACGTTCAGCGCGGCTCGAAGGGGCCGATGAAGTCCTGCTTGCCGATGCGCACGCCGCTGTGGCGGAGGATGTCGTAGGCCGTGGTGATGTGGAAATAGAAGTTCGGCAGGGCGAAGGTGAGCAGATAGTCATCTCCCTTGAAGTCGCGCTTGAACTCCCCCGCCGTGAGCGTGACGGTGCGCTTCTCGCTGCCCTGGAGCGTCGAGGCGTCGATGCTCTTCAGGTAGGTGACAGTCTTGGCGATGCGAGCGAACAGCTCGTCGAAGGTTTTCTCGGTGTCCGGCATGCGCGGGGCGGGAACTCCACTCAGCCGTTCGGCGGTGGCCTTCGAGGTGTCGCTGGCGCGCTGCACCTGGGCCACGAGGTTGTACATGTCCGGCGCCAGCTTCGCGTCGAGCAGGGTCTGCGGGTCGATGCCGTTCTCCTTCGCGTGCTGGGCCCCCTTCTCGAGCAGGGCGGAGAGGACGTTGAGGGCACGGATGTAGACGGGAATCGACGCCTGGTACATCGAGAGGGACATGGGGGGCTCCGGGGTGTGCGGGTGGACGGCGGTGCTTCGATGCGCGACTGTCTAACGCGTCCCTCGATTTCGTGCCGCGTAGAGAAGGTGACGCGAGGTGTCGAGGTTCGCGAGGGAGTGAAGTAGCGTCGGAGGGAGATGGACAATCTCGCTCACTCGCTCGTTGGGGCCTGGATGGCGGAGGCGGGGCTGAAGCGCTACACGCCGCTGGCCACCGCGACGCTCGTCATCGGCGCCAATCTCCCGGACGTGGATGCCGTCGTCACCTTCGCGGGCTCGGACGCCTCGCTGTACTGGCGTCGAGGCTGGACGCACGGGGTGCTCGCGCTGGCGCTCTGGCCCTTTGTCCTGACGGGGTTGATGTTGCTGTGGGACCGCTTCGTGCGAAGGCGGCGGCACCCGGACCTGGCGCCCGCGCGCGCCGGGCCGCTGTTGCTCTTGTCCACGGTGTCGGTGCTGAGTCATCCCGCGCTGGACTGGCTCAACACCTATGGCGTCCGGCTGCTGATGCCGTTCGACGGGACGTGGTTCTACGGTGACGCGTTGTTCATCGTCGACCCGTGGGTGTGGCTGCTCGCGGGGGCGGCCGTCATCATGGCGGATGCGCGCACGCGGAAGTCCGTCGCGGGGTGGGGGGTGTTGGGTATCGCCACCACCGCGCTCGTCATGTTTCCCGCGTTCGTGCCCTGGCCCGCGAAGGTGCTCTGGGCCGTGGGCGTGGCGGCGATTGTCTGGTTGCGATTGAAGGGCACACACGTGGTGCCCACCCAGCGCGTGGCCACCGTGTGCGGAGTGGGGTTGGTGCTCTATCTGGGCGCCATCTTCCTGGGCTCCCAGGTCGCCGCGCCGAGGGCCCAGCAGTGGCTGAGGGCTCATGGGCACCCGGTGGAGCGCGTCATCGCGGGGCCGGTGCCCGCGAACCCCTTCGTACGAGACCTCATCGCGCTGGGGCCGGACCGCTACCACTTCGTGCGCGCGGACTTCCTGCGCGGCGGCGACGGGCACCTCGAAATCAGCGGGCCGACGCTCCCTCGTGAGCCGAACCCTGGCCCCGTCATCCAGGCCGCGCTCGCGGCGCCGCATCTGCGTGGCCTCGCGAACTGGCTGCGCCTGCCCACGTATCAGGTGGCCGAGACGGAGGCGGGGTGGCGCGTCACGATTGATGACGTGCGGTACTCACGCTCGCAGAGCGGCGGGCTCGGCTCCGCCGTGGTGGAACTCGACAAGGAGCTGCGGCTCGTGAAGCGCCCGACCGTCGAGTGACGAAGCGTGGCGGGGCCCGCGTGCACGTTGTCGGGCCCACGCCGCCTCGCGGAGTCTCGCCAGAGCCCGTGGGCCCGCGTGGTCATCGCACGCGAGCCCTGGGGCCAGCACCTCAGCGCTTCAGGTCGATGCGAACCCACTCGCCCTGCGTCGCGCCGGGCAGCACGGTGAAGCCCAGGTTGCGGTAGGCGGCTTCCACGTCCGTGCGCTGATGCGACAGCACGCCCGCGAGCACCAGCCGGTCCTTCGCCTTGAGCGCGATGAGCGGCGCCAGCTCGATGAGCGTGTTGGCGAGGATGTTGGCCAGCACCAGGTCGAAGGTGCCCTCCACCCCTGTCAGCTCCTTGCCGGACACGTCGATGTCGGGCGTGCCGTTGTCCGCCAGGTTCTCCTGGGCCAGCTCCACCGACGTCGGGTCATTGTCCGTGGCGACGACGCGCCCCGCGCCCAGCTTCTTCGCGGCGATGGCGAGCACGCCCGTGCCGGTGCCCACGTCCAGGACGCTGGCGCCCGGATGGTCGGCCATGAACGCATCCACCGCCGCCAGACACAGGGACGTCGTGGGGTGGTCGCCCGTGCCGAAGGCCATCTTCGGCTCAATCACCAGTCGCACCGCTTCGGCGGGGGCGTTGCCCACGTCCCACGGCGGCCCCACCCACAGCCGGCCCACATGCACGGACTTGATGAGCGACTTCCACTCGTTGCTCCAGTCCTGCTGGGGCTGTTCGTCCAGGTTGAGACGGGCGGCGGGGTGGTTCTCCGCCACCTCGTCGCGGGCGGCCTCGGCCGTCTCGCGGTCGTCGAAGTAGCCGATGATGATGTTCTCACCCACCGGCGGAGCCTTCACGCCGGGCATGGTGGGGGTTTCGCGGTCTCGTACCTCGAGGCCGAGCGCACCGGACTCGTGGAGGAGGTCCTGTACGGCCTCGGACGCTTCCTCGGGCAACTCCACGGTGAGTGACAGATAGGTCTGGGACATGGCGGCCCTTTTACCGCGCCGTGCGTAGCGTGGGAGCGCCGTGAGATACCTGTTCTTCTTGTGTCCGCTGGCCTGGCTGACCGCCTGCTCCGGCCCCGAAGCGCCCGACGCAGCCGTCTGTCGGGATGTCGTCACCCGCCTCTGCCAGACCTCGGCCTGTCCCGGCGTGGCCGAGCAGCTCGACACTGGCCTGGGCTGCGAGGCCACCCTGCTGGAGCGGACGGGCTGCGGTGCGGAGGAGTTCACCTTCTCCTCGCCCTCGCGAGAGCGCGTCCTGGCCTGCCGGGAGCCGCTCATCCGGGTGGGGACCACCACGGAGCGCCCGCCGTCGTGTGAGGACACGACCCGGTTCCTCGTGGAGTGTCCGGACGTGACGACCTTTTTCCGGGGGGAAGAGCCATGAAGCGGTGGGTGGCGTCGGCGTTGGTGTTGTCGGTGGGGTGTACGCCCCTGGACATGGAGCGGCGCACCGAGCGTGGGCCCGTCCTGCGCACGTACCTCCAGGAGTCGCAGCTCGGGGAGCGCATGCCCTTCGCGCGCACGGAGGTGAGCTGGCCGCAGCTCACCCTGCGCTTCTCCACGGCGGACATCTGTCGCACCGAGCAACATGCCGAGTACTCCGAGGACATCATCACCACCCGCTCCGTCCCGGGCGCGGCGGGGGCGGTGAGCTCGGGCGGCGTCCTCACCGCGGTGGGTGGCTTCCTGGTGTTGGGGCGCACGCTCTTCTCCGACTCGCCGGACCGGTCCGCCATCGACCGCGACGGTCGCTACGGCGCCTCCAGTCGCGAGGTGGCGACGACCTGGGGCGCGGTGCTGCTGTCGGTGGGCGTGCCCGCGCTGGTGGCGGGGCTCGTCCAGCTTCATCGGGGCGGCGAGTCGAAGGAGACGCGCAAGGCGGATGAGATGCTGGCGCTGCGAGAGGTGCCTTGCCAGCCACAGCCCGCGGACGGCGTGGTGGAGTTGGCGGGCGGCAACGGCCCTCCGCCCGAGCCGCGCGCCACGGTGAATGGGGCGCTGGTGCTGAGCGCGGACGAGGCACGGGCCCTGAGCTTCACGGGCCTGCTCCTGGACGGTGCTCCCGTGTTGCTCCTGGACGAGGACCGCTCGAGGATGGAGACCTTCCGCACCTGTGCCTCGCTGCTGGCGGCGCCGGTGGACCCGGAGGCCCTGGCGCGACAGGCCAAGACGCACCCGGACCGGCTGCGCACCAAGAGGGAGTTGGTCCGGGCCTGCACGACGCTGCCTGGGGCGCCCGCGGGTCCCTTGCTGGAGGCCATCGACTCCGCGTTGGCCCTGGGGACAGGGATGGCACCGGAGGCGAAGCCGTCACCGCCGCCCACGACACCGCCCGGCACGGACCTCTGACGCGACAGTGCGAAAGTCGAGTCAGGGCTCCAGACCGGTAATCGTTGCACCCAGCTCAGAGGCTGCTCACCTGCCCACCCCACCACCCCTTGCCATCGAACCGGCCGACGAGCCGCCCTCCGAGGCCAAAGAGATGGTCTCCAATCGCTCTCAGCCGATAGAGCGTGACGTCCTTGATCTTCTCAAGGCCCCGGGGGCCGAGACGGAAGACGCCGTCCTTGCCCGCTGCGGCGTACAAGGTGTCCTGATACCAGGCGAGGCTGGTGATGTTCACCGCGGGCGCATGGATCTGCTCCCAGGTATCGCCGTCTCCCCTGAACAACACGCCGCGCGCCCCGGCGATGTAAACCTCCTTGGGCGAACGACAGAGGACCGTGAGCAAAGTGTAGTTGGTCGGAGACTCCAGCTCCGACCAGACCTGACCCTGGTATCGGAAGAGCGCGCCCTTATCTCCGACCATGTAGGCCTCATCCACTGAGCAGCCATGCACGGCGTTCAGCCGACGCTCCTGTTCGTCCCGGACGACGTCCACCTGCTTCCCGGAGACCCGCACGCGCTCCCCGTGGTCCCCGGCGGCGAACAGCAGGTCATCCGACGCCACCCAGAGCGACACCAGTCCATCCGGACAGCCGAGGTCCCGGCGCTTCCAACCCCCCTTCGAATCCGTGAAGTGAAGCAGCCCCTCCATATCGACCGCATACAATCGCCCCGAGGAAGACCGCGCCAGGTCTGTCACCCAGGCTTCGACCTCCAGGAGCTTCGTCCACGTGATGTTACCCTCATGGACCATCGATACGATGACCGTGACAATGGACTCGGGGTCGTCCACGGGTGGCGACAGGTTCGCCAGCGTCTGCAGGTCACGGAGGTTCGTCCCGACGATGCTGATGAAGCTCGTATGATGGTCCGGCGCGGTGCTCATTCAATCCCTCCAGAAAACCATTCAAGTCCGGCGTGACTAGAAAGTCGCACCCTCGTTCGCCCCCGTGGATGGCGTTGAAGACCACTTCTTTCGCAGTCCAGGGGGACGCAGCTCCAGATTGCCAGTCCCTCCGCAGAGCTCAATGAGTTTCCTGTCGACCTCGATGAGGATGCACTCGGCTTCCTCCTTCGTCAGTCCGGGGCCAGGAGGCGGTGAGCAGAGCTGGTCCTGACAATCCTTGCGAGCCTCCGGGTAGGTGACATTCTTTCCGGTGGCCTTGTAGCGCCGCCGATAGAAGCGGGCTCGGTCCTTCTGCATCCGGGAAACCCGCCCATGCTCAGTGGTGATGTCGGACCCATCGGCGAGCGGAATGCACGGCCCGGCATTCTCCGTGTAGTTCGGGCACCCTCCGGCAACCGTCGTGGGGCTGCCCGAACCACGCCCTTCCTGGAAGTGGGCGTTCTGGACGACATGGTGGGACTGAGAGCCCGCATGTGGCCCCTTCATCTTCTTCTTCTGCTCCCCATAGGACTCCACCGGATAGCGGGCCAGGACCTTGGCGCACTTGCCGGGGTCTGGCGGCGCCATGGACTCCAGCTCGGGCGTGGGAACGGATTCGTTGCCAGGTGTGCTCGCGTGATTCGAGGTCGTCATGTCCAGGTGACGGACAACGTTCTCGCCTTCGAACTGCACGTCCATGGACCAGGACGCGAAGTACACCTTGCCGGAGAGTTGGTGGCTGACGACGCCCTGTCCAAAGGACTTCGTGGCCGCCTCATCCCCTGTGCATTTCTTGAAGTAGGACTTGTCGCGGAGCATCGCCTCCTTGCCGCCAATGAGCACGGTCTTGCTCCCGCCCGTCATGTCCGACGATGAGGAGAAGAGAGGGTAGGGCAGGGGAAGAGGCCCCGCGGGCGGCCCCGGCGGAGAAAGGCAGACGTCCGGAAACGCGGCCGTCACCTGTCCCGAGCCCGTCTTGCAGGAGATGGAGCGGCCATTCGCATAGGTATTGTTTCCCATCATCCGCTCCTTCTGGGTGTGGCCACCACACACGCGGCTCGCTCGGAACCTCGTGACGACGCGAACAAGAGGGCTGTGCGGCCCGGCGCGTCCCCCTGCGCCATGCCCACGGCCGTGAGAACCAACATGCACGCGGGGAGCGCCGCCCCCACGTCCCCCAGGACTTCCGCCGGAAGCCAGAGCGGAAAGGAGGGTCTCGGCTCGCGAAGGAGTCGGGCAAAGGCCGTGGAGGCTTCCATGAAAGCCGTCCTCTCGCCGGCGACATCTCCCACGCGAAAGTCCACGTCGCCCAGCGGGAGTCTCGAATCATCCAAGGCTCGGCGCAGCGCGAGGGCCAGTCCCTCCGCCAGATTCGCGACGTCCTGTTTCCCGAACGACGGCTCCTCTGCGTGCCCCATACCCAGGATGTCCAGCAGGGAGGGCGTCCGCGGCCTCGCTCGTGTCACCCAGAGCGCGGCGGCGGCCTCGGAAGGAATCACGCCATCGGAGTTTGTCTCCGTCTTCAATCGGTCCTGGGCCTCAAGCCAGTGAAGCGCCTTGTGGGTCACCAGGGAGTCCGCCGCGGCGACAAGGCACGCATCGCACTCGTGGCGCGCCAACATCCCTCCCGCGGTCTCCAGTGCGTGGAAGATGCCGGCGGCTCCCATCCGAAAGGCACGTGACCCGGGGCCGAGCGGCGCCGCGCTTTGTGCCTGGACCTCATTCAGGACCCGGGCGCCCAGGTCCTCGGGAAGGTCGTCTCGCTCAGGACCCGCGAGCGCGAGCAGCAAGGGCACGGGCTTCTTCACGGCCCCTACCCAGCCCTCGTGACGCGCCCTGCATTCCTCCAGCGCGCGCACCAACAGAGGCACGCATCGACGGAAGCCATGGACCGAGCGGGTTGCTTCGGGAACCTGGGCGCCGACGATGGGACGATGGTGGGTGTCGTGGAAGGGGAGCTCCTCGAAGCGGCGGATGCGAGCCCGTACCGCGGCGCTGGCCGATGCGGCGTCCATGCCGACGGAGCACACCATGCCCACCCCCTGGACCAGCAGCTTCGCTCCTGGAGCCCCGAACCCCAACGCGCTCATGCCGCCCCCTGGCCCCAGCGGATGTAGCGCTTGCCCGTTTGTGCCGCGCGCTCACGCCCGGGCGTCGTACCCACCTGGACCTCTCGAAGATGGGTGGGCTTGGCTTCCAGCCGGGCGGTGGCCCTCCAAACCAGGACGCAGCGCTTCTCATCGGGAAGGAGCACGACGGTGTCGAGCAGTCCCGGGAAGGAGCGTGGGCCCGCACGATAGTGCAGCGTGACGGGAACGGAGCGGACAGGGAGCGTGAACCGCCAACGGCCCTCGGGAGTCGCCCCGGTGAGGAGCACCTGCTCACCTCCTTCGAGGTGTGCACAGGTCTGGTTCTCCGCGGCGCCCTGAAAGTAGCGGTCGTCGAAGTCGAGCGGGAGGAAGGGGAATCGTGAGTCGCGCCACGCCTGGTCATACGTGCCCGCATAGGTGCGCCTGGGCATCCAATTGCGTCCGATAAAGCCGAGCCCTATCGGGCGAGGCCGGTCCGTGGGACGCGAGATGAGCTGCTCCGGGTCCTCCAGATTGGGCAGTGGCGTGTCACGAATGCCCTCGTGGCCCCGGGCGTGGAGGCCGACGCCCACGAGGTTCGCCTCCTCGTACACATGCCGCCGAGCATCCGAGTGGGTGCGATCCGCGCCCCCGAAAGCGCGCTCGTAGGTCAATGGCACCTTGAGGAAGGGTTGAGGGCTCGACGGGCGCAGCCCTCCTGTCCACCCGCGCTCCCAGACCCTGTCTCCGAAGACCTGGAGGACCTTGCGCACGGAGCCGAGCTTCAGTCCCACCAGCAGCGACTCCGCGGGCTTGCCCCCGGGGGCCCAGGCGTGGCCCAGCACGAGGACATCCGTGCGGGGCTTTCGCAGCGCGAAGTCCGACTCCCATCGCTCGCTGCTGAGTCCTGGCTCCCCATGAAAGAGGTCGGCCTTGACGAGCGGTTTCTGCTCCGCGGCGGGCGTACAGATTCCATCGGGCCCGACGTCGAAGGTTCCCTTGGCGACGGCGACGACGTGCTCGTGGCCGTGCTTGTCCGTGGAGACAGCCAGCCCCGCCTGGAGCGGCGCCAGCAGGTTGTCAATCATCATGGCCCCTCCAGGGCTTCCAGGAGTCGGCGGCGCGCCCTGGTGACGCGAGCAAGGCCTGGAGGTGCGTGAGCTGTCGTCGTTGTCGGCGTGTACTCGCGAGGGTGTTCAGCCGGAAGGCTCCACGGCTCTCGAGCGAGAGTTGCCTTGCGAGCCCGTGTCGGCGCCGCATGGGGACTGTTTCGAGCGCCGCCATGAGGACCTCGCCGCTCCAGGGCTTGCCCCCCAGATAGCGGGCCTGCACGTCGAAGCGACTCCGCTGCGTCCGCCACCACTCGCGGATGGCCTCGGGAGCGGGCACCGGCAGGCTCGCCTCGAAAGAGAGCGAGAGGTCCGCGTCGAGGTCATCCTCCTCCGGTTCATCATCGGGAGGTTCCTGGACGAAGGTCTCCTCCAGCACCAGCCCGGTGATGGCGCAGAATGCCTCCGCTGCAACGCGCCCGTGGAGCTTGTCCCCGAGCAACTCCGCACACGCGTCAGCCGCCTCCACGCGCCCGCTGAATCCCAGCGCCCAGAGCACCTCTCCTCTCAGTCGAGGAGCCTCGAGGTGCTCGACCAACCGTCGAAGGTCCTGACGCCTTCCCAGGAGTGAGGTCCAGACGTACAGCGAGCGCTCACACGGCTCGCGCGCGGTGACGGCCTGCGAACACAGGGTCCAGGCCTCTCGATGCCCGCGCAGGAGTCCTACCGCGATGGCCGAATCGCGAAGTGCCGGGTGCGCGAATAGCTTGCGCAACACGTCGGCCCCGATGGGGAGCTGAGGAAGGGCTTCGAGGAGGCGCAGGGCCGCCAGCGCGACATGGGGTCCTCTCCAAGCAGGAAGGCATCCAGCGCGACCTGGGGCGCCTCTTCACGAAAGGCGAGGACCTCCAGCACGGCGGACTGGACCTCCGGCCTGCCCTCCACGAGGTGGGGCCCCAGCCGTCTGGCGACGTCCTGCCGCTCGCTGAGCTCCAGGGCTCGCTGGAGAGCACTTCTCAGGACCGGGCCAGCACCTGCGAAGGCGTCGAATACCGCATGGGCCGCGGGCTCATTCCAACCATCCAGAAGTGCTCGTGCCCCTGCGCTGACACGCAAGGGCTCCTCCTCCACGGCGTCTTCTTCGAGCTCGAGCAACGGCAACAGCATTCGCTCGGCTACCGGCGCGCCGCCCACCGCCAGCCCCTGGAGATGCGCCAGCAATCGCGCCTCCAGGCGCTCTCCCAGCTCCGCCAACGTGAAGTCCGCCGTGAAGTGGTGCCGCGCCCATTGCTCCCACAGGAAGGCAGCCTCTTCCAGATGCCGCTCGACGACATCCCACAGGACATCCTCGGGACGCCGCTCCAAGGCAAAGATGGGTTTGGCCAGGGTGTCCATCACCCCAAAGACTACGCCATCCTGAGTGGAAAAATATCCACTCTAAGTGAGTGCAGGCGACTTGCATCTTTCCGTGAAGCCTTCCCTGTGCCGTCATCGACCGCCGGATTCAGAAGAACGGCGAGCGCCTTCCTACCGGCGCTCGCCAATCCCTCTCACATCACGGGCCGACGACGGTGAGCACGCTCTTGTCGAAGTCGATGACCTGGCGCGCCACCTCGACGACCTGCTCCGACGTCACCGCGTCGATGTGCTTCGCGTAGTGCAGGAAGTTGTCCAGGTTCAGCCCGTAGAGGGTGTCCATGGCCATCATCCCCGCGCGCGCGCCGTTGCGCTGGAGCGCGATTTCGTGCGTGCCGATGAGGTTCTGCTTCGCCCTCGCCAGCTCCGCCTCGGGGATGGGCTCGTCGCGGATGCGCTTCAGCTCCGCGCGAATCCCCTCCAGCGCCGCGTCCACCTTCTCCGGACTCGTGCCCATGTACACCGCGAAGTAGCCCGGCTCGATGCCCTCCACGCCGAAGCTGCTCACGCTGTACGCCATGGAGCGCTTGTCGCGCAGCTCCACGAAGAGCCTGCCGCCTTGCCCCGACAACACGCCGGACAGCGCCTCCAGCGCGTGGCGCTCCGGGTCATTGATGCGCAGCCCCCGGAAGCCCATCACCAGATGCGACTGCGCCTTGGCCAGCACGCGCTTCTCCTGACGCGCCCCCTCCAGCGGAGCCTCGGCGGTGACCTTCGGCGCGGCGGCGGCCTTGCCTCGCGAGGCGCCGAAGTACTCCCGCGCCAGCGCGAGCACCTCGTCCACCTTCACGTCGCCCACCACCGTGAGCGTCAGCTGAGACGGGTCCATGTAGCGCGCGTGGTAGGCGAGCAGCGCCTCGGGCCCCAGCGCCTCCACGGACTCCTTCTCCCCGAGCGTCGGCATCCGGTACGGATGCGTCCGGTACAGCGTCCGGTTGAACAGGTCGAACGCGAGGCCGGACGGCTTGTCCTCCCGCGTGAGGATGTCCTGGAGCATCAGTGCGCGCTCCCGGGCCACCTCCACCTCGGGGAACGAGGGGTTGGACAGCGTGTCAGCGAACAGGCGGAAGGCGGACTCGAAGTGACGCGAGAGGAACTCGCCCCGCAGGTTCACCGAGTTGCGTCCACTCATTCCCCCCATGCTTCCCGCGTAGATGTCGACGAGCTGCGAAATCTCCTCCGCGTCCCGAGTCGGCGTGCCTCGCGTGAGGCTGCGCGCCAGGAGCGTGGTGAGGCCGTTGTCGGCGGACGTCTCGTAGCGCAGGCCGCCCATGAAGGCCGCGCGCATGGCGAACAGCGGCACCGCGGGCTCCACGCGCACCATGATGGTCGCGCCCGAGGGCAGCTTCTCCGTGATGATTTCGCTGGGGCCCTTCGTCTTGGCGCCCAGCCGCAGCGAAGGCTCACCCACGGAGACCTTGCTCGCCTTGCGCTCCGGAGGCGCGGCGACGGGCCCGCGCTCCACCCGGTCCAGCACCGCGTGGACCTGCTCCTCCGTGAAGTTCGTGCCGTGCGGCAACAGCCCGGTGACGGTGGCGCGGTCGAAGCGCAGATACCTCTCCGCCGCCGCGCGCAGCTGCTCCGGCGTGAGCGAGCGGATGCCCTCGTAGTAGCGCGCCTCCGCCTCCAGGCTGCCCATGCCGGACTGGTAGAAGCCCATCTTCCGAGCGATGCCCTGCACCGTCTCGCGCTGATAGACGGCCTCCGCCTCCAGCAGCGCCTTCGTCGTGGACAGCTCGTCCGCCGACACCGGCGTCACGCGCAGCGTGGCCAGTGCCTTCGAGGCCTCCTCCAGCGCCTTCTCCAGATTTCCCGGCTGCAGCGTCATCGACATGGAGAACAGGCCCGGGTCCTGGGGCGTGTAGGAGAACGCGTGGATGTCGTTGACCAGGTTGTGCTTGCGCTTCACCTCGCGCGTCAGGCGGGAGGCGTCACCCTGGCCGACAATCATCGCCAGCACGTCCATGGCGGGCGTGTCCGGGTGTGAGGCCTGGGGGATGGGGAAGGCCATGTGCAGCCAGGCCTCCTTCACCTCGTCCGGGCGCAGCAGCACGCGGCGGCCGCTGGTCGTGGGCTCCACGGGACGCTTCGCCGCGCCCGCGTAGGGACGGCCCCAGTCCCCTCCGAAAATCTCCTCCACCCACTCGCGCAGCTCCGCCTCGCTCAGGTCTCCCGAGACGGAGAGCACCAGGTTCTGGGGCGTGTAGTAGCGGTGGTAGAACTCCAGCACCTTCTCCCGCGTGAAGCTCCGAACGCTCTCCGCCGTGCCCAGCACGGGCAGCCGGTACGGATGCGTCTGGTACACGGTGGAGAACAAGTCCCTCGACGCGCGCCGGGAGGGCGTGTCCTGGCTGCGCTTGATCTCCTCGCACACCACCTCGATTTCGCGCGCCAGCTCCTCGGCGTCGAAGGCGGAGCGGCGCACCGCGTCCCCGAGGATGTCCAGGCCCGTCCGGGCGAACTGGCTGGCGATGACGATGTGGTAGACCGTCTGGTCGTACGACGTCCAAGCGTTGATTTCGCCGCCGTGGGCCTCCACGTCCCGGGCGATTTCGCCGGGGCCGCGTCGCTCGGTGCCCTTGAACAGCATGTGCTCGTGCAGGTGGGCCAGGCCCGCCTGGTCGGGGCGCTCGTCGGCGCTGCCGACCTTGACCCAGACCTGGAATGCCGCGACCTTGGCGGCGTGGTTTTCGTCGAAGACGACGGTGAGCCCGTTGGGAAGCGCGTAGCGGATGGCCATATAGGAGCGTCCGAAGCTGGCACTCGCCCCCCTGGAGGGCAAGGCGAGGTGAGATGTTTCCCCCACTGGCTAACGCCCAGGGGCCCCCACGTCGAGGGGTCCGTGCCGCCTCCCTGCGTCCGGGGGACCCGAACCGACCTCTCTCGTCACGCGTCCCTGGTAGGCAGCGCCGCCGGGCGGTAACCTGCGATTGCCCATGCCGTCACCTCCGGAAGAGGTGGATCCGCTCGCGGACCTGCGCGACAGCCTGGACCTGGAGGACACTGGCGTCCAAGCGGCCCCCCCCGCCCCCACCGCCGCTGCCCTCCCCAGGCCCCAGCCCAAGCCACCGCCCGCTGCGCCACCGCCCGCTGCCCCGCCCCCTCTGCCCCCTCGCCGTCCGGCAGCCTCTCCGGTCTCCGCGTCGGTGGGCACGGGTGCGCCCAGGCCCGCGGCCACCCCGCCTCCCGGCGCCCTGGCCACCCCCGCTCCCGTCTCCCGGGCGGTGCGGGTGCCCGGAAATGACCCCTTCACCGAGGCGGCCGAGCCCCGGATGCCCATGGGGGGCTCTCCCGAGGAGAAGCTGGAGTACTTCCGGACGGTGGTCCGGCAGAAGACGGAGACCCTGGCCCGTGCCCGCACGCTGTACGCGGAGCGCGACGGGGAGGTGAACGGGCTGAAGCAGTCGCTCACCCAGCTTCGCAAGGAGGCGGCGGAGGCGAAGGCGCAGCTGTTGGCGGTGAAGGACTCGCCCGCGAAGCTGGTGCAGACGTCGGAGGCGCTGTCGGGCGCGGAGAAGCGCGCCGCCGAGGCCGAGGCGAAGCTCGCCGGCCTGGAGGCGGAGCTGGCCGCGTCGGAGGCGGACCGCAAGGACCTGTCGCGCGCGCTGGCGGAGGTGGAGTCGGAGGTCCCCCGGCTGACGGCGGACCTCCATGAGGAGCGCGAGTCGCGGGGCGCGGTGGCCGAGGAGCTGGTGGGCGCCAAGGAGGCGCTGTCGCTGGCGCAGGACCGCGTGGCGGAGCTGGCGGCGGAGAAGTCCGAGTCGCAGGGCGCGCTGGAGGCCGTCCAGGAGCAGTACCAGCAGGTCGTCGCGGACGTGGAGCGGCTGGGCGGCGAGCTGGAGGTGATGACGGGCGAGCGGGACTCGCTGAGCCTGCGTGCCGGGCAGCTCGAGACGGCGCTCGCGGAGGCGCAGGGCGCGCTGAGCGCGGTGGAGAGCGAGAGCGACTGGTCCAAGAGCTCGCTGGAGGAAGCGCAGGGGCGCGCGCAGACGCTGGAGCAGGAGCGGGACGAGGCGCGCCGTCAGCTCGCGGTGATGGAGGAAGGGCTGCGCGCGCTCCAGGGCCAGCTGGCCGAGCTGGAGAAGGCGCTGGCGTTGAAGGACGCCGAGATTGTCGGGCTGCGCGCGGCGCTCACCGCGCGGACCACCGAGGCGTCGGAGCTGCCCGTGCTGCGGCAGGCGCTGGAGGGTCGCACGGCGGAGCTGGCGCGGCTGACGTCGCGCCTGGAGGCGGAGGGCGCGCGCGCGGCGGAGCGGACGCAGGCGCTGGAAGAAGGGCTGTCGCAGGCCGGTGAGCGGGCGTCGGTGGCGGAAGGGGAGGCGGCGGCGCTGAAGGAGGCGCTGGAGGCGCTCGAAGTCGAGCAGGTGGCGCTGCGAGACAGGATGGAGGCTGACGCGGCGGCGCTGGGCGAGGCGGCGCAGCAGGCCGAGGCGAAGGTGAGCGAGCTGACGGCGGCGCTGGAGTCCGCGCGGCTCGAGCATGAGGCGCTGAAGAAGCAGCTCGGCGTGGCGGAGATGAAGGCGGCGACGACGGACGCCGAGCGCGTGGGACTGGCCGCGCGCGTGTCGATGATGGAGACGGCCTCCGGACAGCGCGAGGCGGAGCTGGCGCGGGTGCAGGGCGTGCTGGCGCAGTCGAAGGAAGAAGTCTCTCTGGAGCGCGTGCGTCGCGAGGCGGCGGAAGCGGAGCGCGCGGACGCGCAGGTGCGTGCGGCGGCGGAGGAGGCGCGTGCGGACGCGCTGGCGGCGGGGCAGGGGGGCACCGAGGCGGAGCTGACGGAGCTGCGCGAGGAGCTGTCGGCCACGCGCGCGGAGGCGGACAAGGCGGAGCGGCTCCAGCAGCGCTTGAAGATGCTGGAGGGCGCGCTGGAGTCGGCCAAGGCGGAGGCAGCCAAGGCTTTGCAGGCAGCCCAGTCAGCGCAGGTCAGCAAGCAGAAGGAGGCCGAGGCGAAGCTCGCGCAGGTCGAGGCCGCGCAGGCGAGCGCACTGAAGGATGCCGCCGAGAAGCTGGCGCAGGTCGAGGCCGCGCAGGCGAGCGCGCTGAAGGAGGCCGCGGAGAAGCTCTCGAAGGCGGAGTCGACGCAGGCCAGCAAGCTCAAGGACGCCGAGGCAAGACTCGCGCAGGCCGAGGCGGCCCAGACCAGCAAGCTCAAGGACGCGGATGCCGCGCGGTCCGCGACGGAAGCGAAGCTGTCCCAGTCCGAGTCCGCGCAGGCGAGCAAGCTGAAGGACCTCGAAGCGAAGCTCGCGAAGGCGGAGTCCGCGCTGGAGGAGTCGCGCGGTGCCAAGGCGAAGGACGCGGACACGGCGCGAGCGGCGGTGGAGGCGAAGCTGACGCGCGCGGAGTCCTCGCTCCGAGCGGAGCAGGAGGCGCGCGCGGCGGCGGAAGCGAAGCTGTCCAAGCTGGAGCAGTCAGGCGGGAAGCCGGTTGCTGCGTCCACCGACTGGGAAGCCGAGCGCGAGGGGCTCAAGGCGGATGCCGCGAACCTGAAGCGAAAGCTGATGGCGGCCGAGACGGCGCTCGAAGCGGCGGCTGGCTACAAGGCGAAAATCGCGAAGCTCGAAGCGCAATTGAAGGGCCGGAAGTAAAGGTTTGCCCCTCATGCCGTTCGACGCACCAGTGGACCCGCTCACGGGGATGGCCGCGGCCCGCTTCGGGCTGTACCTGCACTTCCCCTACTGCCTCGCGAAGTGCCCGTACTGCGACTTCGCCGTGGCGGTGGCGAAGCAGGTGCCCGAGGAGCGCTATGCGAGCGCCGTGCTGGCGGAGCTCGACGCGCGGCTCGCGGCGTCACCCGCGCTGCGCTCGAAGCCGCTGGAGTCCATCTTCCTGGGCGGCGGTACGCCTTCGCTGTGGCACCCCCGCTACGTGGCCCGCGTGCTGGAGGGCATCGCCGCGAGGATGACGGTGTCGCCCGGCGTGGAGGTCTCCCTGGAGGGCAATCCCGAGCGCGCGGACGCGGAGCGCTTCGCGGGCTATCGGGCGGCGGGGGTGAATCGGCTGTCGTTGGGGGTGCAGTCCTTCCAGCCGGAGACGCTGAAGGCGCTGGGGCGCGCGCACGACGCGGCGCAGGTGGAGCTCGCCGTGGAGCTGGCGCGGCGGGCGGGCTTCCCGGTGGTGTCCATGGACTTCATCTACGGTGTGCACGGGCAGCGCGTCGCGCAGGTGGAGGAGGACGCGCGGCGGGCGGTGGCTCTCGCCCCGGAGCACCTGTCCACGTATGCGCTGACGGTGGAGCGCGAGGTGCTGGCGGAGGACACCCCGCTGTCCAAGCGCCTCAAGCGCGGCGAGCTGGAGCTGCCCCCCGATGACGACGTGGTGGAGATGGCGCGAGTCGTGCGCGAGGTCTATGGCGCGGCGGGCTTGCGTCGCTATGAAGTGTCCAACCACGCGCGCGAGGGCTTCAGCTCGCGACACAACGCGCTCTATTGGACGGGGGGCGAGTACCTGGCGCTGGGCGTGGGCGCCACGGGCATGCTGCTGACGCCCGAGCCCTCGCGCTACGTCAACCTGCGCAGCCCGGAGAAGTACCTGGCCGAGGTGGAGGCGGGCCGCCTGCCGGAGGAGGGGCGGGAGGCGCTGGGGGCGGAGGAGCTGTTCGCGGAGCGGCTGGCGATGGGGCTGCGGCTGGTGTCGGGCGTGGACTGGGAAGTGGTGTGTGCGCGGTACGGGCAGTCGGTGGAGACGCGGCGGGCGGAGGTGGCGAGGCTGGTGGAGCACGGCTTCGCGACGCTCACGGGCGGGCGGCTGGCCTTGACTGAAAAGGGCGCGGACGTACACAGCGCCGTCTGCGCGCGGCTGCTCTAGTCAGCGGCCCGCGAGAGGGACTTCGAGGAGCTTATGAGCAAGTGGATGCTGTGGATGTTCCTGACCCTGCTGACGGGCAGCCCGCTCTTGTCGCTGGGCCTGGTCATCGTCTTCATCTTCGTGGCGGACCGCTTCACGTGGCGGCTGTTGCCCAGCCCGGTGCGCATGTTCAAGCGCTTCCAGCGCGCGGGCGAGCTGGCGGGGACCATCCTCACCAACCCCCACGAGCGGCGCGCGCGCCACGAGCTGGCGGACATCCGCGTGGAGCAGAAGCGGTACGACGAAGCCGTCGACGTCCTCAAGCCCAACCTGGAGGCGGGCGACGAGGACGTGGACACCCTGTACCTGCTCGGCGTGGCGTACCTGGGCGCGGGGGATGCGCGGCGCGGGGAGCTGCTCCTGGACGAGGCGGCGAAGCTGGACCCCGACTTCCGCCAGGGCGCCATCGACCTGGAGCGAGGCCGCTTCCGGCTGAAGCGCGGCGAGGTGAAGGGCGCCATTGAATCGCTGGAGCGCTTCTGCGCGACGCGGCTGGGCTCGGTGGAGGGCCGCTATCTGCTGGCGAGCGCGCTGGCGAAGGACGGTCGCTCCGCGGATGCGAAGCGGATGCGCGAGCTGGCGTGGAACGAGTACGTGGCGGCGCCGGGCTTCCAGCGTCGACGCGAGCGCCGGTGGGCGTGGCTGTCACGACCCAGTCGGCCGCTCACCTACGCGGTGCTGCTCGCGCTGGTGCTGGGGACGGGCGCGACGGTGGCGAACCAGATGGGCCTGTTCGCCTCGCGCTCGCACGGCGGCAGTGTCCGCGGCTACGACCGGTATCCGCCCGCCGACACCGAGGCGTACGAGTACCTGGAGTAATCCGCTATTCTCGTGTCCACCGACAGCCGAGGCCCGCTCCATGTTTCCCACCCCGTCGCAGGTGCTTCGCCAGCGCGAGGGACTGCTCGCCGACACGCCCTTCCCGCTGCTGCTCCAGGCGCTGATGGTGGAGGAGCGCACGTGCACGCTGGAGCTGAAGGTGCGGCAGCGTGAGAAGCGCATCGTCTTCGAGGAAGGCTCGCCAGTGGCGTGCCAGTCCAACCTGCTGCACGAGACGCTGGGCAAGTATCTGGTGGAGAAGGGCCGGCTCGCGGAGGCCGACTACCAGAAGTCGCTGGCGGAGAGCGTGTCCACGGGCATGCAGATGGGCAGCCTCCTGGTGCAGAAGGGACTCATCAGCCCCTTCGACCTGTACAAGCAGCTCCAGGCGAACTTGGCGCACAAGCTGCTCGACTGCTTCCGGTGGGTGGACGCGAAGTATCGCCTCATCGCGGACGCGGAGGCGCCGGACGCCAGTGTGCGGACCAACCCCGCGCAGCTCATCCTGACGGGCGTGGAAGGCGTGATGCCCTTCGACGCGGTGGCCACCCACTTCACCTTCACGGACGAGCGCAGATTCGGGCAGCTGCCCGGCGTGGAGTCCGGGCCCAAGCTGTCATCCAAGGACGCGCGGCTGTTGCAACAGCTCCGGCAGCGGCCCACCTTCAACGAACTCCAGGAGCGCACGGGCTTCGACACGGAGACGGTGCTGCGGCGGCTCTACGCGCTGTGCCTGTTGGGCGTGGCGGGCTTCGTGGAGGACGTGGACGCGAAGGCGGCGGAGCTGGCCTCGCGCGCGGTGCCGGTGCCCGTGGCGCCACCCCCGGAGCCCGTGGCCCCGGAGCCCGTCGCCGCGCGGGGCACGCCGTTCTCCGACGAGGACGTGGCCGCCAGGGACGCCCTGGTGACGGCCTTCCTCGCGCACCGGAGCAAGGACCCCTTCGCCCTGCTGGAGGTCCCCGAGGACGTGCAGCCCCTGCCACTGCGCCGGGCCTTCCTCGCGTGGGCGGAGCGCTACTCGCCCCTGCGCTTCCAGACGCCGGAGCTGAAGGAGAAGGCGGAGGCGCTGCTGGCGGCGTATGCCAAGGCCTACGGCGTGCTGTCGGACGCGGACCAGAATCTCTTGTGGCGAAAGCGCCGCGCGGCGCACCGCGAGAAGGAGCGGGCCGCCACGGGCCGCCCCACCACGGCTGAGCAGTTCCGCATCCGCACCGACCTGCTGGATGCGACCACCCAGTTCGACGAAGCCCGGCGCAGGCTCACCGCGCGCAACTACGCGGGCGCCTTCGAGTACTTCGAATATGCCTGCGACATCGAACCCAAGCCGCTGCATCACGCCTGGCGCGCCTGGGCCCGCTACCTCATGAAGCCGGAGGCGCACGGTCGGCTGGCGCTCCAGGAGCTGCAGGAGGTCGTCCGCCAGGAGCCGGGGCTGGAGGACGGCTGGGGGTTCCTGGGCGAGGTGGCCCAGGGCGAGAGCCAGTGGGCCCTGGCGGAGGACGCCTTCCGCAAGGCGTTCAAGCTCAACCCCAAGAACCGCCGCTACGTGGACCTCATCCAGGAGATCGCCCGGCGCCGCTGAAAAGGGGCCCAGGACTCGCTCCTCCGCCTGCCCTGCGGGGCCGTCCTCTTGGCCCTCCGCGTCACTTGCTTTTGCAACAGCTGAGAGTTTCGGGGACGACCCATCGGTCATGTGGCCGCACCGAGTCTTTCTGGCGCGGATTTTTTCCCCGGGAGAGGGATGCTTCCCTCCGCGATGAGGGCTCGCGACGATTTTCGTCTCCGCGCGGGAAACATTAGGGCCGTGATTCGCGAGATCAGAGTGTCAGTGTAACTTCGTTGGGTGCACGGGGGATGCAAAGCCCTGGCGCCATTTCTCGAGGCTGGATGCGCTCCCTCACCACAGCGTCCCAATCAGGTCAGGCCGCGGTGGAGTCCGCCATCGTCCTGCCGCTCTTCGTGTTCCTCATCCTGGGCACTCTTCAGCTCGGGCTGATGCATCAGGCGCGGCTCTTGACGAAGTACGCCGCCTACAAGGCGGTCCGGGCCGGCTCGCTCCACAACGCCAAGGTCGAGACGATGGAGGCCGCCGCGCTCGCGGTGCTGCTGCCCATCCTCAGCACCCGCGCTGGCGGCCCTGGCGGCATCGAGTACACCCGCCCGGTCAGCAGCGCGCAGGACTTCGAGACCAAGTTCAACGAGCTGAAGAGCAACGAGATGCCCGGGGTGAGCCTCAAGTACGCGGAGGTCACCATCTGCGGACCGACGAAGGAGGAGGTCTCCGGCAGCGGGGAGTTCGACTTCGACGACCCGGACAACATCCACCCGGATGGCTGGAAGGAGAACCACCGCACCAAGCTGCGCATCCAGCTCACGCTCAACTACCGGCTGCTGATTCCCTTCGCGGACTGGGTCATCTACAGCGCCGCGCGCGGCCGGGAGGTGCCCATGTTGATGCGCATGGGGAAGATAAAGGCGGAGGAGCAGGCCAAGGTCTCCGGCCGCAAGTTCGGGGGCGCCGCCACGGGTGAGGGCCCCTACCAGAGCGCCGCCTCCCAGGGCATCTACATCATGCCCATCCGCGCCACGTACACCATGCGGATGCAGTCCAATCTCTATCTCGGCGCCAACGCCCTGCCCTCGAGCAACGTATGCATGTTCCCGTTCTCATACTGAGCCGGACGCGCCGCCGCATCCAGCGAGGCCAGGCCATCGTCCTGGGCTCGCTGTCGTTCCTGGTGCTGGCGCTGATGGTGACGCTGAGCTTCAACCTCAGCCATGCGCTGCGCCAGAAGATGAGCCTGCAGCAGCACAGCGACACCCTGTCGTTCTCCATGGCCGTCCTGGAGGCGCGCGCGCTCAACTACTACGCGGTCAGCAACCGGGCCATCGCCACCTCCTACGTGGCGATGAACAGCCTCCACGCGTACATGTCCGCCGCCAGCCTCACCGGGCAGATCATGCGGGCGTCCTCCCAGAACTTCGCCATCATCGCCGCGCAGGAGATGTTGCTGTGCATCGCCTGCGAGTTCATGTGCGACCACTGCGAGCACGCGGTGGAGGCGTTCCAGATCTCCAGCGACTTCAGCGACTCGGGCGACGACTACGACGACAAGGTCCAGGGCTTCGAGTCGAACTTCAACACCGCCATGGAGGGGCTGGACCTGATGGTGGACAACATCCACAAGGCCCAGAGCTCGGTCCATGAGCAGACGGTGAAGGCGGTGAAGGACGGCAAGAGCCACGGCCTGGGCCAGCTCAAGGACTACACCGCGCCCAACGCGAGCGACCTGGTGGAGGCCGTGGGCTCCATCAACGCCAACGAGTTCAACTGCGCCGTGGATGGCATGGAGTGCCAGGGCAGCGAGGGCAACTCCTCCCCGGAGGCCCGTGCGCGAGTCATGACTGAGATTGCCAACGCGACGCGCTCCGGCTGGCCGGCGACCCGCAAGAGCCCGGGCGGGCTTTCGATGAACAGGCCCAAGTACCTCAACTCGCAGTTCTTCCAGGAGCTGGATGACATCCCGGGGAACGAGGGCACGAAGCTCATCTCCGGCACCAAGGGCACCGCGAAGACGGTGAAAGACAAGGGCCAGCTCACCTCGGGTGGCCAGAGCGGCGGCAACGAGGGCTCCATGGTGGCGGCGCAGGACGAGGGCCGCATCTTCCACCAGTGGAAACACGGCCTGATGACGAGCAGCTTCAAGTCGGAGGTCTGGAGCGACGACAGCGGCGGCGGCCACAAGAACGACGGCGCGCACTCGGGCCAGCATCAGTTCGAGGGCGTCAACGTCCGGGCGCTCACCGGCTGCGCGGGCTCCGGCAACTGCTTCATGAAGTTCCGCGCCAACCCGGACCCGAAGCGCGACTGGGGCCAGCCGCGCGTCTACAGCTACGTGTCCATGCGCTTCCGCGTGGGCGACACGAAGAAGGCGCCCTGGGAGCTGAACTCGTCGGCGCAGGTGAAGCTCACCCACGGCCAGCAGGGCGCGGGAACCCTCACCGTCGCGGCGACGGAGGGCATGGCCATGTCGAAGTCGCTCGTCTACTACCACCGCTTCGGCGAGGACGGCTGGAAGGAAGCCCCCAACCTCTTCGCGCCGTACTGGCGCGCCAAGCTGCACCCCTACACCAAGGGTGATGCCCAACAAGTCTTGGAGGCCGCGGGCAACTCGGAGGCGGCCCAGATGTCGCAGGTGGATGGGGTGACCCTGTGAAGACTTCCGGACATCGAGCCGCCAGGGGCGCGGCCGCCGTGGAGACGGCGCTGTGCATGTTGGTCATCATCCCGGTGTTCATGTACGCGCTCTTCGTGGATGACCTGCTGAGGCACGCGCTGGACTCGCAAGAGACGGCGCTGTCCACTGTCTGGGATTACGCCGTGCAGGACTATCCGACCAAGCCGAAGAACCCTCCCCCCGAGGGCGGCGCGGCGGAGCCCTTCTATGGCTTCAATGGCGCGCAGTACTACGCGCGGCTGCAGTACTGCGACCACGAGTCGGGCCTGGACAGCTTCGGTCCCGGCAAGGGACCGGAGTGTGAGAATGACGAGGGCCACCACGCGGAGGTGTCCGCGCATGCGTGCTGGCTCAACCCGGGGGCGCAGCAGGTGCAGTGCACGCTGAACACGGCCGACCCCAATGGCGGCGGTGGCGGCGGTCCCGCGGGCGCGTACAACGTGGACCTGCACCAGTCGTACATGGACCAGTTCGGCAAGGGCGGCGTCATCCGCTGCTCGGCGCGGCTGGGCGTGCAGAACTACCTGCTGCCCAAGACCTTCCTCCAGGACTTCAGTCAGGTGAACCTGGCGCGGGAGACGAAGAAGCGCGGCAACGGCATCCACAGCAACGCGCAGGGCGGCGACTTGCAGGACGACCCGCGCGGGCTCGAGGGAGACGTCTACCTGCTGCCCTGGGAGCGCATCGCCATCGTCACCGACACATGGGCGCTCACCAAGGAGGCGAACATGGAGCCGGGGACGGAGAACGGCGACGAGGAGGACCTCTACGTGCGCCTGGCGCAGATCTACAAGAACGAGGACAACTCCGGGTACACCCAGATGTCCTCGGCCGCCGAGGCGTTCGTCAGCGAGGCCACGCAGGAGGTGCTCAGCAGCGACATCCGCCTGGATGACATGCCTCCGGGTGATGATCCGCGCGAGCCCAGCCTCTCCATCAAGCCCTTCCCGTCGAGCGGTGGGCCGGTGCAGCAGCTGCAGCAGAACGGCGGGAGCGCCAGCTACTTCAACAGCGAGTGGAAGGACTGGGACAAGGACAACAACGAGGCCACGCACAACGCCCGGGGGAACAACTACCTGGGCTGTGCCCAGTCGGAGCAGTGCTGATGCCTCGTGCCTCGAGCCTGGTCATCCGCGTGCCCGCGCTGCTGTTCTCCGTGGCCGTGGTGGGCTCGTTGATTGGCTTTGCCTGGGAGGGCGCCGTCTACGGGCGGCGCGACGTCACCGAGGAGTGGTCTCCTCCGCCTTCGCTCGATGATGCGCCTGCCCCGAAGCCCCCGGGGAGCCGCCCGCCCGGGGAGGAGGCCGCGCTGAAGCGCGCGCTGGTGCACTTCCCCGCGTATCCCAGGGCGAGCCGCGCGGAGCTGCTCGCCGTGGACTACCTGGGCCCCGACGTGCCCATCGCCGTGGCGTGGTTCTCCACGAAGGACACGCCGGAGCAGGTGTTGTCGCACTACCGGCAGGTGTTGTTGGACAACGGGCTGCCGGTGCTCGGCGAGCGCCATGGGGAGAACGGGGGCTGGGTGGGGTACTGGAGCCCGGCCACGGAGGAGATGCGGCTGGTCTCCGTGCTGGCGCAGGGTGGCGAGACGCTGGGCTTCGTGTCGGCGGGGCAGGTGGCGCCGCTGTTGAAGCGGGCCTCGCGCGTGCCGCCCTGGATTCCGTTGCCGCCCGAGCTGAGCGAGCCGATTACGCTCTCGTTCTCCATGGAGGGCGCCTCGCACCACGTCGTCTCCGGCCAGCTTCCGGAGGCGGCTCCCTCCTCCGTCGGTGAGAAGTACCGGAACTTGCTGACGGAGAAGGGCTGGGACGTGGGGGCGGTGGAGCCGGTGGATGCGAATGGCATCGCGTTCGAGTTGATGAAGGGAACCACCCTGGGGCGGGCCACCTTGCGCACGCGCGGGCAGGAGTCCGGCGTCGAGCTGCAGCTCTCGCTGCTCCAGCGAGGTGCCGTGCCATGAATGACAGGAAGGATGTAGCGATGGCGAAGTCACCCCGGAGGCTGGGGCTTGTTCGGGCGCGTGGTCAGTCGATGGTGGAGTACGCCACCGTCACGGCCGCGCTGATGGGCTTCACGGTGATGGGCTGGCCGTTCCTGGTGCAGCTGCTGAACGCGCTGCAGCGGTACTTCGGCTCCATCTACTACGTCATCCAGTCTCCGATTCCGTAGCGACGTGGGGCCGCCCCCCGCGCGCGGCGAGGCCGTGGCAGGGGCGCGAACCACGGGCGTCGTGAGCGGGTCCGTGCGGGCCATCCGCACGTGAGCGCCGGCCCGTGTTTCCCCGTACGTGTTTTCCTTTAGACATCGTGCTGGCTGCCCTGTCGTGAGCGCCGGACGTCTGGTTGCTCTACGTGCGAGCGGGCTGCGTATGGGCCCTCGCGCCTCTCAATGATGTCGGGTGTTTGTCATTTCTGGGTGTCGTGGGTTTCCACGAGAGGGCATGGCTGTATTTGTTGGGTGCTCGTGAGGGCAGGCAGCCGGGCGCCGGATTTGTGGCGAAGACAACGGCCCGTGGGGAATGTTTGTCATTCGTGTGTAGGGGGCAACACTCCGGGTTTGGAATGGAAGTTTCGAGTCCCGGGGATTTGAAGGAGGGTGCTGTGGGCTGGTAGTGATTGGTGTATGCGATGTCGCCTCTGCTTTCACAGTGCAAGGGCACAGTCAGGACAGGCTGCGGTGGAGTCCGCGGTGGTCCTGCCGCTCTTCGTCTTCCTCATCCTGGGCATCCTGCAACTGGGGTTGATGCACCAGGCCCGACTCCTGACCAAGTACGCCGCCTACAAAGCGGTGCGGGCCGGCTCCCTCCACAACGCCAGCGTGAAGGAGATGGAGAAGGCGGCCGTCGCCGTGCTCCTTCCGATGATGGCCAAGCGCGCCCCCGGGCCGGACGGCATCGAATACGTCAAGCCGGTGAACAGCGGGCAGGAGTTCACGGACAAGTGGAACGATATGCAGGGTAACACGATAGGGACCACCGGCTTGAAGTACGCCGAGGTCACCGTCTGCGGGCCCACGAGAGAGCACGTGAGCGGAAGCGGCGAGCTGGACTTCGACGACCCCGACAACGCGACGGGCGGCGACTGGAAGCAAAGCCACCGCACCAAGCTGCGCATTCAGGTGACGTTCAACTATCGGCTCGTCATCCCGTTCGCGGACCGGGTCATCTACAACGCGGCACGCGCGCGGGACATGCACATGTCGCTGCGCCTGGGCGAGGCGAAGGCGCGTGAGAAGGCCAGGGTGGCGAGGCGCAAGTTTGGAAGCAAATCCACGGGAGAGAATCCCTACGACAGCGCTGCATCGCAGGGCATGTACATCGCCCCCATTCGTGCCTCCTACAACATGCGGATGCAGTCGAACCTTTATCTCGACACCGACGATGTGCCCCCGAGGAACGAATGCCTCTTTCCGTTCACCTATCCGCAGTCGTAAGGAATTCGCATCGTCGTTCGCGGCGCGGGCAGGCTATCGTCCTGGGCTCGCTGTCCTTCCTGGTGCTGGCGTTGATGGTGACGCTGAGCTTCAACCTCAGCCATGCGCTGCGCCAGAAGATGAGCCTGCAGCAGCACAGCGACGCCATGTCGTTCTCCATGGCCGTGCTGGAGGCACGCGCGCTCAACTACTACGCGGTCAGCAATCGTGCTATCGCGGGCTCCTACGTGGCGATGAACAGTCTCCACGCGTACATGGCCGCCGCGAGCGTCACGGGCGAGATGCTGCGGGCGGGCAGGGACAACTTCAGTACGATTTTCAAAATCGAGACAGGCCTCTGCGTTGCTTGCAGGGGCATGTGTGACCACTGCAAGCACGCGATGGACGCCGCTGACATTCGGGACAAGTTCGAGAAGGAAGCCCTGAAGGTCGACAGCAATGTACGCGGTCTCGAGGGGACCTTCCGTAAAGCGATGGAGGGACTGGACCTCATGGTGGACAATGTCCACACGTCCCAGCGGGAGATCCACGAGAAGACCCTCCAGGCGGTGAAGGACGGTTCGAGCCACGGCCTGTCCCAGCTCAAGAACGACACGGCTCCGAACGTGGGCGAGCTGTCCTCGGCGGTTGGGGGCATGAACGCCAACGAGTTCAACTGCGCCGTGGATGGCATGCAGTGCCAGGGAAGCGTGGCGAATACCTCGCCAGAGGCCCGTGCCCGCGTCGTGACGGAGATAGGCAATGCGAGCCGCTCGGACTGGCCGGCGAACCGCAACGGCAGCGGTACCCCGCCGAAGCATCTGCACCCGGACTTCCTCAAGAAGCTCAAGGATATCCCGAAGTCGGGAAGCTACGTGGTGCTTCAGCACGACGGGTCCGCCAAGGCGGTCCAGAACAAGTCCCGGGTCTTCAGTGGGGGCTCGAGTGGTGGAAACCAGGGCTCCACCATCGCCGCCGCCGAGGAGGGCTCGGTACGGCATATGTGGGAGCACAACACCGTGTCATCGGACTACGACACCACCGTCTGGAGCGACGCCAACGGTGGAGGCCACGAGAATGGAGGCCAGCAGCACCGGGGCCAGCACCGCTTCGAGGGCACCAACGCGAAGGCGCTCACCTCCTGCGCGGGCTCCGGCAACTGCTTCATGAAGTACCGCGCCAATCCCAATGCGAGCCGTGACTGGGGCCAGCCGCGTGTCTACAGCTACTACTCGATGAGGCTGAACGTGGGTGACCTGAAGAAGGCACCCTGGGAACTCAACAGCTCGCGCTCCGTGAAGTTCGAGCACGGTGCTCAGGGCTCTGGGAGCCTCACGCTGTCGGCGGCCGACGGCACGGCCATGTCCAAGTCGCTCGTGTACTACCACCGCTTCAAGCAGGGAGGCTGGGCGGAGCCGCCCAACCTCTTCGCTCCGTACTGGCGCGCCAAGCTGCATCCCTTCACCGCGCCGGAGGCCAGGCGTGTACTGGAGGATGCGGGCAACTCCGACGCGGCCACCATCGCCGACGCACCGGGGGTGTCACTGTGAAGGCCTCGACGAGACGTGAGACGCGTGGGGCTCGGGGCGCCGCCGCGGTGGAGACGGCGCTGTGCATGCTCGTCATCATCCCCGTGTTCATGTACGCCATCTTCCTGGATGACCTCCTGCGCCACGTACTGGATGCGCAGGAGTCCGCGCTCAGCGCCATCTGGGACTACACCGTGTCGGACTACGCCGCGACGCCCCAGAATGGAGAGGCTTTCGCTGGCTTCGGAGAGACCCAGCGCTTCGTACGGCTGATGTACTGCGACCACGAGTCGGGTCTGGACAGCTACAAGGCCGAACCACCGGAGTGCAAGGTTCGAAGCATGCACCACCACCAGGAACTGGTGGCTCATGCCTGCTGGATGCATCCAGCAGCCCAGGAGGTGCAGTGCACGGTCAACCAGGACGCGGTGGGGAGTTATGGCGTGACGCTGCATGCCGCCTACATGCGTCAGTTCAACCGAGGAGGCCTCATCCGTTGTTCGGCGCGCAGCGGCGTCCAGAACTACCTGCTCCCGACCACGTTCCTCCAGGAGTTCTCCCAGGTCGACCTCGCGAAGGAGAACATGGACGGTGACGTCCATGACAACGCGGAGAAGAAAGGGGACAGGTCCCGAGACACCTATTACCTCCCCTGGGAGCGCATTGCCCTGGTCACCGACACGTGGGCGCTGACGGCGCAGCAGAACCTGGGGCCCGGCCAGAAGGACACCGAGCCGACCAATGTCTACGTGCGCGTGGCACACATCTATTCGAGCCAGGAGAATTCAGGCTTCACCCAGATGTCCACCGAGGCGGAGCAGCTCGTCAGGCGGGCCATCGACCGTAAGCTGCTCTCCGACGACGTGGCGCTGGATGGCACTGCTGGAGACGACCCGCGCAACGTGAGCATCTCCATCAAGGCCCAGACAGGCAGTGGTGCGCCCTCCCAGGACATCGACCAGGGCCAGGGCAACGGCACCTACTTCAACAACGAGTGGCGTGACTGGGAAGCGAACAACAACGAGAGGACTCGCCAGCAGCGCGGTGAGTACTACATGGGCTGCCAGAATCCGGGGAAGTGCTGATGGCCGCGCTGAATCGACGCAAGCCTCGAGGCCAGTCCATGGTGGAGTACGCCGTCGTCTCCGCGGCGCTGCTGGGCATCACGACGGTGGGCTGGCCGTTCCTGGTGCTGCTGCTCAACGCGCTCCAGCGGTACTTCAGCTCCATCTACTACGTCATCCAGTCCCCCATCCCTTGAGGACGGGGGACCGGGCACGCACCGCTACGGCTTCACGGTGGTGACGAACTCCGCCTTGCCGCCGGCGACCTTCAGGACGACGGCTTCCTTCACCGCGTCGCGGTTCGCGTCCAGGGTGATTCGCCCCGCCACGCCCGGGAAGTCCTTCGTCGCGGCAATCGCGTCGCGCACCGCCGGGCCGCTCGTGTCCGGGGCGCGCTTGAGCGCCTCCACCAGCACCCGCGCCGCGTCGTACGACAGCGCCGCCACGCTGTCCGGCACGCTGCCGTACTTCTCCTTGTAGCGCGCCAGGAACGACTGGAGCACCGGGTCCGGGTTGCCCGGCGAGTAGTGGTTGGAGAAGTAGCTGCCCTCCAGCGCCGACCCACCCAGCTCGAACAGCTTGTCGGAGTCCCAGCCGTCACCGCCGAGCAAGGGAACCTTCAAGCCCACCTCGCGCGCCTGCCGCGCGATGATGCCCACGTCCGTGTAGTACCCCGGCACGAACACCGCCTCCGGCTTCAACTGCTTGAGCGCCGTGAGCTGCGCGCGGAAGTCCGTGTCACCCTTCGAGTAGCTCTCCGTGCCGACAATCTTCCCGCCGAACTCCTGGAACTTCGCGGTGAACACGTCCGCCAGTCCCATCGAGAAGGCGCTCTTGTTGTCCGTCAGCACCGCCACTCGCGACAGCTTCAGGTTCTCCCGGGCGAACTTCGCCATCACCAGACCCTGGAACTCGTCGATGAAGCAGACGCGGAAGATGTAGTCGCCCTTCTTCGTCACCTCGGCGCTGGTGGAGGTGGGCGTAATCATCGGCACCTTGCCCACCTGCGCCTTCTCCGCCATCGCCATGGACACGGAGGAGGCCGCCTCACCCAGAATCGCCACCACCCTGTCTTGAGTGATGAGCCGCGTCGCCGCCTGCGCCCCTTCCTCCGGGCGCCCCTGGCTGTCGTACACGCGCACCGCCAGCTGGCGGCCCCGCACTCCACCCGCGGCGTTCGCCTCGTTGAGCGCCAGCTCGATGCCGTTGCGCGCGGAGACGCCGAACGTCGCCTCGCTGCCCGTCAGGCTGCCCACCTCGCCAATCAGGATGGCGCCCTTCTCGTCGGGCGCCACCGCCGGGCTGTTCGAGCCCGTGGGCGCCTGCGCCGCCGTTCCGGCCTTGGATGGGTCGGCGGCCTGTCCGGTGGGGGGAGCCTCGGTGGGTGCGGATTTCTTCTCGCAGCCCGCCAGGGCCAGGGCGAGCGTGGCGAGCAGCAGCAGTGGACGCATCAGCGGATTCCCTCCGGATAGCAAGAATCCCACCCTAGCCCTCTCCCCCTTGCCCTCCAACCGGGGGCATTTAGGGGCCGCGCCCGAAATGCAATGTGGACTAAATCGGTCCAGATTACATATGACGCGCCCGGAGGCCCTGAGGCCCCGTGGGAATGGACCCAGAGAGGAGAAGCGTCCCGCATGCTCCGGATGAGCAAGATGACCGACTACGGCATCGTGCTGATGACAGAGCTGGCTCGCGCGGAGGGTGGCACCCGCACCACTCGCGAGCTGGCGGCACGCACCCGTGTGCCACTGCCCTCGGCCAGCAAGGTGCTCAAGGGCTTGCTGCAGGCCGGGCTGGTGGTGTCCCACCGGGGCGCCAACGGCGGCTATGGGCTGTCGCGCCCCGCGGCGTCGCTCTCCCTGGCGGAGCTGGTGGCCTCGCTGGAAGGGCCTGTCGCGCTCACGGAGTGTGGCGTGCACACCTCCGGCGGCGGCGCGCCCTGTGAGCTGGAGTCCGTGTGCCAGATACGAGGGCACTGGAAGCTCATCAATCACGCCATCCAGGAAGCGCTGGGACGCCTGACGCTGGCGGACCTCATCGCCCCGGCGCCGCGCATGCCCGAGCGACTGGTGGGCCTGGGCACCCCCGCGAGGGCCGCGCCGGCCGCCGCCAACACCTCGACACCTTCCGCCACGACAGGAGTCCGCTCATGACCACCGACACCCTCCAGGAACTGACGCGCCGCCCGTACGCGGCCGGCTTCGTCTCCGCGGTGGAGGCGGACACCTTCCCGCCGGGGCTGAACGAGGACGTCATCCGCGCGCTGTCGGAGAAGAAGGGCGAGCCCCCCTTCCTGCTGGAGTGGCGCCTGAAGTCCTACCGTCACTGGCTCACGCTGCGCGAGCCCACGTGGCAGGCCGTCACCTACAAGCCCATCGACTACCAGGCCATCAGCTACTACTCGGCGCCCCGGTTCAAGCCGAAGAAGGACAGCCTGGACGAGGTGGACCCCGAGATTCTGCGCACCTACGAGAAGCTCGGCATTCCGTTGGTGGAGCAGCAGCGGCTGCAGAACGTCGCGGTGGACGCCGTGTTCGACTCGGTGTCCGTGGCCACGACGTTCAAGGACAAGCTGGCCAAGGCGGGCGTCATCTTCTGCTCGTTCTCGGAGGCCGTGCGCGAGCACCCGGAGCTGCTCCGCAAGTACCTGGGCTCGGTGGTGCCGCACTCGGACAACTTCTTCGCGGCGCTCAACTCGGCGGTCTTCAGCGACGGCTCGTTCGTCTACATCCCCAAGGGCGTCAGATGCCCCATGGAGCTGTCCACGTACTTCCGCATCAACGCCGCGGAGACGGGCCAGTTCGAGCGCACCCTCATCGTCGCCGACGAGGGCTCGTACGTGAGCTACCTGGAGGGCTGCACCGCGCCCCAGCGCGACACCAATCAGTTGCACGCGGCCGTGGTGGAGTTGGTGGCGCTCGAGGGGGCCACCATCAAGTACTCCACGGTGCAGAACTGGTACCCGGGTGACGCGGAGGGCAAGGGCGGCATCTACAACTTCGTCACCAAGCGCGGCATCGCCCACAAGGCCGCGAAGATTTCGTGGACGCAGGTGGAGACGGGCTCGGCGATTACGTGGAAGTACCCGAGCGTCATCCTCAAAGGGGATGACTCGGTGGGCGAGTTCTACTCGGTGGCGCTCACCAACAACCTCCAGCAGGCGGACACCGGCACGAAGATGGTGCACCTGGGGAAGAACACCCGCAGCACCATCGTGTCCAAGGGCATCTCCGCGGGCCGGGGACAGAACACGTACCGCGGGCTGGTGAAGGTGCTGAAGAGCGCGGAGAACGCGCGCAACTACACGCAATGCGACTCGTTGCTCCTCGGGGACAAGTGCGGCGCCCACACGGTGCCGTACATCGAGGTGAAGAACGCGTCGGCGCAGGTGGAGCATGAGGCGTCCACGTCGAAGATAGGCGAGGACCAGCTCTTCTACTGTCGGCAGCGCGGCATCTCTCAAGAAGACGCGGTGTCGATGATTGTGAATGGCTTCTGCCGGCAGGTGTTCAAGGAGCTCCCCATGGAGTTCGCGGTGGAAGCACAGAAGCTGCTCGGAGTGAGTCTGGAAGGGAGCGTGGGGTAGGTATGGCTTTGCTGTCCGTTCGGAATCTGCACGCCCGTGTGGGCGACAAGGACATCCTCAAGGGCATCGACCTGGAGGTGGGCGCCGGAGAGGTGCACGCCATCATGGGGCCCAACGGCTCCGGGAAGAGCACCTTGGCGAGCGTGCTCGCGGGGAGGGATGCCTACGAAGTGACCCAGGGCGAGGTCCTCCTCGACGGCAAGCCGCTCCTGGAGCTGGCCCCCGAGGCGCGCGCCGCCGAAGGAGTGTTCCTCGCGTTCCAGTACCCGGTGGAGATTCCGGGCGTGGGCAACCTGCACTTCCTGCGCACCGCGCTCAACGCGCAGCGCCGGGTGAAGGGGCTGGAGGAGCTGGATGCGATGGACTTCCTCCAGATGGCCAAGGAGAAGTCGAAGCTGGTGCAGCTCGACGCGGCCTTCATGAACCGCTCGGTGAACGAGGGCTTCTCCGGCGGCGAGAAGAAGCGCAACGAAATCTTCCAGATGGCGGTGCTCGAGCCGCGCCTGGCCATCCTCGACGAGACGGACTCGGGCCTGGACATCGATGCCTTGCGCACGGTGGCGGGCGGAGTGAACGGGCTGCGCTCGCCCCAGCGCGCCATGGTGCTGATTACGCACTACCAGCGGCTCCTGGACTACATCGTCCCGGACAAGGTCCACGTCATGGCGGGCGGGCGCATCATCCGCTCCGGTGGGCGCGAGCTGGCGCTGGAGCTGGAGGAGAAGGGCTACGCCTGGCTGGGGCTCCAGGACGGCAAGGGTGGCGCGACGAAGGGCGGGGAGGCACGGCGATGACGCCGGGCGTGACTCGCTATGTGGATGTGGCCTCGCGCTTCCAGGCGCGGGACGCGACGACGCCCGCGTGGCTCCAGCGCGTGCGCCAGGACGGGCTCGCGCACTTCGCGCGGCTGGGCCTGCCCACGACGCGCGACGAGGCGTGGAAGTACACGAACCTCGCCCCCATCGCGGACGGGGCCTTCGCGCCTGTCGCGACGACGGGGAGCACGGCGGAGCTGTCAGCGGTGGTGGCGCGGCTCGCGCTGCCCGGTCCCCGGCTGGTGTTCGTGGATGGGCGGCTGTCGCCGGAGCTGTCGTCGGTGGCGGGTCTGCCGCGCGGCCTGACGCTGAAGCCGCTGCGCGACGCGCTGGTGGAGGACGGAGCGCTGCTGGAGGCGGAGCTGGGCCAGCGGGCCCTCGCGGCCGAGCATGCCTTCACGGCGCTCAACGCGGCGCTGCTGGAGGACGGGGCCGTGCTGCGCCTGGCGCCGGGGGCGCTGAGCGAGGTGCCCGTGCAGCTCATCTTCCTGACCCGGGGCGACGCGCCGGTGCTGGCCAGTCCGCGCGTCCTCGTGGTGGCGGGAGAGGGCAGTGAGGCGACGCTGGTGGAGACGTACGCCAGCGCGACGGGCGTCACGGGCCAGGGCTTCACCAACGCGGTGACGGAGGTGACGCTGGGTGACAACGCCAGCTTGAAGCACTACCGGCTCCAGGCGGAGGGTGACGCGGCGGTGCACGTGGGCGGGCTTCACGTGCGGCAGGGTCGTGACAGCCGCTTCGTGTCTCACAACTTCGCCTTCGGCGGCGTGCTGGCTCGCAACGAGGTGCACGTCACCTTCGCGGGCGAGGGCGGTGACGCCACCCTCAATGGCCTGTACGTGGGGCGAGGGACGCAGCACCTGGACCAGCGGACGGCGCTGGACCACGCGGTGCCTCGTTGCACCAGCCGCGAGTTGTACAAGGGCGTGCTGGATGACCGGGCGCGCGGCACCTTCCACGGACTGGTGAAGGTGCGCCAGGACGCGCAGCGCACGGACTCACGGCAGCAGAACCGCAACCTGCTCCTGTCGGAGCACGCGCAGGCGGACACCCGGCCGCAGCTCGAAATCCTGGCGGACGACGTGAAGTGCGCGCACGGCGCGGTGGTGGGGCGGCTGGATGCGCAGGCGCTGTTCTACCTGCGCTCGCGAGGCATTCCCCGCGCGGAGGCGGAGCGGCTGCTCACGTATGCCTTTGCCCGGGAGCTGGTGGATGCGGTGCCGGAAGGGCCGGTGCGCGCGAGTGTCGAGGGGCTGCTGGCCCCGAAGCTTCCGGGTGCACCCCGGACGGAGGTGACGGCATGAGCTCGTTCGACGTGCAACGCGTCCGTGAGGACTTCCCCCTGCTCCGGCAGGAGGTGCGGGGCCGGCCGCTGGTGTACCTGGACAGCGCGGCGACGGCGCAGAAGCCGCAGGCCGTCATCGACGCCATCGTCCGCTTCTACCAGCACGACAACGCCAACGTGCATCGAGGCGTCCACATCCTCTCCGAGCGCGCCACCGAGGCGTACGAGGGCGCGCGCGAGACGGTGCGCGGCTTCCTCAACGCGAGGGATGCTCGGGAAATCGTCTTCGTGCGCGGCACCACCGAGGCCATCAACCTGGTGGCGCAGACGTACGGCCGCAAGCACGTGGGGCCCGGGGATGAAATCCTCATCACCCAGATGGAGCACCACGCGAACATCGTCCCCTGGCGGATGCTCTGTGAGCAGACGGGGGCGACGCTGCGGGTGATTCCGGTGGATGACCGGGGCGAGCTGGTGCTGGACGCCGTGGACGCGCTGCTCACGGAGAAGACGCGCATCCTCGCGGTGACGCACGTGTCCAATGCGCTGGGCACGGTGAACCCGGTGAAGGAGCTGACGCGCCGGGCGCACGCCAAGGGCATCCCCGTGCTGGTGGACGGGGCGCAGTCGGTGACGCACTTCCCGGTGGATGTGCAGGACCTGGGCTGCGACTTCTATGCGCTGAGCGGGCACAAGCTGTTCGGCCCCACGGGCATCGGCGTGCTGTACGGCCGCATGGAGCGCCTGGAGCCGATGCCGCCGTATCAGGGCGGCGGCGACATGATTCTCTCCGTGACGATGGAGAAGATTACGTACAACCGCGTGCCGCACCGGTTCGAGGCGGGCACGCCGAACCTGGAGGGCGCGGTGGGGCTGGCCGCGGCCATCCGCTATCTCCAGGCGCTGGGGCTGGACGCCATCGCCGAGCATGACCGGGCGCTGATGGCCTATGCCACGCAGGCGCTGGAGGCGGTTCCGGGGCTTCGCATGGTGGGCACCGCGCGCGAGAAGGCGGGCGTGCTGTCCTTCACGCTGGAGGACATCCACCCGCACGACGTGGGGACGATTCTGGACCGCGAGGGCATCTGCATCCGCACGGGCCACCACTGCGCGCAGCCGGTGATGCAGCACTTCAAGCTGCCGGCGACGGCGCGTGCGTCCCTGGCGCTCTACAACACGCCCGAGGATGTGGACGCGCTCGTGCGTGGGCTGCACAAGGTGAGGGAGGTGTTCCGATGAGCTCGGGCTCGGACGACTTGAAGGACCTCTACCAGGAGGTGGTGCTGGAGCACTCCAAGAGGCCGCGCAACTATCGCGTGGTGGAGGGCGCCAATCACGAGGCGGCGGGGCACAACCCGCTGTGCGGAGACCAGCTCTCCGTGACGATGAAGATGGATGGAGACGTCATCCGCGACATCGGCTTCCAGGGACAGGGCTGCGCGATTTCCCGCGCGTCGGCCTCGCTGATGACCGGCGTGGTGAAGGACAAGACGCGCGCGGAGGCGGAGGCCCTCTTCCAGAAGGTGCACAAGCTGGTGACCGAGGGGCCCGAGTCGGTGGACGTGGAGGCGCTGGGCAAGCTCGCGGTGTTGTCCGGCGTGAGCGAGTTCCCCGCCCGGGTGAAGTGCGCCAGCCTCGCGTGGCACACGATGCGCGCGGCGCTGGAAGGGCGAGATGAAGCGGTTTCCACGGAGTAGGGAAGGAGGGAGCGGACCATGCGAGGCGTGACGGCGATGCTGGAGCGGGAGGTTCCCGCGACCATCATTCCCAGTGGTGACAGGGTGGTGCTGCCAGAGGGCGCGGAGCTGCGGGTGATGCAGACCCTGGGCGGCAACATCACGGTGCAGGACCCCTACGGGCAGCTCTTCCGCATCGACGAGAAGGACGGCGCGGCGCTGGGCGCGGAGTACGCGCCACAGGAGAAGACCTCCGGGGACCCGAGCACCTTCCACGAGGAGCAGGTCTGGGAGCAGCTGCGCACGGTGTATGACCCGGAGATTCCGGTGAACATCGTGGAGCTGGGTCTGGTGTACGCGTGCAAGGCGGAGCCGTTGCCGGAAGGCGGCCAGCGCGTGGACATCCAGATGACGCTGACGGCGCCCGGCTGCGGCATGGGCCCGGTGCTGGTGGAGGACGTGCGCACCAAGGTCGGCTCGGTGCCCGGCGTGAAGGAAGCCAACGTCGAGCTCGTGTGGGACCCGCCCTGGGACCAGGGACGGATGACGGACGTCGCGCGGCTCCAGCTCGGCTGGATGTGACACGCGGAGGTCCTTGGCCTCGGACGCTTCGCGGAGGTCCCGCGAGGCGTCCGTCCGTGTGACGACTCCGAGGAGGGAAGGCCCCGTCTTTCGTCGCCGAGCCGAGCACCCGGGCACGCGAGCCTCATGACGTTCGCGCGCTCCGGCCCCGTGAAGCGGTCAGCGCGCGGCGAGCCTGCGGACGCCGAAGCTGAGGACCGCGGTGGCCAGGCTGCCCGCGAGCAGTCGAGGCCAGCGACTCGCGGCTTCCGTCGGCGCATGGTAGCGCGCGGGCGCGGGGTGCTCCTCGGCGTGGCGGGTGCGCTCGCGGACCTCCGGCATCTTCTCCTCGAACAGCTCCACCATGGCGCGCTCGAAGACGGGCAGGTCTTGCGGCCCCCGGCTGGAGACCCAGTTGTCGTCGCGCACCATCGCCTCGTCGCGCCACTGCGCGCCGGAGTTCTTCACGTCGTCGCGGATGCCCGGCCACGAGGTGAGCGTGCGCCCCTCGGTGAGCCCCGCGGAGATGAGCAGCCAGGGCGCGTGACAGATGATGGCGATGGGCAGGTTGAGCGAGTCCGCGTCGTGGATGAAGTCCTTCGCGAGCGCGCTCTGCCGCAGCGTGTCCGGGTTGATGAGGCCTCCGGGCAGCAGCACCGCGTCGAAGTCCGCCGCCTTCACGTCCTTCAGCATCGCGTCCACGCGGACCTTCTTGCCGGGGAGCATGTGGTTCATGCCTCGGATGTGGCCGGGAAGGAGCGACACAATCGTCACCGCCGCGCCCTGGCGCTCCAGCTTCTTGACGGGTCGCGTCAGCTCCACCTGCTCGAAGCCGCTCGTCGCCAACACCGCCACCCGCAACCCCTTCAGCTTCTTCATCGCGCGCTCCTGTCCCTGAACGCTCCCGACTCTGTGCACGGTGGGGCCGCGCTGCACGCGGGCTGAGGCGAACAGCCAGGCCTCTGCCCATGGCTTGTCGGTGGCAAGGAGGGCAGGCGAGCGGCTGTCATTGTGCCTCCCTGGTCGCCGTGCTACCGACCCGACACCCTGGCCGGGACTCGGAGTGTTGATGCCGCACACGCCTCGTCTCCCGGTCGCCGCCGCTGGAGGTCGCCGAATGTTCGCTTCGCTCCCTTCTCTTCCCCGGGGTCTCGTCGCGGGGACCGCGCTGCTCCTCATCCCCATGGGCTGCACCAGCACGGAGTCCGCGCGTGTCGATGACGCGAGGCTCACGCAGGAAGGCTCCGCCGCGCGCAAGCCTCGCTGGGGGCTGGTCATCCACGGAGGCGCGGGAGTCATCTCGCGGGAGAACCTCTCCCCGGAGCGCGAGGCCGAGGTCCGCGCCGTGCTCGAGCAGGCACTCCAGGCGGGGCACGCGGTGCTGGCCCAGGGCGGCGGCAGCCTGGACGCGGTGACGGCGGCCATCCGCATCCTGGAGGACTCGCCCCACTTCAACGCGGGCAAGGGCGCGGTCTTCAACCATGACGGCATCAACGAGCTGGACGCGGCCATCATGGACGGGACGACGCGCTCCGCGGGCGCGGTGGCGGGGCTGCGTCACGTGAAGAACCCCATCGAGCTGGCGCGCAAGGTGATGGAGAAGTCGCCGCACGTGATGATGATTGGCGAAGGCGCGGAGTCCTTCGCGAAGGCCCAGGGTGTGGAGCTGGTCGACGCGAAGTACTTCTTCACGGAGGAGCGGTGGCAGAGCCTCCAGCGCGCGCTGGAGAAGGAGCGCGCCGCTCCCGCGCCGGGACAGCCTTCGTCGTCGCTGCGTCCCGGCCATGACCCGGTGACGGGCGACCACAAGTTCGGCACCGTGGGTGCGGTGGCCCTGGACCAGGCCGGCAACCTCGCGGCGGGGACGTCCACCGGAGGCATGACGAACAAGCGCTACGGCCGCGTGGGCGACGCGCCCATCATCGGCGCCGGCACCTACGCGGACCCGCGCTGCGCGGTCTCCGCCACCGGCCACGGTGAGTTCTTCATCCGCTACACGGTGGCGCGCGACATCTGCGCGCGCGTCGAATACCAGGACCTTCCGCTGCCCGAGGCCGCCAACCTCGTCGTCAATGACGTGTTGGTGAAGGCTGGAGGCGAGGGCGGTGTCATCGCCATGGACCGTGAAGGCAACGTGGCCATGCCCTTCAACTCAGCGGGCATGTACCGGGGCTACGTGGGGCAGGATGGCCTGCCGCACGTAGCCATCTTCAAGGACCCGGAACCCCCCGCGTCGAAGTAGGTCTCCGCTGTCGGTGCGGGTGGGCCCGTGGAGGGGAAACGCGCCTGGAGTGAAAGGGGAGTGGCTCCGATAGTGTCTGCCTCCGAAGCCGCGCACCCCCGCGCGGCTCCGTGTGAGTCGAAAAGGAGCATCCGCATGCTGTCACTTCGCAAGCGCCTGCCGTGGACTGTCGTTGCCCTCCTCGCCCTCTTCGCCGGAGTCTTCTCCGCGCAGCCCGCCCGCGCGGAGTCCGCCGATGAACCTGTCTGCATTGGTGATGAGAAGGAGGCTGCTCCCCAGGCGCTCTCCGACTCCGCCTGCTACCAGTCCTTCTGTGGCGAGGAGAGTCATTGCTGGGACGCGTGTCCGTCCGCGCAGTCGGTGGCCTGCATCGGCGGTATCTGCCATTACACGCAGCAGCCCGGTGGTGGCGGTGGCGGCCCCTCCTGCCCGATGAGCTTCTGCTCCGACGATTTCCACTGCTCGTGCAAGGAAGCCCAGGGCTACTGCGGCGCCGATAACATCTGTCACTACGACTGAAGCGTTGCGCGTCGGTTGTCGGGTCCGCGACGGAAAAGTCGCGGACCCCCTTTCAGAAAATCCCCCGCACGGTGTCTTGGGGGACATGCGCACTTCTCGATGGCTGTTCCTCGCCTGGGCTCTGCTGGGCTGCTCCGCCGCCGCCTCGGACTCCAAGGACGTGTCCCCCGATGCATCGTCCGAGCTGGCCAATCCAGCGTTGTCGGTGACGGTGCTGGGCTCGGGGCAGGCGGAGGCCGGAGGTCAGGTCTGGCAGTACCACCTGCTGCGGCTCCAGGAGGTCGGCAAGGCGCCCACCTACGCTCAGTGGTTCCCTCCTCGGAACCCGGGCCTGTGGCCTACGATGATGCTCACCCGTCCCTATGACGGAATCACGTGGACGGGCGAAGCGGTGGACCAGAAGTGGGCCCAGCGAGGACCTGGAGTCCATCCCGACGACAGCGAGCCCCATCACCACGCGGGCTCGTCCCCCATCGCCTTCTCCATCAGCCCGCCCGAGTTCATCGCCGCGGAGTCGTTCTTCTACCTGTTCCATGACTTCGGCGTGCTCAACGTCTTCGGCCGCTTCTACGCGGGTGGTGACATCCAGAACGACCGGGACGACATGCACGCGGGCATGCGCTTTCTCGCGCAGGCCCCCGGCGTGGACCGCTCGCGCATCGGTGTCCATGGCGGCTCATGGGGTGGCTTCGAGGCGCTCTATGCCGCGGCGGATGCTCCGGCGGAGGTCCGGCCCAAGGTGGGCGTGGCGCTCTTCCCGCTGTCCGACTTCGCGCGCCAGTACGACTACCTCACGTCCGTGGTCCCCTCGCGCGTGTCGGACCCGGTGCTGCGCAACCAGTACGCCACCTTCTTCGAGCCCTACCGGCGCCGCATCGACGCCACCACGGGCGGTCCTCCGGGCACGCCAGGAGCGGACTACGGCCGGTGGACGCGCGAGCACCTGGCGCCGAAGCTGACCACGCCGTTCCTCGTCATCCACGAGGACTGGGACACGCTCGTGCCGGTGGAGCAGACGCAGACGCTGGCGTCCCTGGTGGGACCCCGCCTGTCTGCGATGTACCTGCTGCATTTGAATGCGCCGGACTGGAACACGCGCGGGCTGGACCACGGACTGCTGGTGGGTCAGTACGGCCACTCGGTCAACACGGTGACGCTGGGGCACCTGCTGACGAACCTGGGCGGCCCTTCCCAGCTTCTCTTCGTCCCCTTCGTGCAGGACAACCTGGTGACCTGGCTGTGGGAGGTGCGCATCCTCCAGTACTTCGGCCGGGACATGTCCGCCGTGGCCCCGCGGCTGCGCGAGCTGGCGGACCCGCGCGTGGTGTTCTTCGAGCTGACCACGGGGAACGTCATCCTCGGCGCGGAGTGGGTGGCCATCTCGGTGAACGGCCTCTGGGGAACCCAGTACACGGCCGCCAACATCCGCGAGGCGCTGTCCGCCGGACTGCCTCTCTGAGGTGTGTGCAATCGGACTGCTTGTGTATGCTGCGTGGCACCCGTGCGCTCTCGCGCCCGGGCCTGCCCGCACAAAAAGGAGCATTCCCATGAGTCTTCTTCGGTTGCCCAGTTCGTGGAGCACCGTGGTCTGCCTTGCCCTCGCGACGATGGTCCTCGCCGCGAGTCCCTCCCTCGCGGAGTCGAGCAGTGAAGCCGTCTGCGAAGGTGACGTTGGACAGGCGGCGGCGGGCGGTGGCTGGTGTCAACAGGCGGACTGCCTCTGGGAGGGAGACTGCTGGAATGCGTGTCCCGCCGCGCGGAGCGTGGTCTGCAATAGCAGCAATGTCTGCGAGTACGACCTGCCAGGAGGAGGTGGTGGTGGGGGTGGCGGTGGGCCCACGTGCCCGGCGATGGACTGCATGCCGAACGAGCCGTGCAGCTGCGATGGCCATTGGGGCACCTGCGGCGAGGACTCCAAATGCTACTTCTGAGTCGCTGGGGCGCCTGATGCTGGCGCGGGGCCGCGCGGTCCGACGATGTGAAGCACCTCGCTCTGGCGCTGATGCCGTCCTCGTGAGAGGTGCCCGCTTCCCGGGCGAGGTGTGAGTCGTTGCCTCGCGTGCGAGCCCGGAGACGCGGTCGATGGGTTGGCGTCTCCAGGGCGGCATGCGTCAGGGGGGCGGCGGGTCGGCCGGGCTTCCTGGCGACTCGGGGTGCGTGAAGGTGTCGTCGTGCTCCTCCGGTGGGGCCGCGTCGCCTTGCCAGCCAGGGATGCTCTGGTAGATGGCGACGAGGCTGGAGTTGGAGGCGGGGGTCAGGTAGCCGTGGACTCTCGTACCGGCGTCGGACCACGAGGTCCACACCTGCCAGACGCCCTGACTGTCGAACTGCGCGGGTGCGGCGACGTTGAGCGTGTAGCGCTCCCACGATTTGATGATGGCGGGCGTGTTGAAGCTGGTGCCATTGACCTCCAGCCTCAGTCCGGAGGGGATGGAGGTCAGTGCCACGTCGACGATGCGAGGCAGCACGCTGTGCGACACGGTGGTGGTTCGGCCCCGGGAGTCCGTCGCGGTGAGCAGCACCTCCACGTAGTTCTCCGTCACCGCTGGCAGGTCCTCCGGCTCGGGCGCGACGAGGATGAGGTTGTTGCCGGTGGTGGCCGTCATCAGGGGATGGGTGTGCTCGTTGTGGTGCAGCACCGCGCGCCAGGTGAGCTGGGTGTCCGGCAGCGGGCCATCCTCCGCGTCGGTGGCGTGACCCGACAACACCAGGAACTGACCCACGCGGAAGCGCAGGCTCGTCGCTGGGGAGGTGATGGAGACCGTGGGCGCGGTGTTGCCCGCGTCGATGCGAATCCTGGCGGCCTGGGTGGACGTGGCCCCGCTCGAATCCCTCACCGTGAGCGAGGCCATGTAGGTGCCGTTCGTCGTGTAGTCGTGAATCGTGGTGGCGGAGGAGGTCTGCGTCACGGGGGTGCCATCTCCGAAGGTCCACAGGTACGTCAGCGAGTCACCGTCGGGGTCGCTGCTGGCGCCGCCGTTGAAGGTGACCGTCAATGGGATGGAGCCCTGGGTGGGAAACGCGGTGATGGCGGCCATGGGCCGGCGGTTGCTCGTGTCGGTGAAGGTGATGCGGTGGACCTCTCCGCCGCCCGCGTACGTCGTGTAGTAGAGCGCCTGGCCGGTGCCCGCGGGGCCGAAGCGCAGCGTCACCGCGGAGCTGTTGCCCAGGCCCGTGGCGAACGCGCTCACCGTCACGGCGCCCCCCGGGCCCCGCGTCAGCTTGAACACCTTGCCGCAGACGTAGTCGCTGAAGAAGTAGGCACCGTCGTCCTCGGGTGCCCACGCCCCGTCGGGTGCGAAGGCGCCACCGGTGATGGAGTCGCAGCCCTGGAAGGGCGAGCCCGTGGGGTTGGTGCCGTGCTTGTAGTCGAAGAGGGGGTTGGTCATCCCCGCCGGAGGAGGCCCGCAGTTGGTGGTGGAGCCGTTGGCGCAGTGCCCCTCGCGCGTGTTCCAGCCGTAGTCCGCGCCCAGGATTCCCTCGTTGATCTCCTCCCAGAGGCCCTGGCCCACGTCGTTGATGAGGAAGCTGCTGGTACCGGGCCTCATGGCGAAGCGGAACGGGTTGCGCAGGCCCGTGGCGAAGATTTCCTGGCAGGGCCCCGTGCCCGGAGGCACGCCCGCTGGATGGGCGCAGCGGCGGCTGCCGGGGGTCGCCGCGAAGGGATTGTCCGTGGGGATTTCGCCGTTCTTGCGGACGCGGAGCATCTTCCCCAGCGGCACGTCGAGGCGGCGCGCGGTGGTGTTCTGGCCCGCGCAGCGGCTCGGGTCTCCGAGCTGGCAGCCGCCGTCACCCACGCTGATGTAGAGAAACCCGTTCGTGCCGAAGTGCAAATCCCCACCGTTGTGGTTGCTCGCCGTGGAGGGGATGTTGTCCAGCAATATCAGCTCACTGTCTGGGTCCACCGTGTTCGTGTCCGACAGCGTGAAGCGCGAGACGCGGTTGACGGGCACGTTGGGCGTGTTCGACACGCAGGTGTTGAGCTTGTTGAACGTGTAATAGAGGAAGACATGGCGGGTGATGGTGAACACCGGGTCCACCGCGATGCCCAGGAGGCCGCGCTCCCCGTTGGAGCACACCTTGGCGGCGAGGTTCAGCGCCGGTGTCGGCAGCAGGACGCCTCCGGTGAAGACGCGGAGCTGGCCCGGTTGGGTGGTGATGAGCATCCGCCCATCCGGTGTGAAAGCGAGCGCGGTGGGCCGCTCGACGCGCGTCACCAGCACCTCGGAGTATGCGGGCGGCAGGGTGATGGCGGCGCTCGTGACTCCGAGGTCGTCCGGGACCTGTGCCTCTTCTTCCGAAGGGGCACAGGCCGGGCTCAAGAGGAGCAGGGGAAGCAGCGGCGTGAAAAGACGAAGCCAGGACATCAAGGAAACTCCAGACAAAGTAGGAAGCGCCCTGGCTTTGTCTGTCAGTCTTTCCCTTGGCGAGGATTGTCTTTGGGCTTGTGCTCGGGTGGACGGTGCAAGCTCGGCGTTTGAGGTTGTCTGTCCAGAGATGCCCAGGGATGACAGCCTTTCGCCGCGCCGATTGTCGAATGAGCGCCCGCCGGATGCTTCGACGGCGGAGGCCTTGGGGGCCCCCGCCGTGGATGTCCGGTGGTGTCCGGTTCAATCAGTGGTGACGGTCGCCGCGGCCTCGGCCCCGGCCATGGGAGCCACCGCCGACGGGCGTCGCGTCGTGCGTGCGCGAGCGGTTGCCGGGAGCGGCGCGCCAGCGGTCATTGCGTCCTCCGGAGGGCTGGCCCTTCCAGCGGTCATCGCGGTTGGAGTGGTTGGAGCGGTTGCGCCAGCCGTCATTGCGGTCCCGGTCGTGGTGGCTGGGGGGCGAGGCGACGCGGTTGCGCCAGTAGCTGTTGTAGGTCGGCGAGCGCCAGACGCGGTCATGCCGGTAGTAGTGGCCGGAGGTCCGCCACGGGCGGTGGTAGTAGTAGCGGACGGCGGGCGCGCGGTACCACGTGTGGGCGAAGTAGTTGGGGTGGCCCCAGCCCACGGTGACGCGCGCGTGGCGGAAGACGGGGATGGTGACATTCACGGAGCCGCGCGGGGCCCAGCCGCCGCCGACGAAGTGCCACGACAGTCCGCGCTGCACCCAGCGGGGCGAGACGAAGACCAGGTCCGCTCGCGGCGGCGCGGCCCACGTGCCATCCACCCAGTCCCAGTTGTTGCCGCCCCAGTACCAGTAGCCGGGCTCCCAGACGAGGTTGGAGGCGGGCGCGGCCGGGCGCATCTCCTGGCGCGGCGCGGGAGGGGCCTGCTGGGTGGAGAGGGCCTCCGCGGACACGGCGATGGGAATCTCCACCTCCGTGGAGCCCTGGCGCGCCCAGCCACCGGAGACCCAGTACCAGTTGCCCCGGTCCTCTTCCCAGTAGCCGTTGACGAACTGGTAGCCCGCCATGGGGGCGACCCAGGTGCCTTGGTTGAAGCGCCACTCACCGCCGTCCCAGTACCAGTGTCCGGAGGCCCACACGGCGCCGGCATAGGGCCGCCGCGACGGGCGCTCGGTGGGCAGCGACGGAGGGGGCTGGGGGGCCATGGGCGCCAGCTCCTCGTCGGAGTCCTCGTCGTAGTCGTTGTCGGCGTACTCGCGACCGTCGTCGGAATAGCCCGGGTCCTCCGAGGGCACCGGGGCCGTCTGCGCCTGAACCACCGGGGCCGACAGCAGGGCCACCATCCAGAGCCAGCTTCGAGGACTCATGACGTCTTCTCCGTGTTGAGCATGCCATCCCCCTCGCGGGGGACTTCGATGGGCCTTCAGACGCGAGCGGGCCTCCCGTATTCAACCCGGGAGGCCCGCCGAAGTCGCCAGTCATCGGTGGGACGCCGGGTGGCCAGGCGAGCGACGGAGCGTCCGCCTCCCGCCGGTCCACCCACATGTGTCCGCCTACGGCTTCACGAGGAACATCTCGCGCGTCTGGATGAGGTCCACGTCGCCGGTGAAGCCGGAGAACTGCTCGTACTGCCGCGGGGAGACGCGCGCGCTCGGCAGCCGCAGGGACTCGGTGATGGTGAGCGTCGCGCCCTCCTGCTTCTCCGTGCGGGTGAAGCGGCCGAAGGGGTTCTTCACGTCGAGCGCCGGCTGCGGGTCCGGCAGCTTCCAGCCGGAGGGCAGGGACACCGTCACCTGCGTGCTGCTGGCCTCCGTGTTGTCGATGTAGAGCGGCGTGCGACGCGTGCTGAGCTGCACGTAGCGCCGGCCGAGCTGCGCGGGGAAGGTGAGGGGCCCCAGCGCCATGCGCTGGTCGCCCTCCAGCCGCCCGAAGCGCGGCACGGTGAACTCGTAGCGCAGCACGAAGGGCGCGCCCACCACGTCCTCGTGGTCCAGCTTCACGCTCGACAGCGCCGCGCCGCCGAAGTACCGCGCCACCGCGCCCTGGAGCGCCTGGTTGCGGCTCTCCGCGGAGAGCTGGTTGAAGGCCTCGGCCAGCTGCGCCGCCTCGAACCCCAGGTACGTCTCCTCGCCCTTGCCGCTGAGCTTGCCCTCCGCGTCGAGCGCCAGCGTCAGCCGCACCTGCTTGCCCGGGGACTCCTTCAGCGCGGGCGTCTTCACCACCTCCAGCTTGCGGCCCGGCTCCGGCAGCAGGTACGCGTCACGCCCGCCCATGGCGAACTCCGGCAGCTCGCCGAAGGGGCCGAAGCGCACCGACGTGTCCACCCACACCGGCTCGCTGCCCGGCACCTCCACGCGCAGCGCCGCGTACGGCAGCAGGCTGTCGTTGGGGAAGAGGTAGTCGTTGGGGTCCACGTTGAAGGTGCGCACCGCCGCCACGCGCGAGGGGATGCCCAGCTCCTCCAGGCCCGCCTTCAGCACCGCCAGCCGGCTGCCCCGGTCCTGCGCCACCGTGGACGCCGCGGACTGGCCCAGCCCGTTGTCCCGTCCGGAGAAGCGCTGCATCACCGCCGCGTGCAGCGCCTTCACCGCGTCCAGGCCCTGCTTGCCCTGGGTGGCCTTGCGCGTGAAGTCGACGACTTCCGCCGTGCGCAGCCAGCGGTCCTGGAACGCGTCGCCATAGACGCGAATCAGGCCCTCGTTGCCCGTGGCGCCCGCGCCCACCATGACGAAGGGCAGGTACTCGTTGCCGGAGGGAGGCGAGTCCGGCTCGGGGATGAACGGCGGCACGCGGCGCGCCTCGTAGTGGAAGACCTCCTCGTCGCCCTTCACCGTCGGCGCGGGCGCCTTCATCCCGTGCGCGTCCACCTTCATGCCGGAGCCCTTGGGCGCCACCACCGTGTACGTGGTCCACGCGTTGGGCTGGTTGGCGATTTGAAAGTAGAAGGCGGACGCCGTGAAGCCCGGCTGCGCGGGGCCGCGCGGGCTCTCCGCCAGCAGGTATTCGACCTCCACGCTGTCGCCCACCTGCACGCCGGGGAGGCTCACCGTGTCCTTGCCCTCGATGTTCTCCGGCTCCAGCACGCGCCCGTCCGCCTTCAGCGTGCGCAGCGCCAGCACCTGCGCGCCGCGCGGCACGTTCACCTCCGCGATTTCCTGCACGCCCGACTGCTCCAGCGCCCGCTGGATGGTGTGGATGCGGTTGATGATGCTGCCGTCCGGGTACACGCGCACCGCCGCGGCATCCAGCACGAACACGGCCGCGCCGCCGGTGACGGGCTCCGCGTCATAGGAGCGCATCGCCTCGCGGCCGTCGATGGCGTGCTCCTGGAGCAGCTCCTTGCCCGTCTTCGTGCGCTCCACCGCGCGGCGCAGCGGCAGGTCATCGCCCTCCAGCGCCAGCGCCTTCTCGCGCAGCGCGAGCGCCTCCGCGGCCTTCCCCTCGTACTCGCGCACGTCCGCCATGCGCTTGAGCAGCTCCGTGTTGCGCGGCCACGTCACCGTCAGCGCCTGGAGCGCCGCCAGCGCCTCGTCGTGCCGGCGCAGCCCCACGTACAGGGTGGCCAGCGACGTGCCGGCGCTCACGCTGGTGGGGTCGCGGGCGAGCATCTCCGCGTAGGCGCGCGCGGCCGTCTCGAGGTCGCCGCGCGTGCGCGCGTGGTCGGCCCGCCGCGCCTGGACGCCGGGGCAGTTCTGCTGCGCCTCCACCAGCGAGTCGGAGCGCTCCACCGCGTCGCGCCGCCGCGCCAGGTTGTACTGGAGGCCCAGCGCCTCGCAGAGGTTCGGCTGGATTTGCAGCGCCGCCGCCAGCGACTCCTCCGCCAGCGCGTCCACGTCCAGCGTCAGCGCGGCGCGCGCGCGCATCAGGAACAGGGGGAAGCCCGGGGGCTGCACGGCCTCGCTCGCCGTCTTCAGCGTCTCCAGCGCGGAGGCAGGCTGGCCGTCGTCCATGAAGAGGTCCGCGCGCAAGAGCAGCGCCGCCACGTTGCCCGGGTCCTTGGACAGGAGCGCTTCCAGGTCGCGGGTGGCCCGGCCTCGCGCCACCTTGGCGGGCACGGTCCGGTCCGCCGCCGCCACCTCCGCGCGCAGCGACAGGAGCGCGGGCGTGGTGGTCTCCACCGCCGCCATCAACCGGCGGGCGCCGTCCGCGTCGCGCGACAGTCCGTCACGCGCGGCCAGCACGGTGGACAGCAGGTCTCCGGCCTCGCCGGCCAGCGCGTCCTTCAGGCTCTGCGTCGTGGGGTACACGCCCGTGGCCTCGGACATCTTCGGCGCGCTGCCCCACGTCGCGGGGGCCGCGCCCGTGGCGGCGGTGAAGCGCACGTTGGCGGGCCGGCCGTCGGCGCGCATCAGCGAGAACGACATCACGCCGGAGGTCGCGCCCTTGAGCATGCGGACGATGAAGCGGTGCTTGCCCGCGGGCAGCTCCACGGCGCGGGTGGTGACGGTGCTGGTGGCGCGCTCCCAGCCCCGGCGCTCCATCAGCGGCGCGCCGTTCACGAGCAACTGGTGCGTCGTGGCGCTCACGGAGCGGGCCACATAGCTGGCCGCCTCCGTCACCTCCGCGTCGAAGGCCATGAGGTAGATGTCGCCCTCGCCGGGCTCGCCGGCCAGGTCCAGCCGTCCGTCCGGCGCCAGCAGCTTGCGCGGCGCCGCCGTGCCGAACGCGCCGGTGAAGGGGCCCGCGAGCGAGCCGCTCTGCTTCGCCGGGAACGCCTCGTCCCAGGACAGGACGTGGAAGGCGGAGAGGGGGCCCACGAGCGTCGCCTCGGACACGCCACCCAGCTCCCGCAGCACCGCGTCGCGCGCCTGGGTGTCTCCGCGCGCCACGGCGATGGACAGCCGCGCGCCGCGCAGCAGGTAGGCCGTCTCTCCAGTGGCGCCCGCGCCGAGCGCCTGCTGCGTGGCCTTCAGGATGGCCTCATCCAGCGGCGGCGCGGTGCCCACGGTGTCCAGCGCGTAGCGCGCGGCGATGAGGGCCAGCGGGTGGGTGGGCGCGCGCGTCACCAGCTCCAGCGCGGCCGTGAGGGCCCGGTCCGGCCGACCCGCGCGTCGCGCGAGCAGGTGCTGACCGATGAGCGCGTAGGGGTCCCCCGGGTCCTTGGCGATGGCCGCGTCGAAGCGCTGCTGCGCCTGGACGGAGTCTCCCGCGAGCAGGTGCGCATGGAAGCCGGCGAACGCGAGCGTGCGGGCCTCGTCCGTACCGGACTGGGCTTTCTCCGCGGCGGACTCCAGCACGCGCGGCGCGGCGCTGGTGGAAGGGGATGAATGCGAGCAGCCCGAGAGGCCGGCGACGAGGGCGAGCGCGGTCAGGCCGCGGCGGAAGGTGCGCATAGGAGGGTCGAGGGATAATGCAATCCCCCGTCACTGGCCATATTCCCCTGCGACTCTCTGTCCGCTTCGAGCGCTCGGAAGGGGACTAGCGGCGCTTGCCGTTCTTCGGCGCGGGCTTGGCGGGCTGCTTCTTGGGGGGAGGGGGCGGCGCTTTCTTGGGCACCACCGCCTTGGCGGGCACCGCGGCGGCCACCGTCTTCACCGGAGGGGGCAGCGGGGTGGGCACCGGGGCCGTGGTCCCCCCGGGCGGGGACTGCTTCATCACGAAGGTGATGCCGGAGACGTTGCAGAGGGCCTCCGTGCAGCCGAAGCCGGGGAAGGGCGCGTCGCCGAACTGCTCCACCCAGCCGGTGCCGAGCACCAGCGGCTCGAAGAGGGCCCGACGGTCCTTGCCGGTGCCCATGAAGGCCTGCAGCTGACCCTCGGCGTCCACCGCCAGCTCCATCGCCACCGTGCCCTGGGGCGACTCCATGCCGAGCATCGTGCCCCGGCGCTCGCCCAGCGCCCACTCCAGGCGCAGGGGCTCACCCGCGCCGTTGTGCACCAGCGCGACGTAGCGGCCGGTGGTCCCCGTCAGCAGCATCGCGACGGCGGGCGACGGCGAGGGCTCGTACATCTTGAACATGTCGCGCAGGCGGCGCTCCCAGGTGGGCGGCGGCGCCTGCGCGAACAGCTGACCCTTCAGGCTCAGGATGTCTCCGTCCCGGCGCGTGACGTCCACCCGCACGCGGCCCACGGTCTCGGTGTCGCCCTGCCAGGGGAACGCGAGCGTCTTGCCCTCGAAGCTCACCGGCCTGCCGTCGACGATGAGGCTCTGTTGGTCCAGCCCCTCGCCCAGCGCCACGTTCCGGTGCGCGGGGCTGGCTTCCTCTCGCCCGGGCACGCGCTGGGCGACTTTGCCGGTCAGGCTGTTCGACATGATGGCGGCGCCCGGTGAGGTGGGCACCTTGCGCTCGCCGCTCAGATAGAACGCGGTGCCCAGCACGAAGCTCGCCGCCAGCACCATCAGCACCGCGGCCGTCTGTGCCGTGAAGCGCACCACCTTGCGCAGACCGGCCTCGAAGCGCTGCAGGCGCGTGAGCTTCACCGGCAGCATCGACGGCAGGCTGCCCGGGACGAGCAGCTCCAGGTCCGCGATGAGCGCCGCCACCGACGGGTAGCGGTCATCGGGGTCCGGCTTGAGGCACTTGGTGACGATGGCGTCCAGGCGCCGGTCCAGTCCCGGCTTGCGCTGGGACGGGGGGTCGAACGTGCCCATCGGCACCTCGCCGGTGAGCCACTCGTAGAGGATGACACCCAGCGAGAAGATGTCCGCGCGCGCGTCCGCGTTCTTCGCGTCCACCCGCTGCTCCGGCGCCATGTACGACAGCGTGCCCATGGACACGTGCGTGGACGTCAGCGCGTAGCGCGAGGAGGGACTCGCGTCGTCCAGGAACGAGGCGAGCCCGAAGTCGGACACCTTGGCGATGCCGCCGGCCTGCTGGTCCAGCAGGATGTTCTCCGGCTTCAAGTCCCGGTGGATGACGCCGCGGCCGTGCGCGTACTCGATGGCCCGGCAGATTTCGAGCATCCGCCGCAGCGCGCCGAAGACGTCGAACTGGGCGGCGCGGATCAACTCGCGCAGCGACGGCCCGTCCACGAACTCCATCACCAGGTAGTAGGTGACGTCCGTCTTCCCCTTGTCGACGATGGAGACGACGTTGGGGTGGCTCAGCGCGGCGAGGGCGGCGGCTTCCTTCTGGAAGCGCGCGATGAAGGACGGGTCCTTGGCCAGCTCCGCGTTGAGCAGCTTCACCGCGACCGTGCGGCCCAGCGACAGCTGGGTGGCCTTGTGGACCTCACCCATGCCTCCGGTGCCCACGAGCTTTTCGAGGCGGTAACCGCTGATGAGATCCGGGGAACGGGTCCGGCTGATCGCCGTCGGGTCGATGGAGGACATGGCGGTAGGGCTGGAGGGGCCGCCAGGGTAACAGAAACGCTCGGCGGAGGTGTCCACGCGCGAGGGTGGGGGTCGCCGGTGCCCGGGCTGCCCGGCGACCAGGGGAGCGACTTCGAGGCGTCAGTGCCCCGAGGCGGGCGTGCGGCCCACGGCGGCGCGGAGGCTGTTGCGGACCTGATCCAACGACGAGCGCATCTGCCCGTGGCGCACCGACGCCGCCACCGCCCTCGCCAAGGACTTCAGGAGCGATACCTCTTCGGGCTTCCAAGCCCGGGCGAGGCGGCAGTCCTCGAAGACCGCCACGCCCCACCACTGCTGCCGCGAGGGGTTGATGGGGCTCAACAGAATCGACTTCGTCCCCTGGCGCTCCAGCAAGTCACGCATCATCGGGGGCGCGTCGCGGGTGGGGCACGCCACCACCATTCCCGCCTCCAGCATGTCCACCCAGCCCGGCGCGAAGTCCCGGAACGAGAAGGCGCGCAGCACCGGGTTGGCCAGCGCGGACGCGGTGGGCGGCTCCGCCCAGGCGTAGCGCAGGTCCGTCACGAACCGGCCATACGTCTGCGCCGTGCGGTTCTCGAAGATGTACGCCCGGTCCACTCCCAGCGCGTGACCGACCATCCCCAGGGACTCGACGCCGGTGCTCGCGTTGAGCCCCTTCTCCAGCAAGAGCTTCGAGGCTTCCGACACCTTCGAGAAGGCTTCCACCATGGGGTGACTCCAGGAAAAGACGATTTTGCAATGAGTTCCGTAAGTATCCGGAACGGACTGTCATCCTCTGAAGTCACATTAAGCGTGATTACTGTGTTTCTGTCAAATCCCAGTTTTACTGAAAGTCAAGAGTTCGTGCCGGAGACAATGACCCGGGCGGGGTGTAAATGACACAGGTGCTTTTCCGAGCAGGCATGGTCAGCGGCGGAGTGTCCGGGGCAAGACAGACCCGGAAATGCCACGAGGGCGCCCTCCTTGGAAGGGCACCCTCGTGTGGATTCCTCGAAACGAGGAAGTCGAGACTACTTGGTCTCGGCGGCGGTCTCGGCCTTGGGGGCCTTCTTGGCCTTCTTGCCAGCGGCCTTCGCGGGCTTGGCCTCGGGCTTGGCCTCGACGGCGGCGGGAGCCTCGGCGGCCGGCTTGGCCTCGGCGACAGGGGCGGCGGCGGGAGCCTCGACGGCCGGCTTGGCCTCGGCGGCGGGGGCGGCGGCCGGAGCCGGGGTGTTGGCAAACGCGGTGGCGGCGGCGAGCAGGGCGGCGGCGAACACGGTCTTCATGGAAAGCTCCGTTGAGGGGGCACGACGCGAGATTGCGCCGTATCAGCGGGCAGGTGCTTGAGCAGCGAGCGTGCCAGCGGCCTCCTCAGAGTGAGGCGCGGCGCGCGCGCGGCGAGGGCTGGGGAGAAACTCCTCAGTTGAAGCTCCAACATTGGGGGCTTGCTCCCCAGACAGGCGCCTGGCGCTTTGACGACACCGGGGCACTTGAGCAAGCTGCGTGCGCGTTCCCGGCTGGGGCGTGCGAGCCCGTGGCAGCTCGTCGTCGCGAATCTCTCGCGACCGCGGCGCGGGAGAGACGGTGTATGCGGTTCCTGTGGTGCGCGACTGCGGCGGTGGCGTGGCTGGCGACGGGGTGCGCGCGAATCACGCCTGAGCGCCTGGAGGCGCAGGTCCAGGAGGCGATGCGCTGGCAGCGCGAGTACCAGTTGGAGCGGGAGCGCTCCGAAGTGGTGGCGGTGAAGCTGGCGGCGCTGGAGGCGACCATCGAGCGGCTGGTGCAGGAGCGCGCGGAGGTGGAGCAGGGCCGCGTGGCGCTCCTGGAGGAGCTGGTGCGCACGGAGGCGGACCGGCACGCGCTGGAGGAGCACAACACGCAGCTGCTCGCGCGCGAGCGGGAGCTGAACGAGCTGCGGGAGATGCACGAGCAGCTCTCCGACGTCTTCTATGAGTCCGCGCTGGAGCGGGCGCGGCGGCGGTTGCCGTCGGCGCGGCAGCAGGACGCCCCCGTGGCAGGCGACGGGACGGCGGTGCCTTGACGGAGGCGTGGGTCCTCGGGGCCCGTGCCTCCGTGGTAGAGGTCGGACCCTGGTGAGTTCCCGTACGTCCATTCGCGGTTATCGCGCAGGCTTCTTCTTCGTGGTGGCCCTGCTGTCGGCCGTCACGGGCTTCACGCTGTGGACGGAGGTCCGCACGGGCACGCAGGTGGATGCGCTGGTGCAGGAGGCGCTCGAGCGCGCCAGCCTCATCGGCCGCATCCGCGTGGACGCGCTGTCATTGGAGTCGGCCATCGAGGCGCACATCCGCGCCACGGACGATTCGGAGCGCGAGGCGGCGGACGGGGTGATGGAGGAGATCCTCACCGACATCCGCTTCGCCTCGGAGGCGTACACGCGCAACCTGCCGCCGGGAGACAAGGCGGTCTGGCAGCGCTTCAACGCGGCCTGCCAGGGGCTGGCGGACCAGGTGCGCGCGGCGGCGGTCTTCTCGCAGCGGCGGGAGGCGGACCGCGCGCGCCGGCATCTGGCGGAGCGCATCCGACCGGTGGCCGCGCAGCTCGACGCGCTGGGCGGCTCGCTGTCGGAGGAGAACGCGAACGAGGCGCGGCGCCTGGTGGGGAAGCTCGCGGACCTGCGCGTGCGCAACACGGCCTTGGGCGCGGGCACCACGCTGCTGGCGATGTTGCTGTCGATGCTGGTGGGGTGGCACATCACCTCGCTGCTCAAGCGCCAGGACACGACGATTCAGGGCCAGCTCGAGGAGCTGGGCCGGCACAACCAGGAGCTGGATGCCTTCACGCGTCGCGTGGCGCATGACCTCATCAGTCCGCTGGCGCCGCTCAAGGGCTACCTGACGCTCATCCGTCGCACGGGCGGGGTGAAGGACGCGGGCGCGCTGGAGATGCTGGCGCAGTGCGAGTCCAGCGCGGTGCGCATGGGCGAGCTGATTGAGGCGCTGCTGCGCTTCTGTCGCGCGGGCACTCGCGGAGAGCGCACCGTGGGCGAGCTGGACACGGCGGTGACGACGGTGTTGTTGGAGGTGGCGCAGACGGCGGCGGCGCAGGGCGTGGCGCTGGAGCGGACGCTGCAAGCGGGCGTCGCGGTGGACTGCCCGGGGCAGCTGTTGCAGGTCACCGCGCGCAACCTCCTGACGAACGCGGTGAAGTACACGGCGGGGCGGCCGGAGCCTCGGGTGACGGTGAGCGTCTCCACGGAAGGGACGGACGCGGTGCTGGAGGTGGTGGACAACGGCATCGGCATGGGGCCTGGGGCGATGGCCTCGCTGTTCCAGCCGTTCTTCCGCGCGCCGGAGGTGCGTTCGTTGCCAGGGCATGGGTTGGGCATGGCCACCACGAAGCGCGTGGTGGAGGCGCATGGCGGGACGTTGACGGTGCGCTCGGAAGAGGGGAAGGGCACTCGCGTGGTGGTCCGCTTCGCGCAAGTGACGCGGCCGACGGTGGGGAGCACCGTCGAGTCCGTGGAGTCGTCCACTGCTTCCGGAATCCGCAAGGTGGCCTCGTGAGTGCTTCCCGCATCCTCGTCGTGGACGATGACCCTCAGGCGAGGGATTTGCTCCAGCGGCTCTTGGGGCCGCTGGGCACGGTGTCGCAGGCGGCGCACCCGAAGGCGGCGCAGGAGAAGCTGGCGGAGGGCTCGTTTGATTTGGTGCTGACGGACATGGCCATGCCCGAGCCGGGCGATGGGCTCAAGGTGTTGCAGGAGGTGAAGGCGCACCTTCCGGACACGCCGGTGATTGTGGTGACGGCGTTCGGCAACATCGAGGGCGCGCTGGACAGCATCCAGTTGGGGGCCTTCGACTACCTGGCCAAGCCCTTCGACGTGGACGCGATTCTGCGCGTGGCGCGGCGGGCGCTGGAGCAGAAGCGGCTGGTGGAGGAGAACCGCTCGCTGCGCCAGCAGGTGGACCGCAGCGCGCTGGTGGGGCGGAGCCCGGCGTTGCTGGAGGTGTACAAGCAGGTGGCCCGCGCGGCGGCGAGCAACGTGCCGGTGTTGATTACGGGCGAGACGGGCACGGGCAAGGAGATGGTGGCGCGGGCGCTGCACAAGCGCTCGCCGCGCGCTTCCGGTCCGTTCATCCCCGTGGACTGCGGCGCCATCACCGAGTCGCTGATGGAGAGCGAGCTGTTCGGCCACGCCAAGGGCAGCTTCACGGGCGCGTCGGGCGCGCGGCGGGGTGTGTTCGAGGAGGCGAACGGCGGGACGCTGTTCCTCGACGAGATTGGCGACGTGGGGATGAAGGTGCAGTCGCAGCTCCTGCGGGTGTTGCAGGAGGGCGAGATTCGACGCGTGGGCGAGAGCGTGCCGGTGAAGGTGGACGCGCGCGTCGTCGCGGCGACGAACCGGAACTTGAAGGAGCGGGTGGCGGAGGGGGCGTTCCGCGAGGACCTGCTGTACCGGCTGGACGTGGTGCACCTGCACCTGCCACCCCTGCGCGAGCGGCGCGAGGACATCCCGGCACTGGTGGTGCACTTCGCGTCGCGACATGCGCGGGGCGGGGTGAGTCCGGTGGTGACGTCGGAGGCGATGTCGCGGCTGACGGCCTATGACTGGCCGGGCAACGTGCGGCAGCTGGAGAACGTGGTGGCGCGGGCGCTGGCGCTCAACGTGACGGGCGTCCTGGGGCCCCAGGACTTCCCGGAGCCGATTGGGGATGCGCCCAAGCGGCTGACGGGGCTGGCGGGTGACATGCCCAGCCTCGCGGAGCTGTCGCGCCGGTATGCGGCGCACGTGCTCCAGGCGGTGGGCGGCAACAAGAGCGAGGCGGCCCGGCTGCTCGATGTGGACCGCAAGACGCTCTACAAGCTGCTGGAGGCGGCCGAGGCGGAGGGTTGACCCGGCGCCCCGCGTTGACTGGCTTTGTCAGGGGCCCCAGGGCCCTTGGAGGTCTTCAATGCAATGCGTCCGTCTCGGCAGGGTCATTCCTTCTTGTGTTGGAACTGCTGGAACGTGGTGCAGTGGTTCTTGACGATTGCGTCGAACGCCACTTCGGTGGGCTCCTCCTTTGATTCCAGGAGTTGTTCGAACTCCTTGAAGATGGCTTTCATCTGCTCCCGAGTGGGCTCTTGGGACGAGAGCCCGTAGTGCTGCCTCAAGGCCTCTTTCTCGATAAACATTTCAGTTCTCCTTTGCGTTTGGTTCACCCGCTAAACGAGCCACGGCCTCGCGAGTGACACATTCTGGAGGCGACCGAGCCAGAAGCCTGGCCCGGCGCCCCGCGTTGACTGGCTTTGTCAGGGTTTCCCAGTCACCTTGCTTAGTGAGTGGTCACCAGAATCTAACTCCATCTGGGCTCCTCACTCACTCTGCTTGTGTGGGAACTGCTGGTATGTCGTGCAGTGTTCCTTGACGATTGCCTCGAAATCCTCACTGGTGGGCATCTGCTTTGATTCCAGGAGGTGGTTGAACTCCTCGTTGATGGCCTGATGTTGCTCCTCAGTGGGCTCTTGGGGTGAGAGCCCGTACTTCAGCCTCAGGAATTTTTCAGTGAAAAACATTTCAGATCTCCTTTGCGCTTGTTTCACTGTCTAAACGAGCCACGGCACTCGTGAGTGACACATTGAAGGTGGGATTTTCGAGCAGGAGGCATGCGACCGGATGAGCCCTCAGGGTGGTTGCCGCCTGCATCGAGGGCTCACTGACTCCGCTCCGTGAATGCTCGCTCCCTGTCGACGCTTGCCCTTCTGCTGGCTTCCACGCAGACGGCCTGTGTCTCGCGGCAACAAGAGCGAGGCGGCCCGGTTGCTCGATGTGGACCGCAAGACGCTCTACAAGTTGCTTGCGGCGACCGAGACAGAGGCCTGGCCCGGCGCCCCGCGTTGACTGGCTTTGTCAGGGCTTCTCAGGCACCTTTTTCGGTGCGTAGTCGCCAGAATCATAATACTTTCTGGACTCCTTGGGTTCGCCCTGATTGTGTTTGAATTGCTGGTACGTCGTGCAGTGTTTCTTGACGATTGCGGCGAGGTCCTCGTCGGTGGGCTCCTTCTTTGATTCCAGGAGTTGGTTGTACTCCTTGAACATGGCCTTCATCTGCTCATGGGTGGGCTCTTGGGGAGAGAGCCCGAAGTGCCGCCTCAAATACTCTTCAGAGACAAACATTTCAGATCTCCTTTGCGTTTGCGCTTGTTTCACTCTCTAGACGAGCCACGACGACCTCGGGTGACACATCGGGGGTGGAATTTTCGAGCAGGAGGCGTGCGGCCGGATGAGCCCCCGCAGTGGTTGCCGACTGCATCGGGTTCTCACAGACTCCGTTCCGTGAACGCTCGCTCCCTGTCGACGCTTGCCCTCCTCCTGGCCTCCACGCAGACGGCCTGTGTCTCGCAGCAGAAAGGTCGTGAGGACCTTCCCTCGGGTGAGCCGGGGACCCCGGCGAAGCTGTGGCGGCGCAGCGCGGTGGAGCGCGACTTCGAGCGCTTCACGCGTGAGGGCACCTCGCTCACTGTCGACGGTGCGCTGGTCCTGGACGCGGCGGCGCGGACGGACAGCGTGCCCGTCCCCACGGGGCGCAACGAGGACGGTGGTACGCGCTACCACGAGGCGACCTATCGGCTGGGAAGCGCCGTCTCCGAGGTCCAGCTCGTGCCGGGTGGCTTCACCAGCGTGGTGCCCTCGTTCGATGCGCTGACGCCTCCGGGCACCTGGGTGAAGGTGACGCTCGCCGCGCGCATCGAGGGCAGCTGGACGAAGGATTACGAGCTGGGCGTGTGGGCCTTCGACAAGGAGCCCGTGGCCCGGCACAGCGTGGATGGGCAGGGGGACGCGGACGGTCAGGTGTACACGGACACGCTCAACCTCAAGCGTCGCGCGGACGCGCTGCGGATGACGGTGTGGCTGTTCTCTTCACAGCCGGAGGCCACGCCTCGGGTTCGCGCGCTGTCGGCGGCGGTGAGCGACAAGCAGGGTGTCGTCGCGGATGTCGCGTCCGACAGGACGGCCTGGGGCACGGTGCTGGAGGTTCCCGGCCGCTCGCAGATGCTCTATCCCGACGGTGGCCCCGTGTGGTGTTCGCCCACGTCCACCACGATGTTGCTCGGATACTGGGGACAGAAGCTGAACCGGCCGGAGCTGACCACGACGGTGCCTTCGTCGGCGGATCGGACCTATGACTGGGTCTACAAGGGCACGGGCAACTGGGCCTTCAACACGGCGTATGCCTCCGCCATCGGCGACGGCGCGCTGCACGGCGCGGTGCTGCGCCTGGATGGCTTCGCGCAGGTGGAGCGCCTCATCGCCGCGGGAATCCCCGTCAGCATCAGCATCGCCTATGAGGAGGGCGAACTCACCGGCTCGCCCGTGCGCAGCTCGGATGGACACCTCATCGTGCTGAGGGGCTTCACGCCCGAAGGCGACGTCGTGTGCAATGACCCCGCCTTCAAGACCGATGAGACGGTGGGGGTGACGTACAAGCGCGACGAACTCTGGCGCGCGTGGCAGCACTCGCGCGGCGCGGCCTATGTGCTCTGGCCCTCGGGCACGGCGTTCCCCGCCGAGGTCATCGGGCTGTTGCGCTGAACCGGCGACCCCGCTCCGGTCAACGTAACGGCCAGGGGTGTACCGAGTGCGTTGCTCGCGCTCGGAGCGCCGCCTGTCTTCAGCGCGCGGTGCTCGCGCTCGGCGCATCTCCTGTTTTCAACGCGCGTTGCTCGCGCTCGGAGCGCCTCCTGTCTCCAACGCGCCTTGCTCACGCTCGACGCGTCTCCTGTCTCCAACGCGCCTTGCTCACGCTCGACGCGTCTCCTGTCTCCAACGCGCCTTGCTCACGCTCGACGCGTCTCCTGTCTCCAACGCGCCTTGCTCACGCTCGACGCGTCTCCTGTCTCCAGCGCGCCTTGCTCACGCTCGACGCGTCTCCTGTCTCCAGCGCGCCTTGCTCACGCTCGACGCGTCTCCTGTCTCCAGCGCGCCGTGCTCACGCTCGACGCGTTTCCTGTCACGCGGGTGCCACGGGCTCGAAGTAGTGGCGGTCCGCGAGGTCGGCGAGCAGCCCCGGCTGCGTCGGCTGCCAGTGCAAGAGGTTGCGCGTGTGCGCGCTGGACGTGGGGTTGTCGAGCTGGGCGAAGGCGGCGAGGAATCCGAGGTACTTGCTCGCGTCCTCCGCGGAGACGCTCCTGGCCGGTAGCCCGAGGCCTCGGCCGATGGCTTCGGCGATGTCGCGGAAGGGGACGCCTTCCTCGGCGGCCCCGTGGATGCGAGAGCCCGCCGGCGCTACCTCCAGCGCCAGTCGGTAGAGTCGCGCCGCATCGAGCGTGTGCACCGCCGGCCAGCGGTTGGACCCGTCCCCGACGTAGGCGGCGAAGCCGTTCTTTCGCGCCATCGCGATGAGCGAAGGGACGAAACCTTGGTGGTCGAGTGAGCTGTGCACCGTCGGTGCGAGGCGGATGACAGAGGACCGGACGCCGCGCTTTCCGAACGCGACCACCGCGTTCTCCGCGTCGATGCGGGGGCCGCTCGCGAGCGCGTCGTGTTCAGTGCCAGTGCGACCGCTCACGGCATGAGCCAGCGCGAGCGTTCCCGCCGTGCCCACGAATGGCTTGCCGGAGCGCTCGAGCGCGGCGCTCATCGCTTCGATGGCGCGGAGGTCGGCCGTCACCGCACCCGCGTAGTCGCCGGTGAAGGCGATGTCATGTTTGAACGCGAGGTGGATGACGCCATCCGAGGCGGCAACGGCCTCCCGCAGACCATGGAGGTCATCGAGGTTGCCTCGCCGCACCTCGGCACCCGCGGACCTCAGCGCGGCGGCTGAGGAGTCGGAGCGGGACAGTCCGACGACCGCATGCCCGGCCGCAAGCAACTCACGGACGACAGCGAACCCGATGTGCCCCGAAGCACCCGTGACAAAGACGCGCATGTGAACCTCCGATGTCAGAAGCTGACATGGGTTCTAGCATGTGATGTCAGTCGCTGCAATCAGGTACAGTGGCGGCATGGGTCGTTGGGAACCGAACGCGCTCGAACGCCTGCAAGACGCCGCGATGTCGTTGTTCCAGGAGCGCGGGTACGACCGCACGACGGTGGAGGAGATCGCCGCGCGCGCGGGGCTCACCGAGCGGACATTCTTCCGCTACTTCTCCGACAAGAGAGAGGTGCTGTTCTCGCGCTCGAAGGAGCTCGAGGCGCTCCTCGTCAACACCATCGCCGATGCTCCAAAGGCGATGGCCCCCCTCGATGCCGTCGCCGCCGCGCTGGAGGCCACCTCGCCGGGATTCGAGGAGCGCCGTGCGCACGCTTGCAAGCGGCAACCCCTCATCGTGGCGCATGCGGAGCTGCGGGAGCGCGAGCTGATCAAACTCGCGTCACTCGCGTCGGCGATGTCGGAGAGCCTCCGGGGACGCGGCGTCGAGAAGACGGTGGCGAACCTCGTCGCCGAAGCGGGCATCGCCATCTTCAAGAGCGCGTTCGAGCGTTGGATCGAGGACACGACGAAGCACGAGCTCGCGCATCACGTGCGCGTGGCGCTCGCGGAGCTCCGGCTCATCACCGCCGGGGCGAGCACGGCTTCTTCCGCACCGCCCCCGACGCAGGCGCCGCGACGCAGCCGCCCCGCCTCCCGGTAGGCCCGACGAGAGCGGAGCCGGGTGACCCCAGACGTGTCTCACGTGAGACATGTCTCGGGGTATCCGGGGCCATGCGGGATTCCTCCTGTGCGGGAGAGGGGCAGGGCGCCTCCATTCCGTTGCATGTGACATCCACCGTCAGGACCGCACGGATTACGCACCCGCGCGGAGTCGTGCGCAGGCGGCCCCACCTCGGACGACGTTGAGCAAGCGGTCAAGCCCTCGTACCGTGTCGTCCACATGCGACGTTGGCTTCAGCTCGCCCTCATCCTGCCTGGAATCGCCTGCACGCCTTCGTCGAAGACGGAGGACTCCCCCTCTCCTGTTGAAGGTGTAGCGCCGAGCCCGTCCCGTCCCGCCACAGGCACTACTTCCGCACCCTCGGGTGAGGTCCGCGAGGGTGCCGCGCGTCAGGGACCCCTGGGACAGGGCACTCCCGGGACAGCGGAGGCCGCGCCCGTCGCGGCACCGGGGAATCCCACGCCTCCCGTGGAGGAAGCTCCGACCGTCGCGGGGGGCATCGCGCCGCCGACCACAGGCCCGAATCTCCAAGGGAGTGCGACGTCCGCAGGGGCCGAGGCCCGGCCCGGCGAGGCGTCACCGTCCTCGGGCGCGGCGGTGGTGGAGAATGGTGCTCGGCCCGGAGGCGACAGCGCTGCGGTGCCTGCCGGGGCTGGTGCTGCGGTGCCTGCCGGGGCTGGTGCTGCGGTGCCTGCTGGGGCTGGTGCTGCGGTGCCTGCCGGGGTTGGTGCTGCGGTGCCTGCCGGGGCTGGTGCTGCGGTGCCTGCCGGGGCTGGTGCTGCGGTGCCTGCTGGGGCCATCGCCGCGGTGCCTGCTGGGGCCATCGCCGCGGTGCCTGCTGGGGCCAGCGCTGCGGTGCCTTCGGGAGCCGGCGCTGCGGTGCCTGTCGGAGACGGCGCCCCGCCGGGTCGTGGCCTCGTGGAGAACGGTCGCACCACGGTGGAGGCGGTCGTCTCGGAAGATGGCGGTACCCCATCGGCGGGTGCAGCCGGCAGCCACGCTCCCTCGGGCTCCACTCCGGGAGACCTGCTCGCCGCGTGGAATCGGACCGCGCCCGTGCTCGACACGGATGGTGGGCCCTCGCGTCCGACTTCCGCCGCGCGTCCCTCCTCGGACTCCCGCGACTCGGCTGACGACTCCTCCGCACATGACGAGCCCTCGCTCGCCATCGACCCCGCGCTCAGCGCCATGCCCAAGCCCGAGCGCCGCGAGGACCTCCCCGCCGAGGACCCCGAGGAGTCACCACCGCCTCCCGCCGAGCAACTCGTCGTCATCCCCGACAAGCGCAACCCCGGCCTGGAGCTGGTGCTCGGCCCGGACGGTGAGCCGCTGGAAGACACGAGCCTCGTGCTCGAGGACCCGTCCCTGGAGCCCGACGAGGACACGCCCGACTCCGTGACGGCCAGCGGCGCGGACGCGGGCACCGAGCCCGTCGCCATTCCCTACCAGCCCGACGCGGGCTCGCTGCGCGTGCGTCGCTCCATCGCGGTCCGCTCCGCGCCTCGTCAGGACGCGCCGCCCCTGGGCACGGTGGCCCAGGACATGCGCGTGCTCTGGAAGGGAGAGACCGCCATGCGCAATCCCGAGTGCGAGGCCTGGGTCGAAATCCAGCCGCGCGGCTGGGTCTGCGAGCGCTACCTGGAGCGCAACTTCCGCGAGCCCCGCGTCCGGGACCTGCCCCGCCTGCGCGAAGGAGAGCTGACCCCCGGCACCTATGCCCGCGTCGTGGGCAAGCGCGTGCGCGCCTACCCGAGCCTCGCCCTGGCCCGCTCGCGCAGGAAGGGCGTGCTGCTCAAGGGCTCCGTGACGGTGCAGCTGCGCGGACAGGTGCGCGTGGGCCGACGCACCTTCTGGCGCACCACGGATGGCCAATATCTGGAGGCCCGCGTCCTGCGCGAATACCGGCCCTCCGCCTTCGTCGGCGTGGACGCGGACCAGCTGTCGGAGCTGTCCTCGCCCTTCGCCTGGGCCCAGTCGCGCGTGAAGCCCACGGCCTCCGTGGAGGTGAAGGTCGCCCCGGACGCGAAGGCCGCCCGTGAGACGGTGCTGCCCGCGCGGACCCTGGTGGCCGTGCGCGAGCTGTCTCCCGATGGCAACTGGGTGCTCATCGCGGAGGACCACTGGGTGGCGCGCGAGGACCTCCACGTCGCCTGGTTCAACCACGCGCCCCCCGGTGTGGAGCCCGGCGCGCGCTGGTTCGACGTGGACCTGGAGGCCCAGGTGCTCATCGCCTACGAGGGCGAGCGCCCCGTCTACGCCACGCTCATCTCCTCCGGGAAGCCCGGCACCGACACGCCCGAGGGCCTGTACCGCGTGTGGATCAAGTTCGCGGAGGCCGACATGACGGGCAACGCCACCGCGGGCAATGACACCTACCGCGTGGCCACCGTGCCGTGGACCATGTTCTTCGAACGGGACTACGCGCTGCACACCGCCTACTGGCACGACCGCTTCGGTGAACCGACGAGCCACGGCTGCGTCAACCTGGCGCCTCGGGATGCCCGGGCCCTCTACGGCTGGGCCGCGCCGGAGGTCCCCACCGGCTGGTCCATGGTGCACGCCACGCCCGAGTCGCCCGGCTCCTGGGTGCGCATTCGCGGGCAGGCGCGCATCCCCACCCAGACGAAGGAGCGCAAGCTGCGCGTCGTGGCCAGCACGCGCGGACTGCGCTGACGCTCAGCCCACCACCGACACGGTGACGCGTCGGCGGTGGGGCGCGGCCCGGTGCTCCCAGACGTAGACGCCCTGCCACGTCCCCAGGTTCGCCGCGCCATCCTTCACGGGGATGCTCAGCGAGTTCTGCGTGAGCACCGTGCGCACGTGCGCCGGCATGTCGTCGGGCCCCTCCGCGTCGTGCACGAAGAGGGGGTCCCCGTCCTTCACCAGCCGAGCGAAGAAGGACTCCAAGTCCCGGCGCACGTCCGGGTCCGCGTTCTCACACAGAATCAGGGACGCGCTCGTGTGGTGGAGGAACACGGTGCACAGGCCCTGCTTCGCACCGCTGTCCGCCACCGCCCGCTGCACGTCGCCAGTGATGTCCGTGAAGCCGCGCCCCCGGGTGGGCACCGTGAGCTCCTTCGCGTGGTACATGCCTCAGCCTTCCAGTCGCGCCTTCAGGAACGCGGCCATCCGCTCCAACTCCTCGGCGTCAATCGTGTGCGGCCCGTCGAAGGGGAGGAAGTCCACGGACAGGCCCGCCTGCACCAGCGTGTCGCGCAGGCGCTCGGCGGCCGAGAAGGGCAGCACGTCGTCGTGGCGGCCGTGGCCCTGGAACACCGGCAGCCCCTGCCGGGCCTGGGCCCGCTGCTTCCACTCCGACTCCGCGATGAGCGTGCCGGAGAGGATGCACAGCCCGGCCGGTCGCTCCTCCAGCCGCAGGGCCACGTCCGTCGTCACCATGCCGCCCTGGCTGAAGCCGCCGAGGACGATGCGCCCGTAGGGGAGCTTCGTCGCGGCCGACAGCGCGTCCACCACGGAGATGATGGCCCGGCGCGCGGCGGGCAGGCCCTCGGGCACTTCCTTCGCGTACGCGTTCCAGTCCCTCAGCTGCCCGCGCATGATGGCCTCGGGCAGATGGAACCAGGCGCGCCCGCCAGGCATGCCCCACTCGGCCAGTGACAGCGGAGCGCCAGGGAAGACGAAGCGCACGCGCGACGCCAGTGACGCCTCCAGCGTCAACAGCTCCGGCGCCAGCGAGACGAGGTCCGTCGCCGGAGCGCCGAAGCCGTGGCAGAGCACCACCACCAGCTCGGGCAGGGTTCCTTCGGCGAGCGCGTCCACCACCTGGCAGTCCAGCTCGCCCAGGCGCGTGGCCACGCGTCGGAGGTTGCGTCGCTCCATTACTGCGCGTCCGCGAGGGTGATTTTCTGGATGACGACGGGGTCCACCGGCCGGTCGCCCGGGCCCGTGGCCACCTTGGAGATCTTCTCCACGACGTCGTAGCCCTTCACCACCTCACCGAAGATGGTGTGCCGGTTGTTGAGGTTGTCCGGCGTGGACGTGGTGATGAAGAACTGGCAGCCGTTGGTGCCCGGGCCCGCGTTGGCCATGGCGAGCAGGCCCACCTTGTCGAACTTGCGGCCGCTCTGGAACTCGTCACCGAAGCGATAGCCCGGGTCACCCCGGCCGGAGCCCGTGGGGTCTCCGCCCTGAATCATGAAGCCGGGAATCACGCGGTGGAAGATGACGCCGTCGTACAGCGGCTTGCCCGTCACGCGCTCGCCGCTGCGAGGGTCCGTCCACGCCTTCTCGCCCGTGGCGAGGCCCACGAAGTTGGACACCGTGTTCGGCGCGTCCTTGGAGAACAGCCGCACGACGATGGGGCCCTGGTTCGTCTCCAGCGTGGCCTGGATGTCCTGGCCGCCGTAGGCCTTCTTCATCCACTCACCAGCGCCTTCGGCCGCGGGCTCCGCGGGCCTCGGGGCCGTGGGCTGCTTCGAGCCGGCCGGCGGCGTGGCGTTGCCCGTGGACTCCTTCTTCTCGGTGGAGTCCTTGCAGGCGGTGAAGGCGAGGCAGAGGAGGAGGGCGCTCAGGATTCTGATGTTCATGGGGCGCGCAGATTACCCGACCTCCGATGGATTACAGGGGGTTACGTCGTCCAGCGCGGGCAGGAAGTTCGCCGGGAGGCAAAATCGCCCGCCAGCGAGCCGGTTCGACGCAACATCTGGAAACAAGGCACGATGATCCACGTAGAACACCCTGAATTGCGTCTGGAGTCCTGAGTTGGCGCCCATCGAACCTCGTCCCACCGCCCCGAGTTCCGCTCCCACCGCTCGGCCCGCACAGCCGTCGGCCGCGCCGCCTCCGGCACCCCGGGCTGATGTCCCGGCGCCGCCCCCGCCCGCGGCGAGGTCGGACCGCTTTGAGCAGGTCGGCAACGCGGTGGCCATGGGCACCAATGGGGTGAGGCAGTTCTCCGACGCGGTGGGTGCCACCCAGATGCGCCGCGCGGAGGGCCCCATCCGCTTCGGGCCTCTCGAGACGGGCCTCACCGGCTCCACCGTGGCGGGCGTGAACACCCGAAGCGCCCGCTGGGCTGGCGGCGTGTCCACGGCGGCCAGCGTGGCGCAGCTCCCCGGCGCGGCCTACCTGTCGGCCCGCGACGTGCGCGAGGCCTTCCGCAACCCGTCCGGCGAGTCCGCCAACAGGGCGCTCGGCTCCGTGTCGGGCCTGGCGTCCACGGGCCTCAACGCGGCCAAGGGCGGCCTGGACCTCGCGGGCAACGTCAGCAACTTCCGCGCGGCGGCCAACGCCGCGCGCACCGCCTTCACGCAGGCCGCGCCGGAGGCCCCGGGCGCGGTGGCGAACCGCGTGGCCACCTCCGTCGCGACCGAAGGCGTGGAGGGCGCGTCCCGCCAGGTGATGCGCGACGTCGCCGCTCGCGCCGCGGGCAATGGACTGGAGGACGCGGGCCGTCTGGGCTCCAGCGCCGCCCGCACCGCGCTGCGGGATGGTGGCACGGCCGTGGCCAGGGCTGCGGGCCGCTTCGCGCCGGGCCTCAACGTCGCCATCGCCGCGGCGGACACCGCCGCCGCAGCGAGCACCATCGCGGATCCGAACGCCGCGGTGGGCAAGAAGGTCACCGCCGGCGTCACCGCGCTGGGCTCCATCGCCGCGGCCACCAACATCCCGCTGGTCAGCCAGGCAGGCGCCGTCGTCTCCACGGCGTCCAGCTTCGTCGGCGCGTTCTTCTAGGCGCCGCGCCGCCTCCTCCGCTCTGTGCTATCCGGACTCCCCGGAGCGGAGGAAGCATGACGTCCCAGAACGACTCGAAGGGTGGCGGTGCGCGCTCGCTGGCCGAGCTGCACGCGCTCGGCATCATGAAGCGCATGCCCGCGTCGCTGTCGCTGGGCAGCACCGAGCCCGTCTCCCTCCCCACCGTGCAGGCGCCCTCCCTCGAAGGGCTGACGGTGGCCCTGGTCGCTCCCGGCCCCATCGACGAGCAGTCCCTGGTGGAGCGCTTCGATTCCCTGCGCCGCCAGCACGCGGACCGTCGTGAGCGCCTCGCGGGCGAGGTGGTGGGGCCCGACGACGAGGTGCTGCTGGAAGTCCTCGGCTTCGCCAACGGCCGGCTCATCCCCTTCTCCGCGCGGGAGAACTGGCGGGCGGAGGTCGCACCGGATGCGCTGCTGCCCGGCTTCTTCGAGGCGCTGGTGGGCGCGAAGGTGGGCCAGTCCTTCGGCATCGAGCTGAAGCTGCCGGACACCTATGTGGTGGAGTCGCTGCGCGGCGTGACGGCGCGCTTCCTGCTCGACGTGAAGGCGGCAGCCGAGCTGAAGCTGCTGGAGGATGACTCGCCGGAGCTGCTCAAGCGCCTGGGGCTGGGCACCCTCACCGACGTGATGGCCCACCTGGGTGACACGCTCGCCCGCGAGCGCACCGAGGAGATGGACCGGCTCACCCAGGAGCGCGTGCTGGACGAAGTGGTCGCGCGCACCCGGGTGACGCTGACGCCCGCGCTGGTGGACGAGGAGATTCGCCGCCGCTGGGCGGAGGTCGAGCGGCCCATGCTGATTCGCAAGGACTTCCAGCCGAACGAACTCCAGGAGGCGCTGGAGGGCTGGCTGCGAGAGCCGCTCACCCGCGCGGACACGGAGCGGCGGCTGACGCTGGCGCTGGCGCTGCGAGCCATCGCCGCGCGCGACGGCGTGAAGCTCGCGAAGGGCGCCGTGGACGCGCTGGTGGATGACCTGGCCGGGCTGTCCGGCGTCTCCCGTCAGGACCTCATCCGCGCGGTGAAGGAAGACAACCTGCTGGCCAAGCGGGTGGAAGACCTGGCGCTGCACTTCGCCACCGTCGACAGCGTCATGCGGCGCGTGTCGCTGAC
>NZ_JBLZWL010000010.1:0-91648 GCF_049194865.1 Corallococcus terminator | reverse complement strand
CACCTTCACGGGCTGTAGGACCGTGGCACTGGTGCTCCCCTGGCCCGCCTGGCCTAAGGTGTTCTGGCCCCAGGCCCACACGGCTTCATCCACGTCCAGCGCCAGCGAGAATGCGACGCCCGCCGCGATCGACTTGATGCGGGTCACTCCGCTGACCTTCGTGGGCGTGTGTACGGGCGTGGTGCTGGCGCTGCCCGTTCCCGCCTGCCCAGCGTTGTTCTGCCCCCACGCCCACACGTCGCCATTCTTCTCCAGGAACAGCGAGTGATTGGCTCCGGCTGCCACCATCTCCCGCACATTCACCGGCGCGAGAGCCTGCTTCTTCGCGGTCAGCTGTGACTCGGTGGCAGACTCCAGTGGGTCACCACAACTCATGGCTAGCAGGACCCAGGTGACTGCAATGCATCCAATACGGATGCGGGGGACTCCCTCGTACTGTCCTCTCACGTACTTGCTCCTCGTCTATGTCCATGGCCCCTCTCCGGCGCATGGAATGTCATTCGGGGGACCGTCTTCCCTCGGGCGTCAGGGGTGCAGGGGGACTGCACGCCCTGGCGTCGCCGCGGAGCGAAGCTGTCGGGGCTGGCTGTGGGCTGTGAGGGTCAGAGAGGGAGTGCGCGCGTCTTAGTGGATTTCAATAGGAAGCCATAGACGCCATTTGATGGTGACCTGCCTGGAGAGTGCTTGACAGCCAGTCGCTGGATGTGTTCACGGACGGTGAATGACCCAGGGCCCGCGGTGAGTGCGCCGCGAGACCCACCCTGCGGCTGAATGGAGACACATGAGGTGTGGGCGCCGTGACTCAATGCGGCCGGGTTGCCGCACAATGATTGCTCATGAAGTCGTCGTGTTCGAATCGCGAGGATTGCTTGTCATGTGTTGAATTCATGGATGCATGCGGCGTCGGTCTCCGCGCAGTTCAAGGAGACCAATACATGAAAAGCCAAGCGGTATCGAAGTGGGGCGGAGTCCTGTCCCTGATGGTGGGGCTCATTCTGGGCGCGGGTTGTGGTCAGCCCGTGTCCGTGTCGTCGGAGACAGAAGACCTCCAAGCCCTGGCGGTGGCTCGTACGCGGCCACGGACGCGCATCGCCACGGGGCTGCAGCACTCCCTGGCCATCCGCTCGGATGGGACGGTGTGGACAGCGGGAGACAACAGGGCAGGGCAGCTCGGCACGGGCGGCTTCATCAGCAGCTCGACTCCCGTCCAGGCCCAGGGATTGGCGGCCGTGACGGCGGTGGCTGGCGGCCGGAGCCACTCCGTCGCGCTCCGCTCCAACGGCACCGTCTGGACCTGGGGCGCCAACGGGCGGGGCCAGCTGGGTGATGGCACCCAACGCACTCGCGCCGCGCCCGTCCTGGTCCCAGGGCTCAGCGGGGTCAACTCCGTGGCGGCGGGCCTCAATCACACCCTCGTGACGAAGACCGACGGCACCGTCTGGGTCTGGGGAGACAACTCCCGTGGCCAGCTCGGGGATGCAACGACCCTCTCGCGCACGAGTCCTCGTCAGCTGCCAGGACTGTCGGGCATCGTGGCCGTCGCGACGAGCGCCGACACCTCGCTCGCCATCCGCTCGGATGGCACCCTGTGGGTCTGGGGTATGAACCACGCGGGACAGCTCGGCGACGGCACGTTCGCCAACAGCACCGTCCCCATCCCGGTCCCAGGCCTGACGGGGGTCGTCGCCGCGTCGGCGGGAGCCTCGAGCGTGTTCGCCATCCGCTCGGATGGGAGTGTCTGGGGTTGGGGCTCGGACGCGCTGCTCGGAGGGCTGCGCACCACGCCGACCCGAATCGAGGGACTGACGGGCGCTGTCGATATCGTCATGGGCAGATCCGGAGGCGCGGTCACCAAGGTGGATGGCACGGTGTGGAGCTGGGGCATGAACGAGGCCGGCCAGGTGGGTGACGGCACCAAGCTGCACCGCTCGACGCCCTTCCATGTGCCAGGGCTCACGGGTGTCTCGGCGGTCGCCGCGGGCCATGATTACGTGCTGGCCCTGCGCTCGGATGGCTCCATCTGGGGCTGGGGCAACAATCGCGACGGCCAGCTCGCGAATGGCGCCGTCACCGTCAATGCCGTTCCCGCGCCCGTGCAGGGTGGGCTGACGGGGGCGCTCTCCGTGGCGGCGGGTGACATGCATTCCCTGCTGCTCCACCATGATGGAACGGTCTGGGCCTGGGGAAAGAACGAGTCCGGGCAGCTGGGTGATGGAACGCGGACGGCGCGGCCCCTTCCCACTCTGGTTTCGGGGCTCGACGGAGTCGTCGCCATCAGCGCGGGAGGGGACTCGTCGCTCGCGTTGCGGCAGGACGGCTCGGTCTGGGCGTGGGGGCGGGGGCGCGATGTCCCTCACAGGGTCGAGGAGCTGCCCTCCATCGTCGCCATCTCCGTGAGCTGGAGCCACGCCCTGGTGCTTGCCCATGACGGGACGGTCTGGGCCTGGGGGCAGAACAACTCGGGCAACCTGGGTGATGGCACGACCCAGGCCAGCCAGGCTCCCGTCAAGGTCTTGAGCCTGGACGGCGTCGTGAAGGTGGTCGCGGTGAACGAGTTCTCGCTCGCCCTCCGGTATGACGGCACCGTGTGGGCCTGGGGGCTGAATGCGGACGGACAGCTCGGCGACGGCACGTCGGAAGACAGACTCACCCCCGTCCAGGTCCAGACGCTGACGGAGGTCATTGCCCTCGCGGGAGGCGAATATCACGCGATGGCCGTGAAATCAGACGGCAGCGGATGGGCCTGGGGGCAGGATTATCAGGGCGCGGGGATGAGGAGCCAGGAGAGCGAAGACCTGCTCCCGGTCCCCATGAGTGTCACCGGATTGCTCGACGTGGTCTCTGGCCCCGGCCTGGCCATGGCGACGACCGCCGACGGCCGCGTGTGGGCTGCCGGTCCCAACCCACGGGGCCAGCTCGGCGACGGCACCACCGTGTCCAGCGGCGACCCCGTCCTCGTCCTCGGCATCACCACGGGCGTGACGGCCCTCGCCGTGGGCAGGGAGCACATGCTGGCCCTCCAGCCGGACGGCACCGCGTGGGCCTGGGGCAGCAACTCGGATGGACAGTTGGGGTATGGCGAGCCGCTCGACAAGCTGGTCCCCGTCCTCACTCAGTTGCCCTGAGGTGGCCGCACCGGCGCCACCGCGCAGGCTGCGCGACATCTCTCGCGGGGGCAGGGGAGCGCGGCCCTCGCGAGTGATGGTGATGCACGGACCGGCCTCGACCTGAAGCACTTCAACGCCACGCTCACTCGTGTGAAGGCTGCGGGGCCGTGGTCAGCCCGCACCGGGAGTTCATCTCAGAGGAGGGGATAATGTGTATTCATGAGGATGGTGTTGTACCGGGGTCCGCTGTCGGGTCATCCATCGTTCTGTGATGCTCTCCAATGCAACACCTGGAGGTATCATCATGATGAACCCGATGAAGCGGTTGGCTGGAGCGTTCGTGTTGATGGTGGCCGTGGGTTGTGGGCCCATGGAACCGGAAGGAGAGGTCGTCGCTCCCGAGCAGGCGCCCCCTGCTGAAGCTCCGGGTGTCGAGGCGGCCGGGGTCGCGGAGTTCTTGACGTGTCTGAACCCTGCGACGCAGGCGGCGCGTGCGTGCGCGGGGCTCTGTGTGACGAGCGCTCCGGCGGCAAGCCTCGTTCCCTGCCTGGTGAACTGCGGGGTGAACTTGCTCGTCATCACGGCGTGCCTGCCGGAACTGGCGCAGTAGAGCGGCTTCCACCTCGAATGGGAGTCACCCGATGATACGGTACGGGCTCTGGGATGAGACTCCAGAGCCCGTACCCGCCTCATCGTCGAGCGGCCTTCGCTGTGCCTGGAGCCTACCTGGCTCAGGTGAACAGGTTGTTGCTGGCGTGGATGCCGCTCATCGCGTACCCGCCGCCTCCGCACACGTGCATGGGGTAGGCGTCCTTCGTGCCAGGGTTCCCATCCACATACTCGGAGACGACGCTCGTCGTCCCTGGGGTGAATTGCCTCCGCGTTGGTCTTTGGGGAGCGACGGCGAAACAGACTTCGAGTGCTGTCAGTGGTGCTCGGTCTGTTTCGCCATCGCGGTAAGCCACTGCGCGTGGGGTGGCTTAGAACGACCGGTAGCAGAACTGGCCCGGGTCTCCCTGGGTGCAGTCCTCGGGGCAGTTCTGCGTCGTTTCACCAGGGCAGCACGCATTGTTTCCGCAGTACTCGCCGCGAGGGCAGTCCGCCGGACAGCGCAGTCGCTCGATGGGCTCGCAGACCCCATCGCCACAGACGGCGAGCTCGGACTCCGACGTGGCGAGCGTCTCCTCCACCCCGGGGGCCTCCATCGCACCAGCACCACATCCCACGACGAGTCCCACCGTCAGGGCCACTACGACACTCCAAGCCGCCTTCATCGGAACGCTCCTTGCTGGGTCCGCATGCATGAGGAATGCGCGCGAAGGCTAGCAGGGTTCGCGGACTGAACGACGAGGTGCGCATCAAGGCGTTGTCGCAACATTGCCTATCGGATGAAGTGCCCGCGGGGGCGTGAGGCCTCAAGTCCTCAAGCTCGCGGGTGGCGGCATGGGCGGAGCGGTGCGCTTCCACGCCTCGAGTTCCTGCACGCGGCCGAGCCAGGTCCGGAGGTTCGCATACGTCCCGAGAGGCAGTCGCGCCGGTCCGGCGAGGGCGAACGCCGCAGCCAGCGAGAAGTCCGCGAGCGTCAGGCGCTCCTGTGAGACCCACGTCTTGCCTGCGAGGTGCTCGTCCAGGACGCGTGCGTGCTGCGCGAAGAGCGCCTCGCCCCGTGCGACCTCGGCGGGGTTCGGCGGCCCACGGCCCGTCACCGCCTTCACGAAGTTCTCGAAGACCAGGATGGTGCTTGCCTGTGCCATGTGCGCCGAGCACCAGAAGAGCCAGCGAGTCACATCAGCGCGCCCGCGCGCATCGGTGGGGAGCAGGCTTTGTCCCGGCGTCATCTCGGCCAGGTACTGCATGATGGCGCGTGACTCCCATAGCAGGAAGCCGTCGTCATCGAGGACCGGAACGAGCCCGTTGGGATTGCGGCCCAGGTGCGGCGTCGCGCGCTGCTCGCCCGTTGGCAGGTCCACCACGACGCGCTCGAGAGGTACGCCGAGGTGGGCGGCGACGAGCAGGACTCGGCGCGAGTTTCCAGACATGGGGTGGAAATAGAGCTTCATGAAGAGTCCTCCTGGACCGCTCGGATGATGGGGCGAACCTGCGCGTCCGGAGTGACAGGGGTATGTCAGGTATCTTCAGGGAGGGATGGGCACCTGGAAGTCGCTGGCCTGGGACTACACCTTCGGGGCGGTGGTCGAACTCGAGTCACCCGCGACGAAAGAACGAGAGAGGGCGGCGAGACACCGGCCCGCCTCGCTACCAGGAGAGTACCCATGACGTGCAGGCACTGGCGCTGGAGTGTCGCCACCACCCAGCGGGAGCTCGATGCCGTGGCTCGCATCCGTTGGGATGTCTTCGGCGGAGAGCTGGGATTGCTGCCCGAGCAGTCCGCGCTGTCTCGGCGGGAGGTGACCTGCGTCGACACGCTCGACACCACGGTGCACGTGCTCGTCTACGCCGGCGACGAGCCGGTGGCGACCCTGCGAGTGGCGTTGCCCAACGTGGAGGTGGCGGCGAACCTGGGTGTGAAGGTGGGGCTCGAGATGGAGCAGCGAGTGGACCTCTCGGGCCTGCTCCAGCCGGAGAGGGTGTTCGCGGAGCCCTCGCGCTTCTGCGTGTTGCCGAAGTGGCGGCGCTCGGAGGCCGTCACGTGGCTGCAGGCGGGCATGTACGCGGAGAGCCGGCGGCGCGGGGTGACGCACTGGATTGCGTCCGCGAACCTGGAGACGGACTCGCCTGAGGACGCGCTCCTCTCATGGCAGGTGGCGGCCCGCCGGGGATGGCTGAGTCCGCAATGGCGTGTGGCCGTGCTCGACCCGTGTCGGGCCCCGGTGCAGCCCCGCAGTCCCTTCTACACGCCGGAGGAGCGCGCGCAGGCGGCGCAGGGGCTGTTGGACGGACTGCGGCTGCCCAGGGCGCCCTCGCTCTTCGCCAGGACGATGGGCGCGCGCTTCATCGCGGAGCCGATCTACGACACGTATTTCCAGTGGTTCACGCTGCCGCTCGTCATGGCGCTCGATGAAATCCCGGCGGACTCCGTGGCGCGCTTCCACGCGCTGGAGAACGCCATGAGTCCCGTCGCCTAGACCGGGGCGGTTTTTCCCTTCCATTCACCTTCAACACGCGGCGACCGGGAGCCACACAGGCACCGGACAGGAGACGTACGTGCAAACACAGGCGGAGAATCACTCGGGAACGAATTGGTTGGCGGCGCTGGACGCGGAGGCGCGGGGACTGGTGGCGGCGGTGGACGCGCGGCCCGATGCCCGACGCCTCTTCGAGGGCACCCTCGATAAGGCGGGCTACATCCACTACCTCGTCCAGACGTACCACTACGCCCGCTGGAGCACGCCGATCCTCGGCGAGGCGGGCGAGCGGCTGAAGCGGCTGGGCCGGCACCCGGAGCTGGCGGAGTTGCTGATCCGGAAGGGGGAGGAGGAGCGGGGGCACGAACGGTGGCTGCTGTCGGACCTGAAGAACCTGGGGTGCTCGGAGGAGTCCGTGGAGACGGCGGCGCGGAGCCCGGCGGTGGATGCCTATACCGGGTGGAACTTCTTCACGTCCCGCGCGGGCGTGCCGACGGCGGTGTTGGGGACCGCGTACGTGCTGGAGTACCTGTCGCAGACGCGGGCGGGCGTGTGGGCCAGGCGACTGAAGTCGGTGGCCGCCATTCCCAACATCCACAAGTCCGTGACGTTCCTGCGCAGCCACGGGGCACTGGATGGAGACCATGTGGCGGAGATGGCGCGGCTCCTCGAGCGGCTGACGGAGCCGGAGGACCAGGAGGCGATCCTCTTCTCGGCCCGCGTCGCCCGGAGCGTCTTCCCGCGCATCTTCCGTGAGGGCGACGCCTCCAGCCTACCCCTCGCGAGGTAGAGACAACCGCACGCAAGCTGGGAGAGCCTCCCGTTCGAACCCTGGCCTTCGGGAGGCGCCTTTCCATGTGGTCCCTCGCGGCACCTCCCATCCGTCGCGAGGGCGCGCGTGCCGCCTCACACCGGCTTGTTGAGGAGGGCTGCCTGGTAGAGGAAGTCGGCGCGACTGTCGACGCCCAGCTTGCCGAAGAGGTTTCGCACGTGGGACTTCACCGTCTGGCCCGAGAGCTCGAGGTCATCGGCGATCTGTCCGTTGGTCCAGTTTCGGAGCACGCCCTTCGCGATGTCGAGTTCGCGGGGCGTGAGCTCGCGCTGCATGTCCAAGGGGAGTGGGATGGAGTGGGGAAGCTCCGTCAACAGGAGGGCCCATTGCCGGGGGCCGTCACTGGCGGGCAGCTCGACGAACCGGCACGTGCGGTAGCCCTCGGGATGGTTGACGACCCAGAGGGTCTTCCCGAGCCGCGAGTCCGGGTCCATCCGAACCAGGGCGTCCAGGCGCTCCTTGAGGACGTGAGGGAGCCCGGAGGCGTGGATGTCCGAAGGGGTGAACCAGCGCTCCAACAGGGTGGTGGCGTGGGGGGAGCGGAACAGCTCGCGCGTGGGAGGCTCCACGACGAGGAAGGCGGAGTCCTTGCGCTGGTAGAGCGCGAGGAGCAACTGGGCGCGGGCGTCCAGTTCCTGGAGGTCCTGGCATCTGCCCAGGGCGTTCGTCAGGTGCGTGGTGAGGCTGGAGAGGGCGGCGAGGCTCTGGTCTTTGAAGGAGCGGCCCTTGTGCCGGTAGAACGCGACGGCGCCGAAGATGCCGGGGCGGATGGGCACGAGGACAGCCATGATGTGTTCCAGGGGCTGTCCCAGCTCCAGGCTGAACTGGTAGACGAGGGTTCGTTTGTACTCCTCGTGGGAGAGAAGCTGCGTATCGCAGATGGGCACTTCGGGCCGGGCGAAGATGGGGGCCCGGAAGATGTCCTGGTCGACCACGCGGGCATACTCCCTGAGAATGGCGATGGGGGAGCCCGGGACGTGCCATCGGTAGTCGAGCGAAGGCGCGATGCGCATGATGCACACGGCCATGGCGTCGGCCTGGACAAACTCAAGCATCGGCGCTCGAGTCGCTTCGAGGACCTCCGGAACGGACTGCCCGCGGCCGAGGGAAACCATGGCGTTGTCCCGGACCACGAGCTCTCGAGAGTTGAAGTCCATCGGGTTGAACATCCTCATCTCCTTGTCAGGCAACCCCGTGGGGTGTGCGGGTATGTCCCCCATCCATAGGTCCGGACGGAAAATATGTCCCTCACCCTTCGAGGGTATTGACAGAAACCCTGGCGGTGGCTGGGTGCAATCCGCATCCTGCCCTGAGGGACATTCGTAGAACAAGGCAGGGTCCCTGGCCGGGTTCCCGCTGTGTCTGGCGATGGAGCGTCGGCCACCGCTCCTATTCGCCTCCGCGTTGGGTCCATGGGGAGCGACGCCGCGACAGCCCCAGAAGTCCAAACAGCGCCAGCGCCAAGGGGAGGGTGGAGGTTCCACTCGTGCAACCGCAACCACTGTCATCCGCAGGTGGCTCCGTGGGAGGCGCACCCGCATCCGGCGCTGACGAGCCCGCGTCTGGCGCTGACGAGCCCGCGTCCGGCTGGGACGTCACCGTCACGGTGATCTTGAAGGAACACGTGCCCTCGTTGCCCGCGGCATCCTTGGCGGTGAAGGTCACCTCGGTGAGGCCAGCGGGGAAGGTCGCCCCCGATACGTGACTGGCGGCGAGCGTGAGCACCGCTCCCGAGTCATCGTAGGCCGTCGCGGCCTCGAAGCTGACCTCGGCCCCGCTTGCACCCGTTGCCGGCACCTCCTGAGAGGGCGGACAGCTCACGTGTGGTGCGAACGTGTCGGGGATGAGGCCCGCCAGCTTGAAGATCGCCAGGCCCTGGCCGGAGTCGGCATGGACGTAGAGCGTCGAGCCCACCATCGTGGGCCTGTCTGGATTCGAGCCGCGCGCCCCTTCAATCATCTCCGCGAGGAGGGTCGGCGTCCCCGTGGGCGAGTCCAGTCGCCACAGCTCGCGGCCCGTCGCGGGGCCCAGCGCCGTGAACACCAGCGGACCCTCGGGCGAGGCCAACAGGAGGGCATTGGGATGGGACGAGTCGATGCCGGGCATCATGTCCGCGACGCGCACCGTGCCCGCTTCCGTTCCATCCGTGCGCCACAGCTCCCGTCCACCCAACGCGTCCGCACCCGCGAAGAACAGGGAGTCTCCCCAGCCAACGAAGCCCGTGTTCTCAATCCCATACGCGTCGGCCCGCCGCAACGTCGCCGCTTGGAGCGACACGGTTCCAGCCTCGGTGCCATCCGTCTTCCAGAGCGTGGTAGCGCCTTCCGCCCCCGTCGCCCAGAAGTAGACGTGGTCCTTCCAGGCGAAGAGCTGATCGGGCGAAGCATCCAGCGGCCCCGGCCGCAGGTCCGCCACGCGCACGGTGCCGGAGGTGGTGCCGTCGGACTTCCACAGCTCACGCCCCGCCTCCTCGTCCGTGGCGGAGAAGAACGTCAGCGAGCCCAGGCCCGTGAACCCTCGCGGAGACGAACTGAAATTGCCGTTGATGTCCTTGAGGAGCTTCGTGGAGCCAAGCTCGCCATTCGTCGTCCACGGCTCCTCACTCCGCCTGCTACTGAACCAGAGCCTTCCATTCACATACGCCCCCTCGTAGACCTCCGGGGGCGCATCCGAGAGCTGAATGGTGCCCTCCTGTGTTCCGTCCGCCCGCCAGAGATACGCCCCTAGCAGGAAGACCTTGTCCCCGCCGGAAAGGAGGCGGGACACCCAGGCGGGGCCGCCCGACACGGGGTTGATGCCCTTGTCGCTCGAATCCGTGGCCAGGAGCCCCGCATTCGTGGAGAGGAGCACCTGTCCGTGGAGGGGCGCCATCTTGATCCAGCTGTTGAGGCTGTTGGTCGGGAAGTGCAGGTCCCGGACCGGAAAGGAGCCGTCAATCCGCACCAGCTTCTGTTGCCCCACGCCATGCGCCGTCACGAAGAGCCGCTCGCCGACCGAGAGCAGCTCTATCGCCCTGCCCATGCCCCGGCGAGGCGTCAGATCGGCCACGAGGTTCGTGCCCTCTGGCGTGCCGTCCGACGCATAGAGCTCCAGTCCCGGCGCACCATTGCCGCCGCCGAACAGCAGCTTGTCTCCGAGGCTCACCCAGTCGCGATCCGGGTTGAGGAAGATGAAGCCCTCCCCGGTCGTGAGCGGCTGCAACAGCGGACCTGTTCCGGCCTGGGTGCCATCCGTCTTCCATAAGCCACTCGGGCCACGCCCCGCCTGACCATGGAAGAACAGTGAGTTCCCGGCGGCAAACAGCGAGGAGCCCATCCAGAATCCTTGAAAGGGCTCCGCGCTCCAGAAGACCTCGCTGCCTCCCACCGTGCCAGTCGAAGACCAGAGCCCACAATTCAAGAACTCCGGCGAGCACCCCTGGAAGACGAGCTTCCCCGCGAGGACGCCCGGCTTTCCCGGAGTCGAACCTTCCGTGCCGGGCACCAGGTCGAGAATCGCCGTGCCCTCCGCCGTTCCGTCGGTCCGACACAGTTCATGGCCGGTGACGTCGCTCCGGCACGGGAAGAAGGCCACTCCGTCCAGGAGGGTGGGGGATTTCGCGAGCCCCGTCCCGGCGGGCTCCGCGGTGTCGCCCAACGACGCGGTGTCGCTGAGCAACCCGGTCCCCACCGCGCTCCCGTCGCTTGCGTACAGGCGACGTGGGCTCTCCGGGGATCCCATGCTCGCCGAGAAGAGCACCTTGTCCGCGACGACTCCCAGGATTCGGGGGGCTCCACTCCCGGCTCCGGGGACGAGGTCGACGGCCACCGTCGTGCCCTCGGGAGTGCCGTCCGTCACGCACAGCTCCACGCCCGTGGACTCGGCTTCGCACGCGAAGAAGTGCCGGCCGCCCACCTCCTGGGCCGGCGTCACGGAGAAGTCCTTCAACACGACCTGGGCGAGCTCTCGCGTCCCGGGCACGGTGCCGTCCGAGCGATAGAGCCGCTTCCCCACGGAGAAGTAGAGCGCGCCTCCGAAGGCGACTGGCGGCGGCAACGGCTCGGAGAAGCCCAGGTTGCCGACAAAGCGGGTGCCCTCGGGCGTGCCGTCCGTCGTCCACAGTCCCTCGACGCCCCGCCACCAGGCCTGCGTCCCCACCACGGCGAGGCGCGGTGGCGCCTGCCAGCCGTAGTTGTCGATTCCGAACGGCTCCTCTCGCCACGCGACGGTCCGCAACATCCGCGTTCCGTCCGGGGTGCCGTCGGACCGGAAGAGGGCTCGCGAGTTCTCGCCAAAGAAGAGCACGTACCCGTCCATGGCGGTCGATGCCATGGGGCCGGTGTGGACGACCGTCCTGGGCGCCGACATCTCCGCCATCCAGACCGGCGTCACCAGGGCCTGGGCTCGCGCGACGACGGGCGCCTCCGCCGTCACCGGCGCGGCGGGCTCACTTTCTGTACAGCCAGGCAGTACCCCCAAGAGCCCCAGGAACCACCACCGACCCACCACGGGTGCTGTTTGAAAGTTCATATCGACTCATACGGAGTCTGACCGGCGTTCTGGTCGGATGCCCGTGCGCCGGACGAGGGAGCGTCGCGAACCCTACCGTGACGGGGCGGGCCCTGTTACACCTCCCGGGCCTCTCCCCAGGAGTCCCATGGCCCCCTCACTCTTCGACGACCACGGCTACCAGGACGTCCCCAACCGCGAGACGGGCACCAACCTCTCCGCGGCGGATGACCGGACCCTCCGCATGGCCATGCCGCCCGTGGACGGCGCCTTGCTCGACGCCCTGGTGCGCTACCAGGAGACCTTCCTGGCCCACGTCGGCTCGGACCGGGGGGCTGAATCCCTGGCCCGTGCCCATGCCCTGGCCCAGACGGCCTCCGGCCTGGCCGCGAAGACGCTGGAGCAGGGAATCGCCATGCTGCGCGCCTTCGGTGGCCGCCGGTGGACCGCGCGGAAGCTGGACGACAAGCTGCGTCAACTCGAGAGCGCCTCGGGGTCCACGGAGGAGCTGCGCACCCGCGTCCGGGACGAGCTGGCCAAGCAGGAGCGGGAGACGGTGGCCCTGGGCCGCCGCTATGGCGAGGCCACCCTGGCGCTCCTCCGGGAACGTGAGACTCCCCTCCTGGACCTCCATACCCGGATGACCGGCCTGCTCAGCCAGGGATGACCGTGGGTCCTGGTTCGGTTGATTTCCGTGCCCGACCGTCGCATAAGGGCACGTTCTTGCTCAGAGAATCCCCATGAAGCGCTACTTCATCCACACCTTCGGCTGCCAGATGAACGTCAACGACTCGCTCCGCATGAGCGAGGTGCTGGCGAAGATGTCCTACGAGCCGACGCCAGTGCCGGAAAACGCGGACCTCATCATCCTCAACACCTGCTCCATCCGTGAGAAGGCCGAGGACAAGATGTTGTCCGCCCTGGGCCGCTACAAGCCGGTGAAGGCCAGTCGCGGCGCGCTCATCGGCGTGGGCGGCTGCGTGGCCCAGCAGGAGAAGGACCGCCTCATCAAGAAGGTGCCGTACCTGGACTTCGTCTTCGGCCCCGACAACATCGCCCGCCTGCCGGACATCATCGGCCGCGTGGAGGCGGATCGGGAGCGCGTCGTGGAGACGGCCTTCGTGGACTCGGAGGAGTACGTCTTCCCGCGCGCGGACCCGGAGACGTCTCGCGGCAAGGTCACCGAGTTCGTCACGGTGATGAAGGGCTGCGACAACGTCTGCTCGTTCTGCATCGTCCCGCACACGCGCGGCCGTGAAGTGAGCCGCGCCTTCCCGGAGGTCCTCCTGGAGGTGGACTCGCTGGCGAAGGTCGGCGTGCGCGAGGTGACGCTCATCGGCCAGAACGTGAACTCGTACCTGGGCGGCGTGTCCTTCGCCCAGCTGCTCCTTCGCACCGCGGAGGTGCCGGGCATCGAGCGCGTGCGCTTCACCACCAGCCACCCGCATGACCTGTCCGACGAGCTGATTGAAGCGTTCCGCACGCAGCCCAAGATTGCGCCGCACTTCCACCTGCCCGTGCAGTGCGGGAGCGACCGCATCCTGAAGATGATGCGCCGCGACTACACCGTGGTGCAGTACATGGAGCGGCTCAACAAGCTGCGCGAGGCGCGGCCGGGCATCGCCGTCACCACCGACATCATCGTGGGCTTCCCCGGGGAGACCGAGGAGGACTTCGAGATGACGATGAAGCTGACCGAGGAGGTCCGCTTCGACAACCAGTTCTCCTTCATCTACAGCCCCCGCCCCAAGACGGGCGCGGCGCTGCGCGAGAAGGACTGGGGCCCCATTCCGCACGAGGTGAAGATCGCCCGCCTGGAGCGCCTGCAGAAGCTGCAGCGGCGCATCAGCGCGGAGACGACCGCGGCCCTCGTCGACTCGGTGGTGGAGGTCATGGTGGAGGGCCACTCGCGCTACGACGCCGCCAAGCGCTTCGGCCGCACGCCGGAGAACCGCACCGTCAACTTCGAGGGTGACGCGCCCACGGGCGCCTTCGTCACGGTGAAGGTGGATCGCTCCACGCCCAATCAGCTCTCGGGCAAGCAACTGGCGGTGCTGCAGCTGCCCACCGTGGAGCCGCTGCCGGTGGCGCCGCCCGTCTCGCCGTTCCATGTCGTCGCGGAGGCCTGAGGGCCCGCGCGCGAGAAGAGGTGTCAACATGGCGCTGAGAGCGTTTCGCGGGGTGTCCCCCCGCATCCACCCGAGCTGCTTCGTGGATGACTCCGCTCAGGTGGTGGGGGACGTGGAGCTGGGGGAGGGGTCCTCCATCTGGCTCAACACGGTGCTGCGCGGCGACGTGAATCCCATCCGCGTGGGCCAGCGCACCAACCTCCAGGACTTGTCCCTGGTCCACGTCACCGGAGGCAGGTCGAGCACGCTCATCGGTGACGACGTGACGGTGGGGCACCACGTCGTGCTGCACGGCTGTACCGTGGGCAACCGCGTGCTGGTGGGCATGGGCTCCATCCTCCTGGACGAGGTGGAAGTAGGGGACGACTGCATCATCGGCGCTGGGACGCTTTTGACGCCCGGGACGAAGGTGCTTCCCGGCTCCATGGTGATGGGCTCACCCGGCAAGGTGAAGCGGCCCCTCACCGAGGCGGAGCGCGAGTTCCTCCTGATGTCCGCACACCACTACGTGGAATTGGCCAACGAGTACCGCGCCAGCCGCTGACTCGCCGGCCCGCGCGCCCCGTGTTAGGACCCGCCCCATGGCTCTCGTGCCTGCGAACACCCTCAAGGCGTGCCCTCTCTTCAAGGGCTTCACCGACACCGGCATCCAGATCTTCGCGGGCGTTGCGGTGCCCCGTGCCTTCTTGAAGGGCACGGCGCTGTTCACCGAAGGCAAGACGGGGGAGTCGCTCCTCATCATCGGCGAGGGCACGGTGCGACTGAGCGCCAGGAGCTCCTCCGGTGAGGACGTGTCGCTGGGCGAAGTGGGCACCGGCGAGCCCCTGGGAGAGCTGGCGCTGGTGCAGAAGGGCGAGCGGCTGTGCACCGCCACCGCCGTCACGGATGTCTCCGCGCTGGAGATTCGCGCCTCGGACTTCCAGAAGCTCCTGGCCACCAAGCCCCAGGCCTGCGTGAAGCTGCTGATGGGCATCGTCGGCTTCTTCGGCCAGAAGGCCCGGGACAACCGGGACATGATTCGGACGCTCATCGGAAAGGCCCCGGTCGTCTGAGAGGCCCGTGGTAGCGTGGGACCCGGTATGCGAGCCCCCCACCTGGCCTTCCTCCTACTGCTCGGGGTCCATGCGTCGGCCCCCGCGTACGCCGGGGCGACCGCACAGGGCTCCGTCGCCTCCGAGGACGACTGGTTCGCCAACCAGTACACCCCGGGCGGCGTGGAAGTGCGCGCCGATGTTCGCGTCTTCACCCTGTTCGCCCTGCTGAACCGCGCGGGTCATGACGCCGGCTTCGTGGAGCGGGCCCACCCCGTTCCCACCTACCGCTACGGTAGGGCGCGAACCCTGGTCCGCGAGCGGCTGGCGACGGCGGCCCCCGGGGTGCTCGAGGCGGCGCGGGCCTTCTTCGCCGCGCACCCGGAGCCCGTGGAGGTCTACCTGGCACGGGTCCTCGGTGGGCCCGATGTCCCAGGTCCCGCCGGGGAGCTGGTGGGACTGGAGGCGCTGCTGGCCCGGGCGGAGCAAGAGTGGCCCGTGGCCGCGCTCCGGGCGGAGACCTGGCCCGACTTCCGGACAGAGCAGCGCGCCTGGCTGCCCCTGCTGGATGCCCCCTTCCAACAGGCGGCCCGACTTCTGGGCCTACGGGAAGGTGAGCCGGCCCCTCGGGTGGTGGTTAATCTGCTCGAAGCCGAAGGAAGCGTACGAGCGGTGGACACGGGGCGCGGGTGGGTGATTGTGGTGGGACCTGCGACGCGAGCCCCCCAAGCCGAGCCCGTGGTGCGAGCGCTGGCGCGGGGGCTGCTGTCCGCGCGCCTGGCCGGCCGCCTGAGTGCCCGCTGGTCGGGCGGGGCGGCGGCGTTGAAGGACGCGCGGGCGAGGGGGGCGGATGAGGGGACGGTCGACGACTATGGTGTGGCGCTGCTGAGTCGAGCGCTGGCCCTGACGGCGACGGGGGCTCCGGCGGGGGCCTACGAGGAGGCCAGTCGCGAGGGGTATTTCGGATTGAAGACCCTCTCGCGGAGTTTTGAGGACACGCGCCCGGTTGATGTGTGGGCGCTGGATGGGCTGGCTCGGGCGGTGACCCAGCAAGCCCCTCGGAAGTGAACGAACAGGACAACGCGTGCTCGACTTTCTCACCAACCTGCTTGGCGACTCACAGGGTTTCATCGCCTACGCCACCGTGTTCGGCATCCTCGTGGCCTGCGGCCTCGGGGTTCCGCTGCCGGAGGACATCTCGCTCATCCTGGGCGGCTTCCTGGCGCACAAGGGCGCCGCGAGCCTTCCGGTGATGATGGCGGTGGGCTTCGCCGGCATCCTCGTGGGTGACAGCCTCATCTTCTTCGCCGGCCGTCGGCTGGGCGGGAAGCTGGGGCGCGACAACGACGGCAAGGGTGGGGGCTTCTTCGCGCGCATCGTCACGCCGGAGAAGCGCGCCCGGGTGGAAGGGCTCTTCACGCGCCACGGACAGAAGATTGTCTGCATCGCGCGCTTCATGCCGGGCGTGCGCGCGGTGACGTACTTCACCGCGGGCTCGGTGGGCATGCCCTACTGGCGGTTCATCTTCTGGGATGGGCTGGCCGCGCTCCTGTCCGCGCCCGTCTTCGTGTGGCTCGGCTTCCACTTCGGTGGCGAGCTGGACATGCTCATCTCCAAGTTCAAGGAAGGGCAGTACGCCGTCATGGGCGTGATCGCGGTGGCCGCCCTCGGCTACTTCCTGTGGCGCCGCAGCCGCGCGGCGGCGAAGAAGAGCCAGGACACCGGGGTCCCCACCACGCCGGTGACGACGTCGCCGCTGTCCTCCGACGGGTCCTCCTCCTCCTCCGAGTCGACCGCGCCTCGCAACAACGTGAAGGGCGGCTCTGATCCGCTGTTCAAGGTGAGCTCCACCTCCTCCGAGAAGTCGCCGGTGGCGAGCTCCTCGCGCGAGCTGATGAAGCACTGACGCGTGCGCGTGACGCGTCCGTCACTCGGGCCGATTTGTCATTTGAACTCATAGGAGCCGCGAGGCTCCTTGAGTGTGTGGCAGGCAGGTTCGAAGGGGCTGGCGACGCGGTGCGGCGGCTGTTAGTTCGTGCGCGCGTTCAGCGCGGCGGACCATGTCAGACACGACTGTGCAGGGCCCCACCCGGATGGGGTTGTTTCGGCTGACCTGGCCGATCTTCCTGGAGCTGCTCCTCTTCATGGCGATGGGCACGGCGGACACGCTGATGCTCTCCGGCGTGTCCGACGACGCGGTCTCCGCGGTCGGCGTCGTCAATCAGTACCTGTTCATCTGCATCCTCATCATGGAGGTGGTGAGCAACGGCGCCTCCGTCGTGGTGTCGCAGTACCTGGGCGCGCGTCGCTCGGAGGAGGCCGCGCGCATCTCCGCGGTGGCCATCACCCTGAACCTGCTGCTCGGCGTGACGGTCAGCGTGGGGCTGCTGCTGTTCGGGGAGGTGCTGCTGTCGCGGATGAACCTGCACGGCGTCGTCCTGGAGCACGCGCGGACGTACATGGGGATTGCGGGAGGGTTCATCTTCCTCCAGGCGCTCATCAACGTCTGCTCCAGCCTGATTCGCACCTATGGCTTCACGCGCGAGTCGATGTTCATCGCGCTGGGGATGAACGCGGTGCACGTGGGTGGCAATGCGCTGCTCATCTTCGGGCTGCTCGGGTTTCCCCGGCTGGAAGTGGCCGGGGCGGCCATCTCCACGGTGGGAAGTCGCGCGGTGGCGCTCGTCGTGTTCGCGTGGCTCTTGTACCGGGTGATGGACGTGAAGATGCGCGCGCGTGACTACGTGACGTTCACCCGGGACACGCTCCGGAAGATCTTCCGGGTGGGGGTTCCGTCCGCCGTGGAGCAGGGGACGTATCAGTCCTGCCAGGCGGTGTTCCTCTACTACGTGACGTTCCTGGGGCCCACGGCGCTGGCTTCGCGGCAGTACGCGCACGCCATCTCCCAGTACATCTTCCTGTTCAGCCTCGCCGTCGGCATGGGCACGGCCATCATCGTGGGCCGGCTGGTGGGTGCGGGGCAGGCGGACGAGGCGTACCGCCGTGTGCTCCAGAGCCTGAAGTGGGCCGTGGCCATCACCGTCCTCGTGGACGTGGCGGCCATCCTGGTCCGCGCGCCGCTGGTGGGGCTGTTCACCCATGATGGGGATATCGTCCGGCTCACCTCGCAGGTCATCGTGCTGGGGCTCTTGCTGGAGACGGGGCGCTCCTTCAACCTGGTGCTGGTGAACGCGCTGCGGTCCGCGGGGGACGCGCCGTTCACGGTGTACATGGGCTTTCTGTCCATGGTCTGCATGAGTTTGCCCCTGGGCTATGTGCTGGTGTTCAAGCTGAACCTGGGGCTCGCGGGCGTGTGGCTGGCGGTGGCCGCCGATGAGTGGCTTCGGGGCATCTCCATGTGGATTCGGTGGAAGAGCAGGGCGTGGGAGCAGAAGTCCCTGGTCGACCCGGTGGATGCTCCTGCGGTGGTGGCGGTCGTGAGCGCGTAGGGCCACGGGTTCAAGTCCCGTACTCCTCGCCATTGAGATCCCAGCAATTCTGAGGGGTTGCTGGGCTTTCTCCGTCCGCGTATCTGCCCTCAATGTGCCCCCGTCCCACGTCGGTGGCCGGAGCGGCGTGGAACTGGAGGGGCGTCCCGCTCAAGGTCATCCAGGAACGGCCACGCCACCATCGAGATGACGATGCGGTACGCCCACCTCGCGCCGAAGGGCCCGGGAGCGCGCGGTGCAGCAGCTTGACCGGCCTGTGCCCCTCATTGCGAGGCGGCTATCATAGGTGTGGCGCAGGTCGTGCCAAGTGAGGCGCCCCTGCTCGCGGCTGAATCTATATGCCGTCGTCCTCATCGATGCGTGGCCGCGCGACTATAACGAGAAGCGTCCGCATAGGTACACGCCGACCCTCACCACGCTTCCATGAGGTGACCGCGAGGAACTATCTGTAATCTCCGAGTTTAGCTATCGTCCGATGCCCGAATGATTCGGTACGATCGCGAGATTCTGAAGCTGGGCTCCGATGAACTCGAGCTCTTCGTCTACGACTGGGTGGACGCCAAAGCCAAGCTGGGTGGCTATCACGAAGTGGAGCGATTCTCAGGCCCGGGGGATCGCGGCCGAGATGTTGTAGGCTTTTGTGCTCCCAGTCGTCATGAAGGTCTTTGGGATAACTACCAGTGCAAGCAGTACGCAGGGCCGGTCGATCTAGGCACGGGGCTGCTAGAACTCAGCAAGCTGCTCTATTACGCCCACCTGGGCGAGTTTACCCCGCCGCGTCGGTACACGTTCGTTGCACCGCGGGGGGTCACCCGGCCACTCCAGCTTCTCATCAACAAGCCCAGCGAGCTTCAAAAGACCCTGCTGGACCGGTGGGACAAACACTGCAGGACTAGCATTGCAGATGGTGAGGACATTCCTCTCAACGCTGCCCTGCAGGCGTTCATCGAAGCGTACGACTTCAGCAACGTGAGCAGCGTCTCCGTTGAAAAGATGCTCGCGGACGCGTGCATCAAGCCAGTTCTGGTGAAACACTTTGGCGCAGACCCTGGGCCCGCTCCCAAGGGGACCGCACCAACGGCAGTCCAAGCCGCAGAAGCTCCATATATCCGACAACTTGTCGACGCGTATGGCGAATACGACGGGTGCACCTATCCTGGGCATGAAGCGGTGAGCAATCACCCGAAGCATGGAGTGCATCTGAAGATGCAGCGGGAGCGCTTCTTTGATGCCGATGCCTTCCAACGCTTCTACCGGGACAACTCGACGCCCGAAAGCTTGGAGCAGTTGGAAGAGGACATCTTCCATGGGGTCGTTGAGGTACATACGGGCCCTCATTCGAGCATGCTCGCGCAAGTAAGCGCGGTGATGATTCAAGCGGCGAACGTGAAGCCCTCAGGACTGCTTGCGCCGCATGCGCGCATTCCCGTCAAGCAGGGCATCTGCCACCACTTTGCCAATGCGGAGAGACTCAAGTGGGGCAAGTAGAGGACGGGCATCGTCCGCGGGGACCACGGCTCTTCAACAGCGCTCTGGAGACAGGGGTCCGCACAGTATTCGTCCTCGATGCCTCGCATCCTCGGCCCTTGGACCTCCTCCAACTGACTTGGCTCGACTACCTCGTGGTGCATACTGGGGACATTGGCGGACCACCCAGCCTGCACCCCGATGTCCCGGCACGAATGGGGGAACTGCTGGTGCGAAGGCACCTCGTTCGGGATGGCCTGAACCTCGCGCAGCGGCTGCATCTCGTGGACGCCATCTTCGACCCCAGCGGCATTCGCTATTGCGCCAGTGATGCAGCGCCCGCCTTCATCGAACTGATGCGCGCTCCCTACTCCCAAGATCTGAGGGCGCGTGCAAAGTGGCTCATAGGCCATTTCGCCGAGATAGATGACAGCGCGATGGAGCGGTACGTTTCCGAGAAGATCGGCCGCTGGGCCGTTGAGTTCCAAGGCGAGTCGGATTCCGACGAGGTAGGCCCATGACAGCGCCACTGATGCTCCGTCATCTCGTCTACACCGGGCCAGGAGTGTCCGCCGCCACGCTCCGATTCGGTCCTGGGCTCAACCTGTTGCTGGGCGCGTCCAATACCGGCAAGTCATTTGCCGTGAAGACCATCGACTTCATGTTGGGTGCGGGTGGACGCCTGCCTGATATCGAGGAACGCAGGGCGTATGACCAAGTCTGGTTGGGTCTCACTACGCAGGCTTCGGGTGACCTGACGCTTGTTCGGGGCTTGAAGGGGGGAGCCCTCCAAGTCAGCAGCGGCCTTTCCGAAGGTGGAGAGGTGCCCAAGGGGGCGCGGCGCCTCGCCGCCGCAAACGACGCCGAGAACTCGAACAATGTCTCCCAGTTCCTGCTCGAGCTCATCGGGCTCCAGCGCAAGCTGATCGTCACTGACGCCAATGGTGCGAAGAAGCCGCTGAGCTTTCGCGACCTAGCGCGCTACTGCATCGTCGACGAAGCCTCGATGTGGAACGAGGTGTCACCCATCCACAGCGGGCAACACATCAGGAAGACAGTGGAGCGCAGCACCTTCAGGCTTCTCCTCACCGGTGCCGACGACAGCGCCGTCACGCAAGTTCCGGCTCCCAAGTTGAGGGCAGCCTCCACTGCCGCCAAGGTTGAGGTCTTCGACGAGATGATCGCGGCACTGGATGCAGAGCTTGCCTCGCACTTCCCCGACGCAGAGGAACTGGTGGCGCAAGGCGAGAAGTTAACTGCGCCCTTCGAGGCCCTGCAAACAGAGTTGCAAGTAGCCCAGGACTCAGTTCGGGCGCTCATGGCTCAAAAGCGTAACATGGTGCAGGAACTCTCATCCCACGAGCAGCGACTCGCAGACATACAGACGAGCTTGGCGCGCTTTCATCACCTTGATGCCATCTACGTGTCGGACGTCCAGCGCTTGGAGTCACTGGAGGAAGCAGGTTTCGTCCTTGCGCTCGACGGAGAGAAGGACTGTCCGCTGTGCGGCGCGCAGTCTCCTGCGCAGCGCCATGGGCACCCGCTGAGGGAAATCGAGGACGTCCGCGCAGCGGCCTTGGCAGAGGCAGACAAGGTTAGAAGGCAGCAGGTTGACCTCGGGAAGACCGTAGTAGCGCTGCAGGAGGAGCGCGATGTGGTCGCCTCCGGCCCCTTCCCCGCCGCGAGAAATCGACTTGCGCAGTTGGAGCAAGATTTGTCGCGGCTCACGCCTCAAGTCTCGGCGACGCAGAATCGCTTCACGGACCTTCTCAAAGCGCGTGAGCGGTTGAGGTGGGGCTTATCGCTGATTGAGCAGCGGCGTGTGCTCGTACGGAAGAGAGAGGAAGTGGCAAGTGAGAAGCCGACACCCAGGGCGGAGCGACTAGACGTAGGTGCCGATGGGACGGTGACTCACGGCTTCGCTCAGGTGGTTGAAAGGGTCTTGCGGGCGTGGAGGTTTCCCGGTCAACCCCAGGTCTCTTTCGACGAGCAGGACTACGATATTCGCCTGAACGGGAAGCGGCGAGGCGACAACGGAAAGGGCGTGCGGGCGATTACGCATGCGGCCTTCAAGGTCGCACTACTCATCTACTGTAGGGAGCGAGGCCTGCCCCACCCGGGCTTCCTCGTCTTCGACACGCCACTCCTAACCTATCGCGACCCCCAGGGCACGCGGGGTGGAGCGCTGGCACCGGATGAGGCCGCCTTGGCCCAGAGTCCCTTGAAAGAGCACTTCCTCCAGCACCTTTCTAGCCTGAGCGAGATGGGTCAGTTTCTCATCGTCGAGAACATCGAACTACCGCTCGGGACCGCCAGACAGGCGCTGCAGGTTCAGGAGTTCACGGGAAGCGCGACGGCCGGTCGAACTGGGCTGTTCCCGCTTCCCTGAGTCCCTATTCACCGATGCGCTGCCGGCTGGCTCTGAAGCTGGAGTTCCCTCAAGCAGGTACGGAGGAAGCGAGCGGGGGCTTGTTGAGTCGCCTCGGGAGAGCGCACCGAAACCGACTATTGGCCCTTCTGGCAGTGAGCACTGGCTCTCCCTCCGGTGGTACAGGTCCATGGCCCGGCGGCGCTCCGCCCGCCCCATGCCTTCCACCATCGACTCGAAGTACTCGCGCAGCTGCTGGGAGGCCATAGCCATTCGTTTCCGAACCTGCAGCGCCCTTTGGATTCTGCTCGTGTTCTCGGCCTGTGCTACGTCGGCACCGAGCCCCAGCACGCGTGTTACCCCGAACCCGAGGCTCGCCAACCTCCAGCGCGCGGCAGGGTTGCCGTGGACGGACGGGGGGAGGTGCGTTGTCCGTGACGCTGCCCAGTCTTGGCCCGTGGTGGCGGAGCGGTGCTTTCATGCGCTCGACCACGACCGGGTCCGGTTCAACGACCCGACGGGAAGGTGCGCGGTTGCCTCGGCGGGGGCGATGGTGCTGGGAACCGGCCTGTGTATCTTCGCTGCGCCCCAGATTGTTGTGGGCGCCGTCGTTGTTGTGGGGTTGGTGGTGGTGGGACTCGCCATCAAGGAAGCACTGGATGCGTATGAGCTGAAGGGGAGTCGTTCGGACGAGGTGGAGCCCGTGCCCCGGACGAAGCCCGCCTCGCGGGCAGCCTCCGCGAATCGAAAACCCCAGCCAGAGCCATCAGGGCAGGACTGGTTCTCCCCGGTGCCACCGGAGCACCTGGACCGCGAACGCCGCCCGGAGTGCAGGCCTGTCCCGGTACCTCACGCAGGGGAGGACACTCCGCATAACGAGTGCGCCGACAAATTTCCGCCGAACCGCTATCCCGGCATGGACGTGCTTGTGAACGGAATCCGGTTCGATGCGCTGCAAGTCGGCGCACGCGTGCTGTGGGAGATCAAGACCCATCGATTTGATACATACAACGCCTTTGTCCGGCGTCGTGAGATTGAGAATGGATACGACCAAATCAAGAAGGAGCGAACTGCGGCGGCGGCATGTGGATATGACTTCGTCATTGGGGTGAGCACCCAAGAGCACAAAGACGCGCTGCTTCGACGGGATCAGTTCCTGAATGTCGTCGTCACGGGGTGCAAACGATGATCGGGCGTAGAACCCTCCTCCTCATCGTTTACGCGCCTGCGCTCAAGGGCAACGACGGGCGCGCGCTTGCGGTCGTTCGTGGAATGGAAAAGGCGCTCCCTGGCCTGTGTCTGGAATGGAGGCTCTCGAAAGGCGGGCGCCCCATCGCATTGCCGCAGCGGGATGCGTGGCTCGTAGAGAATACCGTGGATGGGGGCTTCCCACTTGTGTGTAACGGGGATGCGAGTTACCCCGTGACTGTCAACGGAGGGGAGAGACCTGGACTTCTCAGCTCAGGCGGTCAGGCCCAGTTTGAAGTGTATGCGGAATTGCCGCTGGACGCGTCTGTGATCGTGGCAGCGGCGGCTGTGCTTGAGGGCGTGGCGGAGGGGGCAGGTGCGATGTGGGGGAGAGCGACGCCAGACGACGCTGCGCTGGACATCGCGTATCAGACAGCCCCCACGCTGGAAGGGCCGCCGTCCCCACGCCGGGGGCTGCCCGCGCTGAAGCTCTTCGAGCACCTCCGCGCGCCGGAGATCCCCGCTTACCTTGGTTGGCTGAACTACTGGTCGGCCGCTGCCGCGAAGGCCATCGGCTTTCCGGATCCTGCTCGCGATGCCGAGCTGCTCACGCGAGCGCGGCGCACGGCGTCGGGAGGGTGGGTCGTACAACTCACGGACGCGCCGCTCGACCTGGACATCCCAGCCCACCTGGACGCGCTTGAACGGGCCTACGAGCGCTTCCCGGAGATCGGCGGTCGCGGGACGGTGGACTAGAGTCGCTCCCATGAAGTGGCGCCTCCCTGTCTGCCTCCTGGCCCTAGTGGGCTGTGCCACGACGAAAGCACGTCCCCCCCGAGCACGCGACGTTCATCCAGAACGACTACGCTGCGGCGCTCGCCCAGGCCCGCACCGAGCGCAAGCCGCTCTTCATCGACTTCGGCGCGGTGTGACCGCGAACCTCCGAGAGCCCGGCCGTCATGACGAGGCGCTCGCGGCGGCGTCCTGGTCTTCAAGCTGAACCTGGGGCTCGCGGGCGTGTGGTTGGCGGTTGCGGCCGACTAATGGCTGCGGGGCAAGATTCCAGGCTCTTCGTCTTTTCATCGCCCAGGCTGCTCCTTCGGCGAGTTGCCCGTCTCCAACATGTCTCCAGAAGTTTGGGGGACCACCGCATCCAGCGGCCAATGGCCGCGTCCTTGGCCGCTGGAGACAGGTGCATGTGCCCCCGCTTCAGCCTCGGAGGCCCTCGGCGAAGGGCCGGCTGATGGAAGACGCCGGCACCGAGCGCGCCTCCTTCGAAGCTGCGACCTGCCGCGAGACGAAGCCCCGCGTGGGGATCTGGATGGCACCGCGGCTGCGCAGTGACAGCTCCAGGGCCAGCGCATGGCGGCGCCGCATGGGGGCGCTCACGAGCGCTTCGAGCAGGGCCTGCGGAGTGAAGGGCTGCCCCCCGAGGTAGCGCTGCTTCACGTCCATGCGCTGGCGCGCCTCCTTCCACCAGGTTGTGACTGTGTCGTGCTGGGGCAGCGGCAGCGAGTCCTCGGGCTTCGCCGACAGGTCCGCGTCGAGATCCTCCTCCTCCAGTGGAGGAAGCGCATCGTCCTCTTCCTCTCGCGGGGCCGCGTACTGCTCCGCCAATCGCAGCCCAGTGATGGCGCTGAAGGCCTCGCCCGCGAGCGCCGCCACGGGCTTCTGCCGCATCAACTCCACGCAGGCGTCGGCGGCGGCCACGCGGCCACTGAAGCCGAGCGCCCACAGCACGTCCCGCTGGAGCTTCGCGTTGGGGAGCAGTTCCAGCAGCCGCTTCACGTCGCGCTCGTCCCCGCTCATCCCCAAGATCAGCAGGGGCAGCCTGCCGCCTGGCGCGCGCGACTCGGCAACGGCCTGGCACGCGGCCCAGGCGCTGCGGTGGCCTCCCATCAGCCCCACGACAATGGCGGCGTCACGCAGCGCGGGCTCCGCCGAGTCCAGCGCGCGCTGGAGCACGGCCGACTCCAGCGGCAGCCGGGCGCGACTGACGGCGCGAAGAGCGGCGGCGGCCACCTGGGGCTCCGGATGCGTGAGGAACGGAGTGCACAGCGGAGCCGTGGCCAGCCCGTGCGAGCCCTGCAGGTCGAGCACCAGGGCGAACAGCTCCGGCAGGCCATCCGCCTTCTTCAGGAGTGACGACAGGTCCGCGGAAATGGCGGCCGAGGAGGACAGCTCGAAGGCGCGCCGGAGCGCGCCGAGGGCGGGAGGCTCGGCCGCGGGAAGCGCGGCGAGCATCGCGGCGGGGCCGAACGTCTCCTTGGCGCCGAGCAGCGCGAGGGCCGCCGCGACGACGCGCTCGGGCTCGTCCGCCAGCGCGGGCACCAGCAGGCGCTTCGCGACGGGCTCACCGCCCAGCACCAGCGCATCCACGTGCGCGGCGACCGGCTCCTCGAGCTCCGCCACTTCCTCCAGCGTGTAGTCAGGCGCGTCGAGCGCGTTTTCCCACTGCGTCCACCGGAACGCGCCTTCGTTGAGGTGCTCCTCGTAGATGTCCCAGCGCAGCGAGCGTCCGAAGTGCTCGGCCATGGCGGGCTAGTTGATCTCCACGGAGCCACCCTTGATGCGGTGGGTGCCGGTGGCGCGGGATTCCAGGTAGGTGCCCTTCACGATGACCTTGCCGTTGCGGCGCAGGGTGATACTGGCCTCGCCGCACTTGAGGACGATTTCGTCCTGGCCCTCGATGACCACGCGCTTGCCGTCCACGTGGGCCTCGGTGGGAGCCCGTGCTTCTTCGGGGGGCGCGTTCAGTAGGGAGTCGAGCAGAGGCGTCGGGCTGGGCTCCTGGATGAGGCCCATGACGAAGGGCAGGCGCGGGTCGCCGTTCTCGAAGAGGAGGACGACCTTCCGGCGCTGGGCGACGGCCTCCGCGAGCCCCTTGTCGTCCAGTACCAGGGCCAGCCGCGCTGGAACGGGGCCGGCGGTGTTGCCCGGAAAGTCGACGAGCGGCATGCCGGAGGCATCCATCCCGGTGAGGTGACCCGCTCGGCTGCCCAGGATGGGCTCTTGGGGTTGGCCCTGGCTGGGGATCTTGCTGTCGGGAAGCGCGCTCATGCGCTGAGGATACCCTCCCAGGCCCCCCTAGGGCGATGCCGCGCAGCCCTTCCATGCCCGCGCCCCGCGGCTTCTCCAGCAGGTCGGTGCGGATGACAGACGGGGCGGTGCGTCAGCGGCCAGGCTCTCGGGGCCCCTTCGCCTGGGTGAGGAGGGCCGAGGCCACTTCACCGGTGTCCGAACTGGACCAGACGAGGATCTCGTCTCCGCGCGCATAGCCTCGGACCAGTGAGCGCACGGCAGCCACGATGGAGACGGCGCCACTCGCCGCTCCCGTGTCTCCAAGTGAAATCGCGGGACAGTGGATGCTCACGGGAAGCTCATGAGCAGGAGACAACCTGACCAGTGCGCTTCCCCATTCAAAGGCCCTTGCCTCTTCTCCATTCAGGTCCGAGTAGACCTCGGAGACGCGCGGGTGCCCTTTCAGCGTCCGGGTGATGACGTCCGCCACGCCGGCCCCCGAGCCTCGCTGCCGTTGCGCGCGGCACTGCTCTTCCTTGCCGAGCGCGAGACCCTCGAGGTGTGCCTCGATGCGCGCCTGTCTGCGCCGGGCCTCCTGCTCATGCTCCACGAGCACCGCCGCGCCCGCCTGGCCCGGCATCAGCCCCGCGACCTTCTCGCCCACCTTGAGCCGGCCCTGCTGGGCAAGCCATGCCAGCTCATCCTCTCCCACGAGGCTGTCCACTCCGACGACGACGGCTCGCGAGCAGCGTCCCGCCTCGATGTCCTTGCTCGCGGCATGCAGGGCCGCGAGGACCGAGGCATGCCCCTGCGTCACCAGGCGTGCGCTCCCCGGAGGGATGGGCAGCCCTGCTTCGTCCAGGACGGAGGGGATGAGGCGCTCGGCGAAGAGCTTCTCGAGGATGAATCCCAGCTCCTCGTTCCGGGGAGGAGAGAGGCAGAGGTAGAGCGTGGTGGCGCGCCAGAAGGCGGAGTCACCGACATTCAGGTCCGCGTACCGCACCAGGTCCTGGAGCGCCTGGGCGGCCAGCCGCGTGTAGAGACCGAGCCCTTCGTAGCCGTCGGCGATGCCCTTCAGCGGATGTCCCATGACCCGGGTGGTGCCTTCTTCTTCATCCTCGGAGAACACCTCGAAGGAAAGAGGGGCCGGACGCGCGAGCCCGCACCGGAGGGCCGCGCAGGCCGTGACGACGTCCTCCCCGAGGGTGCTGAGGATTCCCAGCCCGGTGATGGCGAGTCTCACGGGAGGTGTCCGAACAGGCGCTGGAAGGCGCGGTGGTAACCGGTCATCGCGCGTCTCCACGGGCGGAAGGTTTCGCGGCGCTCCGGAGCAGTGTGGAGGGAACGAATGGGTACTGATGCGCCGTCTTCATTTGCCGGAGTCGTGCGGCCCGCACGAGCGCGGCGCCCTCGATGAACACGTGCGCCTCGGTCCGGTCGAAATAGGGGTCCACCGGACCTGAATCGCGGGCCTTCTCGATGCCCTCCCGCCACTCCTGTGTCACCTCGGTGAGGGCGGCCTCGAAGTCGACCTCATGCGCGCGCAGCAGGGCGTCCAGGGCCTTCAGCCGTGGGGTGCCCAGCTCCGCCAGGAGCCGCGCCAGACGCTGGGTGTCTTCGCTCCGGGCGGTCGCTCCAGGCAGGAGCGCTGGCAGCAGCTTGAGGTAGAGGAAGTCCTCCTCGTTCTCCATGTCAGCCATCCACTCCGCGGGCAGGGCCTCATCGATTTCCCGGGCGAGCGCCGGCTCGTCTGCGCAGAGCGCATCCAGAAGGAACTCTCCCCGGCCGCGGGCAAGGTAGTACCGGGTCTTCGGGGGTGCCTCGGAGATGGGGACGTGGGCGCCCAGGAACACCAGGAACATCCGCGCACCCTCGGAGATCCGCGCACGACAGGCGCCCACGTCATGGCTCGACAGCAGGGCACCACAGCCGAGGCGACGATAAAGGCGGCACGTCTCCAGGGTGAGCTCGGGCTCGGGCCCCTCCTCCGCCAGGCGTCCCAGGTTGCCCAGGAGCCGTGACTCCATGCTGTCGAGGAGGAGTTCGAGCTTCTTGAGGCCCATATGCGCTACTCCAGCAGCTCGCCGAGGGCGATGCCGCGCAGCCCTTCCATGCCCGCGCCTCGCAGCTTCTCCAGCAGGTCGGTGCGGATGAGGTTGACGTCGGGGTCCTCTGCCAGGCGGAACAGCTTCACGTCCTCGGGAACCTTCTCCGGGAGGATCTGCAGTCGGGAGATTCCCGCGAAACCCTCCGTCGGATCATCGGACATGGGCGTGTAGTCGGACTTGTCGAAGTCGAAGCACGCCACCTTGAGCAGCGGATTGACGAAACCGTACTTCTCGGGCCTCACGCGCCCCTTGCGGTCCTTGAGGACGAAGGGGAGGTACTCGACCTGTGCATCCGTGACGCCCTCGGCCTTCATGAGGTCCCAGGCCCGCTGGGAGGCGAGGATGACCCGACTTTGCGTGTAGATGAAGTCCGTGAAGCGATTGCCAGACTTGGTGGAAAGCAGGATTTCCGTCGTGGGGGGGAACTGGGCCGTCAACGGCACGCCCCGCCGCGCCATGATGGGCAGGGGCAGGGCCTTGCTCACGGGGTCGGTCGCGGCGATTTCCGGACCGGGAAAGTACGGAACGACGACGTAGGTGAAGCGACTGGGGGGCATGAAAGGCTCGTCCAGTGGGTGGATGGCTTCGCTCAGGAGAGGAAGACCTTGTTTGTCTTTATCTGGGAGAAAAGGTGCTTTGAGAGCGCATTCAGGCGCGTGAGCAATTGGGCGCCGGCCTTCTTCTCGACCTCGTGCGGCTCTCCGGCCTCCTGGAGGTCCGCTTCCATCTGTTCGGCGATTTTCATGAGGCGGCTCTCGATCATGTCGGAATAGAGCTTGTGCCCCGACGCGCCCCAGGGACAGTGCGCGGGCAGGTTGATGATGTTCGCGATGACCGTGTTCTCGGACAGCAGAACGACGTTGTCCGGATTGTGCATGTTCCACTTTGATTCTGTGAGCGTGGAGAGCCGGCGCTCGAATGGGACGCTCTTCGCCCCTCGCAGGAGCGCGGACGTGAGCGACCCGCGCGGGATGATGTGGTGGTATTCGTGGTCATACGGGTACCACGCGCCCAGCTTCAGGTCATGCCGCTCGGGCGCGAAGTTCACGGGGGTGGTGATGCCCTTCTTCTTCGACTGCAGGTTGCCGCTGAGGCCGAGGTACTCCCGGTTGGCGAGCGACTTGTCGAGCTTGTGCCCCGGGGTCCACGCATCCTTGTTCAGGGCGAGCCTGTGCAGGGGCCGCCCGTAGCCCAAGATGTGCTTCCGGAGGAGGAGGCTCCCCTGGGTCTCAAGTTGCAGCATCCGGCCCTTGGCCACGAAGTAACGGAAGTAGTCGCGGCCCTGGAGCTTGGCGCCACTCGACATGCTCGCCTGCTGCTGGGCGAGGTCCTCCCGGGCCTTTTCGACCTGCTGCTTGTACTCACCGCTCGCGTCCTCGGAGAGCTTCCTCTTGTCGCGATTTGCCTCGTCGACCTTTGCCTGGTCCGGCTTGTACATGCCGAGCCGGGCGCCCTTGGACTCCTTGAAGCCGTTGTTCTGGTAGTGGCAGGGATGGGACTCCCAGCTGTTTCCCTTGCCGTAATCATGATGGGACCAGATGCACCCGGTCGACTTGGGGTCTTTCTTGTGCTCGGCCAGCCGGGCCTTTGATGACTTGTAGTGCTTCGCCTTGGCCATGGGAGCGCTCCAGGGACAGCCTGCAGGTGAGGAGTTGGCTTCGCGAGGGGCTACTCGTCGAAGTGCTCCTCGCAGGTGGTGCAGATGGGCTTTTCCGTGCTGCCGCCCATTTCCATGACGGGCCCCTGCATGACGGGGAAGGGGGGCGTGTTCTTGTCGTTGTGGAGCATCAGGTCGAACGCGCGCGCCACGTTCTTGCCCTCGAACTTCACGTCGAAGGAGAAGTTGACGAACTCGGCCTTGCCCTTGGTCTTGCTGGAGGCCACGCCGCCGCCGGCCGTCCCTGCCTCGTCGCCGGTGCTTGTCTTGAAGTTGGAGTCCTTCACGCACACCGGGTTGCCGGCCACGGTCACCTTCTTGGTGCCTTTGTCGGTGTCGGAGGACTGGGCGATGTTGGGGTATGGAATGGGCACTGGCCCCGCGGGGCTGGGCGTCTTGCACACGTCCGGGAAGGCCGAGGTGACGCCGCCGCTGTCCTTGGTCACCACGGACATCTTGTTCACACCGGTATTGACGGGCATGGGGCTACCTCCGGGAAGAAGGAAGCTTACCTCGCCAAGCCCCCCTGTCGCGAGCGGCGGCCGTAGAGTCGCTTCCCATGAAGTGGCTCCTCCCTGTCTGCCTCCTGGTCCTCGTGGGCTGTGCCACCACGAAAGCACGTCCCTCCGAGCACGCGGCGTTCATCCGGAACGACTACGCGGCGGCGCTCGCCCAGGCCCGCGCCGAGCGCAAGCCGCTCTTCATCGACTTCGGCGCGGTGTGGTGTCCGCCATGTCGGACCATGGAGGCCCAGGTCTTCGCCGCGCCCGGCTTCATCGCGAAGGCGCAGGACTATGTCCTGCTCGCGGTGGACGTGGATGACCCCATCAATGAGCCGCTCCTCGAGCGCTTCCCGGTGGACAACCTGCCCACGCTGCTGGTGCTCGACTCCGAGACGGAGACGCCCGCGCTGCGCTGGATGGGAGGCGCGGGATTGGAGGACGTCCTGGCGCTGCTCGACGATGCCCGGCGCGCGCTGAGCGCCCAGGTGTCGGGGCCGGAGCTGCTGCTGCTCGAGGGCGACCGCGCCCATTCCCGGAGGGAGCACGAGCTGGCGGCGCGGAAGTATCAGGAGGCGGTGGAGCAGGGCCCCAGGGAGTGGAGCCGTCGCACCCGGGCGGTGGAGGCCGCGCTCAATGCGCTGTGGAACGCCGAGGCCTTCCAGGCCTGCGCGGAGTACGCGGTGAGGACAGTCCCAATCCTCGACGAGGCGGGGCGAGCGGGCGCGGCGAGCACCGGCTACTCGTGCGCGAGCTACGCCAACGAGCCCAAGCCCTGGGCCGCGCCGGCCATGAAGGCGCTGGAGGTCCACGTCGAGAAGGCCTTCGAGCAGGCCCAGAAGCACGGCACGAAGAGCCAGACCTGGCTCTACGACTCCATGGCGGACCTGCTCCTGGCGCGGGGCGACAAGGAGGGCGCCCGGAAGCTCTCCGCGCAGTACTACGCGAAGGTGCTCGCGTACCGCGCCGGGGAGACCACTGCGCGGGGCAGGGCGGCATGGGACTCGCAGCTCTACAGCGCCGCGGAGTCGAGCGGGCACCTGGCGGACACCCTGGAGCTCTTCGTACAGACAGAACGCGAACTCCCAGACGACTTCTCCGCCAGCACGCGGGTGGCCGCGAACCTCCGGGAGCTCGGCCGCCATGACGAGGCCCTCGCCGCGACGGACCGCGCGCTGAAGCGGGCCCAGGGCGGCCGACGGTTGGCGGTGTGGCTGAGTCGCGCGCGGACGTTGGAGCGGGCGGGCCGCGTGGACGAGGCGCGCAAGGACCTGGAGACGGCGCTCGCGGAGGCGGAGCGGCTGCCCAGGATGCAGCGGGAGTTCTCCCAGTACGCGGTGGACGCGGTGCGCGCCGCGCTGTCCGCCCTCCCGGGCTCGAAGTGAGCGAAGCCTCCTCCTTGGCGGCACTCCTGGGGCCCTGGTAGGGTTCCCCGCGGGGCGGCTTTGGGTGTGCTTCCTTCTCACTCCTACGAGGTAGCTCATCCGCTCTCCGCCCCGCTTTTCCCCTCTCACAGGGAGTCATCATGGGCGCCCCTTCGCTCGAGCTGACGAGCGATTCCGCCGCGCTGTTGCTCTGGACCACGGGGCTTGTCTTTCCTCCCTCGGGCCTGTCTCCCAGCGGTAATCGGAAGGAGCGCGAGGAGGCCCTGGTCGCCCTGGAGGCGGACCTCGTGGGCGTGGGCTATGTGCTCGCGGGCAACCTCCGGGAGGCGCTGCTCGCGCTCCCCACCGAGGCCCTGGCCGCGTCCGGTCACTTCCTCTACGAGAACTGCGCGGCGACCGTGGGGCAGGACCGCCCCTTCGTCCCGCTGTTCCGCGGCTTCCCCCAGAGCGTCCCGCGCGACACGCACGAGTTGTTCGTGCAGCGAATGCTGGGGTGGCTGTTCCAGGGCATCGACCAGCCGTGCATCCACTGCGGCGCACAGGGCACGGTGCGCGCGCTGTCGCCGTGCGCCCATCTGGTCTGCCAGAACTGCTTCGACGGGCAGGACTACAGCGCCTGTCCCATCTGCCATGGCCGACTGTCGCCCACGGATCCCTTCCTGCAGCCCAGGCGACTCAACGGTGTCTCCCAGGGCCCCTATGTCCTGCGCGGGTACCGACTGACGCGGTTGTCGTTGGGCACGGACCCCGAGGCCACGGCGAGCGGGCTGCTGCGGCGACTGGTGTCCCGGTCCACCGTGCTCAACCCGCGCGACCTGGAGATCTTGAAGCGGCTCGTGTCCTCCTTCGGCACGCGCGTGCTGGGCTGGCTGCCGCCGCGCATCCCGGTGAAGGAGACCCTGGCGCTCGTCGTGGGGCTCCTGCTCCGGGACTCTCGGACGGTGGGAGACGTGCTGGCCGGCGCCGCCGCCCACGTGAAGACCGCCACGGACGTGCTCCGCGTGCTGGTGGCGTGGGCGGGTGGCAACCCCGACCTCTCCGTCAAGGTTCCCCTGAAGAGTCCTCCGCGCCCGGTGCGACGGGCCGTCCTCCGGATGATGGAGGGCTTCTCCCTGCTCAACCTCACCGAGGACATCGGCCGGAACCCGGGCCTGTGGAAGGCCTTCGGCGGGCTGCTGCACGTCTTCGAGGACTGGCAGCGCCACCCCCAGGTCGCGCTCGCGTTCTGCGTCCTGCGCGGGACGGTGCTCTCCCCGGGGACGCCGTTCGGCGCGACGTTGCTGGGAGTCGCCCGCGAACATCCGGAGTCCTTCCAGTCGCGGGAAGTCGACGGTGGCGTCCTCGTGGAGTTCCGCTCGTGGACCTCACGGGTCGAAGCGGCGTTGCGCGCGAAGGAGCTTCCGGGCGCGCTGCGGCTCCTGCGGCAGCGGCCTGGTGAGCTCTTGCGCAGGTTGGACCATGTGAGCCGGCTCGCGGTGGCGCGCTCGGGCTCCGCGCCGCTCGAGCCGGAGCTGCTCGCGACGCTCCAGGCCGTGCTGCCCCGGGCCTCGCCCGCGTTGCTGCTCGCCGCCTCGGCGCACCTGCGAAAGCGGCACCAGCCGTTCGCCCGACGCATCTTCTTCCCGAAGGGCGAGGCCACCCATGCCTGGGGCATGGAGGACCGTCGCCCGTTGCTTTCAGGGGATGTGATTGGCCAGCTCGTGGCGCCGCTGGAGCGGGAGCTGCTCCGCCGGGCGGAGGCCCTGCCGTCCTTCCCGCAGGCGGTGCTCGACGAGGCGCTCTCCGATTTGCTGGTGCCCATGGCGGAGAAGACCGCGTCGCGGGCGCTGGTGGCGGTGCCGCGCGGGAGCCTGCTGCCGCTGCCGGAGGGGAAGAGTCTGCGCTTCTTCGTCCACTGGACGGAGCCCGAGGGCACGCGGGTGGACCTGGACTTGTCGGTGGCGCTCTACGACAAGGACTGGTGGCTGGTGGACCTGTGTGACTACACGAACCTGCGGCTGGAGGATGACGCCGCGGTGCATTCGGGCGATGTCACCTCGGGCGCCGCGCCGCTGGGGGGCGCCGAGTTCCTGGACATCCACGCCGAGCGACTGCTCGCCCGGGGCGTGCGCTATGCCATCCCCGTGGTCTTCTCCTTCAACAGCGTCTCGTTCGACCGGATGGACGACGCGTTCGCCGGCTTCATGGTCCGGGACGGGGAGGGGGGCGCGCACTTCGATGCCCGCACGGTGGAGCAGCGCTTCGACCTGCAGGGGAGCGCGCAGATTTCGGTGCCGCTCGTCATCGACCTCGTCGAGAAGCAGCTTCGCTGGGTGGACGTGAAGGTCCCTCCCGAGGATGGCTTCCAGAGCGTGCGTCGCTCTCGGGGAGACCTCGCGCACCTGGGCAAGGACACCCTGGCCTATTTCGGCACCGGTGCCCGGCCCACGCTGTGGGACCTGGCGTGTCTGCATGCCGCCGCGCGCAGCCGCACGGTGTACGTCCGGCGCCGCGATGGCACCGTGTCCGTCCTGAAGCGGGCCGAGGGCGAGGACACCGCTGCCTTCCTGCGCAGGCTGCGCGGCATCGAGGCGGACACCACCGCGAGGAGCTTCAAGCCCGGCACCCCGCCCACGTTCTTCGCGGGGCTGACGGATGTGCCCGCGCTCGCCGCTGGAAGCGAGGGTTATGCCCTGCGCTTCCTGCACACCTCCGCCGAGGAGGTCACCCGTCTGGCCGCGGGCGACCTGGTGGCCGCGTTGAAGGTGTAGGGCAGGGGCCGCGAAGCGGCGTAACTTTCCACCGTCGCATGCCCGGCGCCGCACGGTCGCGGGCTGAATCGCGGCCTTCACACCACGACACTTGCGCGCCAGGAGGCAGGGCAGCACTTTCTCCACCCCCTCATCCCCCCCAGGAGAGAGTCGCATGCGAATCCTGTCGATGCCCCTCATCGTCGCCGCCCTTCTCGTCGGCTGCAGCGATGACCCCGATCCCACTCCAACGCCCCCAGACTCAGGCGTCCCTCAGCAGGATGCGGGTGTCCCGCCCGAAGACGCGGGTGTCCCACCGGAAGACGCGGGTGTCCCACCGGAAGACGCGGGTGTCCCGCCGGAAGACGCGGGCGTCCTGCCGAGCGGCCCCCCGGTTCCGCAGGGTCCGCCCAACGTGCCCGAGTTCTCTCCGGCCTTCCCCGGGCAGACACGCGCCCCGGCCATCCAGTCGCAGACGGCCATCCAGGTCACTGAGATTGCTTCCGGCTTCAGGAACCCCTGGGCCATCGCCTTCCTGCCCGACCAGCGCATGCTCGTGACGGAGAAGACCACCGGCTCGCTCTACATCGTCACTCCGCAGGGCGCGAAGTCCCCCGCCGTCACGGGGCTGCCCGCCGTGGATGCCCGTGGCCAGGGAGGATTGCTCGACGTGGAGGTCGGTCCCGACTACGCGCAGAGCCAGCTCATCTACTGGACCTATGCCGAGCCACGCCAGGGCGGCAACGGGCTGGCGGTGGCGCGCGCGAAGCTCGTGGATGGCGCGCAGCCTCGCGTGGACAACGTGCAGGTCATCTTCCGCATGATGCCCACCCTCGAGTCGACGCTGCACTCAGGGGGACGGCTGGTGTTCACCCCCGACGGCAAGCTGTTCGTCACGCTCGGGGAGCGCTCCATCCTCGCGGGCCGGGTACAGGCGCGGGACGTGAAGAGCCACTTCGGCAAGGTGGTCCGCATCAACCCCGACGGCTCCGTGCCCCAGGACAACCCGTTCGTGAACACCCAGGACGCGAAGCCGGAGATCTGGTCGGTGGGCCACCGCAACATCCTGTCGGCGGCGCTCGACGGCCAGAACCGGCTGTGGACGGTGGAGATGGGACCCAAGGGGGGTGACGAGCTCAACCGGCCCGAGGCGGGCAAGGACTACGGCTGGCCCACCATCGGGTATGGCGAGGAGTACAGCGGCGCGCCCATCCACGACAGCCCCCAGGGCCCGGGCATGGAGCAGCCCGTGTACTACTGGGACCCGGTGATTGCTCCCTCGGGGATGGCCATCTACACGGGGACCCTGTTCCCCGAGTGGCGCAATGACATCTTCGTGGGAGGGCTCGTCAGCCAGGCCCTGGTGCGGCTCATGGTTCGCAATGACCGCGTCGTGGGCGAGGAGCATCTCCTCAAGAACCGCGCCGAGCGCATCCGCGAAGTGGTGCAGGGGCCCGATGGAGCCCTCTACCTGTTGACCGACGCCACCAACGGCAAGCTGCTCAAGGTCACACCGCGCTGAGGTTGCCGCCCACCCCGGCGGGATTCGCGCTCCCCAAGTGACTGACTCCTTGGGGAGCGCGGCCAGGGCAGGGGACCCCAAGTCTAGCGATTGTCCGTCAGGGGCCTCGCACCGGAGGGCATGGCGGCTCGCGCTTCGGGACAGGCGCCGATGTGGGATGCGGGACGCAGGTTGGATCGCGCCATTTCGCGGCGACTCCAACGCTCCAGGACGTGTCCTTGTCATCCCAAAACCCGAAGCGCCTCCGCTCCTCCCGCCACCTCACTCCGGCCCTGCTGTCCTTCGGACTGCTGGGCCTCTCCGCACCCGCGTGGGCCGCGACTCCCGCCACCTTCGCGGCCCCGGTGGAGTCCTCCACGGGCTCGGGCCCCCGGTACGTGGCGGCCACCGACTTCAACAAGGACGGCGTCCCTGACGTCGCCATCGTGAACACCCTCGACCGCACCCTCGCCATCCAGCTCGGGTCCACGACGGGGATGCTTGCCACCCCGACGACGGTGCCCCTGCCGGCCAGCATCACCACGGCGGTCTCCGTCGCCGGCATCTCGGACTTCAACGGGGATGGCGCCCCCGACGTCGCCGTCGCGGGAAGCAACGTCGTCGCCGTGTTCTACGGCGACGGAGCGGGCGGCTTCCTGTCCACGACACCCGGCCTGGCCCAACTCCCGAGCGAGCCAGCGGCCTTTCGTGGACTCGTTGTCGCCAACCTCGTCGAGAACACCGCGACCCCTGAGTTGATCACCTTCTCCCCCACGAACCAGTTTGTCTTCATCGTCACCGCTCCCGGCGTCCAGTTCCCCACCGAGCGGCCGGTGCTCCTGTCTCCCCAGACGCTGGACGTCGCCATGGCGGACGTCACCGGAGACGGCCATGTCGACATCGTCGGCTTGAACGCCGCCGGCGTCATGGCCATCCAGGCCGGCGATGGCACCGGGAGATTCCCCTCGCTCGTGAACTCCACCGCGCCCAACCTGGCCGCCCGGCTCGCGCTGGGGGACGCCACTGGCGACGGGCTCAGGGACCTCATCGTGGCGGGCAACAACTACGTCTCCGCCACACCCAGCACGGGCGACAACACCTACGGCTCGTTCATCCGGTCCAGCACCGCGGTCAACGCCAGGGACCTTGCCCTCGCGGACTTCAACCTGGACGGCACGCTCGATGTGGCCGTGTCTTCCGTCACCGGGCCGGACGTCACCGTGCTCCTCAACCAGGGCGATGGCACCTTCGCCCAGCCCATCGTCCTCTCCACCATCAGCCCGGCCTCCGACATCGACGTCGCGGACTGGAATGGGGACGGCCGGCCGGACATCGTCGTGGCCAAGGAGCAGGCCAACACCGCCGTCGTATTCCTCAACACGACCGGCGCCGCCGCGGACGTCGCGGTGCGGCTCGTGGCCCGGCCCCTCTTCAACCACAAGTGGTCCGTCATCTACGACGTGTACGTGACGAACAACGGCCCCGATCCGCTCGACACTGCCACCATCACCGCGTCGCTGCCTGCCCCGCTGGTTGCCGCGCCCGGCCAGTGCACGCCGGGCGATGGAAGTGTCACTTGCAGCTTCGGCGCTATCGATCCGGGGGACACGCAGAGCCGGTTCTTCACCATCCCCGGGCACCAGTTCGGCAGCGGTCGCTTCTACGTCGTCACGGCCCGCCGGACAGCCAGCTCCCCGATGGACCCCAACGCGGCCAACGACGAGGCCTCGCGAACCTGCATCGCCTTCGGCCCGTTCCTGCCGCCCTACTGCAACTGAGGCAGGGGCGATAGCGGTCCCAGAAATAGAAAGGCCCTCGGAGCTTCCCTGCCGCCGCAAGGTTGCTCCGAGGGCCCCTCTACCGAGCAGATCCCCCGCTCGGGTCACCCACTTCGATTCAAGCTCACAGCATGCTGGCGATGTCCTTCACCGGCTGCGGAGCGGCCTCCGTGTTGGCCAGCGCGCCCGCCGCGCCACCGAGCAGGAGCGAGGCCGGGTTTACTCGGCCCGTCGTGACGGCCCCGAGGACACCCTCCGCGGCGCCCTTCAGCGTGTTGACGTAGCCCTTGGCCGCGCCCTCGAAGACGCCCTTGACGCCACCCTCCGAGTTGCCGATGCCCGTCAGCACGTTGCTCACCGCCGGCAGGAACCACAGGTGCTTGCCCGCCTCACCCGCGGCCCACTGGAAGTTGTCCTTGTTGCTCCCGTCCGCCTTGACGTGCGTGTCCTTCGTCTCCGGGAGCTTCTGCTCGCCCAGGAACGAGTAACCCTGCTCGGCGAAGTCCTTCACCATTCCGGCCTCGGTGCCGTGCCGCGCATCACCGCTCTTCGTGATGCCCTCGATGTTGCCGTCACCCTTGCCGTTCTTCACCTTGCTGTCCCGGTCCCCACCGGTCGACGCCTTCGCGCTGTCGATGAACTCCAGCACCTTGGCCAGGCGGAACACCGCGTCCGGGTTCTGCTTCGCGTCCTTCAGGTCCAGCTTGGGGTCGATGCCCGTCTGCTTGCAGAGCTGGTCGAACTTGATGTCCTTCTGACGGCCCAGGTTCTTCAGCGCGGGCGAGTCGTCGACGATCTGCGCCGCCGAGCGCTTGTCCCCGGCCGGGCGCTTGTCATTGGCGCTCGGGATGCCCGAGGACTCCGGCTCGGCCTGCGGCGCGGCGCGCGGCGTGGCCTCACGGGCCGGCACGAAGTCCCTCAACTGCGGGGGCAGCCCGCGCGGCGCGGGGTTGACGGGCGCCTGGAGCGAGGGCGGCGGAGCGAAGTCCTGGAGCGAGGGCGGCGGAGCGAAGTCCTGGAGCTGCGAGGGCATCGGAGCGAAGTCCTGGAACTGCGAGGGCATCGGAGCGAAGTCCTGGAACTGCGAGGGCAGCCCACGGGGCGCGAAGTCGACGGGGCCCGGCAGCGAGGGCACCTGCAGGCCCTCCAGCATGTTCGGCGTCATCATCGGCGGCGCGGTGGGGAGCCCGAGACCCTGCGGGAGCCCGTCCATCGAGGGCAGGCCCCTCGGCATGGGCGCGTTCATGGGAGAGAACTGCTCCATCGACGGCAGTCCTCCGGCCATCATGGGCGAGAACGCCTGCATCGCGGGCTGTCCTCCGGCCATCATGGGCGAGAACGCCTGCATCGCGGGCAGGGCGGCCCCCGACACATTCGAGAGCGTCTCCATCGCGGGCAGGGCGGCGCCCGACACGTTCGAGAGCGCATCCAGCGCGCGCGTGCCCCGACCGCCGGCCGTGGGGTTCTTGCCCTCGAACCCATCCGTCGGCCGCTGCGACTGCGAGGGCGCATTCGTGGGGTTGCGGAACTTCACGTCCTGCTGCGTGGGACCCGAGGCGGGCGTCTTCTTCGGCGGGGTGACCGAGGCGGAGTCCGGCGTGTTCTTGTTCAGCTTCGGGGAGGAGAGGGACGAGGGCTTGAGCTTGACCATGGGATCACCTGTTTCAGGAAAGCGATGGGGGGACCGCCGCGGCGAGGAGTTCGTCGTCTCGCCCGTGCTCTCCCTCATTGCAGCGCGAATGCCAGCCATTCCGACTTCGCAACCCCTCGATTTCACTGGAACGGAGTGTCCCACTCGGGCCCCCAGCCGATGACTGCAGTCATCAGGGGACTGGCTCCAGTCATCAGCGCGCGGCGCGCCCCCGGGGTATCCGCACATGCGGCTATCCTCCAGAGTCAACGGGTCGAGGCACCCTTGCTGAGAAGACATGTCCCTGCGTTTCCGAACGTGCCGCGCCCTCTTGTTTCTGCTCGTCTTCTCGGCTTGCGCGACGTCGGCACCGAGTTCGAGTGAGCGCGTGCCCCGGAACCCAAGGCTCGCCAACCTCCAGCGCGCGGCGAAGCTGCCGTGGACGGATGGGGGGAGGTGCGTTGTGCGTGAGGCGCCCCAGCCGTGGCCCGAGGTGGCGGAGCGGTGCTTTCATGCGCTCGACCATGACCGGGTCCGGTTCAACGACCCGACGGGAAGGTGCGCGGTCGCCTCGGCGGGCACCGTGGTGCTAACCGGTCTCTGTGTCCTGGCTGCGCCTGAGATTGTCGTGGGCGCAGTCATCGTTGTAGGCGCGGTGGTGGTGGGGGTCGCCATCATGGAGGCGCTGGACGGGTATGAGCTGAGGGGGAGTCGTTCGGACGAGGTCGTGCCCGTGCCCCAGACGAAGACGGCCTCGCAGGACGACGCCTCCGCGAATCGAAAGCCCAAGCTGGAGCCATCAGGACAGGACTGGTTCTCCCCGGTGCCACCGGAGCACGTGGACCGCGAACGCCGCCCGGAGTGCAGGCCTGTCCCGGTGCCGCATGCGGGCGGAGACGATTCGCATAACGAGTGCGCCGACAAATTTCCGCCGAACCGCTACCCCGGCATGGACGTGCGCGTAGGCGGTGTACTCTTCGATGCGCTGCAAGTCGGCGCGCGCGTGCTGTGGGAGATCAAGACCCATCAATTCGACACGTACACTGACTTCGTCCGGAGGCGGGAGATTGAGCAGGAGTTGGATCAAATAGAGAAAGAGCAAGAAGCGGCGGCGGCGTGCGGATACGACTTCATCGTGGGGGTGAGCACCCAAGCGCACAAAGACGCGCTCCTGCGAGCGAATCGATTCCTCAACGTCATCGTTACTGGGTGCCAACGATGAGCCCTCGGAGACACCTCGATCTGACCGTCTATGCGCCAGCGCTCGTGGCCAATGACGGCCGCACACTTGCTGTCGTCCATGGGATGGAGCAGGCACTGCCCGGCTTGTGCCTGACGTATGAAGTGGGCAAAGGAGGCCGCCCCGTCGAGTTACCGCAACGCGACGCCTGGCTTGTTGAGGCAACACGCCGCGGAAAGCTCCCGCTCCTGTGCAATGGCGACGAGCGCTATCCCGTGACGGTTTCGGGAAGGGGGAGATCGGGACGCCTCGGCCCGGGCGGTCAACCGCTGCTCGATGTCCAAGCGGAGTTGCCACTCGACACGTTCGTGATCGCGGCAGCAGGGGAGTTGTTGGAGCGTGTATCGGAGGGCGCTTGCTCGTTCTGGGGGCATGCGACGCCGGACGACGCTGCGTTGGACATCGCGTATCAGACAGCCCCCACGCGGGAAGGGCCACCGTCCCCACGTCGCGGACTGCCTGCCCTCAAGCTCCTCGAACAGATCCGCGCGCCTGAGATCCCCGCTTACCTCGGGTGGCTGAACTACTGGTCGGCTGCCGCCGCGCAGGCCATCGGGTTCCCGGACCCTGCTCGCGATGCCGACCTGCTCACGCGGGCGCGGCGCACGGCGTCGGGCGGGTGGGTCGTGCAGCTCACGGACGCACCGCTGGACCTGAACGACCCCGCGCATCTGGACGCGCTCCTGCGGGCCTATGAGCGCTTCCCGGAGATCGGCGGGCGCGCGTGGTGCTAAGAGCCTATTTCGGTAGGGAAGAAGTCGGCCAGCCTGCTGCGTTCTGACGGCAGGAGGGCAGACGTATGGGGCTGGTGAAGAAGGACGATGGTTGGAGGATGCCGGACGAGCTGTGGGCGAAGCTGGAGCCGTTGCTTCCCCGCCGGCCTACTCATCCGCTGGGATGCCACAACCCGCGAGTGCCCGACAGGCTGGCCATGGACGCCATCCTCCTGGTGCTGCGTACAGGCATGCAGTGGGGCGCCCTTCAGGCCACCGGCCTATGCCACCCCTCTTCCGCCTACCGGCGCTTCCGCGAATGGCTGGCCGCCGGTGTCTTTCGAGAATTCTGGCGGCAGGGGCTGCTGGCCTACGACGGCCTGGCGCGCATCAACTGGAGTTGGTTGGCATTGGATGGGGCGATGGGGAAGGCACCGCTGGGTGGGGGAAAAAACCGGCCCCAACCCCACCGACAGAGCGAAAACAGGAACCAAGAAGAGCCTGCTGACGGACTCGCGGGGCGCCCCCCTCGGCCTCGCGGTCGGTGGCGCCAACACGAACGATTTCAAGCTGGCGCGCACCACGCTCGAATCCATCCCAGTCGCCAGGCCCACGCCCACTGAATCCGCACGTCAGCACCTCTGGGTGGACAGAGGCTATGACTACGACGTGGTGCGCCAGCTGGCGGAAGAGTTCCACTTCACGCTGCACCTGCCTCGACGCGGGCGCGGCGTGCGCACCAGGACAAGCAATTCTCGGAAGAAAGCACGACGGTGGATGGTGGAGCGCGGGCACTCCTGGCTGAACCGCTTCCGTCGGCTGCTGGTGCGGTGGGAGAAGCGCGAGGACACCTACCTGGGAATGCTGCACTTCGCGCTCGGCATCATCACCTGGTTCCACGCGCTCCTACCGAAATAGGTTCTAACCGGTCTCTGCGTCCTGGCAGCGCCCGAGATTGTCGTGGGCGCAGTCATCGTTGTGGGCGCGGTGGTGGTGGGGGGCGCCATCATGGAGGCGCTGGACGGGTATGAGCTGAGGGGGAGTCGTTCGGACGAGGTCGTGCCCGTGCCCCAGGCGAAGACGGCCTCGCAGGACGACGCCTCCGCGAATCGAAAGCCCAAGCTGGAGCCATCAGGACAGGACTGGTTCTCCCCGGTGCCACCGGAGCACGTGGACCGCGAACGCCGCCCGGAGTGCAGGCCTGTCCCGGTGCCGCATGCGGGCGGAGACGATTCGCATAACGAGTGCGCCGACAAATTTCCGCCGAACCGCTACCCCGGCATGGACGTGCGCGTGGGCGGTGTACTCTTCGATGCGCTGCAAGTCGGCGCGCGCGTGCTGTGGGAGATCAAGACCCATCGATTTGACACATACAGCGACTTCATCCGGGACCACGAGATTGAAACGGAGATTGCGCAATTGCGAGATGAGCGCCAGGCGGCACGGGCCTGTGGATATGACTTCGTTATTGGCGTGAGCACCCAGGCACATAAAGAAGCGCTATTTCTTCGTGATTCCTCCTTCAAGATTGTCGTCACGGGATGCGAGCGATGACCGCTCAAAAGCGCTTGATCATGACTGTCTATGCGCCCTCACTTGAGAGGGGAGACAACCGCACGCTGGCCGCGGTCCATGGTCTGGAACGCGCGATGCCCGGCTTGCGCCTTGAGTGGAGAGTTACGGAGAAGCGAAGGCTTGAGGCGTTGCCACATCGTGATGAATGGCTCGCCGAGGCGGCGTCACGCGGGGAATTCCCTTTCGTCTGCAATGGCGATGAGAGATTCCCGGTGACGATTAGCGGGTTGACAACACCCGCGATCCTGGCGCCAGGCGGCCAATCGTTGCTCGATGTTCACGCGAAGTTGCCGCTAGACGCAGCCGTTATCGCGGCAGCGGCGGCAATGCTGGAGGGCGTAGCTGAGGGCGCTCGCGCGTTCTGGGGGCGTGCGACGCCAGACGACGCTGCGCTGGACATCGCGTATCAGACAGCCCCCACGCTGGAAGGGCCGCCGTCCCCACGTCGGGGTCTGCCCCCCCTGAAGCTCTTGGAGCATCTCCGCGCGCCTGAGATCCCCGCTTACCTCGGGTGGCTGAACTACTGGTCGGCTGCCGCCGCGCAGGCCATCGGATTCCCGGACCCTGCTCGCGATGCCGACCTGCTCACGCGGGCGCGGCGCACGGCGTTGGGCGGGTGGGTCGTGCAGCTCACCGACGCGCCGCTTGACCTGAACAACCCCGCGCACCTGGACGCGCTCCTGCGGGCCTACGAGCGCTTTCCGGAGATCGGCGGGCGCGCATCCTCTTGAGGCCTGGCACTGCTCGCGGCCTGTTGGCCGTTCCGTAGTGGTCGGTCGACCCGGTGGAAGCACCCGCCGTGGCGGAAGTCGTGAGCGCGTAGGCCCGTGTCCTGGCGCCGCGTTGATATGCTCCGGATTCGAAGAGTTGAAGCCCCCTTGTCGAGAGGACATGTCCCTGCGTTTCCGAACGTGCCGCGCCCTCCTGTTGCTGCTCGTCTTCTCGGCTTGCGCGACGTCGGCACCGAGCCCAAGTGAGCGCGTGCCCCGGAACCCAAGGCTCGCCAACCTCCAGCGCGCGGCGAAGCTGCCGTGGACGGATGGGGGGAGGTGCGTTGTGCGTGAGGCGTCCCAGCCGTGGCCCGAGGTGGCGGAGCGGTGCTTTCATGCGCTCGACCATGACCGGGTCCGGTTCAACGACCCGACGGGAAGGTGCGCGGTCGCCTCGGCGGGCACCGTGGTGCTAACCGGTCTCTGTGTCCTGGCTGCGCCCGAGATTGTCGTGGGCGCAGTCATCGTAGTGGGCGCGGTGGTGGTGGGCGTCGCCATCATGGAGGCGCTGGACGGGTATGAGCTGAGGGGGAGTCGTTCGGACGAAGTCGTGCCAGGGCCCCAGGCGAAGACGGCCTCGCAGGACGACGCCTCCGCGAATCGAAAGCCCAAGCTGGAGCCATCAGGGCAGGATTTGTTCCCCCCGGTGCCGAACGAGCCACGAGAGCGAGAGCGCCGCCCGGAGTGCAAGCCTCAACGGGTGAATCACCGTGGCGGCAATGACCCACACAACCATTGTGCCGACAAGGTTCCGAACAACAGTTTCCCTGGATGGGATGTGTTCGTGAATGGGAAGAACTTCGACGCGCTGCAATTGGCCACACGTACGCTCTGGGAGGTCAAGACCGACAACTTCGACACGTACAGTGACTTTCTCAAGGGTCGGGTGATCAAAGACCAGGTGGCGAAGATGCGGAGCGAGCGCCTGATTGCGCAGGCCTGCGGATTTGATTTCCGGATTGGTGTGCGCAGCGAATTGCACAGGGAAGCGCTGGGAGAAGAAGCCCCGGACCTCAGGGACCTTATCGTTGTCATGGAGTGGTGCTGAGATGGCAGCCCAGCGAAAAATGACCCTCATCGTCTACGCCCCTGCGCTCGTGGGCGACGACAGCCGCCCTGTGACTGTGGTTCACGGGATGGAGCGTGCATTCCCTGGCCTGCGCCTGGATTGGAGGGTCGCCGAAGACGGGCGCCCTATCGCATTGCCGCAGCGCGACGCGTGGCTCGAAGAGGGGACCAAGGACGGGGGATTCCCTCTCGTGTGTAACGGCGATGAGGGCTACCCCGTGATGATCTTTGGGCTGGAACTACCAGCGGACAGTTCGCCCGGTGGTCAGGCTCAATTCGAGGTCCATGTGCAGGTGCCACCAGACGCTGCGGGAATCGCGGTGGCGGGGGAGATTTTGGAGGCCGTGGCGGAAAGCGCGCGCGCATCGTGGGGGCACGCGACGCCGTCGAGTGCGGGGGGGGATATCGCGCGTCAGACGAAAAATTGGGCGGCGAACTCGCAGCCTCCGCCCCGAGGACTGCCAGCGCTGAAGCTCCCAGAGAGGATCCGCTCGCCCGAGATCCCGCATCGCCTCGGGTGGCTCAACTACTGGTCGGCTGCTGCCGCGCAGGCCATTGGGTTCCCGGACCCGACCCGCGACGCCGAGCTGCTTTCACTGGCGCGGCGCACCGCGTCGGGCGGGTGGGTCGTGCAGCTTACCGATGCGCCGCTGGACCTGGACAACCCCGCCCACCTGGACTCGCTTAAACGTGCCTACGAGCGCTTTCCGGAGATCGGCGGGCGCGCAGCCTGAGTCCATCACATCCTCGTCCAGTGCTCTCCAGCCGTTGACGGGTTCAGAGCCCACAACGAATGGAGCGCATCACATGACGCAGTGGAAGCGAGTCCTCACGGGAGCAGTCGTCGCGAGTGGCCTGGGTGTCTTCAACGGAGGCACCGCGTTCGCGCAGGAGCCGAGTGACAAGGCTCCCGAGGACACATCGCCCCAGGAGATGGCGACGACCCACATCCTGACGTGCAACGCCGCGTCGAGCATCGGGCTGTCGAATGATCCTCGCACCTACAGGGTCGACCCGAAGGCGGGGGTGGGGCGGTACATCCTCAAGTTCACGACCCACAGTGGCACCGTCGCCGGCAGGCGCCCCGGGGTCCAGGGTGATGGAGCCTTCGGCGGCGCGAACTTCACCTTCGCTCCCAACATGAACGAGACCACCGTCTACGTCTCTCCTGGCACGGGCCGGATGTGGAAGCGCAACGTGGCCGGTGAGGGCAGCTTCACCATCTGGCTGCGGCTGCTCTGTCAGTAACCCGTCCTGCCCGCATGAGTGGCTGCCGCGTCGGATCTCCACGTCCGAGTCGCGGCAGCCACCTCGCGTCGCCGCTCAGCGCGAGGACTTCAGCGCGTCCTTCAGTCCCTCGGCCAGCATGTGCACGCCGGGCTCACGCAGCAGGCTGTAGTGGTCTGCCTTCACCGCGTGCCGCTCCAGCCCTTCACCGATGAGCAAGGACCAGCCTCCATCCGTGGGCAGCTCCGCGTCGTGCTCGGTCGCCTTGAACAACACCGCGCGCGTGGACAGCGGCTTCGCCACGTAGCGACGCGCGGCCCCCAGGTTCGCCTCGAAGACCCGCAGCAGGGTCTTCAGTTGCTCGGGGTCCGTTCCCGGCGGCAGGACTCCCGCGCGCGTGCTCGCCGCGAGCAGGTGCTCCAGGGCCTCGTCCGGCTCCAGCGTGGCGAGCGCACCGAAGTCGAGCTCGAGGTTCGTCAGCGACGCCCCGAGCAGGTCCCTCGCGAACATTCCGACCACCTGCAACCGACCCAACTCCGACGGCTCCTGGGCCCGCGTCACGTCCGGGGCGTAGCTGTCGATGAGCGCGAGCAACTCCACCTGCTCGCCCTGCGCACGGAACTGCTGAGCCATCTCGTAGGCGATGACACCGCCGAGCGACCAGCCTCCCAGCAGATAGGGCCCCGAGGGCTGAACCTCACGCATCGCCGTCACGTAGGCCTGGGCCATCTCCTCGACGGAGCCTCTCGGTGACGCCTCCCCATTCACGCCCCGCGCCTGGAGGCCGATGAAGGGACGATCCGTTCCGAGTCGACGTGCCAGCTCCGCGTAGGCGAGGACGTTGCCTCCCACGGGGTGCACGCAGAAGAACGGCGCCTTCCCATCCGGACGCAGGGCCCCGAAGGGCACCACGGTGGATGTTGCGAGCGGAGCGTTGTCGCTGAGCAGGCTCGCGAGCTGCTCCACCGTGGGCGCCTGGAAGAGCGCGGCCAGCGGCACCGGACGACCCACCGCCTCGCTCACCGCCGCCATGAGGCGCACGGCCATCAACGAGTGCCCGCCCAACTCGAAGAAGTTGGCGCGGACTCCGACGGCGCGGACTCCGAGCACCTCTTCCCAGATGCGCACCAGCCGCAGCTCCAGCGGCGTCCTCGGCGCCAGCGCGGCCTCCGTCCCGGATGCGTCGAGGGACGGCTCCGGCAGCGCCCGCGTGTCCACCTTGCCGTTGAGCGTCAGGGGCAGGGCGGGCAGGGCGACGAAGGCGGACGGCACCATGTACTCGGGCAGGCGCTGCTGGAGCCATGTCCTCAGCGCCGTCGCATCCGGCGCGGGCTGTGTGGAGGCCACGACGTAGGCCACGAGCTTCCTGTCTCCCGCGCCATCGTCTCGAGTCACCACAACGGCGTCTCGCAGGGACTTGTGTTCGCGGAGGACCGCGGCGACCTCTCCGGGTTCCACGCGGAAGCCGCGCACCTTCACCTGGAAGTCCATGCGTCCGATGAACTCCATGCGCGCATCCGCGAGCCAGCGGACCCGGTCTCCCGTGCGGTACATGCGTGCCTCGCTCTCCGTGCTGAACGGGTCCGCGAGGAAGCGCTCCGCTGTCAGGTCCGGACGCCCGAAGTAGCCTCGGGCCACCTGGGGGCCGCCCACGTACAGCTCACCAGGCATCCCCACGGGGACGGGCTGCAGTCCCGCGTCCAGTACGTACAGGCGCGTCTGTCCCAGGGCTCGACCCAGGGGGACCTGCGCGGGGGCCTTGTCACCAGGCGGCAGCTCCACCCGCCCCGCGAGGACTCCCACCGTCGTCTCCGTTGGCCCGTAGTGATTGAAGACCTCGCACTCGGGTGCGAGCGCGTGGACCTTCTCCAGCAGGGCCCACGAGGACGACTCGCCGCCCAGCACCAGTCGCTTGCGCGGCAGCACGCGTCGGGGCTCTGGAGCCGTCAGCAGCGCGGCCAGATGCGACGGGACGACCTTCACGCAGTCCACCGCGTGGCGCTGGAAGTACTCGGCCACTCCCTCCGGACTCCGCGCCCGCTCCTGCGTCAACACGTGCAGCAGTCCGCCCGTGACGAGCGCGGGGAACAGCACCGTGTTGCCCAGGTCGGCGGCGAAGGTGGAGACCATCGCGAAGCTCGCGCACTCGGTCAGCCGCAGTCGCTCGATGGCCGCGTGCACGTAGCTCATGAGCTGGCCGTGCGGCACCGCCACGCCCTTGGGCCGCCCCGTGCTGCCCGACGTGAAGAGCACGTAGGCCAGGTGCTCCGGGCCGACCTCCACTCCCGTCGCATGGACGGGCTGGTTCGCGATCACCGCCGCGTCCGCATCCAGTCGCACGCATTTGACGTCGAGCCCGTCGAAGGCGCCCGCGCGGCGCGCCACCGTCACGACGATGGGCGCGGACACCTCCTCCATCAGTCCGCGCAGTCGCGCCGCGGGCTGTGAAGGCTCCAGCGGGACGTAGGCTGCTCCCGCCTTGTGGACAGCGAGCAGCGCGGCGACCACCTCCACGCCTCGCTCCAGGCACAGGGCCACGGGCACATCCGGCCCGGCGCCCAGCGTACGCAGGTGATGCGCGAGCTGGTTGGCGCGCTGGTCGAGCTGGCGATAGCTCCACTCCTGCTCCTCGCAGCGAAGCGCCGGGGCTTCGGGCGTCCGCGCCGCCTGCTGCTCGAAGAGTCGAGGGAAGGGCAGCCCCGGCCGAGTCGTCGCGTCGACGGGGTTCGCGTCCAGGAGCAGTCGCTTCCGCTCCTCGTCCGTGAGCAGCGAGAGGGTGGACAGCGGTGCATCCGGCGTGGCGAGCGCGCGCTCCAGCAGGTGCTGGAAGTGCTGCATGAGGCGCTCGGCGGTGGCCGGCTCGAACAAGTCAGTGCTGAAGACAAGCCCACCCTGGTAGCCGTCGGCGGCCCGGAGCAGGTGGAGGTTGAGCTCGAACTTGGTCGAGCTGTGCTCCACGTCCACGTTCTTGAGCGTCAGGTCCGACAACGCCAGCTCTGGAGTCGGCGCGTTCTGGATCACGAACATGGCCTGGAACAGGGGCGTACGGCCCAGGTCCCGAGCGGGTTGCAGCTCCTCCACCAGTCGCTCGAACGGGAGGTCCTGGTGCTCGTAGGCCCCCAGCGTCGTGTCACGCACCTGGGCCAGCAGGCCTCGGAACGACAGCTCCGGTGTGAAGCGCGCGCGCAGCGCCAGGGTGTTGATGAAGACGCCCAACAGGCCCTCCGTCTGTGCATGTCGCCGGCCCGCGATGGGTGAGCCGACCACCACGTCGTCCTGCCCCGAGTACCGCTGGAGCAGGGCCTGGAACGCGGCCAGCAACAACATGAAGGGGGTGATTTTCTCGCGACGGGTCGCCGCATCCACCGCGTCGCTCAGCGCGGGCGACAGTCGCACGGACGCCAGTCCACCCTGGGGTGAGAGGACCGCCGGACGGGGCTTGTCCGTGGGCAGCTCCAGTGCAGGGGAGGCGCCATCGAGGTGACGCTTCCACCACGCGAGCTGCTCACTCAGGGCCTCGCCCTTGAGCCAGCCGCGCTGCCACACCGCGTAGTCCGCGTACTGCACCGGCAGCTCCGGCAAGGGCGAAGGTGCTCCTCGCTGGAAGGCCTCGTAGAGCTGGGTCAGCTCGCGCACCAACACGCCCATGGACCAGCCGTCCGAGACGATGTGGTGCATGCACACGAGCAGGGCGTGTTCCTTCTCGGTGACGTGCAGCACGGTGACTCGCAGCAGGGGCCCCGTGGCCAGGTCGAACGGGCGGAGCGCGTCCTCCGTGGAGAGGCGGAGCACCTCCGCTTCACGCTGTTCGGACGATAGCTTCGTCAGGTCCACCGTGTGGAACGGCTTGGGCGCCGCGGGGTGGATGACCTGTCGTGGCTCGCCGCCTTCCATGTGGAACGTGGTGCGCAGCGACTCGTGACGCTGCACCAGCGCGTCGAAGGCCCGCTGGAGCGATGTCAGGTTCACCGTGCCCAGGAGCTTCAGCGCCCAGGGGATGTTGTAGTGCGCCTGTCCTGGCTGGAGCTGGTCCAGGAACCACAGCCGCTGCTGCGCGAAGGACAGCGGCAGCGCTCCACCACGCGGCGCGGGGACCAGTGGCGGCAGCACGACCGGACCCTGCCTCGTAGACAGTCCTCGCTGCAGACGCTCCGCGAGGCCCGCCAGGGTGGGGGACTCGAAGAGGGCTCGGACGCCCAGCTCCAGACCCAGCTCCGCGCGGATGCGCGCCACCAGTCGCGTCGCCATCAGCGAGTGGCCGCCCAGCTCGAAGAAGCTGTCGTGACGGCCCACGCGGGGAACCTGGAGCAGCTCCGTCCACAGCTCGGCCAGCCGCGACTCGAAGGGCGTAACGGGCGCCTCGTGGGGCCGACCCGTGTCGAAGCCCGACGCGTCCGGCACCGGCAGGGCCTTGCGGTCCACCTTGCCGTGCGTCGTCTGTGGCAGCGCGGACAGGTACATGACGTGCGCGGGCACCATGTACTCGGGCAGCCGCTGTCGCAGCCACGCCCTCGGGTCCTCGCCCGTGGGGGCCTTGCCGTCGGTCGTGACGACGTAGGCCACCAGGCGCTTGTCTCCGGGCACATCCTCCCGGACGACGACGGCCACCTCTCGCACTTCGGGCTGCGCGCGCAGCGCGGACTCGACCTCGCCCAGCTCGATGCGGAAGCCGCGCACCTTCACCTGGAGGTCGATGCGTCCGAGGAAGCGCAGCGCGCCGTCCACCGTCCAGCACACGCGATCTCCCGTGCGGTAGAGGCGCTCGCCCGGCGTGGTGGCGAAGGGATGCGGCACGAAGCGCTCGGCGGTGAGCGCCGGACGTCCCTGGTAGCCCCGCGCCAGTCCCGGGCCTCCGATGAACAGCTCGCCGGGCACGCCCACCGGGACGGGGCGCAGCGACGCATCCAGGACATAGACCTGGGTGTTCGGAATGGGCCGGCCGATGGGGACGGAGTCGCCCAGGGGCTGGCCCGGTGACAGCGCCTGCTGCGTCGTCACCACGGTGACCTCCGTGGGGCCGTACGCGTTGGTGAGCGAGAGCCCACGCGCCAACCGCTCGCGAGCCGTGGGGACGGGCAGCACGTCGCCACCCACCCACAGCCGGGGCAGACGGGCCAGGGCCTCCGGCTCATGCTGCTGCATGACATCGAAGAGGGCGGTGGCGAGCAGCGCCGTGGTGACGCCGTGCTCGTCGATGACGCGGGCCAGCTCCGTCACCTCCGGCGTGCTCGGCGGATACACGGCGAGCCGCGCCCCCGTGAGCAGCGCGCTCCAGATCTCCAACGCCGTGGGGTCGAACGTCAGCGGAGCGACCTGGAGGATGACCTCGCCAGGTTCGCGCGAAGCGAAGCCCATGCCGAAGACGAGTCGCAGCACGCCCCGGTGGGTGATGGCCACGCCCTTGGGCGTTCCCGTGGAGCCCGACGTGTACGTGACGTACGCCAGGTTGTCCGAGCCGAGCGGCACGGAGAGCGGCTCCGCGGACTGGCTCGCGATGCGTGCCGCGTCGGTGTCGAGCGCCACCACGGGCCACGCCCCCGAGGGCAGCCCCCCCTGGACCGCGCTCATCGTGAGGACACCCGCGACGCTGGAGTCCTCGAGCATGAACGCGATGCGCCGCGACGGATGACTCGCATCGAGCGGGACGTAGCAGCCGCCGGCCTTGAGGATGCCGAGCAGCGCCACGTACAGCTCCAGGCCGCGCGGGATGCACACGGCGAGGCGAGGCTCCTGGCCCAGCCCCAGGGACACCAGATGCCGAGCGAGCTGGTTCGCGCGCGCGTCGAGCTCCGCGTACGTGAGGCGCTGCCCCTCGAACTGGACGGCGATGGCCTCGGGCGTGCGCCGGACCTGCTCGGAGAACAGCAAGGGCAGGGTGGCTTCGGACGGGTAGTCCGCGCGGGTGTCATTCCACTCGACGAGGACTCGCTGGCGCTCCGCTTCCGTCATCAGTGACAGGGAGGACAGCGGCGCGTCCGCTTCGGCGACTGCCGCTTCCAGCAGGAGCAGCAGGTGCGTCCCGAGGCGCTCGATGGTGGAGCGCTCGAACAGCTCCGTCTTGTAGGACAGGCCTCCGCTATAGCCGTCCGGCGTTCGGACCAGCGCCAGCTCCAGCTCGAAGCGGCTCACGGTGTGTTCCACGTCCACGCCCCGCAGCGTCAGCTCCGGCAGCGCCATCTCCGCGGTCGGCGTGTTCTGCAAAACGAAGAGGGCCTGGAACAGCGGCGTGCGGCTCAAGTCACGCGTCGGCTGAAGCGCCTCCACCAATCGCTCGAAGGGGATGTCCTGGTGTTCGTAGGCCCCGAGCGTCATGTCGCGGACCTGGGCCAGCAGGCTCCGGAACGTGAGGTCCGGCGTGAAGCGGGCGCGCAGCACCAGCGTGTTGACGAAGAAGCCGATGAGGCCCTCCGTCCGGGCATGGTGTCGACCCGCGATGGGCGAGCCCACCAGGATGTCGTCCTGCCCCGAGTAGCGGTGCAGCACGGTCTGGAACCCGGCCATCAACAGCATGAAGGGCGTGACGCGTTCACGGCGCGCCAGGGACTCCAGCGCGTTGCTGAGCGCGGGTGACATGTTCAGGAGAACGCTCGCGCCCTGGTGCGAGAGCACCGCCGGCCGAGGCTTGTCGGTGAGCAGGTCCAGGGTGCCGGGTGCTCCCGCGAGCCGCCCCTTCCACCAGTCGAGCTGCGTCTGGAGCGTCTCTCCCTGGAGCCAGTCCCGCTGCCAGCGGGCGTAGTCCGCGTACTGCATCGGCAGCTCCGGCAGCGGCGACGGGAGGCCGTGGCGGAACGTCTCGTAGAGTTGGATGAGCTCGCGCACCAGCACCGTCTGAGACCATCCGTCGGAGATGGTGTGGTGCATGCACAGGAGCAACACATGCTCGTTCGGCTCCAGCACCACCATCGTGGTGCGCATGAGCGGACCCGAGGCGAGGTCGAACGGAAGCGTCGCGTCCTCCATCGCGAGCCGCGTCGTCGCTTCCGCCCGCTGCTCGGCGGACCCGCTCGTGAGGTCCACCACCTGGAGGTTGCCGGGCAGGGCGGGGTGGATGACCTGATGAGGCTCGCCCGCCACCGCGTGGAACGTGGTGCGCAGGGACTCATGGCGGCGTACCAGCTCGTCCACGGCCCGGCCGAACGCGGTGTGCTCCACGCGTCCGGACAGGCGCAGCGCCACGGGCATGTTGTAGAGCGACGTGCCCGGCTGGAGCTGGTCCAGGAACCACAGGCGCTGCTGCGCGAACGACAAGGGCACGGGGCCTTGTCCGCGATGCTGTCCCAGCTCGGGCAGGGACGCGCTCGGCGTCGCGCCGGAGAGGCGCTCAGCGAGCCCCGCCAGAGTGGGCGCCTCGAAGAACGCTCGCAGCCCGAGCTCCACGTTGAAGTCCTCGCGGACACGCGCCACCAACCGCGTGGCCATCAGCGAGTGACCACCCAGCTCGAAGAAGTTGTCGCGGCGGCCCACTGTCGGGACTCGCAGCAGCTCGCGCCACAGCTCCGCCAGTCGCTCCTCCGTGGGCGTCGCGGGCGGCTCGAATGCGCGCGTGACGCGGTGGAGGTTCGCGTCCGGCGCGGGCAGGGCCTTGCGGTCCACCTTGCCGTTGGGCGTGAGCGGCAGCACCGCGAGCGGCACGAAGGCCGCGGGCACCATGTACGCGGGCAGGTGTCGCTGGAGCTGGTCATGCAGCGCCACCACGTCCAGTTCCGGCACCACCTCCAGGGTCGCCCCCGAGGGCACCACGTACGCCACCAGGCGCTTGTCGCCGGGGACGTCCTCTCGCACCTGCACCACCGCGTCCCGGACCTCTGGAATGGCGCGGAGCGCGGCTTCGATTTCACCCAGCTCGATGCGGACGCCGCGCAGCTTCACCTGCGTGTCGCCTCGGCCCAGGTACTCCAGGCCGCCGTCCCGCCTCCAGCGGGCCTTGTCGCCCGTGCGGTAGAGCCGCTCACCCTGGCCGAAGGGGCTGGGGATGAAGCGCTCCGCCGTCAGGTCCGCGCGTCCAAGGTAGCCCCGCGCGACGCCCTCGCCGCCGATGTACAGCTCGCCCACCACGCCCGTCGGTGCGGGCACGAAGGCGCTGTCGAGCACGTACGTCGTCACGTTCGTCAGCGGCCGACCGATGGGCACTTCCTGTGCGCCCTCGTAGCTGCCCGACGCCGCGGTCATCAGGTCCACCGCCGTGGCCACCGCCGTCACCTCGGTCAACCCGTAGGTGTTCCGCAGGGGGATGGCCGTGCCCACGGTGCGACGCCACGCGGCGACCCGCTCGGGGGCCGCGCGCTCTCCGCCAATCACCACCCACTTGAGCTGCATCGGCAGGTGGGCGCGGCCTTCCTCCAGGCTCGCGGTGATTTCGTGCCAGAAGGCCGTGGGCAGGTTGAGCTGCGTCACGCCCGCCGCCTCGCACTTCGCGAGGAACACCTCCGGCGCGTCCAGCATGTCCGGCGTGCGCAGCACCAGCGTCCCGCCTCGCGTGAGGCAGGGATAGAGCTCCTCCGCGCTCGTGTCCCAGCTGATGGACGCGAACTGGAGCATCCGGTCGCCCGGCTCCACGGGGTAGGTCTTCCACGCCGCCCGCGTGAAGTTCACCAGCGAGCGGTGCTGCACCACCACGCCCTTGGGCCGCCCCGTCGAGCCGGACGTGTACAGCACGTACGCCGCCGCCTCCGGAGGCACGTCCACCGTGAGCGGAGCCACATCACCGTCGCGAGGCACGGTGTCCACGTCCAGCCAGATGCGCCCGGCCGCGTCTCCCAGCTTCTCGCGCACCAGTCCGCGCGATACGACGACGCGCGCGCCGCTGTCCTCCAACATGAAGGCCAGTCGCTCCGCCGGGTACTCAGGGTCCAACGGCACGTAGGCGCCACCGGCCTTGAGCACCCCCAGCAGTGACACCATCAACTCCACCGAGCGCTCCATGCACACGGCGACGCGCGTCTCCAGTCCGACACCCAGCTCACGCAGGCGCAGCGCCAGCCGCGTGGCCCGGTCGTCCAGCGCGCGGTAGGTGACGGAGTCCTCACCCGACACCACCGCCGTCGCGTCGGGAGTCCTGGCCACTTGCGCCTCGATGAGCGCGTGGATGCGCGCATCCGCGGGCAGGTCCTCGCGCTCGCCCGTCCACTCCAGGAGCAGCTGCTGGCGCTCCTCCGGTGCCAGCAACGGCAGCTCCGCCAGCGGCGTCTCCGGCTGAGCGACGATGGCGCGCAGCAGCACCAGGAAGTGCGCGGAGAAGCGCTCCAGCGTCGCGTGCTCGTAGAGGTCGGTGCTGTAGCTGAACGCTCCGCCGAAGCCCTCGGGGGCCCGGAACAGGTCCAACCCCAGCTCGAACATGGCGAGACCCGTGTCGTCGATGTCCGCGGGCGACACCGACAGCTCCGGCAGGACGATCTCCGGCAGCGGCGCGTTCTGGAGCGTGAACATGGCCTGGAACAACGGCGTGCGGCTCGCGTCGCGCTGAGGCGTCAGTTCCTCGACGACCTTCTCGAAGGGAACGCCCTGGTGTTCATACGCGCCCAGCGTCCTGTCACGCACCTGCGCCAGCAGCTCGCGGAAGCACTGCTTCGAGCCGAAGCGCGCGCGCAGCACCATCGTGTTCACGAAGAAGCCAATCAGCCCCTCCGTGTCTCCCACGTTGCGGTTGGCGATGGGCGAGCCGACCAGGATGTCGTCCTGCCCTGAGTACCGGTAGAGCAACGTCTGGAACGTCGCCAGCAGCACCATGAAGGGCGTGGCGCCCTCCTTGTTCGCGAGCGCCTCCACGGCCTGGGAGAGCTTCAGCGGAATGCGCACGTCGAGGACGGCGCCCCGGTGGCTGAACACGGCCGGACGCGGCTTGTCCGTGGGCATGTCGAGCGCGAAGGGCGCGCCCTCCAACTGCTGCTTCCACCAGCCGACCTGCGCCTTGAGCGTGTCGCCTCGCAGCCACGAGCGCTGCCACACGGCGTAGTCCGCGTACTGGATGGACAGCTCCGGCAGCGGTGACGGCAGGCCCCGACGGAAGGCCTCGTACAGCGCCGTCAGCTCGCGCACGAACACGCCGAGCGACCAGCCGTCCGACACGATGTGGTGCACGTGGAGCACCAGGATGTGCTCCTGGGGCTGGAGCTTCAGCAGCAGCGTCCGCAGCAGCGGGCCTCGGGCCAGGTCGAACGGACGACGGGCCTCTTCGTTCACCAGCCGGAAGGCCTCCTCCTTGCGCAGGTCCTCCTCGTCGATGCGCGACAGGTCCACCTTCTGCACGGGCACGAAGGTCGCGGGGTGGATCTTCTGCACGGGCTGTCCCGCGACGGAGCGGAACGTGGTGCGCAGCGACTCGTGGCGCCGGACCAGCTCGTCGAACGTGCGGCGGAGGGCGCGCTCATCCAGCGTGCCTTCCAGGCGCAGCGGGAACGGGTTGTTGTACAGCGTTGACCCGGGCTCGAGCTGATCGATGAACCACAGGCGCTGCTGGGCGAACGACAGCGGCAGGTCGCTCGTGCGCGGGATGCGCGTGAGGGCCGGGGCCTTCACCCCCGTGGCCGAGCCGAGCTTCGCCGCCAGCTCCGCCACCGTGGGCGCGCCGAACAGCTCGCCCAACGGAAGCTCCACACCCAGCGTGGCGCGGATGCGTGACACCACCTGCGTCGCGAGGAGCGAGTGGCCTCCCAGCTCGAAGAAGTCGTCGTGGATGCCCACCGTGTCGCGGTGCAGGACCTCCGCCCAGATGGTCGCGAGCTGGGCCTCCAGCGGACTTCGCGGCGCCGTGTCCTCCGACGCCGTGGTGACGGGCTGCTCCGGAAGGGGCAGGGCCTTGCGGTCCACCTTGCCGTTGGCCGAGAGGGGCAGGGCGGTCAGCTCGACGAACGCCGAGGGCACCATGTACTCGGGGAGCTGGCGCTGGACGAAGGTCTTCAGCGCCGCCACGTCCACGCCCGCGACTTCCGGCACGACGTAGGCGACGAGTCGCTTGTCGCCCGGGAGGTCCTCGCGAGCCACGACGACGGCTTCGCGCAGACCGGCGAAGCGCAGCAGCGTCTCCTCGACTTCGCCGGGCTCGATGCGGAAGCCGCGAATCTTCACCTGGAAGTCGACGCGGCCCAGGAACTCCAGCGTGCCGTCCGCGCGCCAGCGCACCTTGTCTCCGGTGCGGTACAGCCGCGCGCCCGGCGTGGTGGCGAAGGGATGCGGGACGAAGCGCTCGGCCGTCAGGTCAGGGCGGTTGAGGTAGCCCCAGGCGAGGCCGTCGCCTCCGACGAACAGCTCTCCCGGGACACCCGGCGGCACGGGCTGGAAGGTCTCATCCAGCACGTACGTCGTCGAACCCGACAGCGGCCGGCCGATGGGCACCGAGCGCCCGAGCGAGTCCCCAGCCCTCAGCGTGTGCGTGGCGGAGAACGTCGTGTTCTCCGTGGGGCCGTAGCCGTTGATGAGCACGGCCTCGGGTGACAGCCGCGCGAGGTGCTCCTTCACGCGCTGCACCGGCAGCACGTCGCCGCCCGCCAGCACCTGTCGCACGCCCGCCAGGGCCTCTCCCTGGTGCTGAACCACCTGGTCGAAGAGGGCCGCCGTCAACCACAGCGCGGTGACGCCGGAGTCCTTCAGCAGCGCCCCCATCGCCTCTATCGACTGGGCCTTCGGCGGCGCGAGGACCAGTCGGCCCCCGTTGAGCAGCGCGCCCCAGATCTCCAGGGTGGAGGCATCGAACGCCACGGGCGCGAGCTGGAGGAAGACCTCCTTCGGACCGAAGCGCATGAACGTGTTGCCTTGCACCAGTCGCAGCACGCCCCGGTGCGGCACGCAGACGCCCTTGGGCGTACCCGTGCTGCCCGAGGTGAACATCACGTAGGCCAGGTGCTCCTCGCCCACGGTGCTCGCGAGCGCGGACGTCGGCTGCTTCGCGATGACACTCCGCTCCGCGTCCAGCAGGACGGGCAGGCAGCCCAGCTCGGGCAGCTCATCCGCGATGTGCTCCTGGGTGAGGAGCACGCTGACGCCGGCTTCACGGACGATCCACGCGAGGCGCTCGGCGGGATGGCTGGGGTCCAGCGGCACGTAGGCCGCGCCCGCGTGGAGGATGCCGAGCATTCCGATGATGAGCTCGGGCGAGCGCTCCACGCACAGGCCCACGCGCGCTCCGGGCCGCACGCCCATGCCATGGAGATGGTGCGCGACCTGATGGGCTCGCGAGGCCAGCTCCGCATAGGTGAGCGTCCCTCCGGCGTACGTGAGGGCCACGGCGTCGGGCGTGCTCGCCACCTGTCGGGCGAAGCCCTCGTGAATCGACGCGGGCCGGGGTGTGCGCACTGCGGTGTCGTTCCACTCCACCAACACGCGACGACGCTCCTCGGCCGTGAGCATCGAGACCTGGGTGAGCGGAAGCTCCGGCGTGGTGACGACCTCGTTCAGCACCACCCGCAGGTGGCTGGCCATCGCCGCGACAGTGTCCGGGTCGAACAGGGCGGTGGCGTAGTTGATGCCGCCTCGGAAGCCGGTCTCCTCGCGGTGGAAGGACAGCTCCAGGTCGAAGCGGATGACGCCGTGGTGGTGGTCCATGGGCCGCAGCGAGAGGCCCGGGAGGGACAGGGTCGGCAGCGGCGCGTTGTGCAGCGTGAAGGAGACCTGGAACAGCGGCGTGCGACTGGCGTCACGCACGGGGTGCAGCTCCTCCACCAGCTTCTCGAAGGGCACGTCCTGGTGCTCGAAGGCCTCCAGCGTCGTGTCCCGGACCTGCTTCAGCAGCTCGCGGAACGTGGCCTGGGGCTGGATTCGCGTGCGCAGCACCAGGGTGTTCGCGAAGTAGCCGATGAGGTCCTCGGACTCCGTCAGCCTGCGGCCCGCGATGGGCGAGCCGACCAGGATGTCGTCCTGACCGGAGTGCCGATGCAGGACGAGCTGGAACGCCGCCAGCAGCACCATGAACGGAGTCGCACCTTCCTTGCGTGCGAAGGACTCCAGCGCCTCCGTGAGAGGGAGCGGCAGGTGCATCAGCGCCGCGGCGCCCTGGAAGGTCTGCTGCGGTGGGCGAGGATGGTCCGTCGGCAGGTCCAGGTGCGTCGGCGCACCCGCGAGCTTCTCTCGCCAGTAGCCGACCTGCTTCTCCAGCACCGGGCCCTGGAGCCAGGCGCGCTGCCATGCGGCGTAGTCGGCGTACTGGACCGGCAGCTCGGGCAACGGGGAGGGGCGCTCCTCATGGAAGGCCGCGTAGAGCGCGGCCATCTCGCGGACGAGCACGCCCGTGGACCAACCGTCGGAGACGATGTGGTGCATGTTGAGCACCAGCGCGTGCTCGGACTCGCCCAGCTTCAGCAGGAGCGCTCGGGCCAGGGGGCCACTGAGCAGATCGAACGGACGCCGCGCTTCTTCCAGGGCCAGTCGCACGGACTCCGTCTGGCGTGCCTCGGCGTCGGTGATGGACGTGAGGTCGACGAACTGGAACGGGAGCGGGAAGGCCGGGTGGATGACCTGGATGGGCTCATCGCCGTCCACGAGGAACGTGGTGCGCATGGCCTCGTGACGCTCCATCAGCGCGTCGAAGCCACGCTGGAGCGCGGAGAGGTCGAGCGCACCCTCCAGCTTCAGGGCGAGCGGGATGTTGTACGCGCTGACCGCGCCGGCGAACTGGCTGATGAGCCAGAGGCGCTGCTGCGCGAAGGAGAGCGGGAGTCGGCCCGTGCGGTCCACGCGGACCAGGGGCGGTAGCTCCTCGCCCGGGCTGGAGGCCTGGGAACGGGCATCCAGTCGCGCCGCGAGCGCGGCCACGTTGGGCGCCTCGAACAGCGTGCGCAGGGGCAGCTCCAGACCGAGCGCGGCCCGGACGCGGACGACCACCTGCGTGGCGAGCAGCGAGTGGCCGCCCATCTCGAAGAAGCTCTCGTGAATTCCGACGCGCTCAACGCCGAGCACCTGCGCGAAGAGGGTGGCGAGGGTCTCCTCAAGAGGCGTCCGAGGCGCCACGTACCGGCCGGGCTGCACGACGGGCGCCTCCGGAGCGGGGAGCGCCTTGCGGTCCACCTTGCCGCTGGGCGTCAGCGGCAACATGCCCAGATGCGTGAAGGCCGAGGGCACCATGTACTCGGGCAGGCGCGGCTGGAGGTGGGACTTGAGCAGAGCGGCATTCAGCGGCTCCGCGTCTCCGGTGACATAGGCGACGAGGCGCTGGTTGCCGGGAGCGTCTTCGCGGACGAGGACGACGGCGTCGCGGACGGAGGGGTGAGAGAGGAGGGCTGCTTCGATGTCGCCGAGCTCGATGCGGAAGCCGCGCAGCTTCACCTGGAAGTCGGAGCGGCCGAGGTACTCCAGCGTGCCGTCTGGCAGCCAACGAGCGACGTCACCGGTGCGGTAGAGGCGCGCTTCGGGAGCGTCGGAGAACGCATCGGGGATGAAGCGCTCAGCGGTGAGCTGGGGCCTGCGCCAGTAGCCGAGGCCGACCTGGACGCCGCCGATGAAAAGCTCACCGGGGACGCCGATGGGAGCGGGCTGGCCCTGGGAGTCGAGGACGTAGAGGCGGGTGTTGGCGACGGGCCTGCCGATGGGAATGGAAGGCCGAGAGGCGCCGCGAGCGCAGTGGAAGAAGGAGACGTCGACGGCGGCCTCGGTGGGGCCGTAGAGGTTGTGGACCTCGGCGGAGGCAGGCAGGCGCGAGTGAGCGCGAGCCACGAGGTCCGAGGTGAGGGCCTCACCACTGCACACGACGCGACGAAGTCCCGAGAGCTTCTCAATGCCCGGCTCCTCCAGGAAGGCGCGGAGCATGGAGGGGACGAAGTGGAGCGTGGAGACGCGCTGCTCGGAGATGAGGCGGACGAGGTAGGCGGGGTCCTGGTGTCCACCGGGCTTGGCGAGGACGAGCCGTGCCCCCGTCATGAGGGGCCAGAAGAACTCCCAGACGGAGACGTCGAAGGAGAAGGGAGTCTTCTGAAGGACGGTGTCGGAGGCCGTGAGGGCGTACTGCTGCTGCATCCACAGGAGGCGATTGACGATGCCGGAGTGGGCATTCATCGCGCCCTTGGGGCGGCCGGTGGAGCCGGAGGTGAAGATGACGTAGGCGAGCGAGTCGGCGCCGGCCAGGGGCGCGGGAGTCGTCGCGGGCTGACGTGAGACGGCGGCCGAGTCGGAGTCCAGGCACAGCACGCGAGAGGCGTGAGGCGGGAGGACGGTCTTGAGGTGCTCGTGGGTGATGAGGACGGGCGCGTCCGCGTCCTCCAACATTCCGGCGAGGCGCTCACGGGGGTAGGCCGGGTCCAGGGGTACGTAGGCGGCGCCGGACTTGAGGACGGCGAGCAGCGCGACGACGAGGTCGAGCGAGCGCTCCAGGCAGACACCGACGAGGACGCCGGGCCGAGCACCGAGAGAACGCAGGTGCCACGCGAGCTGGTTGGCGCGCGTGTCGAGCTGGGCGAACGAGAGAGCGGAGTCCTCGAAGCGGACGGCCTCGGCGCCAGGAGTACGAAGGACCTGGGCCTCGATGAGCGAGTGCAGGGACACGTCGCGCGGGTAGGCCTCGGTGCGGCCCTGGAACTCCACCAGCACCTGGCGCCGCTCTGCTTCACCCATCAGCGGGAGACGGTGCACCGGCAGGTCCGGTGAGGCCACCACGGTGCGCGCGAGCACGTTGAGGTGCTCGACGAGGCGCTCCATCGTGGCGTCATCGAAGAGCTTCGCGGCGTACTCGAAGCGGCAGGCGAGCTCGCCCTGTCCCTCGACGACCTCCAGGCTCAGGTCGAACTTCGACGTCCCCGTGGCGATGTCGAGCTGGCTCAGCTTGAGCGTCTGGTGCGAGGTCTCCGCGGGGGGCGTGTTGATGACGTTGAGGACCACCTGGAAGACCGGCGTGCGGCTCTGGTCTCGCGGCGTCTGGAGCACTTCAATCAATCGCTCGAAGGGCGCGTCCTGGCGCGAGAAGGCCCCCAGCGACTGCTTCTTCACGCGGCCCAGCAGCTCGCGGAACGTCGGCGCCCCTTCGAGCTGGGAGCGCATGGCCAGCGTGTTGACGAAGCAGCCGATGAGCCCCTCCGTCTCCGGCTGCGTGCGGCCCGCGATGGGGATGCCGACGGCGAAGTCATCCTGGCCCGCGTGGCGGCCCAGCAGCGCTTGATACAGCGCCAGCATCACCATGAACGACGTGGCGCCCTCCTTACGACCCAGGGCGAGCAGCGGCTCCGTCACCTCGCGACTCAACACGAAGCGCAGGCTGCCACCCTCGTAGGACTGCACCGCGGGACGCGGCCGGTCCACGGGCAGCTCCAGCGCGGGCACGCCGACGAGCTGGTCCTTCCACCAGCGAATCTGCCCATCCAGGACCGCGCCTTCCAGCCACTCCCGCTGCCAGACCGCGTAGTCCGCGTACTGCACGGGCAGCTCGGGCAAGGGGTTGGGGATGCCCGCGCTGTAGCAGGCATAGAGCACCGACATCTCGCGCGCGAGCACCAGCGAGCACCACGCATCCGAGATGGCGTGGTGCATGACCATGTTGAGGACGTGGTCCTGCGGCCCCATGCGCAGCAAAACCGCGCGGATGACCGGGCCCTTGTCCAGGTCGAACGTCTTCGCGCCGTTCTCCTGGCAGCGGCGCAGCAGCTCGGCCTCGCGCTCCTCGGGAGTCGCCCCGGCCACTGCCTCCAGCGGCATGGGCAGGCCGCCGCCGGGGTGGATGATCTGCACCGCGCCGTTCTCGGTGAGCTGGTACGTGGTCCGCATCACCTCGTGACGCTGCACCAGCGTGTTCAGCGCGGCCTGGAGCGCGTCGGTGTCCAGCGGACCCACGAGCCGGAAGCTGGAGCTGTTGTTGTACGCGGTGCTCGTCGGGTCGAGCTGCTGGAGGTACCAGAGGCGCTGCTGCGCGAAGGACAGCGGCAGCGGCCTGTCGCGACGTGCCCTCGGAATCCCCGTGGACGGGGTGGGGACCGTGGCCGCTCGGGGCGCGGGGCTCTCCGTCTTCGAGGGGGGCGCCTTGGCGGCGGGCGCGGGCGGCTTGGGCACCTGGACATGGATGTTCTCCACGCGTCCATCCGCACGCAGGCGCGCATGGCGACCCGTGCGGAACACCTGCGACGCGCCTCCCATCGGGTGCGCGACCAGCCTGCGACGCTCCTCTTCCTCGGAACGCCACAGGCCCGAAGGCAGGCCCGCGCCTTCCAGCGCCAGCTCGCCGACGACTCCCACCGGAACGGGCTGGCCCGCGCCGTCGAGAATCCACGGACGAAGGCCCGAGGGGATTCGCTCCTCGGGGCCTCGGGGCACCAGCGCGCCTTCACGCGCGCCACCCGCGAGCAAGACCTGGAGGCCGGAGCTCTGATGCAGCGTCGCGGCCAGCTCGGGGGACGCCCCATCGAGCACCAGGGCTCCCACGGGGCCCAGCGCCTCACGGGCTCCGGGCAGCTCGGTCAGTGTGCGCGCGAGGCGCGCGGAGGTGTGCAAGAGGACGCGGCTGGACTGCCGCGCAAGCTCCAGCACTTCGCCCACGCCCTGGTCGCCTTCCACCAGGACCTGCTCCTGGCGCGTGGCGGCTTCCTCCACCAACCGGTCTTTGATGGCGGAGAGCTTCTCGAGCCCCTTGAGCACCACGGGCGTCTCGAGCCCGAAGTCGATGAGCGCGGCGATCTCATCCACGTCCGCCACGCGCACGTCGAGCAGTCGCTTGAAGCCGCTCTCCACGGTGCCGATGAGGCCCGTGCCCTTCGCGTGATGCTCGAAGGTGTGCTCCAGGAGGGTGTTGATGTCCTCCTCGGAGACCTTGTCGATTTCACCCTGGTGCCCCTGCGCCGCGAGCAACGTGGCGGTGATCTCCGCCGAGCTGCGGAAGTAGCCCATCAGCGGCTTGCGCACCGTGCGAAGGACTTCCTGCTCATCGTCTCCGATGAAGGCGTGCAGCATCACCGTGACGTGGCCTCGGCCCGGGTGGCCGTTGCGACGCCAGGCCTCGCGGTACAGGGCGACCCTCTGCTTCAGCTCGTCGATGGACAACGCGAGCAGACCGGTGAGCACGCCCGCGCCCACCTCGCCGGCCAGCCGGAACGTCTCCGGATTGCCCACGGCCGTGAGCCAGACAGGCAGCTCCTTCTGCACGGGCTTCGGACGCAGCCCGACCTCCACCGTGACTCCGCCACCACCCAGCCGCTTCATCTTCTCGCCCCGCCATAGGGAGCGCAGGGTCGCCAGGTGCTTCATCAGGATGTTGCGGCGGTCCTCGAAGTTGGCCGGGGCGAACGAGAAGTCCGCCACGTGCCAGCCCGTGGCCACGGACACGCCCACGCGGCCACCGGAGAGGTTGTCCACCACGGACCACTGCTCGGCGACCTGCATCGGGTCGTGCAGGGGCAACACGACGCTGCCGGAGCGCAGTTGCAGGTGCTTGGTGATGGTGGCGAGCGCCGCGGCGACCACCGCCGGCTGCGGGTAGAGACCGCCGAACGAGTGGAAGTGACGCTCGGGCGTCCAGACGGCGGAGAAGCCATGCGTATCCGCGAACTTCGCGCCCTCGACGAGCAGCTCGTACTTGGGACCCGTCATCGAGTCCTCATCGTTGGCGAAGTAGATGAGGCTCATGTCCATCGGCTGGGTGCGAGGACCGCCGCCTTGCAGTCGCACCAGTCGCGCGGACACCTGCTCGGAGGGGAACGCCACGCGCAGGCCGCGTGAGAGCGCCCACAACATCTCCAGCTCCGGACGCTCCGCGGACGTATCGACCGCCGCGAGCCACGTGCCACCTTCCGATGGACGCAGGCGCTCATCCATCGCAGTGAACAGCTCCGCCAGGGCGTGATGGTCCAACGTCCACGCCGGCTGGCCCGCCCCCGAAGGCAGCAGCCAGGCCGCCGCGTCCGCGCGGGTCCCCCGGGCGCCCGTGCTCGCGGGCACGGCGGTGTCGAGGAGGTCCTCGACATGGAGCGTGCGCGAGGCATCGAGCTTCGCGGACGTGACGACCCCACGCCAGGTGATGAGCAGAGGTGACTTGTCGCCCTGGGGCGCATACGTCGCGAGCCCACCCAGGTCGGTGGCGCCGAGGGTCACCACCGCGCCTCCGGCTTCGAGGACACCCCAGAGGACGGCGAGCTTCGAAGGGGAGGGAGGCAGGCAGACCGCGACGGGGGCGCCGGGATTCACACCCGTGGCGCGCAGTCGCGCGGCGACATTCTCCGCGCGCCGGGTCAGCTCCGCCCAGGACCAGGACTGGTCGCCGATGACGGCGGCCACGGTGTCGGGGCTTCGATTGGAGCGCTCGGAGAGCTGGGCCGGGACGGAGGTGGAGACTCGCGCGGGGCGCGGCGCGGGCCAGGTGGTGCGCTCCGTCTCTGTGGCCAGGGGCAGCCGCGAGACGCGCTCATCCGGCCGAGCCATCGCGGACGCGAGCAGCACGTGGAGGTGGTCCACCATCCGGCCGGCGGTCTCCGCGTCGAACAGCTCCGTCGCGTACTCCAGCGCGCCGTGGACGCGGCCGGATTCGTCACCGAGCACGAGCGTCAGGTCGGACAGGGTGGTGCCCCACTGCACGGGGCCGTCCGGCACTTCCACGATGGAGCCGCGCACCCCAGTCATCTCCAGGGCAGCCGCTCCGCCGCTGATGCCGCTGTGGAACACGAAGACGGTGTCCGTCATGCGTCCACGGCCGATGTCCTTGCCGGGGACGAGGGACTCCACGAGGTACTCGAAGGGCACGTCAGGACGGGATTGGACCTCGTTCAGCTCCTGGCGCACGCGGTTGAGCAGCTCGCGGAACGTCGGGTCATCCGCGAAGCTGGTGCGGAACGCGGCGGAGTGCGCCACGTAGCCGATGAGCGGCAGCAGCTCCGGACGGGTGCGGTTGCCCAGGGGCGTTCCGACGATGATGTCCGTCTGCCCGCTGTAGCGGTGCAGCAGCGTCTGCCACGCGGCGAGCACCAGCATGTACGACGTGAAACCCTCGCGCTTGCCGAACGCGCCCAGCTCGCGGGCGAGGGCGCGTGGGAACTCCACGGGCAGACGCACGGAGGTGAGCGGGCAGCTCGCGGGACGCTTGCGGTCCGTGGCCACTTCGAGCTGACGCGGCATGCCCGCGAGCCGCTGGCGCCACCACTGTTCCTGCTCGGGGAAGCGGCCCTCGCTGATGCCTCCGCGCTGCCATGCGCCGAAGTCCGCGTACTGGATGGGGAGCTCGGGCAGGGGAGACGGGCGGCCCTGCTTGAAGGCGCCGTAGAGCTGCATCAGCTCGTTGATGAAGAGCGCGGTGGAGAGCGTGTCGCAGACGACGTGGTGGATGCTGCCCAGCAGCAGGAAATGCCGAGGCTCCAGCCGGAGCAGCGAGGTCCGGATGACAGGTCCGTTCACCAGGTCGAACGGGAGCATCGCCTCCTCGCGAGCCAGGCGCATGGCCTCGGCTTCGCGCAGCTCGGGCGTGGCTCCGTGCACGTCGACGACGGGGAGCGGGATGTGCACGTTCTGGTGGAAGCGCTGGATGGCCCGACCGTCCACCACGTCGTAGGTGGTCCGCAGGGCTTCGTGCCGGCGGACGACCTCCTGGATCGCACGTGTCAGCGTGGCCGCGTCCAGGTCGCCTTCGAGTCTGAGGACGAACGGGATGTTGTACGCGGAGAGGCCGGGGAGGTGCTGCTCCAGGCGCCAGACGCGCTCCTGGACGAAGGAGAGCGGCAGCTCGCCCGTGCGGGGCAGGGGGACCAGGGGCAGCTCGCGCGTCGGAGCGGCGACGGGGGCCTGCCGCAGCAGCGGCTCAAGACGCAGGGCGATGCCGGCCACGGTGGGAGCCTCGAACAGGGCCGCCAGCGGAAGCTGTACGCCGAACGCTTCCCGGACCTGATTGAGGAGCTGCGCCGCCATCAGCGAGTTGCCGCCGATCTCCAGGAAGTCGTCGTCACGACCCACGAACTCCAGGCCCAGCCGCTCACGCCACAGTCCCGCGAGCCGCTCCTCGATGGCACCGCGCGGCGCATCCTCGCGAGCCGGCGTGACAGCCACGGGCTCGGGGTCCGCCGCGACTGGCGGAGGTGGCGCTACCGGCGCCACGTGTACAGGTCGGAGGCCCGTGGGCTCCGACGGTGCCACGTGCGGGGACCTGTACCCCGACGACTCCGACGGGGTGACCAGCGCGGGCGGGGGCATCGGTGCCGTCGTCGCGGGATGACGGGGCTCCAGCCCGGAGGCGATGACCGCTCCGGACGGAGGCGCGGCGACCGGAGTCGGTGCTCCGGAAGCGGCCTTCAGCTGCACGGCCTCGGCGACGAGCAGGGGCAGCACCGGAGCAGTCCCAGGCTTCGCCTCCACCCAGACGCGCTTCTCCTGGAACGGATACGTGGGCAGGTGCAGTCGGTGGCGCTGCTCGTGCGCGAACCAGGCGGACCACTCCACCTCCACACCCTGGGTCCACAGCTCGCCCACGGACGCGAGGAGGCTCGCGTGCTCCGGCGTGGAGCTACCCCGTCGCAGCGTGGCCAGCGCCTTCACGCGGTCCTTGTCCTGACCGAGCGACGCGCGCACCAGCGGCGTCAGGTCCTGACCCGGCCCCACCTCCAGCAACACGCTGCAACCCTCTTCGAGCAACGCGCCCACCGCGTCGGCGAACAGCACGGGCTGGCGCATCTGGTCGGCCCAGTACTGGGGCGCGGCCAGCGTTCCCGGCCGTGCCCACGTCCCCGTCACGCTGGAGGCGTAGCGCACCGTCGGCTCGGACCGGCGCAGCGAGGCCACCACCCGCGACATCTCGGGCATCAGCGGCTCCACGTCCGCCGAGTGGAACGCATGGGGCGCGGGCATCCGCACCACACCGACGTCCCTGCGCTTCAGCGTCTCCTGGAGCTGCTCCACCTCCGCCACGGGGCCCGCGACGACGCAGCGGTCCACCGCGTTGACCGCGGCCAGGGACAGCCGGCCAGTCAGCAGCGGCTGCACCTGCGACTCGGGCAACGCCACCGCGAGCATCGCGCCCGGAGGCATCCGGTGCATCAGCTCGCCTCGGGCCACGGCCAGCTTCAACCCATCTTCCAGCGACAGCACGCCGGAGACGCAGGCCGCGGCGTACTCGCCGAAGCTGTGCCCCAGGACGGCGTGAGGCTTGATGCCCCAGTCCATCCACATCCGCGCGAGCGAGCACTCGACGGTGAACAGCGCCGGCAACGCGACGCGAGTGTCCGCGAGCAGCACCGCGTGCTCCGCCTCCTGACCGGGAGCGGAGGTCAGCAACGTGCGGACCTGAGCGCGCAGCGTCGGCGTCAGCAGCTCCAGGCACGCCTCGACATGCGCGCGGAACGTGGGCTCGGTGTCGAGCAGCTCCCGTCCCATGCCTGGTTGCTGGCTCCCCTGACCCGGGAAGATGAACGCGATGCGGCGCCGCCGCGCGGCCTCCGAGTCCTTCACCTTCGTCGGCGTGAAGGGCTTGAGGAGCTGTTTTGTCAGCTCGGCCGCGTCGCGAGCCACCACCACGCGGCGGTGCTCGAAGACCTTGCGGCCCACCGCGAGCGTGAAGGCCGCATCCGCCACGGGCAGGGCCTCGGCATGGGTCTCCGCGTGGGAGGCGAGCTGCTTGGAGGCGGCGTCCAGCGCCTCGGGCGTGCGCGCGGACAAGACGAACAGGTGATGCGTGCGGGAGCTGCTGCCGCTCGGAGACATCGTGGACTCCTCGAGCACGGCGTGGGCGTTGGTGCCGCCAATACCGAAGGAGCTGACCGCGGCGCGCCGCAGGGTCTCGCTCCTCGGCCACGGCCGAAGGGTGGTGTTGACGAAGAAAGGCGTGGCGTCGAAATCAATCTGCGGATTGGGGCGCTCGAAGTGCAGGCTCGGAGGAATCTCTCCGTGCCGCAGCGACAGCGCGACCTTGATGAGGCCCGCGAGGCCCGCGACGGTATCCAGGTGGCCGACGTTCGACTTGAGCGAAGCCAGGGCGATGGTTCCCCGGTGCTCGGGCCCCAGGCCGTAGGCGCGCTGGAGCGCCGTCACTTCAATCGGGTCGCCCAGCGGAGTCGCCGTGCCGTGCGCTTCCACGTAGCCGATGTCCGAGGCCGGCACGCCGGAGCGCGCGAGCGCCTGACGGATGACCGCGGACTGTCCCTGCACACTGGGCGCGGTGAAGCCCGACTTGTCGCGCCCGTCGTTGTTGGTCGCCGTCGCGCGAATCACCGCGTGGATGGCATCGCCATCCCGCTGCGCATCCTCCAGGCGCTTGAGGACGACGCAGGCCACGCCGTTGCCGGAGACGGTGCCCTGCGCCGCCGCGTCGAACGAGCGGCAGTGCCCGTCCGGCGAGAGAATCATTCCCTCCTGGTACACGTAGCCCGTGCGCTGCGGCACGGACAGACGAGTCGCCCCGGCCATGGCCACGTCGGACATGCCGGCGAGCAGGTTCTGGCAGGCCAGGTGGACGGCCACCAATCCGGTGGAGCACGCGGTGTGGATGAGGACGCTCTCACCGGTGAGGCCCAGCTTGAAGGACGTCTTCGTCGCGAGGCTCTCGTGGGTGGCCGTGCCGTAGAGTTCGAAGAGCGCGGCGCCATCCAGCGGCACCGTGGCGCGCACCGCCTCCGTGTAGCCGGAGTCGATGGCCCCCGCGTACAGGGAGATGGCCCCGGGGAAGCGATCGGGGTCGATGCCCGCGTCTTCCAGCGCTGTCCACGCCGACTGGAGGAACAGGCGCTGCTGCGGGTCCAGCCACTGCGCCTCGCGCAGGGACATGTCGAAGAACGCATGGTCGAAGCGGTCCGCGCCTTCGAGCACGCCACCCGCCGGAACGAACGCCGGGTGCTGGTTCAGTTCGATGCCCTCGGGGAGACCGGGCATGCGCTCCAGCTCCTCGGGCTTGAACCAGGAGATGGACTCCACGCCTCCGCGCAGGTTGCGCCAGAACTCGTCCACGGACTTCGCGCCGGGGAAGCGGCCCGCCATGCCGATGATGGCGATGGCCCCGGAGGTGGAGGGCCTGGACACGGGACGCTGGGGCTCGGGCTCGGCTCGCGGTGCCGCCGGGGCCGTGGCCTCCTCGCCCTGTTTCTCCAGCATGCGTGCGAGGCCCTGCACGGTGGGGTGCTCGAACAGCCACACCACGGGCAGCGGCTGGCCCAGCTCTTCTCGCAGTCGCGCGGCGATGCGCACGACGGAGAGGGACGTGCCACCCAGCTCCTCGAAGAGGTGGTCATGCACGCCGACGCGCTCAGTGCCCAGCTCCTTCGCCCAGATGGCGGAGATGCGCTGCTCCAGCGGATTGGCGGGCTCGACGAAGCGACCCTGTCGTCCCGTGGAGGCGGCGTCCGGCTTCGGCAGGGCCTTGCGGTCCACCTTGCCCGTGGAGTTGAGCGGCAAGGTGGGCAGCGTGACGATGACCGAGGGCACCATGTACTCGGGGAGCCGCTGACGCAGCCCCGCGCGCAGATCGGCCGTGTCCAACGCCTGGCCCTCTCGCACGGAGACGTAGGCCACCAGTCGCCTGTCACCAGGGACGTCCTCGCGGACGACGGCGACGACCTCGTGCACCGCGGGCTGCGCGGCCAGCGCGGCTTCCACTTCGGACAGCTCGATACGGAAGCCGCGGATCTTCACCTGATGGTCCGTGCGACCGATGAACTCCAGCACCCCTTCGCTCCGCCAACGGACGACGTCGCCCGTGCGGTAGAGCCGCTCACCCGGAAGGTTGCCGTAGGGGTTCGGGACGAAGCGCTCGGCGGTGAGGTCCGGACGCGACACGTAGCCGCGCGCCACGCCAAGGCCACCGAGGTACAGCTCGCCCGGGACGCCCACGGGCACCAGCTGCTGCCGGGCATCCAGGACATACGCCTGCGTGTTGTCGATGGGCGTTCCAATCGGGAACGAGACGCCACCGGGCATGGACCCCTGGATGGAGTAGGTCGTGGCGATGACCGAGACCTCGGTGGGTCCGTAGGCATTGGTCAGCGACCCGCGCACCGACGACAGCGCGCGATGCGCGTGGGGCGCGGAGAGGACCTCACCGCCGACGTGAATCTCCTTCAGGCGCGCGAGGATGTCGGGACGGTGCTCCACGAGCTGCGCGAAGAGTCCCGATGGCAGGTGCGTGAACGAGACACCATGCCGCTCCATGACCGAGCCCAGCGTGTCCAGGTCGCTGGGGACGGCGTTGGCCGGGTAGATGACCACTCGGCCGCCGTGCAGCAGCGACGGGCACAGCTCCAGCACCGAGCCGTCGAACGAGATGGGCGCCAGCAGGATGCTGGTCTCACGGGCCCCGTACCGCGCATACCGCTCCGAGTGGCACAGGCGCAGCAGGCCCCGGTTCTCGATGGCCACGCCCTTGGGCCGCCCCGTGCTGCCCGACGTGAAGATGACATACGCGAGGTTGCGTGGACCGGCCCCGGAGCTGGGGGGCGTGGTTGGCCACGAGTCCAGCTTCAGCTCCTCCAGGAACAGGCTCTCCATGCCCGTGTCGGGGAGCGAGAGCCGCTGGCCCAGCGCGCGCGAGGAGACCAGCAGCATCGGTCGAGCGTCCTCGACCATGAAGGCCAGACGCTGGGCCGGGTACGCGGCGTCGAGCGGCACGTAGGCGCCGCCGGCCTTCATGACGGCGAGGATGGTGACGACCACGTCGAAGCCGCGCTCCAGGCACACGGCCACGAGGACATCGGGGCCCACACCGCGAGAGCGCAGCAGGTGCGCGAGGCGGTTGGCCCGCGCCTCCAGCTCCGCGTACGTCAGCTTCTGGTCGCCGGACTCCAGGGCGATGGACTCTGGTCGCAGGCTCGCCTGTCGCGAGAACCCGTCGACGAAGGTGGCCTCCGCCGGGTAGGGCCGCACGGTGTCATTCCACTCGACGGCGAGCTGGCGGCGTTCCTCCGTGGAGAGCAGGTCCAGGGTCCAGAGCGCGCGGTCCGGAGCCGCCACCACGGCCTCGAGCAGGTTGCGCAGGTGGCCCGCGAGGCGAGCCACCGTGGGGGCGTTGAACAGCTCCGTGCTGTACTCGATGACGCCGCGCAGCCCGTCCGCATCCTCCACGAGGACGAGGCCCAGGTCGAAGCGCGCGGTGTTGTTGTCCACGTCGAGCTGACGCAGCGTCAGGCCCGGCACGCTCATCGCCGGAGTGGGCGTGTTCTGGAGCGCGAAGACGACCTGCACGAGCGGACTGCGTCCGAGGTCTCGCTGAGGTTGCAGCTCTTCGACCAGACGCTCGAAGGGGAGGTCCTGGTGCTCGTAGGCCGCGAGGGTCGTCTCCCGCACCTGGGCGAGCAACGCGCGGAACGAGTCCTCCGGACGCACCCGCGCGCGGAGCACCAGCGTGTTGACGAAGAAGCCGACGAGGCCCTCCAGCTCGCCGTGGCGGCGTCCCGCGATGGGGGAGCCGACGAGCAGGTCCTCCTGCCGGCTGTAGCGCGAGAGCAGCGTCTGCCACGCGGCCAGCAAGGTCATGAAGGGCGTGGCCCCGGCCTGCCGTCCGAGCGCGACGACGCGGTTCACCAGCTCACGCGGAAGTTGGATGATGTGCGAGGCACCTTGCGGCGTGCGCTGCGCGGGGCGCGGTCGGTCGGTGGGCAGGTCCAGGACGTGAGGCGCGCCTTCGAGGCGCTGCTTCCACCAGGAGACCTCCTTGGCGAGCGTTTCTCCCTGGAGCCACTGGCGCTGCCAAGCCGCGAAGTCGACGTACTGCACCGGCAGCGGAGACAGCGCGGGGGCCTTCTGGGTGGAGAAGGCCTCGTAGGCCACGGCCACCTCGCGCACCATCACCGCCAGGGACCAGCCGTCCGAGATGATGTGGTGCATGACGAGCACCAACACATGAAGCTCGGTGTCGAGCTTCAGCAGCACGGTGTTCAGGAGCGGCCCCGTGCTCAGGTTGAAGGGCTTGCTGGCCTCTTCAGCGGCGTACTTGCGGGCGGCTGCCTCACGCTCCGATGGCGCGACGTCGGTGAGGTCGACGAGCGGAAGGCTCCATGGCTTGTGCGGGTGGAAGGTCTGGGTGGGCTGACCCTCCTTCAAGGCGAAGGTCGCGCGCAGAGGCTCGTGACGGGAGACGAGGAGGTCCAGGGCCTGTCGCAGCGCCTCGGGGTTCAGCGCGCCTTCCAGCCGGACAGCGCCTGACACGTTGTACTGGGTGCCTCCCGGTTGGACCTGGTCCAACAGCCACAGTCGCTGCTGCGCGAAGGACAGCGGCAGCTCCCCATCGCGGGGAATGGGACGCAGCGGCGGCACCTGGGACGGTGTCGACCGGAACAGCATTCCCTCTTCGACCAGCTCCGTGACGCGGGCCACGGTGGGGGCGTCGAACAGGGCGTGCACGGGAAGCTCGACGCCGAAGGTCGTGCGGATGCGAGAGACGAGCTGGGTCGCCAGCAGCGAGTGTCCGCCGAGCGCGAAGAAGTCGTCATGCAGGCCCACGTGCTCGACACGCAGCAGCTCGCGGAAGGCGGCGGCGACGCGCTGCTGGAAGGGCGTGAGTCGTTCAGGTGCGGTGGGCACGGTGGCGCCTCCCGGAGTCGTCGGTGTCACCGGGGCCGGCAGTGCCTTCCGGTCCAGCTTCCCGCTCGGGGACAGCGGGAAGGCCGGGAGGGCCACGAAGGCCGAGGGCACCATGAAGGTGGGCAGTCGAGCCGCGACGTGGTCCTTCAGCCCGCTGGTGTCGGACGACGAGGACTCCTGGACCACGTAGGCGACGAGACGCTGATCGCCGGGAGAGTCTTCACGGACGAGGACGACGGCGTCGCGGACAGAGGGATGGGCGAGGAGGGCGGCTTCGATGTCGCCGAGCTCGATGCGGAAGCCGCGCAGCTTCACCTGGAAGTCGGAGCGGCCGAGGTACTCCAGCGTGCCGTCTGGCAGCCAACGAGCGACGTCACCGGTGCGGTAGAGGCGCGCCTCGGGAGCGTCGGAGAACGCATCGGGGATGAAGCGCTCGGCGGTGAGTTGGGGCTTTCGCCAGTAGCCGAGGCCGACCTGGACGCCGCCGATGAAGAGCTCACCCGGGACGCCGAGGGGAGCGGGCTGGCCCTGGGAGTCGAGGACGTAGAGGCGGGTGTTGGCGACGGGCCTGCCGATGGGGATGGAAGGCCGGGAGGCGCCGCGAGCGCAGTGGAAGAAGGAGACGTCGACTGCGGCCTCGGTGGGGCCGTAGAGGTTGTGGACCTCGGCGGAGGCAGGCAGGCGCGAGTGAGCGCGAGCCACGAGGTCCGCGGTGAGGGCCTCACCACTGCACACGACGCGACGCAGTCCGGAGAGCTTCTCAATGCCCGGCTCCTCCAGGAAGGCGCGGAGCATGGAGGGGACGAAGTGGAGCGTGGAGACGCGCTGCTCGGAGATGAGGCGGACGAGGTAGGCGGGGTCCTGGTGTCCACCGGGCTTGGCGAGGACGAGCCGTGCCCCCGTCATGAGGGGCCAGAAGAACTCCCAGACGGAGACGTCGAAGGAGAAGGGCGTCTTCTGAAGGACGGTGTCGGAGGCCGTGAGGGCGTACTGCTGCTGCATCCACAGGAGGCGATTGACGATGCCGGAGTGGGCATTCATCGCGCCCTTGGGGCGGCCGGTGGAGCCCGAGGTGAAGATGACGTAGGCGAGCGAATCGGCGCCGGCCAGGGGCGCGGGAGTCGTCGTGGGCTGACGTGAGACGGCGGCCGAGTCGGAGTCCAGGCACAGCACGCGAGAGGCGTGGGGCGGGAGGACGGTCTTGAGGTGCTCGTGGGTGACGAGGACGGGAGCATCTGCGTCCTCCAACATTCCGGCGAGGCGCTCACGGGGGTAGGCCGGGTCCAGGGGGACGTAGGCGGCGCCAGACTTGAGGACGGCGAGCAGCGCGACGACGAGGTCGAGCGAGCGCTCCAGGCAGACACCGACGAGGACGCCGGGTCGAGCACCGAGAGAGCGCAGGTGCCACGCGAGCTGGTTGGCGCGAGCGTCGAGCTGGGCGAACGAGAGAGCGGAGTCCTCGAAGCGGACGGCCTCGGCGCCAGGAGTACGAAGGACCTGGGCCTCGATGAGCGAGTGCAGGGACACGTCGCGCGGGTAGGTCTCGGTGCGGCCCTGGAACTCCACCAGCACCTGGCGTCGTTCCTCCTCGCCCATCAACGGAAGCTGTCCAATGGGCCGGCCGGCATCACGAGCCACGGTCTCCAACAGGACGCGGAAGTGTCGGCCCAGTCGCTCGGCGGAAGCAGGGGAGAACAGGTCGAGGCTGAACTCCAGTGCACCGTCGAGTCCGCCGTCCTGCTGCTCCATCAGGGACATCGTGAGGTCGAGCCGCGCGGTGTCCGTCGTGGTCTTCAGGACGTCCACTCGGACGCCGGGCAGCGCGGGGGGCTGCATGGGCGCGTTCTGCAACGCGAACATGACCTGGATGAGCGGGGACCTGCGGCCCTCACGCTCACCACCGAGCGACTCCACGAGCTGGTCGAACGGCACGTCCTGGTGGACGTAGGCGGCCAGCGACTCCTCACGGACTCGCGCCACCAGCTCGGTGAAGGTCGGGTTGCCATCGACGCGGGCGCGCAGCACCAACGTGTTGACGAAGAAGCCGATGAGCGGCTCCAGCTCGGACCGGGTGCGCTGGGCCACGGGGCTTCCGATGCAGAAGTCCTGCTGCCCGGAGTAGCGCGCCAGCAACACCTCGAACGCGGCGAGCAGGACCATGAACAGCGTGGCCCCCTCGGCGCGTGCCAGCTTCTCCAGCTCCGCCACCAGTTCCGGCGGCAGCGTGAAGAAGTGACTGCCGCCCCGAATCGTCCGCGTCGCGGGCCGCACGGTGTCCGCTGGGAGCTCCAGCGCGGGGGCCCCGACGAAGCGAGCACGCAGGGCTTCGAGCTGGCCCTGGATGCCCTCGGACTTCACCCATTGCCGCTGCCATGCCGCGAAGTCGGCGTACTGCACGGGCAGCTCGGGAAGGGTGGGCTCACGGCCCTCTGCGATGGCCTCGTAGAGCGCGGCCACCTCACGCACCAGCACGCCCATGGACCAGCCGTCCGAGACGATGTGGTGCATGCACAGCAACAGGACGTGCTCGGTGGGCTCGGTACGCACGAGCACCGTGCGCAGCAGCGGGCCGTGCTGGAGGTCGAAGCGGTGGTGCGCCTCCTCGACCATCCGTGCACGCAGCGTGGCCTCGCGCCGGGTGGGCTCCAGCGCGCTCAGGTCCTCCACGGGCAGGGACCAGCGCGTCGGCGCGGGCTGGATGCGCTGGAACGGCAGTCCCTCGCGGGCGGCGAAGGTGGTGCGGAGCACTTCGTGCCGGAGGACCAGCGCGGCGAAGGTCTCCCTCAACACGTCCACGTCGAGCGCGCCCGACAGCTTCAGCGCCACGGGCACGTTGTAGACGGCCTGTCCCGGCTGGAGCTGATCCAGCAGCCACATGCGCTGCTGGGCGAAGGACAGGGGCATCGCCTCGTCGCGGGCCACCGTCAGCAGCGGCGGCATCGACGTGCGCGAGGCGTGCATCATGAGGGCTTCGATGCGCTGCGCGAGTCCCGCCAGCGTAGGGGCCTCGAACAGCACGCGCAGAGGCAGGTCCACGTCCAGCCGCGCACGCACTCGCGTCACGAGCTGTGTGGCCAGCAGCGAGTGGCCTCCCAGCTCGAAGAAGTCATCATCTGGTCCCACCCGGTCCACCTTCAGCACCTCGCGGAACAGGGCCGCGAGCTGCTGCTGGAGGAGGGGGAGGGCGTCCTCGGAGACCTGCGACGCCGAGGACACTTCCGGTGCCGGAAGGGCCTTGCGGTCCACCTTGCCGTTCGGAGAAAGAGGCAGGGCGTCGAGCGCGACGAACGCGGTCGGCACCATGTACTCCGGCAACTGCCGACGCAGGTGCTCACGCAGGGCGCTGCTCTCCAGCGTCGCGGGCACCACGTACGCCACCAGTCGCTTGTCTCCCGGCGAGTCCTCACGCACCACCGCGGTGGCTTCGAGCACTCCTGGATGGGCACGCAGCGAGGCTTCGACCTCGCCCAGCTCGATGCGGAACCCACGCACCTTCACCTGGAAGTCGGTGCGGCCCAGGAAGCGGAGGGTGCCGTCCTCGGCCCAGCGCACCCGGTCTCCGGAGCGGTACAGCCGCGCGCCTGGCGTGGCGGCGAAGGGGTGGGGAACGAAGCGCTCGGCCGTGAGCGCGGGCTGCCCCAGATAGCCTCGGGCCAGACCATCGCCGCCGATGAACAGCTCACCCGGGACGCCCACGGGAACGGGCTGCAGGGCCGCGTCGAGGACGAAGACCTGGGTGTTGCCGATGGGTCGACCGATGGGGACGGACGCCCCCACCTCGTCACCCGGTGACAGCCGGTGGCACGCGGTGAAGGTGGTCCCCTCGGTGGGGCCGTAGCCGTTCACCATGCCGCGTCCGCTGGCCAGTCGCTCGCGCACTCGGGGCGCGGGGAGCACATCGCCTCCCGCGAGGAGCTGCGGCACCCGGGCCAGGGCCTCCGGCTGGTGCTGCTGCATCTGGTCGAACAGCGCGGCCGTCAACCAGAGGAGGGACACCTCGTGCTGGATTAGCGCCTGACCCAGCTCCTTCAGGTCCGGCGTCGCCTGCGAGTAGATGACCAGCCGTCCGCCGTGAAGCAGGGCGCCCCACAGCTCCAGCGTGGACGCGTCAAACGCCAGCGGCGCGAGCTGGAGCACCACTTCCTTGGGGCCCAGGTCGACGAAGCGCGCGCCGGTCAGCAGGCGCACCACGCCCCGATGAGGAATGGCCACGCCCTTCGGCGTTCCCGTGGAGCCGGAGGTGTACGTGACGTAGGCGAGGTGGTCCGGTCCGATGTCCGCGCTCACCGCGTGCGTGGGCTGCCGCGCGATGACGCTCCATTCGGAGTCCAGGCACACGAGGGGCTGGGTGCCCGCGGGCAGCTCGTCCTCCAGCGACTCCTGCGTGAGCACCGCCGCCACGCCCGAGTCCTCGAACAGGAACGCGAGCCGGTGCGCCGGGTACGACGGGTCCAACGGCACGTAGCAGCCGCCGGCCTTGAGGATGCCGAGCACCCCCACCACCATCTCCATGCCTCGATGGAGGCACACGCCCACGCGCGACTCCGCGCCCAGGCCCAGGGTACGCAGGTGGTGCGCGAGCTGGTTGGAGCGCTCGTCGAGCTGCGTGTACGTGAGCGTCCGCCCCTCATGCTCCACGGCCACGGCCGACGGAGTGCGAGCGACCTGCGCGGCGAACAGCGCTGGAATCGTCGCCACGGCGGGCAGGTCCACCCGTGTGTCGTTCCACACGTGGAGGAGCTGCTGACGCTCGGCCTCGGTCATCAGGGGCAACTGGCTGAGGCGCTGCTCCCGGCTCCCTCGCGCCACCGCGTCGAGCACCACGCGCAGGTGCTCCGCCATCCGGCGAATCGTCGCTTCGGTGAAGAGGTCGGTGCTGTATTCGAGCTGTCCCTCCAGCGCGCCCTCCCGCTCCATGAGCGAGAGCGTGAGGTCGTAGCGCGCGGTGTCCGTGGTGCACGGCAGCAGGTCCACCTGCATGCCCGAGAGGGACGGGGCCCGCATCGGCGTGTTCTGGAGCACGAAGAGGGTCTGGAACAGCGGCGTGCGCGACATGTCCCGCTCGCCGCCGAGGGCCTCCACCACGCGGTCGAACGGCGCGTCCTGATGCGAGAAGGCCGCCAGGGCGACCTCCTTCACCCGCTGCACCATGGTGGCGACAGTGGGGTCCTCGTCGTTCCACTGGAAGCGCAGCGGCACGGTGTTGACGAAGAAGCCGATCAACCCCTCCAGCTCGGGCTGCTCGCGGTGTCCCACCGTGGTTCCGGTGGTGAAGTCCCGCTGTCCGGAGTACCGCGCCAGCAACGCCTGCCAGCCGGTCATCAGCACCATGAAGAGCGTGGCGCTCTGCTCGCGGCCCAGGACCTCCAAGCCCGACACCAGCTCCGCGGGCAGGGTGAAGGAGTGCATGGCGCCCCGGAAGCTCCGGGACGCGGGGCGTGCATGGTCCGTGGGAAGCTCCAGCACCGGAGCCTCCTGGAGTCGCGCGCGCCACCAATCGACCTGCGCGCTCACCGTGCCGTCCTCCAGCACGCGCCGCTGCCACGCCGCGTAGTCTGCGTACTGCACCGGCAGCTCCAGAAGCGCCGGGCTCCTGTTCTCCAGGAGCGCGGTGTGGACCTCGGCGACCTCGCGCACCAGCACGTCCACGGACCAGCCGTCCGCGATGATGTGGTGCATGCACAAGAGGAGGATGTGCTCCTGCTCCCCGAGCTTCAGCAGCGCGGTGCGCAGCAACGGGCCGTGTTCCAGATCGAAGGGACGGTGCGCCTCTTCGCTGATTCGACGCGCGGCGGTGGTCTCACGCGCGGAGGGCTCCAGCGCGCTCAGGTCCTCGACCTCCAGGGCCCACGCTTCGGGCGCCGGATGGATGTGCTGCACGGGCTGTCCCTCGCGGGACGAGAAGGTGGTGCGCAGCGTCTCGTGACGACGGGCGACCTCCCCGAAGGCACGGCGCAGCATGTCCACCTGGAGCGACCCACGCAGCCGGAGCGCGGCGGGCATGTTGAACGCGACGAGGCCCGGCTGGAGCTGGTCCAGGAACCACAGGCGCTGTTGCGCGAAGGACAGCTCCATTCCCTCGGCGACACGGGGCAGGGCGACCAGCGGCGGCAGCTCGGCGGCGGATTCGGCCAGGGCGGCTTCGAGCCGCTCCGCGAGCCGGGCCACGGTGGGCGCCTCGAAGAAAGCGCGCAGGGACAGCGTGCCACCCAGCCTGGCGCGCAGTCGCGTCACCACCTGCGTGGCCAGCAGCGAGTGCCCTCCCATCAGGAAGAAGTCGTCGTGCCGTCCCACGCGCTCCACGCGCAGGACTTCGCGGAACACGTCCGCGAGCTGACGCTCCAGCTCCGTCCCGGGCGCCTCGAAGCCCGAGGCTCCCGAGGCGAAGTCCGGAGTCGGCAGGGCCTTGCGGTCCACCTTGCCGTGGGACGTCTGGGGCAAGGACTCCAGCGCGACGAAGGCGCTCGGCACCATGTACTCGGGGAGGCGCTGGCGCAGGTGGGCGCGCAGCGAGCCCGTGTCCACGGTGGCCGGCGAGACGTAGGCCACCAGTCGCTTGTCACCGGGCACGTCCTCGCGGACCAGCGCGATGGCCTCGGCGACGTCGGAGTGCGCACGCAGCGCGGACTCCACCTCACCCAGCTCGATGCGGAAGCCCCGCACCTTCACCTGGAAGTCGATGCGCCCCAGGAACTCGAGCGTGCCGTCCTGACGCCAGCGCACGCGGTCACCGGAGCGGTACAGCCGCTCGCCGGGCGTGGCGGCGAAGGGGTTCGGGACGAAGCGCTCGGCGGTGAGCGCGGGCTGGCCCTGATATCCCCGCGCGAGTCCCGCGCCGCCGATGAGCAGCTCACCCGGGACACCCACGGGCGCGGGCCGCAAGCTCGGGTCCACGACGTAGACCTGGGTATTGGCCAGGGGGCGGCCGATGGAGATGGAGTCGCCCAGCGTGTCCCCTGGATTCAGGGCATGTTGCGTGGTGGCGACGGAGACTTCCGTGGGGCCATAGGCGTTGATGAGCGAGCGGCCCAGGGCCAGTCGCTCCCGTGCCCTGGGCACCGGCAGCACATCACCGCCGACGACCAGCCGAGGCATCTGGGCCAGGGCCTCCGGCTGCTGTTGCTGCACGACGTCGAACAACGCCGTGGCCAGCACGGCGGCGGTCACCCGCTGCTCGACGAGGAGCTGTGCGAGCTCCGCCACCTCGGGCGTGTGAGCCGGGTACACGACGAGCCGTGCGCCAGCCAGCAGCGTGGTCCAGACCTCCAGCGCATGGGGATCGAACGTGGGCGCACAAATCTGGAGGACGACGTCCTCGGGCCCCGTGGCGAGACTCAGGCCCGACGCCAGACGCAGCACGGCCCGGTGGGAAATGGCCACGCCCTTGGGCATGCCCGTCGAGCCGGAGGTGTACGTGACGTAGGCGAGCTGGTCCGAGTTCGTCGGGAGCGCCACCGCGTCCGACGACTGGCGGGAGATCAGCGCCCATTCGGAGTCCAAGCACACGCGCGAAGGCACACCGGACGGGAGCACCGAGGCGAGGGACTCCAGCGTGAGCACGGTGGAGAGGCCAGCGTCAGCGATGACGAAGGCGAGTCGTTGCTCGGGCCACGCCGGGTCCAGCGGCACGTAGCAGCCACCGGCCTTCACGACACCGAGCATCGCGACCACGAGCTCCGTGCTTCGCGGCAGGCACAGGCCCACGCGAGGCTCCGTCCCCAGGCCTTGGGCCAGGAGATGGCGAGCAAGCTGGTTGGAGCGAGCCTCCAGCTCCGCGTAGCTGAGCACCTGCCCCTGGTGCACCACGGCCACCGCGTCCGGAGTGGCCCGCGCGTTCGCGGAGATGCGCTCGTGGAGCGTCGTCTCCGACGGGTACTCGGCGCGGGTGTCATTCCAGGCGACGAGCAGTTGGTGTCGCTCGGCCTCGGACATCAGCGGCAGCGCGGAGAGTCGGCGTCGAGCGTCCTCCACCACGCCACGCAGCAGGCGCTGGAAGTGGTCGACGAGTCGCCGCGCCGTGTCCGGCGTGAAGAGGTCCAGGCTGTATTCGAGCTGACCCGCGAGGGCGCCCGCGCGCTCCATCAGCGAGACGGTGACGTCGAACTTGGAGGTGTCCGTCGCCGTCGGCAGGAGGTCCACGCTCAGGCCCGGCAGCGACGGGGGCTGCAGCGGAGCGTTCTGGAGCACGAACACCGACTGGAACACCGGCGTGCGTGACAGGTCGCGCTCGCCGCCCAGGGCCTCGACGAGCCGATCGAAAGGCACGTCCTGATGCGCGAAGGCCGCGAGGGACTCTTCCCGAACCCGGCTCAACAACTCCACGAAGCTCGGGTCGCCATCGAGCCGTGCACGCAGCGCGAGCGTGTTGACGAAGAAGCCGATCAGCCCCTCCAGCTCCGGCCGCGTGCGATGGGCCACGGGGGTGCCCACGCAGAAGTCCGTCTGGCCGGAGTACCGCGCCAGCAGCGTCTGCCAGCCCGCCAGCAGCACCATGAAGAGCGTGGCGCCCTCGGCCTGTCCCAGCTTCTCCAACTTGGAGACCAGGTCAGCCGGCACGGTGAAGAACTCGGTCGCACCGCGCGAGGTGCGCACGGCGGGGCGCGAGAAGTCCGTCGGCAGCTCCAGGACAGGAGTCCCCTGGACGTGCGCGCGCCATGCTTCGAGCTGGGTGCTCTCGGCCGCGTTCTCAATCAGTCGCCGCTGCCATGCCGCGTAGTCCGCGTACTGGACCGGGAGCGCGGGCAGGGTGGCCGGACGATTCGAGGAGAGGGCCGCGTAGAGCACCGCGACCTCGCGCACGAGCACGCCCATGGACCAACCGTCCGAGACGATGTGGTGCATGCACAAGAGGAGCAGGTGCTCCTCGGCGCCCAGTCGGAGCAGCGCCGTGCGCAGCAGGGGGCCGTGCTCCAGGTCGAACGCGTGGTGCGCCTCCTCGGAGACGCGGCGCTTCACGGCGTCCTCGCGTGTTGAAGCGTCCAAAGTGCTCAGGTCCTCGACCGCCAGGGTCCATGACTCGGGCGCCGGGTGGACGAGCTGCACGGGCTGGCCATCGCGCGAGGCGAACGTCGTCCGCAGGGGCTCGTGCCGACGGACGACCTCCGCGAAGGTCCGACGCAGGGACTCGACGTCGAGTCGTCCCGTCAGCCGCAGGGCCACGGGGATGTTGTACGCGGCCTGTCCGGGCTGGAGTTGCTCCAGGAACCAGAGGCGCTGCTGCGCGAAGGACACGGCGAGCGCGTCCACCGTTCCGGAGCGGGTCAATCGCTCCAGGGGAACAGCCTCGACCGACGTCGCGCCCTGAAGTGGTGCGATGCGCTCGGAGAGCCGCTCGACGGTGGGCGCCTCGAACAGGGCGCGAAGGGACAGCGAGACGCCGAGCTGCGCGCGCAGCCGCGTCACCACCTGCGTGGCCAGCAGCGAGTGTCCACCCAGCGCGAAGAAGTCATCCCGTGCACCCACGCGGGAGTGGCCCAGCACCTCGGAGAAGATGCGGGCGATGGCCTCCTCGGTGGGGTTTCGCGGCGCCAGGTACTCGTCTTCGATGACGGAGCGGTCCGCCTCGGGAGCGGGCAGCGCGCCACGGTTCACCTTGCCGCTGGGGGTCAGCGGCAGCGACGGCAACACGACGAAGGCCGACGGCACCATGTGCGGCGGCAAGCGCTCCGTGAGGGACTGACGGATGCGAGCCACCTCGCGAGCGCTTCGGGCTCCGCGCAGCGGGTCGTTCGCGAGCCTCGAAACAGGGACCAGCTCGCCGGACGGCTCCGGCGTGAGGTCGAGCCGCACAGCCTCACCGGCTCGAGTGAAGACGACGTCCAGGGAGCCGTCCGCATGCGCGCCGGCCCAGCTCACCCTCACGTCGTAGCCCAGCACTCCGCCCAGGGCGTAGAGATCCTCCGGCTCCACGCCTCGCGAGCCGGGCCAGTCGCGGAGCACCTCGCGCAGCGCCCCGACATTCGGAGGCCGACCGGAGCCGGACAGCAGGGCGACCAGTCGGGTGTCATCCAGCACGCGGGCGTTGGGCAGGCCCCGCACGGCCAGCAGCGTGGGCTGGGCTTCGAGCTTCTGGCGCAGCGTCTCCAGCGACAGGGCGCCACCGTCCACCCACTCGGGGCGCGAAGCCGCGGTGGCCTCGCCCACGTGGACGATGACCTCGTAGCGGAAGCGGCTCAGCTCGTTGTCGTAGCGCCCGTGCTTGGGCAGCACCTCCACCCGGGAGACGCCCGGCACTCGTGCGGGCAGCGAGGTGAAGAACGTGGGCGAGAGGACCAGTTCCTCCTCGGCCAGCACGTCGCGCTGCACGCGGTACTGGAGCTGTGACGTCGGCAGGTTCGGCGGCGCGCGGTGCAGTCGCACCGAGGCGCGGAAGGACTCCAGCAACTCCAGGTTGCGCACGTCGCCCAGGAAGATGCGGCCCCCGGGCTTCAGCACCGCCACCGCTCCGCGCAGCACCTGGAGGAGGTAGTCGCCGCTCGGGAAGTACTGGATGACGGAGTTCAGGATGACGGTGTCGAACGAGCCTGGCTCGATTCCCGACAGGTCATCCACGCTCCGGTGCAGCAGCGAGACGGAGCGGAGGGACTCGCCCAGGCGCTCCTTCTGCCGCTCGATGCGGTCCAACGCGGGCCGGGCGAAGTCGACGCCCCAGTAGGCCTCGCACCGAGGCGCCAGCCGGTACAGCAGCAGGCCCGTGCCGCAGCCCAGCTCCAGCACCCGGCGAGGACGCAGGGCCAGAATCTGCCGCACCGTGGTGTCCACCCACTCGCGCATCTGCGTCGCGGGGAGCGGCCCTCCGGTGTAGCTGTCGTTCCAGCCGGAGATGTCGAAGGTGGGGTCCTCGCTGCGCTCACCCTGGGCGTACGTCTCGTCGTAGACGGCCTTCCACTGCGCCGTCTGCTCCACGGTGCCCGACGTATCCAGGTCCCCGAGGACGACGTACGCCGCCAGGCGCTTGTCCCCAGGTGAGTCCTCGCGGGCCATCACCACGGCTTCGCGCACCGAGGGATGCGTGCTCAGCGACGACTCGATCTCCCCCAGCTCGATGCGGAAGCCTCGAATCTTCACCTGGTTGTCGATGCGGCCCAGGTACTCCAGATCTCCGGAGGCCAGGCGCCGTGCCAGGTCCCCCGCGCGGTACAGCCTGCGTCCCCGCACCGGGCCGAAGCGGTCTTCCACGAAGCGCGCGGAGGTCAGCTCGGGGCGTCGCAGGTAGCCACGGGCCACACCCGCGCCACCGACGTGGATTTCTCCGGGGACACCCACGGGCACGGGCTGGCCGAGCGCGTCCAACAGGTAGATTTGAAGGTCCGGAATCGGCGCGCCAATCACGCTGGACCACGGGCGCTCCACGTCGTCCATCCTCACGGGACGGTAGGTGACGTGGACCGTCGTCTCGGTGATTCCGTACATGTTGACGAGCGTCGGACGCTCATCGCCATGCCGCTCGAACCAGGGGCGCAGCGCGGCCAGGTCCAGCGCTTCACCGCCGAAGACGACGTAGCGCAGGGACAGCGTGGGGAGAGGACCGAGTGCGGCGGCCTGCTGCTCGGCGTGGATGAGCTGGCGGAACGCGGTGGGCGTCTGGTTGAGGACGGTGACGCGCTCGTCCACGAGCAGTCGATGGAAGGCCTCGGGTGAGCGGCTCACCCAGTACGGCACCACCACCAGCCGGCCGCCGTACAGCAGCGCGCCCCAGAGTTCCCAGACGGAGAAGTCGAACGCGTACGAGTGGAACAGCGTCCACACGTCCTCGGGGCCGAAGTGGAACCACGCGTCCGTCGCGGTGAAGAGGCGCACGACGTTGTCGTGCCGCACCATCACGCCCTTGGGACGCCCCGTGGAGCCTGAGGTGTAGATGACGTAGGCGAGGTCGCTCGGGGCATTGCAGCGCGGCGGGCGAGGCGCGGGGGCGGAGACGGACGGCTCGGCGTCCAGGCGCACCACGGCGGCGCCGGGCGCCGGCACGCGGTCCTCCAGCGAGGTCTGCGTGATGAGGACAGGGGCCTGCGCGTCCTCCAGCATGAACGCGAGGTTCTCCTTGGGGTACGACGGGTCCAACGGCAGGTAGGCGCCGCCCGCCTTGAGGATGCCGAGCAGGGCCACCACCAGGTCCAGGCCGCGCTCCAGGCACACGCCGACGAGGACGTCGGGCCCCACGCCATGGCGCAGCAGCACCTGCGCCAGTCCGTTGGCGCGCGCATCCAGGTCTCGGTACGTCAGGTGATTGGATTCGAAGGTGACGGCGATGGCGTCCGGCGTGCGGTCCACCTGCGCCTCGAAGCGCTCCACCAGCGTGCCGTCGCTCGGTGCGTCGACGCGCGGGTTCCACGCGTGCAGCACGTGCTGACGTTCGGCCTCCGTCATCAACGGCAGCTCGGCGATGCGCTGGCCAGGGGCTTCCACCATGCCGCCCACGACCACCTCCAGGTGGCCCAGCAGTCGGTCGATGGTCTCCTCGTCGAAGAGGTCCGCCGCGTACTTGCAGCCGATCAGCAGGCCCTCGGGTCCGTGTGCCGCCTCGAACGTCAGGTCCAGCTCGGTGGTGCGGTTGTCCAGCAGGGATACGCCCAGCGTCAGGCCGTTGCCCACGGCCAGGTCGCGCGGGATGTCGTAGTCGTCCAGGACGAAGGCGACGTTGTACAGCTCGCGCCGCTGCGAGCCCGGCTGCACGGCCGCGAGCACATGGTCGAACGGGCAATGTCCGTGGGCCATCGCGCCGAGCGTGCTCTGCTTCACCGCGGCGAGCAGCCCCGTCACGGTGGCCTCGGCCGGGAGCCGCACGCGCAGCGGGATGAAGTTGGTGCAGTCGCCCAGCAGTCCGCGAATGCCAGGGACCTCACGTCCGGAGACGGCGGAGCCGAGCACGAAGTCGGCCTGTCCGCTCCAGCGATGAAGGACGGTGGACAGCGCGGCGACCACGCTCATGAACGGCGTGACGCCTTCACGTCGCCCCAGTGCATGGAGCTTCGTCATCAGCGCCGCGGGCAAGAGGCGCGAGCGGCGCGCACCGTGGAACGAGAGCCGCTGTGGCCGAGGCCTGTCCGTGGGGAGCGCGAGCAGCGAAGGGGCCTCCGCGAGCGTCTGCTTCCACCACGTCAGCTCCTTGCGGAGGGCCTGGGGCGTGAGGTGCTCGCGCTGCCACGCGGAGAAGTCGCCGTACTGGAGGGTCGGCTCGGGCAGCGGCGAGGGCCGTCCCGCGCTGAACGCCCCGTAGAGGGTCGCCAGCTCACGCGCCATCAAGCCCACCGTCCATCCGTCGGCGACCAGGTGGTGCACGGAGACGACGAGGGCATGGTCCTCGGCCGCGAAGCACACGAGGCTGAAGCGAAGGAGCGGACCCGTCGCCGGGTCCATGGGCCGCCGGCCGTCACGCACGGCCACCGCATCCAGGACAATGGCGTGGTCCACGAGGTCATCCGCGTCGGTGATCACGCGCTCGATGGCCACGGCGGTCGGCGCATGCACGTGCTGGAGCAGCTCGCCATCCTTGGACGTGAGCGTGGTCCTCAGGACGTCATGACGTCGGACCAGCTCGTTGATCGCGCCCTCCAGCGCGCCCGTGTCCAAGGGGCCGCGCAACGTGAAGGCGAGGGGGATGTGGTAGGCGGTGGAGGCCGGTTCGAGCTGCTGGATGAACCAGAGCCGCTGCTGCGCGAACGAGGCCGGCACTGGCCCCGTGTTCGTGCTTCCACGGGCCACGGGTCCGGAGCTTGGGGCGAGCGCACCCTGGGAGCCCTTCGACAGCTCGGCGATGAGTCCCTGGAGGCTGACGTCCTGGAGCAGCGTGGCGGCGGAGACTCGAGCCCCCAGTCGCTTCTCGATGCGCACCTGAAGGTCCGCCGCGCCCAGTGAGTCCAGGCCCAGGCGCGTCAACGGTGCATCCACTTCCACGGTGCCCGCGGCGGCACCGAGCACCGCGGCGAGCTCCTCGCGAAGCGCGCGCTCCAGCTCCTCGGTGGACGGGCCCGAAGTCTTCACGGACGGCTCCAGCGCGACAGCCGGTGCGGCCGTGCCGACGTCCGTGGACCCAGCGGAAGCGGCCACGCCGACGCTCGCCGAGGCCACGGTGTTGAGGTCCGAGCGCCACAGCACGGTCAGCTCACCCGAGGCGAGCCCCGCGCGGCAGGCGAAGCGCTGAATCTTCCCGCTCGACGTCTTCGGAATGGAGCCGGGCGGAAGCAGCGCCACCGTCCTGGGCTGGACCTCCAGCTCACGGGCAATGGCCTGTCGCAGCGCGTCCGCCACGGCGGTCAGGGCCTCGGTATCGCCCGACTCGGCCAGCTCTCGCGCCACCTCCGCGACCACCGCGAGCGACTCACCGTCCGGCGTCTCGACTCCGAAGGCAGCCACGCCACCGGGCCGCACGCGCCGGTGCGCGCGCTCCACCACGGCCTCCACGTCCTGCGGGTACAGGTTGCGACCGCGCAGGATGATGAGGTCTTTGCGACGCCCGGTGACGATGAGCTGCCCCTCGTCGAGCAGCAGCCCCAAATCACCGGTGCGCAGATAGGCCGGTCCCTCCTCGGCGCCCACGGGACGGGCCTGGAAGGTCTCCTGCGACTGCTCCGGCTTGCGCCAGTACCCCTGTGCCACGCTCCCACCGGACACCCAGATCTCCCCCACCTGACCCGGCGCGCGCGGCACCTTTGTCTCGGGGTCGACGATGAGCAGTCGCTGTTCGGCCAGCGTCGCGCCGCTGCTCACATGCGCGCGGGCACCAGACGTCTCGGGGGCCACTCGCACGGCCTTGCCCTGGGACAGCGCGGCCTCGTCGAGCAGGTGCACGCGCGGCACACGGCCCTGCTCCTCACCGGTGACGATGAGGGTGCCTTCCGCGAGCCCATAGCAGGGATAGAACGCCTCACGTCGGAAGCCCGCGGGAGCGAACACCTCCGCGAAGCGGTCCAACGTGGCGGCGCGGATGGGCTCCGCGCCACAGAAGGCCACCTCCCACGAGCTCAAGTCGAGGGCCTTCACGTCCTCGTGCGTGGCGCGACGCGCGCACAGCTCGAAGGCGAAGTTCGGGCCTCCGCTGACGGTGCCCCGGAAGCGGGACACGGCCTCCAACCAGCGCATGGGCCGCTGGAGGAAGGACATCGGCGACATCAACGTGACGGTGAAGCCGCCGAACAACGGCTGGAGGATGCCGCCAATCAACCCCATGTCGTGGTACGGCGGCAGCCAGATGATGCCCACGCTGTCGCGGCGCACCTGGAACGCTCCAGAGATGAGCCCCAGGTTGTGCAGCAGGTTGGCGTGGGACAGCATCACGCCCTTGGGCGTCCCCGTGGAGCCCGACGTGTACTGGAGGAACGCCAGCGTGTCGGGCCCCAGGTCGGGCTCGCGCCACGCATCCTCGCCGCCCACGGGCAGGTCATCGGTGGACAACCACTGGAGCGCGCGGAAGTCCGGGGCCTGCTCGAAGACGAAGTCCGCCAGTCCCAGGATGCCCGACGTGGTGAGCACCACCGTGGCCTCCGCGTCCTGGATGATGGCGCGCAGGCGGGGGAGGGTGCGCTCCAGCCGCGTCGGGTCCGGTGGATACGCCGGCACCGCCACCGCGCCCGCGTACAGACAGCCAAAGAAACCCGCGAGGTAGTCGAGCCCGGGCGGATAGAGCAACAGCACCCGCTGCCCCACGGCACCACGCGCTTGCAGCGCGGCGGCGATGCGCCGTGCCTGCCGCTCCAACTCCACGGCGCTCAACGCGGCTTCGTCGCCGTCGGACTCACCGAGGAAGGTGTAGAGCGGATGCCGCGACGACTCTCCGACTGCGCGCACACGGAGAGCGTCATTGAGGATTCGAAAAGGAGCATGCATGGGGGTGTGGTGCTCGTCGGGCAGGTTGCGGCCGGCGGCTTAATAACAGGCGAGGCCGACAAGCGCGGGCCTCAACGACTACCCACATGCATCTTCATTCCCAGCGGGAAAGTGGAAGGAGAGCTGATCCACTCTCAGCGAGAAACCGAGACTCAGGCGCGACCGAACAAGCCCTTGAGCCACCGCACGAAGCCTCGCGGCTTCATGCTCACCGCGGGTGATACCGCGTGAACGTTGGATTGCGGCGCGGCTGTGACCTTGGGTGGAACCACTCTCGGGGCCGAGGTGGTCGCAGCTCCCGCAGTTGCCCTCATTGGCGCCGGACTCGCGGTGGTTGCTCCCGTCGTGCTCGTGGTGCGCGTCGGCGTGGGCGTCGCGGCCTGCGCGGTGGCCGCCGTGCCTTCCGTGTCGAGCTGCGCCAGCTTCGCCTTCACGGCGTCCGGCGTGTCGCGCGTGGAGAAGGTGCTCGTCACTTCGCGTGCGGTGGAGGCCTCGCGCGCGGTGACCTTCAGCAGTGACTCGTTGTTCACCTCGAACGTCACCGACACCTGCACCGCGCCACGCGGGAGCTTGGGCAGGCCCGCGAGCTTCAGCGTGCCCAGGTACTCGTTGTCGGACGCCTTGTCGGAGTCACCCTGGAACACGGTCAGCTCCAGCTCCGTCTGACCATCACGGTGCGTGGAGAGCGTGTAGCTCTTGGTGGAGGGCAGCGAGGTGTTGCGCTCCAGCACGGGCTTGAAGCGGCCACCCGGCAGGCCCACGCCAATGGCCATGGGCAGCACGTCGATGAGCACCACGCCCTCGAGCTGTCCCAGGCTGTGCGCCAGCAGCGCCGCGCCCAGCGCCACCGCTTCGTCCGGGTGGACGCCCTTGCTGGGCGGCTTGCCGAAGAAGCGGGTGATCTTCTCGTGCACCAGCGGGAAGCGGCTCTGGCCTCCGACGAGGATGACCTCGTCGATGTCCTTGGGGCCCAGGTTCTTCGCCTTGAGGACCTCCTCGCAGACCTGGACGGTGCGGTCCACGAGCGCTTCGGTCAGCTCGACGAGCTTCTGCCGCGTCAGCGTGACGTCGAGGTCGTACGGCTTGTCCTCGATCATCGTGACGAAGGCCACGTGCACCCGCATCTCCGAGCGCTCCGACAGCGCGCACTTCGCGCGCTCCGCCGCGTCGTTGATGCGCTGCATGGCCACCCGGTCGCCCTGGAAGGCCCGGCCCGCCTTCTTCTGAAACTCCTCCAGCAGGTACGCGACGATGGCGTTGTCGAAGTCGATGCCACCCAGGAACGTGTCGCCGCCGGTGGAGATGACCTCGTAGACGTTGTCGGACAGCTCCAGCACCGACGCGTCGAAGGTGCCGCCGCCCAAGTCATAGACGAGCACGCGCTGGTTGAGCTTGCGGCCGTAGCCGTACGCGAGCGCCGCGGCGGTGGGCTCGTTGAGGATGCGCTCGACGTAGAGCCCCGCGAGCTTGCCGGCCTCGCGCACCGCGTGGCGCTGGTTGTCGTTGTAGTACGCGGGGACGGTGACGACGGCGCGCGACACCGGCTGGCCCAGCTGGTTCTGGGCGACCTCCCGCACCTCGCGCAGGATGAGCGCGGAGATCTGCTGGAGCGTGTAGACGCGGTCCGACAGCTTCACGCCCGCTTCGCCGTTCTCCCCGCCGGTGATCTCGTAGTGGAACTTGTCCTTGATGGACGCGACGATGGGCGAGTCGTACGCGCGCCCCACCAGGCGCTTGGCGCCGTACACCGTGTTGCGGGGGTTGGTGAGCATCTGCCCCTTGGCCGGGTGGCCCACCACCAGCTTGCCGCGCGTGTTGACGGCGATGATGGAGGGCACCGTGTTGTGGCCCTCGCGGCTGGTGAGCACCCCGGGCTTGCCGTTGCGCACGTACGCCGCGCACGAGTTCGTCGTGCCCAGGTCGATGCCAATCACCACGCCGGCGCGCTTGGGCTCCCCCGTGTTCAAGTCCAGCGCCGCGTCCGACATCATCGTCGCGGGCACCGGGGCGGCCCCCTCGGGAGGCGGCGCGGCCTGGGCGGCGACCACCTGGGGGTTCGCCGCCTGTGGCGGAGGTGGGACGGTGTAGTCCGGAGGGCCCACGCCGGTGGGGACCGGGGGCACGTCCGACTGGGCGTGGGGCAGGGCGGCGACCGCCAGGTCCAGGAAGCGGCGCGTCTGTGGGTCCAACCCCAGGAAGCGCAGGCCCATGCCCACCACGCCCTGGCCTCCCTGGCCGGTGACGAAGTGGACCACGGCCTGCGCGTGGATGAGGCGCTCGCCGCTCGCCAGCCGAAGGTCCAGCGTGACAGCTGTCCCTGGTGGCTTCACCGCGCGCGCGCGCAGGTAGATGCCACCTCGGGTGACATTGCCGCCATACTTCGCCAGGAACTCCTCCGGCG
>NZ_JBLZWL010000017.1:0-95606 GCF_049194865.1 Corallococcus terminator | reverse complement strand
GGCCTCGGCGCTCTGCCTCCGCGTAGGCACGTGTGACGGTGCCCACGGTGACGCCCACCTTCTCCGCCAGCTCCCGGTGCGTGGGCAGGCGGGCTCCGGCGGCGAGGCGGCCCTCCTCGATGTCCGCGCCGAGCGCATCCGCGAGGATCCGGTACAGCGGCCCCTCTCGGCCTCGCAGGTTGGGCGTCCAGATTGTCATGGTGACAATGCATACAGTTGCCGGGCTTGTTCGCGCAATGTATCGATTGTGGAGATTTTTGGGCTGGATTGTGTCGGTACACTCGAAGGACGGTGCGGGCCAGGGCCCGTGGCCGTGGATGGGAGACGCACGCCATGCAGGTGACCATCGTCGACGCTTTCACGCAGACCGCGGGGGCTGGAAATCGCGCGGGTGTGGTGCTGGACGCGGCGGGACTCGGGGTGGAGGCCATGCAGCGCATCGCGGCCGCGGTGGGCGCATCGGAGACGGCGTTCGTCATCTCGGGCCCCACGGCGCAAGGTGTGCGGCTGCGCTACTTCACTCCCACGGACGAGATTGATTTCTGCGGGCACGCCACGGTGGCGACGTTCCACTTGTTGGCCGAGCGCGGGCTCGTGCCTCGCGCTGGTTCGCTCAAACTGGAGTGCGCGGCGGGCGTGCTCGACGTGGAGCTGGAGGCGGTGGACGCGCGTCGGAGCCGGGCGTGGATTGTCACGCCTCGGCATCCGTGGCTGGAGACGCCGGTGCCGCTGGAGCAGGTGCTCGCGCTCGTCGGCGGAACGGTGGACATGGTGGATGGCTCGCTGCCCGTGCGGCGCAACGCGCACCGGGTGGTGGTGCCGTTCCGTCGGAGGGAAGACGTGTGGGAGCTGGCCCCGCGCTCGAACTCGTTGGCCGAACTGCTGCGCCCCCATGGCGTGAGCGGTGTCTATGTCTTCACTCGAGAGACGCGAGAGGTGGGCAGCGTGGCGCACTCGCGATACTTCGTCCCTGGCATGGGTGTGGCGGAGGACCCCGCCACGGGCTCGGCGGCGGGGCCGCTCGGCATGTACCTGGCGATGCATGGTGTGCTGCCACTGCCCGCCGAGGGCGGCACGGTGCGCGCTCGCATCGAACAGGGCGATGCCATGGGCAAGCCTGGGCGCATCGAGGTGGAGGTCACCGGCCGCGCCGGACAGCCCGAGCAGGCTCGCATCGGCGGAGTGGCGGTGACGGTCCTCGACGGCACGCTGCACGTGTAGGGGGCACCTCACTCGGCCCGGCACACAGCCCCGGAGGGCACCTGCCCTCGGCTCGGCGGGCCCTCTGGAACCGGGGCTCACCGTGCGGTGCGTCAGCGGTGTGCCGGGTGGCGGGAGACCTGGACGACCCTGGGGGTGCGTCGCGAAGTGGAGTACCGCGCCACAACCGCGTAAACAGGGGCGTTACAGGGAGGGGTAGGTGCCGATGAAGACGTTCCTCGTGGTCAATCCGCGCAGCGCCAATGGCCAGACCGGAAAGCGCTGGGTCGAGATTGCCGCGCAGGTGGGCAAGGTGCTCGGTGAGTTCGGGCACGGCTTCACCCAGGGCGGGATGGATGCCGCGCGCATCGCCCGCGAGGCGATTGACCAGGGCTACGAGTGCATCGTCGCGGTAGGCGGTGACGGCACGCTCAACGAAGTCACCAACGGCTTCTTCCGTGACGGCAAGGCCATCAACCCGAACGCCGCCCTCGGCCTCATCCCGCGCGGTACCGGTGGCGACTTCCGCCGCACCTTCGGCTGGGGCCTGGACCTGGAGTCCTCCCTCGAGCGGCTCCGGACGGACACGACCGAGCCCTTTGACGTGGGCCGGCTCGACTTCATCGACAACGATGGCAACCCCGCCACGCGCTACTTCGCCAACATCGCCTCGTTCGGCGTGAGCGCGGTGGTGGCCCGCGAGGTGAACAGCGGCAGCAAGGCGCTCGGCGGCAACTTCAGCTTCGTCTGGGGCACGCTCAAGGGCCTGGTGAAGTACACCGAGCGCAAGGTGCGGTTGTCCACGGATGACGGGCCCGCCGAGACGCTCGATGTCACCGCCGTCGCCGTGGCCAATGGTCGCTACTTCGGCAGCGGCATGTTCGTCGCCCCCGAGGCCATCACCCACGATGGCGTGTTCGACATCACCATCTGGTCCGGCTACGGCCTGAGCGACTTCCTCCTCAAGTCCAAGGGCGTCTACAACGGCTCGCACGTCACCTGGAAGGGCACGCGTCGCCTGCGCTGCCAGAAGGTTCATGCGGAGTCCGTGGATGGCCAGGAGGTCTACCTGGACGTCGACGGAGAGACGCCGGGCCGACTCCCTGCCACGTTCACGCTCCAGCCCGCCGCCATCCGCATCAAGGTGTAGCCACGCGCGAGCCCTCTCCAGAAACGGGCGCTGACGTGCGCTCTGGACGAGGGCTCCTGGCCTTGGGCGCGAACTTCTTCTGGTAGTAGCGCTCCCACCGCTTGAGTCCCGGAACGCCCACCAGCGTGGGGCCGAGGAACACGGCGAGCTGCATTCCCTCGATGCCCAGGTGGCTCGCATTGACGACCAGAACGGCCGTCAACGTCGCGATGCCCGAGCCCACCATGGCGCCCATGTGCTGGAACCACCAGTGCATCCGCTCCTGGGGAGGGCGGAGCCAGTACCGCAGCGACGAGGCCCCCGTGAGGATTCCCACGGGCGCGAAGCCCCAGAGGAGTGGCACGCCCTTCACGATGCCCCAGGCCACGGTGAACAGGCCCAGGCCCAGGGTCAGCGCGGAGAGGCCCAGGTCGAAGGGGTGACGGTGTGCCGTCGTGCGCGACTTCGTGCGCAGCACACGCACGCCCATGGACGCGGAGGTTCCACTCATCACGCTCAGGAGGATGAAGAACAGCGCGTGGGATTGATTTTCGGGGCCTTGCAGGAATCTCCAACTGGAGATGATCAACCCGGTGACCGCGACAACGCCCATCGCGCCCACGTAGACCCAGCCCACGCGCCGGTGGAGCGAGCCTCCCTTTCGCGCCGCCAAGGGCAACCACAGCGCGGTGAAGCCGACGACGCCCGCCATGATGTGAATCGCGCGAGCGAGATAATAGAAAGACATGCATGCCTCCGACGTGCTGCGAGTCGAAGGCCAAGGTACGCAAGCGCTCCACGGCCCACATCGGCTGGAAGTCACACAGGGGCGCTGTGACTTCCGGCATATGTCCCGCCCCCGAGGCAGGTCCTATGCTCCGCCTCCATGGTCTTGAAGCACGCCGCGCGGAAGCCCGCCTCCATCCGAAGACTGCTGCGCATGGCGGGGCTGCTCACGTGGGCTGTCGTCGGCTCTCCCCATGTGGAGGACGTGCTTCGAGAGCCCTCGCTGCTCTCCACTCCGCGAGAGCTGGTGTGGTGGGTGGCCTTCCTCGCGTTCGGACTGGCCTACTGGCGCAACGCTCGCTCGGAGGCGGTGACCCGGGACGGGATTGTGATGATGGGGATTCAGTCCGTCAGCGCCCTCGTCATCGTCGCCACCAGCCGCACGGGCGTGGACGGGGCGTTGCTCGCCATCATCGCGGCCCAGGCACCCGAGCTGCTGCCCCAGCGACGCGCGATGCTCTGGGTCCTCGCGCAGTCGGTGGCCATGCTGCTGGTCTTCGTCTCCATCTACCCGCTGTCGCGCGCGCTGCTCCAGGCGCTCATCTACATCGGCTTCCAGGGGTTCACGCTGGGCTCGGCCGTCGTCATGGTTCGCGAGGCCGAAGCGCGCGGCGAGCTGGCGCGACTCCACGCGGAGCTTCAGTCCACCCAGGTGCTGCTCGCCGCCAGCGAACGGGAAGGGGAGCGGCTGCGCATCGCCCGCGAGCTGCACGACTCCCTGGGCCACCACCTCACCGCGCTGTCCCTCAACCTGGAGGCCGCCGCGCACACCGCGAAGGACACGCCCTCCGCCGAGCACCTGCGCCGCGCACGCGAGGCCGCCCGCATGCTGCTGTCCGAGGTGCGCGAGACGGTGTCCGCGCTGCGTGACACCCCCACACCGCTGCTGTCCACGCTGCGTCGGCTCGCACACGATGTGCCCGGGCTCGAGGTCCACCTCGAGGTTCCCGAGACACTGGCCCTCGATTCGACCGAGGCGACGCATTCGCTCATCCGCTGTGTCCAGGAGGTCCTCACGAACACGCTGCGCCACGCCCAGGCCACGCAGCTCTGGGTTCGCATCGTCCCGACGCACGAAGGCGGTGTGCGCGTCACGACTCGGGACGACGGTCGCGGCTCGCGGTCGCCGACGCCCGGCGCGGGCCTCACGGGCATGCGAGAGCGCTTCACTCGACTGGGAGGCGGCGTGGAGTGGCGCGCGGAGGAAGGGAAGGGCTGGGAGCTGGAGGCGTGGCTGCCGGCCGAGCGGAGGGCCGACGCGTGATTCGACTCGTCCTGGTGGATGACCATGCGCTGGTGCGGCAGGGGCTGCGCGGCCTGTTGGACCTCACGCTTGACCTGCGCGTGGTGGGCGAGGCCGTGGATGGCGAGGACGCGCTGCTCAAGGTGGCGGAGCTCAATCCCGATGTCGTCCTGATGGACGTGCGCATGCCTCGCATGACGGGCCTGGAGGCGCTGCGGGAGCTGCGTCGCGGGCCCGTGCATCGGCGCGTGGTGCTGCTCACCACCTTCGACGAGGACGCCGCCATCGTCGAGGCGTTGCGCGCGGGTGTGCAGGGCTTCCTCCTCAAGGACGTGTCGCTGGACGAGTTGGCCGACGCCATCCGCCGCGTCCACGCGGGAGAGACGTTGCTGCCTCCCGGTGTCGCCGAGCGCGTGGCCCGGGGACTCCTGGAGCTGTCCCGGGACTTTCCGGCCGCGGAGCTGCCCGAGGGCCTCACGCGGCGGGAGGTCGAGGTGCTGCGGCTCATCGCCCGGGGCTTGAGCAACCGGGAGATTGCCCAGGCGCTCGGGACGGCGGAGGGCACGGTGAAGAACCAGACCTCCAGCATCCTGTCGAAGCTCGGTGTCCGGGACAGGACTCGAGCGGTGCTCCGGGCGATGGAGCTCGGCTGCCTGTAGGTCATACATCCCTCTTGGGTAGTCCCCGGGTTCTGAGGCAACCTCCTGAATCATGTGGCGCCCGGCGTTATCCCTGCCGGACGCGCGGCACCGCGTTCCGGTGTCCGCAGGACGCAGGAGATGCCCGATGGCCCAGCAGCGCGGATCCTCCCAGCTCGACCTGTTCACGGGTGCGCCCGTCGAGCCGCCCACGCGGAGCCGGAGCAGGACCCAGCCGGTAGCCCCCGCGCCGGTGCCGGAGCCCCTCGCCCATCTGGGACGAGAGCTGCCGACGGGCGTCTACCTGGGCACCTCGTCGTGGACGTTCCCTGGCTGGTCCGGCCTCGTCTATGACCACGAGGCCGCCGCGTCGCAGCTCGCGCGCGAGGGCCTGTCCGCGTACTCGCGTCACCCCGTGCTGCGCACCGTCGGCATCGACCGGACGTTCTATGGCCCCATCAACGCGGAGGCCTTCGCTGATTACGCCGAGCAGGTCCCCGCGGATTTCCGCTTCCTGGTGAAGGCACATGAAGCCTGCACCCTGGCGCGCTTCCCCGTGCACGAGCGCTACGGCGCGCACCGGGGACAGCTCAACGAGCGCTTCCTGAACGCGGCCTACGCGGAGGAGCACGTGGTGCGCCCCTTCGTCGAAGGCCTGGGTGACAAGGGTGGTCCGCTCGTCTTCCAGTTCCCTCCGCAGGACCCTCAAGTATTGGGCGGCCCCGCGCGCTTCGTGGAGCGGCTGCACGCGTTCCTCTCCGCGCTCCCCAAGGGCCCGCTGTACGCGGTGGAGGTGCGCAACGAGGAGCTGCTGACGGAGGGCTTCGCGCAGGCGCTGGCGGACGTGGGCGCCTGTCCGGTGCTCGCGGTGTGGGCCCACATGCCTTCCCTGGGGATTCAGGCGAAGCGCACGCGGGCGCTGGATGCACGGGCCCTGGTGGTGCGGTGGATGCTGCCGCCGAACCTGGGCTACGAGGAGGCTCGGGCTCGCTACGCGCCCTTCAACCAGCTGGTGGACGAGGACGTGCCCACCCGCGATTTGCTGGCCCGCGCGTGTCTGGCCGCCCTGCGCCGCGAGCGCCCCGTCTTCGTCACCATCAACAACAAAGCCGAGGGCAGCGCGCCTCTGTCCGCCATCAAACTGGCGGAACGTATCGTCACGAGCAGAGCGACGGAGGGGGAGCAACGGAGCGTTGCGTCATGAACGCCCCTTGCGCGCGTGCACAACACTTGCTTACTTGATGGGGCATGAAGTCCGTCCTCATCGCCGCACTGCTGGTTCAAATGACGACAGCCGGAGGCGCGGGCGCGCGCGAGAAGCGTGCGGACGAGCGCGACATGGCGGCGGCGGACAATGTGGGCCAACACTTCTCCGCGCTGAAGCAGGAGCTCGACTCGGTGTCGGAGCAGTTCCGGCAGGCCCGGGAGCGACGGCGTCTGGAGTCAGAGCGCCAGAAGCGCGAGTCGGGGGAATCGACGAATGAGCCCGCGACGCCTACCCCCTCTCCCAGCAGGCGAGCCTTCGCTCCCACCGGAGGGGCCGGAGCCCCCGCCCGCTGACGACGAAGTCTTCGAGGTGCCCATCGATGGCACCCTCGACCTGCATTTTTTCCAGCCTCGCGAAGTGAAGCCGCTCGTCATCGAGTACCTCTGGGCCTGTCGCCAGAAGGGGTTGCTCGACGTGCGCGTCATCCACGGCAAGGGCACGGGCGCGCTGCGCCGCACGGTACAGGCCCTGCTGCCGAAGCTGGAGGAGGTGGAGTCGTTCCGCCCCGCCTCCGAGTTCGATGGAGGCTGGGGCGCGACGTGGGTGCGGCTCAAGCCGCTACCGCCTCAGGACAGCCAGAAGTAGGCGGAGGCGATGAGCGAGCGCTTCTCGTTCACCTTCGCCTTGTTGGCGAGCTCCGCGAGCTGCCGGTCCTTGGCGGCGTAGCGCTTCTCCTCCTCGTTGCGCAGCGAGGACAGCTTGCGGCGGTACTCGCGCTCCATCCGGTCCGAGTTCGCCCGCGCCTTCGCGCGCTCCGCGATGTCTTCCACGGACGACACCTGCTTGCGCGCGTCGATCCACTGCTGCCGGGCCGCCTCGACGGCCTCGCGGGACTCCATCAGGCAGTCCTCGACGTAGCGGTCCGCGCGCTCCTTCGCCTTGTCCAGCTCCAGGGCATTGCGGCGCTCGGCGGCGCGGACGATTTCGTCCTTCGCCGTCACCAGCGACTGCTCCTGCATGAGCTGCACGGACACGGGCGCGGGCTGCCGGCGCTTCTCTTCCTTCGCGACCAGCTTCACGAAGTGCGCGCCGTCCTGGAGGGGCAGGGCGCGGAAGTTGCCCTCGCGGTCCTTCACCAGCACCAGGTGGACGAGCTTCTCCTCCGGCTTCAGGCCCGTCGTCTCGAACTTGTAGGCGAACCACCAGCCCTCGCTGCCAGCCAGTCGCGCCAGTCGTGAGGGCAGGCCCGCGGCGTCGAGCTGGAGGTAGCTGACGGCGTCCTGCTTGCGCTCCTTGACGGCGTAGGCGGCCTTGGCGATCTCCAGCCGGCCGGAGGTGCGGCTTCCGAGCACGGAGCTGGTGAGCGCGCGCGCTTCCTGCTGTCGCTTCGCGAGGGCTTCCTTCGTCTGCTCACTCTGGCCCCGCAGGCGGCGGCGGACATCTCCGTCGAAGCGCTCCAGCACCACCGAGCGCATCTCCGTCATGCGCTGGCTGATGCGCCCCTCCATCTCCGAGCGCAGCTTGTCGAACGCCGCGTTGATGTCCTCCACCTTGCGGCAGCCCTGGTAGATGTCGAGGATGCGGCGCTCGAAGTCCACGCCGCTCTCCAGCGCGCCCAGGATTTCATCCGACGCGCCGAAGACGCCGTCGAAGAGGTTGAGCTTCTTCTCCAGCAGCTCGAACAGGCGCGCGTCCGCCGCGTTCATCCGGTTGAGGAAGTTGATGACCAGCACGTCGCGCTGCTGGCCATACCGGTGGCAGCGGCCGATGCGCTGCTCCACGCGCTGCGGGTTCCAGGGCAAATCGTAGTTCACCACCAGGTTGCAGAACTGGAGGTTGAGGCCCTCGGCGCCGGCCTCGGTGCAGATGAGGATCTGCGTCTTGTTGCGGAAGTCGTCCACCAGCGCGCGCCGGTCCTCGGGCGTGCCCGCGTCTCCCGACAGCAGCGAAATCTTTCCCCGGTACCCGTGCTCCGACAGGAGGTTGAAGAGGTACTGCTGCGTGCGCTTGGACTCGGTGAAGATGAGCGCCTTCTCCGGCCAGCCGTGCGCGCGCATGACGGTGAAGGTCCGGTCCAGGCCCCGCTTGAGGGCCTCTCCCTTGGCGTTGACCTTGATGGAGTCCGCCAGGTCGGCGTACTGCCGCAGCTCCCAGACCTCCTGCTCCAGGGCGCGCACGTTGGGCGCCTTGGCCGGGTCGTCGGACCACTCCTCGCCCTCCTCGACGAACTGCTTGGCCTCCTCGGGCTCGAACATCGCGAGCGCCTGCTGGCCCAGCTTCGCCGCCGCCAGTCGCTTCTCCAGGTTGTCCGACAGCCGCCGCAGCGTCGGGGCGATGGCGTACGTGGAGGACGCCAGGAGCTTGCGGTAGCACAGCGTCAGCAGCGTCTTCTTGCCGGGCTCAATCGCCGCGGCCTCCGAGCGCTGGAGGTACTCGCTGACCTTCTCGTAGAGGTCATGCTCCTCGGGCGAGGGCGTGAAGTCCTCCACGATGGAGCGGCGGTTGGTGTAGCGCACGTACTCGCGCACCTGACGCCGCAGCGTGCGTTGCACCACGGGCGCCAGTCGCTCCTTCAGCTCGCCCGCGGCGGCCTCGGACATGCCACCGCCCTCGTCCACGCGGTAGCGGCTGCGGAAGGCGTGCTCGGGGCCCAGGATCTGCTCGTCCAGGAGCGACATCAGCCCGAACAGCTCCATCAAGTCGTTCTGGAGCGGAGTGGCGGTGAGCAGCAGCTTGGGCTTGCCGCCCAGGGACGCCTTGAGCGCCTGGCCCATCTTGTTGTTGGGCCGGTGCGCGTTGCGCAGGCGGTGGGCTTCGTCGATGACGACCAGGTCCCACGGGATTTCCGACGTCAGGTGCGCCTTGTTGGCCGCGAAGGGGTGCGAGCAGATGACGGGGAAGGGCTGGTCGAAGCAGTTGCCGGTGGCGCGCACGGTGCGGCCGTCCACCATCACGCTGTCCAGGTCGAACTTCTCCCGCAGCTCGCTGTTCCACTGCGCGCGCAGCGTGGCCGGCGCGAGGATGAGGATGCGCGTCTTCCCCTCGGCCATGAGCTGGGCGATGACGAGCCCGGCTTCGATGGTCTTCCCCAGGCCCACCTCGTCGCCCAGCATGCAGCCGCCGCGCGACAGCGAGTCGAGCGCGAACATGGCGCCTTCGACTTGATGCGGGTTGAGGTCGACCTTCGCTTCGGACAGGGCTCCCGCCAACCGTTGTTGCGTATCACCACTGCGTGCCAGCAACTCTTCCGCCAGCAGGCGCTCGTGGAAGGGGGTCAGCGTCCGAGGTGGTGGCTCCGTGGCCTCCGCTCCTCGGGCGGCGATGGCCGCCGCATCCGCCTCGACCTCCAACCTCAATCCCCTTGCGACCTCCGCCAAGACTGTCTCCATCCGCTCTGTTTCGGGGCGCCCACCGACACAGCGGGCGAGAGAGACGCGCCATTTTGTTGACGGAGGCTCCGGTGTAAAGGGGGTCGTCTCCGAGGCCGAATTCTAGGCCTCCGCGCGATTGGCATGCTTCTTCGCGAGCGACGCGCGCGTACTCCATAAATGAGTGTTGCGCGAACTTTCCGCTGGACATCTTCGCCAGGCCTACAACAGCCCGCGCGACTTGACGTCCAGGTACACGTTGAGCGCGGCGGCACCGAACCCCTGAGCAGGTGCGCGGACGACGAGGGCCCCCGCGTCGCGCAGGGTGCTGGCGGTGCGACGGAACTCCGACTCCAGCCTCGTCGCGGCCTGTCGCGAGTACGCGTCCTGCGCTTCCACGGGCACGTCGATGGCCGCGTCGCGCACGTCCTCGTCCAATAGCGACGCGACGACGGGGAGGTGCCGGGGCCGCAGGGCCAGCGTGCGGGTGAGGAGCCCCGCCGAGGCCTCCGGGTCCACCAGGTCCGTGAAGAGCACGACGAGGGTGCGTCGCGTCTGTCGGGCGAAGGCGAAGTCGTAGGCGCGGCCGTAGTCGCTCTCCTCCAGCGCTGCCTCGGCGCGGTAGAGCGACTCGGTGATGAGGCGCAGGTGCTCGTGGCCCTTGCGGGGCGGCAGGAAGGTGAGCACGTCGCTGGCGAAGGCCATGACGCCCACCACGTCACCGGCGTCCAGGCCCACCCGCGCCAGGCGGAGCGCCGCGTCCACCGCGTGGTCCAGCTTGCGACGGCCCTGGACCTTGCCGGCCATGTGTCGCCCGCAGTCCAGGAGCAGCAACATGGGCTGGTGCCGCTCGGGCTGCCACGTGCGCACCAGGGTGTTGGCGTGGCGCGCGGAGGCCTTCCAGTCGATGTGGCGGTAGTCGTCGCCAGGGCGGTACTCGCGCAGGGACTCGAACTCGCGTCCCTCGGCAGCGCGGCGGCGCAGCGTCCGCTCCGACGGTGCATCCGAGGAGCGGGCCAGGGCGAGCGCCTCCCGCGAGAGCGCGGTGAGGTCCGGATAGATTTTCACCGACTGCGCCGCGGGCACTCGCACCTGTCGGGCGCAGAGTCCCAGCGGGCCGAGCAGCCGGAGGTGGAGGTCTCCGAAGCGCGCATCCCCTCGGGACGGAGGGGTGACGAAGTACGTCAGCCGTGAGTGCGTGAGGGGCGCGCCGCTCAAGGCTGGCAGCACGAGGTCCTGACGGTGGCCGGTGCTGGCGACGACCTGGGGCGGCTCGTCGCGGACCTCCAGGCGCAGTGGCGCGGGGCCTGGGTCCAGTCGCTCGAAGCCCAGGTGCACGGCGTTGCGGGTGCCCGAGGAGAGGATGGGCTCCACCTCGCGTGACACCTTCACGTCCTCCACTCGGGGCGCGCGGAGGAAGTCCACCGCGCACAGCGCGAGCACCGCCACGTCCAGGGCCAGCGCCAGCCAGCCGAACGCGGGGCTGGCCACCGTCAGCGCGGCGGGGAGGAGTCCCACCGCGAGCAGCGCGACGGCGAGGCCGGTGGGGACGGGACGGCCCACGCTCACCGGGGGACCCGGACCCGCTCGAGCGTCTGCTTCAGCACGTCGTCCGCGGTGACGCCTTCCACCTCGGCCTCGGCCTTGAGGAGCAGGCGGTGATTGAGCACGCTGCCCGCCGCGCCCTTCACGTCGTCGGGGGTGACGAAGTCATTGCCCATCAGCGCCGCGCGGGCCTTGGACGCGGCCAGGAGCGCCTGCGCCGCGCGGGGGCTCGCGCCCAGGCGCACGCGGGGGTTGGCGCGTGTGTCCCGCACCACGGCGACGACGTACTGGAGGATGGAGTCGTCGCAGGTGACGCGGGCCGCGCGGGCCTGCAGCTCCATGAGCGTGGGCGCGTCCAGCACGCGGTCCACGGAGGGCGGCCGTCCCTCGCGCTGGTGGAAGGCTCGCAGCATGGTCGTCTCGGAGTCGGAGTCCGGATAGCCCACGCGAATGCGCATCAGGAAGCGGTCGAGCTGGGCCTCGGGCAGGGGATAGGTGCCCTCCAGCTCCAGGGGGTTCTGCGTGGCGACGACGAAGAAGTGCGGCGGCAGCGGGTGGGTGACGCCGTCGATGGTGACCTGGCGCTCCTCCATGGCCTCCAGCAGCGCGGCCTGGGCCTTGGGCGGGGTGCGGTTGATTTCGTCGGCGACGAGGACCTCCGTGAAGATGGGGCCCTTCACCAGGCGGAAGGCGTTGTCCTGCGGCTGGAAGATGTTGGTGCCGAGGATGTCCGCCGGCATCAGGTCCGGGGTGAACTGGATGCGCGTGAAGAGCAGCCCCAGGGCTCCGGCCATGCTGCGCGCGGTGAGCGTCTTCGCCACGCCGGGCACGCCTTCGAGCAGGACGTGGCCGCGCGCCAGGAAGGCGGTCACCAGGTCGGCGAGCACACGAGGCTGGCCGAAGACGGTGCCGGCGAGCGCGGCGGTGAGGCGGGCGAGGGGAGTGGCGTCGGACATGGTGGCGGGGAACGGTAGACCGCCGTCGAGTCGCGCGGCACCACTTTCGTGGCGCGCGCGCCGTGTCGTCAGTCGTTCTTGGTCTTGAGTCCGAGGAACGCGCCGATGAGCGCGGCCACGGAGCCCAGCAGGCCGATGAAGACGCCGAAGCTGGGCGAGGAGTTCATCATCTCCGCGTTGCCGATGGGCGTGGGCACCAGCGTCGTGTCCGAGGACACCTTGATGAACACGATGCACCAGATGAGGCACAGGAACGTGGTGAACAGCTGCCCCATCCACGGCACCACGGGATTGAGGTTGGGGAACGAGCTGCGCGCCCGGATGCCGATGGCCACCATCACCATCACCGCGAGCACGAACGCACCGACGCCCGTGCTCATCAGTCCCAGGGCGTCACCGTCCGCCGCTGTCTCCTTCCACGGGGTGAAGCACGAGAGGACGACCAGCCCCGCGCCATAGAAGGCAATCTTGTCGCCGGCGCTCATCGCCCCCATCAGCTCCCTGGCGTCCTGCATGAGCTCGTCGGGGTCGACGATGGCGTTGCCGTTCTCCTCGTCGTCCCGCTGCTCCCTGCGCGCCCGGGGCTCCGGTACAGGAGCGACGGGAGCGGGAGCGGGCGCGGCGCGCTTGGGGGCGGTGTTCGGCGCGGCGCGAGTCGCGGGCGCGGGGCGGCTGGCTCGCTGAGGCGCGCCACGGGCGATGTCCTGCACGCTCTTGACGTTGGTGGCGTCCGCGCTGGGCGCGACGGCGGGCCTGAGGCCGGACTTGCCCGCCGGTCTCGGACGGGCGGGCGCGGGCTTGGGGGGCGGTGGACGAGGATCTTGGCTCGCGCCCGTGGATTCCTCATCGTTGTCAGCAGGTGGCTCCGAGGAGAGGAACGAGCTGTCGATGATGTAATCGCAGACGGAACAGATGGATGCGTCGGCGGCTACCTTCGAGCCGCAGCCAGGGCAGTTCAGGACCAGCGCTCCTGCTGAGAGATGCGAGCCCCCATCTTCGGAGCCCAGGGCCGCGCGTGTCAAACGGCGCGCCGCCTAACCCCTGGATTTTCGCGGGGAATTGGCCTAGGCCCCAGCGCATGAGCCGCCCGAGCCCCGTCCGACTCCCAAGCGTCTGTCTGGCCCTCCTCGTCCTCGTCTCCGGTTGTGTCCGCGCCGTGCCGGGCCCTGATGCGGACCCGCCCGACGCGGAGGTGATGGCCCGAATCCGCGACTGGGAGGACCGTCGCTCGCTCGGCGAGGGGCAACTGGTGGCGCTGGTCACCGGGGCGCCGGATCCTCGCGTCCGGGCGCGGGCCCTGCGCGCGCTGGCTCGCATCCAGGACGTGGCCACGCTGGACGCGGTCGTCGCCGGCTTGAAGGACTCGGAGGCCATGGTCCGAGGCGAGGCGGCCTTCGCGGCGGGCGAGCTGGCGCTCTCCTGGGAGCCGCTCACGGAGGCCGAGCGGGCGAGCCTGGCGACGCCCTTGCTGGCGGCCGAGGCGGAGGAGCGCGACGCGGCGGTGCGTGCCGCGCAGCTCGACTCCCTGGGGCGGCTGGCGACGGCGGACACGCTGGCGCGACTCGTCCAGCGGCTTCAGGGCGAGGACGTCGAGACGGCGGGGCGGGCGGCGCTGGCGCTGGGCGTGGCGGCGCGACGCGGTGGTGCGGCGGTGGTGAAGGACGTGCCCCTGGCTTCCGCGCGGGCGCTGATGGCGGCGGGGCGGCCCGTGGCGGCCCGGTATGGTGGCGCATACCTCCTGGCCACGGCGAAGCGCGCGGAGAGCCTGCCGACGCTGCGCGCGTGTCTGTCGGACGAGGACGCGGACGTGCGCGGCCTGTGCGTGAAGGCCTTCGGTGACGTGGGTGGGCCGGAGGACGCGGTGGTCCTGGGACGAATGCTGGACGACACGGTGCCTCGCGTGGCGGCGGAGGCGGCGCGCTCGCTGGCGAAGCTCGCGGCCACGTGTGGTGGGCCTTGCGCGCCGCTGGACGCCCTCGAGGCGCTGGTGCCCCGAGCGAAGCGCGTGGCGCGGGGGATGGAGACGCCGATGCCCACGGGCGCGGCGCCGCGTGTGGAGACGCTGGCACGCTCCGCGGACGGCCACCCGCTGATGGCGCTGGCGCAGCAGGGCCTGCCGGAGTTCGGCGCGCCGTTGCTCGTGTCGCTCCGGCTCGCGCTGGCGGACGCGGAGCGGGGCGCGGCGTCGGATGTGGCGCGCGCGGACCTGGGGTGGCTCGACTGTCGGCTGGCGGCGGCGTCGGACCGTCAGCGCGGCGTGGTGGCGGACACGTTGAACTGCGGCTTCGGCCGGGTGTCCGATGAGCGGCGCCTGGCCCTGGGCCTGCGCGAGGTGGCGCTCTCTCCGAAGAAGACGCCCGCTGACTTCGCGGTGGGCTACCTGCGCCACCCGTCGGCGCGCGTGCGGCTCACGGCGATGGAGGTCCTCGCCGAGCGCCCCGTGCTCCGAGCGGCGACGGCGGTGGCTCCGCTCTTGCGAAGCGAGGACCTGGTGGTGGCCGGCGCGGCCGCCGCGACGCTGGGCAAGCTGAAGGCTCCCGGGGCGTTCCCGGACCTGGAGGCGCTGGCGGACCGCGTGCCCTCCGAGCCGGACCTCGCGGACCCCGTGGCGGGCGCGCTCGTCGCGCTCCAGACTCCGGGCACCGAGGCGCGCATGAAGCAGTGGTTGACGCTGCCTCACGCCAACGTGCGCCGCGTGGCCGCCGAGGCCCTCACCCAGCTCACCGGCCAGCCCGTGCGCTCCGAGCGCGTGGAGCTTCCTCCGTACGCCTTCCGTCCGGAGCCCGCGCCCAAGGATGCCGCGCTGGTGCTGCGCACGGAGAAGGGCGACATCACCGTGCGGCTCGACGCCGCCGAGGCGCCGCTCACGTCGGGCAACCTGTTCGCCCTGGCGCGCAAGGGCTACTTCAACGGCATCACCTTCCACCGCGTGGTGCCGGACTTCGTCGCGCAGGGCGGAGACCCGCGCGGGGACGGGGAGGGCGGTCCGGGACACTCCATCCGCTGCGAGATGACCCGCCGGCCCTATCTGCGCGGCGTGCTCGGCATGGCGCTGTCGGGGAAGGACACCGGAGGCAGCCAGTTCTTCTTCACGCACGCGCCGCAGCCGCACCTGGACGGCCGCTACACGGCCTTTGGCGAGGTGGTGTCAGGGCTGGACGTGGTGGACGCGCTCTTGGAAGGCGACGTCATCCGGGAGGTCAGCGCGGTGACGCTGGCCCCGTGAGGTGAGGTCAGGCGCCGCTGGCTCGCGTCAGCGACGCCTGGGGGCCGAGCGGGTGGCTGCGCCAGCGCTGGTTCTCCTCTTCCTCCAGCGCCTCCACCTGGTTGCGGATGCGCTGCCACTCCGTCTCTGGAATGCGCAGGAAGGCGTCCGCGAGGTTCGGGTCGAACTGCGTGCCCGAGCAGCGACGAATCTCGTCCCGGGCCACGCTCATGGGCCGACCCTTGCGATAGGGCCGGTCCGACGTAATGGCGTCCACCGTGTCGGCCAGACTGAAGATGCGCGCGCCGATGCAGATGTCCTCGGCGGCGAGCTGCTGCGGGTAGCCCTTGCCGTCCCAGCGCTCCTGGTGCTGGAGGACGATGAGCGCCGCCTCGTGCAGGTACGGCATCTTGCCCATCATCCGGTAGCCGAACTCCGGGTGCTTGCGCATCTCCACCCATTCGTCCGGCGTCAGCGGTCCGGGCTTGAGCAGGATGGAGTCGCGCACGCCAATCTTGCCGATGTCGTGCAAGAGCGCTCCCTGCTCCACCACGTCCAGCGCGGCCCCGGCCAGGCCCACTTCCTCCGCCAGCCTGCGCGAGTAGAGCGCCACGCGACGCGAGTGCCACTGCGTCTCCGTGTCGCGGTAGTCCAGCGCGCTGATGAGGCCGTCCAAGAGGCCCGTGGTGCGCTCCACCACCCGACGCTCCAGGTCCTGGTTGATGGCCACCAGCTCCGCGTTCTTGTCCGCCACCTCGCGCGTCAGCCGCTCGTTGGCCTCCACCAGTCGGTAGTGCTCCACCGCCTGCCGCACGCTGCTCGTCAGCTCGCTGAGCGACCAGGGCTTGCCGAGCAGCCGGAACACCTCGCCCCGGTTCACCGCCTCGGACGCGGTGCGGAAGTCCGCCGCCGCCGTCAGCATCAGCCGCACGGCCTTCGGGTTCTTCTCTCGGAGGACGCCCAGCAGCTCGATGCCGTTGAGGTACGGCATCATGAAGTCCGTCAGCACGACGCTGAAGCCCACCTCGCGAGCGGCCAGGGCCGGGTCGCTGTAGGTGACGACGTCATAGCCTTCCGTCTGGAGGATCCGGGAGAGCGCGGCGAGGATGAGCACGTCGTCATCCACCACGAGGATGCGGTCCATGTTGGAGGATCTCCGGGGAGGTCGCGGGCCTGTCATTCGTTATACACGCCTTGCCTTGCGCCCAAATAGGGGCCCTGTGCAGGTTTTGCGCATGCAAGCCCCGGAAATCCTTGGAGGTTCTTGCTAGCGGCAAGAGTGGTAGAACCAAGTGATGCTTGCCTGCTCGCCAAGGTGTGATTTATGGTGCGCGGCAAGGCTGCGTTTCAACGCTAACCCCTTGGAATCCTGGAGCAATCTCCGATGGCTAGAGCCCCAGCAGGGCCGGTGCCGGTGGTGGTGATGGGGCTGGGATTCATCGGGCAGGAGATTGCCAGAGCTGCCCTGTCCTGCCCGGAAGTGGAATTGATTGGGGCCGTGGATACCCACGCCTCCCTTGTGGGTCGTCCGTTGGGCGACGTGCTGGGAGGCCCCGCTCCGCGCGTCAAGGTGATGGACTCGCTGGAGAAGGCAGTGGGCCGCCGCAAGGGCGCAGTGCTGCTGCACGCGACGGGCTCCCGGCTGCCGCAGGTGATGGACCAATTGCTGGCGGCGCTGAAGCTGGGCCTGCCGATTGCCAGCACCTGTGAGGAGCTGGCCTTTCCCTATCTGAAGTACCCGGAGCTGGCGGACAAGCTGGACCGCGCCGCGCAGCGCGCCGAGGTCTCCATCGTCGGCGCGGGCGTCAACCCGGGTTTCGTTCTGGACAGACTGGTGGCCACGGCGGGGCAGGTGTGTGGCCCGGTGCGGCGCGCGACAGTCACCCGGGTGGTGGACGCGCGCACCCGCCGCGAGGCCCTGCAGCGCAAGGTCGGCGCCGGTCTGACCGAGGAAGAGTTCTTCGAGTTGGTGGATGGTGAGCAGCTCGGCCACGTGGGGCTGGTGGAGTCGGCGGCACTCGCGGCATTGGGCCTGGGGTTGGATTGTGATGACTACGAAGAAGAGGTAGCCCCCGTATTCGCCGAGGAGGACATCTCGGGCGGCGCGTTCGCCGTGAAGAAGGGACGGGTGGCGGGCATGTTCCAGTCGGTGGTCGGGTTGGAGGACGGGCAGGAGAGGGTACGACTGGAGCTGACCATCGCCGTAGGGGCTGACGACCCGAAGGACCGCATTGAAATCGATGCGGACCCTCGTTTGGTGTTGGAAATCCCGGGGGGAGTGGCAGGCGACCGGGCCACCGCGAATGCGCTGGTGAATGCCGCGCCACGCTTGACGGCCGCGGAAGCAGGGCTCCTCACGGTGCTCGAGCTTCCGGCCGGACGTTAGAGTCAGGAGAGGGATAATGCTGGACAAGAATGCGATCGGCCGTGCCTCGCCGCCGACGCTCAACGAAGTGGAGAAGGGTGCCATCCGCCGCTTCGCGGAGGCCATCGGAGACTACAACCCGATCTACTACGACGAGGAGTACGCTCGGGCCTCCGGTTACCCCACCATCATCGCGCCTCCCACGTTTCCCGCGTCCTTTCATTCGGCCGCGGACTTGAGGGAGCTGCTCGGCGTGGGCATCAAAAGCCTGCTGCACGCCGAACAGGGCTTTGATTACGAGCGGCCCATCTTCGCCGGGGACCGCATCTACGTCTCCACCCGCGTGGCGGATGTCTCCGAGCGACAGGGCATGTCCGGCAAGATGGACATCGCTGTCATCGAGGATGAAGGCCGCGACGAGGAAGGCAACCTGGTGTTCCGAGCCCGCCGGACGTTGGTGGTCCGCGCCTCCAAGGAGACCCCGTGATGCCCGCGCGCAAGCTCTACTTCGAGTCCATCCGTGTCGGAGACGAGCTGCCGGCGCTGGCCAAGGCCCCGGTGGACCGTGTCCAGCTGTCCCGGTACGCGGGTGCCTCCGGCGACTACAACCCCGTGCACGTCGACGAGCTCTACGCCAAGAGCGTGGGCATGCCGAGCGTGTACGCCCCCGGCATGCTGGTGATGGGCATGCTCGGCCAGCTCATCAGCGACTGGGCCCGGGGCGGGCAGATGCGGCGCTACAACGTGCGCTTCATCAAGATGGTGTGGCCGGGTGACACCGTCGTCTGCAAGGGCCGGGTGAGCAACCGCCACGGCACCGCGGGCCGCTACTTCGTGGACATCGACCTGTGGGCGGAGAACCAGCGCGGCGAGCTGGTGATGAAGGGCGGCGCGCAGATTCAGCTCTTCTACTCCCTGGAGGACGAGAACCGGCAGCGCTCCGGCCAGTCCCCCATCGTCATCGAAGTGCCCCGGGAGAGCCTGGCCGCCGCCCCCGCCACGTCCACTGGCGGAGGCTCGAGCGAGGCCTCGGCTGTCGACGAGGAGGCTGGCGAGTCCGACGAGCGCCGCGCTGGTGCCTCGTCCAAGAAGACCGTCCCCCGGGAGAAGCCCGCTGCCAAGACGGCGACGCTTCCCTCGGCCAAGAAGGCGAAGAAGTAGCTGTTTGACGGTCTGCGGTGAGGGGCAGCCTGGGTTGCCCCTCAACGCAGGGTGTCATTCAGGGTTGACTCAAAAATCAGTCACCGCCACACTTCCTGTGTCTCATTCGCGCCGCTGACCCGAGGCCTTCCCACCGAAGGCGGGCAGCGAGCCGTCACGCAGGAGTGGCCATGTCCGCCGGCATCAACACCTACAAGACCGACCTTCGAGAGATTTTCTTCACGTTGTTCGAGCAGTTCGGCTTCGGCCAGGTGGCCGGTCAGGCCCCGTACGACGCCTGGGGCCCGGATGAGGCCAAGGCGGTGTTGTCGGAGACGTACCGCTTCGCGCGCGAGGTGCTCGGGCCCCTCAACTCCGTGGGAGACCGCGAGGGCTGTCGGGTGGAGAACGGCTCGGTGCTGACGCCGACGGGCTTCAAGGACGCGTGGAAGAAACTCTACGAGCAGGGCTTCAAGACGGTGGCGGTGAGCCCGGAGCACGGTGGCCAGGGCGCGCCGATGATGCTGCAGGTGACGGTGGAGGAGCTGCTATCGGGCGCCAACACGGCCTTCAACATGTACCCCGGCCTGTCGTTCGGCGCGGCGGAAGTCATCGCCGAGTGCGGGACGAAGGAGCAGCAACACCTCTTCGTGGAGCGCATGCTCAACGGCACGTGGGGCGGCACGATGTGCCTCACCGAGCCGCACGCCGGCTCCGACGTAGGCGCGGCGAAGTCCACCGCCCGGCGCAACGCCGACGGCACGTACAACATCCGCGGGACGAAGATCTTCATCTCCGGCGGCGACCACGACATGGCCCAGAACGTCATCCACCTGGTGCTCGCGCGCATCGACGGCGCGTCGCCCGGCACCAAGGGCCTGTCGCTGTTCATCGTCCCCAAGCTGCGCATCAACAAGGACGGCAGCTCCGGTCAGGCCAACGACGTGTCCGTGGGCTCCATCGAGCACAAGATGGGCATCAACGGCTCGGCGACCTGTGTGCTGAACTTCGGTGAGAGCGACAACTGTCTGGGCGAGATTGTCGGCACCGTCGAGCACGTCGGCATGAGCCAGATGTTCAAGATGATGAACGGCGCGCGCATCGCCGTCGGCATCCAGGGCGTCGCGCTGGCGTCGGCCGCCTACTACAACGCGGTGGACTACGCGAAGGACCGCAAGCAGGGCTCCCACTTCACCAAGTGGAAGGACCCCACCGCGCCGCGCGCCGCCATCATCGAGCACCCGGACGTCCGCCGCATGCTGCTGGACATCAAGTCCCACGTGGAGGGCATCCGCGCGCTCATCATCAAGCTGGCCATGCACCTGGACAAGGCGCGGCAGCTGGCGGGCAAGGACGACGATGCGGCCACCTACCACAAGGGCCAGGTGGAGCTGCTCACCCCGCTGGTGAAGTCCTACGGCTCCGATCAGTCCTTCCGCCTGTGCGCGCAGGCCATCCAGGTGTACGGCGGCGCCGGCTACATCCAGGACTACCCGGTGGAGCAGTACACGCGTGACTCGAAGATCTTCTCCATCTACGAGGGCACCAACCACATCCAGGCCATGGACCTGGTGGGCCGCAAGCTGGGGCAGGCTGGTGGCATGCACTTCCAGCAGTTCATGGGCGACGTGGGCTCGTTCGTCGAGGCGCACCGCGAGAACCCCACCTACGGCGAGGCCGTGAAGCTGCTGGCGAGCGCGCAGGAGGCGCTGATGTCCAGCGCGATGACGGTGTTCAGCTGGTCGCAGGACGGCGGCAAGTTCCCGCTGATTCCGCTGTCCGCCAACCGCTTCCTCAACATGATGTCCGAGGTCGCCGTGGGCTGGCTGCTGCTGGACGCGGCGGTCATCGCGGACAAGGCGCAGGGCGCGCTGTCGGCGGACCACCCGGACCGTGCGTTCTACGAGGGCAAGAAGTTCAGCGCCCTGTACTTCGCGCGCAACGTGCTGCCCAACGTGGAGCAGGCCGCGCGCCTCATCGCCATCGAGGACACCTCCCCGATTGAGATCACCGACGCCGCGTTCGCGTCCGTCTGAGCCGCGACATCGTCTGAAGGGGCGCCCTGATTGAAGGGCGCCCTCCAGAAACACCGAGGCCACCTGGGGAGTCGCTCCCGAGGTGGCCTTCGTGTTTCTTCAGCGGGGGTTGTGTGACGTCCGCGGCTCGGGGGCTATTCGCCCTCGCGCACGCCGATGGCGAGCTGACCGAGGCCCGCCTTCTTCGCCAGCTCCATCACCTGGACGACGGTGCCGTGGGGGACGCCCTCGTCGGCCTGGACGATGACGACGGTGTCCGGGTCCTTCACCTTGGCGGCGTCGAAGGCCTTCTGGAGTTCGTCCTGGCTGACGACGTTGCCGGCGACCACGAAGCGTCCATCCGCGAGCACCGCGACGGACATGTCCGTGGTGCGCGCGGTGACGTCCGCGGCGCCGCCCTTGGGCAGGTTCACCTTGAGGCCCGCCTTGGCGCCGCCTCCGGGCCCCTGCTGGACGATGACGGAGCTGGTCACCATGAAGATGATGAGCAGCACGAGGAAGATGTCGGTGAGCGGGGTGATGTTGATTTCAGCGAAGACACCTTCTTCGCCTTCGTCACCGGACCCCGGTGTCTTGCCCATGGCCATGGTGCTTGGTTCCCTGGGGCTAGGCGGGCTGCGTGTCGACGCGCGCCGGAGAGGTGGGGGGCTGGGAATCGACGCGGGGGGCGGGCTCGGGAGGAAGGCCCGCGGCGCGCTCCTTGAGCATCTCCGCGAACTCGTCGCCCATCAGCCGCAACTCCACCAGCACGCGCGACAGGCGAGCCTGGAAGTAGTTGTAGAAGACCATGGCCTGCACGGCGACGAGGATGCCCACCGCCGTGGCGACCAGGGCCTCGGAGATGCCCGTCATCACCGCGCCGGTGCCGCCGGTGCCGCCGGCCTCCACGTCCAGGCCCAGGTCCTTGAACGAGCGCATGATGCCGGCCACGGTGCCGAACAGGCCCACGAAGGGCGTAATCGAGCCGATGGTGGCGAGAATCCAGAGGTTGCGGCGCAGCTTGAGGCCCACCTGGGCGCGCTCGCGCTCCACGGCGGCCTCCACGCCCGAGCCGCCCGAGCCCCGGCTGCGCTCCCAGCGGTCGAACCCCGCGAGGAAGATGTCGGCGGCGACGGAGTCCGAGCGCTCGGCGGCGGTGCGGGCCGCCGGCACGTCGCCGCGAAGCAGGTGCTTGCTGACCGCCTCGCCCAGGAGGCGGGAGCGCTCGCTCACCCCCCAGAGGGCGATGATGCGCTCGACGGCCACGACAAGCGCGGCGACGGAGGCCAGCAGCAGCAGGGCCAGGGTGACTCCGCCGAGGCGGAGGTAATGCAGGATGTCGTTCAGGCTCATTGGTGGGTGACCCGGCAGGGCGCCATGGCCCAGACTAGGAGATATGAACCGCGCAGCCGCCGCAATCTTCCTGGCAGTGCTCTGTTCGGCCTGCCCCAAGCGCATCGAGTTCGGGCCGGAGGGGCACCTCACCGACGCCGAGGTCGTCTACCAGCGTGTCCGGCAGAACCAGGAGAACGTCATCTCCCTCGAGGGGGACGCGAAGCTGCGCGTCGAGTCTCCCCAGCAGAGCGGCACCATCGGGATGTTCCTTTCCGTCACCCGCCCGGCCCTGCTGCACCTGGAGACGTTCGATTTCTTCAACCGGCCGCTCGCCTCCCTCGTCGGGGACGGGACGCGCTTCGGCCTGTACCAGACGGAGACGCACACCTACTACCAGGGGCCGGCGAGCCCGCAGAACGTGTCGCGCTTCCTGCCCGTCGTCCTGCCGGGCGAGGAACTGGTGGCCATCATGCTGGGCCAGGTGCCCCTCATCCCTCCGGAGCGCATGACGCTGGAGCTGGACAAGAAGGAGGGCGTCTACGTGCTCACCCTCCACCGGGGCACGGCCTCGCAGGTGCTCCAGGTTCACCCCAAGTATCTGCGCGTGGTGAAGAGCCAGGTGCGAGGCGTGCCCGGGTATGACCTGGCCTTCGACGACTTCCTGGAGCGGGGCAGCCTCATCTTCCCGGGCAAGGTGGAGCTCATAGCGAAGCAGGCGGGGACGAAGCTCCAGCTTCGCTACCAGCAGATCAAGCTCAACGGCCGGCCGGACCTCACGCTCTACGAGCTGACCCCTCCGGAGGGGGCCAAGGTGGTGGAGGTGGATGACTCGGGGCGGGAGCTGCCTGCCGGGGGGCCCGAGTCGCCAGCGCCCCCGGTGCCGGGTTCCTGACCTGCCAGGCACGGAAGAAGAAGCGCGGCGGCTGGAGTCGGGTAGAGTGGCGCCCACGACATGGCACAGATCAAGCTCGGAGAACTGCTGATCAAAGCGAATGTGCTCCAGGAGAGCCAGCTCAAGGCCGCGCTCGCCGAACAGGCGAAGTGGGGCGGCAAGCTCGGCGAAATCCTGGTCCGGATGAGCCTCGTCTCCGAGGACATCCTGGTGCGGGCGTTGTCCAAGCAGCTCGGCATGCCGGCGGTGAACCTGGACGCGGTCCAGGTGGTCCCCCCGCATGTGAAGGCCAAGATTCCTCCGCAGACCGCGCGCGACTTCTCCGTGCTGCCGCTGCAGCTGCGGGACGAGGGCAAGACGCTGGTGGTGGCGATGTCGGATCCGCTCAACATGCGGATGCTCGACGAGCTGCGGGCCGTGACGAAGTGCCGCATCATCCCCAACGTGGCGGGCCGCACCTCCATCGCCCGGGCCTTCGCCCGGATGTACGAAGAGAACCTGGAGCTGGAGGACGCGGACACCAACTTCAAGGTGGTGGACGCCCAGGGCCGCACGGTGGTGAAGAACCTCAAGGACCTGGATCCGGCGGCCGCCGCCGTCGTGTCCGCGCCCAAGCCTCCGCCCCCGGTGGCGCGTCCTCCGCCGCCGGTGCAGGAGGCCCCGCGCAGCACGGCGGGCACCGGCAGTCCGGCCGACCTGCTGCGCAGCGTGGAAGAGGTGCAGCGCAAGGAAGTCGCCGCCCTCAAGGCCATGGTGGAGCTGCTCATCGAGAAGAATGTGTTCTCCCGCGATGAGTACCTCGCGAAGGTCAAGCGGTAGCCCGGCCTTATGCGCAAGAAGATTGGTGAGCTGCTCGTCGAGGCGGGGGTGGTGACGGAGGAGCAGGTGCGGGTGGCGCTCGGGCGTCGAGGCGCTCCGGGGAACCTGCGGCTGGGCGAGACGCTGGTGGCCCAGGGCCTGTGTGCGCCGTTGCACGTGGCCAGGGCGCTGGCGGTGCAGCACGGGCTGCCCTTCATGGAGTTGCCCGAGGAGATTCCCCCGGCGGTGGCGTCGCTGGTGTCCCTGGACTTCCAGGCGGAACACCGTGTCCTCCTCTTCCGTTCGGAAGTGGAGGGGCGCAGCGAGCGCATCCATGTCGCCGTGGAGGACCCAGGGGATTTGACGTTGGTGGACGAGCTGCGCTTCCAGCTCCGCAAGCAGGTGCGGGTCTTCGTCGTCGCGTCGGACGACCTGGACGCCGCGCTGGCCCGGGCGCGGGGAGAGCCGCTGGACATCGTCGAGGCGGAGCCGCTGTACGAGGAGGAGGGCTCCGGCCTTCCGCTCGTGACGGCGGGGACGCCATTGGAGTGGGAGATGCCGGAGACGCCGAAGCCCCCCGCAGCGAGACCACCACCCGCCGCCGCTCCCGCCGCCCGTCGGCCCGGGACGCCGCCGCCGCCGCCCGCGGAAGCCCTGCGGCAAGGGGGCGGGGTGGATCCGCTGGATGATCTGCTGGGCGTGAAGCCCGTCGCCGCACGGCCGCCGCCGCCTCCTCCGCCCATCTTCGAGGCGGAAGAGGAGGAGAAGCCCCGCGTTCCGGTGGTGATGTTCGGTGGGGCCGCGAAGGGCTCGCAGCCCGCGCTGGCGCTCACGCCGACGCCGGACTTCTCCGACGACGACCTGGCCATCCTGGACGACCTGGAGCGCATGTCCCGGGGCGACGAGGCGGTGCTGGACACGGAGAAGGTGAAGCCCGCGCGCATGGTGGCCAGCCTCATCCGCCTGCTCATCCGCAAGGGGCTCATCCAGGAGGTGGAGTTCCTGGAGGAGCTGGCGAAGAAGTGACGCCCGGCGCGTCGCCCTCGGGGGACGGGCCCCTGCTGAACGTCCGAGGGCTCGCCGTGGAGCTGTCGCGGGACGAGGGCAGGGTGCGCGCGGTGGACGGAGTGTCCTTCGCGGTGCCCCCCGGCGGAACCCTGGGCGTGGTGGGGGAGAGCGGCTGTGGCAAGAGCCTCACCGCGCTGTCCCTGCTGAGGCTCGCGCCCCAGCCTCCGGTGCGAGTGGCCGCGGGCGAGGTGTTCTTCCAGGGCAGGGACCTGCTGAAGCTCTCGGATGAAGAGCTGCGGCGGGTGCGCGGACGCCACGCGGCCATGGTGTTCCAGGAGCCGATGACGTCGCTCAACCCCGTCTTCACCGTGGGCGAGCAGATCTCCGAGGGAGTGCGGCTCCACCTGGGGGCCTCGCGCTCGCAGGCGCGGGAGCGCTCGGTGGAGATGCTGCGGCAGGTGGGCATCCCCGCGCCGGGTGAGCGCGTGGACGCGTGGCCCCATCAGCTCTCGGGCGGGATGCGGCAGCGGGTGATGCTCGCCATGGCGCTCGCGTGTGATCCGTCGCTGCTCATCGCGGACGAGCCCACCACCGCGTTGGATGTCACCATCCAGGCGCAGATCCTCGACCTGCTCAAGCGCCTGCAGGCCGAGCGCGGCATGGCGGTGATGCTGATCACCCACGATCTGGGCGTCGTCGCGGAGAGCTGTGACACGGTGGTGGTGATGTACGCGGGGAAGGTGGTGGAGCACGCGCCAGTGCGCGAGCTGTTCGCGAGTCCCGCGCACCCGTACACCGCGGGCCTGCTGCGCTCGCTTCCGTCGCTGGGGGGTGAAGGGCCACCGGGGCCTCGGCGGCGGCTGCGCGCCATCCCTGGCATGGTGCCCGCCCTGGGGAAGCTGCCGTCGGGCTGTGCGTTTCGCGAGCGATGCGAGCGTGCTCAAGAGGAGTGCTCGCGCGTGACACCGGTGCTCGAGCGCAAGCGTGGCGGGCAGCTCGCGGCCTGTCACCATCCGGTGCCCGCGTCATGAGCGCCGAGCCGCTCCTCCAGGCGAAGGACGTCCAGGTCCACTTCCCCATGCGAGGGGGCTGGCTGGGGCGCGTGCGCGGCGCGGTGAAGGCCGTGGACGGCGTGACGTTCGACGTCTTCCGGGGCGAGACGCTGGGCGTGGTGGGGGAGAGTGGCTGCGGGAAGAGCACCCTGGGGCGCGCGCTGCTGCGCCTGGTGACGCCCACCGCGGGCTCCATCCACTTCGACGGGCAGGACGTCACGGGGCTGTCCCAGAGACGACTCCGGCCGCTGCGTCGTCGCATGCAGCTCGTCTTCCAGGACCCGTATGCCTCGCTCAACCCGCGCATGACGGTGCGGGACATCCTGGGCGAGCCGTTCGACATCCACGGCCTCGCGAAGGGGCCGGGCGAGCGGGAGCGCGAGGTCGCCGCGCTGCTGGACGCCATGGGGCTGCCGCGCGAGGCCTTGGGGCGCTACCCGCATGAGTTCTCCGGAGGGCAGCGTCAGCGACTCGGCATCGCCCGGGCCATCGCGTTGCGGCCGGACCTGGTGGTGGCGGACGAGCCCATCAGCGCGCTCGACGTCTCCATCCAGGCGCAGATCGTCAACCTGCTGGTGGACCTGCAGCGCGAGCGTGGCCTCACCTACGTGTTCATCGCGCATGACTTGAACATCGTCGAGCACGTGTCCACGCGCGTGGCGGTGATGTACCTGGGTCGAATCGTGGAGCTGGCGCCGTCGGGCTCGCTGTACGCTCGTCCTCGTCATCCGTACACGCAGGCGCTGCTCGCGTCGGTGCCGGTGCCGGATCCCGAGCGCGCTCGCACGCGACTGCTGGTCCCCGGAGAGCCGCCCTCGCCGCTCGCGCCACCTCCGGGGTGCACGTTCCACCCGAGGTGTCCGCACGCGATGGAGCGGTGTCGCCGCGAGTCGCCGCCCCTGTATCCGCTGGGCTCCGGGCATTTCGCCGCGTGCTTCCTGGCGGAAGCGGAGTCTCAACAGTCCTCGACCGCCTCGCGGTCCGGAGGTGCCGACGGTGTTCTGGCTCAGTCACCATCATCCGGATGAGTACAACCGCACCTATGTGCTCGGCGGGCTCCGAATCTGCGCGCGGTGTCTGGGCACCTATCCGGTGCTGATGGCCACGCTGGTGGGGCTCTTCGTCGCGCGGGCCACTCTGGGGTGGGCCTGGGACGTGCCGGCCGTGCTGCTGCTCACGCTGCCGGCGCTGGTGGACTGGGCGGTGGGGCGCTTCCGCCCGGCGTCCGGCTCCAACGCGGTGCGGACGGCCACGGGGGTCCTGTTGGGAATGGCGCTCGGCCGCTCGCTGTACGTCCACGTCCAGCGCCCCCTGCCGGGGGTGCTGCTGGCGCAGGCCGCACTCGTGACAGCGGTCGCGCTCCCTGTCATTCTCGCCACTTACCGGAAGCCACGTCCGGATTAGACCCTGGTGGCCCGTCGCCCGTTAAGAGGGCACGGGTTGAGGGTGGGCCGGAGTGAACGTGGCTCCACGAGCGATGGGGGAGAGTTGGGACCGGAGACCTCAGACGAGCGATTGATGCTCGCCTTCCAGGCGGGGGACGCTCGCGCGTTCGAGGCGTTGGTGCGAAGGCACCGGACACCGGTGTTCAACTTCATCCTGCGCTTCGTCGGGCAACGGGCACGGGCGGAGGACGTGCTGCAGGAGACATGGCTGAAGGTCGTGCGCAGCGCCGGCGAATATCAGGCGAAGGCCCGGTTCACGACCTGGGTCTACACCATCGCGAGGAACCTCTGTGTGGACAGCGCGCGCAAAGAAAGCTACCGCCAGGCCGCGTCCCTGGAGTCTCCAGTGAGTGGTGTGGATGGCGAGGAAGGCCGCACGCTGTCGGAGGCGCTGCCGGACTCCGGAGCCAGTCCCGAGCGGGGCGCGTACAACGCCCGTTTGAGACCGCTGCTGGAGCGCGCCCTGGCCTCCCTGCCCGAAGAGCAGCGGGAGGTGTTCATCCTGCGTGAGTACAGCGGCATCCCGTTCAAGGACATCGCCGACGTGACGGGCGTCTCGGAGAACACGGTGAAGAGCCGGATGCGCTATGCGCTCGACGGCTTGCGCCGCCGACTGGCGGAGCTGGGCGTGGATGGTGATCTCGCCGAGGACGGAAGGACGGTGGTGGGATGAAGCCGCAGAACCTCCATGCGCACGAGGACCGGCTCCTCGACTTCGCCTATGGCGAGCTGCCCTCCCCGGAGGCCCAGGTGGTGGAGTCGCACCTCCAGGGCTGCGCTCGTTGCACCCAGGCCCTGGACGACATCCGCGGTGTGCGCGTCACCATGTCCCAGCTCTCCGAGGAGTCCGCGCCCGACGCGGGTCTGGAGTCGCTGCTGGCGTATGCGCAGCAGTCCGCGCGCCGGGTCGCCGCCGGGCCCGCTCCCACGCCGTCACGCTGGCGCCGGTGGCTGCTTCCCGTCGTCGGACTCGCCTCGGTGGGCACGCTGGGCATTCTCACCATCAACGCGCAGTCACCGGAGCTGACGCGGCCCAACCTCGCGGCGGCGGAGATGCAGTCGAGCAAGGCCGCGCCCGCGATGGCTCCAGCGCCGAAGCCCGTGTCGCCGCCCTCCGTCGCTCCGGCCCAGGTCGTCGCGGAAGCACCGCCGCCTCCCGCCGACGCGCGGGGCGAGGACGAGGACTCCTTCGCCAAGGAGTCGCCGAAGTCGCGGAGCAAGGAGCCCCGGCGGGCGGAGGGCTGGGAGACGGCGGGCAGTGGTGGCGGCTTCGGCACGAGGGGTCGCTCCGATGAGCTCAAGGCGAAGAAGGGGAAGAGCGCGGAGGTCATGAGCGACAAGCTGTCCGCTTCGAAGACCGCGCCCGAGGAGAAGGCCCAGCGCGAGGTGTCGAACCTGGACGAGGAGGCCCTCGCGGACGGAGCTCCGGTCCTGTCTCAGCCCCCTGCTTCAGCCAGTCCTCCCCGAGAGTCCCTGCGGCTGGGAGGCGCGCTCGCCAAGAAGGAGTCACGCAAGGACGCCGACGACGCCCTGCCCAAGGGTGGGGCCTGGGATGAGGGGCCGGGAGCGCCTGCTCTCGAGTCCGTCACCGAGCCCATGGCTCAGGGCGCCGTCGCCAGCGCCCCCGCGCCGTCGGCCGCTGCCGAGGGCCGCGCCGGGGCGGCACCTCCACCTCCGTACGGTGATGAGCGCAATGGCGTCGTCCAGGCGCCCACCTCTCCCGCGAAGTCCGCCATGAAGCCGTCGAAGGCCCCCGCGCGCGACCAGCTGCCGAGTCCCGAGCCGGCCAGCCCGGCCCCGGTGCGCCGTGCCAAGGCCGAGGCCGAGGTGGCGGAGCGGTCCTCCGGGCTGTCCGTGGTGGAGCTGTCCCTGCGCGCCCAGAACGCGAACCGGGCGGGCGACCGGAGCCAGGAGGCGAGTCTTTTGAGACTCGCTCTGGACGCTGGGGCCTCTGGCACGGAACGCATGGGGTTGCTCAACCGCCTGTGTGACGCGGAGCTGGCCCTGGGCCGTCGACGGGAGGGGCTGGCCGCGTGTAATCAGGTCTTGTCGGAAGCTCCGGGTTCCAGCGCGGCTCAGGCGGCGCGCCGCCGCTTGAACCGTGAGGCTGGATCGGTCGAAACACCGACGAGTGATTCCCAGCCCACGCCGTAAACTCCCGCGATTTTTCAATAATTGGGAGGGTGGGACGGTTGAATCTGGCCATTTGACCGATGCGTCTCGAGGGCGCTGATCGAGATAATGGGACCATGGGAATGGAACAGGAATCGCGGCCGCGGGGGGCGGCAGGCCGCCAATCCGGGCAGGCCATGGTCGAAGCGGCGATGATCATGCCGCTCGCGGTCTTCATGACGTTGGGCATCATCCAGCTCACGTTGATTCAGCACGCGAAGCTGATGACCGAGTACGCCGCGTATCAAGCGGCGCGGGCCGGCATCGTGTGGAACGGCAACAACGAGCGCATGCATGACGCGGCCATCGTCGCGCTGCTGCCCACGTTGGGCCGCACCGACGACATCGGCAACCTGGCGAAGACCTTCGCCATCCATCAAATCTACGACTCCGCGATGCGCACGCTGAACTTCGGCGGCGGCGTGGTGCCTCGGACGGTGAACGGCTCGAACCTGTTCGGCCTCATCCGGGTGGACACCATCAACCCGGCGTACTTCACGCCCATCAACACCATCTGGAAGCTGCGCACCGGCTACAACTGGCAGGAGCTGGACTTCGACGGCGCGGACAGCTTCCCGGAAGTGCCGTCGCTGGAGAACAACATCCGCAAGTTCTTCAACCTGCCTGAGCCGGATGACGCGGAGCTCGTCTACCGCAAGGCGACGCGGCTCACCATCCGCCTGCGCTACTTCTACGAGATGAAGATCCCGTTCGCGAACTGGATCATCTTCACCTCCTGGTACGCCTCCAACGCGCAGGTGGCGCTGCGAGGCGCCATCGACCGGGCCACGCTCGCGCCCAGGGCCAACATGATGTCGGACGGCGGCAACCTCACGCCCCTGGCCGCGCTGGCCAAGGGGATTGACCACGAGAAAGGCTACAACTCCCTGTATCCCGCCGAGATGTGGGTGCTCTGGGGGTTGGCCACCGGCAGCATCCCGCTCGTCTCCGGCCTCGTGGGCAAGCGCTACTTCATGCCCCTGACGGCGACGTACACCATGCGCATGCAGTCCAACTTCCACCGCAAGTGGATCATGCACCTCAACCCCGACTGGGGCCTGTAAGAGGACTCACGCACCATGTTCACTCGAATCCTTCGACAGAGCTTCCAGCGCCAGGAGGGCCAGGCCCTCATCCTGGCCGCATTGATGGTGCTGGTGATGTCCATCGCGGTGCTGACCACCGTGAACATCGGACACACCGTGCACGAGCGCGTGCGCCTGCAGAACACCGCGGATGCCGCCGCCTACTCCATGGCCGCCATGGAGGCGCGCGCGTTCAACTTCTACGCGTACGCCAACCGCACGCAGGTGTCGCACTACGTGTCGGCGATGATGTGGCACTCGCTCATCTCGCTGATCTACGCGGCCGAGGCGTTCTTCACGGACCTCTTCGGGTTCATGAAGACGCTCAATCCGTGTGCTGGCAAGCGCAAGAAACTGTGGGTCATCTTGTGTCCGATCATCGAGGTGATCCCCTACGTGGGGCAGGTCATCAAGGCGGTCAACAAGATCATGACGCTCTACAAGACGGCCTTCCTGCAGCCGCTGCAGAGATTGCTCAAGACCCTCAACCCCGACAAATGGCTGGGGAAGATAGTCGTGCCAGCCCATCGGGTGCTCAACGGCGCGATGTACTTCATGTCGCAGGCGGTGATGATGTCGGCGTCCACGCACGTGACGCAGACCACCCAGGGCGTGCTGGACGCGAACGACAAGAACCTCAACTCGCTCGCCAGCCAGCTCGCGACCGGTATCTACAGCCAATGCCTCTTCAGTCAGGCCCACAGCGAGCACGCGGGTGGCAAGCCGCTGGCTCCCGGTTCGTGGAAGAACCCCTTCGGCGCGCTGGACGTGACGAAGTACAAGGCCAACGACGACATCGCTCGCGTCAAGCGGTCGATGGGTGGCATCACCAACGCCACTCGCTACGCATGTGACCATGAAGGCGGCATGTGCCCCGAGCGCTTCACCACCTCGCGTGAGCTGGGTGACATCCTTCCGCTGCCGGACTCACTCGGCTTCTTGCGCGACATGCTGAACAACGGCGTGAACGCTCCGGGCCTGCTGGAGTTCAAGAAGATGGGGCAGACGCGCATGCTGTCGGCGACGTTCCCCACGTCGAAGACGCTCATCGACTCGCGCAACTACATCCGCGACTGGAACGACAACCTGAGTCCCTGGGGCATGACGGCGCAGGGCGACAACATGGGCGCGGACGACTTGTACTGGCTCAAGCTGGGCCCCGCTGAAGTCGACGTGGGCGTGGGCAAGGCGGACAACCCGCTATCCTGCAACAACAAGGACCCGTACACGCGCTGCTTCGGCGACAACCGCAAGGGGCTCAACGACAAGGGCGGCATCAAGCTGCCGTACCGCCACACGCTCAAGCCCAGCGTCTGGGCGCTGAACGACAAGGACTCGGGGACCACCAAGGGTGGCGTGCACTGGCGCATCCACTACCCGCAGAACAGCGAGGGCTGGCGCAACCACAAGGCCCCCAGCGGTCCGGAGCGCGAGGTCGGCATCCACCGCGAGAAGGTCTGCGTCCTCCAACTGGTGGTCTGCTGGTTCAAGGTGGACGTCTACACGGCGAACGTGCGCCCGGCCCAGGACGGCAACCACCCGTGGGGTGGCGTGACGCCCTTCATGCACTTCGAGCCCGGTCAGTACGGCGGTAGCACCTGCAACCCGATGGCGAATTCGGACAGGGCCAACCTGGCCAAGCGCACGGTGGACTTCAACCAGCCCTCCGCGTGGGTGGCGCTGAACAAGTCCCCGGAAGAGGTCGTCAACAAGGACAACACGGACGGCACGGGCACGAACGCTCCCGCGCTGCTCAACGACGAGGGCAAGGTGAAGTTCAGCTTCTCGCCCGACTCGGAAGGCCTGGAGATGCTGAACAACCGCAAGAAGTTCCTCAGCCTCACCGAGGGACTCAACGTCATCTCCCGCGGCCAGAGCTACTACCACCGGCCGGGCAACTGGACCGAGCAGCCCAACTTCTTCAACCCGTACTGGCGTCCGCGTCTGGCGTCCGTGTACCAGGGCCGCAACCAGCTTCCGGTGGTCGGGTCCATGCTGGACGCGCTGCCTGGCGCGCTCCAGGGCTTCGCCCCGAAGGTCATGACGCACTGAGGACCGCGATGAGAGCCCCCATGTCACGAAAGAGTTTCCGACGCGGAGCCGCCACGGTCGAGTTCGCCCTCTCCGTGCCGCTGCTCGTCATGATTCTGATGTTCAGCATGTACCTGACGGAGTTGGTCCGGGCGAAGCTGAAGCTCCAGGAGATGGCGCGCTACGCCGTCTGGGAGATGACCAGCTACGCCCTGACCGACTTCGGCAAGGGCAACCACGATGGCGCGTTCGAGGACGCGCGCCAGGAAGCCCACACGGAGCTCGTCGAGCGCTACAAGGACATGGACTCCGTGGAGCCCAATGGTCCGGCGGGGTCGTTCATCGCCCGCTACGGCGCGGTGGCGGGCACCCTCACCAACAAGGAGATCCCCTTCCTCGAGTCCGGGATGTTGGGGGGGGCCGGCAGCACCGGTGAGGGTGGCAGCCTGGGTGGCGCCGTCCTCGGCGTGCTCAACCAGGGCGTCGGCTCGGTGATGAACATGTGGGGTTTCAACAACAAGGGGTGGGTGGAGTCGGAGGTGACGATGAACTTCGACAACGTCATCATCCCCCGCAGCTACCTCGACGAGAACTCGGGCTCCGGCGGCTTCTTCAAGTCGGACACATTCGGCGGCCAGGACCTGTCCAGTATCCCCCTGCGCTCGAAGTATTCGATGTACGCGAACGGCTGGCACATGGCCGACGGTGGTGACGCCGTCGTCCGCGACCGGCGAGCAGGCAACCACCGCTCCGGCAGCGACGCGCACGGCCTCCACACGCAGGTGGGGCGGATGAAGTTCCTGGGCATCACCAATGCCATGTCGGAAGGTGGCATCGGCGGCGTGCTCGACTTCCTGGGGAGCTTCCTGCCGAACTTCTTCGGCACCTTTGTCGTCGCGCGAAACTACGGTATCGATCCTCAGCAGAAGGCGAAATGTAACGGCCTGACGGGTTACGACGCCACGGCGAGCAGCGGCCTGCACGAGATGGAAGACCTGCTGGACAACGAACGGCCGGATTGCTTCGACACCGCTCCGTTCCGCGACGAGATGACGTACGGCGACAGCAACTACATCAAGCTGTTCCTGGCGCGCGGCCCCCACTTCATGGGCTGCAAGCGGGCCATGGCCGACGACCCGTCGGATCCGGACGCCACCCAAGAGGCGACGAACAAGGATGAGCAGGACAACAAGATTCGCTGTGAGTAATAAAGTGGCCCACCGGCTCCTGCTCGGTCTGGCGCTACTGGCCGTGTGGCCGGCGCTCGCCGAGCAGGAGGTGCCCGTCTATCCGGGCACCGTCCACACGCGCATCGGCAACGACCTCATCATCGGGGGCGAGTACTATCGGCTGGCCTACTTCACGACGACCGACCCCATGAAGAAGGTGGTGGCCTACTTCGCGCAGAAGTGGCGCGACGAGGGCTACCCCACCGTGGTGGAGGGAGACATGGAGGATGAGGCGGTTGTCTCCGCCCTCTTCACCCGTGAAGGCCTGCAGCGGGGCGTGGTGCTGCGCGTGCACCAGGGCAAGACGGTGGGCTTCACGGCGCTGCGGGACTTGTGGACGCGTCCGCCGAAGTCCCCTTCGCCCGGCTTGGTGAAGTTGGAGGGCACGCTCTACAGCCAGGACCTGGCGACGAGGGATGACCCGGGTGGCTCGCAGAACCGCACGTCGCTGGTGGCGGGAGACCTGTCGGACGTGCAGCAGCGGCTGGGCACCGAGCTGACGCGCCAGGGCTTCGAGCCCGTGCGCAGCACGGTGACGAAGCTCGGCGGCGGCACGCAGGTGACGATGGAGCACGCGCGCAAGGGCGAGCAGGTGATGACGACGGTTTCCCAGGTGGACGAGGGGCTGTCGAGCGTCATGCAGACGTGGGTGGGTTCGGACCGCCCGGACGCGGTGCCCAACGACGACGCGGTTCGCAAGAGCCGCGAGGCGTGGGAGCGGGAGCAGAAGCTGAAGCAGGCGAAGGGAGCGGGCAAATGAGGGCGTCGTGGACCGTCATCGCCGTGGTGCTGATGGCGGCGTCCGCGCGCGCGGAGCAGGGCCCCGCGGCGCGTGAGGTCATGTCCCACTTGTCCAAGGGCGCCCGGAGCGCGCGCGTGGGCGACTGGGTGACGTACCGCTTCGACGGCGGCGCGGGCGGCATGCGCATCTACTACTGGCGGATGGCGGTGGTGGGCGAGGAGAAGGACAAGCAGGGCCGGGACGCGGTGTGGATAGAGATGGAGGCGGGCACGCATCCAGCCATGAAGTCGCCCCTCATGCAGATGCGCATGCTGGTGGCGCGCGAGGGCGAGCAGATCCGCTACGACGCCATCTCCCGGCTCTTCGTGGGCGGTCCCACGGACCGTCCCCAGGAATACTCGCAGGAGGCCCTGGACCACGTCCTGAAGAAGATGGACCAGCAGGACCAGGACGACAAGGTGCCGGACCCGGAGGACGACAAGGACCCCGTGCCGGCGGGTCTGAAGCCCGTGCTACGCTCCAGCAAGGAGATGCGGGTGATGACGCTGGCGGGCACCGTGACGGTCGTCCCGGTGGAGTTGATGGTGAAGAAGACGGTCATCAAGCGGATGTGGCTCAGCCGCGAGATTCCGTTGATGCAGATGGCGAAGATGGAGATTCCGGGCATCGACCACTCGATGGAGGTGGCGGAGTACGGTATCGACGCCAAGCCACGAATGGTGCTACCGCCTCCCTCCGCGCCTAAAATCCGCCTGGAGCATGCGGACAGCGTCTTCCCGGACCTACCGGCGATGGATGCCCCCAAGCAACCCGCCGATTCGGAGAAAACCCCATGAGCATCCCCAAGACGCAGCGCCTCCGCGCCTCCCGACGTGGGCAGGCCATGGTCGAATACTCCATCCTGAACTGGCTGCTGGTCGTCGCGCTCGTCATCGGCGCGTCGGTCAAGATTCGCTGGACGGATGACGTCCAGTCGAACGTCATCGACCTGTTCATGCGCTCGTACCAGATCTACTACGACTCCTTTTATTTCGTGCTGAACCTGCCGTTCCCGTGACGACCCGGAGCGAAGTGGGGGCGGCGTCGCCCCTGTGGCTGCGGCTGCTGCACGCAGCCGTGTTCCTCGCCATGGCGGCGGGCGTCGTCTACGTCGCGGTCGCCGAGTGGCGGCACGTCGCCCAGGTGCTGGCCCAGTCGTTCCACCCGGGCCCGCCGCCGCGCTGGACGCTGCTCGCGGGTTCCCTGCTGGCGGTGGTGAGCGGGCTGCGGCTCGTCTGGGGGCTGGTGCGAGGGAGGTCCGCGCCGCTCTGGGCCTCGGCCACCGTGCTCTTGTCCGTGGTGGGCGCGGTGGGGGCGGGGGATGGGCGCTTGCTCAAGGAGACGCGCTCGGAAGAAGCGGTGAACCTGTCCCTCCTGCGGGTGGCGCGGCGGGTCCACCTGTCGATGGTGCAGGAGCTTCAAGCGCACGGCGAGGCGCCCACGGACGAGGAGTCCTGGCGCAAGGCGCTCGCGGCGGCCGGTCCCAACCACGAGCAGCTTCGTACCCGCGCGTTGCGCCCCGTGCCCGTCCAGATTGTGTGGCTCGAGTCGGAGGAAGCACGCCCCCCGTCGCTCGTTCCCGGCGCTTTGTGGGTGCACGTGACGCCGGACGGCGTCGGCTTCAGCATCCGCATGGTCGGCCTCCGAGAGGGGGAGCCCGTGTTGCTGCGCGACGAGCGCGACCGGGAATTGGTGCTGCGCGGCCTCTACAACCCGGACCTGCCTCCGCTGCAGAAGCCCGCCGCGTCGCCCATCGAGCAGTTGTCGCCGTCGCCCACTCCCTGACACGTCCGATGATGCACACCGGTGTTGCCGACGACCCGGGAGTCAGCCAGTCTCGGACCACCTCATGACGCGGTGGCCCAAGGCCGGAGGGGTCGCTTTCGCATCAACGACGAGGACAAGGAGCGCGCAATGGCGCATGCGGCCTGGAAGTGGGCGGTCGTCGCGGTGGGTGTAGGGGCAGGGGTGCTGGCTTGCAGTGATGACGATGACGGCGATGGTGGAGGCAGGACGGACGGCGGTCCCATCACCTTCGACGCGGGGGTGAACAAGGAGCGGCCCGGCTTCGGAGAGGACCCAGGCATTCCCATGGGCACCGCCTTCGCCTTCCCCGCGGGCGTGGAGATCGCCGGGCCGATGTACGGCGCGAGCGATGCCACCAAGGACTGCGGCAATGGCGTGGCGCCGGTGGGCACGGGCCCCGCGGTGCTGGTCTGCGTGCCGCTGCGCAACAGCACCGGCGCGCCAGTGCAGATGACCATCAACCCGGGCCTCATCATGCTGAACGCCGGGGGCAGCCGCATCCAGAACGGCATGTTGATGGACCGCGTCCGCATCAACGTACCGCCTACGGGCATCGGCTCGGGCGGCGTCGACGCGGGCACTGACGGTGGCACCGAGGAAGAGCTCTACGTGGTGCCCTTCCACCTCTACTGCGTCAACGAGGCGCGCGGTCCCTCCGAGGAGGGCGGCGCCTTCGAACTGGGCCCCGTCACCACGGATCCGGACATCCTGGAGCTGATTCGACTGCTGGAAGGGAAGACCATCGACGACGAGGATGAAGCCGACGTGGTCCAGGACGCCCTCTACAGCATCACCGAACACAACGGGTTGACCGACGAAGACCGCAAGGCGCTCGCGGACCTCTGACGCAACCGCTGGATTCGACAGGGATGGCGCGGGATTCGGTGCTGTCGCGGGAGGTGGTTTTGACACCTGCTGTATCGCACGGCTAACATCCCGCGCCATCGGCGCAAGGTGCGCCTTTCTAGATTTCTACACCCTCGAACGCCTTCGCCGCCGAACGGCGCCCCCCCGTTTTGGAGGTTCCTGAACCATGCTGAAGGGCAAGACCCCGCTCGTCGTCGCGCTCGTACTCGGCCTTCTCGCCGGTGTCATCGCGTATTCCGCCATCAAGAAGAAGGAAGCGGACGTGCGCCGCGGCTGGAACCTGGTACCCGTGGTGGTCGCGGCCCAGGACGTCCCCGAAGGCACCGTCATCACCTTCGAGATGATCTCCCAGCGCTCAGTGCCGGAGCAGTTCGTCACCTCGTCGGTGGTGCGTCCGGACTCGGCTTCCTACGTCGTGAACCAGAAGGTGCTCGTGGCGCTGCAGGCGGGTGACCCGCTGCTGTGGAGCCAGTTCGAGACGACCAAGGCCGCCGAGCGCCTGTCCTCGAAGGTGCAGAAGAAGATGCGCGCGATGACCATCGAGGCGAAGAACACCACCTCCGTCGGTGGCTGGATTCGCCCGAACGACCACGTGGACATCATCGGCACGTTCCGTGATCCGCAGACGGACGAGAACGTCGGCGTGACGCTGCTGCAGAACATCATCGTGGTGGCGACCGGAAAGATCACCGGTACCACCAACGTCAACCTCATCCCGGAAGGCCAGCGCGACTACAACAACGTGTCGCTGATGGTGCTGCCGGAAGAGGCGGAAATCCTCGTGCTGGCCGCGGAGCTCGGTGCACTGACGCTCAGCTTGCGCAACGAGGACGACGTGGACCTCATCGAGGAGCGCGGTCGCGCCACCATCAGCACGCTGCTTTCTGGCGAGCGTACCCGCGTGCTGGAAGCCAAGCGCCGGGAGATCATCCAGATCATCAAGGGCGGCACCGAGAAGGCCGCCGCCGCTGGCGCCCAGTAGTCGGCGCCACGCCGCCCTCACCCCCAGGGAAGCGCGCCCATGCTTGCCGGAATCGTCCTCCTCCTCGTCACAGGCTCGGTCTTCTTCTTCAGCCTGGTGATCTTCAGCGTCCTCTCGAAGGCGTACGAGCAGTACCAAGAGCGCTACGTCGCCAAGTCGATGAACGACTTGAGCGACATGTTCCTCTTCATCGATCCGCGCCAGATGTTGGTCCTCAACATCGCGTGCATGTGCTTGCTGGGCATCCTGTCGTACATCATCTTCAACCCCATCCTGGCCGTCGTGGCCACGGTGTTCGGCTTCTTCCTGCCGATGTTGATGGTCAAGCACTACCGCAAGCGGCGCATCAAGAAGTTCAACGTCCAGTTGGTGGACGCGCTGCAGGCGATGGCCAACGCGTTCAAGGCCGGTCTCACCTTCCCCCAGGCCATCGAGCACGTGGCTCGCGAGGCGATGGCTCCGCTGTCGCAGGAGTTCGGCCTGTTCGTGAAGGAAGTGAAGCTGGGCGTGCCCCTGGAAGAGGCGCTCATCAACATGGCCCGCCGCGTGGGCAGCGACGACCTGGAGCTGGTGGTGGTGTCCACCAACATCGCGCGCCAGCTCGGCGGCAACATGGCGGAGATGTTCGAGACCATCTCCATGGTGATTCGCGAGCGCTTCCGTCTGGAAGGCAAGATCGACGCGCTCACCTCGCAGGGCAAGCTGCAGGGGTGGATCGTGGCGGCCATGCCCGGTGTGCTGGGCATGGTGCTCAACTACATGCGGCCGGACCTGATGGAGCCCATGATGAACCACTACTTCGGGTGGATCCTCGTGGTGATCATCGCCGTGATGGAAGTGCTGGGCATCCTCATCATCCGCCGCATCGTCAACATCGATATTTGAGGGGTGCTCCGTGGACATCCTGACGCAAGTGTTGGTCGGCAGCTCCGCGCTGCTCTTCGCGGGGGCCATCGGCTTCCTCGGAATCGGTCTGTACCAGGTGCTCTTCGAGCGCTTCCTGTCGGAAGTGCGCGACGAGTCCCAGGGCGGCATGAAGGGCTTCGGTTCGGTGGCCATCCGCCGGCTGGGCGCCATGAACCGCCGCTTCATCTGGCCGAGCTACGAGGCGAAGTCGCGCCGCAACCTCATCAAGGCTGGTGAGCCCCAGGGCTACAAGCCCGAGGACATGATGGCGCTCCAGGAAGTGAGCGCCGTGGTGGGCCTGCTGATGGGCCTCTTCATCCTCAACGGCACCGGGCAGAACCTGGTCTGGGCCATCCTGTTCCTGCTCTTCGGGATGTACTACCCGATGCTCTGGCTGAACGACCAGGTGAAGAAGCGCCACCTGCTCATCAGCCGCGCGCTGCCGTACAACCTGGACCTCCTGACGCTGTCGGTGGAGGCGGGTCTGGACTTCACCGCCGCGCTGGCGAAGGTGGTGGAGAAGGGCAAGACCGGGCCGCTTCGCGAGGAGCTGCAGCTGGTGCTCAAGCAGCTCAAGATGGGCAAGACGCGCGAAGAAGGCCTCAAGAGCATGATTGTGCGCGTGGACCTGCCGTCGCTGACGACGTTCGTCACCGCGCTCATCCAGGCCGACAAGATGGGCACGAGCTTGGGCAAGGTGCTGCGCATCCAGTCCACCCAGATGCGCATCGACCGCACTCAGCGCGCGGAGAAGCTGGCCGGTGAGGCGCCGGTGAAGATGCTCTTCCCGCTCATCGCCTGCATCTTCCCGACGGTGTTCATGGTGCTCTTCGGGCCCATCGTGTTCCAGTTCTTCTTCGGTGAGCTCGCGTAGGGGATGGTCCTCTGCCGATTCTCCTCTCCATCACCAAGGGGCTCCAGCAGGGAAGGGAGCTCGTCTTCGAGCAGGCCGAGGTGAAGATCGGTCGGACGCCGGAGAACGACCTGGTGCTGCTCGACCATGGCGTCTCCCGTCTTCATGCCCGCATCGTCCTTCGAGGCGGGCAGTACTTCACGCAGGACATGGGCAGCTCCAACGGGACGGCCCTCAACGGCAACGTCCTGAAGGGCGAGCAGCTCCTGCGCGATGGGGACCGCATCGGCGTGGGCCCGGTGGAGTTCACCTTCCTCTGGGTCCCCCCGGATGGAGACGTGGACGCCACGCGCCCCATCCGCCGCAACCCGCCCGCCCCGCGGCCTCCGGATGGCGTGGAGCAACAGTACCTTCCCACGGGGGAAGTGCCGGCCATCGCGCCCGTGGCGCCGCGTCCGGTGCCGGTGCTGGCTGACGAGTTCCCCGCGCTGGCTCCTCCCAGCGGCAAGCGTCCACTCGTCGCCCCCGTGGCGCCGCGTCCGGTGCCGGTGCTGGCCGACGAGTTCCCCGCGCTGGCGCCCCCCAGCGGCAAGCGCCCGCTCGTAGCACCCGTGGCGCCGAGCCTCCTGTCCATGGACTCGGTCGTGGAAGAGCGCACCGAAGTGGCGCTCACCGCCGAGCGCCTCGCGCTGCTTCCGGGCCCGCCGGTGATGGAGTCCGTCGAGGAGGAGCGCACCGAGCTGGCCCTGGCCATCCACGTGCCTCCTGTCGCCACCGCGACACCTCCGGGGTTCATCGAGCCGCCACCCGAGGAGCGGGAAGAGCGCACGGAGCTGGCGCTGCCGACGCTCGCCGACCTCGGGCTCCTCCTGGAGGAGTCGAGCGTCGACGACGATGCCACCCGGCCGATCCGGACCCGCGCACCGGGCACCATGGCGCCAGGTCCGGCCCCCATGGCGCTGGCTCCGGCCTCCGCGCCGCCGCCGCCCTCACCGGATCCGACGACGAAGGTCTCACCTGTCCCCGTCCCCACGGGCCCGACCGCGGCGGACCGGGCGCGCAAGCGTCGGGCGCTCGCGAGCACGCGCGGCGGTCAGCTCTGGCTGTGGTGGCGCGGGTTGCCGCTGGCCCGCAAGCTCCTGACGAGCACCGTGACGCTCTTCGTGCTGGGGTTGGCGGGCAGCGCGCTGGCCTTCGTGTTCCTGCCAGCCGGCGGGGCCACGGGCGGGCAGGGGTCGGAGCCGCTGTCCCTGGGCGTCGAGCGCGTGCCCGACTCGTTCGGTCTGGGCGAGGGTGTGCGCTGGGAGCACTCGGACCAGAAGTCCTTCGACTTCCAGTTCGCCGCGCCCACCCGCGCGGTGGCCCTGCTGCACTACCAGGCCAGTGGTATCTCCAAGGACGAGGTGGCCCTGGTCCTCAACGGCGTGAATCTGGGCTGGGTCCCCCCGGATACCACCACCACCGCCGAGCGCGAGCTGGAGCACATCCTCCCCGCGAAGACGCTCAAGCGCGGGGAGCTCAACAGCTTCGCCTTCGACAATGTGCGCAACCCCCCGGGGAACGAGACCTGGCGGGTCTGGAACCTGTGGTTGGAGGTCATCCCCGTGCCGGAGCTGCCCCCGGATCAACTGCTCGCTCAGGCGCGGGATTATGCCTCCACGGGCCGGCGGTTCTTCGACACCAAGGGCGTGGGAGCGGAGAACCTCTTCCGGGCCTGGCAGCAGTTCCGCTTCGCGTGGTTGACCCTGGAGGCCATGGACCCGAAGCCGGAGCTGTACCAGGACGTCCGCTATCAGCTCTCCCAGGTCTCCTCCGAGCTGGACCACCAATGTGCCCAGCTCATGCTGGAATTCCAACAGGCTGTGCAGTTCCGGAGCGCGAAGAAGGCTCGGGCGGCGCTGCAAGAAGTGAGCAGACGCTTCCCTACCACCGAGCATCGCTGCCACAATCTGGCCCAGGAAAAGGCGTTCGAGCACGAGCTCTGAGCTGGTGCTCTCTCTTCAGGAAGTCGGTGATTCGCCATGTCGAACGGTTCCCCTCCTGCTCGTCGCAGGCCTCCTTCCGGGACGCCCTCGGGCGGGACAGGAGCTCGCCCCGCGGCCCGCAGGACGTCTCCCGTCTCCGCCGCCCCCGGGGCGGCCACCCCGCGGCTCATCTGCGTGGCGGGGCCCAAGTCAGGTGAGGAGTTCTCGCTGCAGGACGGCGAGTACGTCATCGGCCGCGCCGCGGACAACCCCATCTGCATCCCCGACACGTCCGTGTCGCGCAAGCACGTCATGGTGCGCAAGGCGGGGGCGGCCTGGATGGTGAGCGATCTGGGCTCCGGCAACGGGACGCTCGTCAACGGCGAGGCCATTGGCGAGGAGACGCCCCTGGCCAACGGGGATGTCATCACCCTGGGCGACACGGAGCTGCGCTTCGAGGACGTGGTCAACTCCACGCTGATGGTGGCCGCCCCGTCGCGCGGGCGCGCCGCGAGCGCTTCCTCCGCGTCCACGAGCCGTGGCTCGTCACCGGCCCGTCCGCCTCCGCGCGTGGAGGGTGGCCGCGTGCGCAGCGCGCGTTCCTCCGCCATGGCTCCGCCGGACCCCGAGGTCCAGCGCAAGAAGACGCGGCTGAAGCTGCTCGCGGGCGGCGTGGTGGTGGTGCTCTTCGCCGGCCTGGGCATCGCGCGCATGCGCATGGTGAATGCGCAGGCGGAGATTGTCGCCCAGAAGGGCCAGGAGGATGCCGTCCGCAAGGAGCTGAGCACCATCTTCCAGGACGCGAAGAACCTGGTGCGTGAAGGCAAGTGGGTGGAGGCCAAGGCGAAGCTCGAGGAGCTTTCCGCCTCGGCTCCCGACTACCCCGGCGTGAAGGACTATCTCCAGCACGCCGAGCGCGAGATTCCCGTGCAGGGGCGCCTCACGGATGCACGCGCCGCGCTGGTGAAGAACGAGCTGGGCAAGGCCTCCGCCTCGCTGGCCAAGGCGGGTGAGAGCCAGTTCCTCTACGAGCAGGTGAACGCGGCGAAGCGGGAGCTGTCGGAGCTGGCCGACAAGCGCACGCGCGAGGCGCGCACGGCGCTGGACACCGGTCAGCTGGACTCCTCGAAGGCCATCACCGACGACATCCTCAAGGCCTTCCCGGAGCACCGCGACGCCAAGCTCATCAACGAGCAGGCGGTGCAGGCCATCACCATCCGCGACACGCCCCGCGTGATTCCCACCGGCCCCGCGCCCAAGCCCTGGGAGCCCGCGGTGGAGCGCTTCCGCGACGGAGACATGTCCGGCGCCGTGGCCATCCTCAACGCGTGCATGTCGAAGAACCCGCAGTGCAAGAAGCTGCTCGCGCAGATGTCGGAGTTCAGCACCCTCTACAAGCGCCTGGAGGACCTGGACGCGAAGGGGCTGCAGAAGCTGCTGGCGCTGGACAAGGACATCACCGACGGCCGCGCCAGCAAGATGGCGCGCAACGCGGGCACCCGCGCGGCGACCATCTTCTACAAGAGCGCCAGCTCGGCGAAGGCCTCTGGCCAGTGGGCCCGTGCGATGGAGTTCGCGAGGCGCACGCTGCAGGCCGACCCTGGCCACGCGGGCGCTTCGAACATCATCAGCGAGATGAAGACGAAGGCGCGGGAGCTCTACCTCCTGGCCTACTCCATGAAGGACGGCAACCCGGAGGACGCGTTGCCCAAGTTCAAGGACGTGGTGGCCATGACGCCGCCGGATGACGAGTACCACGACAAGGCGAAGTCCTGGGTCGAGAAGCTCTCGCGATGAAGAAGCGCAAGGGCGCGGGCGGCGAGTCACCGCCGCCCGTCACGTTGGGTTTCCAGGGGGACCTGTTCGGTGCCGCTTCCGCGCCGGTTCCCGTCGCGCCTGTCTCGGCGCCGCGCGTGTTGGCGATGCCGAGGAAGCCGCCGCCTCCGCTGCCCTCGGTGGACGCGGACGGAACGGGGTTGCTGGGGCCGATGGAGGGTGCTCCGGCCGCGCCGCCCAAGCCCGAGCGCTCGGTGCTCTCCGTGGCGGAGCTGACGCGTCAGCTCAAGCAGACGCTGGAGTCGCGCTTCGCGCGCGTGCTGGTTCGCGGCGAGGTGACGGGCTTTCGCGGCGCCAACGCGCGAGGGCACTGGTACTTCTCGCTGAAGGACTCCGTCGCGTCCATCGACGCCAAGGTGTGGGCGTCGCTCGCGGGACGGATGCGCTTCGCGCTGCGCGACGGCATGGAGGTGCTGGCCGAGGGCAGCGTCGACCTGTACGAGCCGCAGGGGCGCTACAGCCTCATCGTCACGCGGCTGGAGCCGGTGGGGGAGGGCGCGCTGGCGCTCGCCTTCGAGCAGCTCAAGGCGCGGCTGGCGGCCGAGGGCCTCATCGGAGACCGCCGTGTGCGGCCTCCGCGTCCGCTGCCGTTCCTGCCCCAGCGCATCGGCGTGGTGACGAGCCGTACGGGCGCCGCGCTCCAGGACTTCCTGCGAGTGCTGCACTCGCGCAACCCCCGGCTGAGCGTGCTGCTGGCGGACGCGCGCGTGCAAGGCGAGGGCTCCGCGCCGGAGGTCGCCCGGGCGATTGCGCGGCTGGGGCGCGCCGATGTGGACGTCATCGTGGTGACGCGCGGCGGTGGCTCGGTGGAGGACCTCTGGACGTTCAACGAGGAGGAGGTGGCGCGCGCCATCTTCGCCTCGCCCGTGCCGGTGGTGTCGGCCATCGGCCACGAGATTGACTTCACCATCTCCGACTTCGTGGCGGACTGGCGGGCGGCCACTCCCAGCGCGGCGGCGGAGCGGCTGGCGCCCGTGCTCGCGGACCTGGAGCTGTCGCTCGCCACGCAAGCGGGGCGGCTGCGCCGGGCCATGGAGCGCCGCGTGCTGGAGCTGCGCGAGCGCCAGGGCCAGCTCTCCTCCCGGCTGGATGACCCCAGGCGGGCGCTCAACCACCAGCGGCTGCACCTGTCCGAACAGGTGGAGGCGATGATGCGCGTGCTGCGGCCCGCGGTGCGCGAGCGGCGCGAGTCGCTGCGGGCATTGACGGAGCGCCTGCAGCGCGCGCGGCCCCAGGCCCGGTTGGGCGAGCAGCGCGCACACTTGTTGAAACTGGCCCGTCGACTATCGGAGGCGGCGCGCGCGGGCGTGGCGACGCGGCAGGCGACGCTGGCGACGGCGCGGCTCGGGTTGGAGCGGGCCTCGCCGACGGCACTCGTCTCGCGAGAGCATGCCCGGCTGGCGGCACACCAGGCACGGCTGCGGGCGCTCCAGCAAGGGACGCTGGCGGAAGCGCAGCGGCGTTTCCAGCGTCTGGAGGGGCGGCTCGACGCGATGAGCCCGCTGAAGGTGATGTCGCGGGGCTATTCGGTGGTGTTCCGCCAGCGCGACGGTGGGGTGGTGCGCTCCGCCGCGGATGTCGAGGTGGGAGAGCGCCTGGGCATCAAACTCGCCGCCAATGGGGCGAAGACGCTGGGCGGATGTGAAGAAGTCGAAGCCACTGTCACGTTGGTAAAAGGGCCGGTGGACTGCTAACGGGCCACCCTCTAGAGTCCCGCGCCCCGAACGGCGAGGTGGAAGGCTGTGGCGAAGGCGGACAAGGCGTCCAAGGCGGACAAGGCGGCGGAGGGCGAGGTTCCCGGCCAGTACGGGGACGTCGTGTCCCGTCTCGAGGAGACGGTGGGCCGGCTGGAGAGCGGCAACCTGTCGCTGGAGGATTCGCTCAAGGCGTTCGAGGAAGGCATCCGGCTGGTACGCCGGGGCGAGAAGCTGCTGACCGAAGCGGAGCAGCGCATCGAGCAGCTGCTCCAGGATGAGGACGGCAATGACGTGGTGGCGCCGCTGTCGGTGTCCGCTCGTCCCGCCGCCCAGGCGGCCCCCCGGGCGCCCGCACCCCGGCCTCCCCCCGAGGATGACGTCCCGTTCTAGGTCGGGCGGGACGCGCACTCCGGAATGTCGAAGCCGAAGATCACCATCGTCGATGATGACCGCGACACGCGGGAGCTGCTCGCGGCTGCCCTCGAGGACGAGGGCTTCGAGGTGACGCTCGCGGCCAACGGCCTGCGGCTCATCGCCTCGCTGCAGCTCCACCGCCCCCAGGCCATCCTCCTGGACGTCAACATGTCCTGGATTGATGGCTTCGAGCTCTGCAAGGCGGTGAAGAAGAACGAGCACTTCAGGGACATCCCCATCATCTTCATTAGCGGGCGGGGAGACTCCGAGGACAAGCGGCGCGGCCGGGAGGTCGGCGCCGCGGACTACTTCGTCAAGCCCCTGGACACGGACAAGCTCGTCCGGCGCATTCGTGAGCTGGTACCTCCACCGGCTCCCTAGTCTCTCAGCAGCGCAAGGAGCACCGACGCTTGGCCCACTTCGACCTGGACACCTTCCTGCGCACCCAGCAGGCGCGGGTGGAATCGCTGTTGCTCGAGCGCGCGGACCGGCTCGCTTCCTCCGGTGCGCCTCCGCGACTGGTAGAGGCCATGCGCTACTCGCTGCTCGCGGGCGGCAAGCGCCTTCGGCCCGTGCTGTGCCTCACCTTCGCGGATGCGGTGGCGCGCGCCTCCCTGATTTCGCCCCTGTCCGGTGACGCGGCCTGTGCCCTCGAGTACGTCCACACGTACTCGCTGATTCATGACGACCTGCCGGCCATGGACGACGACGACTTCCGTCGCGGCCGGCCCACCAACCACAAGGTGTATGGCGAGGCGATGGCCATCCTCGCCGGAGACGCGCTGCTGACGGAGGCCTTCGCGTTGCTCGGCGACGGACCGGAGCCCGTGCGGGGCGTGCTGTGTCGGGAGCTGGCGGTGGCCTCGGGGGCCGTGGGCATGGTGGGCGGCCAGGTGCTGGACACCGCCGAGGACCGTCCCGCCGTCCTGGACTACCTGGTGCGGATGCACCGGCTGAAGACGGGAGCCCTCATCCGCGCGGCGTGTCGCATGGGGACGCTGGCGGGCGGTGGAGACGCGGAGGCGCTCGTCCGCGCGCAGCTCTACGGCGACGCGGTGGGGCTGGCCTTTCAGATCGCCGATGACGTGCTGGATGTGACGGCCACCCGGGAGCAGCTCGGCAAGCCGGCGGGCGCGGACGCGGAGGCCGGGCGCCACACGTTCCCCGCGGTGGTGGGGCTGGAGGCCTCGCGGCGCATGGCGGAGGAGCAGGTGGCGCTGGCGGTGGAGGCGGTGCGCCCGCTGGAGGGCGAGGACGGACCGCTGGCGGCGCTCGCGCGCTACGTGGTGGAGCGGAAGTCCTGATGCCGAGGTTGCTGGAACGCATCGCCTCTCCAACGGACGTAAGGGCACTTCCCGAAGCGGAGCTGCCCCGGCTCTGCGAGGAACTCCGCGAGGACATCATCTCCGTCTGCGGCAAGGTGGGCGGCCACCTGGGCGCGTCCCTGGGCGCGGTGGAGCTCATCGTCGCGCTGCACCGGGTCTTCCACTCGCCCACCGACGCCCTCCTCTTCGACGTCGGACACCAGACGTACGCGCACAAGCTGCTCACCGGGCGGCGCGAGCACATGCACACGCTGCGACAGGCGGGCGGCGTGGCGCCCTTCCTGGACCCGCGCGAGAGTCCTCACGACGCGCTGCTGGCGGGGCACTCCTGCACGGCCGTGTCGGCGGCGCTGGGACTGCTGGCGGGCCGCGGGATGATGGGCCACCGGGGCCACGTGGTGGCGGTGCTCGGAGATGGAGGCCTCACCGGGGGCATGACCTTCGAGGGTCTCAACAACGCGGGAGGCAGCCACCTGCCGCTCGTCGTCGTGCTCAACGACAACCAGATGTCCATCAGCGCCAACGTGGGGGCGATTCCCTCGCTGCTGCGCACTCGCGGCGCGCGCGACTTCTTCCAGGGCCTGGGCTTCACCTACCTGGGGCCGGTGGATGGGCATGACCTGGGCGCGCTGATGCACGCGCTGCGCGAGGCTCGTGCGTCGTCCCGTCCGGTGGTGGTCCACGCGCTCACGCTCAAGGGCAAGGGGTTTCCTCCGGCGGAGGCGGACGCTCAGACGCGTGGCCATGCCATGGGCCCGTATGAGTGGCGCGACGGCAAGCTGGTGCGCTCGCGTGGAGGCCACCGCACCTACAGCGAGGCGCTCGCCTTGGCGCTCGAAGAGGCGATGGCGCGGGACTCGCGGGTCGTGGCGGTGACGCCCGCGATGCTGGAGGGCTCCGCGCTCAATGCCCTCAAGGCGCGCTTCCCGGACCGGGTCCACGACGTGGGCATCGCCGAACAGCACGCGGTGACGTTCTGCGCGGGGCTCGCCGCCGCGGGGGCGCGTCCCGTGTGCTGCATCTACTCGACGTTCCTGCAGCGCGCGTATGATCAGATCATCCACGACGTGTGTCTGCCGGGCCTGCCCGTCGTCTTCGCGGTGGACCGCGCGGGGCTGGTGGGCGCGGATGGCGCCACGCACCAGGGGACGTACGACGTGGCGTCGCTGCGTCCGCTCCCGGGGCTCGCGTTGTGGGCGCCGGTGGTGGGGGAGGACTTCGCCCCCATGCTCGCCACCGCGCTCCAGGCGCCGCATCCCTCCGTCCTCCGCTTCCCTCGGGGCACGCTCCCCGCGCTGCCTCCGGAAGTGCGGGTGGAGGACGCGCCGGTGCGGGGCGCCCGGTGGCTCGTTCGCGCCGCGCGGCCGGAGTTGACGCTGGTGACGCTGGGGCCCCTGGGCCTGTCCGCGCTGGAGGCCGCGAGGCACGAGCCAGGGTGGAGCGTGCTCGATGCGCGGGGCCTCTCGCCGCTGGACGAGGCTGCGTTGCTGGAGGCCGCCTCCCACGGCCCCGTCGTCGTGGCGGAGGAGGGGACGGTGCGAGGGGGCCTGGGCAGCGCGGTGCTGGAGCTCTACGCGGAGCGCGGTGTCGCCGCGCGGGTGCGGGTGCTGGGCATGCCGGACGCCTTCGTTCCCCATGGAGACGCGCGGGTGCAGCGCGCGGAACTCGGGCTGGACGCGGCGGGCCTCCGGCGGGCCGCGCTGGCGCTGCTGGGGAGGAGCGAACCGTGAAGCCTCGCAAGGAGCGGGTGGACGTGCTGGTGGTGGAGCGTGGACTGGCCGAGTCGCGCACCAAGGCCCAGGCGCTCATCCTCGCCGGGCTGGTGGTGGTGGATGACCAGCGCGTGGACAAGCCCGGCTCCCTGATTCGCGTGGAGGCCGAGCTGCGCCTCAAGGGCGAGGTGCTGCCGTATGTCTCGCGCGGAGGGCTGAAGCTGAAGGGGGCCATCGACCACTTCGCGCTCGACGTGCGCGGCAAGGTGGCCGCGGACATCGGCGCGAGCACGGGCGGCTTCACCGACTGCCTGCTCCAGCACGGCGCGGTGAGGGTCCACGCCATCGACGTGGGCTACGGCCAGCTTCACGAGAAGCTCCGGAAGGATGACCGGGTGCGCTCACGCGAGCGCGTCAACGCGCGCTACCTGACGGAAGAGGACCTGCCGGAGAAGGTGGGCGTCATCGTCATCGACGTCAGCTTCATCTCATTGACGCAGGTGTTGCCGTCCGTGCTGCGCTTCCTGGAGCCGGGAGGGCTGCTGGCCGCGTTGGTGAAGCCCCAGTTCGAGGTGGGGCCGGACCGCGTGGGCAAGGGGGGCGTCGTGCGAGACGCCGCCGCGCGCCAGGATGCCATCGACACCGTGACGGCCTTCGTGCGCGAGCAGGGCCTCACCGTGCGCGGGTTGATTGACTCCCCCGTGCCGGGGCCCGCCGGCAACGTGGAGGCGCTCCTCGTCGCCGAGCGGCCCTGAGTCCGCTCGGCGCGAGGGGGAAGGCCACTGCCTACGGCCGGGCGCTGCGGTACTGCGACGAGGGCTGGAGCTGGAGCAGCTTGAGTCCCGTGCGCATCCAGAGCCGACCGGTGTCGTCGAAGGCGGCGCCCATGGAGACGGGCACCTGGTAGCGGAACAGCTCCCGGCCCTCCGCCACGCTGCCCGCCGACTGGTCCACGCCCACCAGCTCCACCGGCAGCGTCACCGTCGAACCCTGTGCGGCCGGCCCGTTCAGGAAGAACAGGTCCGACGAAGGGGAGGGCGCCGGCAGCAGGAACTTCACGTGGAGCGCGCCGTTGGCGTCCACCGAGCGGGTCTCCCGGTTGCGGATGACGCCCGTGCTTCCGTCCAGCAGCCACACGCGCTGAGTCGTCGCGGCGGCGACGCGGTTGCCGTTGGCATACGTGGTGATTTGCGTCGCCTTCCCGGTGAGCACGCTCGTGGCCCACTTGGATGCCGCGCCCTCGCAGCCAGCCAGGTTCGCGACGCACGCGAGGACCTGCGACTTGTCCTCGGGCAGGGCGAAGCCCAGGTACAGGATGCTGCCATCCGGGCTGAACGCGCCCACGGGAAGCGGTGTGGAGGTGTTGGACGCGAAGATCTGCCGGATGATGTGCGTGTCCTGCAGCGTGCCGCCCGCGGAGTCCACGCCGCCGTCAACCTCCTCGACGATGACGTCCGAGCGGTTGTCGCTGTAGGCGATGTGGCTGGCGTTGAGCACCCGGCCGTCGCTGCGCACGACGAGCCTTCCAATGGGGTCTCCGATGGAGATATCCCGCCGGTACATCCACCGGGTGACGCCGATGCCCAGGCCGTCCGTGGTGGAGTGGGTGATGCGGTAGAGGAGCCCCTGCACCGAGCGGATGACGGCGTCACCGTTGGGCATGACGGCCAGGTCGTTGACCTTGAGGTCGATGTGCGTTCGCGACGTAATCTTGAAGTCGGCGTCAATGGCGAACGCGCCGTAGCCCGGCGTCCAGACCCAGCGCTTACCGGTGCTCGCGTTGCGCGGGGTGATGACCGTGGACGCGTTGCACAGGGTGGGGACCTGGAGCACGGTGGCCCCGCTCCCCGCCGAGTTGTGGCGGTACATCGTCTCCAGTCCGCCCGTGGTCGTCTTGGCGCAGCTCAGGAAGGTCATCCCGCTGCCCGTGCCGTCAATGGCCAATGGGGTGGAATAGACCTGGAGCCCCTGAGGATCATCCACCACCCGGGCCACGGGGAAGAACGTGGCGGGCTGGGGCAGGGACGTGTTCTTCCGCCCGTCATCGCACACCACCTCCGCGGTGAGCGACAGGCTGGCGGCGATTCCCACCAGCGGGTTGGAGTAGGGGATGTCCGACGCCAGCAGCTCCACCGTGGTGGCCCCGCTCGCGTACGGGAACGCCTTCAGGAAGGTGGTCCGGTCGTACATGTTCAGCGTGGCGACCTTCGCGCAGCCGGACACGTTGACGATGAGCGGGAGGGCCGTTCCCGCGAGGTTTCCCTCGGGGACCGTCAAGTTGACCTGGGGCGGATCCGGCGTGGGCGGTGGCGGGTCATCGCCGCAAGCGGTGGCCAGACCGGAGACGAGAACGAGGGCGGTGCGCCATGCACGCCGAGTCACGGAAGGGTGGAGCATGGCACGGCACTCTATCTTGCTCGCACCATTCCCGGCATCATCCCCCCTCCGAAACGCCCCCGGGGAGCCCTGCCCACGTCGATTGGCGCCCTTGACAGGCCCGTGACGTGATAGCCGCCGGGTCTCCGTGCGCGGAGGCAGGTAAATCCGCGAAGCCAGGGCGACACGGAAACGGGTGGGAGCAAGAGATGACGGCCGGAAGGATGCTTGAATGGACGGCGCCCGACCGGGCGACCGGCGCTCGTGCGCGGAGGGCCTGGGAAGGTTCTTCGTCCGGCGCTGTTGCGCGCGCCCAGTCCTCCCGGCGCCCGCCCGGAGCACCTTCGCCGTCCCTGCGGGAAAGCCACGATGGGCGTGACGCCTCCCCAGCACCACTCACAGTTACCGCCGTCTCCGGATGTGCGCCGCTCTGGCCCACGGACGTGATCAGCGGCATGATCGGGATCCGAACCATGAACCCTTACGCACTCAACGGGTTTTTGCAGCCTCCCCATCGAGTCCCGGTTCGGGGCTCGTCGGCGCGAGGTTCACTGTGAGAGTCGAGATGCAGGCGGATCAGCGGGGACGCGTTCTGGTGGTGGCCGGGAAGGAATCCGGCGACGCCTTGATGGAGCGGCTGACCGCGAGCGGCTACCAGTGCGCGTCGACGGAGAAGGAGAGCGGGCTCGCGGAGGTGGCGGACTCGCTGCAGCCCGAGGTCGTGCTGCTGTCGGTGACGGCGAAGCGCGCGGCGGAGCTGCTGGAGTCCCTGCGTCGGGTGGAGCGCCTCCAGCGGTTGCCGGTGCTGGTGGACCTGGGCCGCAGCCGGTCCGCGGAGGCCTTCAAGCGCCTGGCGGTGGACGACTGGATTCGCGGCGCGGACGAGGTGGTGCCCCGCCTGGAGGCCGCGCTGCGGGCGGGCCGGTTGAAGGACAGGGAAGAGCGCGTCCGCCTGCGCATGGGGATGCTGCTGGAGATCACCCAGGCGGCCACCAGCTCGCTGGAGCTGGAGGAGATCCTCCGCATCGCGGTGGACAAGGTGGGCCGCGTCACCGGGACGGACCGGTGCTCGGTGGTGCTGGTGGAGGGCAGCCATGCCCGCACGGGCAGGGTGGTGGCGACGCAGGAGGACCCGAGCCTCGTGCAGTTGGACATCGAGGTGGCTCGCTATCCGGAGCTGCGCCGCGCGCTGGAGACGCGGGAGCCAGTGCTCATCGAGGAGGCGCAGCGGGATCCGCTCATGGCGGAGGTGCGCACGTCGCTCGTCCCGCTGGGCGTGAAGTCCATCCTGGTGCAGCCGCTCATCTGTCAGGACGACCTGTTGGGCGCGCTGTTCTTACGCGTCTCGCGCATGGACGCGTCCTTCGGGCGCGACGAGCAGGAGTTCACCCAGGCCGTGGCCGGAGTGCTGGCCAACTCCATCCGCAACGCGCGGCTCCACACCGCGGTGAAGAAGAAGCGCGAAGACCTGGAGATGGCCTACGTGGAGCGGTACCACGAGCTGCTCGAGGCCAACCGCCGGCTCAAGGAGCTCAACCGCCTCAAGGATGAGATCATCGCGGTGGTGAGCCACGACCTGCGAGCCCCGCTCCAGGTGCTGCTGGGCCACGGCCGGCTCCTGCTGGAGGGACCGCTGGAGTCCCAGCAGAAGCAGTCCGCCGAGGCGATGATTCGCCAGGGCAAGAAGATCCTCGGCCTCGTCGAGTCGCTGCTGGAGAAGGGCAAGGGCGAGGCGGCGCGGTTGTCCATCGAGCCTCGTGTGCTGGACGTGGCGCAGCTGTGCCGCGACGCCGTCAACGAGCTGGAGATCCTGGCCGCCGAGCGCGGGGTGTCGCTGCGCGCGGACTGCCCCGACAGCCTGATGCTCATCGGTGACGAGGTGAAGCTGCACGAGGTGCTGCAGAACCTCATCACCAACGCCATCCACCACGCGCGGGAGGCGGGCGAAGTCGTCGTCTCCACCCGTCGCCTGGGTCGTCCGGACGGTGACGCGGCCAAGGTCTGCGTGCAGGACGACGGCGTCGGCATTCCGCAGGACGAGCTGCACCTGGTGTTCGACCGCTACCGCCACGGTGGCAAGGGCACGGGGCTGGGGCTCGCCATCTGCAAGGAGTTCGTGGAGCTGCACGGCGGGGAGATCTGGGCGGAGAGCCCGCCGGAGCACGGCTGCCTCTTCGTCTTCACGCTGCCGCTCGCGCAGGAAGCGCCGCGCAATCCTCGTCCGCCCGTCGCGGCGACCAGCGTGCACGAGCAGCCGCGCGTCCTCGTGGTGGAGGACGAGCCGGAGATCGCCGCCGTGCTGTCGGAGGTGCTGCGCTCGAAGTACCGCGTGGAGGTGGCGCGCGATGGCGCGGAGGGCCTGGCCCGGGCGCGAGCCCAGCGGCCGGACCTGGTGGTGATGGACGTCTTCCTGCCCAAGCTGGACGGCCTGGACGCGGCCATGGCGCTGAAGTCGTCGTCCGACACGGCGCACATCCCCGTCATCCTGTTGTCCGCGCACCAGGGCGTCGCGGAGAAGGTCCGCGCGCTCAACCTGGGCGCCGTGGACTACATGAGCAAGCCGTTCAACGCGGTGGAGTTGCTCAACCGCACGGACCGCGCGCTCAAGCTGCGCCAGGGTGAGCGGGATCAGCATGACGGCTCATCGCTCCAGCGTCGCACGGGAAGCGATCCGACCACGGGCCTGCATGACCGGCGCGGCCTGCTGCTGCGGCTGGAGCAGGAACTGGCGCGCAGCCGGCGCTACCACCGGGCCCTGAGCCTGGCGGTGCTGCGGCCGGATCGCCCCGTGGAGCCGGTGCCCAGCAACATCGCGGACGTCATTCGCAAGCGGGTGCGTCACCCGGATGCCATCTCCCACCTGGGCGGAGGCGTCTTCGTCGTCGTCCTGCCCGAGTGCAACGCGGAGGCCGCGCGCAACGTCATCGGTCGGTTGATGCCGGATGTGGAGAAGGCGACGGACACCGAGTACCGCTCGGCGGTGGCGGACGTGAGCCAGGACAGCGACCCGGTGGAGAAGCTGCTGGAGAAGCTGGGCGCGCCACCCCCTCAGGCGGCCTGAGGCACCTGCACGCGGGCCGGGGCCGCGCTAGACTTCGTCTCGCGTGAGCCCCTCTCGCCTCCTCGCCGTCGTGCTGCTTGCCGCCCTGTGGGGGCCCGGAGCCCTCGCGGCGGCCCCTCCGTCCAAGCGTCCGCGCGTGGACCGCGAGGCCATGCGAGAGGCGATGGACGCGGCGGCCTTGGACGAGGGGGCCTTCTCCTCGTCCGCGAGCTACTCCCAATATCTGCGCTCGCGGCTGCTGCACCATGCGGGGGACCATCGCGGCGCCGTGGACGCGCTGCGGCTGGCCCTGGCCACCGATGACGGCCACCCGCTGCTGCTCACCCGGCTGGCGGAGGAGTACGCCCGGCTGGGGGACCTCGACAAAGCGGAGCGGGAGCTGCGTCGCGCCGTGGAGCGCTCCTCCGCGTACTACCCGGCCCACGTCCTGTTGGGGCGCGTGCTGTTGGAGTCGGGCCGCTTCACCCGCGCGCGCCTGCACCTGCGCCGGGCCATCGCGCTCAAGCCCCGCGAGCCCGAGGCCTACCTCGTCCTCGCGCAGCTCTATCTCGAGTCCGGCGCCTCGGGCGAGGCGGTGAAGGTGGTGGAGTCCCTCGCGCGTGCGCTGCCGGGCGAGGCCTCCGGCTATCGACGCCTGGGGCTGGCCCTGGCCGAGCGCGGCGACACGCACCGGGCCGAGCGCCTGCTGACGGAGGCCGCCTCGAGAGACCCGGGCGACGTGGAGGTGCTGGGCACGCTGGCGAAGCTGTACGAGGAGACGGGGCGGCCCGCGCGCTCGGAGGAGACGCTGGCCCGGGCCCTGGAGCACGAGCCGGACAGTCAGGAGGTGCTGCTGGCCGCGGGGCGCTCGGCGCTGAAGGCGGGCTCCGTGGTGCGGGCCCGGGCGTACTTCGACCGACTCCTGTCGCTCTCAGGTGAGCCCGAGACGGCGGTGCGGGTGGCCTTCAGCTATCTGGCCGAGCGCGAGTCCACCGCCGCCGTGGAGGTGTTGGAGTCCGCCCGCGCGGCCAGCGGAGATGAGCCTCGGCTGGCCTACTACGCGGGCCTGGTGCACGAGCGCATGCGGCGCTTCGCCGACGCGGCGGAGGCCTTCGCGGGAGTTCCCGAAGGCTCGGACATCTTCGCCGATGCCCGCGTGCGCCGCGCCCGGTGCCTGTCGCTCGCGGGGCAGCACCCACGAGCGCTCACGCTCTTGCGCGCCGCGCTCCAGGAGGCCCCGTCGGATCTGGAGGTGCGTGCCCAATATGCCCGCGCGCTGGAGCGGAGTGGGGCGTCCGCGCGAGCCGAGTCCGTGCTGAAGGAAGGGCTGACGCAGGGCTCCTCCGCCGCGCTGTACGACGCGCTCGCCGGCACGCTCCAGCGGCAGAACCGGGGCGCGGAGGCATTGACGCTGCTTCGCGAGGCCGTGTCGCGCGCGCCGAAGGACCAGGCTCTCTTGTATGTGCAGGGCGCCGCCTTCGAGCGCCAAGGGGACCTGGCCGGCGCGCAGGCACGCATGCGGGCCGTGCTGGAGGTGGATCCGGACCATGCCGCCGCCCTCAACTTCCTGGGCTACCTGCTGGCGCAGACGGGCAGGGACCTGGACGAGGCGGAGCGGCTGGTGCTCCGCGCGCTGGAGCTGCGGCCTGACAACGGTGCCTTCCTGGATTCCCTGGGCTGGGTCTACTTCCGGCGGGGGGACTATCCGCGCGCGGTGGAGGCGCTGGAGCGCGCGTCGTCGCTGTCGCCGGACGAGCCGGTCATCCTCGAGCACCTGGGAGACGCCTATCAGCGCGCGGCTCGGAGCGCGGATGCCGCCGGTGCGTGGCGCCGGGCGCTGGAGGTGTTGTCGTTGGACCCCGAGTCCGCCGAGCCCCCCGGGCAGCGGGAGGCGCTGGAGCGCAAGCTCAAGGCGCTATCCATGGGTGCGGCGGGCCGCTAAGTTGCTGGGCCTATGGCTCGCCACGACGAGGGCTATTTCACTGGCCGGGATGGAACGCGGCTGTTCTGGAAGACGCACCTTCCGGACGCGGAGCCGCGAGCGCATGTCGCGGTGGTGCACGGCTACGGAGACCACTTCGGCCGCTACCAGTACGTGACGGACGCGCTCCTGGCGGACGGCTTCGCGGTGCATGGCTTCGACTACCGGGGCCACGGCCGCGCCGAGGGCCGGCGCGCGTACAGCGAGAAGTGGCAGTACTTCGTGGACGACCTGGAGGTCTTCTGGGAGCGGGTGCGCGCCTCGGCCGGTGGCAAGAAGACGTTCGCGCTCGGCCACAGCCACGGTGGACTGATGGCGGCGCACTGGGCCGGTGGCCGCAAGGTGGAGGGCCTGTCCGGGCTGGTGATGTCAGGCCCCTACTTCAAGCTGGCGCTGACTCCGCCCGCCGTGAAGGTGATGGCGGCTCGCGCGGTGGGTTCACTGGTGCCTTGGCTGGGCCTGTCCTCGGGACTGAAAATCGAAGACCTCAGCAAGGACCCGGAGGTGCAGCGCGCCACCCGGGAGGACCCGCTGTACCTGTCCATCGCCACGCCTCGCTGGTTCATCGAGTCCACGAAGGCGCAGGCCGAGGCGATGTTGCTGGCGCCGAAGATTCAAGTCCCGCTGTTCGTGCTCTGCGGAGCCGAGGACGGGGTGGCGGCGCCGTCGGCGGCGCGGGTGTTCTTCGAGACGGCGGGCTCGGCGGACAAGAAGTTCAAGGAGTACCCCGGCATGAGGCACGAGCCGCTCAACGAGGTGGGGCGCGCCGAGGTGTTCCGGGATATCTCCGGCTGGATCTCCGCGCATCTCTGACATAATCAGGGCGCTCGGCTCCTCGGAAGGAGCGGGCTCTGGGTGAGGTCACCGCATGGCAACGGGTGAAACGGGCATCATCGGTAAGGGCATCGTCATCAAGGGAAACCTCACGGGTGGAGGGGACCTTGTCATCGAGGGGCGGGTGGAGGGGCAGATTGCCCTGAAGAACCACCTCACCATCGAGAGCACCGGCAAGGTGCAGGCGGACATCCGCGCCGAGGAGTTGACCATCAACGGCGAGGCGAGCGGCAACATCGACGCCTCGACTCGCGTGGCCATCAACGCTTCGGCCAAGGTGGCCGGCGACATCAAGGCGCCTCGCATCGTCATCGAGGATGGCGCCGTGTTCAACGGCTCCATCGAGATGGACGTCCGGCTGCCAGACGACATCTGAAGCTCACGCCGCGGCGCTGACGGCGCGGCACACACCTTTCTAGAGGGCGGACAACACTCATGGCGAATACGGTCATTGGTTCGAGCATCGTCATCGACGGGGAGATTTCCGGAGACGAGGACCTGGTCATCCAGGGCACCGTGAAGGGGAAGATCTCCCTCAAGGAGAGCCTCTACGTCGAGGGAAGTGGCGTCGTCGAGGCGGACATCGAGACGCAGAACGTGGAGATCGCCGGCCGGGTGACGGGCAACATCGTCGCCAGCGACAAGGTCGAGCTGAAGACGGACTGCCGCGTGGTGGGCGACATCAAGGCGCCCCGCATCCTCATCGCCGACGGTGCCTCCTTCAAGGGCAACGTCGACATGGACATGAAGGAGCGCTGATTCGTGGCCACCCCGAAGGAGTTGAGCGGTAGCAACGACGTCAACAACACCGTGGTGGGGCCTTCCATCCTCATCAGCGGTCGGTTGACGGGCGATGAGGACCTCACCGTCCGGGGCCGCGTGGAGGGCGAGCTGACGCTCAGCCGTACCCTCATCGTCGAGCCGTCGGGCGTGGTGAAGGCGAACGTGGCGGTGCGCAACGCCATCGTCAGCGGCGTGGTGGTGGGCAACATCAACGCCACGGAGAGCGTGGAGTTGACCCGCGAGGGCCGCATGGTGGGCGACATCCACGCCCCCCGCGTCATCATCGTGGACGGCGCCAGCTTCCGCGGCCGTGTCGACATGGGTGACGTGGAGCCCGGCCGTCTGCCGTCGCAGCGCCCCGTGGTGGCCCGTCCGGCCGCCCCGGTGACGCGTCCCTCCGCGGCGCCTGCCCGCCCGAGCGCGCCCCCCGCGCGTCCGAGCGTGCCTCCCGCGCGTCCCACGGCCCCCGTGGCGACGACGCGACCCGCGCCGCCGCCGATGATGACCCAGCCCGCCCGTCCCGCGAGCAAGCCGCTGCCGCCGCCTCCGCCCCCTCGGGCCGAGACGCGTCCGGTAGCCCCGCCCGTGGAGCAGCCTGCTTCTGCCGAGCCGCCAACGCCCTTCGCGTTGGGTGCTGGCGCCAAGAAGAAGGTCGTGGTGAAGAAGAAGACCCGCTAGAGCGCACTTCCCGCGCCGCCGGTGTCGGTGGCGCGGGAGTGGGCAGACCAGGGGTGCCACCATGGACGCCGAGCACAGGGTTGACGGAGAAGAAGGGATGCCGGGTTCTCCGGAAGGTGGCTCGTCGTCCACGCCCGAGGCTGTTTCGGCGCGGGGTGACGGTGGGTCCCAGGACTCCGCGCCGGGCGAGCCCGCGCCGCGGGAGCCGACTCGCGCCGAAGGTGGAGAGGGGGAGTCACCCCCAGTTTCCGCGACGGATGCGGGCGCCGCGTCCCCGGAAGGAGGCTCGGTGGAGTCTCAGGGTGTCGCCGCCGAAGGAGCACCCGCTACGGGTGAGCCCGAGCGGGCCATGGAGTCGTCGGTGGGTGCGTCGGATGAGTCGCAGGTGAAGTCCGCTTCGGAGCCGGGTGTCCCCGAGGAGTCGCGTCGCGAGGAGGGCTCCGGGCAGGAGTCCACCTCCGAGGCGAACACGTCCTCCGGGGAGTCATGGGCCGTTGCCGCCGAGGCGAGCGCCTCCTCCGCCGAGGCTCGGTCTGACTCCGAGGCGCCGACTGCTTCTGGCGCGTCGGAGTCCGGTGCGTCCGAGGAAGAGGACGAGGAAGAAGATGAGTCGGAGCCGGAGATGCTGGCCGCGCCGGAGGAGCGTCTCGCGGGCCGGGTGGTGACGGTGTTGATGCCGCTGGAGCGGCTCGAGGACGAGTCGGCCTACCGGCTGCGTCCCGAGGGTGACGTGTCCGGGTTGGCCACGGACATCGCGCGGCTGGGGCAGTTGTTCCCGGTGGACGTGCGGCCCCGTGGCCAGGACAGTTACCAGTTGGTGTGCGGTTTCCGGCGCGTGGCGGCGCTGCGCTTCCTCAAGCGGGACGCGGTGCAGGCGCGCGTGCACACGGACCTGTCGGACGAGGACGCGCTCCTCATGTCGCTGGCGGAGGCCATCCACGCCACGCCGGTGGAACCGGAGGTGCTGGAGGCCAAGCGCGACCAGCTGGAGGCCCAGGGCCGGCTGAGCGCGGCGGTGGCCGACATGCTCGCCAAGGCACTCGCCACCGATGACGAGCTGGCGCCCGAGGGCGTGGAAGAGGAGATCGACGCCGACGAGCTGGCGGCGGACGTGTCGCAGCGGCTGGGGACCATCAACCAGGAACTCTCGCTGCTGGCGGACGTGTTCACCTCGCTGGATGAGTCGCGTCGGGCGGAGTTGCTGATGCAGCTTCGGTACTCCTCCGAGCTGGTGGCGTACCTGGAGGGGTTGAAGTGATGTCGGACTTGTTCGCCCGCGACAGGGCCCGGTTGCTGGAGTTGCTCACCGAGCGCTCCTTCGAACGCCGCCGCGTGGTGCTCTCGTCCGGCAAGGAGTCGGACTTCTACATCGACTGCAAGCGCACCGCGCTCCTGGCCGAGGGCCACTTCCTCATCGGACGGCTCTTCCTGGAGGCCATCCGCCGCGAGGCGCCCGAGGCGGTGGGCGCGGGCGGGCTGACGCTGGGCGCGGATCCACTCGCGTCCGCGGTGAGCCTCACCGGCTACCTGTCCGGCTATCCGCTGGCCGCGTTCATCGTCCGCAAGGAGCCCAAGGGCCACGGCACCGGCCAGTGGATTGAAGGCCTGAGCGGGCTGGGCGCTGGCGCGAAGGTGGCCATCGTCGAGGACGTCGTGACGACGGGCGGCTCCACCATCAAGGCGATTGAACGGGCCAGGTCCGAGGGTTTGACGGTGCTCGGGGCGTTCGCCCTGGTGGACCGACTGGAGGGGGGACGCGAGGCGGTGGAGGCCGCGGGCCACCGACTCACCACGCTGTTCACCCGCAAGGACTTCATTCCGTGAAGAAGCTTCTCGCCACGGGAGCGCTGCTGGGCATGTTGTCCGGCTGCTCCACCATGCCTCCCGCCGTTGGCGAGCAGGCTCCCACGCTGCACGACGAGAACGCGGAAGCGGCCTACCGGAGGCTGCTCGACAAGTACTCGGGCCAGCAGGAAATCTACGACGGCTTCGACACCCGCCTCTTCGCCGGGGTGACGATACAGACGATGACGTTCCGCGAGGCGCGGGTGCTCCGCCAGGCGGCCTTCCAGGTGCTGCCAGCTCCCAAGGTGGCGGAGCTGCTCGCGGAGGAGCGCGCCGAGGCCGCGCAGGTGCACGAGTTCTTCATGGCCGTGCACGTCAACGACTACCGGTACCTCGACTTCGACTTCAAGAAGACCATCTGGCGCATGGCGCTGGTGACGCCCGCGGGTGAGGTGACGCCGGTGCGCATCCGCCGCATGGGCCGCGCGGACCTGGAGATGCGCGCCTACTACCCGTACACCAGCGTCTTCTGGGTCGGCTACGAGGTGCAGTTCCCCACGGTGATGGCCAGCGGGCAGCCCGTCATTCCCCCTGGCACGGAGAAGGTGACGTTCCGTCTGGCCTCGTCGCTGGGGCAGGCGGAGATGAAGGTCTCCGCGCAGTAGTCGCTCGCGGCCCCGGGGCTCACGTCTGCTCGGGGCGCTTGAGCCACTTCTCCGTCACCGTGAGCGTGGGGCCAGCCAGCAGCCGGTCCACCAGCTCCGAGGGTGACTCGCTCACCGCGAAGGGCAGGGCCTGCTCCACGGGCACGAAGCCCTCGTCGGCCATGTGTCGGGCCAGGGTGACGAGCGGCTGGAAGAAGCCGCGCGTGTCGAGCAGTCCCATGGGCTTCTTGTGCAGGCCCAGCTGCGCCCAGGTGACGATTTCGAAGAGCTCGTCCAGCGTGCCGAAGCCGCCGGGCAGGGCGAGGAACGCGTCCGAGCGCGAGGCCATCAGAGCCTTGCGCTCGTGCATGGAGTCCACGCGGACCAGCTCCGTGAGGCCCAGGTGGGCAATCTCCCGCGCGCCCATGAAGTGCGGCAGCACGCCCACCACCTTGCCGCCCGAGGCCAGCGTGGCGGCGGCCACGGTGCCCATGAGGCCCACGCTCGCCCCGCCGTAGACGAGCGTCAGGCCGCGCCGTCCCAGCTCGGTGCCCAATGCCGTCGCCGCCTCGGCATACTCGGGCCGCGCGCCCGGACGCGAGCCGCAGAAGATGCAGATGCTCCGCACGTCCCCCATGTCAGAAGGCTCCGCGCCGCTCGGGGTGGGCCGCGTAGACGGCCACCAGCGCAGTGAGGAACAGGATGATGGGCAGCGCCAGCGCGTACACCTGCCGGCCCTGCCGCAGGGCCACGCCGCAGGGCAGGCCGAAGAGGAAGCCGCCCAGGTGTCCGGACCAGCTCACGAAGGGCAACAGGCTGAGCACGGCCACCTGCACCAGCCAGATGCCCAGCTCCCGGCGGCCCTGACGCGTCGCGATGGGCAGCATGGCGCCCGCCCACCCCAGAATCATCCCCGACGCGCCCACCATCGGCGTGTCGAAGTTGAAGAGCAGTGAGAACGTGGAAGCGCCCAGCGCGGTGACGAGCGACAGCCCCAGGAAGCGCAGGCTGCCGATGCCCCGCTCCAGCGTGAAGCCCAGCGTCACCACCACCGACATGTTGAACACCAGGTGGAGGATGCCGCCGTGCTCGAAGGCCGCCCCGAGCAGCCGCCAGTACTCGCCGGCCTGCACCGCCGGGCCATACAGCGCCCCCACCGGAAGCTGACGAGAGGCGAACGACGGGAGCTGGCCGGCTTCCTCCAGGCCGAACACCACGACGCAGATGCCGATGATGGCGTAGCAGACCCACGGGCGGGGCTGCGGCGCCTGGGGCGGCGGCGGGGTGCCGAACGGGTGGCCCCCTCCGCGCTGTTCAGGGCCCGAACCAGGGGCGTCGAGGATGTGTCGCGGTCCGGAGGACATGTCGCTCACAGCTCCCGGGAGAGGGTGGTGTCACGCAGCCAGTGGTGGTCGTCGGGGTGCGGGTAGTCGAGCGTGAAGTGCAGGCCGCGGCTCTCCTTGCGGCGGCTGGCGCAGTCGACGATGAGCAGGGCCACGTCGGCGATGTTGCGCAGCTCGATGACGTCGCGAGTCACCTTGAAGCGCCAGTAGTAGTCGCGAATCTCCTCGCGCAAGAGCTCCAGCCGGCGCCGCGCGCGCATCAGCCGCTTGTCCGTGCGGACGATGCCGACGTAGTTCCACATGAGCCGGCGAATCTCGTCCCAGTTGTGGCTGACGACGACGCTCTCGTCGGACTCCACCGCGCTGCCGGAGTCCCACTCCGGCGGGTCCTCGCTCGGAGTGGTCAGGGAGGCCATCTCCTCCTGGGCCACCTGGACGGCGCGCTGGCCGAACACCAGGCCCTCCAAGAGCGAGTTGGACGCGAGCCGGTTGGCGCCGTGCAGCCCCGTGCAGGACACCTCGCCGATGGCGTACAGGCCCGGCACCGACGTGCGCCCGTGCAGGTCCGTCACCACGCCGCCGCACTGGTAGTGGGCCGCGGGGACGACGGGGATGGGCTGCACCGCCATGTCGATGTTGAACGCCTTGCAGGTGGCGTAGATGTTGGGGAAGCGCTCGGTGAGGAAGGCCCGGCCCATGTGCGTCATGTCCAGGTACACGCACTCGTCGCCGGTGCGCTTCAGCTCCGCGTCGATGGCGCGCGCCACCACGTCGCGCGGGGCGAGCGCGCCCAGCGGGTGGTAGCGCTCCATGAACGTCTGCCCGCCCTTGAGCTTGAGCTTGCCGCCCTCGCCGCGCAGCGCCTCGCTGATGAGGAAGCTCTTGGCCTCCGGGTGGTACAGGCAGGTGGGGTGGAACTGGTAGAACTCCATGTTCGCCACCTGCGCGCCCGCCCGGTACGCCATGGCCACGCCGTCGCCCGTCGCCACGTCCGGGTTGGACGTGTACAGGTACACCTTGCCCGCGCCGCCGGTGGCCAGCACCGTCACCTTCGCCAGGAAGCGCTCGATGCTCCCGTTCTCCAGGAGCGCATACGCCCCCGCGCACCGGGTGGTGCCGGGCCGGGGCTGACGCCGGTCCAGGATGAGGTCGATGGCGGCCGTGTTGGCGAAGAAGGTGATGTTGGGCGTCGCGTCGCACTGGGCCAGCAGGGCGCGCTGCACCTCGCGCCCGGTGATGTCGCCCGCGTGGATGATGCGGCGCGCGGAGTGGCCTCCCTCGCGCGTCAGGTCGAACTCGCCGGTGGCCTGCCGGTTGAACTCCGCGCCGAGCGTCACCAGCTCCTGCACGCGCTCGGGCCCCTCCCGCACCGTCACCTCCACCGCGTCCCGGTGGCACAGGCCCGCGCCGGCCACGAGGGTGTCCTCGATGTGGGCGTCGAAGCTGTCGGTGGGGGCGAGCACACTGGCGATGCCCCCCTGGGCATAGGCGGTGTTGCTCTCTCCTCGCTCACGCTTGGTCAGCACGGCCACCGTGCCGTGCCTGGCCGCCTGGAGGGCGAACGAGAGGCCCGCAACGCCTCCTCCCAGGACGAGAAAGTCGAACCGATGGGGCATGGCGGACAGCCTTAACGACTGTAAGTGCCGGAAACAAGGCGTTTTCTTGAGGACTTTCCTGCGTGTGTCTAAGGTTCGGGGGCCGATATGCGTGCCATTCCCGCGCTCAGCCTCTTCGCCGTGCTGGCCTTCCCGCTGTGGGCGGGGGCGTCCGAGTCCATCTATCGGTACGTGGAGAAGGACGGGACCATCGTCTACACGAACGTCCCGCCCTCCGGCTCCAAGGCGGCGAAGAAGATGAAGGGCTCGTTCGCCCAGGCGCCCGCGAAGAGCTCTCCGGCGGTGGGCCGCAAGAACACGCCCCCGGACCTGGACCCGCACATCGTCGCGGCGGCGCTGCGCTACCGCATCCCCACCGCGCTGGTGCGCGCCATCATGCACGCGGAGAGCAACTTCAATAAGAACGCCCTCAGCCACAAGGGCGCCAGCGGACTGATGCAGTTGATGCCGGCGACGGCGTCGGACATGTACGTGAAGGACATCTTCGACGAGCGCGACAACATCGAGGGCGGCGTGCGCTACCTTCGCGTGCTCGCCAACATGTTCGAGGGCGACATGGTGAAGATGATTGCCGCCTACAACGCGGGGCCAGACGCGGTGAAGCGCTACGGCGGCAAGGTGCCCCCCTACGAGGAGACGCAGGGGTACGTCCGCAAGGTGCTCCAGCTCTACTACCACTACAAGGAGCGCGAGCGGCCCGCCGAGAGCGGCCCCCGCGAGCCCACATCCCAGAATGACGACGCGCGTGAAGGGGCGGGCGGAGACGAGCCCCGCTGACGACGAGTTCCTCCAGCAGCTCCACCGCGGTGGCGAGCTGCTGGCCGCCAACAAGGTCATCGAGGCGAAGGAGTTCCTGGAGCGAGCCCACCAGCTCCAACCCCGCAATGAGAAGGCGCAGAACCTCCTGGGGCTCTGCTACTTCAAGCTCGGCCTGTTCGACAGGGCGGCCGAACTCTACGAGATGCTGGTGCGCGACAACCCGGTGGACCCGACGCTGCGGGTCAACCTGGGCCTGGTCTACCTGAAGACGAACGCGCTGCAGCGCGCGGTGCGCGAGTTCGAGACCGCCACCGACTTGTCCCCCGAGCACCAGAAGGCCCAGAACTACCTGGGCCTCGCCCTGGCGCAGATGGGCGAGTACGGCCGCGCGCGTGAGCACTTCCTGCTCGCGGGCAGCGACCAGATGGCGGACAAGATGTCGCGCGCCATCGCCGGGGAGAACTACTCCCGGCCCGCGCCCGCGCCCGTGTCGCCTCCCGTGCGTCCGGAGCCGCCCGCGCCAGCTCGCGAGGTGGCCCCGCCGCCCGCCGCGACAGCCGCGGCACCAAGGGAAGAGGAGATCCGCTTCGCCGAGGACGAGGGCCCCAGCGCGCTGGGCGACACCGACGGTGACGGCGACGAAGGTCCGGTGCTCACCGCCGTGCCCGAGGAGACGGTGGACATCGACGAGGAGCCGCCTCCCGCCGTTGCTCCGAGCCCCCGTGAAGAGCCTCTCCGGGACGCGGCCACAGTGCCGACCCCGGTGCCGCTCACGAAGCTCCAGCTCACCAAGGTCGCCGCGACGCGGAGCCCGGAGGCCGCCGCGAAGGGGGCCACGGTCGCTCCGCGCCCGGAGACGTCCGGCGCACCCCCGTCGTCTACCGCGCCGCTGCTGTCGGAGCTGGCGCCCTCGCTGTCCCTGGACGACGAGCGCGGGGGACGTCCCTTCGTGCTGGGGGAAGGGCGCTTCAGCGTGGCGGTGGACGGGGAGCTGTTGACCCGGCTGGAGGGGGTGGTGGCGCTCCAGGGGCAGGTGACGTTCCAACCGGAGATGAAGCGCTTCCGGGGACGGGCGACGGACAAGCCCTTTGGTGACGGGCCGTCGCGGATGGTCCGGGCGCGCGGGCGCGGGGTGCTCCACCTGGAGCCGGCCGAGCGGCGCATCTTCCTCGCGGTGGACCTGGGCGAGGACTCGGCCTACTTCCGGGACGAGAATGTCTTCGCCTTCGAGGAGCCGGTGATGTTCGAGAACGGCCGGGTGCCGTCGGACATCGCCCCGGACCTGGACCTGGTCCACTTGCGAGGCCAGGGCCAGGTGCTGCTCAACCTGCCGGGGCCGCTGCGCTCGGTGCTGGTGCGCCAGGATGCGCCGGTGACGGTGCCCCTGACGCACCTGGTGGGCTGGCAGGGCAACCTCACGCCCCGAGTGGTGCCCCTGCTCAAGTCCCCCTCGGGCGAGTCGCTGCGCACCGCGGTGGAGCTGGGGGGCGAAGGTTTTGCCCTGATCTCCCTCGGGGTTCGCTAGAAGAGCGCGCCATGGCCATGGACCGAGCGACCCGGAAGCAGCGCAAGCGGGAGGAGCGGGCGCGCCGTCGCGCGGAGCGCAAGCCGAGCGTGCTGGTGCAGGAGTTCTGGAACCTCCCCAACATGCTCACGTTGGGGCGCATCCTCCTCATCCCTCCCTTCGTCTGGTTCCTCTACGACGCGGACCCGCTCAGCTCCCTCTTCGCGGGCCTCGTCTTCGCCGTCGCCTCCATCACCGACGTGGTGGACGGCTACCTGGCGCGCAAGTGGAACCTCATCACCGTGGTCGGCAAGTTCATGGACCCGCTGGCCGACAAGCTCATCGCCATGGCCGCGCTGGTGATGATGGTGCGGCTGGGGCGCATCGCCGCGTGGGTCGTCATCGTCCTGCTCGCGCGCGAGCTCATCGTCAGCGGCCTGCGCACCATCGCCGCGAGCGAGGGCATGGTCATCGCCGCCGGCCAGGAGGGGAAGTGGAAGACCTCCCTCCAGCTCGTGGGCATCATTTCACTCTGCGTTCACTACGTGCACCCGCTGTCGCTCGGCTCGTTCAGCACGCCGGTGGACTACAACCTCGTGGGCAAGGTGCTCGTCTACTTGTCCGGTGCGTTCTCGGTCTGGAGCGCCGTCGTCTACTTCCGCGCGTTCCTCGCCATGCTCGCGAAGCGAGGGGATGAAACGCAGGCTGCGAAAAGTGTTTGACGTGTTCGGAGGGCCTCTGTATACCCCACCTCACTTCGGACGCGGCGCCGACACGGGGCGCGGACGAGAGGGAAGTCGCGGTAACTGATGCGGGAATAGCTCAGCGGTAGAGCATCGCCTTGCCAAGGCGAGGGTCGAGGGTTCAAATCCCTTTTCCCGCTCCAATACGAAGGCCCCCTGGGAAACCAGGGGGCCTTTTTGTTTTGGTTCAATCACACGCATGACTGTCTTGTCCTCGTCGAGCCCGCAGGGCGGCGTTGAGGGGAAAAGCGCTTCCTTGCCCCCGGGGGCGGGAGTGCTGGCGAGCGCGTCGGGCTTGCCCGGGTGACGGGCGGACAACCTCGTTGCGCCGTGAAGGGGTTGGGTGCGGGGGGCATCTGCTTGCCTCGCACGCACTCGGGCCCTGCTATAGAAGGGCCCCTTCATGATTCGCCTCGTCCGAGAACTGTACCAATACCGGGGCCTGCTCCTCAGTCTCGTCCAGCGTGAGCTCAAGGCTCGCTACCGCGGCTCGTTCCTCGGCTTCCTTTGGACGTTCCTGAATCCCACGCTGAACATGCTGGTGTACGCGCTGCTGTTCACCATGGTGATGCGGCAGAACACGCCCAACTACGCGTTCTTCATGTTCGTGGGGCTGTTGCCGTGGATCTGGTTCTCCTCCTCGCTGGCCGCGGGCGCGAGCGCCATCAGCGACCGGCGCGACCTGATGACGAAGGTGCGCTTCCCGGCGCAAGTGCTGCCCACGACGGTGGTGCTGACGAACCTCAGCAACTACCTGCTGTCGTTGCCGCTGATGCTGGGGCTGGGGTTGTTCTACGGCCAGCTCCCCACCTGGCACGTCATCGCCTTCCCCGTGGTGGTCCTCATCCAGTTCGTCTTCACGCTGGCGATGACGTACATCCTGGCCGCCATCAACGTCACGTTCCGCGACTTGCAGCACATCATCGGCAACATCCTGACGATGTGGTTCTTCACCACGCCGGTGCTCTACCAGTCGTCCACCATCGTCGATGAGGGCGTCCGCCGTGTGATTCTGGTGGTGAATCCGATGTCCAGCTTGATGCTCTCCTACCAGGCCATCTTCTACGAGCACCGGCTGCCGGACTTCTGGCCGCTGGCGGGGCTGGCCGCCTTCTCGCTGGCGCTGCTCTGGGGCGCCTCGATCCTCTTTGAATCCCGCCGCGAGGAGTTCGCGGAGTCCATCTGAGCCGTTGCCATGCAGGAACCCCTCGACGCCATTGTCATGCGCGATGTCGTGAAGAGCTTCCGGAAGAGGACCATCCGGGGCGAATACACGACCTTCAAGTCCGAGCTGCTGCGCTGGTTGCGCGGCAAGCGCCAGCCCCGGGAAGGTGGACTCATCACCGCCCTGCGCGGCATCACCCTGAACATCCCCCGGGGCAAGACGGTCGCCATCATCGGCCGTAACGGCTCCGGCAAGAGCACGCTGCTCAAGCTCATCACCGGCATCTACGCGCCGACCTCCGGCCACATGGAGATCAACGGACGCATCTCCGCGCTGCTCGACTTGGGCGCCGGGTTCCACCCGGACTTCTCCGGGCGGGAGAACATCCTCATCAACGGCATCATCCTCGGCATGTCGCGCGCGGAGGTCCGTGAGCGGATGGACGAAATCATCGCCTTCAGCGAGCTGGGCGAGTTCATCGACGAGCCGGTGCGCACCTACTCCAGCGGCATGTACATGCGGCTGGCGTTCGCGGTGGCCACGCACGTGGACCCGGACATCCTCATCGTCGACGAGATTCTCGCCGTGGGCGACGAGCACTTCAGCAAGAAGAGCATGGCGAAGATGACGGAGTTCAAGAAGCGCGGGAAGACCATCGTCCTGGTCACCCACGACCTGGGCACCGTGGAGCGCTGGTGTGACGAGGCCGCGTGGATCGACGGTGGCTACATCCGCCGCGTGGGTCGTCCGTCCGAAGTCGTCGCCGAGTACAAGCAGGCCATCGCCCTGGCGGAGGCCCAGTCCGTGGTCTTCACCCCTCCGGCGCTGACCGAGGACGGCGGCGCGCTGCCCCAGGTGAACGTGCCCGGCGCGGATGCGCCCGTGCGCCTCTCCGGCCTGAAGCTGGTGAGCCCCTCGGGAGAGGCGGCCCCCCTGCTGACGCCCGAGTCCTCCGTGGAGGCCTGCGTGGACTTCTCCTCGCAGGGGCCGTGCGAGGACCTGGTGTTCGAGGTGGCGCTCCAGAACCTGGAGGGGCGCCCGCTGTACGAGACGAGCACCCGGGTGGAGTCGGTGCCGCTGCCCAGGGAGCTGCCCTCATCGGGGCGGGTGCGCTTCGTGCTGGAGCGCCTGGGCCTTCTGGCGGGCACCTACGTGTGCGAGGTGACGGCGCGCACGAAGGGTGGCGTGTCCCGGGAGACCTGCACCTTCGTGGTGACGTCCTCCGTGGCGGAGCGCGGGATCTTCCGGCCCGTGCACCACTGGGTGGTGGAGCCCGTGACGGTGCCCGTGGCGCCCGTGCTCGCGGGCGTGGGTCATCCCTGAGCCGCGCGGAGGGCTCGCGTCGCGAGCAGGGTAGCCGTGCGGCCGGCACGTGAACGAGAGAGGCGGTACGGCGGTGAAGACAGTGCTGGAGAAGCTCGCCGGTGACGCGGAGGCGCCCGATGCGGCGCCCGGCGCGGGGGACCTGGCGCGGATGGTGGCGGTGGTGCGCTCGCTGCTGGACTCGCGTCGTCCCTGTCTGCCCGAGGCCTGTGAGGAAGTGACGGCGCTGGAGGGCGCGCTGCGACTCCTGACGGCGCAGCTGCATCGCGCGCGTCCGGATGGAGCGCATGCGCTGACGCCCCTCCAGGAGGCCGCGCGGTGGGCGGTGCCGCACGAGTTCTCCGTGCCGGACTCGCACCGGGCCGCCCGGCTGGGCAAGGTGGTGACGGCCACCAAGCGCGCCTTCATCGAGGGGCTGCAGCCCTTCCACGTGGAGTCGCTCCGTCCCCAGGCGGACTTCAACAAGGCCGTGCTGCGGGTGCTGGAGTACCTGACGGTGCACCGGAGCCTGGGGCTCGGCGAGGACCTTTCGTCGTGGGCGCGCGCGCAGCTCGAGCCCAAGGCGGACCCGACGCGCTGGAAGGTGGCGCGCTCGCACCGGGGCGGCGCGCTGGGCTCGGTGGTGGAGGCAGCCAAGCGCTCGTACCTCTCCGCGGCGGGGCCCATGCTGGAGGGGCTGCTGCGGGGCCAGGCGGAGTGGAACACCGCCATGGTGGAGGCCGTGGTCTCCGCCGCGGGGCCGCGCGCTCCGGACGAGGCCACCGGCGCGAAGTGGGTGGCGAACCTGTGCGAGCGCAATGACCCGCTGCGGCCGGAGGCGATGTCCCGGACGCTGCGCGCGGGAGCGCCGCTGTGGACCGAGCTGTTTCGCCGGCAGACGCGCTTCAACGAGCAGGCGGTGCTGGCGCTCGCGGGTGTGCTGGGGACTCGCACGCCTCCGCCTCAACCGCCAGCGCTGGGTGACTACGAGGGCTGGTGTGCACGCCGGGAGCCCGGGGACATCGACGTGGCGCGCGAGGCAATGACTTCGCTGGCCACCCGGCCTCGGGTGTCGCTCATCACGCCCGTGTCCGACACGCCCGAGTCCTTCTTCCGCGAGTGCGCGGACTCCGTGCGCGCGCAGGTGCATCTCGACTGGGAGTGGGTGCTGGTGGAGGACGCCAGCACGGCCCCGCATGTCGCGGCGATGCTGCGCGAGGTGGCGGCACAGGACACTCGCATCCGGGTCGTCTCGCTGGAGCAGGGCGGGGGCTCGGCCCGGGCGACGAACGCGGGACTGGCCGTGGCGACGGGCGAGTGGGTGGGCTTCCTGGACTGCGGAGACACGCTGGCGCCGCATGCGCTGGCGGAGGTGGTGCTGGCCACCTCGGCGGAGCCCTCGCTCGACGTCGTCTACAGCGACGAGGACCGACTGGACGCGCAGGGGCGGCGCACCGCGCCCTTCTTCAAGCCGGACTGGTCTCCGGACCTGCTGCGCTCGGTGAACTACGTCCGCTACTTCCTCGTCGCGCGCAAGCGCCTGCTGGACGCGGTGGGAAGCGTGCGCGAGGGGTTCGACGGCGCGTGGGACTTCGACCTGATGCTGCGGCTGAGCGAGGCTGCGCGCGGCATCGGCCATGTGGCGAAGGTGCTCTACCACGGGCGCGCGAATCCGGAGCTGCTCTCCAGCGCCTCGGCGGGACTCACCGGGGCGACGGACGCGGGCGAGCGGGCCCTGCGCGAGCACCTGGCGCGCAAGTCGGAGTCGGCCGAGGTGACGAGCCCCGCGCCCGACAGGTTCCGCGTGCGCTACCCGGTGCGAGGCGCGCCGAAGGTCTCCATCATCGTCCCGTTCAAGGACCGGCCGGACCTGCTGGAGCTGCTGGTGCCAGGGCTGCTGGCGCGCACCTCGTATCCCCACTTCGAGGTGTTGCTCGTCTCCAACAACAGCGTGAAGCCGGAGACCTTCGCGCTGCTGGAGCGGCTGACGGACCCCCGGTTGGTGAAGCTGACGTGGGACTTCCCCTTCAACTACCCGGCCATCAACAACTGGGCGGCGAAGCAGGCCACGGGCGAGCTGCTCCTCTTCCTCAACAACGACATGGAAGTGGTGGACCCCGGCTGGCTGGAGGAGCTGGTGTCGCAGGCCCAGCGCCCGGAAGTCGGAGCGGTGGGTTGCAAGCTGCTCTTCCCCGAGGGGACGGTGCAGCACGCGGGCGCGGTGGTGGGAATCACCGGCATGGCGGGGCATCCCTTCTGGCGTCTGCCGGATGGCCCCATCTCCACGCCCTTCGGCCACACGGAGTGGACGCGCAACTGGCTGTCCGTCACCAGCGCGTGTGTCATCTTCCGGCGCGACGTGTTCGACAGTCTGGGCGGCTTCGATGAGCGCTTCCAGGTGTGCGGCAGTGACGTGGACATCGGCCTGCGGCTCAACCAGCGCGGGTTGCGGGTGGTGTGCACTCCACACGCGCGGCTCATCCACCACGAGTCCGCCAGCCGGCGCGCGGACTCCGTCCCTGAGTCCGACTACTGGCGCTCCTACGTCTCCTATCGACCGTGGCTGGGAGAGAAGGGCGACCCCTTCTACAACCCCAACCTCTCGCTGCTCGGCACCGACTGCACGCTGCGTCAGCACGCGGAGACGGGCGAGACGCTGGCCCTGCGCACGCTGACGCATGACGTGCCCAGCGCCCAGGACGCGGCGATGGAGGCCCGGGCGCTCGCCCAGCGCCACCTCGTGGAGCACCTGGGTGAGCTGGACTTCACGCCGGAGCAGGCAGCGGAGTCGCGCGCGACGGCCCCGACGGCGCTGGCGGCGCTGCGCTCACGCGGCAAGGTGCGCACGGCGACCTGGTTCATCCCCGCCTTCGGCCACGTCTACGCGGGCATCCACACGCTGTTCCGCTTCGCGGACCTGATGCACCGCCGCCACGGCGTGCGCAACGACTTCGTCGTGTACGACAAGCCCGGTGCCAGCCCCGGTGACTTCGAGGCGCGCGCGGCCACTGTCTTCCCGGAGGCGGCGGGGGCCTTCCGCGTCCTCTCCGGCGCGGCGGACCTGGCGCGGCTTCCCCCGTGCGACCTGGCCATCGCCACCTACTGGACGTCCGTGTATCAGGTGCTGCGCCACCCGAGCGCGGGCGTGCGCGCGTACTTCGTCCAGGACTACGAGCCCATGTTCTTCGCGGCGGGCACCCAGTCCGCGCTGGCGGAGCAGACGTATCAGCTCGGCTTCCAGGGCATCTTCAACACCCCGGGCCTGCGCGACACGGTGCGGGCGCTGCACGGCATGGATGGCTTCGCCTTCGAGCCCGCGGTGGACGGAGCGCTCTTCCATGACCGGCGCCCCGCGCGCCGGGGACCCGTGCGCGTCTTCTTCTACGGGCGTCCGGGCAACGAGCGGAACGGCTTCGAGCTGGGGCTCGCGGCGCTGACGCGGCTCAAGCGCGAGCTGGGCCCGGCGGTGGAGATTGTTACTGCTGGAGCCGAGTGGCACCCGGAGTCGTATGGCGTTCGTGGCCTGGTGACGAATCTGGGCGTGCTCCCCGCGGAGCGGACGGCGGCGCTCTACCGCGAGTGCGACGTGGGCCTGTGCTTCATGTTCACCCGGCACCCCTCCTACCTGCCACTGGAGATGATGGCGTGCGGGATGACCGTGGTGACGAACGACAACCGCGCCAATCACTGGCTGCTGGAGGATGGGCGCAACTGCTTGCTGGCCGCGCCAACCCCTGGCTCGGTGCTGGCGCGTCTGCGGACGGCGGTGCTGGACGCGGACCTGCGCACCCGGCTCGGAACCCGCGCCGCCGAGCGCGTGCGGCGCACGACCTGGGAGCAGCAGGTGGACCAGATGATGGCGCATCTGCTGACGCCGGAGGTTGGAGCAGTCCGCTCGGCCATCGAGTGATGGAGGTCACCCGGGGCCCGCTCGGCTGGCAAGGGGGCGGGCGGATAGCCGAGAATGCGGAAATCGCCAATGCGTCCAAGGTCCTCCCTGGGCGCTTTTACTCTTCACTTACAGCACGTCCCTTGCCTGACTGCCGCCAGGCATGGGAATGGTTGCGCTGCTGCGGAAATCCCGCTGGCAACCTTCTTCTTCGGTCCATGCAGGCGGCGCAACTCTACATCGGCACATGTACAAAGACATCAAGAGCGAGGGCCCGAATGGGGACGCGGCCCAGATGAGCGACAGTCTCCATTTCTGGAAGACGACCAGCGGCCACTCCTATCGGGAACTGGTGCGAGTCCGCGAGGGTCAGGGGAACATCGCGTACGGTCAGCAGGAACGCGCGGTGACCGCGCTCATCCGCTCCGAACAGCGCCGGCTGGACCGCTCGCTGTCAGTGTTGGAGTTCGGCTGTGGCTTCGGCCAGCACGCGGCATACCTCTCCCAGCTCTCCCAGGTGCGCTACCACGGGTACGACATCTCGGAGTCGATGACGGAGCCGCTGCGCCAGGAGCCGCCCGCCTCGCTGCGCCCCGTGGAGGAGCGCATCTTCTGTGGGGACGACCCGCTCGCCGCCGTGGGGGGCCGCCGCTTCGACGTCGTCTTCTCCGTCTCCACGCTCGTGCACAACCCGAGTGAGCGCATCACCGCCCTGCTGGAGACCATGGGGCAGCTCGTGCTGCCCGGCGGCATGCTGGTGCTGGTGGAGAACCCGCTGATGCCCACCAGCGTGTGGGACCCCTCGTGTCATCCGGGCTCCTGGCTCCACGCCTTCGCGGACCTGCTGCCGGAAGGGTGGGACCTGCACCACGGCCCCGGGCTCGTGGAGACGCACGACGTCTACGTCCTCAAGCGCCATGCGGGCCAGGGCCGGCGCTACTTCCAGCTCGTGGGGACGGAGGCTCCGCGCGACGAGTCCCAGCCGCTGACGCTGGAGGCGCTGCACGCGCGCGCCATGCCCCGGCTGCTGGAGTGGGCGGGCCGGGCGAGCAAGTCGATGGCGGCGCCCGTCACGAGCAGCGAGGCGAAGGTGGCGGAGCTGACCGAGCGCCTGGCGGTGGAGTCCGCGCGCTTCGCGCGTCGCCAGCGGCTCCAGGGACTCTCCGACGACCTCGCCCGCCTGCGGGCCGCGCGGGTGCCGTTCCCGGACGCGCCGGCTCCGCAGGCGCCGCAGTCTTTCGTCCCCGGCTTCATCCACAACGCAGCGATGGACACCCGCTGGTCCGCGGACCTGCCCCAGTTCGGCAAGCTGATGCACGTGTTCCACCAGGAGTGGCACGGCATTCGCGCCGCCGCCGGCTATCTGCCGGGGCAGAAGCTGGCCATCGCCGCCGAGCGCGTGTTGGACGAGCGAGAGCTGCGCGCCTCGCTCGAGGTCGTCGAGCGCAGCGGTTGCCGCCAGGTCATCGTCCACGGCTTCTCCACCAACGCCCGTGACTTCGTCGTGTTGCTGCGACGCGCGCTCGGCTCCTCGGTGCGAATCCTCGCGCTGTGGCACGGCTCGTCGGCGCAGTTCCACAACTCGTTCGAGCTGGACTGCTTCGCGCAGCTCATCGACTTGCGGCGGCGTGGCATCCTCGACGCGGTGGCGACCGTCAAGCCAGGCATGCACCTGTTGGCACCCGAGGTCTTCCCGAAGACGGTGCTCAACCTGCCGCCCCGGCTGTCGGAGGCCGACCGCATCCTTCCGTCGCGCCGCCTCACGCGCGCCGCGCTCATCCCCACGCCCAATGACTGGCGGAAGAACTTCTTCACCAACCTCTTCGCCTGCCAGGCGTCCTCTCGCATCGACGACATCTACGTCACCGCGAGCTACCACCTGCCGGACGCCATGAAGAGTCCCCGGCGCATCCACCATGTCGCGCGCCCCAGCCGCACGGAGCTGTTCGACCTGGTGCGCCGCTGCGACATCGTCCTCAACGCCTCCTTGTCGGAGTGTCAGCCCATGACGGGGCTGGAGGCGCTCGCGCTGCGCGTGCCGTGTGTCCATGGGCCGCTCAGCCTGGGCGCGCTGGACTCGCATCCCTTCCAGAAGCTCGCGCAAGTCTCGGGCGTGGACTCCGTGGAGGTCGTCGCCGCGGCCATCGAGCGGATGGTGGCGCTGCGAGACCGCTCGCCCGAGGAGCTCACACAGATGATGGTGGATTACGAGCGCGCCCTCACGGTCGAGGCGGTCAAGGTCCTGGAGGAGTTCGTTCAATCATGAGCCCTCGCCGCGTCTGCCTCGTCACCGACGAGATGTACCCCTTCACCGCGGGCGGTATCGGCCGCGTCATCCACAACCTCGTCGAGGAGTCGCTCCAACGTGGGCTGGATGTGGAGATGCACCTGCTGTTCCCGTCGCGCACGACGGTGAAGCCGCGGGAGGTGGAGCGCTATTTCCAGGACAAGGTGAAGGTGCACGTCGCCGCGGCCCGCCGCGAGTGGGAGGTGAGCTTCGACGACGGAGGCGTCTACCCGCCGCCCGGCGCCTTCACCGACTCCACGAGCCATGCCCAGTCGATGGAGCTGCTGCTCCAACTGCGCCGGCTGGAGTCCGAAGGTGTTCGCTTCGACGTCATCGAGTTCCCGGACTACCGAGGCTGGGGCTTCTGCGCCATCCAGGAGAAGCTGCTCGGTTGCGGCCTGGAGGATGCGCGGATGGTGGTGCGGCTGCACTCGACGGCCGGGATGTTGGTGCCCTTCGAGCGCCAGCTGCCGAACTGGGAGTACCTGGGCCAGTTCGAGCTCGAGCGCAAGGCGCTGCTGGACGCGGACCTCGTCATCGCCCACATCCCCGGGGTCGCCGAGCTCAACCGCTCGTTCTACGGCTTTCCCGAGTCGTGGCTCGACAAGGTGGTCCATGAGTTTCCGCCCGTCGCGCCGAAGGCGGACCCGGTGCCGCCGCGCACGGAGGGCGAGCCGGACCTGCTCTTCGTCACCAAGATCCAGAACTTCAAGCGGACCGACATGTTCGTCCGGGGTGCGGCCGCGTTCATGCGTCGCTTCCCGGAGTACGGTGGGAAGGCCGTGCTGGCCTGCCATACCGCCAACTCGGCCTTTCTGGCGTATGTCCAGTCGCTGATTCCGGAGGACCTTCGCCCGCGCTTCCTTTTCACCGGGCCGAGCAAGGACCGTGACGCGCTGATGCGGCACGGCATCGTCGTCATCACCTCCGACTACGAGTCGCTCAACCTCACCGCCTACGAGGCCTCTGGCGCGGGCGCCACGCTGGTGCTCAACGGCAAGTGTGTGGCCTTCGCGCCGGGAAGCCCCTTCATCGATGGGGTGAACTGCTACACGTACGACGGCTCGGTCGAAGGGCTCGTGGAGTCCCTGGCACGTGCGTGGCGTGCTCCGGCGTTGCGCCAGGTGGAGTGGACCGCGCAGCCCGCGTACTGGGAGATGCCCTGGGAGCGGCCCGCGGTGGCCCGGCTGGCCCCGGACGCCGACCTGCCGCTCGTCAGCGTGCTCATCACCAACCACAACCTGGGTCGCTTCCTGCCGGAGACGCTGGCGAGCGTCGCGGACAGCGACTACCCGGAGATTGAAGTCATCATCGTGGACGACGCCTCGACGGGCGCGTTCGACCACGAGGTGCTCAACCGCATCGAGGAGGCCTGCGCTTCCGGCGCCAGCGGCGTGAAGCTCATCCGCAACCCCGTCAACCGGGGCCTGCCGGCCTCACGCAACATCGGCCTGCGCGCGGCGACGGGGGACTACATCCTCCCGCTGGACGCGGACGACTGCATCAGCCCCACCTTCATCCGCATGGCGGTGGAGGCGCTGGAGCGCCACCGGGAGTTCGACGTGGTGGTGCCCTCCACGGGCTACTTCGACTCCGACGAGGCCCGGGCGCAGCGGCGCTTCATCGACTACGCCCTCTTCATTGGCGACTGTCCGTCGTTGGGCATGGTGGCCAACCGGCTGTCGTGCGCCACGTCGCTCATGCGCGGCTCGGTGTTCGAGCGCATGCGCTACACGGAGGAGATGACGAGCTACGAGGACTGGGACCTCTACCTGCGCCTGGCGCATGCGGGGCACCGCTTCCTCGTCACCAACGCGCTCCACTTCCACTATCGGCGGCGCAAGGGGTCCATGATCTCCGGCGTCAACCCGCGTCGGCATCAGGAGCTGCTCTTCCAGCTCCACCAGAACCTCGCGCGCCCGCTCCCCGCGGGAGTCCAGCTGGCGGCCTTCGTGCTGCTGGCCTCGCCTCCCAACGTGGCCCGCGCGCCGTCTTCGGAGCCCACGTCGGAGGCGGCGAGCGGAGAGGTGCCGCTGCGCTATGGCGTGGTGGACACCCTCAACTCCACGCTGAAGCGCCTGCCGATGATGCACCGGCTCCTCAAGCTCGCGGCCAGCGGCCTGACGCCGGAAGGCGCGGAGGCACGCCCCACGCGCTACGCGCTGGTGGACCTGCTCAACCGGACGCTCAAGGCGATGCCCGTGGTCCACCCCACGATGAAGCAGGTGATGAAGACCACCAGCAAGCTGGGCATGGGGCGGCGCTGAGCCGCTGTCGGGGTGCCTGCCTCTGGCGTCGGGCACCCCGGCGGGAATGCGGCTCAGCGGTCGGATCGTGACTTGCCGCTGAGCCGGTCCGCGAGCTGGTGGCGCAGGGGCCGCGAGTCGCCTTCCGAGCCCACCATCCACGAGACGGCGCCGCGCAGCGTGTGGTGGACGAAGTCCATGCGCTTGAGCGTGCCGTTGATACTGTCCACGACGCGGGTGAGCAGGGGCCTGGGAATGGCCGCCGCGGCCTGGGCGAGGAGTCGGGCCTCCTGCTTGCGAGCCTCTCCTCGGAGGATGCGAAGCGCGCGCTCGGGATGCGGCGCGAGTCCCGGGTGTTTCTGGTTCAGGTAGGCCAGCAGCCCATCTCTCTCGGAGACGAGCGAGGTCCGCGTCATCGAGTCCAGCCGCACGCGGTAGGAGAACAGGCTCTCGGGGATGACGGAGCCTTCGAGCCCCCGCTCCGCGAGTGAGCAGAAGACATCCCAGTCCTCGAAGCCCGTGAACCACTCGTCGTAGCCACCGGCCTCCTCGACGACTCGTCGCTCCATCAGCGCGGTGCACGTGGAGGCCACGTTGGCCACCCAGAGCGCGTCGCGCTCCATGCCCCACGGCACCCAGCCGCCCGTCACGCGGGTGGCGTCGTCGATGAAGTAGTTCACCAGGGACGTGGCGTAGCCCAGCCCCGGCGTGCCCTCCATCACCGCGACGGCCTTCTCCAGGAACGTCGGAGCGATGAGGTCGTCGGGGTCCAACGGAAGGATGTAGTGCCCGCGGGCGTGCTTCAGCCCCGTGTTGCGCGCCGAGCTCAGTCCGCCATTGCGCTGGCGGATGATGCGCAGGTCCGGAGCGCGGACCCGCTCGAGCATGTCGATGCTCTCCGCGTCGGTGGAGCCGTCGTCCACGAGGACAATCTCGTAGTCGGTGAAGGTCTGCGCGCGGATGGAGCGCAGCGTCTCCGGCAGGTAGTGCCCCATGTTGAAGTAGGGCACCAGCACCGACACGAGTGGGGTGTCGGTCTTCGGCCTGGTGCGCTTGGGGAGCACGCGGTGCCGGACGTCAGCCACGCTCTCCACCGCGGCTTCCACCTGCTTCACGATGCTCGCGGGGGCGCAGTACCCGGCGATACGGGCAGGGGCCTCACGGCGCGCCGTCTCGCGCGGGGTGGGGTGCGTCAGCGCCTTCTCCAGGGTGGCCGCCAGGTGGGCCACATCACCCGCACGGAAGAGCAGGCCGCTGCGCCCATCCTCGATGAGCTCCGCCATGCCTCCCGCGTCGCTGCCCACGACGAGCGCTCCCGCGGACATGGCCTCCAGGCAGCGGTGGGGGAAGTTCTCCCATAGCGAGGGGAAGCAGCACACGGTGGCGTCCGCGAGGGCGACGGCGAGGCCCGGAGTGGAGCGCGCGAGCTCGAACTGGATGCGCTCGCGCCACGCGGGCGCGATACGTCGCTCCAGCGAGGCACGCATGGAGCGGCCAGCCGGCCCCGTCGGAGTGTCTTCGCCAATGAGCAGGAGCGTCGCGTTGAGGCCCCGCTCGAAGAGCGCCTGCATCGCGTCGACGAGGAGGTGGACGCCCCGCTGGTGCTCCAGCGGGCCGAAGTACAACACCTGGGGTCGGCCTTGCTCCTCGGGTGTGGCGCTCTTCGAGACGTCGTGACGGAAGGGATGGGGAACGACGACACCCCGGGTCTCCAGCTTCAGCCGCGAACGCACCTTGTCGAGCAGGGCGTGGGTGGGGGACAGGACCAGATCCGCCTCGCGGATGGAGGTGTCCTCCATGTACTCCCATCGGGCCAGGTCCAGATCCAACGTGGCGACGCCGTTGAGGGCCCGAAGCTCATGGGTGGGCGTGTGCAGCCGCACCGCGAGCACGGCGGAGGCGAAGTGACCCAGCGTGCGCCGGGCTCTCAGCGCGAAGTAGCCCTCGAAGTCGTGCTCGGGGAACTCGATGAAGTCGAAGGCGTGGCGTGCATGCAGCTCGCGCAGGGACGAATAGACGTCCATGGCGTAGCGCATCGGCGCGAAAGGGAAGGCGCCCGCGAAGGCCGAGTCCATCTCCGAGTGGACGGCGTGCACCTGAACGCCGGGCAGCAGGGTGCTCGCGCGTTCGAGGCCCGCGTGAGGCGCGGTGAGGACGTGCACCTCATGGCCCGCCTCGGCGAACGAGCGGCTCATCAGCGACGCATACGTGCCGATGTCGCCCCCGAGGAAGGGAGAAAGCTCTCTGGAGACAAGGCAGATGCGCAAGAAGACCTCGGAAGGGGACTAGCGCCGGTTCGAGCGATGGCGCCGCGATGAGCCGCCCGTGGGGCGGTCAGTGGAGTCGCTGTCGCCTTGTCGTGGAGCCGGTGGTGAAGCGGAGTCGTGAGTGACTTGCGAGGGCGCCGGTGGGGCGACCGCGCCCTCGATGCGCGCCAGGCGGCGCTCCACCTCCTGCCTCCAGGTGGCCTGGGTGCGTGCGTGCTCGCGCTGGACGTCATGGATGGTGGCGAGCGCATCGAGAATGGACTCGTTGAACTCCACCTGCTTGCGGAGCGACTCGTTGATGAACGGCTGGAAGACGAGACGGAAGGCCCTCTTCGCGAGCACGAGCGCCAGGCCCGACACTCCGCCACGGTGTGACGTCACCGGACCGGCGTAGCGGCTGTCCATCTTCCCGCGTGCCTCCTGGAGCAGCGCGGGCCAGGGCGTGGAAGTGGCGGGACGCGCGGACGCCTCCAGCGTCTGGCGCAGGGCCTCGAGCGCTTCGGCGGTGGGCTCCGGCAGCTTCTGCGTCTCCTTCGCCACGGCTTCGGGCGAGGGAGCACGGGTCAACAGGTCCTCAGCGCGCACGGCCGTCACCTCGAACGGAGGAGAGTACTTTCGACAGCGTCATGAGGGTCTCCTCGGGGCGTGATGGCTCCAGCCGCACCAGCCTGTCACCCAGGTGACGGCGCGCGGCCTCCAGCACCGTCGACGAATGCTCGGCTGTGTACATCCCCAAGGCCCTCGCGCCCACGTGCGGCATCAGCGCCTGGGCCGAGAGCGAATCCACCCCCAGCAAGATGACCGTCTCCGGGGACACGCGCACCGCGGTCTCCAGCGAGGAGGAGCCGGGCAGCGCCCCAGGCCCTCTGCCCACGGGCTGGTCTGGCGTGAAGTGCCACACGGACACGCCCTCCACCTGCTCGGGGCCGACCTCCAGCGAAGCCTCGGCACCACGAGGTCGGAGCGCGAGGACGCGTGCCCCAGGCAGCTGCTCCGCCAGCTGACGTGTCAGCCGCGACGCCGCGTCCTCGGGCCGCACGGTGTACCCCGGGCACACCAGCTCCACGGCGACGTGCTCGCGCGAAGCCAATGCCGAGGGCGCCTCTGTCGGGCGCGACGTCAGCAGGGCGTCGAAGGCCTCACGGACCTGCTCGGCCACGCGCGCTTGCGAGAGGGCCTGGAGCCGTGCCCGCTGCGCCTCGAGCACCTGCGCTCGCAGCCCCGGGCTCCGGTCCAGCACCGCGAGCAGCTCCGCCACCTCCGCCGGGTCGTCCGACAGCGTCGCGAGCCCCGCGCCGCCCATCGTCTCCGGCACGGCCGCCGCGCCGTAGGCGACGACGGGCACGCTCCGGTACATCGCCTCCAGCAAGGGCACGCCGAAGCCTTCGTGCCGGCTCATGGAGAGATACGCCGACGCGGTGGCGAAGCACGCGGAGAGCTGCGCCGCGCTCACCCGGCCCAGGAAGAGGACGCGCTCCGCGCCGAGCACCTCCTTGAGCCCGTGCAGGTACGCACCATATGCGCCATCCCGATGCAGATACCCGGCGACGACCAGCCGGCTGCGCGGTTGGTACAGCCGCTGGTACGCGGTGAAGACGCGCAGCACGTCGTCCACCTTCTTGCTGGGCACGGCCCGCCCGACGAAGAGGACGTTGGAGAAACCATCGCTCAGCTCCGCGAGCAGCGCGGGGTCCGGCGCCGTGTCGAAGGCGCTCCAGTCGATGGCGAACGGCAGCGTCGACACCGACGCGTAGTCCGCCGCCACCAGCTCCTCCGCGCTGAAGCGCGAGTAGGCGAACGCCCGCTCGACGTGAGGGCGAAGCTCGAGCAGCTCGTCCCGGGCGGCGTCGCACGCGGCGGCCACCTTGCGCTCGAACCCCTCGAACAGCCGGGCAGGCGTCACGTTGTGGTACACGAGCACCTTGCGACCAGGCGCCCGGGCGATGAGCGGCACCAGCCGGGACTGGAAGCTGTGATGCACGAGCAGCACGGAGTCCGGGCGGGCGTGCTTCGCATGCTCGCGGACGTGCCGGACCTGGTCCTTGCACGCGTCATCCCAGTCCTCGGCGAAAATCTCCGAGGCGAACCCCCAGCTCCGCAAGAGGCCCTGGAGGTAACGCACCTGGTTGCCCACCGCGTCTCCCCAGGCGAGCCGTGGAAGGAGCTGGTGGACTTCCCGGGGCGGCGATGCCGGGGGGCTGTGTCTGGATGCGCTCACGCCCGGCTCCCTTAGCGCCGCGAGGGGGAGCACACAAGCCCGAGCCCCCTGGCGCCTTGACCGTCGCCGACCCCTCCGATACGCAGGCACCCTCTCTGAGCAGTCGAGGCCCGCGGCACATGAACGTATTGGTGACAGGAGGGTGTGGCTTCATCGGCTCCAACCTCGTGAGGTACCTGCGACGCGAGCGACCCGAGTGGACCGTGGTCAACCTCGACCAGCTCACGTACGCGGGCAACCTGGAGAACCTGTCGGACCTCGAGGGGGACCCCCGCCACGTCTTCGTCCGAGGCGACATCGGCGACCGCGCGCTGGTGGAGCAACTGCTGTCCACGCACGCCATCGACGCCGTGCTGCACCTGGCCGCCGAGAGCCACGTGGACCGCTCCATCCTGGGGCCCGAGGTGTTCATCACGACCAACGTGCTGGGCACCCAGCGGCTCCTGGAGGCCTGCCGCGCCTGGCGCGTGAAGCGCTTCGTCATGGTCTCCACGGACGAGGTCTACGGCTCGCTGGGCCCCACGGGTGCCTTCACCGAGGCCTCGCCGCTCCAGCCCTCCAGCCCCTACTCGGCGAGCAAGACGAGCTCGGACCTGGTGGCGCTCGCGTACCACCACACGTTCGGCATGGACGTCGTGGTGACGCGGTGCTCGAACAACTACGGGCGCTACCAGTTCCCGGAGAAGTTGATTCCGCTCATGGTGGTCAACGCGCTGCACGACAAGCCGCTGCCGGTGTACGGCGATGGCGCGAACGTGCGCGACTGGCTGCACGTGGAGGACCACTGTCAGGCATTGCTGCGCGCGCTGGAGCAGGGCCGGGCGGGCGAGGTGTACAACATCGGCGGCGGGGCGGAGCGGCGCAACATCGACATCGTGAAGGCCATCCTCGGGCTGGTGGGCAAGCCGGAGTCGCTCATCCAGTACGTGAAGGATCGCCCGGGACACGACCGGCGCTACGCCATCGACCCGTCGAAGGTTCGCGCGGAGCTGGGCTGGACGCCCGCGCACACGTTCGAGCAGGGGCTGGCGGAGACGGTGCGCTGGTACGTGGACCACCCCGCGTGGTGGCAGCGGGTGATGAGCGGCGCCTATCGGCAGTACTTCGAGACGCAGTACAGCGGTCGTCTCCAGGGGAGGGCGTGACATGCGCGTGCTCGTGACGGGCTCCAACGGTCTGGTGGGCAGCCGCGCCTGTGCGCTGCTGGAGCAGCGGGGCCACACGGTGGTGGGCCTGGGGCGAGGGCCCCGGCGCACGGGCGGCGAGTACGGCTACGTATCCGTGGACCTGACGCGAGAGGCGGACGTCTCCGCCGCGCTGGAGGCCGCCGCGCCCGAGGTCATCATCCACTGCGCGTCCATGACGGAGGTGGACGCCTGCGAGAAGGACCCGGAGGCGGCCTACGCCGGCAACGTGAGCGCGACGGCGGCGGTGGCTCGCGGGGCGCGCAAGGCCGGAGCGCACCTGGTGCATGTGTCCACCGACTACGTCTTCGACGGTGACGCGGGCCCCTACGACGAAGCCGCCATCCCGAATCCGCGCGGCGTCTACGCGGTGACGAAGCACATGGGCGAGCAGGCGGCGCGGACGCTCGCGCCCGGCTGCGCGATTGCCCGGACGGCGGTGGTGTATGGCTGGCCTCCGGTGGAGGGACGGCTCAACTTCGGCGCGTGGCTGGTGACGAATCTGGAGAAGGGGCAGCCCGCGCGGCTGTTCGAGGACCAGGTCGTCTCGCCCAGCCTCGCGGACAACGTGGCGGCGATGCTGGTGGAGCTGGGCGAGCGCAAGCTCGGCGGCGTGTGGAATACGTGTGGCGGCACCGTCGTCGACCGGGTGACCTACGGACGGGCGCTGTGCGAGGTGTTCGGGTTCGACGCGAAGCTCGTCATCCCCACGCGCATGGCGGAGCTGAAGCTGCCCAGCCCCCGGCCGCTGAAGGGCGGGCTCAGGACGGACAAGGTCCGCACGGAGCTGGCGGCGAAACCCCTGGAACTGGCCGAGTCGCTGGCGCGCTTCCACGCGACGTGGAAGGCCGCGCGCGGGCACTGACGTCGAGAGGTGGATATGAAGGGCATCATCCTGGCAGGCGGCTCGGGCACCCGGCTGTACCCACTGACCCGCGTGGTCAGCAAGCAGCTGCTGCCGGTGCACGACAAGCCGATGATCTACTACCCGCTCAGCACGCTGATGTTGGCGGGCATCCGTGACGTGCTCATCATCTCCACGCCGCAGGACCTGCCGCGCTTCCGGGAGCTGCTGGGCGACGGCACGCAGTGGGGCATGCGCTTCGAGTACGCGGAGCAGCCCCGGCCGGACGGACTGGCGCAGGCGTTCGTCATCGGCCGCGACTTCGTGGGCAAGGACCCCGTGTCGCTCATCCTGGGCGACAACATCTTCTACGGGCACGGGCTGAGCGGCATGGTGCGCGGCGCGGCGAAGCGCGCGGCGGGCGCCACCGTGTTCGGCTACTACGTGAAGGACCCGGAGCGCTACGGCGTGGTGGAGCTGGACGCGAACAGGCGGGCGGTGAGCCTGGAAGAGAAGCCGCTCAAGCCGAAGTCGAACTACGCCGTCACCGGGCTGTACTTCTACGACAACCAGGTGCTCGACATCGCCGCCGCGCTCAAGCCGAGCAAGCGGGGCGAGCTGGAGATCACCGACGTGAACGCCGAGTACCTGCGTCGCGGGCAGCTCGACGTGGAGCTGATGGGGCGCGGGTACGCGTGGCTGGACACGGGGACGCACAGCTCGCTGATGGAGGCGTCCAACTTCATTGAGATCATCGAGCGGCGGCAGGGCCTCAAGGTGTCGTGCCCTGAGGAGATTGCGTACCGGATGGACTACATCGACGCGAAGCAACTGGTGACGCTGGCGGAGCCGATGCGCAAGAACGAGTACGGGCAATATCTGCTGGCCCTCGCGGAGAGCAAGGGTGCGGTGTCATGAAGGTGACGCCGCTGGAGATTCCGGAGCTGTTGCTGGTGGAGCCGAAGGTCTTCGGTGACGACCGGGGCTTCTTCATGGAGCTGTTCCACGCGAAGCGCTACGCCGACGCGGGCATCCCCGGGCCCTTCGTGCAGGACAACTACTCGCGCTCCGCGCGGGGCACGCTGCGCGGGCTGCACTTCCAGGAGCCGCAAGGGCAGGGGAAGCTGGTGCAGGTGTTCGTGGGCAGCGTGTACGACGTCGCGGTCGACGTCCGGCGCGGCTCGCCGACGTTCGGCCAGTGGGTGGCGTTGGAGCTGTCCGCGGAGAACCGGCGCCAGCTCTGGATTCCGCCCGGCTTCGCCCATGGCTTCTGCGTGACGAGCGACACCGCCGACTTCCATTACAAGTGCACGACGCTGTACGCGCCGGAGACGGAGCGCTGCGTCGCGTGGGACGACCCGGACCTCGCCATCCCCTGGCCGGTGTCCGAGCCGGTGATGTCTCCCAAGGACCTGCGCGCCCCTCGCCTCAAGGACGCGCCGGTGCTGCCCTCGCTGTAGTCGCGGCTACAGGCTCTTCAAGAACTCCACCAGCTCCGCGCGCTGCGCCGCATCCGGCACATAGATGGGGTGGGGTGCCTTGTCACCGCGCGCCGGATCCAACAGCGACGCCAGCCCCACCACGGAGCTGTCGTGGAGGAAGCGGTCCTTCCTCCCCAGGTCGAGCAGCAGCGGCATGGCGGAGCCACGCGGCTCGCCTCGGCGGCTGGCCTCCACGACGACCGTCTTGTCGTCGAAGATGGTGGCCGGGTCGTCCTGGATGGGCGCGAAGGCGATGGGGCGCACGCCGGCCTCTTGCGGACGCTGGGCAATCACCGTGGGGTTGTAGCCCGGGAAGAGCGTCGCCATCGGCACGATGAAGGACGGGACGCGCCGGGTCTGGTCCACGTTGTGGCAGCGGGTGCACCGCGCGGCGAACTGCTCCTTGCCGCGCGCGGCCAGGGTGGCGTCGAAGGCCCCCGGTGCCGGCGCCGCGAGGCCGTCGGTGTACGCGTTCAAGTCTCGCAGCGCGTCCTCGTTCACCCGCAGGCCCACCGGGGCCTCTTCCGTCCCCGCCTTGTCCGTGAGCAGCGTCGCCGTGATGTAGGGGAAGCCCTCGCCCACCACTCCGCCCTTTCCCTGGACCTGGGTGTCCTTGAGGATGGTGAGGTAGTCGTCCGCCAGCTCGTTGCCCGCGGCCACGCCGCCCAGGGCCCTGAGGAACGCGCGGCCATCCGGCGTCACCAGGCTCGTCGGGTCCAACAGCGCGGTGTAGACGAGGTTGTTGAAGTTCTCGAGCCGGGCGATATCGCCGGGAGTCCCCCACGGCGCCGCCAGGTCCGTCCGGAAGAAGGGCGCGATGTGCTGCTGCGCGCCCGTGCCGTCCGGCGCGTCGTCGAAGGTCCCCAGCGGATAGAAGGCCGGGTTGCTCACGAGCGCATCGGCCTGCGCCTCGGTGGACGTCTCGGTGAGCCCCTGGTCCGACGGCGCTCGGCCGATGGACTTGTTCCCGTTGGCGGCGAGCTTCACCTGGAGCAGCGGGTAGAACGCGCGCGTGTTGGCGGCGAGCGCGAAGATGCCACCGACGTTGAGGTTGTGCGGCGTGAGCCCGTCGATCTGCTTGCCGACGGAGCCGCCCCCCAGGTTGTTCGGAGACTTCACCACCGAGCCGTCGGTGATGGCGTGGCACAGCGCGCAGCTCACGCCGACCTTGTCGCCCGTGGCGACGTCCAGCTTGCCGTCGCCGTTGGTGTCCTTCACCACGACGCCAATCACCGCGTTGGCATTGAGCAGCAGCAGCGTGGTGGCCGGGTCATTGAGCAGCGGCCCGCTGGTGCCTTGGCTCGCCAGCTCGTTCGCCACCGCCGTCTTCGTGGCGTCGTCCAGCGCCTCCACGTTGACGCTCAGGCCCGCTTGCAGCGCCTGCACGGGCGTGAGCCTCGCGGCGACGATGCCCGCGGGCAGTCTCGCGGCGTCCGTCCAGAAGCCCTCGTTGCCGAAGGTCTCGAAGCGGAACACCTGCTGACCTCGCGTCGCGTCGCCCCCCGTCAGCCGCGGCAGGTCCGGCCCCTGGTCCACGGGGCCGTCCTTCGTCTGGTTCTGATTGACGGAGTCGCCGCTGTCCTTGCTTTTCGAACAGGCCACCTGCGAGGTGGCCAGGGCCGCGGCGAGAAATACCCAGCCGACATGCCCGTGAGTCTTGTTCATCCCATCCCCCAATGCTGACGCGCTTCAAAGCGCGCTGCTAATGAGGCACCGCGCGCGCGCCAGGCACGTGCATTTCGCGCGCGCGATGGGGGCCGTCACCTCCGCGACACCCGGGCTGATCCCCAGTGCGCGGTTCAGCCCTGGAGTGCCAGGCGTCTTTCGCCACCTGACGCTTTCGCCGCGCGCTCAGGTCGCGACGCCGGTGACGCTCCCGCGCGCCGCGTCGCATTCCCCGCAGCCGTTGTCCGGCGCACAGAGGAACGTGAGCGGCGCCACGGTGAGCTGGTCCACCGCGAGGGGCACGAGCGCGCGGGAGTCGAACAGTCGCGCGTGTGCATGGCCCACCGGCCCCTCGCGCTGGAGGCCGCGTGCACGGAGCCAGTCGTCGGCGAGCCGAAAGCCCTGGCAGCAGTGGTCCGTCTCCGGAATCATCACCGTGCCCACAGCGCCGTCGACCTCGACGACGCAGGGATGGGAGATGGAGTAGGGCACCTTCGCCAGCGCCTCCGCGAGGTGCAGCGTCGTGTCCTCCGAGTGCGTCACGCCGAGCAGGAGGACCTGGCCGCCCAGGTCATGCACCCGGCCCACCGGACTGTCGGGGCCGTGCGGAGGGGCGAGGGGCTGTGGCCGGCAGATGTCCGCCGCGTGCGGGCCCTCTGCGGCGAACGAGCCCCCGGGGTGCGTGCTGCGGGTGACTCCGGGCTGTCGCCAGAACAGCTCCGCGGTGATGCCCATGTCCGTGGTCGGGGTGGACACCGGGTCGAACACCGACTCCCCGTCGGTCATCGTGGGCATGACCAGCGTGCCCGCCGGGCCGAGCGCCGAGCGCAACGCGCCAATCAACCCGAGAGGGCCTCCCTCGACGGGCCGCACCGCCTTGAAGGACGTGTGGACCAGGAGCACGCCCCCCTCGCGGACGCCCAGGGTCTGGAGCTGCTCCACCACTTCCCGCTGACTGAGCTCGCGCATGGACACCGGGAGATTCTACCGGGCCGGGCGCCAGGTCGCCTCCCGTGAGGGCCCCATCTCGCGAGGGAGCGTCCAAGCCCTCCCGCGTTTCCCGTGCGCTCCCCCGCGTCCCCGGTTAACGGTGGGACGCCGGGGGTGGTGCCGCCCGGGACGGGACGGGCCCGTCCTCCGTTCCGCGTGCATGCCCTGGGGTCCCTCGATGATTCCCTTCTCCGTTCTCGACCTCTCCCCCATCCGCCAGGGCAGCGACGCCGGTGACGCCCTGCGCGGCACGCTGGACCTGGCGCGCCACGCGGAGCGCTGGGGCTACCGACGCTTCTGGCTCGCCGAGCACCACAACATGACGGGCATCGCCAGCGCGGCCACCGCCGTCGTCATCGGCCATGTCGCGCAGGGCACCTCCAGCATCCGCGTGGGCGCTGGCGGCATCATGCTCCCCAACCACTCGCCGCTCGTCATCGCCGAGCAGTTCGGCACGCTGGAGACGCTGTACCCTGGCCGCATCGACCTGGGCCTGGGCCGCGCTCCCGGCACGGACCAGCGCACCGCCTCCGCCCTGCGGCGAAGCCGCGTGGACTCCTCCGATGCGTTCCCCCAGGACGTCGCGGAGCTGCAGGCCTACTTCCAGGAGCCGGAGCCCCAGCAAGCCGTGCGCGCGGTGCCCGGCATGGGCCTGAAGGTGCCGCTGTGGCTCCTGGGCTCCAGCCTCTTCAGCGCGCAGCTCGCCGCCGCCATGGGCCTGCCCTTCGCGTTCGCCTCGCACTTCGCGCCGCAGCAGATGATGACGGCCCTGCGCCTGTATCGCAGCCAGTTCCGTCCGTCGGAGGCCCTCCAGAAGCCCTACGCGATGCTGGGCATCAACGTCTTCGCCGCCGACACCGAGGCCCAGGCCCAGCGCCTCTTCACGTCGCTGCTGCAGGCGTTCGTCAACCTGCGGCGCGGTCGGCCGGGCCAGCTTCCCGCGCCCGTGGAGACCATGGACGGGCGCATCACCGAGTATGAGCTGGCGGAGGTCGAGTCCATGCTGGCCTGCTCCATCGTCGGCGACCCGGAGCAGGTGGGCGAGGGACTGCGCTCCTTCATCGCCGAGACGCAACCCGACGAGCTGATGGTCACCGCGCAGATCTTCGACCACGCCGCGCGACTGCGCTCGTATGAGCTGCTCTCGCAGGTGCACGCGAAGCTGTCGCTCGATGCGAAGCCCGCGACGTCCGTCGGCGGGTGAGCCGGCGCGGGCGCTCGGGAGGTGACTGCCGGGCGCGTCCGGTTCGAGACAGCCGAGGCATGTGACAGCAGATTTCGGGCGCCGGAGGGACTTCATCGGAAGTCAGGGGTTATGCATGATGCGGGAGTTCCACCTCTGCTCAGGAGTCCCCCATGAACGCCGCCCGTATCCTCGCCACGCTGACCGCCTGCTTCTCCCTGTCCCTCCTGGCCTGCGGAGGCGGTGAGCCCACCGCGGAGGTCCCCGAGACGGAGGCCCCGGTGAGCAGCGTGGAGCAGGGCATCGGTTACCCGCCGTCCTGCAGGAGCGGCGACACGCTCATCTACTGGGTGGAGAACGTGCAGGCCTGTGTCCAGAAGTGCGGTACCACGCGCGTTCAGGGGCAACCGGCGACGCAGTACGCGGCCTGTCAGTCGAACATCTCCGGGACGAGGACGCTCATCAACGTGCGTCACTGCATCCCGGGCTGCAGCCTGGAGTAGTCGTTACACCGCGCGCTGAGCTAGCGCGCGGCCTCCGGTCCGCTCTGGCTCGTGGCACCTCTTGGGCCACGAGCCAGAGCGGATGTGGAGGAGCGCTCCCGCTAGTCGGACGTCTCGGGCGGGAGATCCCCGTTGCACCGGGTGATGCCTCGGTGCGCCGCACTCAGGTTCTCATAGTCCCGTGCCACCGCCTGGTAGAGCTTGATGGCCTCCTTGCAGCGACCCTCGGCTTCCCGGGCCCGAGCGCGCGCCATCCGCTTCGTCGCATCCTCTATCTTCGCTCCCAGCTCCGCGAGCTTCGGCTCGACGACGTCCAGCCCCACGCTCTTGGCCAGCTCGTACTTCGCCGCGGCCTTGGACAGCTCGCCATCGCTGAAGTCGTCGCCAATCTCGATGAGCCGGAGCTGGGCGTTCTCCTTCAGATGCTTCAGCGCCGCGATGTCCGCGGCCGCGGCGACGGCCTCTGTGGGCGCTGGCGCATTCTCTCCGGGGGCCTGCTCCTGGGTCGCGGGGGCCTCTTCGACAGGCGGAGGCCCTCGGGGGGGCGGGGGAGGACGCGGAGGCGGGCCGTGCGGCGGAGGATGCGGGGGCGGGTGCCCGTCCCCCATGCCGTAGGGGCCCGGAGGTCCGTGTCCGTCCACCGGCGGTGGGCCGCGCAGGGCAATCACGCCGAACCCGCCCGCGAGCAGCGCGCCAGCGACGCTCAGGGCCAGCACCCAGCCAGGGCGCCCGCTCGGCGGCGGTGCATACGGAGAGACCGCGTGCGCCGTCTTGTCGAACCCGTCCCTCGCGGCGGGGCGCTGGGGAAGCTCGGGCATGCCCGGCGCGGGCTGCGTCAGCGGGATGGGGGCCACGCGCCCGGTGTTGTAGAGGCCCGGGTCGATGGGGGGCGGCGTCGGCACCGAGGCGCCGCGCAGCATCGTGTCCTCGGTGCCGTCGCCGTAGATCATGGTGCCCGGTGAGGACGTCTCAGTCGCACCCGGCCTCACCACGGGGCTGACGCCGCTGATGGCGGGCCGGCCGGACATCGTGGGCAGCGCGTTGCTCAGGTCCCCGGCGAACGCCTCCATCGTGGTGTAGCGCTCCACGCGCTTCTTCGCGGTGGCCTTCTGGATGACCGCGTCGAGCGCGGGCATGTCCAGGTCCGGGAACACGTCCACCAGCCGGGGAACGGCCTGGTTCACCTGCTTCTGCATGATGTCCGCGACGCTCGTCCCGTCGAACGGCTGCACGCCGGTGAGCAGTTCGAAGAGCACCACGCCCACCGCGTAGATATCCGCGCGCGCGTCCACGTCCTGCCCCATGGCCTGCTCGGGGGACATGTACCGGGGCGTGCCAGCCACCGCGCCCTGCGCCGTCAGGCGCGTGGCTCCGTCGGCGATGCGGGCGATGCCGAAGTCCAGCACCTTCACGTGCCAGCCGCGCATGCCCTGCCGGACCATGACGTTCTCCGGCTTCAAGTCACGGTGCACCACCCCGCGCGCGTGCGCGTACGCCAGCACGTCCGCGACCTGGAGGATGATGTCCCCGGCCTCATGCAGGCTCAGCCGGCCCACTTTCGTCAGCAGGCGCTTGAGGTCGTCGCCCTCCACGTACTCCATGGAGATGTAGAGGTTGCCCTCCTCGTCCTGTCCGAAGTCATGCAACGTCACCGCGTTGGGGTGACCCACGCGCGCGTAGCTCTTCGCCTCGTTGAGGAAGCGCCGCGCGACGTCCGGGTCCAACGACAGGTTGCTGTTGAGGAACTTCATCGCGACCTGCTGCCCGATGCCCACCTGCTCCGCGAGGTACACGGAGCCCATGCCGCCCTGGCCCAGCCGCTTGATGACTCGGTAGCGGCCCGCCACCGTGCGGCCCAGCATCCGGTCCACCTGCGGGGCGACCTTCAGCTGCTCGGTGCTTCCGCACCCCGGGCAGGCACCGCCCCAGGTGTCGTGCTCCGTCTCGCACCGCTGACAGATGAAGAGGGCCATCCAAGTCTTTCCTGACCGCGAGGTGGGTGCGACGTCAGCGTGACGGGGGCGCGGCGTAGCGCTGGAAGAGCAGCCGCTCCAGCTCACGCGCGCCGTCCTCCTTCGACGTGCGCTGCGCCACCGCCGCGCGCAGCAGGTCCGTGCGAGGGTCCTCCGGCAGCTCCGTCTCCATCACCGACAGGGCCCCCCGCAGGTCACCGGCGCGCTGGAGCGCCGCCGCGCGCCACACCCGGTACTCCGTCACGCCCGGCGCCGCCGAGGCCGCCTTGGCGAACAGCCCCTCCGCGCTCTTCGAGTCTCCGCCCTGAAGCACGGCCAGGCCGTCCAGGAACAGGCCCTGCGCGGGGGACTGGGGCGCGGCCTCGCCGGTGTCCTTCGCCTGGTCCAACAGCTCGCGTCCGGCGCGCAGTCGCTCCGTCTCCAGCGCCTCGCCCTTCAGCGCGCGCTGGTGCACGTCCTCCGCGGCGGCGCGGCTCGCGGTGCTCAGGCGCGTGCCCATCTCCGCCAGGTCCGTGCCCAGGTAGCCCTCCGTCACCAGCGTGCGCAGCTTCTCACCCGCGCTTCCCGCGCCCATGAGCGTGCCGGCCTCCAGCGCCTCGAAGAAGTCGGACTTCAGCTCTACGTGCCGCGCCGTCAGGTCCGCGGGCACCTGGGCCTTCTTCTTCTTGCGCAGGGCCTTGAGCTGACGCTCGCAAAGGTCCAACTCGCCCTTCGCCTTGGGTCGCTCCTGGATGTCCGGCGCGCTCTTCAGCCAGGCGCGATACGCGGCGCACGCGCCCGCCGTCTCCTTGGCGCCCATGCGCGCGCGCCCCAGGCCCAGGTAGGCCGGCAGCAGCGTGGCGTTCGCCCGCGTGGCCTGGAGGAACACGCGCGAGGACTCCGCGTACTTGCGCTTGTTGTAGAGCTTGGTGCCCTCGGCGACGAGCGCGTCGGCGTTGCCCACCGAGGGGCCCACGAGCGGCTCCGCCCCAGCCACGCCGCACACCAGCAGCGCACACGTCAGCAGCAGTCGGCGCGACTCAGAACGCATAACCCACCCCTCCACGGAAGTTGCTCGTCCCGGCGATCTTGCTCAGCAGCGAGAAGCCCCGCTGGTACGCCACGGAGGCGTAGAGCCCCTCGTAGACGAAGATGCGCGCGGAGGCCTGTCCGGACGCGTGCAAGTCCAACGCGTAGAGGCCGTCCTCGAAGCGGGGCGAGTTGCCGGAGCCATCGTCCTCCTCCTTCGCCAGCGCGCCGCGCACGTCGAGCCCCGCCTGGATGGCGAGGGACACGGGCCCCAGCACGTAGCGCAGCTGGGGCTGGAGCGCGCGCAACGACAACATCTGGACCTTGGTGTTCACCTGCGTGAGCCCGACCACGTTCGGGTTCTGCACGTTCTGCGGCACGTTGACGCCCATGGTCCACACGTCGCCGGTGGAGTACCAGGTGGCGCCCACCAGCATGACGCCGAAGTACTGGCCATAGCGGCCGTACTCCAGGCCCAGTCCCCGCAGCCGGCGCGAGCCCGGCGCGCGCACGCCGCTGCCGCGCACGTCGCTCAGCCCGCCCTCCGTCTTCACCGGCTGCGCGGTCAGCGTGTCGGACGTGAGGCTGGTGAACTCGTAGGCCGCCTCCAGGTAGCTCTGGCGCGCCATGGTGGCATCCTGCCGCCGCTTCATCGCCAGCTTGAAGGCCTGCATCGACGTGGGCTTCAGCTCGCGCTCCAGCGTGTACGTCGCGCCCGGGGCGATATCCGCCTGGACCTCGTGCGGCTCATAGCCCTCGCGCGCCAGGAGCAGAGTGCGAGAGCCGGGCTGGATGCCCTGGTCCACCGCGTCCTTGCCCACCACCTTGCCGTCCACGGAGATCTCCGTGCCCTCTGGCAGGGCCTTCACCACCAGCCGCGCGGGCACCTTCTCCAGGGCCGGCCGCAGCTTCACCTGCTCGCGCGAGGCCACCACGCGCGTCTCCTCCTTGGGCAGGTGCGACGCCAGCTCGAAGCGGAACGTGTGCTCGCCGGGCAGCACCTCCGTGGCGTAGGGCGTGACGCCCATCTTCACCCCGTCGATGAACACCGTCGCGCCCGCGGGCTCCGACACCGCCTCCACCAGCGCGTTGAGGGACAGGAACTTCACCAGCACGCCGGCCAGGGCCTTCTCGAAGGCGGGGTTGCTCGTCTCCGCCTCCGCGCGCGCGCCGCTCTCCGAGCGCACGCTGACGGCGCGGAAGCGGTAGCCCGCGTCGTCCTGGCCCACCCGCACCAGCACCACGCGCTCCAGGCCCAGCGACGCCAGATAGGTCCCCAGGGGCTCCCGGCACCGGGCGCCTCCCGCCAGACAGCCGAGGTCGCCCTCCCGGCCCTGGAGGTGCGAGGCCAGCGCCCCCACTCCGATGACCTGCCGGGGCTTCACGTCACCCGGCAGCAGGCCGGCGATGCCGTCCTCGGTCCGCTTCACCAGGGCGTCCTGCCCTGGGTACATGGGCTGGATGAGCCAGAGGGTGTGGGCCGGGGCCTCGGCGCGGGCTTCGGGGGCGGCGCCGGGTGTCGCGCTGGCGACCAGCGCCAGGCTGACACTCAGGAGAGAGGCGACGAACATTGCGTCCTCGGGGCGGGCTGAGGCGGTGAGTCCCGTGTGCCCGGATAGGGCGAGAAACGGGCGCCGGGTGTTTTTTAGCGGATGAAATGTTTTTCAGGAAGTCGGCTCCCCGAGGGCGGAGCAGCCAGGGAGGCTGCCCATCCGGGCAGGGGCGCCACCGAGGGACCGCATGGCCATCTTCCCCTGGGCTTACATGTGCGAGGGGGCGAGATGGTCCTGCCGGGCAAGGGCATGGGGTGGTGGGAGTTCTTCAAGCTCTTGAAGGACGAGTGGAAACGCGACGATGTCGGCGACGTCGCGGGGGCCTTGACGTTCCGCGCCATCCTGGCGTTGTTCCCCTTCCTCCTGTTCCTCGTGTCGCTGGCGGGCGTCCTCATCGACCCGAACCAGGCCCAGGTGCTCATCCAGGAGCTGGGCAAGGTGGCCCCCAAGGAGGTGACGACCATCCTGGGGGAGCGCATCCAGGCGCTGGCGGACAGCAACCCGGTGGGGCTCTTGACGGTAGGTGGCGTGGGAGCCATCTGGGCGGCCTCCGGGGGCATCGTCGCGTTGATGACCGCGCTGAACACGGCCTATGGCGTCGAGGAAACGCGCCCGGTGTGGAAGCTTCGGCTCATCGCGGTGACGGCGACGCTGGTGGCCGCGGTGGTGGCCATCTTCGCGGCGCTGGCGGCCGTGGCCACGCCCGCGCTGGCCAGCAAGCTGCCAGGCCCCATGTCCACGGTGGCGCTGTGGCTGCGCCTGCCCGTGGCGGGCC
>NZ_JBLZWL010000023.1:0-95811 GCF_049194865.1 Corallococcus terminator | reverse complement strand
GTGGGTGGGAAAGCGCGGCCAGTACACAGCCGCCGTGTCCGGCGAGAGAGACACCTTCGCCACCCGCTGGGAGATCTCCGCATACCAGTCACATGCTCGCGCCACCTGCTCCCGTACGGGACGCAGCCTGCGCTCCGGGCTCGCCACCTCCATCGATTGCGCCAGCGCGAACAACACCCCGAGCAACTGCTCGCTCACCTCCAGGAGCACGAGCAGGTGCTCACCCCGTCGCGACTCATCGGAGCGCCCTACCCGCGTGGACGCCAGCGTCTGTCGGGCTCGCTCAATCTTCGCGCGCAGCGGCAGGTGCCGCGTCGTGGCCGCCGTCCAGACCTCCGCGGGAGCCCCCTCCCGCGCGAGCGTGGCGAGGTCCCGTGCCCCATCGGCGAGCGACGTGTACACATGCGCGATGGCCCGGCGCGACGGGCGATAGGGATGCACCGGCCAGAGCACCAGCGACTGCAACATCGCCCACCCGCCGCCCAGCAGGAGCGCCCCGCCGCGCGTCAGCGCCGCGTCCAACTCCACGGCATGCGCTCCCAGGGACGCCACGAAGATGACCGCGAGCTTCTCCCCCACCGAGCCCGCCGTGTCGCCGTAACACCGGGCGAACGTCAGGACGAAGACTCCCACCAGGAGCAGAATCGCATCCAGCCAGAGGCGCCCGCCCGCCAGCGCGGCGATTGTTCCCACGAGTGCTCCGAGCACCGTCACCGTGCCCATCACCCGCGCCCTGCCCCGGTAGGCCCCTCCGGGATTCGCCAGCGTCACGAGCAGCCCCGTGAGTCCCGTCCAGCCCGCGTCCTTGAAGCCCAGCAGCATGGCGAGCGAGTACGGAATCGTGACAGCCAACGCCGCGCGAACACCGGCCGCCCATGCCGGCTTGCCCGGCTGGAGTCGGAAGAACCTCCGGATGTGGCGCAAGAGACGATGCATCCGCGAGCCTCCCCCTGTCCGCGATGAATGTCCTCATGTGCTCACGCACCGCGTCGCCCGAAAGCTCCCCTCGCTCGCAGGGGCGCTCGGTGGGCGGCGTGGGCAGGGAGGCAATCGTCCCCCGCATGCCCTCACGCTCAGGGCCAGGCCTTGACGGGCTCACCGAGGACCCGCAGCAGCGCCGCGTCTCGCGCGGCGACGTCATCCCCCACCAGTGCGTCCAGGAGCGCCAGTTGCTCCTGTCTGCGCACGGGGTCATGCACCCAGAGGCCATGCCTCGCCATCAACATCTCCGCGGCGTCGAGCCTCATTGAATCCCGAGGCCGCTCCCGAATGAGCCGCACGAGGCGAGCGCTGGCGTCACTCGATGGCAATGCACGGCGCAATCCTTCCGACGCGATGCCCTTGGCCCACTGGTCCTCGAGCCGCGCCACGGAGCCCTCCAGCAGGTCCAGCGCCATGGGCTCGTTCACGAGCACGCCGAGCGCGGCGGCGACCTCCAGGTCGAAGTACGTGGGCGTCACACCGGGCTTCCACGGCAGCGGGAGTGCCTCACGCAGCAGGCCGATGGTGGCCTGCGTCGGGGCCAGGACCGCCAGCGCCACCGGGGCGCGCACCTCCCGCTGGGAGAGGAGCCGGGTCAGCGTGGCGAACACCTGGACCTGTTCGTCCGGACCGAGGTGTCTCAGGTTGCCCAGCGAGAACCCATCGAGCCGCTCCCGCCCCTGTGCATCGACCTCACGCATGAACAACTCATAAGCCGCGGTCATCCCTGTCTCTCCTTCGCACCCGCCTGAGGCATCGGTTGCTCAGTGACCTACGTGCAACCGGCCCGGAGGCAGTGCCGCTTCCAGGCGCTGCGCTTCCGTCGCGGGAATCTTGTCCAGGCCCAACTTGAACTGCTTGAGGTGCGCGAGCGGCGCGAGGTCCGCGGGCAACGCCGTCACCTCGCCCTGGAAGAAGCCAGAGTGCGTCAGCTTCGGCATCCGGCCCAGGCCCTCCACCAGCGCCCGCAGCTTCTCCGGCGTCGTCTTGAAGAAGCGCCACCACCAGAGCTTCTTGAGCTTCGGCAGTCGCGTCAGCACCTCGGGAAAGCCCTCCAGTCCCTTGGCGTCCAGGTACAGCTCCTCCAGTGACTCCAGCTCGCCAAACGCGTCCGGGAGGCTGGCGAGCTTGTCGCAGTAGCGAAGGCTCAGCTTCTTGAGCGCGGGGAGCCGGCACAGCTCCTCGGGCAGCGCGCTCACCGGCAGGCTCTCCAGGCTGAGGGAGCGCAGCGCGCGCAGCTCGCCGATGCGCGGCGAAATCACCTCGATGGGATTGGAGTCCAACGTGAGGCCCTCCAGGCCCGTGAGCGTGAAGACCTCCTCGGGAATGGCCTTCAGCTTCTTGAGCGAGAGCCCGAGTCGAGGCGCCTTCTCCCCCTTCGCCACCTTCTCCTTCGCGGCGGCAATCGCCTTCTCCACCGGACCGAGCCGCGTGTCCGCCAGCACGGGCTTCCCCGCGCGCAGCTTCGCGCGCAGCGCCTTCCCATCCAGCGTCGAGTCGACGACGCCGTCCTCGTCCTCGTCCTCGGCGGTCCACGCCCCCGGAAGCAGCGCCTCATGCGGCGCCAGCGTCTGACGAGGATTGCCCGGAGCGGTGAGCTTGCTACCCACGAGGGCGTCCACATCGAGCGCGCCCGCCACATGGAGGTGGTGATGCTCCTCGACGAGCACCCGGGCCTTCAGGCCGCCACCCACCCAGAAGACGTCGTCACCGAGCGAGTCTCCGAAGAGGAGCCCACGAATCCGGACGTCACCCGCGATGAACATGGCGGAGAGCGTCACCACGTTCTCCACCTCCAGGTCTCCCAGCACCACGAGGAGCGTGTGGTCGGCGGCGTGTCCATCCTCCAGCAAGCCCTTCAGCCGGACATTGCCGGAGACGACGAGCGGCCGAGGCCCCACCACGAGCGAGTCCGCCTCCAGGTCGCCTTCATGGAGCAGGACGCCCTCGTCGGTGACTCCCTTCCACCAGGAGGCCAGCTTCTGACGCCACTCGGGCGTCGCGGCGGCCTCCACCCGGGCCCAGGCCTCACGCTCGGAGACCTCACGCCCCCAGCTCGTCACCGCACCCTGCTTCGCCGCCATGTCCTAGAGACTCCCAGCCGAAGATTCCCAGCGCCGGACATCAGGGCATGGACGATGGCGGTCATCAACAACTCCGCGCGACATGCGGCAGGTGCGGCTCACCGACCGTTGTATTGCGCGTCGGTGACCTTCTCCAGCCACTCGACGCTCTTGCCCTCGAGCTGCTCCTGGATGGCCAGGTGGGTCATCGCCGTGGTGGGTGAAGCGCCATGCCAGTGCTTCTGGCCGGGAGGTGTCCAGACGACGTCTCCGGGACGAAGCTCCTCCACGGGGCCGCCCCAGGCCTGCACCCGGCCCATTCCCGCCGTCACCACCAGCGTCTGACCGAGCGGATGGGTGTGCCACGCTGAGCGAGCGCCGGGCTCGAACGTGACGTAGGCCCCCGCGGTGCGCGAAGGGGCGCTCGGCTGGAAGAGCGGGTCCACGCGCACGGCACCGGTGAAGGTCTCCGCGGGCCCCTTGGCGGAAGGCTGCGAGCCACCACGGATGATGCGCAGGACAGGCGCGCCCCCGCTGGCGGCCTTTCGCGGGTCCGTCTGGGCCGCCGCGGGAACAAGGAGCGACAGCGCGACAATGACAGGCAGTTTCATCTCCAGCATCCTTTCGGGCGCGAAGCCCCTGCGCGTGGTCAGGCGTTCGTCGTGTCGATGACGAACCGGTGGTCGGGTAGCTCGAGGTCGCCCTTCATGGCTTCTCCTGTGCCGGCATGCCGAGCCGGCGACGCAGCTCCATCATCGTCGTGTTGGCCCGGAACCCCGGGCTGCCTCGCTGGAAACGACTGGCTTCGGACAGCTTGCCCAGCACCAGCGGCTCACAGCCGGCATCGCGCACCAGCCGCGCGGCCACCTGAACGGCCTCGGCGTCGTCTCCGGCGAGCGGCACGGCCAGCTTTCCGCTCTGCCTCGCGGCGGACGCCTCCACCTCCGTGGCATCCACGGCGCTGAAGGCCCGGACCAGCCGCGTGCTTGGCAGGTACTTGGCCGAGGTGGGGCCCACGCCGTGGGCCAGGGCCTCGCGCGCCAGGGCGTCATCACTGCTCGCCGAGGGATTGCAGGCGTCGAGGACGACCTTGCCGCGAAGGGCCTCCCTCAAGTCACGCCCCAGCTGCGGGAGCGCGGCGTAGGGGACGGCGAACAACACCACCGAGCCGAACCCGGCGGCTTCGCGCGGCGTCCCCACCGAAGCGCGCGGGCCCAGCTCGCGGGCCATGGCGGCGAGTTCCTCGGGATGGCGGGAGGAGAACAACACCTCGTGCCCGGCCCGAACCCAGACCCGACCGACAGTGCCGCCCAACCAGCCCGCGCCAATGACCCCGATTCGCAGGGCCTGAGCCTTCTCCTTCACCTTGCCCAGGGCGGGGAGCGCGGCGAGAGAGACGGAGGCCCCCAGAAATGACCGACGAGAGAGCGACATGAGCGTGAACCCTCCATGAGAGGGTAGAAGTACGCTCGAGGCCGGTCCGACATTAGACGCGACCGACGCAATGGGCCCTGAAGCCTTGCTTCACAATCCCGGAGGCCCCGTCACGGCGGGCGAAGGGTTGTTCAGGCTGCTCAGTCTGAACAGCTGGAAGCAGGAGATGACGGCGCAGAGAAGAATGAGGGCACCAATCAGGTACCCCCCGACGAGGAAGATGGCGACGCCGAAGAGGAGGTCGAGCGGGAGGGCAATCCAACCGGGGATGGAACTCCGCGTGAGCACCAGCAACCCGGCGAGCCCCAGCAGGGGAGACGCCAGGCACAGGGTGCCCACTATCGAATAGAAGGGCTCTCCCTTGGGCGAGGCCATCGTGGACAGGACGCCCATCACCACGATCAGCACCACCACGCCACCTTGAAGGATGGCCAGGTCCCTCAGCAACGCACTGCGGAGGACAGGAGGCTCCTTCTCTCTCGCGAGACAATCGGCGCAGTGCGTTCGCTCGGACGCGAGCGTCTCTGGCAGGCAGGCTTCACAGAAGAACCCTCCGCAGCGTGGACAGGCCTGGACCTCCTCCACCCGAGGGTGCCGGGGGCATCGCGCCGTCGTGGCCTCCAGGGGTCCCTCGGTGGCGGGCGGATCCATGCCGGCGGAGAGCGCCTCGAACACCGGCGGCAAGGGCTCGCGCGTCGCGCCCGCGAGCGAGGCGAGACACCGAGGGCAGAACTCCGCATCGCGAGGCGCCACGGCGCCACAGGCGCAACGCACGCTTTCAGTCCCCTCGGCCGAGCCCGAGGCCTCGGCCCAGCGAGCTGCATCCAGTACCTGACCGGGCTCCCAGATGAGGGTGTTGCCGGGCTCGGAGTCCTGCGTGAAGGGACCGGGCGTGACGTCGGCGATGAAGCCCTCCGGCATCGCGCGCGCCGCATGACGCCGCGTCCCTGGCTCACTGGGCCCCAGGCCCATGGACGGGGCCAGGGTGATGGCGATGGCGGGAAGGCCGAAGCCCGTGGAGGCAAACACTCCCGCTCTGAGGAGCGTGCTCGACAGCGGACGGGCGGCGGGGCGGACCTCCACCTGCTCCAGCGTGTCGAACAGGCGCCAGGGAGGACGCACTCGCGTGGCGTCCTCCGGAACCGGCGCATGGAGGAGGAAGAGCAGCTCCTTCATGTCGGCCTCGAGGCTCAGCGGCAAGACCCACCGCATCACCTTTCCTCCTTCCAAGGAGGGAAGCCCCCCACGCCACAGCTCTCGCCGAGTCACGGCATCGACGACGCGCAGGCTCACCGAAGGCGGCAAGGGCGTGAAGGCCGCCTGGAGCCAGACGACGGCGCGCGCCTCGGTGCCGCCCGGGGCCTGGACGATGGGCTCCACATGAAGCTGCACCGCTCCGAACTCACGAGGCTGACGCCCGAGCGTGTCGAGGATGTCCGGGTGGAGGCTTTCGTCCATGGGCGCAAGGCAACAGCAGCCGCCCCATAAAGACAACGGAGAACACCTGATACCCGGAGGCACATCCAACCCGGACTCCGATGGCGACCAGCCGAGCACACCCAGGTTCCAGGTCTCGATTGACCTCGGCCCAGGCGCGCTCCGCAATGCCAGACCCACCCCGTGGAGGGATGGACAATCCCTGTCATCCTGCCTGTAGTCCCGAGAGTCGCCGGGCTTGAGAACTCCGTCGGCCGATGCGGGACTCGATGAAGCTGGGGGTGCCACTACCTCTTCTTCGGCGACCTGGAGAATCCCAATGTCATGGACCCGGAGCCCTTCTTCACGTTCTCCCTGGAGGACACGAAGGCCGACTGGGTGAAGGTCGCGAAGTTCCTCTCCAAGTTCAGCCGCGAGTCCTTCAACGCGACGACGCTCATCACCGACGCGGAGAACAGCCGCTACCGGCAGGGGATGATCGACAAGCTCTCCGCCGTGCTGAAGGCTCCCGCCGAACACGAGGACTTCATCCGCTGGCTGACCGAGGATATCTACAAGGGGAAGCGGACGACGGCGGTGCTGGAGCGGCTCGGCGAGGTGGCGAAGGAAGCCATCGAGCCCACCCTCCTGCGGGTGATGGGCGATGACTTCCTGAACAAGCTCAAGGAGCGAATCCAACGGCTGAACGAGGGCGCCGCTCCGTCCACCTCGCCCGAAGGCCCCAACGTGGTGAAGGCGGACTCCACCAAGCCCTTCGAGGGTGAAGCCCGTGCTCCCGTCGAGGAGAAGAACCGCGCCGCCGTCGAGACCACGGAAGAGGAGCTGGCGTTCTTCAACGTCGTCCGGGACATCTGCGTCAAGAACGGCCACGTCCCAGAGGACATCCTCTTCCGAGACACATCGAACTACTTCAATGTGTCCTTCAAGCGCCCGACGAAGTGGTTCGCGCGGTTCTTCGGCAACGGCAGACGCAAGAGCATCGTCACGTGGGTTCCTGTCGAGGAAGCCAAGGCCATCACCGCCGACTTCGACGTGGAGGCGGCGCCTCCTGCCCTGGGGACCAGCCGCGTCTACATCGAGAACGTTCCACAGGTCTGGGCCCTGAAGAAGCTGGTGGCCCGCAGCCTGGAGCTGTCCCTGACCATCAAGGAAGAGGCCCCCTCCGAGCCCGTCACGCGCGACGACCCCAAGTCCGCACTCAAGGTCGTCTCAGGCCCCTGAGCCCCTGACTACGGCCCCGCGTCGGGCGACACGCAGGCGTTGCTCAACGCGGTGGACCAGAGCTGGCCCGCCCGCGTCTCGTCATACGCGCTGAAGAACACGCGCGAGCCCACCTTGAGGAACCCATAGGGGTAGGACGAGGTCTCCGCCGGGGCGATGTTCTTCAGGCGTCGCGTCCCGCCCACCGTGCCGTTGCTCACCCAGGGCTCCACGCCGACGCCGCCCAGCTCGAGCGAGCTGAAGAAGACCAGGTCATCCGACACGGCGACGAGCGGAGAGCTGTACTCGTCCGACAGGCTCATGGGCCGACGCAGCAGGGTAGTCCCCGCGTCGGTGCCATCCGTCACCCACAGCTGCGAGTCACGCACCCCCGGACCCGAGGTTCCGATGTGGACGGAGAAGAAGAGCTTGGAGCCACCCGGCGCCTTGCTCACCGCGTCGATGAAGGGGAACGCCACGCCCTGCGAAGCGAAGGCATTGGGCAGGCTCGTCACGGACGTCGGATTCCCGCCCGCGAGCGGGACGCGGTAGATGACCATGTACTGGGTGGTCACCGATGTGGTCGTGACGTAGGCCCAGGAGCCCAGCGCCCCCAGAATCTCCACGACACGCGAGGAGCCGAAGGACGCCAGCCGCACCGTGCCCGCGACGGTGCCATCCGTCTTCCACAACTCCTGCAGCCCGGAGGCTTCGCCCAGGATGAACAGGGTGTGCTCGTCCGAGGTCCGCACCGAGCGGATGAAGGCCTGCGCCCCGGAGGTGAGCTTCTTGAGTCGCACGGTGCCCTGCGTGGTGCCGTCCGTCTTCCACAGGCTGGTGCCCTCGCCGGACAGCTCGCGCACGAAGAAGAGCAGCGCGCCGTCCGCCTTCGCGTCCAGGTAGCTGACCTCCATCTCCGTGCCGAAGTCACGCAGACGCACCGTCCCCGAGGACGTGCCATCCGACCGCCACAGCTCGTAGCGGGTGGTGGGGGACGTGGTGTCGTCGTACGTCTCCTTGAAGAACACCAGCGCGTCTTCCACCGCCGTCAGGTGGCTCAGCGTGGAGTGCTCGGGACCTGGTGTCAGATCCTTGACCAACGCGGTGCCCGCGCCCGTGCCGTCGCTGGCCCACAGCTCCATCCCATGCGCCGTGTCCCCCGCCATGAAGAACAGCCGGGAGGGCGTGGCGGTGAGGTGCGTGACGATGGGCCAGAAGGTCCCCGTCGAGGTGGGGAGGCTCTTGACCTGCGTGGTGCCCGCCTCGGTGCCATCGCTCTTCCACAGGGCGCGGCGGCCATCCTCGAAGTTCACCGCGAAGTGGAGCGTCCCCTGGAAGCTCTCGAAGGGACCGGGGCCCGCCGCGAAGAGGGCACTGCCCAGCTCCGAGGGCGGAAGGATGGTCTTCACCCGCCTGGTAGCCGCCTCCGTGGGGAGGCAGTACGACGAGTCAAGCCCCTGCTCCACCTCCCCCGAGGAGTCAGCCGTCGCCTCCTCTCCTGGAAGTGCACTCCCGCAGCCCGCCCCCACCACCAGCAACGACACCATCCACCGACCGCGCCACGACATGCCGCCCCCTACAGGAAAGACTGGGAGGGAGGGTGTGTCGCGTGGTGCCCGGTGCAAAGTGGCCCCAAGACCTACCTTGCTCGCCTGCTTGGAGAGACAGCGCGTGCGGTGGGATTGGCACCTTCGCGTCAGGAAGGATTCGGAGTGTGTCCACTCCACACGCGGGACGCATCGTGACCTCCTGGAGCACCCGAGGTGCCCGCTTCCGGGAAGCGCTCGTGCCACATCCGGACACCCAGGCGCGGAGTCCAAGCCACCCCGACACGCAAGCCGCCCGCCCTGCTCGCGTGGGAGTCCGTGGCGCTAGAGTTGCACAAACGTCCCAGCCCCCATGCCCTCGCTCCTCCAGGAAGTTCGTCTGTCGCTGCGTCGGATGCTGCGTGAGCGCGCCTTCACCACGGTGGTGGTGGCCACGCTCGCCCTGGCCATCGGCGCGACCACCGCGGTGTTCAGCGTCGTCTATCAGGTGATGCTGCGCCCGCTGCCCTACAGCGAGCCCGAGCAGCTGGTGCGCCTCTACCAGTCGAGCGCGCAGCGGGAGCGGCTGGGCGTCAGCCACCTCATGCTGCAAGCGTGGCGCGAGCACGTCCGGACCTTCGAGCAGGTGGAGGGCCTGGCGCTGTGGGACCGCACCCTCACGGGAGCTGGCACCGCGCCGGAGCGGGTGCGCACCGGCCGCGCGACGGCGGGGCTCCTGTCCATGCTCGGCGTGCAGCCGACGCTCGGTCGCGCCTTCGGACAGGAGGAGGTGGCGGCGGGCCAGGACGACGTGGTGCTGCTCGGACACGGCCTCTGGCAGCGCCGCTTCGGAGGAAGGCCGGAGGCGCTGGGACAGAGCCTCATGCTCGACGGCAGGCCGCACACCGTGGTGGGCGTGCTGCCTGCGTCCTTCCGCTTCGCCCCCGACGTGGACCTGTGGAAGCCGCTCGTGCTGGAGCCTGTCTGGGAGGCGCATCATCCCGGGGACGTCACGCTGCGGGCGGTGGGTCGCTTGAGGACGGGGACGCCGCTGGACACCGCTCGGGAGGAGCTTGAGGGGCTGGCCGCGCGACTGGCCCGGGAGCCCGCGATGGCGGAGCAGGCGCCCGGGGTGCGACTGGTGCCGTTGCACGAGCTGGTGGTGGAGGGAGCCCGTGAGCGGCTGTGGCTCCTGTCCGGCATCGTCGCGCTGGTGCTGCTCGTGGCCTGCGCCAACGTGGCCAACCTGCTGCTCGCACGGGCCAGCGCGCGTGAGCGGGAGGTCTGCGTGCGCGCGGCGCTGGGGGCGGGACGGTGGCAGCTGGCGCGACAGTTCCTGGTGGAGAGCGCCCTGCTCGCCCTGGCGGGCGGCGGCACGGGACTCCTGCTCGCGCTGTGGGGCCTGGACCTGATGAAGCTGCTCATCCCCCAGGGCGTGCTTCCTCCCGAGAGCCTGCGGTTGGAGCCTCACGTGCTCCTCATCGCGCTCGGCGTGTCGCTGTCCACCAGCCTGCTGTTCGGGCTGGTGCCCGCGCTTCGTGCGGCGCGGGCGGAGGCCCTGGGAGCGCTGGGCGTGGCGCGTGGCGGGCGGAGCGTGACGGGGACCGGGCGACTGCGGGCGCTGCTGGTCGTCGCCCAGGTGGCGCTGGCCCTGGTGCCGCTCATCGGCGCGGGGCTGATGCTGCGCACGCTGCGCGCGCTGCACGAGGCTCCGCTGGGCTTCGAGCCTCGCGGCGTCATCGCCACCGACGTGCTGCTTCCTGGCAACACGTACGAGGACGACACGAAGAAGCGGCTCGCCCTCTCCACGCTCGTGGAGAACATCCGGGCGCTTCCCGGGGTGTCCTCGGCGGCGCTGGCCAGCACCGTGCCCCTGTGGGGCCGCAATGGGGTCAGCGCCGTGCTGCTCCCAGGCGAGTCACCGTCGGCCGCGGACACGCGCGAGCTGGCCACGTTCCGCACCGTGAGCGAGGGCCTCTTCGAGACGCTGGGAATCTCACTGAAGGAGGGCCGTCCCCTCGTGGATTCGGACACCACGAGCGCGCCCCAGGTGATGGTGGTCAACGAGACGTTCGCGCGCCGGCACTTCGCGGACGGACAGGCGCTGGGCAAGCAGGTGAAGTTGACCCTGGACGGCGAGGACTTCCGCGAGGTGGTGGGCGTGGTGCGCGACGTCCGCCACGGAGCCGTGGGCGAGACACCCCAGGCGGAGGTCTACCTCCCCATGAACCAGTTCGCGGCGTTGTACATGGTGCTCGTCGTGCGCTCCTCCACGCCGCTGGACGCGCTCGTCCCCGCCCTGCGCGAGCGCTACCGCGCGATGGATGCGGACCTGCCGCTGGGCACCGTGCGGGAGATGGAGGAGGTCGTCGAGGCGAGCCTCGGCACCACGCGCGTCATGGGAGGACTGCTGGCGCTGCTCGCGGGCCTGGGCCTGTCCCTCGCGGGCGTGGGCCTCTATGGCGTGGTGGCGTATTCGGTGAGCCAGCGGACCCGCGAGCTGGGCATCCGCATGGCCCTGGGAGCGACGGACTCCCAGGTCCTCCGGTTGGTGGTGGGCCAGGGAGCACGACTGGCGACAGTCGGCGTGGGGGTGGGCCTGGTGGGCGCCGCCCTGCTCGCGCGGAGCCTGTCTGGAATGCTCTACGGCGTGCACGCCTTCGACGTGGCGACGTTCCTGGCCGTCCCGGGCCTGCTGGGAGTCGTGGCGCTGCTCGCGAGCTGGTTGCCCGCGCGCCGCGCCCTCCAGGTCTCTCCCAGCGAGGCCCTTCGCTCAGAGCAGTGAGGACCGAGACTCAGACGCAGACGGAGTAGTCCTTGCAGACGCACTGACCTCCACTCTGCCCGCACTGAATGAAACAAGAGCAGTCCTCGTTGGTACAGATGTCCTGACACGATTCCGCGCCAGCCTCGGCCTCCGCCGGCTGAAGCACGCCCAACGCGCCTCCAACAACGACTCCCACGACAAAGACCCACTTCTGGAATCCCTTGCGCATGACAAGCCTTTCAATGGGGACGGCGGCGCCAAAGCTAACACAACCCAGACAGAGTCCCTGGCGCCGCGCTACCCTCAGGGGTTTCCACGACCTCCGGACGCGGAGTCTTGGGTCTGCTGCTTCGCCGCGTTGTTGACGAGGGTGTCCAGCCCGGGAAGCCCCACAAGGGGCCTCGCGCCGTGCTGCCGTAGCCACGCTCGCGAGGGGCCCGGCATCCAAGCGGGCCCGTGTCGGCCGGGGCTCCGAGCAGCCCTCGTCGTGCGTCGCGAGACATCCGGCGCATGACGCCTCCTCCGTGAAGGAGGAATCACGCATGCCGCTCAAGAACTATGGAGTGCTGAAGGGCTCCGCCATCGCGCGCCGCCTGGGCTCCGGTCCCAGTCCCCACTACCAGGTCCGCCTCGTGGACCAGGACGCGGACCACCGCATCGCCATCAACGTCAGCTCGAAGCTGCCGCCATCGGACCTGGAGTATCTCGTCGACGAGAACTTCCGGCACCCCGCAACCGCGGCGCTCAAGGCCCTGCCGCTCGGCTTCACGCCGCTGCCCGGTGGCGGGAGTGGACGGGCGCTCGACTACATCCGGGGCAACTTCTTCGACCGCTCGCTCATGAAGGCGCTGGCGCCGAACGTGCCCGGGCCGGACAACGACTTGAACGAGAAGCTGGACCACTTCTTCCAGCGCGCCATGGCCGATGAGCACGCCACCGTCTACGCCTTCGGTGAGACGTGGGGCCCGGAGAGCGCCAAGGACAAGTACTTCGGCTTCAGCCCCGGGCGCGGCATCCACGACATCCACATGAACCAAGGCAATCACGCGTCCTTCGCGGACCAGGATGGCGTGTGGCAGGACGGCGGCGTGCTGCTCCACTTCGCGGAGCCCGAACAGTGGGTGGGCATCTTCCTCAAGTTCCAGTCGCAGGTCTGGCACACCGACGACAGCACGGGACATGCCCTCACCACTCCCGTGCCCGAGCAGCACGACGGCCTGGTGCGCATCATCGCCGCGCTCGTCAACGACACCCACGCGCCCGAGCAGGAGACCGTCACCCTCCTCAACACGTCACCCGCTCCGGTGTCCCTCGCCGGCTGGGTGCTCGCGGACAGGAAGAAACACCAGCAGACCTTGAGCGGAGACCTGGCTCCTGGCGCCACCCGCGTGCTGCGCGTCGCCAGGCCAGTGGAGCTCACCAATCAGGGCGGCTCCATCAGTCTGCTCGACGCCCAGGGGTTGAAGGTCGACGGCGTCTCGTACGTGCGGGAGCAGGTCCGTCGCCCCGGCTGGACGGTCGTCTTCTGAGGGCCGTCAGCGCGCGGGCGGCACACAGCGATTCAGGTCGTACGGCCGGCTCCGCGCGCACCAGTCAGGGCGGCCCGAGGGAGCCCAGGAGAGGACGAGGTCCGACGGTCCCCCACCTTCGATGGGGCCGGGCCAGGTCTCCACGAGCTGGAGTCCGTCCTTCTGGCTCCAGCGGTACAACTCCGGAGCGGACTCCGGCGTCTTTCCTTCCAGCGCGAATGCCATGGTGTGCACGGGCCCGCACAGGACGCGGGGCACGGCGCGCAGTCCCTTGTGGACGACGGCACGGCGAACCTCCGTGTCGTTCTCGAACCACACCAACTCCAGGGTGGTGCCCTTGTAGCCATCCCCGTCGAAGTACGCCAAGGGCGAGGTGACAATCAGCTCCGAATCACCGCACCACTCCCGGTCCTGCGCGAACACGGGGAAGCGGCTGTGAATCTCTCCGGTCCGGGTGTCGACGAGGATGGCGGTGCCGTCCCGCATGCCCACCAGCGCCCGCGTACCGGAGGGGCTGGGGGAAGCATTGCCGACCTCCGGAATGCGCACCGAGCCGACCGTCATGACCGAGTCCGTCCGGCAGGAGCCGCTCTCCCAGTCGAGCCACTCACAGGTCCGCACGTGGGTGATGACCGCGGAGCCCATCGTCTCGGTGCGCACGGACTCGGTCCGCCTGCACCTGCATCCGGCGGCCATCAGGACGACGAGCACGAGAGCCGCGTGACGCATGGAGCCTCTGGGATGACGGGACGAGGTGCGGGGCACGCCAGAGAGTCTAGTCCGCATCACCCTCGCCCGACACGGCGCGTGACCTGGGCGACGCGTCAGCGGACGTCGAAGCAATAGAAGACCCGGGGCTGCCCGGTGCCCGTGAGCACGTCGGTGTGCAGCTCCAGCCGGTAGCAGGGCTGCTCCCCCTGCTCCGGCGTAGGCCAGGTCGTGCGCTCCACCTGGAACGCGGTCAGCAGCTCCGGCGCCCCCTGCCGTCGCAGTCGCAGGTGGCCGACATCGACGGAGTAGGCGTGGACCTGGACCTGCTCCTCCAGGTCGATGCTCTCCAGCTCACCCTCCCGGTAGAACACCAGCCGGTCCGAGACGGGATACCAGTCAGGGTCCCTCAGCCAGGTGGCGAAGGCGATACCCAGACCCGCCGGGTCGAACAGCTCGCGCTCCGGGCGCTCGGCGTCCTCGACACCCGTCCGGGCCCGCTCCAGTGACGAGAGCGACAGGCGGACCTCCGCTCGCACGTCGCGGCGCGGCTCCGTGGCCTCCAGCGCGAGCAACGCGGGACATGCCTCCGCCGCCAGCCGTCGCCCCAGCGAGCGCGCCGCCTTCAACCGCACCTCGGGCTCTGGGTCCGAGAGCGCCCTCACCAGCGCCTGCTCCACCTCCGCGCCCGGCCTGTCCGCGAGCACCCGCGCCGCCGCCGTGCGGACCCTCGGGTCCACGTCTCGCGTGAGGGCCACGGCCAGGTCCTCGTCCGCCGAAGCCGCCGCGCCCGACAGCGCGAGCGCGGCCTGGGAGCGCACCTGCCAGTCCGGGTCCGCACGCAGCAGCCGTCGCAGCGAGTCCAGCGCCCGCGACGCGCCGACGACCCGAGGCCACGCCACCACCGCCGCGGCCCGCACGCGCGCGGAGGGGTCCTCGAGCGACGCCTGGAGGACCGGCTCTCCTTCGCATGCACCCAGGGCCCCGAGCGCGGTGACGAGCGCGGCACGCTCCTCCGCGTCGGTGGCGCGGCGCGCTTCGTCGACAAGTCGCGGGGTCGCCGCGCCACAGCCGAGCTGACCGATGGCGAGGATGGCCATCTTCCGGAGCTGCGGCAGCGGGTCATCCAACACCGGAATCAGCGCCTCGCATCCCTCCGAGGCCCCCCGCCGCAGCAGCGCATGGAGCGCCCGCATCCGCACCGTGGGCGAGGCATCCGCGAGCATGGGCAGGAACGGCGCGGCGGAGAGGGCCTCGCGGGGAGTGAGCGCCTCGACGGCCGCGACGCGCACCTGCTCGTCCGCGTCCTGGAGCGCCGCCACGAGCGCGCTGTCCGCGGCCGGCCCCGCCACCATCGCCATCGCCGCGACGGCCGCGGCCCGGACCGACGGCGTGGCGTCAGCCATTCCCTGGCGCGCGAGCGGCAGCCACGCCGGTGACGCCTCCTCCCTCGCGACGTCGAGCATGATGAGCCGCTCGGACTCCGTCGCGTTCGCATAGCGCTCCCCCAGCAGCGCGCCCGCGTCGGAGGTATCGATTCGCGCGAGGGCTTCCATGGCCTGGCGCCGCACCGTGCTGTCCACATCCGCCAGGGCATGGACCAGCCGCCCCCAGGCCACCTGTCGCGGCACCAGGGCGAGCCCTCGGGCCGCCATGGCCCGGACTCGCGCGGACACGTCCCCCAGCGCGGAGAGCATGAGCGCCTGGGCCGCGCGCGCCTCCAGCCCCTGCATCGCCAGCAGCACCAGGACCCGCTCCCGCTCCTGGCCAACGGAGAGGGCCTCCTGCGCCGCATCGACCAGGTCCGCCCGAGCGCGCAGCCGCGCGATGTCCTCGGTGAAGCCACCGGTCTTCGACTCGGCAAGCTGGCGCAGCAACTCCGATGTCGACAGGGACTCGCTCGAGGACTCGGGACGCTGGCCCGCATCTCGGTCCGGAGGTGTTCGCGCTCGTGCCACGTACTCCCCCTGGCTCCGTGCTCTCCTCACGGGAGTGTAGCCGCTCGCTCCCTCGACGGGACTCAGGGGTTTCCACGAGGCGGGGTGACTTCATGGGCGGGCCGTCGGTCCTACACCCACCCGCCCCGCCCTCCTTGCCAGAGAGCAAGCGCACCCAACCCCGCATGCGAGGTGTCAGGGCCTCGCGTCCGGGAGGGCACTACAGGGAGAGAATGACGAGAGACAGCCACCTTGTTCTTCTTCCCATGGCCGCCCCTGAAAGTGCTCCGTCACCGCTTGCCCCGGAGGCCCAGCCCGTCGGCTTCACCGCGGACGTCCAGGCCATCGCGCGCATCGATGCCGTCAAGACGGTGCTGCGCGTGCTCTTGCAGACCACGGGGCTGCGCCTGGCCGTCGTCGCGCGTGTCACCGCCCAGGAGTGGCGGTGTTGCGCCGTGCTGGATGAGATGAACTTCGGCCTCAATCCCGGCGACACGCTGGCCATCACCACGACCTTCTGCAACACGGTCCGAACCTCGGCGACACCGCTGCTCGTCAATCACGCGAGCAAGGACCCGCGCTTCGCCAGTCACCCCGCGCCCAAGCTCTATGGCGTGGAGAGCTACATCGCCGTGCCCCTGTACCGCAGGGACGGGTCCTTCTTCGGTGTCATGTGCGCGCTGGACGCAAACCCCGCCCTGCTCACCCAGGACAAGCTCGAGGTCTTCCGCCACCTCGGAGAGCTCATCGGCCATCAACTGGAGAACCAGGACGAGCTGGAGCGCAGGGACGCGCAGCTCTTCAACGCGAAGGAAGCGGCGATTCTTCGCGAGCAGCTGATTGGCATCGTCAGCCACGACCTCCGCAACCCGCTCAACGCCATCCTCCTCTCCGCGTCCACGCTGGTGCGGCGAACGGACCTGGACGAGCGGGCGCGCAAGGCCATCCGGCGCGTCGTGGACTCGGCGGACCGCGCGCAGCGCCTCATCCGGGACTTGCTCGACTTCACCCAGACACGCATGGGCCAGGTGTTGCCCGTCAATCGCCAGCCCATGGACATGCACGAGCTGACCCAGCAGGCGGTGGACGAAGTGCAGTCCGTCATGCCGGAGCGGGTGCTGGAAGTCGAGACACGGGGCGACGGGAAGGGAGCCTGGGACTCGGACCGAATCGCCCAGGTGATTCACAACCTGCTCTCCAACGCCGTGCAGTACAGCCCGCCCGACGCCCGCATCCAGGTGCTCTGCGAGGGCAGCGGCCGTCAGGAATTGGTGCTGCGGGTGAGCAACGCCGGGCCGCCCATTCCCGTCGACGTGCTCCCCTCCCTCTTCGAGCCCATGCGGCGCGGCACCGAGACGGGAACGGAGCGGCGCAGCATCGGCCTGGGCCTCTTCATCGTGGACCAGATTGCCCGGGCCCATGGAGGCCGCGTCGAAGTCGACTCCACGCTGGCGGGCGGGACGACCTTCAGCATCCACCTCCCGCGCCACGGCTGACCGCCCCTCCCTCGCGTGACGAGAGGGGCGGTGGTCCTTCAACGACTCAGGGGTTGAAGGTGATGTACGTCCCCGCGAGGCGGTTGTTGTCCTCGAAGAGCTCCTGCGTCGCGTTGCCCACGTCCGCGATGGCCCCCAGGTACCAGGACCCCGGGAACGGGATGCCGGCGAAGATGGGAACCGTCCCCGTCTCGCACTGGCCCGGCGCCAGGTTGAACGCGGGCGTAGCGCCCACGGGCAGGTCCGCCTCCAGCGCGCCAGGCCCGATGGGCGGCGTGATGACGGCATCCTTCGACAGGAACAGCTCCAGGGAGGTGACCCCCTGCTGCGTGCCGTGGTTGCACACCTGGAAGGACGCGGTGAAGGGCGCCCCGAGCGAGAGCGGGGTGGGCGCCGTCACGGACGTCACCACGAAGTCCGGCCGGTACCCCACGCCCAGGCGCGTGCCCAGCGTCACGTTGTTGTCCTCGAGGAGCTCCACCTCCAACTGAGCCGGGTCCACGACCGCGCCCAGGAAGTACGTCCCCTCCTGGACCCCGTGAGGCATGCCAGTCAGGCTCACCGTCTCGCACGCGCCGGGCGCCAACGGGGCCGACGGGTAGACGGGGCCGACGTACGCGTCCGCCGAGGGCTGCGAGCCCACGCGGGGAGTAATCACCGCATCCCGAGACAGGTACAGGTCCACCGGGGCCAGCCCCGGAGTCGTGCCCTGGTTGCACACGGTGATGTTCGCGGTGAGCCACTCGCTGACCTGCACCGCGGGGGTGCCCGTCACCGACGTCACGACGAGGTCCGGCCGCAGGCCCACGCCCAGCTTCGCGCCGCTCCGCGCGTTGTTGTCCTCGAACAATTCCGCGACGACGTTGTCACGGTCCGCGAGCGCCCCCAGGAAGTACACCCCCTCCGGGATGGGCGAGCTCGACACGGACGAGAGCGTGCGGCACTCCCGCGCGTTGAGCGCGCCGATGCTCACCTGTCCCAAGGAGCGGTCGGTCGCGGTGATGACCGCGTCGTCGGACAGGAACAGCTCCATCTGGCCGCCGCTCGACGGCGTCGTGCCCTGGTTGCAGACCTGGACGCTCGCGGAGAGCGGCTGGCCGGGCGCGACAGCAGACGGACCGGAGAGCGTGCCCACCACCAGGTCGGGGCCCAACCCCACGCCGAGCCGCGCGCTCAGCCGCGTGTTGTTGTCGGCATCCAGCTCATTGAGGAGGCGGGCCGGGTCGACGATGGCGCCCACGTGGTAGGCGCCGGGGACGAGCCCCGGGGGAGTGCTCGTGAAGCTCACCGTCCGACAAGCGCCGGGCTCGAGCGGCCCGGTGTCCTGGGTGCCCAGCCGTGTGTCCGTCAGCGGGTTGGGCGGCACGTGCGGCGTGATGACCTCGTCCGCCGTCAGGTACAGCTCCACGGTGGTGGCGCCACGGACCGTGCCCTGGTTGCACACCTCCGCGCTGGCCGTCAGCGACTGCCCCGGAGCCACGCTCGCGGGCGCCGTCACGGACGCCACCACGAAATCAGGCCGCAGCCCCACGCCCATGCGACTGCCCGCCTTCGTGTTGTTGTCCTCGATGAGCTCGGCCATCGTCAGCGCTGGGTCCACGATGGCGCCCAGCGTGTAGGCCCCCTCGCGAGGCACCGACGCCGTCACCGTCTTCGACTCCGTCTGGCACTGCCCGGGTGAGAGCATGCCCAGGATGACTTCACCGAGCAGGACATCCGACGTGGGCACGAGCGGCACCTCCGACGTGATGACCGCATCCGCGGACAGGTACAGCCTCACGATGGACATGGCCGGCACCGTGCCGACGTTGCAGGCCGTCACCAGCGCGGCGAAGGACTGGCCCGGCGCCACACTCGCCGGTCCCGTCACCGACGTCACGACGAAGTCCGGACGGGAGCCCACACCGAAGCTCGCGCTGGCCTGAGTGTTGTTGCTCCAGTCCGTCTCCAGGCCGCCACGCCGTGCGTTGACGATGGCCCCCAGGAAGTACGCCCCGGGGATGGGCGCGTTCGCCTGCACGCGCGTCGTGCGCGTCTGGCATCCGCCCGGCTGGAGCGGCTCCACCATGAACTGACCGACGCGCGCGTCCGAGGCGGGAGTGAGCGGAAGGTCCGCGGTGATGACCGCGTCCGCCGACAGGTACAGCTCCACCTCCGTGCCGCTCGAAGGGAGCGGCCCCTGATTGCACACCGTCACGCGGGCATCGAACATCCCTCCGTCCTGGATGCTCGCGGGCCCGGTGACGGACGTCACGACGAAGTCGGGTGCCGGCGCCGCGCTGAGCGCGGACCGCTCCGTCTCCACGGAAGCACCCTCCGTGACTTCCTCGACCGCGACGGGTCCGACTGACTCATCACAAGCGCTCACGACCAGCATCGTCGCGAGCCCCGTCACACCCCACACACTGCTCCTGGCCTTCATACGTAAACCTCTCGCGGGAACCGCCGGCCCGGACCTGCTTGAATCCTGCTGCTCGCAGGCGCTCGTGGCCGACTCCGCCGCGTGCCCTGTCTCACTTCACACCCCTGGCCTGGCTTTCCTGCGCAACGCCTCGTGAGCGCCTCTGGCGGTCCTCCCTGACGAAGCCCTTTCGTCGAGCGTCCAGGCGTGTGCGGTATAAGGCGCGCCATGGAGTCACCGCCGGCCCACCTCGCCCCCTCACCCACGGACCCCTGGCGGCTGCCTGTCTTCTGCCTGGCGGCGGCCTCGGTGCTGGGCCTGACGCTCCAGCTCACCAACGGCACGCTCCGCGAGGACTCCCTGCGGGGACTCACCCTGGCCCTGGGACTGAGCCTCTTCGCGGTGGTCGGCCCGGGACTGCGCCGTCCCTGGACGTGGGCGGAGCCGGTGCTCGCGCTGCTCGTGGGGGTCGCGCTGCTGGCGCAGCTCCAGGCCCTGCTCTCGGACTACCCCGCGGCCTCGCTGCGGCTGGATGGCCACTGGCCCTTCGCGCTCTTCCATGAGCGTCTGGCCACCGCGGCGCTTGTGTCGGGAGCGCTCCTGGCGGGGCCGGAGCGACTGCGACAGGTGGGTGTGCCCGTCCTGCTCGGGGTGTACCTGCTCCTGGGAGGGTGGATCCTCCAGCATGCCCCGGCGCCGCGCATCGACGTCTTCGTGTTCCAGGTCGAAGGCGCGGACGAGCTGCTGCGCGGCGGCAACCCGTTCGCGATGACCTTCCCCAACATCTACGGCCACTCGCTCTGGTACGGGGACGGGCTGGTGAAGGACGGGCGCCTGCTGTTCGGCTTTCCCTATCCGCCCCTGAGCCTGCTGTTCGCCACGCTCGGTCGCGTGCTGGCCGGAGACCCTCGCTACGCGCAGCTCGTGGCCACGGCGCTGGCGGCGGGCCTCATGGCCTATGCGCGGGGCGGACGGCTGGGCGCGGGCGCCGCCGCGCTCTACCTGCTCACCCCGCGCGGCTTCTTCGTGCTGGAGCAGTCCTGGACGGAGCCGTTCCTGGTGCTGCTGCTGTCGGCGAGCGTGTTCTGCGCCCTGCGCTTCCCTCGCGCCCTGCCCTACGTCTTCGGGCTGACGCTCGCCGTGAAGCAGCACACCGTGTTCCTGGTGCCGCTGGCCTTCCTCCTGGTGCCCGAGCCCCGGCGGCTCTGGGGCCTGCTGTGGCGCGCGGGCGCCACCGCCCTGCTCGTGAGCCTTCCGTTCGTCCTGCCGGACGTGAAGGCGTTCTTCCACAGCGTGGTGGCGCTGCACGTGCACCAGCCGTTTCGCACGGAGTCGCTGAGCTACCTGGCCGCGTGGGTGGCGAGGGGCCATCCGCCTCCGCCGCTCTGGATTCCGTTCGTCGCGGTGTCCCTGGTGCTGGGGCTGGGCCTGTGGCGTGCACCCCGGTCCCCCTCGGGCTTCGCCGCCGCCACGGCGCTCACGTACGCCACCTTCTTCGCCTTCAACAAACAGGCGTTCTGCAATTACTACTACTTCGTCGTGGCGACGCTGTGCGTGGCGGTGGCCTCCGCGCGGCTGCCCTCGTCGGAAGTCGGGGGCCGGTGACAGTTTCTCGCGGGCGCGGTGTTCCATCGACGGCGCGCGACCGCGCGAGACTCTCAACGGAGGCAGGATATGTGGATGCGCATGGCCGCGGGTGTGCTCGCGGCGGGGTGGCTTGCGGGGTGCAGTGACTTCGACGTGCACGGCAACGGCGACACCGTCACCGAGGAGCGCCAGGTGGAGGCGTTCCAGTCAGTGACCCATGAAGGCCCGCTGGACGTGGTGGTGCGCGAGGGCGAGACGGCCAGCCTCAAGGTGACGCTGGACTCCAACCTCCAGGACAACGTGCGCACCTTCAAGGGCCCTGATGCGTCCCTCATCATCACCACGGACGGCAACCTCCACCCCAAGGGCACCGCGCGGGTGGAGATCACCGTGCCTCGCCTGGTGGGCGCCACGCTGGAGGGCTCCGGCACGATGACGGTGGAGGGCTTCCTCGGGCAGAGCGGGGAGCACGTGCGGCTCCAGTCGACGGGCTCGGGCAGCCTGCGCTACTGCGGCGGAGCCCGCACGGTGGAGGCGAGGGTGGAGGGCTCCGGCCGGGTGGTGATGTGCATGCCGGACTCCGTGCTCGTGGAGCGGGCGGACTTCGCCCTGTCCGGCTCCGGAGAGCTGAGCTGGATGGGCGCCGCGAGCGACGTGCACGTCGCCAGCGAGGGCTCCGGCCTGGTGAGGCTGCGGGGCACCGCCTCCCGGCTGAGCGTGCGGCTGGACGGCAGCGGCGACCTGGAGGCCCGCGAGCTGCGCACGGTGGACCTGGACCTGGTCTCCGAGGGCTCCGGTGACGCGAGCGCCACCGTCGAGGGCGGCACCGTGAAGGTCTCCCTGGACGCGTCGGGCGACGTGGACCTGTGGGGCTCGGCCTCCGTGCGCTCCATCCGCGTCAACGGCAGCGGCCGGGTCAACTGGCACTGAGGCCCCAGGCGTGACGGCGGCCCACCCATCCGGGCCGGGCCGCCCGAGCCTCGCGACCTCAGTTGCTGGCGAGCGCAAACGCCAACGCCGCCCCATAGGGGGCCGGCAGCTCGGCGCCGCCCTGGTACAGGGTTCGCGTCGTCCAGCACGCATCCTCGTCGGAGAGGGTGCCCACCCGCAGCATGTAGTCAGCCAGCTTGCGCGCGTCCTGCTCGCCCAGTTTGGCGCCGAGCTGGGAGAACCCGCGCGACAGGTCGTCCTCCACGAATGTGCGCGACGGCGTCTGCCGCAGCTCGGCGACCACCGCCCTCGTGATGACGCCGCCGAACGCCCGGAGGCCCTCGTCGTCGAGTTCGCCGAGCAACCGCCCGAGCCCCTCCTCGCCCAGGTCTCCCCGCCCGAAGGAGGCACAATCCTTCTGCTGCGCGGCGCCCAGCATGCGCGCGAGGAGTCGCATCCGCAGCACCAGGTCCTCATCCGACAGCTTGGTGAGTCCCGCGCGCGTCTTGAGCATGGACTCGTGCTGGCGCTCGGCCGCGGTGAGCTGTGGGGTCTGCTCGAACCACTGGCGAATCTCCGGAGAGGCCCGCGCCTCCAGCGCCCAGTACTTGAGGTACCGGTCCATCGGCGTGCGCGGCTCCTCCTCCGCGAACGCGGTCATCATGCGGTCGAAGTCCGAGACGCTCCTCTTCGCGTACTCCCGGTAGCCGAACCCCGAGGCCAGCGAGGCGAGCGTCACCAGGACCACGGTGCCGTTCTTGCCCAGCTTGAGGACGTGGCCGAGCCCGCCCGCGAGCCCGCCCGCGACACCACCGACCAGCGTGCTGACCAGGACACTCGACCAATCCAAGCAATGACCTCCGACGTTGAGGTCGCCAATGTAGGGCCAGCCGGAGCGGCGGTGGAAGCCTCGCTCCGCACCCAGGGTGGTGGCCCTCCGCACCCAGGCGGCCCGCTCGCCTCCCCCCCGGGCGAGCCCTCCGCCACCACCGGCCTTTCTTCGCGGGCGCCTCCGGGATATTCACCGCGGGAATGAAGGACGCAGAGACCTCGTCGCCCGCACTCCCCGCTGATACCGACCTCCCGCAGCTGCCCTCGCTCTCGCTGGAGGAGGTCCGTCGCTGCACCCAGCTCCTCGAGGCCGTGGCGCAGGAGCGCATCCTGCTCACGCGGCTTCCCGAGGAGGACAAGCTCGCCCTCCTGGTCGCCGCTGGCCGCCTGGTGCACCCCGACCGTGGGGCGAAGACGCGGCTGGAGAAGGCCCTGCGGCGCGAGCGCCGGCACGAAAAGGAGACCAAGGACCGCGAGGTCCGGGCCTCCACCCGGATCCGGCTGATGCGTCGGGCGCCCGTCCTCAACGTGCCCCTGCTGCCGCCCCCGCCCGAGGAGAACCCGGGGCAGCTGCTCGAGACGCCGCGCAAGTGCTACGTGTGCAAGGCGGAGTACCGGCAGCTGCACTTCTTCTACGACGCCATGTGCCTGGAGTGCGCCCACTTCAACTACGCGAAACGGACCCAGCGCGCGTCCCTGGACGGCAAGGTCGCGCTCATCACCGGCGCGCGCGTGAAGATTGGCTTCCAGGCCTCGCTGATGCTGCTGCGCTCGGGCGCCACCGTCATCGCGACGACGCGCTTCCCCCAGGACGCGGCGCGGCGCTACGTGCTGGAGCCGGACTTCGCGGACTGGTCCCACCGGCTGCACATCCACGGGCTGGACTTGCGGCACGCGCCCAGCGTGGAGCTGTTCGCCAACTACGTGGAGCAGACGCACCGTCGGCTGGACATCCTCATCAACAACGCGGCGCAGACGGTCCGCCGCCCGCCGGGCTTCTACGCGCACCTGCTCGAGGGTGAGCAGCTCCGCCTGGACCAGCTGCCGGAAGCCGCGAGACCGCTGCTCGCCGGACACCAGGCCTGCATCGCGACGGTGGCGCCCGCGCTCGGTACCGGTACGCAGGACGCAGCTTCGCTCACGACGACCTGGCGCAGCAGCGACCCCGCGCTGGGCATCCACTCCTCCGCCGCGCTGTCGCTCTTGCCCTACGCCATGGAGCAGGAGGGGGACACGCGCGCCCTCTTCCCCCAGGGCCGACTGGACGCGGACGAGCAGCAGGTGGACCTGCGCAACATGAACTCGTGGCGGATGAAGCTGGCGGACGTGACGACGGCGGAGATGCTGGAGGTCCACCTCATCAACGCGGTGGCGCCCTTCATCCTCTGCGGCAAGCTCAAGCCGCTGATGGCCCGCGAGCGCTCCACTCCGGGCCACATCGTCAACGTGTCGGCGATGGAGGGCAGCTTCTCGCGCGGGACGAAGACGGACCGGCACCCGCACACCAACATGGCGAAGGCCGCGCTGAACATGATGACGCTGACGTCCGCCGCGGACTACGCCAAGGACCGCATCTACATGAACGCCGTGGACACGGGCTGGGTCACCGACGAGGACCCGGTGCAGTTCTCCGAGCGCAAGGTGCAGGACCTCGACTTCCAGCCGCCGCTGGACATCGTCGACGGCGCGGCCCGCATCGTCGACCCGGTCATCTTCGCGGAGAACAGCGGCGAGTACGCCTGGGGCAACTTCTTCAAGGACTACCGCCCCACCACGTGGTGAGCACCTGACCGTGTCACCTGGGAGCAGGGCCCGTACCCATCAGCCGGGTACGCCGAGCCCGCTCCCGGGGCGTGTCGCGGGAAGTACGTAGGTCCCCGCCCACTCCGCTGGAGGCTGTGGCTGTGGTGACACCTGTCACCGTGGTACATGTACCCCAGAGTCGGCGACGGAGCGCCTCAGCGCGCCTGGAGTCCATTGCCCTCCGCCCCTGGCATAAACCCTCACCGCCTCATCTCCTCTCCATGCCGAATCCCCGTGTGCCTTCACGGTTGTTGAGCGCCCTCTTCGCCGCCCTGTTCCTCACCCTGTCCGCGTGTGGAGACGATCCGCCCTCCAATGCCGACGCGGGGCCTCGTCCCTCCGAAGGAGATGCCTCCACGCCCGACAGCGGCACGCTCGACAGCGGCACGCCCGACAGCGGCGGCGATGCGGGCACACCGGGACAGGAAGAGGACTCGGGCACTTCGTCGGAGACCGACGGTGGGAGCGGTGACGGCGGCGGCTGTCCTGGCAGCACCTTCGCCCCGAGCTCCTGCCCATGCTGCCCTCCTGACGATGATGGCGGCCCCGGCCCTCAGCCGGAAGCCGACGCGGGACCCCTGGATGCGGGACCTGTCGACGCGGGCCCCCCGGACGCGGGACCTGTCGATGGGGGACCTGTCGATGCGGGACCTGTCGATGCGGGACCTGTCGATGCGGGACCTGTCGATGCGGGACCTGTCGATGCGGGACCTGTCGATGCGGGCCCCCCGGATGCGGGAGGCCCCGTCTGCGGTGATGGAACGCGCGAGGCTCCGGAGACCTGTGACGACGGAAACACGACGAGCAACGACGGCTGCGATTCGAGCTGCGCCCTCGAGCCCGGGTGGAACTGCCCGACGAACGGGCGCGCCTGTCAGGCAGCGGCGTGTGGCGACAACCTCATCGCCGGCAACGAAGAGTGCGAGGACGGCAACATCATCACAGGGGACGGCTGCGACAACACTTGCCGCCTGGAGTCCGGCTACAAGTGCCCTCTCATTGGCCAGCCGTGCAGCCGCACCACTTGCGGCGACCAGGTGGTCGAGGGCACCGAGCAGTGCGACGACGGCAACAACGACACGGGTGACGGGTGCTCGCCGCTGTGCATGAAGGAGCCCCGCTGCACCGACGGCGTCTGTGATGCCACGTGCGGCGACGGGGTGCTGCTGCCCAACGACACGACCGAGGAGTGCGACGATGGCAACACGCGCGCCCATGACGGGTGCTCGCCGACGTGTCGCTTCGAGCCGGGCTTCACCTGCGTCAACGTCGAGCAGGAGCCGCCCCAGCAAGTGTCCCTCCCCATCGTCTACCGCGACTTCCGCGGCTACGACCTGCCGGCCTCGGGCCCCCTCCCCCGAGGACACATCGACTTCGAGAACAAGAACGGAACCGAGCGGGGCCTCGTGAAGAACCTCCTGAGTGTGGCCGGCAAGCCCGACTACGCGAAGGAGGGTCAGCCCTCCACCACGACGAGCGGAGCCGCGAATTTTGCCCAGTGGTTCCTCGACACGACCTTCGTGAACAAGCCCGTGGTCAGTACGCTGACGCTCCAGCGGCAGATGAATGGCGCGTACCTCTACGACAACGCGGCATTCTACCCGCTGGACACCCTGGGCTGGGTGGCCGCGGGGTTCGAGCCCCTGCGCATGGACAGCGGCACTCCCGCCCAGCCGCGCAACTACAGCTTCACCAGCGAGACGCGCTACTGGTTCGAGTACAAGGGCACCGAGGTCCTGACCTTCCGAGGCGATGACGACGTCTGGGTCTTCGTCAATCGCATCCTGGCGCTCGACCTGGGAGGGATCCACGGAGCGGAGCAAGGTACCGTCACGCTGTCCACTCAGGCCGCACGGCTCGGACTCACGCTGGGCGGCATCTATGAGGTCGCGGTGTTCCAGGCCGAGCGTCACACCACCGGCTCCTCGTACCGGCTCACCCTCAACAACTTCGCCACCCGCCGCACCCTGTGCATCGCGCAATGCGGCAACAACCAGGTCGATGCGTTCGAGGAATGCGATGACGGTGTGAATGATGGCAGCTACGGCCAATGCGCGCCGGGCTGCGTGCTGGGGCCGCGCTGCGGAGACGGCACTCTCCAGGACGTGTTCGGCGAGGAGTGCGATGACGGCAACCTCCAGAGCAGGGATGGCTGCAGCGCCACCTGCAAGGTGGAGATTGGCTGAGGCGTGAAGCCCGTCGGCTCCGGGGCACCACGTGCTCCGGAGCCAGGGACGGCCCTCCTCCACGACGAGCGGCGCCGCGACGACGGGCGCACGCTCACGAGCGGATGCGCCGGTACATCAGGTCCGTGCGCAGCGCGTACTTCCGGCCCGCGGTGACCTCCGCCCCCTCGTGGTACAGGTGGTGGTTGAAGAGCAGCGCGGAGCCCGCGCGCGGCGTCACGGAGCGCTCCAGGAAGAGGAAGTTCGTCGCGCCTCCGTGCGTGCAGTCGTTCAGGTACACCATGAAGGTGAGCAGGCTTCGCTCATCGCGGTGCCGCACGAAGGCCCCGTCGAAGTGCGGGGCGAAGTACTGCCCCGCGTCGTAGCGGTAGCAGCGCAGCCGCTCGTTCGTCCCGCACAGCTCCCACTCCCGCTCCAGCCGGGGCGGGACGTGGGGCGCGATTCGCTGGAACAACAGGTCCGCCAGCTCGTAGTCGTCGAACATCACCCGGGTGTTGTTCCGGATGTCGGGCCTCATCACGAAGCCCGAGGCCGTGGTGATGGGCGCCGCCGTCGGCCCGGCCTCCTCGATTCGCGCCACCAGGGCCCGGCACTCCTCGCCGTTGAGCAGGTCATCGACGGTGATGACCAGCGGGTTGCGCTCATCCAGCTCTACCTCAGGATCCGGAAGCAGGGGCGTCATGGACGTGGATGTGATTCCAAGCGCCGTGAAATGTAAACGCGCCCCGTGTCACCTCCGCCCCCCACGTGAACTACAGGCCCGCCCCACCGCGCCCACGCGGTCCGAAGAGTTCGTGCCGCCCGGCTGCCGCGCGTTGCCTCTCGCCGAGGCAAGCACGGTGACGACAGGGTGGCCCCACGATGAGCCACCACCACCGCCGCCGGTATAGGTCCACTTGTGAGCGTCTCCTACATCCTCCCGGTGTCGTCGCTGGGCGGCGCATCCACGTGAAAGGCACTGTGCTCACATCTTCACGGAGTCACCACGGCACGGGCATGAAGGGTTCAGCCCCGGCCCGTTCCAGGGGATACCGGGGAGCGGCCGGAGCGACGACGCCGGCCCCCACCACCCAGGTCCCCCGGGACTGACGGAAAGGACGCCATGCTACACATCACCAGCGCGGGACAAGGAGCCAGGGTGCGGCTGGAGAGCATCCCCACGGCCCCGCCGAAGAAGGCCCTCAAGGCCGATGCGAAGGCGGAGTTCGACGCGCTCGGCGAGGAGCTGTTCGACCTCCAGGACCTGCTCTGGGGCGCGCGCATGAACTCCGTGCTCATCGTCCTGCAAGGCCGCGACACGGCGGGCAAGGACGGCACCATCAAACACGTGGTGGGCAACCTCAATCCGCGCGGCGTCAGCGTCGCCTCCTTCGCCGCCCCCAGCACCGAGGAGCGCGAGCACGACTTCCTCTGGCGCATCCACCGCCACACGCCCCGCCAGGGCGAGTTCTCCATCTTCAACCGCTCCCACTACGAGGACGTGCTCGCCGTGCGCGTGCATGACCTGGCGCCCCGCTCACTCTGGAAGGAGCGCTACGGACACATCCGCGACTTCGAGGAGATGCTCTTCGAGCACGGCACCATCGTCCTGAAGTTCTTCCTCCACATCAGCAAGGAGGAACAGGAGCAGCGCCTGCTGGACCGGGAGAAGGAGCCGCGCAAGGCCTGGAAGATCAGCCCCGGGGACTGGGAAGACCGACAGCACTGGGCGGACTACACCCGCGCCTACCATGACGTCTTCGCGCGCACGTCGACGAAGAACGCGCCGTGGACCATCGTCCCCGCGGACGCCAAGTGGTACCGCAACCTCGTCGTCGCGCGCGCGGTGGCCACCGCCCTGCGGCCCTACCGCAAGCGCTGGCAGGAGCGACTGGACGAGGTGGGCGCCCAGAAGAAGGCGGAGCTCCGGACCTGGCGCAAGAAGCATTGATTCGCTGAGCCCTGGCGTGCGGGGAGCCGGCTTCCCCGCGCGTCACGAGCGCCGGCAGACGGCTGTCTATCGATGCGCGCTCAGCCCCCTTGATGGCGCGGCAGCCACACCTTGAAGCGGGTTCCATCCTCGGCGGAGTACACGTCGATGCTGCCGCCATGGCCCAGGACAATGAGTCGGGAGATGTAGAGCCCCAGGCCGATGCTGCCCTTGCCCCTGCGAGCCTTCGGACCACGTCGGTAGGGTTCGAAGAGGGTGGGCAACAGCGCCGCGGGAATGGGCGGACCCTCGTTGTGGACCTCCAGGCACATGCCCCCCTCGTCCTCCCGGAGCACCACCCGCACCCGCGCGGCCGGCTCGCTGTGCTGAAGCGCGTTGCCCACCAGGTTGGTCACCACCTGCGCCAGCCGGTCCTCGTCCGCGTCCAGGCGACCGTCTCCTCGAAGGTCCAGGTGGACGTGCCGGTGGGGATGCACGAGCAACACCTCTTCCACGACCTGCCGTGTCAGGCCATGCAGGTCCATGGGACGGGGCCGGATGGGGAGGCTGTCGCCGACACGGGCCTGGGTGAAGTCCAGCAGGTCCCGAATCATTCGCGTGGCTCGCTGGGTCGCATCGCGGATGCGGTCGATTCCCTTCACCCCGTCCGCGGACAGCCCGGTGCGCCGGAGCAGCGCGGCGGCCGTCAGGAGGATGGCATTGAGGGGGTTGCGCAAATCGTGGCTCACGATGGCCACGACATCCTCGCGCACCCGCACCGCCTCGCGCGCCTCCCGGTACAGCCGCGCGTTCTCGATGGCCACCGACGCGCGGTCCGCGGCGCCACGCGCCAGCTCCACCAGCGCCTCCATCTCCGCGGGCGCATGAGGTTGGGTCCACACCAGGTGGATGAGCCCCAGCGCGCGCCCGCGAGACACCAGCGGCACCAGCGCCGAGGACTGGGGCGCCAGCTCGTCCAGCAACGCGCGGTGCGCCGCATTGCTCGCCACCGCATCCAACCACTCCGGCGTCACCTGGGGCACGGCGATGGACTCGGCCCGCGACAGCGCTCGGGCCATGGGCGTGTCGCCCTCCACGCGAGGGGCGAAGGGAAGGATGCGTCGAATCAGCTCCCGGCGCGCCGGGTCCCTCGCCGCCGCCTCGACCCGGACGAGCTGCCCCTCCGCGTCCAGCAGGTCCACAGTGCAGTAGTCGGACAGGTGCGTCACCGCCAGGCCCGCGAGGCTCCGGAGGGTGGCCTCCAGGTCCAGCGAGCCCGACAGCACCCGCCCCGCCTCCAGCAGGAAGTCCCGGGCCGCGTTCGTCCGGCGGATGTCGGTGATGTCGGTGGAGATGCCGCAGACGATGGGTCCCTCCTCGCGCGCGCCGGGCAGGGGGAACTTCATGGCGAACCACGTGCGCAGCCCCTTCACCCCCGGAACCTGCTCGTCCGCCATCACGGGCGCGTGCGTCTGGCGAACCCGCGCGTCGTTCTCGCGGTTGCGGTCCGCCACCGAGGCGGGGAAGAGCTCGCAGTCCGTCCTGCCGAGGATGGCCGAGCGTGGCATCCCCATCGCCTCCTCGAAGCTGCGGTTGACGAGGACGAAGCGGCCCTGCGCGTCCTTCGCGAAGATGACGGGTGGCGCATGGTCGATGATGGCCTGGAGCCATGACTGGTCCTCGCGCGTGCGGCCCGTCACCGAGTGCCGGCTCACCGCGTCCACGGCCGCCTCCGCCAGCACCGCCCCCACGATTCGCAGCTCCCGGAAGGACACGTCCGCTCCGGCCTCGTCGAGCAACTCCAGCAGGCAGTCGTGGAACAGGACGTACTCCCGCCCGAGCAGGCCCGCATCCGTGTCCTGGTGGGCGTGCCAGCGCTCCGCCTGCCCGACGCGCAAGTCGTGAAGCACGCGGGGAGCGGGCGGAACACGCGCTTCCCGGAGCGCTCGGGTGAGGGCGTCCAGGAGGAGGGGGAACAGCTCTACCAGCCTGCTCTCCGCGAGGCCCTGGGGACCGCGCTCCCGCTCCAATCGGAGCGCGTAGCGTGCCCTCAGCTCACGCTCCCATCCCGACAGCAAATCCCCCACCCGAGCGACGGGGACCTCCCCCAAATGCACCAACGTGCGGCTCCTTCCTGCACGGCGGGACCAGGCGGGCAGCCTCCCGCCGCGTCGAGCGCCCTATCGGGACACCCACCCGCCTTCCCCCACACGAACCCCATCGCCGCCCCCGGCCTTCCAGCGCGAGCACGGGCGCACGACATATCTACGCATCGGGCCCCCAGGGGCTCATGCGGCCAGCCAACCAGGACGCTCCCCAAGAGAATGGGCTTCTGTTCCTGACGGATGCCGCGCGCCTCCAGATGCGCGGCGTGTCGAGTCGGGTCTTCCCGCGGCACTTCAAACCAGACACATCAGCCTGAAACATACACATGGGAACCCTCCAGCTTCTCCAGGGTGAAGGCGCGGCCTCTCGGAAGGAACGGAGGACGTCGCCATGTTTCGAGCCGCGTCATCGGACACGGGGCCCTTGTGGAGCGGCTCCTCCGGGCCCTGATACACTGCCGTGATACACCGAGCATCACCTCCCCTGCCCGAACATCCTCGAGCCCGCACCATGAGCACTCTCGACACCTCTGTCTGCCCTGTCAGCTCGTTCAACGAGTGGGACCCCCTGGAAGAAGTCATCGTGGGCATCGTGGACGGCGCCACCGTTCCGCCCTCGCACATCGCCCTGAAGGCCACGCTGCCCGAGGACCAGCACGACTTCTTCCGCAAGCACGCCGGCCGGCCCTTCCCCGCCGAGCGCATCGCCGCCGCGAAGCGGGAGCTGGACGGCCTGGTGCACCTCTTGGAAGCCGAGGGCGTGAAGGTGCGCCGACCGGTGCCGGTGGACCAGCTCAAGCCCTTCGGCGCGCCGGGCTGGACGAGCACCGGCCTGTACGCGGCCATGCCCCGGGACGTGCTGCTGGTGGTGGGCGATGAGCTCATCGAGTGCCCCATGGCGTGGCGCTCGCGCTACCACGAGACCTCCTCGTACCGCCCGCTGCTCAAGGAGTACTTCCGAGGCGGCGCCCGATGGACGGCGGGGCCCAAGCCGGAGCTGCGCGACGAGCTGTATGACCATGACTGGACGGAGGCCCACGACGGCGGCCCCTTCCGTTCAGTCATCACCGAGTTCGAGCCCACCTTCGACGCCGCGGACTTCATGCGGTGTGGCCGTGACCTCTTCGCCCAGCGCAGCAACGTCACCAACGACTTCGGCATCGAGTGGCTGCGCCGCCACCTGGGCCCGGAGTACCGCATCCACGTCTTCGAGTTCGATGACCCGCATCCCATGCACATCGACGCGACGCTGGTGCCGCTGGCCCCGGGCAAGCTGCTCATCAACCCGGAGCGCGTGACGAAGGTGCCGGAGCTGTTCAAGGGCTGGGACGTCTTCCGCGCGCCCACGCCCAGCATCCCCCCGGAGCACACGCTCTACATGACGAGCAAGTGGCTCAACATGAACATCCTCATGCTCGACGAGGAGCGCGTCGTCGTGGAGCGCCAGGACGAGCCGATGATTGCCGCCTTCAAGAAGTGGGGCTTCAAGCCCCTGCTCTGCGACTTCCGGAACTTCAACTCCTTCGGCGGCTCGTTCCACTGCGCCACGCTGGACGTCCGGCGCCGAGGTGGCCTCAAGTCCTACTTCTAGGGACGCCGGAAGGCGTGCCAGTCCGTCAGGGGTCCGTTAAAAAGGGCCCCCATGACGGCACTCGCTGACCTCTTCCCGACCGACGAGCAGATTCCCCCCGGCGTGAGACTCCCCGCCTATCTCGAGCAGCGCGAGTACCTGGTCGGGGGTGAACTGAGGACGTGGGCGGGAGACCTCAGCCCCGTGCGCAGCCCCGTCTTCGTGAAGACGGCCGAGGGCCCGAAGCAGAAGGTCATTGGGGCCACTCCGCTGCTGACTTCCCGCGAGTCGCTGGACGCGCTCGCGGCGGCCGTGAAGGCGTACGATTTGGGCCGGGGCGTCTGGCCGACCATGAGGGTCGCCGAGCGAATCGAGGCCGTCGAGCGCTTCGTGTTGGCGATGCGCGCGCAGCGCACGGCGGTGGTGAACCTCCTGATGTGGGAGATTGGGAAGACGCAGCCGGACTCCGAGAAGGAGTTCGACCGCACCATCGACCTCATCGTGGAGACCATCCGCTCGCTGAAGGAGCTGGACCGGACCTCGTCCCGCTTCGTGCAGGAGCAGGGCATCATGGCGCAGATTCGCCGGGCTCCCATGGGCGTGGCGCTGTGCATGGGGCCCTACAACTACCCGCTCAACGAGACGTTCAGCACGCTCTTCCCCGCCCTGTTGATGGGTAACACGGTGGTCTTCAAGCCGGCGAAGTTCGGCGTGCTGCTCATCCGTCCCCTGCTGGAGTCCTTCCGCGACTGCTTCCCGCCGGGCGTCATCAACATCATCTACGGCAAGGGCCGCGAGACGGTGGGCGCGCTGATGGAGAGCGGCCAGGTGGACCTCTTCGCCTTCATTGGAACGAACAAGGGCGCCAGCGAGCTGAAGAAGATGCACCCCCGGCCCCACCGCCTGAAGTCCGTGCTGGGCCTGGACGCGAAGAACCCGGCCATCATCCTGCCGGACGCGGACCTGGATAACGCGGTGAAGGAGTGCCTCACCGGCACGCTGTCCTTCAATGGCCAGCGGTGCACGGCGCTCAAGCTGCTGATGGTGCACCGGAGCATCGTCGACGCCTTCCTGAAGAAGTTCACCGCGGCGGTGGACCAGCTCAAGCCCGGCATGCCGTGGGAGCCGGGCGTGGCCGTCACGCCCCTGCCGGAGCCGGGCAAGACGGACTACCTCCAGGGCCTCGTGGACGACGCGGTGTCCAAGGGCGCGCGCGTGGTGAACGCGACGGGGGGCCAGTCGGCCCACTCGTTCTACGCGCCCACGGTGGTGTACCCCGTGACGCAGGACATGCGGCTGGCGAGCGAGGAGCAGTTCGGCCCCGTCGTCCCGGTGATGGTGTTCGACGAGGACGAGGAGGTGGTGCGGTGGGTGGTGAACGCCCAGTTCGGCCAGCAGCTCAGCCTCTTCGGCCAGGACTCGGCGCGCATCGGCCGCTTCATCGACGCGTTCTCCAACCAGGTGGGCCGCATCAACCTCAACTGCCAGTGCCAGCGCGGCCCGGACACCTTCCCCTTCAACGGGAGGAAGGACTCCGCCGAGGGCACGCTGTCCGTCGCGGATGCGCTGCGCGTGTTCTCCATCCGCACGCTCGTCGCCACGAAGACGACGCCCGCCAACACCACGCTCGTCCAGTCCATCCTGACCCGGCGCGAGTCGGACTTCCTCACCACGGACTTCCTCTTCTGACGGCTCAGTCGAACTCGAGCGCCCGCTGGAAGTCGGCCGGGTTGGAGGCCGCGCTCTGCGCGGTCTCCAGGGTGATGAGCCCCTCGCGGTAGAGCTGCGTCAGGTGCTGGTCGAAGGACTGCATGCCGAACATGTCGCGGCCCTTCTCGATGACGTCCTTCAGCTCGCTGGCGCGGTCATCCCGGATGTACTGCTCCACCGTCTTCGTCTGCACCATGATTTCCAGCGCCACCGTGCGGCCCTTGCCGCTGGCCCGGGGCAGGAGCCGCTGGGACACCGTCGCCTTCAGACAGTCCGCCAGGCGCATGCGCACCATCATCTGCTCTTCGGCGGGGAACACCGACACCAGGCGGTTGATGGTGCGCGAGGCATCCGTCGTGTGCACCGTGGAGAGCACCAGGTGGCCCGTCTCCGCCGCCTTGAGCGCGATGTCGATGGTCTCCGTGTCGCGCATCTCGCCCACCAGGATGACGTCCGGGTCCTGGCGCAGCGCCCCTCGGAGCGCCACCGCGAAGTTGTTCGTGTCCGAGCCAATCTCCCGCTGGGAGATGGACGACTTGATGTTCTTGTAGATGAACTCGATGGGGTCCTCGATGGTGAGGACGTGCAGGTTCTCCGAGCGATTGATGTGGTCAATCATCGACGCCAGCGTGGAGCTCTTCCCGGAGCCCGTCGCGCCCGTCACCAGCACCAACCCTCGCTCGTTGCTCGCAATCGTCTTGAGCACCTGCGGCAGGCCCAGCCCGTCGATGGTAGGGATTTCATCCGGGATGATGCGCAGGATGCACGCCAGCGAGCCCCGCTGACGGTAGATGTTGACGCGGAAGCGCGCGACGCCCGGCAGGCTGTAGGACGCGTCGCACTCCTGGAGCGTGTCCAGCTGCTTCTTGACGGACGGGTCCGAGATGACGTGGAACGCCACCTGCTTGGTGTGGTCCGCGAGGAGCTTGTCCATCTTCAGGGGCCGCAACGCGCCGTTCACCCGGTAGATGGGCGGATCACCCGGGCGAAAGTGGATGTCCGATGCGCCATTCTGCACGCCGACCGTGAGCAGCTTGTTGAGCGTTGCCAGATCCAGGAGAGGGCCTACCTTCAGCGAGGAGAGCCCCGGATTCTAGGCCAACGACTCTCACCTGCCCACGGAGTGGGTAATGACCCTCGCGCTCCTCCCGGGTGGTGAGAACCCCGCCTCAGGACCACGGCGCTTCACAGGCGTCACGATTAGCTGCACGGCAGAAATCCCGGCACGCGGTACACGTCACTCGGCGGCCAGGACCTGGGGCGGAATGGTCGGCAGGGGCACCATGACGAAGCGCTGCACGGAGTTCGTCGTCATCACGCCCTTGGAGATGCTGGATATCTGTCCGGCGAGGCGCCGCCAGCGTCCTTCCTCGACGAGGAACTCGCCGCGGGCCACATAGGAGAACTCCATCATCCCGGGGATCGACTTCTCCGGCTCGCGGTGCGCGATCTTGCCGTCGTGCCGCTCCGCGAGCGTGAAGTCGATGACGGCCACCGTGCGGCCCTCGGCCTCGTGCTCCAGCGCCACCAGCTCCACGCGGTTGAGCAGCTCGTGCTCGCCCTGCCAGCTGCCGCCCATCTTCACCAGGTCCGCGCTGTGGGTCCACACGTCGCCCACGGAGACAGGCTTCGACGGCAGCTCCACCATGAAGGCCACCAGGTTGCGCTGCTCGCGCTTGAGGTCGCTCGTCACCAGCCCGGAGGGAGTCAGGTTCGCACGAAGCTGCACTGTGCCCTCCATGGACTTCATCGCCTTCGACATCGCCTGTTCCTGCTTCGACGGGCGCTTCACCTTGGGCATGTCCATCCGCGTCACCACCACCTTGGCGGCCACGTCGCCCGAGTCCTTCGGCGTGAGCACCAACACCATGGCGGACTGCGTCGGCTGGCGAATCTCGAAAATCTGCCGGCGCTTGCTCGCGGGGACGCCCTGCAGCTTGAGGCTGGAGAGGTCCACGCGCATCGAGCTGCCCTTCGGGTCCGCGTTCTCCGTCGTGTACTCGTAGCCCATCGACTCGGGGGGCACCTTCCACCGGAGCGTCACCGGCGGGGGCGCGGCGCCCAGCAGGAGCGAGGACAGCGAGAGCAACAGCGCGGTGGGGAGCACATGGCGGCGGGACATGCCCGCATCATCAAGTGCCTGGCCGGCCTCGCGAAAGCCCCGCTGCGTAATGAACAGACGCAACCGCGTCCACGCCCGACGCAAGGGGAGGCGGGCCAGGCGATATGTCATTCTCTTTTCGGCAGGTTGCCACCGCTCACGGCCAGGGGCCCTGACCTTGCACGGGCGGCAGCACCGTCGTCCCCTCCAACCCCTGGGTCGTCCATGAGCGTCTCTCACACTCTCCTGCGTCGTTTGACGGTGGGCGGTGTCCTCGCCGGAGCCGTCATCGTCGCCTGCGCCACCGCTTCACCCACTCCGGTGGGCTCGACGGACAGCCCGGATGCCCAGGCGCTTCCGCCCGGCTGCAACCCGAACTCCCCCTGCGCTGGCTCGACGTGCGCCACCTCCATCACCCCCGCGCTGTCCGTGGTGCCGGCGGATGCCTGCCCCCGTGAAGGGGAGTTCCAGTCCGACGTGGACGTCTATTCGTGGAACACGTTCATCGCGCTCAACTGGCCGGCGACGACGTCCTCGTGCACGCCGAATACGCAGACCAGCATCCTCAGTGGCCAGGGGCCCACCGTCTGGGAGACCTACCCGGAGGACACCGACGTCTTCGTGAAGCCAGGCACCAAGCCCGGCGCCTGGTGCACGTTCAGCACGCCCGCGGCCGTGGAGGCGAAGCTGCGGCGGCTGACGCAGCTGACCGAACCCAACCTTCTCGCTGCCCTCGACGCGAACGTGGACAAGCTGCTGGTGAGTGACTCCAAGGCCTCGGCCGCCATCACGGAGAGATTCCCGGACATCGAGCAGGCCATCGGCGGGCCGCTGACGGACCAGAACGGCCGGTTCGTGCGCTACGAGAAGCGCCTCAACCAGGACGAGTACAACTACCTCATCACCAACAACCTCTGGAACGCGGCGGGGCAGACGAAGGCCACCATCGCCTTCCCCACCGGCCCCACCCAGAACCCGGGGCCCTGCAATGGCCAGCCGTGCGGTCCGGTGGGCGCCATGGAGGTCAAGGCGGCGTGGAAGGTGTTGTCCGCGCAGGAGGTCTCCGGCAAGCGCTTCTACATGCGCAAGGCGTGGGTCTTCAACAACGACTCCGGCGCGCCGAGCCCCGGCGCCAACCCCGTCATCGTGGGGCTGGTGGGCCTGCACATCATCCACAAGACGGACACCCAGTCGACGTGGTTCTGGTCCACCTTCGAGCAGGTGGACAACACGACGTCCTCCTTCTTCAACCCGCACTGCCCCAACTGCCAGCCCAACCAGCAGACGGCGCAGCAGCCCTACACGGAGCTGGCTCCGGACGGCGGGCCGCTCAATGCGCCGGTGCAGGTGACTCGCACGACGCCCATCCAGGCCGACCCGAGCCTGAATGCGTACTACCGGGGACTGCTCAAGGGCTCCGTGTGGGCGAACTACCAGCTCATCAGCACCCAGTGGGCCACGGGCGGCGCGCCCAAGGGGACGCCGCCGGTGCTCGCCAACACGACGATGGAGACCTTCATCCAGTCGACCGCGTCCTGCCTCGGCTGCCACTCCAATGCCCCCAAGGCGAGCGGCAGTGGGACGGCGGACTTCAGCTTCCTGATGATGGGGGCGCAGTAGAAAAGCCCCGGCGTTGACACCACCGCATCGCGACCAAACCCTCTCATCAAGGGCCCTGGGTCGCGATGCGGGCCGCTCGAGCGACGAGGCAAGCAACGCCTCGCCTCCCCACTCTGGACCCGAGGGCGGCCACGCATGGGCACGGCAGACGAGGCGGCCTTCATCTCCACCGGGCACCTCCCCTCCCCCGAGCGGGTCCGGGAGCTGGTCACCGAGGCGCACCAACGTTACCGGGGCAACACGGAAGGCCAGTGCTCGGACGTCTACCCCGCACTGGCCCGGGTGGAGCCCCAGCTCTTCGGCGTGTGCGTGGCGGGCATCAACGGCGGCAGCCACGGCGCTGGAGACGTGGACCAGCCCTTCACGCTCATGAGCGTCTCCAAGCCGTTCGTCTTCGCCCTCGTCTGTCAGGCGCTGGGCCCGGAGACGGCGCGGCGCAAGCTGGGGGTCAATGCCACCGGCCTGCCGTTCAACTCGGCCATGGCCATTGACCAGAGCCCGGATGGACGCACCAACCCCATGGTGAACTCGGGAGCGCTCGCGACGACGAGCCTCGTCCCGGGCGCCACTCCCGAGGCCCGGTGGCGCTTCATCCAGGAGGGGTTGTCGCGCTTCGCTGGAAGGCCGCTCGTGCTCGACGAGGAGGTGTATGACTCCGCGACGAAGACACACCATCGCAACCAGGGGCTCGCCTGGCTGTTGCACGGCCTGGGTCGCCTGGAGACACCGCCGCCCCTGACGACGGAGCTGTACACCCGCCAGTGCTCGCTGGCGGTGACGGCCAGGGACCTGGCGGTGATGGGGGCCACGCTGGCGGACGGGGGCGTGAATCCCGTGACGAGGACGCGGGTGGTCGACGAGGAGGTCTGCCACCACGCGCTCGCGGTGATGGCCACCTCGGGGATGTATGAGACGTCGGGAGACTGGCTCTACGACGTGGGCATGCCCGGCAAGAGTGGCATTGCTGGCGGAATCGTCGCCGTCGCGCCGGGCAAGGGCGGGTTGGGCACCTTCGCGCCACGGCTCGACTCCGCTGGCAACAGCATCAAGGGTCAGCTCGTCGCGCGGTTCCTGTCGCGGCGGCTCGGCTTGAGCCTGTTCCGCTCCAGCCCCGACACCTGAGACAGGACGCTCTGCGGCGGCCAGTCGACGAAGGGCTCGGCCTGGGTCCGCGGTGTTGGCGTCGAAACTCTCGTGACTACATTTTCGCGAGTTCGACAGTCGGCGCCCCGCTGTCACAGCGCCCGAGGACAGAGCCATGACGATGACGTTTCCCACGTTTCATGCGGAAGCCGTGTCTGACTTTCATCCCGCCCCCTCCATGAAGGAGCTCGACGCGACCAAGCTCCACGTCTCGCGGACGCTGCCCAAGGACGCGGGCAGCCTGGGCATCCCGGTCGGCGTCGACGGTGAGGTTCCCCGTGAGCTGGGGCTCAGCCGGGCCCAGCTCAAGGCCGCTGGCTTCGAGGGCAAGGTCGGCCAGTCCCTCGTCATTCCTCTCGCGGATGGCCCCGCGCTCGTCGTCGTGGGCATCGGGGAGAAGGCAGACAGCGACCTGGCATCGCTCCGGAACGCCGCCGCGGCCTTCGCGCGGGCGGCGGGCCACTACGTCCACCTCGGCTTCACGCTGCCGGACCTCGGCGATATCGCCCCCGACGTCGCCGCGCAGGCGGTCGTCGAGGGCATCCTCCTGGCGCGCTACCGCTATCGTCCGCTCAAGCGCACCTCCCAGCAGGAGCCGCCGCTCGAAGGCCTCACCCTCCTGTCGTCGTCGCTGCCACTCGAGGAGGTGAAGCGCGGCGTGGAGCGCGGCCGAATCACGGCCCGGGCCGCCGAGCTGGCCCGCGACCTCGCCAACGCGCCGGCCACGCTCCTCACCGCCCGCCGCGTCGAGGAGATAGCGCGCGTGGTGGCGGCCTCGTCGGGGCTGGACATCGAGGTCTTCGACGAGAAGGCCCTCGCCAAGATGGGCTGCGGCGGAATGCTCGGCGTGAATGCCGGGAGCGCGGAGCCCCCCCGCCTCATCAAGCTGACGTACCGGCCGAAGGACGAGCGCGGGAAGGCCCTGGAGCCCATCGGCCGCGTCTCGCTGATTGGCAAGGGCATCATGTATGACTCGGGAGGCCTCGGGCTGAAGCCGAACGACCTCGTCCACGCCGCGATGAAGACAGACATGTCCGGCGCGGGGGCCATCCTGGCCGCCATGTCCGCCCTGTCCTCGCTCGGGGCCAGGTCCGCCGTCACCGGGTACCTCATGTGCACGGACAACATGCCGGGCGGCAAGGCGATGCGGCTCGGCGACGTCCTGACGGCCCGGGGCGGGAAGACCATCGAGGTCCTCAACACCGACGCCGAAGGCCGGCTGGTGATGATGGACGGACTGGTCCTCGCGACGGAGGAGCAGCCGCCCCCCGATGCCATCCTCGACATCGCCACGCTCACCGGGGCGTGCGAGCGCGCGCTGGGCAACGACAACGCCGGAGTCATGGGCAACCACCAGGGCGTGGTCGACCAGGTGCGCGCGGCGGCCGAGAAGTCCGACGAGACGGTGTGGCAGTTCCCGCTCGACAAGCGCCTGCGCTCGGAGCTCGATTCGGAGGTCGCAGACCTCAAGAACATCGGCGGGGTGAACGCGGGGCAGATCACCGCGGGCCTGTTCCTGGAGGAGTTCGTCAACGGCCTCCCCTGGGCGCACATCGACATGGCGGGGACGTCGCGAGTCGAGAGCGACAAGGCGTGGCGCTCCAAGGGCGCGACGGGCTACGGCACGCGGCTGCTCATCGAGTTCCTGCTCGGGTTCAGCGCGCCGAAAGAGACTCGCCACTGACGTCGCCAGCGGGCGCCTCGCCCAGGGGCGCCCGCCCGCGCGCGGAGAGGGCGATGCTGAGCTGCGCGGCCCAGTACAACAGCATGATGGCGTAGCTGGCTCCCGGCAGGGGGCGCACGAAGAGCTTGATGGCGAGCAGTCCGTCACTCGCGGCGAAGAGCAGCGCACCGGCGAACGCTGCCCGCTGCTCGAGGCGTGACAGGCCAGACGCGCCCTGCAACGCCGCCGCGCGCCAGGCCATCGTGCAGATGACGACGACATAGGCCGTCACCGGAAGCGCCATCGCGCCCAGGCTCGGCCACAGGAGCACGCTGGCGCTCAGGGCCAGGAGCAGGAAGGGCAACGCCCTCACCCACTGGAGCCCTCGCGTCACGGTGAGGTACGCGGCGGTGTAGCTGACATGGGCCAGCAGGAAGGCGCCCAGACCGGGCAGGAACATCCCCGGTCCCGCATCCAGCAGCACGTCCCCCAGCAGCGACAGCCCCAGCCCGGCAAACACCCACCGGGCATACCGCTCCCGAGGCGGCCACTGCCACCACAGCAGGCAGAGCATGGGCAGCGCCTTGGTGACCAGCCGGAACTCGGGGCGCCCCGTGTCCAGCACGAGGAGGAAGCCCACCGCGCCCGCGACTCCGACACCCGCGAGAATCCTCGTCCCACCACCCGTCAGCATGGGGAGGAACCTTAGCGCGGCGCCGCCCCAGGCCCCAGGCCGGTATACGCGCTCACCCGGTGACGAGCGGCTCCATGCGGAACCACCGATAGCCGTAGCCCTCCAGCGTCACCCGGTGCCGCCCCGCCTTGCCCGGCGAGGAGTGCGCCTCCGACAACAGATGCACCAGCCGAGCGGGAGGGCCGCCGGGCGCAAAGCCCACCTCACACGCCTTGCCGGACAGGTTGTGCAGCATCACCAGCGTCTCGCCCTTCCAGTCGTAGCGCAGCGCGAGGACGTTCGGTTGTTTCACGCGCAGGAGCTTCCACTCGCCCCAGCCCAGCTCCGGGCACTCCTTGCGCATGCGCACCATGCGCTCCATCCAGTTGAGCAGCGAGGCGGGGTCCCTGCGCTGCTGCTCGACGTTCACCTGGGGAAAGCCGAAGGGCGCCTTGGACACCACCGGCCGGAACGGCTCGGGCGCCCGGGTGAAGCCTCCGTGGGCCTCGTCGGACCACTGCATGGGCGTGCGCACGCTCTGCCGCTCATGCAGGGACAGGTCCTCCCCCATGCCCAGCTCGTCTCCGTACCAGAGCACCGGCGTGCCCGGCAGCGAGAGCATCAGGCTGAAGGACAGCTCCAGTCGACGTCGGTCCGCCGCGAGCATCGGGGCCAGTCGCCTGCGCAGGCCCCGTCCATAGAGCTGCATCCTCGGCTCCGGCCCCAGCTCCGCGAACACACGCTTTCGCGCCGCCGCTGGCAGCCGCCCCAGGTCCAGCTCGTCATGGTTGCGCAGGAAGTTCGCCCACTGCGCCAGGTGCGGCAGCCGGGGCGCGGAGCGCAGCGCCTCCGTCAGCGGAGTCGCGTCCTCGGTCACCAGCGAGAGGAAGAAGTTCTGGTTGGCGGCGAAGTTGAAGACCATCTGCATCCGGTCCCCCTCCTTGCCGTAGAAGTTCATCACCTCGTCCATGGTGACGTTGGCCTCCGCCAGCAGGATGGCGTCGCCGCTGCGCCACGAGAGGAACTCCCGCATCCGGTTGAGCAGCGCGTACGGGTCCTTGATGCCGTGGTTCTTCAGCCCCTTCAGCTCCACGAGGAAGGGCACCGCGTCCACCCGGAAGCCTGACACGCCCAGCTCCAGCCAGTAGCCCATCACCTTGAGCAGCTCCTCGCGCACGGCGGGGTTGGCGATGTTCAGCTCGGGCTGGAAGGGGAAGAAGCGGTGGAAGTACCAGCGCTTCACGGAAGGGACATGGGTCCACGTCGTGTGTTGCGAGCCCGGGAAGACCATGCCCTCGTGCGCGTCGCGGGGCTTCTTCTCGGACCACACGTAGAAGTCATGGAAGCGGCTGTCGCGGCCCTTGCACGCGTCCAGGAACCACGGATGTTTGTCACTCGTGTGGTTGACGACCAGGTCGATGATGACGCGCATGCCGCGCTGCTTCGCCTGATGGGTGAACTCCACGAAGTCACCCGGAGTCCCCAGCCGGGGGTCCACGCCATAGTGGTCGGTGATGTCGTAGCCGTTGTCGCGGTTGGGCGTGGGATGGAAGGGCATCAACCACAGACAGGTGACGCCCAGGCCCGCCAGATAGTCCAGCCGACGCTGGAGGCCGACGAAGTCGCCCACGCCGTCGCCGTTGCCATCCATGAACGTCTCGACGTCCAGGCAGTAGATGACCGCGTTCTTGTACCAGAGGTCCTGAATCATCCGTCTCCCTGGAGGAAGGGTGGTGATGCCGCGCGAAAGACGACACCGTGAAGGCCCTCATGCGTGCGACACCGCACACTCGGCCATCAGCCAGGCTCGCGAAGCCGAGAAGGCGACACCAACTTGCGCGCGCATGCTCACGCTCGGCTACCACGCCTCCCACGAGCAGTTTCCTCCCAGCGAGCTGCTTCGACTGGTGCAACGCGCGAACGCGGCGGGCTTCACTGCCGCGCTCAACTCCGACCACTTCCACCCGTGGAGCGAGGCCCAGGGACACAGCGGCTTCGCCTGGAGCTGGATGGGCGCGGCCCTGGCCACCACGAAGCTGACGAGCCTGGGCGTGGTGAACGCCCCCGGGCAGCGCTACCACCCCGCCATCATCGCGCAGGCCCTGGGGACCCTCGCGGAGATGTTCCCGGGGCGCGCCTGGGCCGCGCTGGGCAGCGGGCAGCTCGTCAACGAGGGTGTGACAGGAGAGCCCTGGCCGCCGAAGGACTTGCGCAACGCGCGGCTGCGGGAGTGCGTGGACGTGATGCGCGCCCTCTTCCGAGGGGAGACGGTGACGCACCGGGGGCTCGTCCGGGTGGAGGAGGCGAAGCTCTATTCACGGCCAGCCCGGCCGCCCCTGCTGGTGGGCGCGGCCATCACCCCTCGGACGGCGGAGTGGGTGGGGAGCTGGGCGGATGGCCTCATCACCGTGAGCAAGCCTCCCGACGAGCTGCGGAAGATGGTGGAGGCGTTTCGTCGCGGGGGCGGCGAGGGCAAGCCGATGTTCCTCAAGGTGCAGCTCTCCTGGGCCCAGGACGAGCAGGCCGCGCTCCAGGGCGCGATGGAGCAGTGGGCGCCGAACATCTTCGCCAGCTCCGTGCTGACGGACTTGCGCCGCCCCTCCCAGTTCGAGGAGCTGGCGCGCACGGTCCAACCCAAGGACCTGGAGGGCCACGTGCGCGTGTCCGCAAGCCTCCAGCGGCACGTGGACTGGCTGGCCCAGGACGTGGAGCTGGGGTTCAGCCACCTGTACTTGCACAACGTCAATCGCTGGCAGGAGCCGTTCATCGACGCCTTCGCCACGCAGGTCCTGCCAGCGCTTCGTTGAAACCCTCGCTGCCGACGATTCACGACAGGCGTGTCAGGCGCTCCACGATTTTCAGCGCTCCCGACATCAGCGAGGCGCTACCAGAGCATGCGCCAACCAACGCCCAGCGTGATGTACTGCTGCCCTTCGTCGGTTTCGTAGGTGTAGTTGTAGAGGTTCCGGTGAATCCGCCCCTCGAGGGACAGGCGCAGCCAGTCCGCGGGGCGCACCTCCACCTCGCCGCCCAGGGAGTAGCCCAGGTTTTCGACGGAGCCATGGTTGTAGCCCACGCCCAGGAGGACCGCGGGTCGGGCGCCGCCGAGGTCGATGCCCAAGCGCGCCAGCCCACCGACCTGGAACAGAGGCTTGTTCACCAGGCTGTAGGAGTGCTGCCCATCGAACGTGACATCCATCCGGGAGCCCGCCTTCGCGTAGATGGCGGCCTCCGGCCCCACCGAGAAGTAGCGGTTCAGGTGCTTGAGCAGGTGCAGCCGCACGCCCACGCCGCTGTGCCTCTCTCCCTCCATGTCCTCGCCGCTCACCGCCGCGCCCAGGCCCACGCCCAGCTCCAGGTCCTTGGGACGGGCCGCCTCCTGCGCCCACGCACTTCCGGCCACCAGCAGCATTCCTGCGAAAAACGCCTTCATCTTGAATCCTTCCACGAGACCCGGCCTAGAACGTGGAAGGCCTGTACAAATTCCAGGCCACCCTCCCTTGCATCACTCCGGCTTGGGTCCGCCCTGGGCGCCTCGCGCCCCGGCCCCACTGCCTCGGGGAGCAGGATGCGACTCCGCATGCGCGGGCTGGCCGTGGGAGGGGGGCTTGTTGCCTCGCCGTCGCCGACGTCGTCGCTTCAGCGCGGCGCCTCCGTCTGATGCGCCTCCCAGCTCCCGGAGAACCGCCGCGCGCGCGCCGCCCTCCAGACGCAGCTCCTGGAAGAGCGCCTGCACCTGCTGCGCGCCCTGCGGATGACGCAGCGCCTCGGAGAGGCGCTCGACGACATCGATGCGCAGCGCCACGGAGCCCAGCACCTCGTACCCGAAGGCTCGCGCCTCCCGAGGGCCGAACGCGGAGGCCTCCATCGTGACGTCGCGCGGCACGCCCTTGGGCACGGGCTTCTGGAGGAACAGGGCCGTCAGCATGCTGCGCCGCTCCAGCGCCGGAGGGGCCAGCGCGGCGGCCACGTAGAAGTAGCGGCGGCCCTCGCGAACACCCAGCGACCGCAGACGCTCTCGCGACTCCACGTCCATGAGGCCCCACTGCTCCCGGGCCTCCGCCTGGGTAATCACGCCCACTCCTTCCGCGAGGCGATAGGAGAGTCCCCGCGTCACGGGAGAGCGCCCCGCGCCGGTGAGCGACTCGGCGGGAAAGCCACCCATCGCCTCGGTGACCAGGTCCCTCGCCAGCGCCTGCAGCCGTCGCTCCAGCCGCCGCCGCGCGCCGCCCGTCCAGACCTCTGGCTCCGCGAGCGCGAGCTGGGGCGAGCGTCGGTCCGTGCCGCGCACCAGTCGCGCCAGGGGCTGCCCCTCGAAGGAGATGCTCCCCAGCGCATCCACCTCGAACGTCTCATGGGTGGCGTCGACGACGCGCTGGACGAACTGCTCCTCCGTCATCGCCCCACCATCCACGCCCGGCACCTCCCCCAGCAGCAGCCCCAGCTTGGCGAAGGGACTGTCGGAGCCGCTCGCGGCGGGCGGCGTCGTGGCCCTCACGAAGCGCCGGGCGCTCCTGCGCGCGGCCCGCTGCACGAAGCGCTCGACGAGGCGCTCATGCAGCGCATCTCCCAGCGCGTCCTCGATGAGGCGCGTGCGCTCCTGCCACTGCTCCGCGTCATGCAGCCACGACGAGCGATGGCTGATGTACGTCCAGATGCGGATGGCGGCCAGCCGGTCCATCAGCGTGTGGAGGTCCCCCGACACGTCGTCGAGCGGCGACACCTGCTTGCCGAGCCACGTCGGGTCCAGCGTTCCATCGCCATCGGAGAGCTGAAGGAACGTCTCCCGCAGCAGCCCGACGTGCTGGCCGAACAGGCCCTTGCGGAAGTCGGGAATCTGGCAGACCTGCCACAGCAGCTCGACCGTCGCGCGGTCCGTCACCAAATCCCGGACGGCGGGAATCTGGGAGAGGTCCCTGAGCGCATCGAAGTCATCCGCGCGCTCCACCCGGACGAAGGCATTGTGACGAGGCGCGTGGGAAAGCGAGTCGAGCAGGGCCTCGGGGCTTTCGAAGTCCAGCTCGGCGTTGCGCCAGATGAGGCTGCGCACCGCGGGGAACCGGTGTGACTCGATGGCGGTGACCACGCGGGGAGACAGCTCCTCCAGCGTGTTCAGCGTGCCGAAGCTCCCGTCATTCAGATGACGGCCCGCGCGCCCGGCGATCTGCGCCAGCTCATCCGGAAAGAGGTCTCGCTGCTCGGCGCCGTCGTACTTGGACAGGGCGGCGAAGGCCACGTGGTTGAGGTCCAGGTTCAACCCCATGCCGATGGCATCCGTGGCCACCAGGTATTGAACCTCTCCCGACTGATACATCGCCACCTGGGCATTGCGGGTCCGGGGCGACAGCGCGCCCAGCACCACGGCCACGCCGCCGCGCAGCCGGCGCAGTGACTCGGCCAGCTCGTACACGCGGTCCGCGGAGAAGGCGACGACAGCCGAGCGCGGCGGCAGGCTCTTCAGGGAGCGCCGACCGGCATAGCGGAGCTGGGACAGGCGGGTGGCGCGCTTCACCGAGGCGTGGGGGATGAGCGACTGGAGCATCGGCCGCATCGTGTCCGCGCCCAGGAACCAGGTCTCCTTGCGTCCCCGCGCGTGCAGCAGGCGGTCGGTGAAGACATGCCCGCGCTCACGGTGGGCCGCGAGCTGGATTTCATCCACGGCGAGGAAGTCGACCTTGCGGTCCAGCGGCATCGCCTCGACGGTGCAGATCCAATAGTCGGGGCGCGGGGGCAGGCGCTTCTCCTCGCCCGTCATCAACGCGACCCGCCCCTCGCCCACCCGGGCGGTCACCCGGTCGTAGACCTCACGGGCGAGCAGGCGCAGCGGCAGCCCCATCATCCCGGAGTCGTGTTCGAGCATGCGCTCGATGGCCCGGTAGGTCTTCCCCGTGTTCGTGGGCCCCAGCTCCGCCACGACGATGGCGGCCGAGCGGCTGGGCGGACTCGCGTTCATTGCGGACAGTCTAACCGCAGGAGGGGCCCTGCGCCGCTGCTCGCACCCAAGCCATGGACGGCACCGGGGAGAGCCTCCTAGCTTGGGCCCCATGACCCATCCCGTCAGAGACACACTCCTCGGGCAGCTCGACATCGCGTGGGCCCTCACCCAGTACCATCTGGAGAGCTTGACCACGGAGGAGTGCCTGCGCCGTCCGGGCCAGGTGGGCCTCCACGTGCAGCAGGGCGCGGACGGACTGTGGCGCGCGGAGTGGCCCCAGCACGAGGGCTATGACCTGGGGCCCGCGAGCGTGGCGTGGCTGACGTGGCACCTGGGCTTCTGGTGGTCCATGGTGCTCAACCACTCGTTCGGCGACGCGACGCTGACGCGGGAGGCCGTCTACTGGCCCGGCACCGCGGACGAAGTGCGCGCCTGGATTGCGCGGCTGCACGGAGAGTGGCGGGGTCATGTCGAGCGGCTCGGCGACGAGGACCTGCGCTCCACGGAGCGAACGCGCTGGCCGCTTCAGGGCAAGCCCTTCGGCGACATCGTCGGCTGGGCCTCGCTCGAATTGATGAAGAACGCGGCGGAGCTGGGCTATGCGCGCTTCGTCCTCGCGGCCTCCAAGGCCCCCTAGCCCAATGACAGGTCCGTGTCTGTCATTGGACCAAGGTGAAGGCCCGGGCGGCCCCTATTTGTCATCCCGCCGCAGCACGAAGAAGTACGGCGCGGCCATCCCCCGGGCATCCATCACGCCCAGCAGCGTGTTCGCGTCCACCTTCCGGAACACGTCATTCGTGGGCCAGTCGTCGTAGATCATCGTCGCGCTGACCTGGCCCCGGTACACCGTCAGGCGCAGGCGCGCCTTGAACTTCTGGGTCTCCACGTCCGCCCGATGCGGACCCACGAGGCCGCGAATCGTGGGCGACGGCCACTTCCTCGGGTCGACCGGGAACACCGACGCGCGGTCCTCCGTGTAGAACAACAGCGGGTGCACGCTCTCTTCGTCCACGAACCGCTTGCCGTACCAGCCCGTCGCGCCGAGCATCCCATCCATCGGGTGGCCCGTCAGGAGCTCACTGCCCTTCCAGGTGCCGCGCATGAACTCCAGCTCCACCATGGGCAGGCTGTCGAACAACGCGAGCGCCTCTTGCGCGTCCAGGCGCCCTGCGCTCACCGCTTCGTCGAAGGTCATCGCGTGCTTCCTCCGTGCATGCGCAGCACCGGCTTGATGGCCGTGCGCGCTTCCATGTCGTGAACCGCGTCGTTGATGGCCTCGAAGTCGTAGGAGCGGCTCAGCTTCTCCAGCGGAAACCGCCCCTCCGCGTGCAACGCCACCATCCTCGGGATGAAGGTCTTCGGGTCCGCGTCCCCTTCGAGGATGCCCACCAGTCGCTTGCCGTAGAGCAGCCGGGTCATCGAGAGCGTCACCTCCGATGCCTCCGGGCTGGGCAGTCCCAACAGGCCACACGTGCCCAAGGGGCGCGTCACGTCGAAGGCCTGACGCAGCACCTGGGGCAGGCCCACGCACTCCAGCGCGAAGTCCACCCCACCCCGGGTCCGCTTGAGCATCGTCTTCGTCAGCTCGGGCTCCGTCGCCAGATACGTGTCCGTGGCGCCCAGCTCGCGCGCCAGCTCCAGTCGGCCCGCGTCCAGGTCCACCGCGAGGATGCTCGCCGCGCCAGCGACCCGCGCCGCCATGACCGCCGCGAGCCCCACCGCGCCCACGCCGAAGACCGCGAGCTGCTGTCCGGATTGGAGCTTGAACGCCTCCAGCACCGCCCCCGCGCCCGTCTGGAACCCACAGCCCAGCGGCGCGAACAGCTCGAGCGGCGCCGCCCGGTCCACCTTCACCGCGTTGTGCTGATGCGCCAGCACCTGCGTCGCGAACGACGACTGGTGGAAGAAGCCCGAGCGGATGGGCGCCCCACGCCATCGCATGGGGAAGGAGCCATCCGGCCGCGCGCCGGAGAAGTTCCCCGCGTACCCACGCTCGCAGTAGGCCGGATGCCCCCGCTCGCACGTGCCACAGGCGCGGCAGGAGTAGTAGCTGAGCACCACCGAGTCCCCGGGCTCGAACCCCGTCACACCCTCCCCCACCGCCTCCACCACCCCCGCGCCCTCATGACCGAGCACCGCCGGGAAGGGGAACCGCCCCGCGCCCGCCCGGTACGTGAGGTCCGTGTGACAGATGCCACTGGCTGTCACGCGAACCCGCAGCTCACCCACACCAGGGCCCTCCAGCTCGACCTCGTCGAGCACGAAGGGACCGCCCACCGCTTGAACCAGCGCCGCACGCACCGGAAGACCCATGGGCCCATCCTATTGGCACTCTGCCAACGATGTCGCTCCCGAACTGCGGGGCCGGTGCATTTCCTCCCCCGGAAGGGCCGCGCTGAGGGGTCTTCAACGCAAACCTTGCGTCGCATTGAGAGGGACTTTCAGGCTCTCATACCCTGGCATGAGTTCATCCGTGACTCACTTGCGGCTTCCCGAGACAGACATCTATAGGCCTCACAGCGGATTCCTCCGCGAAATCCAGACATCGGGCAAGGCAAGCACATGGAAAGAAGAACCTGGCGGAAGTGGACGTGGAATGCAGGAACGACGCTGTCGGTCGCGGGGCTGCTGTCGCTGACAGCCTGTGGTGAGACCGCGCTCCCCGTTCCCCTGGAAGCCGAGTCCCTGGGCGAGGTCGCCTCGGCGGCGAACGGCGAGTGCCAGGTCCAGCCGCCCTTCGATCCGAACTTCGAGCCGGAGCTGGAGTGGGCGTGGAACTCGAGCACCGTCCTGCCGACCCACGTCCAGGTCATGATGACGCCCATCGTCGTGGAGGTGAACGGGGATGGCGTCCCGGACGTCGTCTTCAGCACCTTCGTGGGCAGCAACTACAACACCAACGGCGTGCTGCGGGCGCTCAGCGGTGCTGATGGAAGTGAGCTGTGGACGGTGACGGACCCGGCCCTGCGCGTGCGCGGCGCGGCGAGCGTGGCGGGCGCGGACATCGACGGTGACGGACTGGTGGAGCTGTGCGCCATTCCGGAGAGCGGCACGGGCCTGCTCTGCTTCGAGAACACGGGCGCCTTCAAGTTCCGGACGACGGTCTCCCAGAACAGCTGGGGCGGCCCCTCCTTCGCGGACCTGGACGGCGACGGCACGGTGGAGATCCTCAACGGCCAGGCCGTCTTCAGCAACACCGGGGCGTTGAAGTGGACGGGCACGGACACCATCGGAGGCCCCCAGGGCCCCATCTCCTTCGCCGCGGACATCGACGGCGACGGCCTGCAGGAAGTGGTCAACGGTCGGTCCATCTACCGCCATGACGGCACGCTCAAGTGTCGGAACACGGCCATCGGCAACGGCCTTGCGGGCGTGGCCAACTTCGACGCGGACGCGAACGGTGAGGTCGTCGTGGTCAGCGGCGGCCTGGTCTACCTGATGGATGACAACTGCACCCTGCTCTGGAGCCAGGCGATCCCCGGTGGCGGCGCCGGTGGTGCGCCCAACATCGCGGACTTCGACGCGGACGGGTCGCCGGAAGTCGGTGTGGCGGGTGCCAGCCGGTATGCCGTCTTCGAGACCAACGGCACCGTGAAGTGGTCCAGCCCCACCCAGGACCACAGCTCGAACGTGACGGGCTCGTCCACCTTCGACTTCGAGGGCGACGGTCGCGCCGAGGTCGTCTACGGCGATGAGGTCCGCCTGCGCATCTACGACGGTGCCACGGGCGCGGTGCGCTTCCAGGTGGCCCACTCCTCCGGGACGACGTACGAGAACCCGCTCATCGTCGACGTGGACGCGGATGACAACGCCGAAATCGTCGTCGCGTCGAACAACTATGGCATCCCCGGCCCCACCGGCATCCGCGTGTTCCGGGACCGCAAGGACGGCTGGGTGAACACGCGTCGCATCTGGAACCAGCACGCGTACTCCGTCACCAACGTGAACGACGACGGCACCATCCCCGCGCACCCCGTCGAGAACTGGCGCACGCCCGGACTCAACACGTTCCGCGCCAACAGCCAGGGCACCGGCACCACCAGCCCCTTCGCCGCCGCCGACGTGACGGTGGCGGAGGTCACCTCGTCGTGTGACCGGACCACGGGGACGCTGAGCCTGCATGCTCGCATCAACAACGAGGGCGACGCGGCCACCTCGGCGGGCCTGCGCGTGGCCTTCTACCAGGGCAACCCCACCTCCGGCGGCACGCTGCTGGGCGTGGGCATCCTCCCCACGGTGCTGAGCGCGGGGAGCAGCGCGGTGGTGAGCCTGGCGCTCGCCTCGGCGCCCGGTGGCACCACGGTGGTCTTCGCCCAGGCGGACGATGACGGCACCGGCACGGGTCGCGAGACGGAGTGCATCGAGACCAACAACGCGGGCAGCGCGCCCGTGAGCCTCGCCTGCTCCACCAACGAGCCGCCCGTGGCCGTCTGCGGCGACGTGTCCGTCAGCGCCAGCCCCACGACCTGCAACGCGCCCGCGAACGTGAACAACGGCAGCTACGACCCGGACGAGCAGCCCGGCCCGTTCTCCGTGTCGCAGGCGCCCGCGGGGCCCTTCGGTCCGGGCACGCACTCCGTCACCCTGACGGTGTCGGATGGCCAGGCCAGCGATACGTGCACCGCCACCGTCACCGTGGTGGACGTCACCCCGCCGGTCATCGTCTGCCCGCCCGAGCGCATCGTCGAGGCCACCGGACCTGCCGGCGCCTTCGTCACTCCCGCCGCGGCCTCCGTCTCCGACGCCTGCGGCGCGCAGGTCAGCGGGCCGGCCGCCGGCACCTATCCGCATGGAACGACGGCGGTGACGTACACGGCCACCGACGCGGCGGGTAACAGCGCCTCCTGCACCACGGCCATCCACGTGGTCGACTCCGAGGGCACGCCTCCCACCCTCATCATGTGCGACGTGCCGCGCTACACGTCCGCCGCGCAGGTGAAGGCGTGCGGCTGGGCCACCTCCAGTCCTGGCGGCGCGCCCATCAGCGTGGTGCTGCTCTCCATCGACGGGGGCGCCCCCGTGCGCCTCACGCCGGACGCGGGCGGCGGACACGTCGTCGAGTGGCTGAGCCTGGCCGAAGGCCACCACACCCTCACGCTCACGGTCATCGCCACCGATGGCGGCATCGCCACCCAGAGCCGGCAAGTCACCGTGGACCGCACCGCGCCCCTGCTCCGCATCGTCGCGCCGAACCCCCAGGAGACGCAGCCGCTGACGGTGAACGTCATCACCGAGGTGACGGACCTCACGCCGGTTCGCGTGACGGCCAACTGGGTCAGCACCACCGACGTCGGCGCGGGGACGAACCTCGCGACCACGCCCGTGACGTTCTCAGGCCCCGGCTCGCACCTGGTGCTCATCCGCGCCACGGACGCCGCGGGTAACACGTCCGAGCAGGTCATCCAGGTCCAGGTCCAGTAGCGAAGCTCCAGGCGCTCCGTGGCGAAGTGGAGCCACGGAGCGCCTCGGCTCGACACGACGGCTCGAGCCAAGACGTCAGGTCCGCGACTGCTTCCGCACCTGCTCCCACGCCTCGATGATGCGACGCGTCTCCTCCTGGGCCAGGGCCTGGAGCTTCGGCCCGAGCTGGGCGACCTTGTCTGGATGGTATTGCGCCACCAGCGCCAGGTACGCCCGCTTCACGTCGGGCAGCGGCGCACCCGGTGAGACCCCGAGCACTTCCCACGCGGTGGGAGGTGGCGCGGCGGGCGCCTCGGGAGGTTCCTCTCGCGGCGCCTCTTCCTCTTCCGGAGGCGCGCGCTCTTCGCTCACCGGCTCGCGGCCCTCGCCACAACCCGCGCACAACAACCGCTCCTGCGCCTCGCCACCCGACGGAGCGACGACGCGGACATCACAGCAGTCGCCACACACCAGGTGGTGACACTGCTCACAGCGCGCGGCCGACGCGGCCTCCTCCAACCCCACCCCACACCGGGGACATTCGTCGGGCAGCGGCGCCTCTTCTCCGCAGCGCACGCAGAACGCCCAGCCTCGGTCCAACCGCACCTCGCACTCGTCGCACGACAGGTCGCCTTCGTGCTCCCAGTGTTTCTCCTCGCCGCACCAGGGGCAGAAGGGCATGAGCCACTCCAGCTTCCCCGCGCACTCCGGGCCATCGCAGTCGAAGTCGAGCTTGTACCCCCGGGCGACAGGCCTCGGCGGGTTGTCCTCCTCGAACGATTCGCCACACGCCCAGCAGCAGTTGAAGTCCCGGTGGGACGGCGCGCCACACGCCTCGCAGGCGGGATTGCCGTGCTCGCTCTTCCACGAGACTTCGTCACCACACGTCGGACAGAACGCCATGCACGGCTTCACGTCACCGTGGGTGCAGCGCGCTCGCGCATCCCGTATCGCCCGCTCGCGCTGTCCACGCGGCGCGGGAAACGGAGGCGTCTCGCCCCGGTCCACCAGGACTTCCCACAGGCAGGAGCGACACACCCGCCCCTTCACCTGCTCCTGTGTCGGTGCACGTCCGCCCACGCGCGCGCGGAAGGCGCTCGCCTCCAGCACCTGGGCGCTGAGACACGTCTCACACACAGCGTCGCCACATGACTCACAGCGTCCCGCCAGGCGCCGGCTGCCGAAGCCCAGCAACCCGGCCGTCAGCGTCTCCAGGCAGCACGGACAGGCTCGCATGCACTTCCTTCACCGGGAGAGGCCCCTGCCTGGAGCACGTGAGTGGACGGCCCTCCTGCATGCCCGAGTCCGGAGACCCCGTCCAGAAAGCGACCCTCTGGCACGACTCTGTAACGAAACATGGATTATCAGCGAGCCGTGCGACTGGTGTATGGGGGACCCCTCTCTCGCAGTGCCCCTTGAGGAGTTCTCCATGCGTCGTCTCGGTTCAGCCCTGCTTTGCGCCAGCCTGCTGGTCGGCTGTGGTCCCACCTCGCCCGCCGAGCCCTCCGCGCCGTCCGAGCAGCCTACCTCCGAGGTACCCGCGCAGCAGGCCGCGCCCCTCACGACGACGAACGTGGACGTCGCGCCGGAGTGTCAGGGCATCCTCACCTTCGCGAACACGGCGGCGCCCGCGACGCTGGACGCGTACCTGCCCAGCGACCTCGTCCTGAACCTCGTCAGCCGCCGCTCGACGGCGCCGTTCGTGACGCTGGCGGAGGTCTCCTCCGTCCACCTGATGGGTCCCTTCCGCCTGACGCAGCTGGAGACCGGGGCTCGCGCGAACGGCTTCATCAACAGCAGCTGCGTGGGCATCCTGGACGAGCTTGCGCTCTCCACCGATGACGCCGCGGCGGTGGTCTCCCTGGTCAACACCGTGAGCAGCTCCACGCTGTACGCCGTCCTGCCGTACGCGTGGAACGGCGCGACGACGCTGCTCGCACTGCGCCCGTTCACCTCCGTCCACGCCATCTCCAACGCGAATGGCATCGGCGCGGTGAGCCTGCGCAACCTGCGCAACGCCGCCACCATGGGCTACGACCTGGAGGTCCTCGTCTCCTCGGTGAACGCCGTCCCCGACAACGACTGGACTGTGAAGATGGACCTGTCGTTCGACATCGCGGATGTGGTGAACGGCGCTCACGGCAATGACCACCGGGCCTATACCCAGTGCTTCGGCATCAACCCCGCCAGCTTCCCGAACGTGCAAATCACCAACCGCCCGAACCTGGCCGACGCCGCCGAGGTCCACAACTACGTCGCGAGCGCCGCCAACACCGCCCAGTACCAGGGGCAGATTCCCACCAGCATCATCAACGACGGCCTGGACGACCTCGACGCGCGCACCGCGGGCGGCACGTTCAAGGGCTGCCACATCGGCTACAACCGGGGTCCCTGGGCCGGCATCCAGGTCCACTTCTTCGTCAACGTCACGACGGGCTTCCGCATCCTGACGGTCCAGCACTGGGTCGAGTGATTCATCCCCGCGAAGCCCCAGGCCCACGTCACCGGGCCTGGGGCTTTCGTGCGCGGCTCGATTGCCCACGGCGGAGGCGGGGCCTAATCTCCAGGCAATAACCGTCTTCAAAGGAAAAGCCGTGCGACCCTTCCCCCGAGCCTTCGTCGCGGCAGTGCTCACCCTTGGCGCGACGCTGCCGGCGCTCGCCGTCGAGCCACCTCCCGAGTTCGGTACGGATTGGGATGACCCGCGCACTGCGGTCCCCACCGTGGAGCGGCCTGCGACGGCGTCCTGCACCGTGCGAATCGTCGACGAGAAGTTCGACGACTTCACGCCCTTCACGGGCACCTTCACGCCGCCCGCCGAGTGCCCGGGGCCATGGCACAAGGTGGTGCTGCGCATGGAGGGCAAGGTCCAGGGCGTCCAGTACGACCGGCTGGGCCACCTGGAGGTGGGCGGCGTCACCCTCTTCAAGACGTCCACGCCCGAGCCGTCTCGCGAGGGCATCGCCTGGTCGGTGGAGAAGGACGTCACAGCCTACGCGCCGCTGCTGCGTCAGCCCCAGCCGGTGTGGATGCTGATTGGCAACGTGGTCAATGACACCTACACGGGCGTGCTGGACGTGCAGGTGTATCTGACGTTCTACGCGGCGCAGGGAAGGCAGACGCCACCGGCCCGGACGGCGAGCGACGTGCTGCCGCTCGTCAACCCGCGCCGTGAAGGCAGCGCGCTGGTGGGCGAGGTGACGGTACCCCAGAACACCACGCGGCTCCTCGCGGAGGTCTACGCGACAGGCTCGGGCGGAGGCTGCGAGGAGTTCTGGTACATCACCGCGCCCACCGTCGTGCCGTACTCGTGCCCCGCCGACGCGGGCCCGTACCGTGAGGTCCAGATTGAAGTGGATGGAAAGGTGGCGGGCATCGCCATGCCCTTCCCTCATGTGTACACGGGCGGCTGGTCCAACCCTTTCCTCTGGTACGTGCTCCCAGCGCCTCGGGCCTTCAACATCCGCCCCATCGCCTATGACCTCACGCCCTTCGTGGGCCTGCTGACCGACGGCCAGCCGCACCAGGTTCGGGTGAGCGTGCTGGGTGTCCCCGAGGGCCGTCCCGGTTGGGACCTCCCCACCAACCTGCTCGTCTGGCGGGACGCGAGCGCCGCGCGCGTCACGGGCGGACTGCTCCAGCATCAGGTCGGTGCGCTGACGAATGACGCGGACTACTCGCTCGTGGACGGCTGGCATCAGGTGGACACGCGGGGCGGGCAGCACCTGCGCGTGTCGGGTTACCTGCGCACCTCGCGGGGCTGGGAGCTGACGACCGTCGAGCAGAAGGTGTCCAACGACAGCATGCACCGCTGGGTGGGTGACATGGAGAACCCGGACCAGCTCACGGCGACTTGGAACGACACCAGCACCGTCACCGTGGTGGGACGAGAGCTCTTTCCGACGGTGAGCCGCTCCGACAAGCGCTTCGTGCTCGACGGGCTCATCAGCGTGACGCCCGAGAACCGGCTGACCACGACCATCACCATGAACGACGCGGAGGATGCGTTCGAGTTGCACGGCCTCCAGCCGCTGACGCACCGCAAGCTCAGCGACGTCTTCACCGGCGAGGCCGCGTACACGCTGGGCGTTCCCCGCGCGCAGCGCAACGCGGTGGGGACGTCCACGCACCGCTACAAGGTGACGGGCTTCCTGGGTGACTGCTACGACCGGAGCCTCTCCAGCCGCAACGGCTACATCACCGAGGACCTCCAGCGCTGCGATTGAGCTGACCTCGTGACAGGCCCTCCGCGAGGACCACCGCCTCGCGGAGAACCTGGGCACTCACCGTGAAATGACGGTAGGTGCCGACATCACGGGCGACAGTCCGACGCGTTGCTGTCGCTGGTGTCCTTGTTGTTGGTGACGAACGGGAACCCACACCCGGCCGGCGAGCCACACGACTCACGGCCCGTGAGCGGATTGCCGCAGCCGTCACCGTCTCGGTCCTCGTACCAGATCAACCGCTGGAAGACGCCCCCGTGGGTGTCATTGCAGTCATCGGGCTCGGTCGCCAGATAGGTCCCCTGGACCAGGACCTGGTTGTTCGGGCCCATGAGGTTCGTGGGGTTGACGCACCAGCGCAGCTTGAAGCCCGTCCCCGCGTGACCATCCTGGTCCGCATCGCCATACCAGAGGCGCGTCCCGCCCCCGGCGACAGGCAGATCCGGGTCCACGTCGTTCTTGTCCCCATCGCAGTCGTTGTCCACCTGGTCGGCGAAGGCGCCCGCCTCACACACCTCCGGCCGGCCCGGATAGACGCTCGCGTTCAAGTCGTTGCAGTCGTGCTCCACCGCCACGTAGCCCGCCGGGCGGATGCACCGCGCCAGCGTGTCCGTCTTCACACCAATGCCATCACCATCCACGTCGCGGTACCAGACGGTGCCGTTGACGGCGCCCTCCGTGTTGCCGTCGCAGTTGTTGTCGAACTGAGGACCCGAGGCTTCGCAGACCTCCGCCTGGGCGGGGCTGATGCTCGCACTGCCGTCATTGCAGTCCGTGCGGTTGCGCACATAGCCCGGGCCCGGAGACGCGCAGGACGCCACGGGGCTCGCGGAGGCATTGCCGTAGCCGTCACCGTCCGTGTCCGGGTACCAGGAGGTCGTGGCAATCCCCTCGTCGACCTGTGAGTCACAGTCGTTGTCCAGGGTGTCACACAGCTCGGGGGCCCCGGGCTTCACAGTGGCGTTGCCGTCGTGGCAGTCCACCTGGCTGTTCACGTAGCCCGCGGGCGCGGAGCAGGCGAGGACGCGGAACGTCACGTTGGTGGTGCCCACGCCGTCCCCGTCCGCATCCGGGTACCAGGCGTTCATCACCCCTTCGTCCACGGCGCCATCACAGTTGTTGTCCCTGCCGTCACAGACCTCGGTGGCCCCAGGCTTGACCCCCGCGCGCGAGTCGTCGCAGTCCTGGTTGTTGGAGACGTGGCCCGAGGCAGAGCAGGCGACGACGACGACATAGGGGTTGCCGAAGCCATCCCCATCCGAGTCCCGATAGAAGTTGGACTTCACTCCCTCGTCCGTGTCGAAGTTGCAGTTGTTGTCGAGGCCATCGCAGACCTCCGTGGCGCCGGGATACATCCGCGCGCCATTCGGCGCGGAGTCATTGCAGTCGTCGCTGACGGCGGCAAACCCCGCCGGCTGGCTGCAAGCCTGGACGGTCGGCGTCGACACGCCATGGCCATCACCGTCCACGTCGCGGAAGTAGGTCGTCTGGACCCCCTCGTCCACGGTGCCGTTGCAGTTGTTGTCCTTGGTGTCACAGACCTCGTTGGCGCCCGGGTGCGTGGCGTTGGTGGTGTCGTCACAGTCCGTGTTGCTGGCCACGTGATTGGGCGGTGCCACACAGGCACGCTCGACGTTCGCGTTGCGGCCGTAGCCGTCGGAGTCACCGTCCGGGTACCAGCTCGGCCAGAGGGACTGGTTGTCGTCCACGAGCCCATCGCAGTCGTTGTCCTTGTTGTCGCAGACCTCGGCCGCGCCCTGGTGGATGGAGGCGTCGTTGTCCGTCGTGAAGTTTGGATCCGGGTTTCCGGGGAGCGCATCACACTCGGCGCCAGAGCTGGTCCCATAGGCAATCCATCCCGGGCCCGAGGGAGGCGCGCAGCGCAACTGCGCCGTGCTCGGGTAGACAAATCCGTCCCCATCCAGGTCCTGGACCCAGTCCGTCATGTTCACCGGATTGGCGCCGAGCTCGTCACCCTTCAGCCCGTCGCAGTTGTTGTCGATCTCCGCCCCGGGAGTGGCCTCGCAGACCTCATCGGCCCCTGGATAGACATTCACCAGGGAGTCTTCGCAGTCACCGTCGATGAGCGCCCGCTTGCTGCCAGCAGTGGGTTCTCCGCACTGGCGCGAGGAGCCAACGCTCGTCCCGAAGCCGTCACTGTCGTTGTCCACGAACCACGTACGCGGACCGTGACCGAGCACCAGTGACACGGCGCCGGTGCCTCCAAGCCCTGGCGATCCCACGGCGAAGTCGGCGGAACCGTCTCCATCCACGTCGCCGAGCGCCACGAGGGTCCTGCCCACCTCGCTGTTGACCGCGGGCCCCACGATGCGGGCGACCGAGGGCAGCGCGACGTTCCCAAAGAACCGGACCGCTGAGCCATAGACCACGTAGACCGCGCCCGTGTTGGTGGTGTGGCCCGGCGCGCCAATAAGGAGATCGTTGAAGCCATCACCGTTGATGTCGCCCGGCCCGAGCACGGCCGTTCCCGCCAGATCCTGCGCGGCGCCCGTGAGTCGGAAGTGCGCCGACAGTGAAGAGGGCGTCGTGGAGACACTCCCGCCGTACACGACATAGGCCTTGCCCGCCGCGCTGCCAGAAGCCGGTGCGCCGATGAGCAGGTCCTCCAGGCCATCGTTGTCCAGGTCGCCAGCGCTCGCCACCGAGGAGCCCGCCAGCTCTCCCGCCGTGATCCCCGTGAGGACGAGGTTCGCCGTCGAGAAGCTCTGCAACCCGGACACCGGGCCAAAGAAGACGAAGACAGCTCCCGCATCCACCAGCGAACCCGCGTCATAGCGAGGCGCGCCCACCACCAGGTCCTTGTTCCCATCACCGTTCACGTCCACCACGGCCACGGAGGTCCCAGCCTGGTACCCGCCCTGCGACGGGCCGCCCTGCACCTTGATAGGGGCACCGGCGAGCTGACCACCCGCGGAGGGGGACAGCGCACCACTGAAGGCATAGACGGCTCCCGTGTCGAGGACGCTCGCGGACGTGTCGTAGAAGGGGGCGCCCACGATGACGTCGGGCTGACCGTCCCCCGTGATGTCTCCAATCGCCAGGGAGGTCCCCGCTTGCTCCAGGGCCTGAGCGCCCCGCAAGCGATGGCTGAGCGTGGTGAGCAGCCGGTCCCCTCCCGCGATGGCACTGCCCTCCACGGGATAGGCATTGCCTAGATTGGAGGAGAAGCCAGGAGCCCCCATCAGCAGGTCATTCGCCGGGCCGGCGGCGAAGTCTCCCACCGCGACGGCGGTCCCCAATCGGTTGATCGCCACCTCGCCCTCGTAGCGGGTCGAATAGCTCCGGATGTCCAGGAGGCTCGGCAGAGGATCCGTGGAAGGGGGAACCAGGGGGACGATGTTGACGTACCCCCTGAGGGTCGTTGTGGAGGAGATGCCGGGGGCCCCGATGACGAGCTCGGGGATGCCATCGCCGTTCAAATCACCGGCGGCCAGCGCCGCGCCCGTGCGGGTATTCGCGAGGGCCGGCACCGTGAAGCGCCTCGGCCCCGCCGGAGGAAGCTGGGTAACGGTCGCGGTGGGCAGCTTGCAGAGCGGATCCCCCGGCAGGGGCTGCGTCTGTGAAGAGGAAGCGGAGCCCTCGGCCTCGCTTGTTTCCGAACCGGAACAAGCAGCCAGGGCCAGCCCCGACAGGAGCAATGCCAATCGTCGTTTCACGGCCATCTCTTTGGTGGAAGGAGCCCCGGGAAAGGGCTGGCGCCTTCTACTCACACACCCGAGGTATGAGCACTCATTTTCACATTTTATACAGACAGGGTATTTCCACCAGCATCCCTGTATAAATACAGCCACACCAACCAGTTCGTGCCCCTACCGACAAGATGGGCCTCGCAACCCATACCCTGTCAAATGAGACCCAGGGGTGACACTCCGACGTGTGACCGTCCCGTCGCGGGCTCGTGACTTCAAGTCCAGACAAGCCCTTACGGGCTCTTGCAACTGCGTCTCTCGTGTCACCCTGGAGCACACACCCGCCCCAGGCCCGGGGGGCTCACTCCAGCTCGTTCGGAGTCTGAAGGCGCCTGCGCTGGACCCAGTCACGCGCCTTCGCGAGCTCACGCTCGAACCAGCTGTCCGCGGTGGCCTCCAGCACTTCCTCGTGGGTGAAGCCGAACTCCGAGGTGGCGGGCGGCGGCTGCTGGCGCCCCCACCGGGTGGCGATGGCGCGCGCCCACTCGGACTGGCTCCGCGCGAGCGCGAGCTGGAGGTACTTGGCGTCGCCCCGGTCCGACGAGGTGCTCGCCTGGAGGGCCGCGCTCAGCTCTCGCTGACTCCACGGCGCATCCAGGACACAGAGGACGGAGGCGACTTGCATCCGGGCCATGGGGACGGAGGAGCGCAGCGCGCGCCGCACCAACTCCAGGGCGTGCTCGGGTGCGTGCTCCAGCACCAGGAGCGCGAACTCTCCCGCATAGGGATTACCGCCATACCCTTTCACCTTGTCCACCCGGGCGAAGGCGAGCACCGCCGCGAGCACCCGCTCCCGCTCGAACCTCCGGCGCAGCAGATAGCTGGCGGCGGCATGGAGGGAATGGGGATGGTCCTCCTCGGGGGACATGCGCTGGAGCAGGCCAAACACCGCCGGAGCGCTGGCGTCCCCTGGCAGCGCGTCCAACCGCTCGATGGCCGCCCCCATGGCCGAGGAGATGGGACCGGAGAGGACGCGCTCACAGGTCAGGACGAACGCGTCGGGTGACACGAGGCCCTGGAGGGCACCGAGCGCATCGCCCGCCAAGGAGGGAATGGTCGCCCGCGCGAGCAGCCACTCCCTGCGCGCTTCGCGGACCGCCAGGGCTCGCTCGGCGAACACGCTGGAGTCCAGCATCTCGAAGTCTCCGAGCAGGAGGAGGCTCCGCTCGCGCGCGTCCGGAGTCCCCAGGTCCAGCGTGGCGGCGGCGTCCGCCAGCGCCTCCAGCGCGGGAGGGAGTCGGAAGACATGCTCACTGGGAGGGTGCCGCAGGAGCCCCTGGGCTTGAAGCTCACGGATGCCGCTCACCACCAGGTCCCGCCCTGGGAGCAGGGCCGCGAGGCGCAGCTCGGGAAGGCCCGGCGCCTTGAGCGAGAAGATGCGGGTCGCGAAGAAGTAGGGGTCGATGGTGGCCCCCTCGTCCCCATGGAAGTCGACATCCAGAATCTCGTCCGCGCTGGAGAGGCAGCAGCCGCGTCCATGGAACTCGTATCGCCAGCCCGCGAGGCCGGGAACCTCGCCTGAGTCCTCGTCCTCGTCCTCGTCCTCGTCCTCGTCTTCAGCCGAGGCCTGTCTCGCCGTGAGTCGCTCCTCGACGATGCGGACGAGCCAGCGCTGGCGGACGAACTGGCGCATCAAGCAGACGAGCAGCCACGCGGAGTCGGGACGAAAGGCAGGCGCGTTGACGCGGCTCGCGGGCGCGCCGCTCAGCAGGTCACCAATCGTCTGGATGAGGTCTCTCATGGAAGCTCTCGTTTACCCCACCTGGGCCCGCACCGTGTTACGAGCGTCCCCATGTCGAAGACCCCGCCAGTTGCTCGCCCCCGTGCCGTCCTCGTGGGCGTCCAGTTTCCCAGCGTGACGGACACGGAGCACGCCGCGGACCTCGCGGAACTCAAGAGGCTGGTGCACACGCTCGGCTATGACGCCGTCGCGACGGTGACCCAGCGCCGAGGAGCGCTCGCCACGGGGACGGTGCTCGGCAAGGGGAAGCTCAAGGACCTGGCCGCGCTCACCGGAGGCCCCGGCGTCATCACCTCGGGTGCTCAGGACCGGACCTCCAAGGCCCGCGCGAAGTGGGAGGCCGCCGAAGAAGAGTCCGAGCAGGAGGGTGAGGAGACCGCTCAGGCCCCTGAGACAGACGACACCGAGGCGGAGGACACCGAGACGGACGACACCGAGACGGAGGACTCCGAGACGGACGACACCGCGGCCGAGGAGGAGGACGACGAGGAGGACGACGAGGACTCCGAGCCCGAGGAGGACGTGAGCGGGCCGCGTCCCACGGTGGTGGTCGTCGACCACGAGCTGTCGCCGAGCCAGCTGCGCAACCTGGAGAAGGCCACCGGGGCCCAGGTGATGGACCGCACGGGCGTGATTGTCGACATCTTCCACCGGCACGCGCGCAGCCACGAGGCGCGCATGCAGGTCGAGATTGCCCGGCTCAGCTACCTCGCGCCCCGGTTGCGGGAGTCCTCGGGAGGACGGGAGCGCCAGCAGGGCCGTGGCGCCGGAGACTCCGCCGTGGAGTTGGACCGGCGGAAGATTCGGGACCGGCTCGCGGAGCTGCGCGCGGGGCTCGCCGTCATCCAGAAGGAGCAGGACCATCGCCGGTATGCCCGCCGGGAGCAGCTCCGGGTGGCGCTCGTCGGCTACACCAACGCCGGCAAGTCCTCCCTGATGCGCGCGCTCACCGGGAGCGAGGTCCTGGTCGCCGACCAGCTCTTCGCGACGCTGGACACCACGGTGCGCGCGCTGCACCCGGAGACCCGTCCTCGCGTGCTCGTCTCCGACACGGTGGGCTTCATCCAGAAGCTGCCGCACGACCTCGTCGCCTCGTTCCGCTCCACCCTGGATGAGGCGCTGGAGGCGTCGCTGCTGCTGTACGTGGTGGACGCGTCCGACCCCACCTGGAAGCTACAGCTGGAGGTCACCCGGTCCGTGCTCCGGGAGATTGGCGCGCACACGGTTCCGAGCAAGCTGCTGCTGAACAAGACCGACCGGCTGGACGAAGCCGCGCAGGACGCCCTGCGCGCCGAGCATCCGGAGGCGGTGCTGCTCTCGGCCCATCGCCCGGAGGACGTGGCGAAGCTCCGCCAGGGCATCATCCAGTTCTTCGAGGCGTCGATGGTGGAGGCCCACCTGATGATTCCGTACGCCAGCCAAGGCCGCATCGGCGAGGTGTACGAGCACACCACGGTGCTGACCGAGGAGTTCGACGAGCACGGCAGGAAGCTGCGAGTGCGGGGTCTGCCCGCGGCGATTGCCCGGCTCACCCGGGACTTCCAGGCGTGAGGCCGGCGGTGCTCACCGCGAACGAGCACCGCGCATGACCTCCCAGGCAGGGCCGCGCCGCAATCCCTCCGGGCCCCCTGCCCCAGCCGCCCCGTGAGCGCACCACCGGGGCGGCATCCGACGCCCCACCTGCGATTTCCCTCGGCCTCGCCGTGTCCCACGACAACGGGGCCCCGCGCCGAGGAGGGACCCACCCCGGGCATTCTTGAGACATGAATCAGGATTCAACATCATCCCTCCACGTCGACGCGCCCTGCATCTCTCCCGCGGCGCCTCACTGGAGCGGTCATGCAAGAGGTGCAGGCCTGGGTCCTTCATCGCGGAGAGAGGCAACGGGACGGCAAGAGCGTCCCGGGTGAGCTCGTCCAGGAGCCCTTCGCGATTCCCGACCTGGGCCCGGAGCATGTGCTGGCGGAGCCTCTCTACGGCTGCTGGGAGGGAAACATGGGCCACGCCCTCCAGCGCGTGCCCGTGGACATCTGTCGGCTGCGCCGGGAAGACAAGGTGGTCATCGGCAACGCGGGCGTGGTGCGAGTCCTGGAGACAGGCAGCGCCGTCACGCGCGTCCGCCCGGGAGACGTCTGCCTCGTGTTCTGCAACGCGGAGCAGGACGAGCACGGCTACCCCGTCAAGGTGCTGGCCTACGACGCCAGCCACACCATGGGCCTCCTCGCCCGGAGGACGCGGCTCCCCGAGCGCGTGCTCGTCCCCATCCCCCGCGACACGCGCCACTCCCTGAAGCAGTGGGCCGCGTTCTCCCTGCGCTACATCACCGCGTGGTCCAACTGGCGGCTCGCCTACGGCTGCTGGCGACTGCAGGTCAGCGAGTCGGACTGTCCCGCGCCCTTCGTCGTCGGCTGGGGAGGAGGCGTCTCCTATGCGCAGCTCCGCCTGGCGCGGTACGCCGGGTGCCGCGTGGCCATGGTCGCCTCCCAGGACGAGCGCCTGCGGCACCTCGCGTCGGTGGACATCATCCCCATCGACCGGCGTGAGTTCCCCGACCTGATGCTGGACCCGGCCCTCTTCGCCGCCGACTCCGGTTACCGCCAGCGCTACACCCAATCGGAGAAGCGGTTCCTCGCGCGCGTGAAGGAAGCGGGACGCGGTCAGGACGTCTCCATCTTCCTGGACCACATCGGCGCGCCGCTCTTCCAGGCCACGCTGAAGGCACTCGGCAGGCAGGGCGTGATTGCCACCGCGGGCTGGAAGCTCGGCGCGGAGCTCATCGACCTCTCGCGCTCCACGGAGTGCACCAAACGCCACCAGCACATCCACACCCACTACGCGCGCTACTCGGAGGCCGTGGCGGCCGTGGGCTTCGCGGAGGAGATGGGCTGGCTGCCCCCCGTGGACGGCGAGCGCGTCTACGCCTGGGACGAGATTCCCCAGCTCGCGCGCGACGTCGAGGAGGCACGCGTCGCGTCCTACTTCCCCCTCTTCCAGGTCAATCCCGAGGCGCCGGCCCCCATCAGCCAGGAGGCCGCATGACGCGGGACGCGACGGACACGCTGGCCACCGCGAGGCAGCGGTTCAAGCACCAGTCCCGGGGCTTCGGCGTCGCGCGCGTGCTCCTCGTGGACCTCATCACGATGGCGTTCGCGCTGCCCCCGGGTCTCGTGGCGTGGTGGTCCTGCCTGCTCTTCCTGCGGTGGTGCTGGGACAGGCCCATGTTCGCCGCGTGGGCGTTGCTTGCGCCTGGAGTCCTCGCGAGCGTCTTCCTGGCCACGTGCTGGCTCATGCGCCTGTGCATCCCCCGCATGCGGCCGGGCACCTACCCGATGGAGCTGTCTCGGGACTACCTCGCCTGGTACACGGTGCTCTGCCTGGGTCACGCGGTGCGCATCTCCGGACTCCAGCCGTTCTTCTTCACCTTCTACGTCACCAAGTACCTGTACTGGCGGGCCATGGGGGCGCGCATCGCGTACGGGGTGAACTCGTCCCTCTTCGCCATGCTCGCGGACTACCCGCTGCTCACCATCGGCAAGGGCTGCACGATGGGCGCGAATGTCTTCGTCATTGGCCACCTGTTCCTCGGCGACAAGGTCCAGCTCGGCGAGGTGCACATCGGCGACAACGTGTTCCTCGGCGCGGGCGCCATGGTGGGACCCAGGACGACCATCGGCGCGAGGAGCTGGATTGGAATGGGCAACAAGCTCCTGAAGGACACGCTGCCGGAGGACTCGCGCGTCGAGAACTTCGCGTGGGAGCACTTCAACCCGGCCCGCGCCCCCGCCCAAGCGAGCCCGCCATGAAGGTGCTGGAGCCGCGCCTGGGCATCCAGGTGCTGGGACATGGCCGCTCGTGGCCCGGCACGCGCACCGTGACCAACGCGGAGCTGCTCGCCAGGGACTCCGAGCAGCACGGCCGCTCCGCCCGGTCCCTGGAGACGCTCGGTCGCAAGCTCCAAGCACGACTGGGTTTCGGTCAGCGATACCTCGCGCGACTGCCCGGCGCACTCCCGGGAGAAACACCACCCGCACCCGGCGACGAGGACACCAGCGAGTCCCTCGCGCTGACGGCGACCCGGCGTGCGCTCGGAGACCATGTCGGCGCCGACATCGAAGCGCTGATTCACGGCACCACGACGACGAGCCGCTACACGGGCTCGCAGGCGGCGGCCATCCTGGGACGACTCGGCGCTCATGCCTCGGCCTACGAGCTCAAGGCAGGATGCTCCACCTCCCTGGCCAGCCTGCACCTCGCGATGTCCCTGCTGGGCAGTGGCTACGACAACGTGATGGTGAGCTGCGCGGAGACGTTGTCCAAGGTGATGAACCCGGCCCTCAAGGAGACCTGGTTCATCCTGGCGGATGGTGGCGCGGCCTTGTGGCTGCGCCGTGAGCCGACCTCGCCCGACTTCGAGGTGCGCCAGTGCCTCTACGCCACGGACGGGACGCTGGTGGACCTGTACACGACCCCCGGGAGGCTGCCTCCCGACCGGAGCGTGCTCGAACAGGGGGGCTACGCCATGGCGGGCGATGGCACCCGGCTTCGCGAGGAGGCGCTGCGGCGATATCTGGAGATGCTCCGCGCGATGTTCCCCGGCGGCCGAGGCCTGGAGCGGGTCCGCTGGGTGGTGGCCCATCAAATCAACCGGAAGCTCATCGAGCAGGTCTGCGCGGAAGGCGGGCTCGAGGCGAGCCTCGTCTGGAGCGCGGACCGCGTCGGCAACATCGGCGGCGCCTCCGTCCTGTTCTCGCTCTCGGAGGCGCTGGAGCAGGGGCTGTTCGCGCCGGGTGACTCGGTGCTGTTGATGAGCGTGGGCGGCGGGCTGTCCTTCGCGATGCAGCACTGGGTGAAGCAGTGACCAGGGAGAGCCACGACATGGACCTGCTCGAACACATCAAGAAGGCCCTGCTCAGCGCGGGCATGGAGGCGCTCCCCACCGACACCGCCGAGAGCCTCGCGACCCATGGCATGGACAGCCTGCTGATGGTGCTCAGCGTCGCCGCGCTGGAGAAGGAGCTGTCGCTGCGCATCTCCGGCAAGGACTTCTCCGAGCAGTCCTTCCACAGCCTCGACACCCTGGCCGCGTGGTTGCGCGAGCTGGGCGCCACATGAGGGTCCTCATCACCGGAGGAGGCTCCGACATCGGACGCTCCATCGCCCGGCGACGGCTGGCGCTGGGCGACGAGGTGTTCGTGACGGCGTCCTCGGAGGCGTCGCTGGAGCAGTTGCTGGCGCGGTATCGCGAGGAGGGGCTGAAGGCCCAGGGCCTGGTGCTGGACCTCGCGACGCCTGGACGCAGCGACGAGGCCCTGGAGGGACTGCTCGCGGGGGGCCTTCAAGGGCTGGTGCTGAATGCGTGGACACGGCGGCCGCCCCTGCACCGCTTCCACGAGCTGCCGCAGGCCGCGCTCGAAGCGGATGTCACCGCGAACCTGATGGGCAATGTCTGGCTGCTGCGCCGCCTGCTGCCGTCGATGCTCGAAGCCCGCTGGGGCCGCATCGTCTTCATCTCCAGCGTCTCCACCGTCAGCGGCACGGGGCGCTACGGCGCGTACATCCTGTGCAAGTCCGCGCTGGAGGGACTGATGCGCAACCTTGCCGTGGACTACGGCGCGTTCAACGTCCTGTGCAACACCGTGCGCCTGGGACTCTTCAAGACGACGCGCACGAAGAAGTACTGGTCCCGGCCCCGCTACGTGGAGCGGATGGGCGGCGTCATTCCACAAGGGGCGCTCGGCGAGCCCGAGCACCTCGGCGAAGCGCTCGACCCGCTGTTGTCAGAGCACCAGTACATCAACGGCGCGGTGCTGGACGTCACCGGGGGCCTCCCCATGGTCCGACTGGAAGGAGTGTTGAAGCCATGAGCTTCCTGAAGCCCGCCGCACCGGTGTACCTGCTCGGCCCTCGCTCGTGGCTGCCCGCGAAGGTGATGACCAACCAGGACGTGCTCGACTGGATGGGGACGCGCGCGCGGCCCAGCTGGATTACCCACCGGACCGGTGTCGAGAAGCGGCACTGGGTGGAGCCGGAGCAGGCGTGCAGCGACGTCGCGGCGGCGGCGGCCCTGCGACTGCTGGAGGACTACGCCATCGACCGGAGTCGCATCGCCCAGCTCCTGCTGGCCACCGTGTCGGGAGACTTCCCCACCCCGCCGACGTCGCCGCTGGTGCTCCCCAAGCTGGGCCTGGATGGCATTGGCGTGCTGGACCTGGTGGCGGCCTGCGCGGGCTTCACCAGCGCCGTCCACGTGGGCGCGGGGCTCGCGCTGGCCACGGGGAGCGACCACCTGGTCATCGCCGCGGACATCCGCTCCAAGTTCCTCAACCGCGAGGACCTGGCGACGACGGCCCTGTTCGGCGACGGGAGCGCGAGCTGTCTGGTGACTCCACGCCCCGAGCAGGCCGACTACCAGCTCGTCGCGAGCGAGCTGGGTGCGGACGCGTCCATGGCGGACATCATCGCCATCCGCGCGGGCGGCTCTCGCCTGCCTCACCACCTGAACGATGACCCGACCAAGGTCTTCCTGAAGATGGAGCACGGAGCCACGCTGTTCATGAAGGGCGTGGACAACATGTCGGCGGGCGCGGCCTCGCTGCTGCGACGACTGGGACTGCGCGTGGCGGACGTGGACTGGTTCGTTCCCCATCAGGCCAACCTGCACCTCATCCGGGCCATCACCGACAAGCTGGGAGCGGACCCCGCGAAGGTGGTGGAGACCGTCCAGTTCACCGGCAACACGTCGGGGGCCAGCGTGGGCATCGCGCTCGCCCATCTCCAGGAGCAGCTCCCGCTGCGCGCGGGGCAGAGCGTCCTGCTCATCTCCGCGGGCGCGGGAGGCGCGTCCGCCTGCGCGCTGCTCAAGCGCCTCTAGTCACGGGAGCAGCCCTGTCATGAGCCCCGCCTACGCATTCTCCCGGGCGGATGACGCCCCCGCCCTCATCCTCGGTGAGGAGACATATTCCTTCGCCGCGCTCCGACGAGAGGTGGAGGCCCTCAAGGCGCGCCTCGCCGACAGGCCCTCGGGGCTCGCCATCCTGAGGTTCCATCGGTCGCTCGGGTTCGTCGCCCGCTTCCTGGCCCTCTACGAAGCAGGGCATCCATTGGCCGTGTTTGCTCACGACTGGACGGACTCGGAAGTCGAGGCGCGGCGAGCAAGCCTGGGGGACTGCTTCGAGTTGGACGAGGCCCTCTCGGTCTCCTGGCGAAGCGGACGGACCGAGCCGCCCCACCACCCGGAGACCGCCGTCATCCTGTTCACCTCCGGGAGCACGGGCGCACCTCGTGCCGTGCAGCTCTCCCGGAAGAACATCGACGCGAACATCGACGCTGTCCTCACCTCGCTCGACTTCGCGTCGGTCTCCCGCCAGACGCTGTTCCTTCCCCTCTCCTACTCCTTCGGGCTGCTCGGGCAGTTGCTTCCCGCACTGGCGGCGGGCATCCCCACCCACCTGCTCGCCAACCTGGTCGAGCTCAAGCGGCTGCTCGATGAAGGGCTCTTGAAGGGGATGATCAGCGGAGTCCCATCCCACCACGAGACGCTGCTGAGACTGCTGGGCGATGGGCCCGCGCACACGCGGGACATCACCCACGTCGTCTCCGCCGGCGCGCCGCTGAGCCTGGAGCTGCGCCAACGACTGACACGGGCCTTTCCCGCCAGCCGCGTCTACACCTGCTATGGCCAGACGGAGCTTGCTCCTCGGGTGCTCTGTCTGCGCAGCGACCACCCGGCCTTCTTCTCCTCCGCGACGGGCTTCCCGGTCGGAGCGCTCACCGTGAAGCTCACCCCGGAGGGCGAGCTCTGTGTGCGAGGTGAACAGGTGATGTTGGGGTATCTGGGGGCACAGGAGGCCACACGCGAGAAGGTCCGCGAGGAGGGCTGGCTTCACACAGGCGACGTGGCGGAGCTGAGTCCCGAGGGCCTGGTGACGCTCCTGGGGCGCAACGATGAGCTGCTCAAGGTCGGCGGGGAGCGACTGAGCCCGCTCGAAATCGAGGCCGTCCTGCGCATCCTGCCGGGGGTGACGGACGCCGCCGTGTCGGGCCGCGAGGATGCCTTGTATGGAATGACACTGACGGCCTTCCTGCGCTTCGAGCCCGGCGCGCCCTCCCCCCTCAAGCGCGAGCTGCGGCAGACCCTGCGCGAGCACCTGTCCCCACACAAGATTCCCACCGAGTTCTACCGGGTGGAGCAACTCCCACGGACGTCGAATGGCAAACTACAACGCGCCCGACTGGCGGAGTGCATGCACCCCGACCAGCGCCTCGGCTGAGCATCGTCCTCTCGGGCTCTCACAAAAACGCATCAATGACAAACACACCCGAAGCCGCTCGAATTGACAGGGCACCCACGGAAACCTAGACAACCCGCCGCCTCCTGGGACTTCACCTTCCCCAGACAGGCATGAAGGAGTTGTCATGAAGCGACACGTGATGTTGCTGGCCATCCTCGGCGTCCTGGGCTTCGTTGGCCCGGGTTGCGGGCCTGGGTTGGAGCAGCAGGAAGCGCCCCCGGAGGAGACGACGGAGCAAGTGCCCGGAGAGGAGACCTCGTCCGAGGAGAACAACGTCGAGCAGTTCGCGCGCAACTGCAAGACGACCTGCACGGGCGTCAACTCCAGCGGAGCCACCTGTGGCGTCGTGGGATTTGGCTCCACCACGTTCCTTGGCGGTTGCAAGAAGGCGTGCCGGTTCGCGCGGCAGGACGCCGACGCGAAGGCGGGGTCCTACGGCTGTCAGCTCCATCAGTGCAGTGACGCCTGCGGGTAGCTCACCGCTGAGCCCCTGAGCCGGGCCCAGGGCTGGGGGCAGCAGGCATCCTGCTTGCCGTCCCCTGTCCGTCCAGAAGCCAGTCACGCACCGCGAGGAAGCGGGCCGTGGGAGCAGCGGCGCGGCGCCAGGCGACCCAGAGCGTGCCCCAGGGACGCCGTGGCGAGCGCCGCCCCACCTCCGGAGTGAGCGCCACGACGCGGCCCTCTCGCACCGCGGGGTCCACCAGATAGTCGGGCAGCACCGTCACGCCCACGCCGGCCTCCGCCAGCGCCAGCATCTCATCCAGGTTGGCGATGCGGCACACCACCTGCGCGGGCAGCGGCTCCTTCGGGCCCAGCGTGGTCCGCCACCAGGGACCGAGCATCGCCAGGTCCGCATCGAACGCGATGAAGCGATGGGCTCCGAAATCCCGGGCGCTCCGAGGCGTCCCCCATCGCTTCAGATATGAGGGCGAGGCCACCGCGACGAAGCGCTCTTGCGCCACCTGCCGGACCTCCAGTCCTGGGGCCTCCGGCAGGAGCCCGACGATGCCCAGGTCCAGCTCACCGTCCAGCAGCCGGCGGGCGATGCGGCTCGGGACGTCGAAGCGAACCTCCAGCCGAAGCTCCGGGTGCCGCGCCAGGAGGCCCGGCAGACGTGGGCGCAGCCAGTGCCGGAAGAAGGGCCACGGCCCACCGAGCGACACCTCACCGCGCACGGTGCGCTGCGCCTCGGACGCGTCCTCCAAGGCGGCGTCCAGGGCGGGCAGGTGCTCTCCCAGACACGCGACGAGCGCCGCTCCAGCGGGTGTGAGTCGAGCCCGGCGCCCCACCCGCTCGAACAGGGCCACCCCCACCTGTCGCTCCAGCGCCTTGAGCTGCTGCCCCACCGCGGAGGCGGTGATGCCCAGCCGGGCGGCGGCGGCGGCGTGAGTCCCGGCGCGGCTCACTTCCCACAGCGTCCACAGGGCTTCGCGATTGCCAAGCATGGCTTCACTTTATGCGAAGACCCTCTCGGTTTTCTGGGGATGGACGCGGGAGTACTCCTTCACATCATCGGCCCACCTCATCCGGGGGCCTGGAGGAGTCCGCCATGGAAGCCCTGACCGCAGTGAAGGTCCTGTTGATTGTCACCAGCCATTCGCAATTCGGAGATACCGGAGAGCGGACGGGCTTCTGGCTCGAGGAGCTCGCCGCGCCCTACGCGCGGTTCTCGCAGGCCGGCGCCCAGGTGGACATCGCCTCGCCCCAGGGAGGCGCGGCCCCGGTGGACCCGCGCAGCGAAAAGGAGTCCACGGACGCCACGCGGAGCTTCCTGGCCGACGCCCAGGCGACGAAGAAGCTGGCGCACACGCTCACGCTCGCGGAGGTGAAGGATACCTACGACGCCTACTTCGTGGTGGGCGGGCACGGCGTGATGTGGGACCTGGCGAAGCACGCCCCGCTGCACAAGCTGCTCTCCACGGGCTACGCGAGGGGCGCCGTCATCGCGGCGGTCTGCCATGGCCCCGCGGCGCTGGTGGGTGTGAAGGGGCCGGATGGAAAGCCGCTGGTGAACGGCAAGCGCGTGGCGGCCTTCAGCAACGCGGAGGAGAAGGCGGCGAAGTTCGACGCCATCGTCCCCTTCCCGCTGGAGACGCGGCTGCGCGAGCTGGGCGCGCGCTACGAGTCCGGCCCGTTGTGGCAGAGCTTCGCGGTGCGCGACGGACGGCTCGTCACCGGACAGAACCCGGCGTCATCCGCGGAGACGGCGAGCGAGGTGCTCCGCGCCCTGAAGGAGAAGAAGTAGTCCCCGACGACAGCGCGGCACGAGCCCACCGGCGAGACGGAGCCGGCGGGCTCACTCGCATCAGCTCAGTTGAAGCAGGCGAACGACATGGTCGTCCGGTAGGGCGACGTCCGGCCTCCGACGATGGCGGTGCCGTTGCAAAGGCAGTCACGACGACCCACTTCCACCGTCTTCGTCGCGTCGCTGAAACAGGTGATTTTCGTGAGGTTGATGCCGTTACAGCTCGCCGGAATGCTGGCCTGCTCAACTGCGTCCACGGACCGCTCCTGCTCGTCGACAACGGCCTCGCCACCGCACGCGGCCAGCAGCATGGCACCCACCACGACACCCATCTTGAGACAACCGTTCATCCAGGCCTCCCGCCGTTGTTGAAGGGAGCAGACCAAGCCGTCAGCGACGGAAGCACCGACATATTCGATGACACGTCGTGGCCGGAGACGGACGCCCCACGCGCGCCTCGGTGAGACGAAATGGACGGCCAGCACACGGCGGTGGGCGGGGCCTTCGCGGCACCGTAGAGTCCCGTCCGTGACGCACTCACCAGACGACCTGGCGGCGCTCGCCTCCGATGCGACGGACACCTTTCGCCTGCGACTCGCGCAGGCGCTGCATGAGCGGGGCGACCCACGAGGTGAGTTCATCCAGGTGCAGTGCGCGCTCGCCGAGGCGGGGAAGGACTCCTCCGCGCGGACGCAGGCGCTTCGGGCGCGTGAGGCCTCGTTGCTCGCCGAGCATGAGGCGACGTGGCTCGCGGAGCTTGGTCTCATCCCAGGTGATGCCGTGTTCGCGCGGGGCTTCGTGGACCGCGTCACGGTGGACGCCAGCCGCGCCCGTGGCGTCTACTCACGGCTCACCCGTCACGAGCCCGTCCGCGCGCTGAGTCTGCGCGTGGACCTTGGAGGCTCCGAAGAGGAACTCCCCCACCTCCTCGAGGAGATTCGTCACGCGGGCCTCGCGCCATCGCTGGAGCGCCTCACGATTGACCGGAATCAATATTGGGAGGTCATCCACGACGATGAACTCGAGCTTCGACGACGGGGCACGAGGACGCTCGGGCTTTCGTTGGCCCTCGTCGACTTCGCCCGCCCCGACGCGGGGATGGAGCTGCTGAGCATCGCGCTCGCGTCTCCCGAGGCGGCGATGCTCGAGACGCTCGGCATCAAGCACATCAGCCGTGGGGCGAATCCCCTGGAAGGACTCCTCCAGACCTTGGAGCGCGCGGGGCCTCGACCTTCGCTGCGCGAGTGGACCCTGGAGTTCTCCAGCCCCAGTGGGAAGGAGTGGATCCGCTGGGTCCAGCTGCCGTCGCTCTCACGGCTCCTGGCCCTGTATCCAAAGCTCCAGACCCTGGTGCTCCCGATGACGGAGCTTCAGGCCGAGCACGTCGAGCATCCCGAGCTGCGTGAGCTCTCCCTTCACTGGTTGGGGCTCATCCCCTGCGGCCCCTCGGACCTGTCACAGTGGAAGCCCGCGCCCGTGCCCAAGGGCAGCGGACTCCAGTTCCTGCGGGAGGCACGCCTCCCCCAGCTCGAACGACTGCACATCGATTTTCAGTACGAGTGGTACATCGCGTGGACCCCCGAAGACCTGGCGCCGCTCTTCGAGGCGGAGGGGCTGCCCTCCTTGCGTCAGCTCGAGCTGCGCAACTGCGCGTTCGGCGATGTCCTGTGCCGCGAGCTGGTCCGCATGAAGCACTGCCCGTCGCTCCAGGTGCTCGACCTGACGGGACTCGTGCTGACGGACGAGGGCGCCGTCACGCTCACGCGCCATCGCGACCGCTTCCCGAACCTGAAGCAGTTGGTCTTCGGTCCCTGGGGACTCTCCGAACCCGTCTGGAACGCGCTGGTGAAGCAATACCCCATCACGGTTCCTTAAGGGGCCCATGTGAGTCTGCCCCAGCTCCATGACGCTCCCGAGATGTGATGAAGGGGTCCCAGGGTGTCAACGGAGCCGGAGCAAGCTCAAGGCAGGCTGGTACACTCTAGCGGAGACCCCTGCGGCCTTGACCCACAGCACTTCGCTTGATTGAAAGGACGTGGCAATGGGTTCCCGAACTTCCAGCGCACTCCTGCTCCTGCTGCTGCTCTCGGCCTGCGCGACGACGGCGCCGAGCATCGAAGAGTTGGAGGCTCCGAATCCGAGATTCGCCAACCTTCAGCGGGCGGCGCAGTACCCCTGGACGGATGACGGGCGTTGCGTGGTGCGGGAAGCCTCCAACGAATGGCCTGTCCTGGCGGAGCGATGCTTTCACGCGCTCGAACACGACAGGGTCCAGTTTCGCGATGTCACAGGAAGATGCGCTGTCGCAAATGCGGGTGCGGCTGTCGTGGGCGTAGGGCTCTGCATCTTTGTAGCACCAGGGTTCGTCGTCGGTGCAGTGATTGTTGTTGGTGCGGTGGTGGTGGCAGCCGCGATCCAAGAGGGAATTGAAGTTTATCAACGGAACACCTCCCGCGAGCGCGCGAAGCCCAAGACTCAAACGCAACCGGACAAGGAACCGTTAGCGACCCCAGCGCCTGAGCCGCAAGGGTCGCGCATCAGAGACACCTTTCCCCCACCGCCAGAAACCAAGCCGCGCCGTCCGTCGTGCGAGCCCATCCCGGTGCGTCACGCGGGCGGAGATGCCGCACATAACGAGTGCGCCGATAAAGTTCCGCCCAACCGTTATCCCCGCATGGACGTATTCGTGGATGGTGAGCGCTTCGATGCTCTGCAAGTCGGCGTGCGGGTGCTGTGGGAGATCAAAACCCATCGATTTGACACATATCCCGACTTTATCCGGAGGCGGGAGATCGAGAAAGAGTTGGAGCAAATACAAAGGGAGCGAACTGCCGCGGCGGCATGTGGATATGACTTCGTCATTGGGGTCAGCACCCAAGCGCACAAAGACGCGCTGATCGAAGCGGATTTCTCACTGAATGTCGTCGTCACGGGGTGCAAACGATGACCAGGCCCAAGGCCCTCACCCTCATCGTCTACGCGCCTGCGCTCGTCGGCACGGACGACCGCTCGCTCGCTGTCGTCCGTGGAATGGAAAAGGCGCTCCCCGGCCTGCTGCTGGGGTGGGAAGTAGGCAAAGGGGGGCACCCCATCGCATTGCCGCAGCACGATGCGTGGCTCCCGGAAAGAACACAGGACGGGAGATTCCCTCTTCTGTGCAACGGGGACGAGCGCTACCCCGTGACGGTCAACGGGAGGGGCAGACCTGGACTCCTGAGCCCAGGCGGTCAGTCTCTGTCTGAAGTGCATGCAGAGCTGCCCTTGGACGAGCCCGTAATCGCGGCAGCGGCGGCTTTGATTGAGGGCGTGGCGGAGGGGGCGCGCGCTTTCTGGGGGCATGCGTCGCCGTATGGTTACGGCTCGGAAGTCGCGCAGCAGTTTCGCCGATCGCCTCATGGACCCGAGTGTTCACCCCGTGGGCTTCCCATGATCAACCTGCCAGAAAAGCTCCCCGCGCCTGAGCTTCCCTGGTTCCTCGGGTGGCTGAACTATTGGTCTGCCGCTGCCGCGCAGGCCATCGGGTTCCCGGATCCTGCTCGCGACGCCGAGCTGCTCACGCGGGCGCGGCGCACGCCGTCGGGCGGGTGGGTCGTGCAGCTCACCGATGCGCCGCTCGACCTCGACAATCCCGCCCACCTCGACGCACTCAAACGGACCTACGAGCGCTATTCGCGGATTGGCGGGCGCCTGACTTCGCGTTGAGTGCGGCCGCGGGGCGGTTCGAGAAGGCACAGCAGCCACTCCAGACCCAGCCGTAGGGACCTGAGCGGCCCTGGGCCAGGCACACGCGAACCGCCGCGGCCTGGCCCGGGATGACGCGAATCAGTTGCCCGACGCGCGCACCGTGCCACCGCTCGCCCAGTGGTCCACGGCGGCGTGCGACGCGGTGGTGTCGAGCAGCTCCGCGAGCAGCTTGGGGCTCGCCACTTCGTCCGGCTCGAAGACCCCCAGCAGCGCCAGCTCCGGCTTGACGTCGCCGTAGTGCTCCTCGCCCACGGTGAGGAAGCTCGGCGTGTAGCTCACACCCACCAGGCCGCTCACCAACGGGGCGATCTTCAGCGACGAGCCATGGGCATGCACCGGCCCGGCGGGAGCGCCGTTGCCCTTGACCAGGCCGATGTCGTGGCCCAGGAACCGGACCTCGTACGCCCGCGAGTCATCCCAGTGGGGGACCTGCTCGACGACGAGGGTCAGGCTGCCCTCGGACTTCGCTCCGGCATCCTGGTTCGCCTTCTCAATCAGCCCCTTGAGGGTCTCGAAGACCTGGGGAGCGAGGCCCGCCCAGCGATCGCGACGGGCATAGGCCGCCCGGATGTTCTCGTTGATGGCCTTCAGAGATGCTCCAGCGCTTTTCGACGACATTGCGAACCCTCGGGGGTTGTTGGAAGGCGGCGATGCTGCCCCCCTGTTGGCGACCCTGTCCAGATCCCCACTCCCGCTTTCGGGGTGGGTCCACGCGTCCTTCACCCGCTGCTAGCGCTGTCCACCCGACACCCCACCCGGCCCGCATGCCTCCTCCTGGCCGCTGGCCTGCCCTCCAGGGCGGCAATCTCCCTTTGAAATTCGCGGCGGCTTCTCGTAGTTTCGCCCGTGACTTCGAGGAGTGTTGCGAGGCCCCAGGCCCCAGGCTCGAAGCGCGGTACCCAACGGCACTCACCTGGACGCGTTGCTTGCGAGGGTGGGTCCGCTTTCTGCGGCTCGGGAGTTCCTCGCCAGCTCGCGCCGCAACCATCAGCAGGAGCCATGCCATGACCGCTGTTCCCCAGACCCAGAAGCAGGACCACGCCGTCGCCGACCTGTCGCTCGCCACGTGGGGCCGCAAGGAAATCCGGATCGCCGAGAGCGAGATGCCCGCCCTCATGGCCATCCGCGAGGAGTACGCCAAGACGCAGCCGCTCAAGGGCGCGCGCGTCACGGGCTCGCTGCACATGACCATCCAGACGGCGGTGCTCGTGGAGACGCTGCAGGCCCTGGGCGCCGAAGTGCGCTGGGCGTCGTGCAACATCTTCTCCACGCAGGACCACGCCGCCGCCGCGCTGGTCGCCGCGGGCACCCCCGTGTTCGCCCACAAGGGCGAGTCGCTGAAGGAGTACTGGGACTTCACCCACCGCATCTTCGAGTTCGGGCCCGCGGGCAGCGACCACGAAGGTCCGAACATGATTCTGGACGACGGTGGTGACGCGACGCTGCTGATGCACCTGGGCAAGCGCGCGGAGAAGGACGCGAGCCTGCTCTCCTCGCCCCAGAGCGAGGAGGAGCGCGAGCTGTACGCCTCCATCAAGGCGAAGCTGGCCCAGGACGCGACCTGGTACACGCGCAAGGCGGCCAAGATTCTCGGCGTCACCGAGGAGACGACGACGGGCGTGCACCGCCTCCAGGAGATGTCCGTGAAGGGCACCCTCCTGTTCCGCGCCATCAACGTCAACGACAGCGTGACGAAGAGCAAGTTCGACAACCTGTACGGCTGCCGCGAGTCCCTGGTGGACGGCATCAAGCGCGCCACGGACGTGATGATCGCCGGAAAGATCGCGGTCGTCGCCGGCTACGGAGACGTGGGCAAGGGCTCCGCGCAGGCGCTGCGCGCGCTGTCCGCCCAGGTGTGGGTCACCGAAATCGACCCCATCTGCGCGCTCCAGGCCGCGATGGAAGGCTACCGCGTCGTCACCATGGACTACGCCGCGGACAAGGCCGACATCTTCGTCACCGCCACGGGCAACAAGAGCGTCATCACCCATGACCACATGGCGAAGATGAAGGACCAGGCCATCGTCTGCAACATCGGCCACTTCGACAACGAAATCGAGGTCGCCTCCCTGGAGAAGTACCAGTGGGAGGAGATCAAGCCGCAGGTGGACCACGTCATCTTCCCGGACAACAAGCGCATCATCCTGCTCGCCAAGGGCCGGTTGGTGAACCTGGGCTGCGGCACCGGTCACCCCAGCTACGTGATGTCCAGCTCGTTCGCGAACCAGACCATCGCGCAGATTGAGCTCTACTCGCACAGCGACAAGTACCAGGTGGGCAAGGTGTACGTGCTGCCCAAGCACCTGGACGAGAAGGTCGCCCGGCTCCAGCTCAAGAAGCTCAACGCGCAGCTCACCGAGCTGACTCCTGACCAGGCCTCGTACATCGGCGTGGAGAAGAGCGGCCCGTACAAGCAGGACACCTACCGCTACTAGGCAGGCCACTGCTGGGGCGCGAACGCAGGGAGGGTTCGCGCTCCAGCCGAGGAAGGATGATGGTGCACCCCGGCCAGCGCGGGTCTACGGTCCGCGGCCATGGGTTCCGTCGCCACTTCAACCCCGCTCGCCCTCGCGTGCGCGCTGCTCCTCTGCACCTCACCGGCGAAGTCCCAGCCGATGGACCCGGATGCCCCGCCGATTTCGGCGGTCTCCCTCACCGTGAGCGGAGGCGTGTCCCTGGGCGTGTACGAAGCGGGCTTCCTGTACTACGCGCTCGCCTCGTCGCGGGGGAACCCGCAGGTGGACCTCCGCCTGCTCACGGGCGCCTCCGCCGGCAGCCTGAACTCGCTGCTCGCGGTGATGGCCGCCTGTGGCGCCCAAGCGCCCTCCCCCGAGCAGTCCCTGTTCTGGCGCACCTGGATTCCCATCGGCTTCGACCGCCTCTTCCTGCGGTCCTCGACGTCCCCGCTGGGCATCTTCTCGCGCGAGGCGCTGGAGCACGGCGCGGCCGGCATCGAAGAGGCCTGGAAGAAGGGCCTGAGCCCCTCGTGTGATGTGGTGCTCGGCGTCTCCACCACGCGCGTGGAGCCCCGGGTCCTCTGGGCCGCGAACGACCGGCTGCCGCTGCCTCGCATCGAGGAGAAGTTCGCCATCCGCATCCAGGGCCGAGGGCCCGGCAAGCCCCCGCGCGCCACCAACTACACGACCCCCGGCAGCCGTCGCATGGAGCCGCTGCTCGTCACGGATGACCAGGGCGAAATCCCCTTCGAGCACCTGCGCAACCTCATCCTCGCCTCCATGTCGTTCCCCGTGGCCTTCCCGCCCCACTCGCTGCCCACCTGCGAGTCGAAGAGCACCAAGGCCACCCCCGCGGTGTGCCCCCAGGAGAAGGCAAAGACATCCCGGTTCATCGACGGAGGCATCTTCGACAACGCTCCGCTGCGGCTGGCCGTGGGGCTCGCACGAGACGGACTGAAGGCCTCCGACGACGGCAAGCTGCACTGGCGCGACGTCCCCACGCCCGGGGTGCGCGACACGCCCAAGGGCGTCACCTTCGCGTTCGTCGACCCCGACGCCACCGAATACCCCCTCCTGCCTCCCGCCGAAGCCCAGTCGGATGAGACGTCGCTGCCGGTGGAGCTGGCGGGGCTCATCGCCGCCCTCGTGGACACGGCGCGCTCGAAGGAGCTGTCGCTGCTGCTCGAAGAGGAGCCGAACATCGCACGCCACCTCGTCCTGCCGCGTCGGCACTTCCCCGCAGCGAGCGCCCCGCTCTTCGCGTTCCTGGGCTTCTTCGAGACCGAGTTCCGCACGTTCGACTTCTACCTGGGCATGTACGACGCCCGCAGGATGCTGGAGGACGTGGAGGAGGGAATCGCGCGCTTCGCCGAGCCCATCGGCGAGCCCACGGAGGAGCCCGGCGGATGGGCCCCGTTCACCTGCATGCGCGCCGTCTACGACGGAGCCTCGAACGCGACGCGGGCCTGTCAGGGCGACGCGCTGTCGGACTTCCGCGCGCTGCTCCAGGTGTCCCTGGACCAGCTCTACTTCGCGTGCGGCACCGCCAGGAAGGAAGCGTCCGAGGGCGCCAAATGGCGCAACAAGCACTGCGACCGCGCCATGGCGGGACAGCCTCCGCCCAAGGTCCCCGGCCTCTCCCCGAGCCGCTGGCCCGACTGGAAGAAGGGCGAAGAGGAGCCGGAGCTGGACTACTCGATGCGACTGCTCGGCGCCTATGGGTTCCAGTTTCGCGACCTCGGCGTGGAGCAGGGGCGCGGTGACCTCGCCATCGTCCGCATCCGCGAGTCCATTGGACGCGCGCTCCACCGGCTCACCTCGGCGCAGCCCGGCTCCGACAAGCAGGTGGTCGGCTTCGCGGGCAAGCTCGCGGCGGACAGCGTGGCGTTCGCGCCTCCCGACACCGTGCTGCACTTCACCATGGGGCCCACGCAGAGCGAGGTCGGCCTGAGCCTGGGCGCCTTCGCCTCCAAGCTCCCCACGGGCCTGCGCTTCGCCAGCGCCGTCGGCTTCCGGGGACTCGAGGAGGTGTTCTCCTCGGGAGGCGGCGAGTCCTTCTCCGTCGCGCTCGTGGGTGGACTCGAATACCGGCCGCGCACGGACCAGTCCTTCCTCGCGCAGAGCCGCTTCGGGCTGCGCGCCGGATGGATGCTCAGCGCCAATGACGGCTATGGAACGCAGGGCTGCGAGGGACGCGGCGCCAGTCGGGTGACGGCCTGCTCGCGCCCCGTCGTCCAGGCCCTTGCGGGCATGGCCTTCCTGGAGCGATTCCGCGTCCAGCTCGTCGGCGAGTGCTACCCGGGCTCGAAGAACCGGAAGACACTCTGGTCGGTAGCGCCTGGCCTTGGTGTGGAGCTGGCGCTCTAATCACTTTCTCGCCGCGTCCAAAGGAAGCCACGCCATGCAATGGAGAGCCCTGCTCTGCCCTGTCGTCCTCGTCCTGAGCGCCTGCTCGGAATCACCCGACCCCACACCCACGCCTCCGCGTCCGCTGAAGGCGGTCCTCTTCCCCTACATTCCAGACGCCGCGGGAGATGGCTTCGCGAGCCTCAAGCAGCGGCTCGAGGCAGACTTCGAGCGGGCGCACACGGACATCGACCTGGACATCGTGTTCGACTCGAACCTGGACCTCTATGACCTGGACGAAGGCGGCACGCTGAACCAGCTCCTCGGCCAGGGCACGGGGGCGGCCCAGGTGGTGGAGGTGGACACGCTGATTCTCGGCTCCCTCGCGTCGAAGGGCTGGATTCAGCCCGTGCCGGTGGAAGCAGGCGCCTCGCACCCCGCCGCCGAGGAGGCCGTGCGCATCTCCGGTGCGAGCTATGGCGTGCCCACCTACCTGTGCACCTACGTCGTCTATTCGAACAGCCCCCAGCTGCGGACGGCCACGGATGGGGCGTCGCTGGTGCGGATTCTCAGTGACGTGGCGCCCGGCAAGCGGCCCCTCGCGGTGAACTTCGACGGGAGCTGGACGTTGCCCTCCTCGTACCTGGATGCCTGGGCCGACACGCATCCGGGCACGGCGCTCTCCACCGCCATCACCCTGCCGCTGGACTCGCCGACGGTGGCGTCCTTCAAGACGGTGGTGGACAGCTGCTCGCTCCAGCAGGACGTCAACCCGTGCCTGGACGGCACGTACGACGGGAACACCGTGGCCGAAGAGGCCTTCGCGACGGAGCAGGCCAATGGCTTCATGGGCTACACCGAGCGCCTGTTCTTCATCCGCCAGGCCCGGCCCACCCAGCGGCTCCCAGAGGTCATCTCGGTGCCGCTCGGCACGGGCTCCGCGCCCGCGGTCTTCGTGGATGCCCTGGTGCTCAACGCGAGCTGCACCGGGGCGTGCGCGGAGGATGCCCGGGCCTTCACGACCTTCATGAGCGACCCCGAGGTGCGCGGCCTCATCGCCTTCAGCGAGGACGCGCCGCTGGGCACGTCGCCTCGCTACCTGCTCCAGGCCAACCGCGCCTTCTACCAGCAGGAGCCCGCGCGCTCGGACCCCATGTACCAGCGGTTCGAGCCGCTCCTGAACGGCGCCCGGCCCTATCCCAACCAGGGCTTCCCCGAGAACAGGCGGGCGATGCAGGCCGCGCTGCTTGAAGACCTGCAGTAACGAACGAACGGTGGGGACATGAGCCAGCCTCACCGTCGTCCACCGTATACCTAGGGAAGCGTCCACCCTTTCCCTGGAAGCCCCCATGCGACTGCTCTTGCTGAGCCTGCTCTGCCTCGTCTCCTCCGCCGGCTGCGGAGACGACAAGTCCGAGGACCCGAACTCCTCGCTCGCGGCCTGCTCGTTCACCGACAAGTGCGCGAGTGCCGACGAGGCCTGCTACGTCAGCCAGGTCTGTGGCCCCCCCGCTCCGAATGAAGAGCTCTATTGCCAGGAGGAGAAGGGCGACCGGAAGTGTCACCGCCGCTGCCAGGATGATGACACCTGCGGGCCCGGTGAGACGTGCAGGGAAGTCGAGTGGATCCAACGAACGGACGTCGTGGAATCCACCACCCTCTGCTTCAAGTAATTGAAGCCGCTGACAGAGAGGCCGGGGGCGCTGAAGCCCCCAGCCCCTCACCCACGGCCGCTCAGGGCTGGCCGAGGTTCGTCCAGGTGTTCGTCGCCGGGTTGTACCGCTCGATGGAGTCGTTGAGGTTCGTCGCGAGCAGGTAGCCGTTCGAGCTGAAGATGCGCGTCGCCGAACCGTGAATGGAGTTCCACACCGTGCCCGCGTACTTCATGATGAACGAGCCATCTGGACGCAGCCCGTAGACATCACCTCCGACGGCGACGTAGCTCCGACCCGAGAAACCGATGGGGGTCCACGTCGTGCCACCGTCGTAGCGCTCGATGGCGTCCTTCACGTTCGTCACGCGGTACATGCTGGTGCCACCGCTCACCAGCTCACTGGCGCCTCCGCCAATCACGGACCACGACGTCCCGGCGATCCAGCGCGCGACGTACGCGTCCTGCCAGGGGTCGATGCCAAACACCTGCGTCGTCGTCGAACCGAAGCGCGAGCCCGGCCCGCCGATGGTCGTCCACACGCCCGTCCCCGAGTTGTAGCGGAGCACGTTGCCCGTGGCCGCGTCGGTGGCGCAGAGGGCCCCCGCGCACGCGAAAATCTGCGCGGCGGGATTATTGCCGATGGTCACCCAGCCGGCGCCCGTGAACTGGACAGGCTGGCCGCCCCCCGGAATCTGGCCGTAGAGCGTGTTGCCCACGGCGACGAAGGCCTGGCCCGGGTTGCCCACCAGCGTCCACCCGGCGACGTCGCGCCGGTACAGGTCGCCCGTGGAGCGCTTGCGCGCGTACACCGTGCCGCTGCTCGTGCTGAGCACGTTGGTGGGCGCCTCATACAGCGACTGCGCGCCCTCCACGTCCCGCTGCGAGATGAAGTTCAGCGTGCGGGCCGGGTCCAACCAGCCGGGCTGGGACGGGTAGTGCATCGCCCCGCGGCCGTCGTAGCAGGTCAGCGGCCGGTAGCTGCTGGTGGTCACCATGCCGCAGCCCGCGGCGGTGTCGTGCTCGTGCACGAAGCCCAGCGAGTGGCCGAACTCGTGCGTCAGCACCGCGATGAACTGCGCATCCGTCCACGTCGACGTGGGGCCCAGCTCCAGGAAGCGCGTCGGCCGGGAGTAGGTGGGGAAGCCCATGCCGGCCTGGAGGCCGCTGAAGGTGAAGTTGCGCTCGACGTTGTACTTCACGTTGTTGTTGAGCCGGTTGCAGCTCGCCGAGTCCTCCGACACGACGTGCACGAAGCGCACGTTGGCGGCGGCCTCCCAGCCCGACGCGGCGCGGTGCATGAACTCGACGACGCGGCTGTAGTCCGCGCCGAAGTCGCTCGGCCGAATGCAGTAGGTGATGTTCCAGCGGTCCGTCCGGTTCCACGCGGCGTCAGCGCCTCCCACGCGGAACACGGAGAGCGCGTTGGGGTTCTGGGTGATGCTCTCCCAGTACTGGCGCACCATCGCCAGGTCGAGCATGCGCATGTCGCCCTCGACCAGGAAGTGGCCGTCGGGCGTGGTGACGACCTGCTTCGCGCGCCAGGCCTCGAAGGCCGCCTCGGTCTGCTCCGCGGAGGTGACCAGGTCGTCCTCCGGGCCCGTCCCGGTCGCCTCCGGTCCGCAGGCGCCCAACATCAGGCCCAACGAGGCCACGGCCAGCGTGGTCGTCCGCCACCCGTGACGTCGAGTGTGAGTCATGCTCGTCATGTGAACTCCCCCCGAGCGTCGAGGACGCGCCTCGGCGCCGGTGATGTGGTGTGGTTGCGCTTCAACGGGGCTGCGATGCGAGAACGAAGGGGGCGCGCGATATTCCCGCCCTCGCTGCCAGCGCCTCCACTCGCGTGCCCCCCGGACGCAGCCGCGTCCGAGCCGAACGCGGCCTGCCGGGACACGGACCACCTCGGAGCCCCTACCCCGTGGCCCCGTCTGGGACCGCGTGCGGCACGGTGGGTGCAGTGTTCGTCCGCGCGGTCGCGACCTCGACTTCCCGTTCCGGCGCGGTCACTCCCCCTCCCCCGGAAAGCACCAGCCAGCATGATCATCAAGTGCATGAGGTGTCATCAGGTCGCCTTCGCCTTCGAGTTCGAGAGCAAGAAGGTCTGCAGGGCGTGCACCAAGCTCCTCGCGGGGAAGCGCGCCGCGACGGGCAAGTTCCTCTACACGGGCAACACACGGGACCAACACAAGCGAAAGGTCCTGCAAGCCAGCACGCGGCTCACCGGCGTCACGAAGGGCCGGCACAAGCTCCGGCGCGCCCGGTCCGAGCCGTCGTCGCCAGACATCTCGGGTGGAATCTTCGAGCCCGCGATGGAATTGGAAGAGCCCACGGTCGTCGACGACACGGCGCCGTTCATCCCGCCCAGCATCCTGCGCATGCAATGCATGACGCTCTTCATCCCCTTCGACGCGGGGAACAACTTCTACCGGAACAACGCGAAGCAAGGGACCTTCGAGGCGGACTTCGTCCCCCAGGGCAACAACGTCTTCGCACCGCGCTCGAACCTGGCGGCGGCCCAGGCCCTCTCGGCCTTCAACACCAAGCCCTATCCCAGCCACCAGCCCTTCGAGGCACAGTCGACGCCCATGGAGGAGGCGGAGATCCTCGCCGGCTACAACAACATCGTGCTCAAGCACATCATGGCCTGCACGAACACCGTGGAGTGGAAGCGGCTCCATGCCTCCAAACCCATCGACGTGCATGCCCAGTTGAGCCGGCTCGTTCCCGAGGTCATCTTCCTCTCGGAGGAGCTCAAGGGCGCCCCATTCCCCTCGGTCCTTCAGCCCTGCGCGGAGCTCAAGTACCGGAAGATCGGCGGCATCCGCCAGCTGCTCGACCCCCAGGTCGACGCGAAGAACGAAATCGCGGCCTACGTGCTGATGGACGAGAACTTCATGACCCAGGTCGTCTACAACGCGAGGACCCTCGTCCGCAAAGGCGTCAAGCACGACGAGAAGTGGCTCTGCGTCCAGAAAATCCTTCCCGAGTTCAAAGTGTGCTTCGAGGTCGCGGGCGTGCACCTGGACGCGGGCTACACGGGCTTCTCGTCCGCCCCCAAGAAGAAGGAGGCGCTCGAGGAAGTGGGCCAGTTCGCGGTGGACAATGAGGTCGACGCGCTGCTGGGTGACCTGAACATGGACTCGTTCGAGCTGAACGGGGGGTTCTTCCCGAGCCGCTTCTCGTTCCAGCTGCACGCCGACAACACCGTCAAGCCCGTCTACACGCTGTCCCATTCCAACACCAACGCGAAGAACAACTACATGGGTGGGCTGATTGCCAACACCGACCAGGTCGAAACCGAAGCGATGAACCTGAGAGGCGAAGACACGGTGTCGCTGTCGCGCACGCTGGATGGGAGGTTCTACTCAGACCATCCGGCCATCATGGCGAACTACTTCAAGTCCTTCCCCGGCTGACCCCGCGCGGATTGGCGCATTCGTTCAAGCCCGCTCAGGCTCGCGCGCCTACCCTGGTGATGAAGCTGTCACCAGGAGGACTTGCATGGATGCGCCCGGTTCACCCTCGCCCACCGCCTTCCGCGTCGGGCGGACGCTGACGTGGTGGTTCGTCTCACTCGCGCTCGCCTGCTTCGCCGGCGCATGTGGCTGTGCGACGACACCCACCCGTCGCCTTGTCTTCCCCTCCGCCCCTCTCCCACCCACGGAGGTCCAGGCACCTGGCACGGTGCTGATGGTCCTCTCCGCCGCATCCGAGCAGAAGCTCGCGGATGGCAGCACCCGCTCGACGGGCGTCTTCCTGAATGAGTTCTACGAGCCTTATCGCGCGCTCGTCGACGCGGGCTATGAGGTGGTGCTCGCGACGCCGGGGGGACAGAGGCCCGCGTTCGACCCGGAGGGCCTGAAGCCGTCGTACTGGAAGGAGCGCCCCGAGGCGCTCGCCGAAGCGCAGGCCTTGGTGGCGCAGCTCCCCCAGCTCCAGGCGCCGCTTCCCCTGGCCGAGGTCCGCACGCGCGCGGAGACGTTCCAAGCCCTCCTCATCCCCGGAGGCCAGGGCGTCATGGTGGACCTGCTCGACGACGCGGAGCTGCACGGCCTGCTCGTCGACTTCGGGGCCACCGCCCGTCCCGTGGGGCTCGTGTGCCATGCCCCTGCCCTCCTGGCACGACTGTCCGCGAAGCAGAGCCCCTTCGCGGGGCGGCGCGTCACCTCCGTGTCCGGCTTCGAGGAGTGGTACATCGAGACGTTCGTCATGGGCGCGCGTGCACAGGTGCGAGGCATCGGAGACCAGCTCGACGAGGCGGGCTATGAGCATGAGACGGCCTTCCCGGGCCGCTCGCGCGCCGTGAGAGACTGCAACCTGGTGACGAGCCAGAACCCCTTTTCCGGCGCTGACTTCAACGCGCTCTTCCTCGCCGCGCTCGCGGACTGGCGCAACGCGGGGCGGTGCGAGCTGGAAGCCAGCGCGTCTCCGGACGTCGCTCCTTGAGGAGGACCCGCTGACCATGGAGGACCAGGGCGTCATGACGAGCGCGGCGCTGAGCGCCGTGCTGAAGGCCGTCGTCGCGCGGGACTACCCGGGGATTCCCACGGAGGGTCGCGACAAGGTCGCCATCCTCCAGGACGTGATGGATGCCCATGGGTGGCGCCCGGTGCTGGAGCTGGGCCGGTCGCTCAGGGCCTTGTCATCGCATCCCGTGCTGCGCGCGCTCTGCGCGGGGCAGACGCCCCGGCACACGGTGGAGCGGTGGAGCACGCTCGAGCGCTTCATGCACTCCCGGCACCGGACACGACTCGTCGAACATGACCTGGCGCGTGCCCGGATGACGCTGCGCCACGTGGCCATCGACGGCGGGAGGATTCGCGTCGTCAACGACCTGTTCATCTGGGGCGTCCTCGTCGCCATCCTGGAGACCGCGGGCTTCACGGGCCTGACGGTGTCGCTCGCGTGCCCCTCCGGCGCGGACGTCGTCATCCACGGTGGGACTTCCAGGCTCGGCCCCCGGAAGCTGCCCCCGGTCACCGACGTGGCCACCTTCTCGTGGAAGCCCGCGCGACAGGCTCCTCCCCCCGTGAGCGAAGCGCCCGTGCAGGAAGCGCCGGGACCGGTCCGCGACCGACTCCAGCGGCTCATGAGCGGAGACCTGCTCCACCCCTGGACGCTCGAGGAGAGCGCACAGGGGCTCGCCTTGTCCCGCCGCACCCTTCAACGCGCCTTGCACGAGGAAGGGACGACCTTCTCGGAGACCCTGCAGCGCTCGCGGGTCGACGCCGCGCACGGGCTGCTGGGCGATGCGAGCTTGACGCTCACGGACGTCGCGTTCTGCACGGGCTTCTCCGACCAGGCACACTTCTCCAGGACCTTTCGCAAGTACAACGACATCCCTCCCTCGGCGCTGCGAGAGCTGATGCGCTCCGCTGGCGCCAAAGGCCGCGTTTGAGCGGCCCCTTGATGGGGGCCAATGGCACACACTGACATTGGCCGCTGGAGGACAGGTGTGGGCCTGGGGCTCCAACGCCCAAGCGCCCGTCAGTACTCCGGGCGGGGCGTCAACCCGAGCTGCTCCCGGAGCTTGTTCTCGGTGGGATGCGAGGGCCGGATGTCCGGCGTGCTGGCGTTGCCGTCGTGGTCATAGGGCAGCCCCGTCGCGGCCAGCTCACGGTTCTTCACGCCGTCCGTCTCTCCCGGTGCGCGCGTCCCCGTGGCGTAGTTGTAGCCATGCACCAGCTCGTGAAAGAGCGTGGTGACGGGGGGACGCACCTGCCAGGGCTTGTCTCCTTCGTAGTACTCCGTATCCGTGGGGTTGTAGTTGATGTTCGCGTCCGAGCCCGGCCCCGGCGTCCCGTCGGGCCGCAACCACGAGTCGTCGTCGTTGGTCGGAGAGGCCGAGTCTCCACCCGAGGTCTCCCGGATGGTCGTCGACCTGCCGCTGGCATCCAGCCCCGAGAGCAGCTCCCGTCCCACCGGGAGCGACTCCAGCGCCTCCAGGTCCGACTGCACGCGCGCCTGGAAGTTCGCATCCCCCTTCACCGTCACCGACGTGCCCACGTCCTTGCTCAGGTCCACCGTGGTGACGGTGTCCTGCTTCGAGCGCGCCACGGTGTCGTCCTTCTGTGAATAGACCTCGTCGCGCCCGGAGCCGCCGTCAATGGCATCCTTGCCGGCCCCTCCCGCGAGCACATCGCTCCCGGAGCCGCCGGCCAGCTTGTCGTTGCCCCGGCCGCCAATCACCTGGTCATTGCCGGAGTCGCCCTTGAGGCTGTCGTCGCCACGGCCACCATCGAGGTAGTCCCGCCCCGCCCCGCCGCTCACCGCGTCGTTGCCGCCCAGGCCATACACCACGTCCCGGCCATCACCGCCCCGGATGGAGTCATCACCCGAGCCACCCTGGAGATAGTCATCTCCCTTTCCTCCATCGATGGCCACGCCCGTCTTCACGTTGGCGTCCACGGTAATCTGGTCGTTCCCGTCGCCGCCCTTGATGACCACATTCTCGGCCTGCTCCGCCGTGAGCTGGAGGGTGGTGCCCCCGCTGGTGATGGTCAGCCCACCCTTGGGTCCCTGGGAGACAGTCGCCGTGTCGTCACCCGCGCCCAGGTTCACCACCGTCCGCCCGGACTTGTCCTCGCTGACTGTCGGCGGCGTCGCGCTCGGCCTGGCGCGAGCCGCTCCCGTCAAGTCCGGTCCGGACTTCCGCTGGGCCGCATCAAAGGAGTCCCGCGCGAAGGCGCTCGCCGGCTTCGCGGCCTGAGGGAGGACGGGCTTCGGCTTCGCCAACTCGACCTTCGGCGGGGACAAGAACGGCTTCGCGAGGACCTTCGCGGCGACCTTGGTACCGGACATGGAGGTGTTCCTCAGGGACAGGGAGACCCCTCCTACGACCCGAGCCCGAAGACGGTTACACCCGCGCACTTCAGGAGCAGCGGGCCCACCAACGACAGGGTGCGTCATGCCTCCGCGGGGGCACGGCTCACTGCTTCACGAGGGCCGCCTCGAGGATGCGAGCATTCACCGCGCAGCTGTCCCTCGATGCGCCCTCATCCCCAGGCGTCTTCGAGTGGTGGCGTGAAAGGCTCCTGCTCGGCGTGACACCCGAGCAGGGCCAGACAAAGCGGAAGGAGCGTGCTCAGCCGCGAGCCGAGCCACCACGGAGTGACTGCCAGTCCAGGTGGTGTGCTCCTCACGTACGCGACGCTCAAGGGGCGCAGTAGGCGATGTGCTGCTGGGTGTAGCGGCCCCGCTGCTCGCCGAACTTGTTGAGGATATCGGGGCAGTCGCAGTACTCGCGGCCGACCTCGACGTTGTTCACGTACCAGTAGCGGTTGAAGGCGCGCGTGCCGTCACAAGCCCAGATGAGCGCCTGCTCGGTCGACTCGATGACCTCCGCCTCCTCCACGGACTGCGCCTCGGGGGCACCACCACAACCACTCAGGACCAGCGCGACGACACAGGCCAGCTTCACGGGCTGCTTGAACATGCTCGACTCCCATCAGTGAAGGTATCGCCGAGCACATCTATCACAGGAGCAACTGCATTTCGAGCCAGTCTTGTTTTCTTCGGGTGAAACATATCCAGGCTCACGCGACGACGAAGCCTCCAGGGGAAGAGGACCTGGAGGCCTCGCCGCGACGGGAGTCAGGTGGACGAGGGCGTCAGCCTGCGCCACTCCAGGACGAATACGGAATGGCTGCCCCCCAGCGTGAGGGGGTCGGTGCGCAGGAAGAGCTGCTGGCCATCCAGGACGGCCTTGCGTCGCTGCACGGTCCCAATCCAGTTCGGAAAGAGGCTGCCCTGGACGTGGTGAGAGACCACGTCCGTCTTCTCGTCGACCTCGTAGGTCCCGAAGTACACGGCGGCCCCGTCCAGCGCGGCCTTCGCTTCCTCGCCCTGGCTCCGCATGGGATCCGCGGACTGGAAGGGGGCGCGGTCCCCCCGCATGAGCTGCACGGACATGTTTCCCTGGCCGTCATACATCAACATCCCCAGGAGCTGCTCTCCGAAGGGATGGACCTTGCTGCCATCAGGCAGGAGGCTCACCATGGATACGAGCTGCCAGGTACCGATGAGTCTATCCTTGAGCATTGATTCATCTCCTCTGGGTAGGGTCGAAATCAACGCGAGTCAGGCGTCGCGTCGACCTGAATGGCGGCCAGGAACTTCCCTTGAGCATTCTCCACGGTGATCTTGAACTGGCCAGCCGCTTCGGCGGCACAGGTCAACCGCACCGACTCCCCCGGGAAAGGCACGTCCTTGCAAGAAGACATACATCTATTGATGCGATAGACGTCGAAGCCAGGGAAGTGGCTCACCAGGGACACCGCATTCCCCACCAGGATGGTCAAGGGACATATCGCCCGCACGTCGAAGTGGCCGGCGAAGTCCTCGCGGGTCAACCCATCCAACTGGGCCTTCAGCACCTCACCGGGCTTCACCCAGTCCAGCTTCATCGGTCGCACCGGGTTCTGGTGGGGATTGGGCTGACCGGGAGTCCACGCCTTCGCGGGTGCCTCATCCGCCCCCTTGATGGCCACGAACTTCTCCTCCGTGAGGGTGATGCACTCCCCATGCATGACCGCGTAGCGCTCGCCCTCCTCCGTGAAGCACGTCGCGGTCGCCTTGAAGTAGGGGAGCTGCTGTTTCTCTTCGATGCTGGTCACTCGTCCCTCGCAGCGAAAGGATTTCGTCCGGGTCGCCTTGACCGGGAACACCTGGAGATCTGCCTTGGCGGCGAGGTAGTAGCGCTTGGCCTGAACGGGGTTCGCCGCGGCGCAGGTCAGGACCGCGTGGAGCGCCGAGAAGCGAAGCGCCTCCGAGCAGTTCAGCAACGTCGTCTCGGAGTATCGCTGCTGCTCCGGCTTGAACCGACCGTGCAGCACGCCATCGACGACGTTCAAGTCGTAGGCATTGACATACGGCGCGGACTCTCCAATGAGGTCGATTAGGTTCGCCATCGAAATCATCCTTTCCAGTCGTCACTTCGTCAGGCGCAACATGTCCAGCGGGCCTGTTTCGAGGCAACTGGACCCAGGTCGAATGGCTGGCGCCGCACCGACGCTCATCTTGCCAGTGATTGACCGCCTGGAGATAGCGCAGCCAGGCGTCGTTGCTTCTGACGCCCGCAGTCTGCGGGCGAGCAGATGTGCCACGCCTTCGCCCGCAACGACAGACATCTGCCCCTGGGAGGCGCCACCTCTCGCCAGTGCGGGGTGGGGGCGTGACAAGCGCAGCCGAGTGCCGACTGACCAGGGGGAGACGACGCCTTGGCCCGTCACGAACCCGACGCTGGGAGCGAAGACTGGCCGGCTACTTGAGCGGAAGCCGAGCCTCGGCGGCGGGCCTCACGGGCGGCGCCTCCCGCTTGAAGGAGGCCCATGACACGGAGACCTCAGCGCCGGCCTCGTCGCGCCCATGGAGGACATCCACTACTTGCTTCACGGTCTCCGACAGCTCGGACGGGCGCACCGTGACAAAGCCCCGGAAGCCACCCCGGCCAGCCTCCTCCTCCACGGTGATGACCTGGCGCCACTCACGCGTCATGGACTCCACCTGGTCATCCCAGTGAAGAGTCATTCGCTCCACGCGCTCCCAGGTGACGAAGCCTTGCTCCGGGACCGCGACAGACACCTCGCTTCGCCACACGTCCGAGTCCGCGCGCGTGCGTGACAGCGTGAGCGTCGCCGGCAGCGGCGCGTCGGAAGGTGGCTGACCCCGCACACCCACGAAGGCGGTGGCGCTCAGCGCGGCACCCGCACGGCGACTCGTCGTGAGCCGCACCGTGAAGGTCCGGACGTCCAGCGACTCCAACGCCCGAGTGTCATAGGCATGCTCCACCTCGGGCCCGGAGGTGGAGGCGGTCCGTCCGTCACCAAAGTCCCAGGCATATCCGGTCAGCGCCTCGGACTCCGGAGAGACAGCACGCAAGAGGAAGGCGCCGTTGGCGCGCTGGATGACTTCGACCTTCAGCCTGCCCTCCTCGCGGGCCGCGCCGTCATCACAGTCACGGACCTCGATTCGATGCAGCGCCTCGGCCAGGATGCCCACACGCCGTCCACCCAGGTCCTTGCACACCTGGAAGCGCACGAAATAGGTACCCGGCTCAGCCGGCGCGTGCCACTGGAGTCGAGCCCCCGGATGCAGCTCGGCCGCAGCATCCCGCCCGGGCCACACCCAGCGGTAGAGGACACCCGACTCCAGCGCGCCCCCCACCCTCCCCGTCAGGGAGACCTGCCCGCCCGCACAGGTCCAGGGCCGATCCACCTCGATGCGCTCGATGACGGTGCTGGAGGCAAGCACCACCCGCTCCTCGTTCAGCGCCGCCGACAGGGCCTCTCCCGAGACCTGGGAGGGAACGAGCACGGAAGCCTCGCGGCCCACACGAGCCGAGGCAGCCCGCGGTGTCACCACCGGCACGACCGAGACCTCCGGCCTCACGGTCTCCGGGCGCCGGACACCCTCTCCCACACCGTCACGCGCGAGGAGCACCACCGCCAGGGCCAGCAACAGCACGACGGCGCCCGTGGCGACGGCCACGCGCCCCCGGAAGCGGACTCGAGGGGATTCGAGCGACATACGAAGGCTCGCGACGGCGTCAGAAGCCGAAGTCGTCGAGGTGCCGGCGATACCCCTTCGAGTTGGTCCGGTACCACTGGTCGTCCCAGCCCTTGAAGTCGACGTCGTCGAGCAACCGCTCCGTCTTGCCGTTCAGCACCACCGAGTTGATGAGCTGCACCGCCGTGGACCCCACGTTGCGTGACACCAGCGGCGTGGACGCCGTATCCAGGTACTGGGCCACATGGCGGCTGCAGTAATCCTGGGCGAAGCAGCCGCTGTCACAGGTGGAGAGGTTGTTGTACGTCGCGTGCTTGTCCTCGGCGACATACAGCACGGGCCAGCCCCGGTAGGCATTGCGCGAGTCACGCGTGTCGTATTCCAGCTGCTCGTACGAGTACCAGGCCGACGACTCACACACGCTCTTGCGGTGCGCCGACAGGTAGACCCAGTCGAGGTACCAGCGTCCACCGGAGTAATGGACCTCGAGAATCTGGAACTCGGGGTCGCCGTCGTGGCCGGTGGTGACGCCGGTGTCGTCGAAGAAGGTGTCCAGGTAGAAGATTCGCAGCGTCCGCGGCGCGAACCCCTCGCTCTTCACCGCATAGTAGGGACGGCGCTCGTAGCCACTCTCTCCGGTGTCAAACCAGAACAGCGGCATGAACCAGCGCGCGACCTGGTGCTCACAGTCGTCGCTCAGGCCATCCCGGTCCGCGTCCGTCCCCGTGCCCCAGCAATTGTCACCGTAGGGAATGACGGACAACCCATCCGCGCGCGCCTCTACGTATACGAGGGTGAGCAACAGCGCCACCAACGCGGCGACGCAGTGCGCCGCACGAACACCGGGTCGACCTGAACCTCGACGCGCACTCAGATGGCCTCGACGCATTCTCTGCCCACCTCGAAATCCATGAAAGACTCAACTTCATACACTTCCAGGAGGCAGAGCAACACATGGTTCTCACCGCAGGTACTTCTCGCCGCGTCTTTTCATGGATGAATCTGGCCCTGCTGTTCGGAGGCACCCTCGCGGGCTGTGGCGGTCCGCTGGAGGCCGGCGACACGCTGGAGGCGCAGCCCCAGGCACTGGCCTACCCCAGCGGCGCCAGCAGGACGGTGGTGTCGCGGCGCGTCGTCTACAAGAACGCCTCGGGCGCCTATCAGGCGGCGGCCGGCTTCGAGCAGTTCCGCGCGGCGGGCGCCTCTGACAGCACGCTCCACAACATCCGCATCGCGGAGGCGGATGCACCCGCGGTGCGCGAGGCCCTCGTCGTCATGTCGGCGGGCCAGAAGATTTCGAGCAGCGGCCACTCCAGCGGCGTCACGGGACAGTCCTCCAACTGGGACTCGACCTGCGACAGCGTCTCCTGTCCCAATGTGGGGCTGGACGGCCGCTCGCTGGCGATGAAGCTGGACACCCTGGGCTGGTTTCCTCGCGGGAAGACCTATCTCGCCCTGGTCAACGACAGCAACTTCGACCACCTGGACGGCAGCGACACCAAGCAGCGAATCGTCAACGGGTTCGCGGGCTGGCTGCAGGCCCAGGTCCGTCCGGAGACGCGCTCCATCTATCTGGCGGGCAGCTCGCGCGGCGGCTGTCTGGTGATGCTCGTGGCCCAGGCGCTTCGCACGAACACGGCGCTCGACGGCATCGACATCTATGTGTCGTCGTTCGACGGCGTGTGTCGCAACAGCCAGGACGAGTTGGGGACCTTCGACACCAAGATCAACAACCCCGTGCGGCCCTGGGGCACGTTCTATGGCGCGTGGGCCACGAACCTGAACGCCCAGTTCCCCCGTCGTGACCGGCTCCACCTCTTCCACGTGGTGGGAGGCCAGGAGGTCGCCCCGGCCACGGGCATCCGCGCCTTCTCGGGGTACGCCGGCGCCACGCCGCCGTCCACGGGAAGCAACCTCGACTGGGGTTGGTACAAGCAGACGTGGGTGAAGTGGAAGCACAAGGAGATTGGCAACCCGTACACCGAGCCCAGCGCATCCGAGCAGGCACAGGTCGTATCGGAGACCATCGACGCGCACCTGACGTGGCTCGACGCCCGTATCCCCTAGCGTCTTCCAACCGGGCAGCAAGAGAGCAAGCGAGATGCGACAGTGACGGGCCTGCCAGGTCTCCAGGACTGGCAGTTGCCATGGACACGAAGGCTGCCCAATGGCATCTTGCCGCAAGTCCATACACACAACGAGAGGTCCACCTCACCATGAAGATTTCATCCCTGCCATCCATTGCCGCCGTGG
>NZ_JBLZWL010000030.1:0-97011 GCF_049194865.1 Corallococcus terminator | reverse complement strand
CGTGTGGAGCGGCTTGACGGTGAGGCCCCTGCTTGCCTGGCCCAACTCGCAGAACACCTATGACCTGGGTGGCGGCGGGGCGCTGCACTACTTCCAGCCGAACAATGACAGCATCTTCAACAACGTCTTCGAGGGCAACTTCGTGACGAGAGGCCCGGCGGCGGCCATCTACCTGGAGGACGTTGGCACCCGCGCCGTCACCCTTCGAGGCAACCGCTTCACGGGCAACCATGCGGGCGCGGGAGGCGTGGTCGTGTGCAACCGAGGCAACGGCGAGGTGGAACTGGTCGAGAGCAACAACGCCTTCGACGGGAACGATGTGAATGACTCGCCCGCCCCGAACGTGACGGGAGACTGCACCGTCGAAGATCATTAGTCGGCCTGGGTCCTACCTTGTCGCCATCCGAGGAGGCCTGGGGCCTCGAATAAAGAGGCCCTGGGGGCGTCAGGAGCTCTGAACACGCAAGCGAGCTTCGCGCTCACGAGGACCCCCCACCATGAACGCCTTTTCATCCGCCGTGCTCGCGGGACTGCTCTTCGCGGGAAGCGCCCAGGCCCAGCCCCGCAACAATCAGTGGGAGCGCGCGCAGAACCGCTACGAGACGCACGAGGACCGCCGCGAGCTCCGGGACGACCGGAAGGACGTGGAGGAGCTGAAGTCCGTCCTGGCCCGCTTCGACAAGGCCTGGGCGCGTCGTGACATGCGGGAGATGGATGCCGTGGAAGATCGGCTCCACCAGCTGCTTCGCGCGGAGATGATGGAGGGCCGCAACGAGCTGTCGTCCTCGCAGCGCGAGGCTCAGCGCAGCCAGCGCGAGGTGCGCGCGGAGCAGTGGGAGGTCCGCGACGATGCGGCCTGGGGTCGCCGGGCCGCGCATGTCAGCGACAAGCGGGACCTCCGCGATGACCGGCGGGATGCCCGGGACGACCGGCGCGATGTGAAGGCGGAGGCCGCCTCAATGCGCTCGCGACAGGTCATCGCCCGGGAGCTCGCGGAGCTGGAGGGCCGCAGGGCTGGAGGCGCGCTGCACCGCAAGCGGGACCTCATCCAGGAGCTCATCCGGCTGGCGGAGCGTGAGGTTCGCGACGGCAAGCAGGAGCTGCGCGAGGACCACCGCGAGCGGCGCGAGGACCGCCGTGAGCACCGCCGAGGCTGAGTCCGGCGATTCGCTCGCCGGGTGACACTTGTCGCCAATCCGTGGCGTCCAGGCTTTCGATTGGTCGCGGTCCGGCATTGACTGGCGCCCGTGGGAATCTGGTCGAAGAAGAGCCTCACGAGGCTCCAGAACGAGGATGGCGAGGGGCAGGAGCTGCATCGCACCCTCAATGGGCTCCAGCTCACCTTGCTGGGAATTGGAGCCATCATTGGCGCGGGCATCTTCGTCGTGACGGGGACGGCGGCGGCGCAGCATGCGGGGCCCGCCATCGTCCTGTCGTTCATGCTGGCCGGCATTGGCTGTCTCTTCGCGGGGCTGTGCTACGCGGAGTTCGCCTCGATGATTCCCGTCGCCGGCAGCGCGTACACCTACGGCTACGCCACCCTGGGCGAGCTGGTGGCGTGGATCATCGGCTGGGACTTGATGCTGGAGTATCTCTTCGCGTCCTCGGCCGTGGCGGTGGGGTGGTCCGGCTATCTGACCGCCTTCCTTCGCGACTATGCCGGCTGGGAGCTGCCCGCGGCCCTGGCGAATGCGCCGCTGGGCACCACGCCCGGCTCGCTCGTACCGCACGCCACTGGAGCGCTCATCAACCTTCCGGCGGTGCTGCTGGTGGGCGTGATTACGGTGCTGCTCGTCGTCGGCATCCGTGAGTCCGCGCGCGTCAACAACATCATCGTCTTCGTGAAGGTCGCCATCGTCCTGCTGGTCATCGTCTTCGGCGCCTTCCACGTCGAGCGTGAGCACTGGACGCCCTTCATCCCTCCCAACACGGGGCGCTTCGGGGAGTTCGGCTGGAGCGGGGTGCTCTCGGGGGCAGGGGTCATCTTCTTCGCGTACATCGGCTTCGACGCCGTCTCCACGGCGGCGCAGGAGACGCGCAACCCGTCGAAGGACCTGCCCACGGGCATCCTCGGCTCGCTCATCGTGTGCACGGTGCTCTACGTGCTGATGGCGGCGGTGATGACGGGGCTCGCCCCGTACAAGACGCTCGACGTGCCCGAGCCCGTGTACGTGGCCATCTCCGAGGGCGGCCCTTCCTTGCAGTGGCTGCGTCCCATCGTCGGCGTGGGCGCCATCGCGGGCCTCGCCTCCGTCGTCCTCGTCATGCTGATGGGGCAGCCCCGCATCTTCTTCGCGATGTCGCGCGACGGGCTGCTGCCGCCGTTCTTTGGCCGCATCCACCCGCGCTACCGGACGCCCTATGTGTCCACGCTCATCACCGGAGGCGTGTCCATGGTGGTGGCGGGGCTGTTCCCCATCGGGTTGCTCGGGCACCTCGTCTCCATCGGGACGCTGTTCGCGTTCGTGGTCGTCTGTGCCGGCATCCTGGTGCTGCGCTACAAGCAGCCGGAGCTGCCCCGTCCCTTCCGGACGCCCTTCGTTCCGGTGGTGCCCGTGCTAGGCATTCTCGTCTGCACGGCGCTGATGCTGGGGCTCGGCGTGGAGACGTGGCTCCGGCTCATCCTCTGGCTCGCCCTGGGGCTCCTCATCTACTTCGGTTATGGGCGCAGGCACTCTCGCGTCGGACGCGAGGACGCCGCCGCGCGAACGGACCCGCGCTGAGTCGACGGGCTCCTCGGTCTCAGGGGTGGAGGTCCACGGGCTTGAAGTGGATGTGCTCGGCCTCGGGGTGGGCGTAGAAGGCGAACACGCGGATGCCGGTGTGTTCCTTCTGGAGTTGCTCGGCGGCGTGGCGCAGGTCGTTCACCTGTTGCTCCGCGATGTACTCCGGGCCCATCGTTCCGTTGCGGGACTGGTAGTAGCCGCAGTTGGCGTGCGCGAGCAGGAGGACCTCTTCGATGTGGTGGCCGATGATGAGGAAGCGGGCCGCGCGGGTGATGGTGTCGCTCTCCAGGTAGTCGGCTGTCCAGCGGTTGAGCAGCGCGGGGCCGCCCGGAATCGTCAGGGTGTCGATGCGCTCGTGGCCCAGGTGGGTGGCCAGGTCCTCCACGCCATCGGTGAAGCGTCCATCCGAGCAATAGATGGCGAGCACCGTCGGATGCTGGTGCTCGTAGCGGTGGCGGGAGACGAACGGCTTCTCGTCGATCATGGGCGCACCCTAGCGGGTTTCATCTCCCAGGGTTCGAGCGGTTGCCTGCTCAGGGGCGTACGCCCACCAGGGAGGGGGCCGGTGGCCTGGCCTCTTGGTGGGGTGGCCAGATTCGAGCCAAGGCGTTAAACACGGGGAGCATGTCTACTTCCAGTCGTGGTGGGCACATCTCGGGGCTGCGACTCGAGCGGGTGAAGGCGTCCCGCCAGTTCGCGGAGGGCCGGTTTCGCAACACCGCGCCCGTGGGGCCTGGCCTCCAGGGCAACCCCTTGCCGTTGCTCGGCGAGTACTTCTTCGGGGGCGCGCAGCGCACGCCGCCGGGACCGCTGCCCATGGAGAACCCGCTGGAGTCCTGGGCGCGGAAGCCCGACACCGGACTGCGGGTGACGTGGCTGGGGCACAGCACGATGCTGCTGGAGGTGGACGGCGCGCGCATCCTGACGGACCCCGTGTTCGGCGAGCGCGCCTCGCCCATGTCCTTCGCCGGGCCGCGTCGCTTCCACGAGGCGCCGGTGTCCCTGGCGGCGCTGCCGGAGCTGGACGCGGTGCTGGTGTCGCACGACCACTATGACCACCTGTGTCGGCCCACCATCCAGGCCTTGGCGAAGCGGCGCGTTCCGTTCGTCACCGCACTGGGCGTGGGTGCGCACCTGGAAGCCTATGGTGTGGCGCCGGAGCTCATCACCGAGCTGGACTGGTGGGAGCGGACCACGGTGGGGCCGGTGGCGCTCACCGCCACTCCGTCGCAGCACTTCTCCGGGCGCGGACTGGCGGACCGGAACCGGACCCTGTGGGCGTCCTGGGTGCTGGAGGGTGACAAGCATCGCCTCTTCTTCAGCGGCGACACCGGGCTGACGGAGGAGCTGCGCGAAGTGGCGCGGCGCCATGGTCCGTTCGACCTGGTGATGTTGGAGGTCGGCGCCTTCCATCCGAGCTGGGGCACCATCCACCTGGGGCCAGAGAACGCCCTCAAGGCCCACGAGATGCTGGGAGGCGGTCGGCTGATGCCGGTGCACTGGGGCACCTTCAACCTGGCCCTGCACGCGTGGGACGAGCCCGCGGAGACGCTGCTCCGCCTGGCCTCCGAGCAGCAGGTCCGACTCTTCACGCCCCGCCTGGGGGCCGCGAGCGAGCCCCTGCGTCTGGAGCAGGCCACGCCCTGGTGGCGCGAAGTCTCGGCGGGAGTGCTGGCCCCGGGGCCCGTGCTGGGCGGGTAGGCAGGCGTTCCATCGACCGGGCGGCGGGGGTGCTCGGGGCCGTTGAGTCGATGACTTGGAACGCGGGCAGGGGGATGGGCATCTCTCTCCCAGCAGGTGGATGCGACCATGACCTTGCCCCTCATCGCCCTCGCGGCTGTCGGTTCAGGTGCGCTGCACGCACTGGCGGGACCGGACCATCTGCTGAGCCTCGCCCCGCTGTCGGTGGGGCGTCGACGGGGCGCATGGCGGGTGGGGTTGCTGTGGGGGCTGGGTCATGGACTCGGCACCCTGGCCGCGGCGGGCGTGTTGCTGGTGCTCCTGTCCGCCGTTCATCTGGAATCCGTCGACCGCTGGGCGGAGCGGCTCGCGGGCCTGGCGCTGCTGGGCATGGGCGTCTGGGGGCTGCGGCGCAGCAAGCTGGGCGGTGGTGACGAAAGCCACGCCTCCCGAGGAGTGCTCGCCGTGGGCCTGGTGCATGGGCTGACGGGCGCGTCCGCGCTGCTGTTGCTGCTGCCCATCGCGGTGTCGGGCACGGGGCCGGAGCAGGCGCTCTACCTGGGCGGTTTTTCCATCGGCAGCACGCTGGCCATGTCCGCGCTCACCGCCGGCATCGCCGCCTTCTCCCGCATCCGTCAGGTCTCATCCCAGCTGGCCACGCATGTGCCCCGCGTGGCGTCCACGGTCTCCATTCTCGTCGGCAGTGCGTGGATGCTCGGGAGCTTCTGACTCGACTTTCGCTCTTTTGTGGCGAAGGGGCGAGCGCTGCGGTCTACGCGGCGCGCCCCTGGGGCAGCGTGGCGCGGGAGGCGGCGCGTAAGTTGGCGCGAAGTCGACGCGGCGAGTGCCAGCGGGCACGGGCCAGGGTAGCTTGAGCCAATCGCAGGACATCCGCGAAGCTGACAGTGGCCTTGGTGGTGTACCAGGGTCGCATAGGCAACTTCAGTTGCTGCCAGCTGGCGGCCAGCTCCAGGTACCAGAGGACGAGCAGGGTGTAACTCAAGCCCGCGAAGGGAGCGGTGCGCAGCACGGCCAGGCGGCGGCGGGCACGCGAGTCGGCGAAGCCAAGCAGCTGTTTCAAGTCTCGGAAAAGCACTTCGATGCTCCACCGGAAGGCATACCGTTCCACTACTTGGAGGGCCGTGAGGGAGGCGTCGGTGCAGAAGAAGACGCGCAGGGGGCGGCTGCCGCCCGTCATCCGCACGACGACGACCTTGAGCATCCGCTCACCGGCAGCACTCTTCCAGCGGGCCACCACCTCCTTGCAGTCCACCTGCTGCGACTGGCCGTAGAGAAAGGCCGTCAGCCGCTGCCAGGGGAGCGCGGCATCCCGGGCGAGGGCCTGGGGCTTGGGGACCGTCACGTCGCGTGTCAGCCACCGGCCCGTCTTCGGCGAGCGGCACCGGTGAGTGCGCGGGCGAGTCAGCACTGCGTCTGGGCGCATGGCGCCGACGAAGACGAGCCGTTGCGGCAACTGCTTGAGCACGGTGCTGCACGAGTAGGCCTCGTCTGCGGCAAGCTCCACGGGAGCCGTGGGCAGCCAGCTGAGGACACGCTCCACCAGCTCTCGGCCCAGCTGCGTCTTCTTGCGGTGCGCAATGCCTTTCTTCTGGCACTCGGCCTGGGTGCGGTAGAGCCGAAAGAGGATGGGCAGCGCCCAGGGGCGCGAAGCGAAGGGCACCTGCACCAGCACCGCCAGCGTCACCCAGACGTGGCCGAAGCAGAAGACGTGCACACCTCGGGTGGAGTGCACCGCATCCAGGTGGCTGCCCAGCCCGAACACCTTCGGCCCTTTGTGGCTGCACAGGGTGTCGTCGAGCACCAGTCGCAGGGGCCCCAGGGCCGAAAGCTTCAGCAGCAGGAGTCGGCCCACTTCGTCCGCACTCCAGCGAGCCCGGGAGAAGAAGCGATGGAAGGCCGCGTGGTGCTGCACGCCCGAGACACCCGCGGCCACCAGCGCCTCGGTGACCGCGTGCGTGCCGCCACTGCACACCCAGCCGGCGAACAGCACCAGGAAGCGCAGGAACGAGGGCTCGGTGAAGGCGGGCCGAACCAGCTGCAAGACTCGCAACAGTGCATACAAATGGGAGGCGGCCATCGGGAGACCTCGAAGGTGCTGGTGGAGGCGTGTCTTGCCGGACACCTCTCTCAGCTGGCCTCGATGGCCGCTCTTCTCCTACCCTCAGCCCCTTCTCCCCTCGCCCCCCTGCTTGGGCCTCCCGGCCCAAAAGGGCGAAAGTCGAGTCTGAGTCAGCGCGCGGGCTGCTTCGGACAGGACTCGGGCCGGACTCCACGCGTTTGGGTGGAGCCCGGCCCAGTCACTTCGTGTGTCCGGCGCGTCTCAGTGGACGCGGCCCGGAGGCAGGTTCGAGCGGGGCGGGAAGCCCGGCACGGCCCCGTCCAGGTTCTTCGCGCTGCTCAATGAGCGCGGCGCGAGCAGCGCCTCACCCACGGAGCCGGTCATCGCCTGGAGGCTCTGCGGCGCTCCGCACACCAGGTTCTCCAGGTCGTCGTCTCGACGGCCCAGGTCGTTGAAGACACGCACCGTGGAGGGGGACACGGGGTCCGGAGTGGGAGCCAGGCTGGTCATGAAGGGAGAGGGGGCCGAGGCGCTCCCGGCCGAGCGCGGGAAGACGTGGAGGAAGGTGGTCTGCGTCTCCCCCGCGTGGCAGCCGTTGCACGTGTTGAGAGAGAAGCGGTGCCGCGCCTCGGGGTCCGCGCCTGGCGCGTTCCAGAAGAAGAAGAACGGCGTGAGCGCGGAGCCCGCGAGGAAGGGCTGTCCCTCGAAGAAGGCCGGCACGTCATGCGTGCCGCTCATCAAGGGCACCAGGTTCTGCTGCACGTAGTTCGTCACCAGGGGCGTGCCGGCGTGGAACAACTCCGGCGTGAGCGCCACGGGCGCGGGAGCCAGTCCGGTAGGCCCGAAGTGGAACTCACGCAGCTCCCACAGCGGGTCCAGCACGTTCTCGTTCGTGCGCACCTGATGGATGGCGCTGCCCATGAAGTGCCCCGGTGCCACGAACGACTGCGTGAAGCGGTCCGTGAGCGCCTGGAGCTTCGTGTTGTACGCCGTCGTCCCGAGGCTCAGCGTGCCCAGCTCGTGCCAGTCACGGGCCCAGCGCTGGATGTCCTCCGGCCCATCGCCGGGCAGCATGTACTCCAGGATGACGGTGAACGGCATCGGCTGGCCGGAGGGCGTGGTGACGCCGAAGATGAAGCGCCCTTCACCCGAGTGCGTGCCCTCGCTGCGCAGGTCGATGCGGTTGACGATGGCGAGCAGCCGGAACGGCGCCGTGTTGAAGTCGAGCGGCGCGTTGGGGCCTCCGCTGCGGGACTCCCAGGGGCCGAGCACGTCGGGGCGGATGCGGGTGCGCGCGGGGACGAATGAGGCCTCGATGAACTGGTCCTGCTCCCACGTCTTCAGCCAGTTGCGCACCAGCTCGGAGGGGTTCTGTCCCCCGTTCATTCGACGCATGAGCGTGCCGAACGTCCAGACCCCGTTGCCCGTGGTCCGCACCGGGTCCTCCACCACGGACAGATCGGTGATGAGCAGCTCCCGGTTCGGCGTCACCTGACACACGCCAGGAGCGCAGGCCGTGGCGGACTCGCAGCCGTTGACCGCATTGCCATCGCAGTCGAAGGTGCCCACCGCGCAGCCGAGGCCGCACGTCCCCGCGCCGCAGACGCCGCTCGCCGAGGCCGCGCCACCGCACACGGTGCCGCACGCGCCGCAGTTCGCCGCGTCGTCCATCATCGAGGTCTCACACCCGTTGCTCGGGTTGCCATCGCAGTCCAGGAAGCCGGTGACGCACGTCTCCGTGAAGGACGTGCAGGAGGACTGATTGCCCGCCGCATCCCGGACCCGCGCGAAGACGGTGACGCCCACCTGATTGGCGAGCAACGGCACCAGCGCGCCCCCTGTATTGTCCAGCGCCACCTCCGTGCCCATGGGGAGGGTGCAGCCCGCGTTCGAGAAGAGGATGATGCGGGTCCGCGGCTCGGCCAGCGCGCGCACCGCGCTGACGAAGGGCGCCTGCGGGAAGGGCACCAGGCCCGGCGTGAAGGTAGGCGGCAGCGGTGCGAGGTTGTCGTGCGTGTACGCCACCGTCGGCGAGCAGCCGGAGGTGTTTCCGGCGGCATCCACGGCGCGGAACGTGAACGTCGTCACGGAGTTGGTCCCCACGGACAGGTTGAGGCTGAAGTTGCCGGTGGTGGCGTTCGCCGTGGTGGTGGTCAGCGGAGTCCCTCCGCAGCTGGAGTTCTGGAAGACGCGGACGAGCGCGCCCGCCTCGGTGCGGCCCTGGAGCAGGGGCGTCACCTGGGTTCCCGCCCCACTGGGGGAGAAGGCGAGCTGGAACGGCGTGGTGGGAGCGAGGTTGTCGTGCACGTAGCTGATGGCGGCGGAGCACGCGGAAATGTTGCCCACCGAGTCCTCGGCCTTCGCGGAGAAGATGCTCGTGGTGTTGACGGTCATGGTGAATGCCCGGGTGAAGGTGCCCGAGGCGTTGGCCGTCACGCTCGCGAGGGGGCTGCCGGCGCAGCTGCTTCCGGTGAAGAGGCGCACGGTGGCTCCCGCCTCCGTGGTTCCGGCGAGCGTCGTGCTGGTCTGCGTGCTGGGAGACGCCGGCGTGAAGCCCGTGAACACCGGCACGATGGGTGCCACCGTGTCGCGCACGCAGCCGAGCAGCTCCAGCCGCGCCAGGGACACGACCTCGACGCCGGTGCGCGGGTCATTGTCGTCCGTCACGTTCAGCCGGAACTTGCTGAAGGTCCTCGGGGTGCTGAGCGTGTACTCGCGTCGCTCCGAACCCAACCAGCCCATCTCGTCGATGCGCGTGTCGACCGTCACCCACGCGCTGCCGTTCCAGCCCTGGAAGGTCCAGTTCTTCGGCGCGCGCGTGGTGATGTCGCCGTTGGCGTACTTGATGGCGTACCGGCTGATGATGCGAGGACCGTCCGTCCACTCATAGGCCAACCACGCCGGAGTCTGCTGGATGGCGGAGATCCACATGGACGCCCCGGTGGCCACGCTGTCGAACGCCTTCCAGGCGTCATATTCCGGCTCCGCGTCGATGACCCCAGAGGCCGTGACGATGCCGGACGGTGCGGTCGCGCTCGTCATGTCCGGCACCTGGTTGACGCTGGCGGCGCAGGCGCAGTTGTAGAAGCTCAGCTTGCCGATGGAGAGGACGTCCACGCCCGTGCCGGTCGCGTTGTCCTCCGTCACCACCAGGCGGTACTTGCTGTAGGCCGTCGGGGTCGCGACCGCGAACTCGCGCTGCTCGGCGCCGCCCCAGTTCGTCTGGAGCGTGCGCGAGTCAATCGTGTTCCACGCGGAGCCGGACCAGCCCTGCAGCGTCCAGTCCCTCGGCGCTCGCGCGTTGAGCGCGCCGTTGGAGAACTTGATGGCGTAGTGCGTGACCGTCTTGGGACCGTTGAAGAACTCGTAGGTCAGCCACTCGGTGGACTGTCCGCTCGCGGAGAACCACATGGTGGTGTCGCTGCCATCGAGCGCCATCCAGCCGGGGTTGGAGGCGCTGAGCTGGCTGGAGGCGATGGCGAGCCCGCTCGGGGCATCGCCGGCCGTCATCGCGGGGATGAGGCTGTCGCCGCAGGTGAGGCCCTGGGTGGCGGCACCCAGCGGCTCGGAAGGGGAGTCATCGGGCGGCGGGGCGTCCTGACACCCGGGCACGAAGGCCAGGGTGAGGGCGCTCGCCAGGAAGAGGCTTCGGATGGACATCGGGCGATGCATGGACACGCTCCTCGCAACGGGCCGCCGGAGAACGCCGGAGGCACTGGAGGACCGTGTCGTAGCGGGACGTGTCGACGGCGAGGTCCGGCATGTGACGGAAGCGCCGACGCCGGTGACGAGTCGTCCTCAGCGCGGGACGAGCATTTACACCCAAGGTGCGGCACGTCCGCTAAGCTGGCGCTTCATGACCGCCTCTACCTTCACCTCGGAGTCCCACCGGGGACCGGCCCTCCTGTCCTGCGCGGTGGCGGTGGGGATGTTCGTGCTGGCGTGGGCCTGGTTCCTCTACGTCATCAACACCCCCTACACGGGGGGCGGCTTCACCGACACCGTCACCTTCCAGCCGTTGGCGGCGATGTCCCTCATCCAACTCGCCGCCAGCTTCCACTGCCTTCGCATGAGCGTGAAGGCTCATCAGCACGGCCAGATGGGAGTCGGGTTGATGCTGGTCTCGATGGGACTCGCGTCGCTGCTGGGCCTGCTGGGACTGGTGGGCGTGCCCCTGTTCCTCTTCCTCCAGTCGGGCGGGGCGACCATCCCCTTCAAGGGCTGACGCTCAGCGGCCCAGCAGCACCGCGCGCAGCCACGACGTGAAGGTGCCCACGCCCGGCGTCACCTGCGCCTGCGTCCACCGCAACCTGCGCACGTGGCGACGACTCTTCGCCTCGGCGGCCAGGGGCTCCAGCACCGCGAGCGCCGCGTCCCGCTGCTTCTGCCGCGCGAGCAGCAGCGCCAGGTCCAGCTTCACCTCGAACAGCGTCGCATCCAACGCCAGCGTCTCGCGCAGCAGGAGGATGGCGCCGGGCCGCTCGGAGCCTCGCCGGAAGTGGAGCCGTCCCCGGAGCAGCGTCTTCACGGCTTCCGCGCGGTGTCCCTTCACGACGTGGAGCTGCGACACCTGGCGCCAGAGGTCCAGCTCCAGCGGGAACAACTCCGCCGCCTGCGCGTACACAGCGAGCGCCTTGTCCGCGAAGCCCTTGTCCAGGTGCACCTGGGCCGCGGCACGGAAGCTCTCCATCGCCGCCTCCGGCTGCTTCACGCGGGCCAGCAGCGGCGCGAGCTTGCCCAGCACCGCCGCGTCCTTCGGCTCCAGCTCCAGCGCCTTCTTGTAACCGGAGATGGCCTTGTTCAACCGGCCCTTCGAGCGAGCCAGATCCGCTTCGCTGACGAGCTCCGAACGGGACGGCGGCGTCTTGCTTCCGAACAGCATCTCCACATTGAAGTCGCCCCGCGCGCCGGGAGCAACCCTACGTGAGCCGCCACGGTGGGACGTGTCCGACACGTGAAACAGCCGCGCTGGAAGTTTCTGACGTGGAAAATAGGTGAGCCCGATCAGGGTGTCCTCCTGACCGGGCTCGGGGTGCTGCCATTGATGAGGCCCGCACGTTTAAGACTTCGCCTCAGTGTGATGCCCCGTGTCCTGCGATTGAACGACCGCCGCGCAAGCGAGTGGAGCGGCGGGCTGGAATTGCACCAGCATCTCGGGGAGAAGGGCGAAGACGGTAGATCGGACCTGCGACAGCGAATGCTGAGTCTGGAGTGAGAGTCTGAGCGTGGGGTGCTTCGCGGGCCCTTGATGTCGCTTGCCTCTACCCGTTGGGCTACCCCGCCGTAGGAGTGGCGGGGGCAGGCTTTGAACCTGCACTGAAGGCGACCGGGGCACGCTCGGCGTCAACTTGCTGCTGAGTTTGAGTTTGTACTCCGAAAGGACTGCGCGCTGAGTCTAGCCGAAGAGATAGCCGAGGAGAACTTCACCCGACTTCATCTCTTCCACCTCCACGGCGTTGGCTTCCTCGCGCGCGAACTTGACCGCCTGCTGGAGCTTCTCCACGCGCTCCACCAGCTCATTGACCCGGACGGCGGGGAGGGCGCCCGAGTACTTCACCGTCTTCCAGTAACCGACGACGATGTCCTCGTAATAGACCTCCACCTGGGCGGGGTGCTTCTCGGTGGCCTCGGCCTTCACGTGGTTGCGGGGGACCTTCTTCGTCTTCGCGGTCTGCACGGGCTCCGTGGCCCACAGGCCCTGCGCCGGGTCCGGAACCCAGGACTCCGACGGGTCCAGCGTGGGCAGCTTCTTCACGAAGGTCTGCAGGTCGACGAGCTGCTTCTCCAGGAAGAGCAGGTACGTGGCGGGCGCGCCCTTGAGCAGCACCTTGCCGTCGACACGCACGTCCGCCTTGGCGTGGCAGTTGGTGAGGTCCTTGGTGGCGGTGACGTCGAAGAGCCGGGTGAGGATTTCCTTCGTCTTCTTCAGCACGTCGTCGGTGCGCACCTGCACGCGCGTGGACTCGGGGGGGAAGCGCTCACCCTCTTCGTCACGGGGCTGATAGGTGCGGGAGATGCCGTTGAGCAGCTGCGGCTTCTGGAGGTCGTGGTGGGCCTGCGTCAGCTCCTGCTGGGAGCGGTTCTTGACGCCCTTCTCGACGGCGATGATCTGATTGAGCTTGGTCATGATGTTCGTGTCTTCGAATTTGAGTTGGGGGCCAGGACGGCGCGCCCCGAGCGTACCTGACGCCGGCCCGAATCTCAGTCGGGCTTGCCGTAACCCACGAGCGTGTCGTCCTCGAACTCCGCCACCCAGCCCCCTGGCAGCGCGAGCGCGGCCAGCAACGCGGGACGACGACGCAGCAGGGAGTACACGGGGAAGGTCTCGAAGGTCTCATCGCCCGGAGGGCCAGGGGGGACGATGAGCCAGCCGGAGTCGGTACCCTCGGGGGCCCGGGCACGCGCCATGGCGACGCGGTGGCTCCTGTCCCACCCGGGCACGGCCGCGACCTTGTCCCCATAGCGAGGAAACAAGGGCTCGGTGCCTACCGTCTGCGTCGTCTCGAGCATCCGCCCCTGGATGCGCAGCGTCACGGTGATGTCGTCGCGCCAGTCGGTCAGCGGGTTGCCGTCGAAGTCGGGCTCCGTCACCACCAGCGAGTCTCCGCGCGGGTCCAGGCGCAGGTTGGACCAGCCGAAGCGCAGCGTGCGGCCGGGGATGAGCCCGCCGGGAGGAAGGCGGGTGAGCACGCTCAGCACCCACTCGGCTTGTTCCTCCGCGTCGTCCGCGCACATGAGCACCACGTGCACCCCGTGCAGGTGTCGCTCCAGTCGAAGCTGTCCCATCTCCATCCCTCCCGCCGCTGCCTCACGTCCACCGCGAGGGCCGAAGGGCAGCATGTCGCGAACCTACGCGTCGAGGAAGCATGGCGGTGGGCGGATTACCGTCCCTGGAACACTGGGGGTCTGCGTGCCACCGCCGCCGCGAGTCCCTCGCCCAGGTCCGCGCTGCCGTAGCTCTCCGCCTGGAGCCGCGCCTCTTCCTCCAACGCGCGCTGGAGTCCCGCGCGGTCCAGGCCGAGTCGCTGCTTGAGTCCCCGCGTCGCCAGCGGAGCGTTCGCCGCGATGGACGTCGCGAGCGCGCTGGCGCGGGTCCGGGTCTCCGTCGCGGCGGTGGACTCCAGCGCGAGCCCCAAACGCACCGCCTCTCGGCCGTCGAAGCGCCGCCCCGTGAGCAGCAGCTCCGCGGCGCGCTGGGGGCCGGCTCGCAACGGCACGAGATACGTCGCGCCCATGCCGGGATGCAGGCCGAGCTGCACGAAGTTGAGGGCGAGCTTCGCGTCCTCGGAGACGATGCACACGTCGCACGCGAGCGCGACGCACAGCCCCGCGCCAATGGCCGCGCCCTCCACCGCCGCCACCGTGGGCACGGGCAGGTCGAGGATGCTGAGATAGCGCGAGTAGAAGTCGAGCATGAACACGCGGGCCTCCTCGAAGGAGACCTGGCGCAGGCGCTCCAGCATCTGGAGGTCGCCGCCCGCGGAGAAGGTGCCGCCCGCTCCGGCGAGGACGACGGCGCGCACGTCCTCCCTCCGACGCAGCTCCTCCACCCGCGCACGAAGCGCATCCCCCAGGTCGGGAGTCATCGCGTTGCGGCGCGCGGCGTCGTTCAGCGTGAGCGTGGCGACTCCACTTTCGATGTCGAGCAGCACGCCCGTGGCTTGGACAGTCATGCGCGGACTGTAGCCGCATCCGCCCTCGCGCTCGGCGCCAAAGGGCACGGTGAGCGCGAGGGCAGGGGACGCGTCGGCTAGAACGCCCGGTTCACGGCGTAGCCGCAGATGCGGTGCTCGGCCTTGTACGTATTCGCACCGGGAATCCCGTCGATGGGGCCCGTGTAGCCGAAGTCCCGCCCCACCGTCTGGACGCGCTGCCAGTAGATGGTGCCCGGGACTCCGTCGTCCTGCGCGGAGGTGCGCGGGCCGCCTCGGCGGTTGAGCTCGCGCGCCGTGATTCTCACGCGAAGCTTCTCCGTGACGGGCCCGGTGACTCCGTCGATGGGACCCGTGTAGCCGAAGTCCCGCTGGCCCACCGTCTGGATGCGCTTGTAGTAGATGGGGCCGGGCACTCCGTCGTCCTCGGTGGACGTCCGGGGAATGCCTCCGCCACCCCCACCGGGCAGGGGCCCGTGGTCCGGGATGACGCTGCCCGCGTAGTCCAGCGACCAGCCGAGATACCGCGCGCCCGAAGCCGACGAGTACCCGGACACGCTGTTGATGCCGATGGCGTTGCCCCAGCTCTGCGACAGCTTCCGCGTGGCCATGAAGACGGTGGTGCCTCCGCCGTTGAGGTCCAGGCCCACGTGGCCGAACGAGCCGATGTCCCACCAGTGGAAGGCGCCCGCGGGAGCCTGGGAGGCCGCATACGGCTGCCGCGTCGACGCGTGATAGGCCTCGATGGCCGACGGCCGGGCGGAGGACTCGGGGAACCCTCCGAAGCGCCACATCAGCGAGCCGCACCACTGGTCCCACGTGCCGCCGTCTCGCGTGGGATGGGCAGACGCATAGGCGCGCGCCCGGTTGTAGATGGCGGTGTTCAGCTCGGCCGTGCTCGTGTCGAGCACCTCGGGCGCGTCCGCCACCACCTCGCCCTCACCACCACATGCCGAGAGCCCGACGAACAGCAGGGCGAGGAGCCACGTCATCCGTTTCGTGTGCATCTTTCTTCTCCAGGCGGGTTGTCCCCGCGAGCAGTCCTGGGGCCGAGCGCGGCGTGCCTGTGTCTCGCCGCGATTCGACCTCAGGGGTCCACACGTTGTCGGCGCGTGGCTGTCCGGAGTTTCCGATTAATCGAAATTCAAGAAGCCGCTATCGTCACGGAGCGGTGGGCGGCATCAGGCTGGACGATGGGGTCTATCGCGATGTGATGAGCAGGTTTGTCATTACGGCGCCCAGCTGGCAGGGGCGCCGGCTCAGGTTCCCTTGAGCTTTTTCACGAGATGAATTCAACCGGAGGGGAAGCTGTCATGGTCGAGTTGTCATTGGGTGCGGGGCGGGCACGTCGAACGGTGCTGATTACCGGCGGGTCCAGCGGTATCGGCGCGGAGGTGGTGCGGGCCATGGCTGCCCAGGGGGACCGGGTCTGGCTGACCTACCATCGAGGCCGGGAGCGCGCGCTGGCGCTGCTGGAGGAGATCAGTGGAGGAGCGGAGCGAGGGCATCTGGCCCTGCCGCTGGACCAGTCGAACGCGGCCCAGGTGCAGGAGCTGGTTCGCGGCCTGCCCGGCCCGGTCGATATCCTCATCAACAACGCGGCGCTGGGGACGCAGACCGTCAAGGCCGAGGGCGGTGGGTCGGCGTGGCTCGAGGACGAGCTGTTCTTCCGGGTCAACTGCCTGGGACCGCTCTGGCTGACCCGCATGTTGGTGCCGAAGATGCTGGAGCGGGGCGGCGGCACGGTGGTGATGCTGTCCAGCGTGGATGGCGCCTTCGCGGCCTTCCCGGGGTTTCGTGCCGCGGATGGAATGAGCAAGGCGGCCATCGCCTTCCTGACCCGGCAACTGGCGGCGGAGCTGGCTCATGAGCCCGTGACGGTGGTGTGCGTGGCGCCGGGGGCCACCGACACGCCGATGTTCCGGGCGAGCACCCTGGAGCCCCTGAGCGCCCAGTCCCGACGCGCGCTCATCGCGCGACTGCCGAAACAGCGGTTGATTGAGGCGTCGGAGATCGCGGAGCTGGTGCGCTGGCTCTGTGAACCCCAGGCCCGTGTCCTTCACGGCGCGGTCCTGGATGCCTCCCTGGGGCTGGGCGCTCATCCAGGGCTGCTGACAGGTCGCTCTGAATCCTTGGACTGACTCCGGCGGAGCACGCCGGGGTGGTCAGTAGATGGTGAGCGAGAGCTCGTCGCCGGGACGGACCGACATCTCCTGCTCGCTCTCGAAGGTTCTATCGCTGCCCAGGCTCTTGTGGCCCAGGGTGCCGATGATTTCGATGCCGAAGCGGATGCGGTCCGTGTTGCCCACCATGTCCGGGGGCAACACGAAGTTGCGCGACGTCATCCCCGGCACCGTGCCCAGCCGCATCCGCCGTGTCCCCGTCAGCGCGTAGAGGTTGACGTCCACCAGCTTCCGGCTCTCCACCACCACCGTTGTCTTGGGGGGTGGAGGCCGGTTGGGGTCCGCCGCCGCCCCGTGCGCTCCTCCACACGCTGAGGCCACGGCGGTGAGCACGAGGAGCAGGGCGGGGAGGGCGGACGGGGTACGCATGGGACCTCATCTTCCGAGGAAGGGAAGGACTACCTGGGCAGTGAGACTTGTGTGGAGCCTTCCGCCCGGAGGGACTGGGTGGCGAGGCCGGACATGCTCTCCGCCAATCCCTGCACGGAGCGGGTGGCCTCTTGTGTCTCCTGAACCGTCTTCAGGGTGCGCTGCATCTGTCCGGACAGCTCCTGGATGGCCATGGCCATCTGCTGGGTGCCCGAGTCCTGCGCGCTGACGGCGGCGGTGATCTGCCGCATGCTCGCGCTGGAGTCACCGATGAGGATGGCCAGCTCCTGGAACTGGGCGCTGGAGGTGCGCACGGCATCCAGGCTCTGCCGGACGCGCTCGTCGCCCTTCTCGCTGAACTGGGCCGCCTCTCGCATGCTCGCGCTGACGCCGTTGAGCACCTCGCGGATGCGGTGCGTGGCGCGGATGGACTGGTCCGCCAGTCCGCGCATCTCGCGCGCCACCACGCCGAAGCCCCGGCCGCTCTCTCCGCTGCGCGCCGCTTCAATCGCCGCGTTGATGGCCAGCATGTTGGACTGGTCCGCCAGGTCCTTCACCGAGTCGACGATGCCGGACACCTCGCGCGTGCGCTCGTCGAGCGCGAGGATGCGACGGGCCATCTCCGACACCTCGGAGCGAATCGCCGCCAGGTCCGCCAGCGTCCGCTCCAGCGCGGCGCTGCCCTCGCGGCCCACCTGCTCGGCGCCTTCCGCCGACGCGGCCAGCGAGCTGGCCTTCTCCGCCGTCATCTGCGACGAGCGGCGGATCTCCTTCACCGTCTGCTCGGCCTCCTGCAGCGCCGCGGCCTGACGGCTGACGCCCTCGGTCTGCTGGTCGCTGGTGGAGCGCAGCTGCTGCACCACCGTGGCCAGCTCGCCGGCGCCGGTGCCCATGCGCTCGGCCAGGTTGCGCACCTCCAGCTGCCGCTCCTCCAACTGACGGGTGTGGGCCTCCAGCGAGCGCACCACCTCCATGGAGCGCCGCGCGACGATGCCCAGGAGCGACAGGGTGAGCGCCAGGTAGCCCCAGTGGGACACGTTCCCCAACGAGAAGGGCAGCACGCCGATGACCGGCAGCACCGTGAGCGCGAGGAAGAGGACGAGCCCCGCAAGGCCCGCCACGAAGATGCGGGCGTCGGGGTTGCCGCGCCACGCCTCCAGCGCCGCCACGCTGAAACAGATGAGGAGGACGGTGAACGAGAAGGGCAGGAAGGGGATCAGGATGCGCTGCGCGGTGCCCAGGTCCAGGAGGGCGGACAGGGCCGCCACCACGCAGAGCGCCGTGTAGCCCATCGCTCCGATGCGGAACCAGCGCCGCTGGTTGTTGAGGAGCGCGTCCGACACGAACTCGATGAGGCCCGACACGAGCAGGAAGATGCCGAGCACCGTGAAGCGCGTGGCGGTGATGGGCGCGTCCCAGAGCGCGTTGGGCATGCCGCTCAGGGACAGCAGCACGAAGCCGCCGCTGAAGGAGAACACCGCCAGGCCCGCGAGCATCCGCCGACGCCAGTGCAACAGGAACGCTCCACCGGAGCCCACGGCCACCGCCAGGAGCAGCATGCCCATGACGAACGGCGCCTGACCCTCGCGCGTCACCTTGGCGAGCAGTTGATGCCGGGAGCCGATCAACGCGGCTTGCGCCACGCCGATGTTCGGGTTGCTCGACTGGACGCGCAGCAGCAGATTTCCACCGAGCGCGGCGCGCGGCACCGGCACCACATGCCAGGCCATGTTGTCGGACAGCTCCGCGCCGGACGTGTTCAGCCGTCCGCTCACATAGATGCGCTGGCCGTTGGCGTAGGCCTCCACGGCATTGGTGACTTCACCCAGCATGACCGCGGGCTCCGCCCACGGACCCTGCGGCAGCGGGATGCTGATCCACAGGAAGACGTTGTTGCCGCGTCCCGGCGGCGGCTTGAGCGCTTCCATCGTGCGCCACTCGTCCGCGATGTTCGCGGTCTGTGCCCACAAGGGAATTCCATCCGCGCCCTGGGGCGAGTCACCCCAGCGGTAACGCCAGCCTTCCAGCAACGGGGCGATGGAGCTTGGTTCCTCCTCCGCGCGGGCCGTGGGGGCATGGAAGAGCGCGATGAGCAGCGCGCAGCCCAGCAGCACCAGCCGCGAGCTTCTGCGCGACGATGCGTGAAGCCTCACGAGGGTGTCGCGTGAGGCAAGGCTGTCGAAGGGTGTCGGGGAAGGGCGGTGGGCAGCCATGAGGTAGCCAATGCTCGACTGCCAGCGCATGGCTGTAAATAGGTCTGCATCCCCTGACATGTAGGAAAGGGTTCGGAAGGGGCTGTAGGGGAGTGGGAGTGAAACTTTCTCGACGCGCCACGCCACCATTCGGGAGGGGCGTTTGTGACCCAGATGCACGTGTTTCGCGACATCGTGTCAGGACTGGGCGCGTGGAGAGGCCTTGACGGGGAGTCTTTCGCAAGGTCGGGCGCGCCGTCGCGGACGGCTCGCCCGATGTTCCGCCTGGAAAAGCGCGCGCTTCAGAACGAGCGGAAGACGCCGCGCACGCCCAAGGTGAAGAGCGCGTGGAAGCCGTCGTCCACCGCGGTGACGGCGGAGGTCTGAGCGGGCAGGCCGGTGACGTTCACGGTCTGGTCACCTGTGCGCACGGTGTAGCTGCCCACCGACGCGGTGATGATGGGGCCGAAGGCCAGGAAGCGCGAGACGCGCACGTCGCCTCCCGCGCTGAGGCGCAGGAAGGTGGGGCCCCGGTCCGTCACCCGGGTGTCGATGCGCGCGGGCACGCTGCCTCCGCCCGGCAGCGGGACTTGCGTGTCGCCCTTCACGTGGCTCTTGAGGAACTCCAGGCCCAGAGCCAGCCCCACCCACGGGTCGAAGCCCGACGCAGGGTTGAAGTGGAGGCGCCCCTCGGGGCCGAAGCGCCACTGCGAGTTGTCGCAGTCGAAGCCCTCCGGACACGAGATGTCGTTCGTCTTGGGGAAGATCTTCTCCCAGCTCCCCCAGACCCCCGCGTAGAAGCGGGGGTTGAAGCGATAGCCCACCTCCAACAGGAACGGGATGGACGCCTTGGCGGCGTCGGTGATCTTCAAGTCCTCCTGTGTCCCCGTGCGCGACGTGCCGTCCTTGTAGACGTGCCCCAGGCCCAGGCCCAGATTGACGCCCAACGCGAGCTGGAAGCCGGACATCCCGTGCGCCGCGCGGACATCCATCTCCACCGCGCCCGGCTCGCGCGTTTCCGACTCCTGCGCCAGCGCCGTCCCGGAGATACCCAGGGTGGCGATGACAGATAGCGTCCAGCAGTGCCTCATGGCCATACGAGCTGCCCTCCAATGCGATTCGTGGGGTGGGACGTGAAGTGATCAATGAGGGGGGCCTCCGTGAAGCGGACCGCGGGGCCGAGCGTCGGGGGAGGACACAACCTCCCCCGGGGTGTTGGCCGCCCATCACCCCGGAAGGGGTCAGGTGTCCACGCGAGGTCATGAGGCGACGTCCCAGGTCTGTCGCCTCCAACAAGGAGTCGCGCGCCTGGAGCGCCGGCCGCTCTCCCTGGAGCGAGGCATCCCCAGGTTGCCCGTGATGAATCTCCGGCGCGGGTGGCCACACGGGAGAGAGGGCGGCATGGAACACGCGAGGGAGGGCCGCCGGAGCTGGATGGACGTGCTGCTCGGAAAGCCGCTCACCACCGCGCAGGCGTCGCACGAGCAGGTCGGCGTGCTCGCGGGCGTGGCCCTCCTCGGGCTGGATGCGCTGTCCTCCGCCGCGTATGGACCGGAGGCCGCGCTCACCGTGCTGCGCCCGCTGGGGCCCTCGGGTGTGAAGCTGCTGTTTCCCATCACCGCGTGCATCGTCGGGTTGCTGGTGGTGGTGGCGTCCTCCTATCGGCAGACCATCGCCGCGTATCCCCGCGGAGGTGGGGCCTATACGGTAGCGAGAGAGAACCTGGGTCGTCGGATGGGGTTGCTCGCGGCGTCCGCCCTGCTCCTGGACTACCTGCTCAACGTGGCGGTGGGCATCTCCGCCGGGGTGGGCGCCCTCGTCTCCGCCTTTCCCTTGCTGCGCCCGCACACCCTGGGACTCGCGCTGGGGTTGCTGGGCCTGCTCACGCTGGTGAACCTGCGCGGCGCCCGTGAAGCGGGGGCCCTCTTCCTGCTGCCCACCGCGATGTTCATCGGCTCGCTCTTCATCCTGCTCGCCGTCGGCGCCTTCCGGGCCTTCACGCAGGGAGGCGCGCCAGCCAGCGATATCCCACCGCCCGCGCTGCCCTCGCCCTCGGCGAGCGTGGGGCTGTGGCTGGTGTTGCGGGCCTTCGCCAGTGGCTGTACGGCGATGACGGGCGTGGAGGCGGTCAGCAACGCGGTGCCTGTCTTCCGCGCGCCCTCCGTGAAGCGCGCCAGGCTCACGCTGTCGCTCATCATCCTCGTCCTGGTGCTGTTGCTCCTGGGCGTGGCCGCGCTGTGCCACGTGTATGGCGTCGGGGCCACCGCGCCCGACGGCCCGGGCTACCAGAGCGTTCTGTCCCAGTTGTTGGCCGCGGTGACGGGGCGGGGTGTCTTCTATTACGTGGCGATGACGTCCATCCTCGGCGTGCTCGCGCTGTCCGCCAACACCAGCTTCGCCGGCTTCCCGCGCGTGTGCTGGCTGCTGGCGTTGGATCGCTACCTGCCCGTGGCCTTCGTGCACCGGGGACGGCGCCTGGCGTACTCTCGAGGCATCCTGTTGCTCTCCGTGCTGGCGGGGCTGCTCATCCTCGCCTCGGAGGCCATCACCGACCGCCTCATCCCCCTGTTCGCCATTGGCGCGCTCCTGGCGTTCACCCTCTCGCAGACGGGCATGGTGGTGTACTGGACGCGCCGCCGCGATGCGGGGTGGCAGTGGCGCCGGGTCCTCAACGGCGTGGGCGCGCTCTTGACGGGGCTGGCGCTGTCCATCGTCATCGTCGCCAAGTTCACCCATGGCGGCTGGGCCGCCGTCGTCATCATCCCGCTGGGCGTGTTGCTCTTCAGCCGCGTCCACCGGGCCTACCTGCGTGTTCGCGAGACGACGGACCTCCAGCGCCCCCTGGTGTTGGACCCGGTTGGGAGCATGGTGGCGGTGGTGCCCATGAGCCGCTGGTCCCATGCGTCGGAGACGGCCCTGCGCTTCGCCCTGGGGCTCTGCCACGACGTCCGCGCGGTGCACGTGCGCACCGATGAGGAGGAGGACGCGCCGGGCGCCCTGGCCGCGCGGTGGGCCGCGCTCGTCGAGGAGCCCGCGGTGCGGGCTCGCGTCCAGGTACCCAGGCTGGAGGAGGTGCCGTCTCCCTACCGGGGACTCGTGCAGCCCTTGCTGGACTACGTGGACGGGCTGCTCGCGGAGAACCCGCACCGCACGGTGGCTGTCGTCCTGCCGGAGCTGCTGGAGCGCCAGTGGTACCGGGCCGTCATGTATGGGCGCCGCGCCGAGCTGCTGCGCAGCACGCTGCTGTTGTCCGGCGCCCGGCGTCTCGTGGTCATCAGTGTGCCCTGGTACCTGCGCACCGGGGACCAGGCCCAGCCCGGGTCCGCCCTAGGGCCCACCGGGGAGTCCGAGCCCACGGCCCCCGCCTGATGCGCACCGGTGACCGAGCATCCCGACTGGAGTTGTTGCAGGGCTCTTTTGCCAAAAATTTCCGTGTAGGTTGTTTCCCGCGCGTGCTGGCCCGCAGGCACCGTCGCCCTCGGGGGCGAGGGTAAGCCATTCATTAATCAGGCATCGCCTCTCGGGTGCCCAGCATCCGGGAATATGTGTCTGCCCATGACGCCTGGCCGTCAGACGGACAAGACTGGCGGGCATTCATAGACTTCAATCGGAATAGTTTGAGAGCCAAGCCAAAGCAGGCACTCCCCGTGCAGTACCTCCCGCGTCCCTGGTTGCAAAACCCCCAAGGGCGCGGAGGCGCAAAGATGAATCGCAGATGGTTTGGAGTCCTGCTCGGTGGAGCGTTATGGGCCCCGGGTGTCCTGGCCCACGATTTCCGAGCGGAGAAGCTCGTGAACGGCTTGAAGCTGGCCTCGATCAACACCTATCCCAACACGCTGACCTTCACGTTCAGCGCCACGAACATCCATCCGACGTTGTCGTCGATCCTCCAGTCCGCGGGGGACCCGCTCCTGTCCTCGTGCACGCTCACGCCCGCGCCGCCGCTGACGGTTCCCGTGGGTGGCAACGTCACCTATCAGTGCACCTTCCCCGTCGCCAACTTCGAGGTCTGCGAGGCCCTGGGCAGGCTGGACACCAACCCCTCCACGCCCAATGACAGCGTGTCGTTCACCAACGTCTTCAGCATCGGCTGGGACAACGGCTCCGCTCAGGACGGCGTCAACGTGCTCTGTGAGCAGGAGCGCATCATGGTGTGTGATGACACGGTCTATATCTCGACCGCGTCCTCCTCCAGCACCGGCCTGCCGGTGGGGCCCTCGCGCCTCTACGTGTTCGACCCCGCAACGGCGACGCTGGCGCTCCAGGGGTCCACGCCGATTCCGTACAACGGCCTCGCGTTCAACCATGTCAATGGCTTCTTGTATGCCATCAACTCCAACGGCGTGAACCCTCCCAACCTCATCCGGGTGGACGCCAACGGCTCGGGGAACATCATCGCGCCGCTCGTCACCGGCGCGGCGAACACGGCGCTCTGGGGCGCGGGCGCCATCCTGGGCGACGGTTCCTACCTGGGGTTCGAAATCACGAGCAACCACCTGGTTCGCGTCAACACCACCACGGGCGCGACCTTGTCGGACGTCGTCGTGGGCACCCCCGCGACGTTCCGGGTCGCCGACTTCGCGGTGAATCCCCTCAACGGCCTGCTGTATGGCTTCAACAGCGCCACTCAGCGCGTCACCATCATCAATCCGTTGCTGGGCACCCACACGGACTTCGTCCTGCCCACGCGCATCAACGGCGTGCTGTCGGTGGGCAACTCGATGGTCTCCGCGGTCTTCACCGCCACGGGTGAACTGTTCTTCTACGGCTCCACCAATGCGAACGTGAGCAGGGCCAACACGTTCTATTCGGTGAACCTGGTGACGGGGGCGCTGACCACCGTCTCCACCGGTCCCACCACGCAGTTCGCGGACGGCGCGACGTGCGCCTTCCCCCCTCCTCCTCCCGTGGGTGGAGATCAGACGCCGATGCTGACGCGAGACCACGGCTTCTTCGGCTCCAGTGAGGAGGCCCTGGGCCAGTGTCTGGCGCAAGGTCCCATCTCGCTGGGCAACCTGGGCAAGGTCACGACGGAGGAGAACGCGCTGGGCATCCTCTGGGCCAACCCGGCCATCTCCCAGGGTGGGGAAGTCCGCTCGGACTTCGAGGCCCTCAAGGTGCGGGTTGCCCGTGCGCTGCTGACGGCCACGTGCAACGAGCGGTTCTTCGGCACGAAGGCGCCCGAGCTGACCGGCATGGAGGCGTGGGTTTCTCCCAGCCGGATGATGATGGAGCAGGCGCTGGAGGTGCTGGAGAAGCACAACCGCTCCGGGGAGCGCAGGGCGGTGCCGTTGAGCAAGAAGATCTGGAAGATGGATCCGCTGCTGGGGCTGGAGCGGGCCGTGGAACCGAAGCTCTGAAAGGGGGGATGACATGAAGACGAACTCAAGATGGATGGCCCTGTCCGGGATGTTCCTGGCGCTGACGCTGAGCGCGTGTGATGGCAACGGCGGGACGGACCCCGTCGACGTGCCCGAGGGAGACCGCTTCGAGCTGCGGCTGCTCGGTCAGGACGCGGAGCTGTACGAGAAGGTGTTGTTGGGCGTGGGGCGCATCGAGGTCACCGCGCAGGGCAAGTCGCTGCCGTTCCAGCTCTCTCCGTCCGCGCGGTCGATGGACCTTTCAAAGACGGACCAGGCCCACCTGCTGGGGTATTTCTACCTGCCGGCGGAGGCGGACGGGGCGGACGTGCGCGTGCACTTCGATGACGTGGGCGCCTTCCGCGAGGCCGGCGCGTCGGGCCTCATCAACGCGCTCTCGGGCTCCATCCTGTTCTCGACCAAGCGCGTGGAGCTGGAGAAGCGCAAGCACGTCGTCATCCAACTGCACCTGAAGGACAGCCTCTTCCAGGGCCGTGGTTCCAAGGTCCTGCTGCCGTCGACGTTCATCGTCCACTGAGGCAGGAGGAGCGGGGGCGCTTCGGCGCTCCCGCTCTTGGGTCGGAGGTCGCCTCGGCGACCGCGCTACAACCCGAGCGCTACGCCCACCACGATGCCGAGAAGGGTCGCTCCGACGACGAGGAGTCTCTCCTTCAAGGCGGAGCGACGGCGGTGGGGCTTGGGCGACGGTGGCGGCCGCGGTGCGCGGTCGTCCACCGGGGCGAGGTTCGGCGAGGTCACGACAAGACGGGTCGCGGGCTCGGCGGCGAGTTGGGGGACGGGCGTGGCGTTGAGCCGCGTCGCGGGCTCGGAATCGAGTTGGGGCGCGAACAGGGTGTCGAGCCGGGTCGCGGGCTCGGCATCGAGTGGGGGCGCGAGCGGAGTGTCGAGCTGAGTCGCGGGCTCGGCGTCGAGTGGGGGCGCGAGCGGAGTGTCGAGCCGAGTCGCGGGCTCGGCGTCGAGCTGGGGCGCGAGCGGAGTGTCGAGCCGCGTCGCGGGCTCGGCGTCGAGCTGGGGCGCGAGCGGGGTGTCGAGCCGCGTCGCGGGCTCGGCGTCGAGTGGGGGCACGTGCGAAGGCGCCGTCTGTGTCGCCGGCCGGCCCGCGAGCCGCGGCGAGGTCTCGGCTCGCTGTGCGTGCGGCTGCGTGACCTCGTCGTCCAGCGCGGTCTCCGCGTGAGCCGGGGTTGCCCACGGCCTGAGCGCGCTCGCCATCTCCCTGGCGTCCGTGAAGCGCTCCGCGGGGCTCTTGTGCAGGGCGCGCGCGAGCACTCGTGAGAACTCCTCGGGCACCTCGGGCCGAAGCGTGGAGGCCAGCGGCGGCACCCGCTCCACGATGGCGGAGAAGAGCGCCACCGTATCGGCGACGTCGATGGGCTGCCGCCCGGTCACCATCTGATACAGGCACGCCCCCAGCGAGTAGAGGTCCGCGCGCGCATCGACCGGCTGGCAGCGGACCTGCTCGGGCGCCATGAAGGAGGGCGTCCCCACCCACGCCCCCGCCTCCGCGCCCACCCCCGAGGCATCGTCCTCGTGGAGCAACCGCGCCACTCCGAAGTCCAGCACCTTCACCTTGTCACCGGCCTCGCTCGACACGATGAAGAGGTTGTCCGGCTTGATGTCGCGGTGGATGACACCCGCGCGATGCGCGGTCTCCAGCGCGGACAACGTCTGAATCGCGAGGTCCACCGCGCGCCCCAGGGGCAGGGGGCCCCGCTGCTTCAACAGGAGCCGGAGCGTCTGTCCGTGGAGCAGCTCCATCACCATGAACGGAGGCTCGTCCGGATTGCACTGGAAGTCCTTCACCTCCACGAGGTGCGGATGCTGGAGGCCCGCGATGGCGTGCGCCTCGCGCCGGAAGCGCGCGATGACCGCTTCGTCGTCGACCAGGTGCTGCTGCAGCACCTTGATGGCCACCGCGCCGTCCTCGTCGACACCGGCCGCCTCGTAGACGATGCCCATTGCCCCTACGCCAATCCGCTGACGCAGTTGATACTTCTGGCCCAGCAATGTCCCGACCGAAGCTGACGAGCGGCTCATGTCATCACGGGTATACCGAAGGCGCCCACATGGCGAGGGGCATCCGCCCGATGACGTATGTTTCAATCGTTGATATCGGGGAAGCCCAGATGACTCCGATGGAGCGAGACAAATCCCCCCTCGAATCCGCGCGGGGACGTCTCGGCACGTGAGGGGTTGGTTCTCAGCGTGCGAGAGCTGGCGCGGCCTGAGTACCGCGACACTGGATTCAGAAGGTGATGCCCAGGCGCACCAGGTCCACGTTCAGATCCGTGACGGGGCCGTCCGAGCGTTCATCCTCCAGGGAGAAGCCGTACGTGTAGCCCATGTCGAACGGCTGGCGTCGCTGGTTCACGCCGTAGCCCATGCCGAGTCCGAAGACGGGCTCGAAGAAGAAGCCGGAGCGCCGCGTCACCGCCCGGTAGCCCACGTCCAGCCCGAGCGTGGCCTGGAAGCCGTGCTCCTCCTCATAGGTCAGCGCGGCGGCCCTGCCCGACGGACGGAAGCGCTGGGTGTCGACGCTCCACATGCCGGTCAGCCGGGGTTGGATGAAGAAGCCTTGTCCACGGGCCTTGGGCCACGGCTTCCACGCCACGCCCAGGGAGACCTTGAGCTGACGCAGCGACGAGCAGCGCATGGACTCGCGAGGACAGGTGGTGCGCGTCATCATGGGGGTGACCTCGAGCACCGCCATGGTCGAATCCGACAGGTTGCGGCCCACGCCGATGGGAACCGCGACGTGGAGCCGCTCCTGCGTCAGGCCGGACCACACGAACAGCGAGGCGTGAGACACGGGTGACAGCCAGATCGACGTCTTCGGGACGTCCGCGGACCGCTCGGCGGGAGGGGGAGGCACCTCCACCTCGGCATGGACCACGGGCGCGAGAAGGAGCAGTGCGAGGAGGGCTGTGCGGGTCAGACGGTCGCTCCTGTGATTGGGTGGCGATTGTCCCTAAGCAACACCCATGCCCCGTGGCGCCGCCCTGGGCCGTGTGAGTGGCGAGTCGTCCAGCACGACACGGCTGTCACTCTTCTTCGCCCCGGGGTCCTGCCAGCGATGTCGCGAAGGCTGAGTCCGCCACGTGAAAGGGGTTGGACGGCTCGCGCCATCCAACCCCTCCTTGCTGCCTCGGCGTGGAGTGCGACTAGAAATCCTTGACGCGATCCGCGAGGTCCGCGTTGTCGATGAACGCGTTGGTGTTGCCCTGGATGTTGGCGACGCGGCGGTTGCGCTCGATTTCAGCGGTGTCGACCCCGTCCAGCTTGTTCCACGCCTTGAGGGCGGCTTCCTCGTCGGCGGGGATGGGCTTGTTGTACGTGGACGAGAAGTAGAACATCGCGCGCGCCACGTTGCCCTTGTGGGAGTCGGGCGGCTCGAACACGGTGTTGCCCTTCGCGTCCGTGCCCAGCTTGGCGCCGTTGTGGCTCCACTTCACGTTCACCACTTCGCCGAACGGGAAGCTGCTGCGGCGCGAGTTGGCCTTGCTGTCGGTGGGGAACAGGTGGTGCAGGTCGCTCTTGGCCGCGCCCGTGGCGCCCTTCGACTGCGGCCAGGTGTGCTCCACGTTCATCACGGCGTTGTTGGGAATCTTCCCGCCCTTGGTCTCCACGCCCGTGTAGACGCACTCCACGTTGCCGGCCGCGTTCACGTCCAGGCTGGAGAAGATGATGTTGCGCGCCTCGTTGTAGCTGACCACCTTCTTGCCGGAGGACGCGTCCCTCACGGCCTTCAGCAGCGCGTCGTCGCGCAGGCCATCGAAGGGGTCATCCGACGGCTCGGGGTCCGGCTCGGGCGCCTTCGTCTCGGGGACGATGTTCATGCCCCACTGCTTCAGCGTGCCGACGTCGCCCTTGGCACTGTCCCGCACCTCCAGCTTCCAGGCGCCCTTGGTGGACTCGCCCGCGAACTCCTTCAGGTCGAACGAGCCCTTGAGGTCGTCCTCCGAGCCGCCCGCGCGGTTGGACACCACCGCGGTCTTGCCCGACGGGGACGTCAGCGTCACCGTCAGGTCGCCCCGGTAGGTGTGCGCGATGTCCAGGTCCAGCTTGAGCGACTCCACCTTGGCGTCCTCGGCGACGTCCAGGGTGCTGGTGACGGTGGCGCTGTCCTTGATGGCCGCGTTGGGGCTGGTGCTGGGGGTCAGCGGAGTCGCCGCCGCGCCAGCCGCCGCCTTCAGGTTCGTGGCCGCCGCGTTCGCGACGGTGGGGGCCACGGGAACGAAGACGGCGCCGAGCTTCGTCAGCAGCGACGGGGTGAGTCCCTGTCGGGAGGGCTCGAACTCGTTCCGGGCCTGGGCAGGGGCCCTGGGTGAAGTTGTTTCACGCGCGGTTTCAGTTTCAGTCGGGCGAGCAGAGAGGGGCGAGCGGCGGGGGCCGACGACACTGGTCATGCGGGCATTATCGGCCCCGCAGCCCCAGAGGTTGTTACTCCCGTGTGGATTTTTTGACGCGGCCGGAATTGCGGGAAATTCCAGCGGTGTCGCATCGATATCCCGGGGGGAGGGGGCCTATCGGCGGATCAGCTCGGAGACGGGCTGTCCCTCGGGACCCACGCCATCCAGCCGCACGAAGTCCACGGAGAAGGGCCAGGACGTCTTCACGAAGATGTGCTCGAGCTGGGACACGTTGGCGCCGAGCTTCGTCCACGCCTGCACCGAGCACCGGCCACGCACCTGGGCGGTGGTGATTTCGATGGGACGCCCGGGGAAGGACTTCAGCCGGAGGTGCACCCGCCAGCCCTCGGCGGTGGCCTCCACCTGCTGGGCGTCCTCGAGGCCATACGCGGGCTGCTCGATGCCCAGCAGCTCCTCGACCTCGGCCTCGCCCCGCTCCAGCATCCGCCAGTACACGTGCACCGGACGCGCGCCGACAGGGCGGCAGCTCTCGTCCAGGCTCACGGCGTAGTGGACCTGATTCCGGTTCTCGCTCCGGGAGAGGAAGAAGGCGGACGGAGCCTGGGCCGCCGTGGGCTCGGCGGCGACGGCCGTGCAGAGCGCCATCAGCGCGGTGGCGGCGCCACTCTTGAACCAGGTCTTCGGAAACATGCGGGTCCCCTGTCTCGGCGGAGTGACTGGGGCCGCGACGCTGGGAGGTTGAACACCCCAGGTCTCCCAAGCTGTCACCCGGCCCAGGAACTTCGGCGGGCGCTGCCTAGCACGGAAGACGGGGCAGGTCCGCAAATTGGCGTGGCGGAGTCTTCAACGCCTGACAGTCCGGCCCGGGCTCGGCGGGGGAGGGGGGCTGCCCGTTCGAGCCCAGGCCTGGGGGGCAGAGAGGTCGCGTCACCCTCTCGGCCCCCGGAGTCCATCAGGGCGTGGTGATGAAGGAGCTGACGGCGTCGGCGCTGCTGTACGGCAGCTTCTCGTGGGACGTGAACGGGCGGCGTTCGAGGTCGAAGTCCGGGGCGTCGATGGCGCCCACGCGCAGGTAGTAGATGCTGTCCGGCTGGAGCATGTCGGGGGGCAGGCGCACCTGCGTGGCCGAGCCCGGCGCATAGAGGGTCCTCGCCAGGAACGCGAAGTTGAGGTCGGGGTCATACCGGTAGAAAGCCAGACGGTAGGCCGTGGGCGTGCCGAGCGTGGGCGGCACCCAGGCGATGACGGGGCTGACGGTCCCCACCTCGCGCGGCACGCTCGCGGGCACGCCGTCGATGGTCAGGGAGCGGGGCGGCGACACCCGGGGTTGGACGGGTCCCGCGATGACGTTGTCGAGCGTGTCGAACGAGGAGATGCTGCCCGAGATGTTGATGGAGCGGCCCGAGCCGTCTGGCACTGCGGCGAGGTGTCGGAAGGAGTAGCCGGCATAGCCGATGACGCCCCAGCTCTGGGGAAAGGGATTGCCGAACTTCAGGCGGGTCGTGAAGTCGAACGAAGTCGCACGGGGCATTGAAAGGGAGAGCAGCTCACCGGAGTAGCCGACCCAGCCTTCGGACACACCATGGGCGGCGGGCAGGACCTGGAACGAGGGCAGGTTCGCCGACGCCAGCGGGTGGACGTCCGCGGCGAAGCGCGTGTACGCCGGCAGGCGCCACTCCATGGGGAACTCGCGCATCGTCACCGGTTGGAGCACGCCGGTGGCCGGCAGCGGGTTGATTCCATCCGGGATGAAGTCGAACGCGCCCATCTCCACGGCGCGCTCCACGGCGGAGTAGCCCAGCGGCGTCCCATCCGGCAGCGTCCCCGCGCTGAATTGGCTGAGCTGACTGACATACATCCGGTCTCCTCGGTCCGCCTCGAAGATGGGGATGTTGTAGCCAGTGCCGAGCGACAGGTCCGCCTCGTTGGTGAGGAGGTGTGTCTGTCCATCGGGAATCATCTCGAAGAGGTTCGCCCAGCCGAAGATGTCCACCTGCGCGGAGGTGAGCTGGAGGCTGGAGCCGGGTTGCAGGCTGCCACCCCAGTTCGTCCACGGCGCCATGTTCACGAGGTTGAACTGGAGGGCCGTCCAGTTGACGTCGGAATAGACGGCGTCCGCCCGGCCCAGCCGGTTGCGGCCGATGTCAACGTGGCGAGCGGAGGTGATGACGTGGGCGTTCCCCGTGCGCAGGTAGTACGGCCCCTGGGGTACGCCCCTGAACTCCCAGCCGCCGGGGACCGCGGAGCCCAGAATCAGGGAGAAGGTCGCCCCTTGCGGCACGAGGATTTCGGGGGGATTCGCCGACAGGTCCTCGACCCGCTCGGACATGCCCACCGATGTGAAGAAGCGCGTGGTGCTCTTCACCAGCACCGCGTCGGGCGATGGCCCGCCATCCGTGGTCGGCGTGCCAGCGTCAGGCTCACAGCCGGCGCCCGTGGGCTCGCCCATCCACGTCCCATCGCCCGAGGGCCCGTTCTGGGGGTCGATGTTGGAGAGCCCATCCGTCAGTTCGGTCGAGTCGGTGGGCTCATTCCCACACCCCACCAGCAACGCGGCGCAGGCCGAGCCCAAGACGACGGTAAATCGCAGCAATGTCATGAAGACCTCCGAGAAGAGTAAGGCTTGCATACCGTACCCGGCGGTCCTGACGCTGCACACGCGAGGGGCTGACAGGCCATCACGGAGCAACCATCCGCCTGGGGTTTGCGCAATCCAGGCGGAATGGGTGTCATGCCTTTTCAGGCCCATCTTCGAAGCGACGAATCCAGGGGCTCCGTGGACCCGGTGCCGGCCCGAGAGGGGTCACCTTCGTGGGCAGGGGATGAACCACGGCTGATAGGAGCCCGTGTCGTCCACGGCGCGGAAGTAGATGCGGTCGCCCACGCGCGTGAAGCCATCCGCGCGGGATGACGCCGGGCCGGGCCAGATGTCCACGAGGGGCCCGGTCGTCGCGACGCTGCCTCGCGTGAACCAGGGCTCCAGCCCCGTGTCGCTCGTCGAGGCGACGAACAGCGCGTCACCGTCGCCGGTCGGGAACAAGGGCGAGTAGTACTCGTCGCCCAGGCTCAGCGCGCTGGAGAGCTCGCGGGTTCCCGAGGCGGTTCCATCCGAGACCCAGAGGCTCACCGCGCGAGGCGCGGGGCCGAGGGTGGCGATGGCCACGGAGAAGTAGAGCCGGTTTCCCGAGACGGCCATCTGCTGAAGATAGGGGTACGCGGCTTCCTGGCCCGCATAAGGATTGGGGAGCGTCTTGACGGAGGCCTTGCCGCCCCCGTTCAGGGAGAGACTCTGGATGCGCATCAGCATCGTCTCGCTGTCCACGGAGGCGAGGTAGACGGTGTCGTGCAGCGCCCCGAGCAGGAAGGCCGTCTTGCCGAAGGCGTCCAGCCGGACGGTGCCCGAGGCCGTGCCGTCCGTCTTCCACACCTCCGTGTTCGCGCCGTCGTTGAACAGGAACAGCCCCACGGCTCCCGCCTGTCCCGTGTTGCTGAAGAAGTAGACGACCTGGGCATCGAGCTTCTTGACGAGCACGGTTCCGCTCGCCGTTCCGTCGGTCCGCCAGAGCGCGGTGCCTTGCTCCGGTGAGGCGAGGAAGAAGAGCAGGTTGTCGCCCACCCGCAACGTCACATTGCCGAGCATCGAGGCGGTGCCGAAGTTCGCGAACCGCACCGTGCCCGCGTCCGTGCCATCCGAGCGCCACAGCTCCACCTGGGGATTGCCAGGGGCGACGCCCCACTGGCGCAGGAAGGTGAGCTTTCCGCGCTGCTCGGCGAACGCCGCGAGGTAGGTGTCGTCGGGGCCGGGAGTGAGGTCCTTGACGAGGTGGGTTCCCGCCTCGGTTCCGTTGCTGACCCACAGCTCCCTGCCTGTCCCGGGCTCATCGAACTGGAAGAAGACCTGGTTGCCCACGGGGAACAGGTTTCGCAGCGCGGGGGAGGCGACGCTCGCTGCTGGGAAGGCCTTGACCGGGACGGTGCCGGCCTCCGTGCCGTTGCTTCGCCACAGGGTCGCGCTGGTGTCGGAGAGGTTGGTGGCGAAGTAGAGCGTCCCCCTCACGTCGACGAAATACTCGGGGAAGGGGCCACTGACGGAGGACCCCGACCCCGGTGGGATGACGACCTTCAGGCGCGACGCCGCTCCAGGACACGCATGGAGCGGGGCCTCGCGAATGCCTTCGTCCGTGCGGGGCTCCATGGCGGCTGCCTGTCCCGCGAATCCCAATCCCAGCAGGACGCACCAATGCCTTGCTTGCATATCCGTTCCCTCTCCGGCCCAGAACCGACAGAGGGTGGGATGCGCGGCTCTGTTCGCCAATCAGGCTTCGAGACGAGCGCCTATTCGGGAGTGGACACAGGGGCCGTGGGCATCGGGTGGCCCTGGCGGACAAGGTAGCCGATGACCGTCACCGACCCCCGAGCGCTGTCTCGCTCGATGAGGGCCAGGCTGGGGCCTTTCCACAGGCGCCCCATGGCACCCGGGCGGCCCAGAGCGCTCCGGAAGTCTGTCTCCACCGGAAAGTCGACCTCGAGGCGGCAGAGCGTTGCCCGGCAGTCCAGCCCCCGCACCGACGCCGTCGACGGCAGGAGGGTCGACAGGCTTTCACGAACCTCCCGCTGGGCGTCGGAAGCCCAGCCGCTGTCGGAGGCCTCTTGCTCGAAGGTCCGTTCCACATGGGCTTGTGCGGCGTTGGAGTCGAAAGGGGCGGTTGCCGGGCGTGCGGGGGCCAGGGACTCGTCGAGCTCGTCCGAAGGTGCGACGACGGTGGGTTGCGAGGGCTGCACGGGCGGGGGAGTCCAGCGAGGCCCGGGGGCGACCAGCGCCGGGAGCTGGCTTCCATGTGTCGAGGAGGTGCGTTGCAATTGCTCCACGGAGAGGGAGACACGGTCCAGCTCACCCCTCAGGAGGGCCAGGGCTTCCCGCTGTTCTCGGGCATTCAGCCACTGGAGGGCCAGGCCGCCGACGAGGACCACGCCGATGATGATTCGCTCGACTCTCATTGCCACCCTCCTTGGGGAGACGACGGGAACGGCCACCAGGCCGTTCCCGTGAGACAAGGCCTACCAGAGAATCCCGTTGACGCCAGCGCCGGGGCCGACGTCGCAGCAGACGTAGAGCTGCCCATTGCCCGGCACCACCGCACCCACCAGGGTGATGTATCGCGCGCCCGAGCCGAAGGACGACACGTAGACAACCCCCGACGACCAGACGGCGGAGATCGCGTCATTGACGCCCGCCGCGGAGCAGCCCACGGTTGCTGAAGGCGTCGGCGCGAAGGCGACGACATTCACCGTGTACGCGCCAGCGGGGTCGACCACCCCGGGGATGCACCAGGTCCGGGGGGTGGAGCAGTTGTTGCGAGCGGACCCGTAGTAATTGCTGAAGCAGCCCGCATCCGCCGGGTCCAAGGGACTGCCCAGGAAGCCGGGCGCGGCGCGCGCGAAGGCCGCTCCAGGGACTGCCATCGACAACAGGACTGCACCAGCAATCAGAGGGCGAATCGGTGACATGGGAACCTCACGAGGATGGATGAGAGACATCGGTGGCTGTACAGAGCGAGCGCAAATTGCCGCTCGAAGACACACGTCAAGCCAGAGGCGGTGCGCCCGATGAGAGGCCATCGCATCTGCTCGTCATGGAACGAGGGCGCCTGGATTCCTTCGCTCGCGCCGTCTCTTCATGTGCGGCCCTTTGGAGCCTGGGATGGCGTCGCGCCAACACCTCGACACCGCGCCATGAATCCTCTCTGATGGCCGACGAGGTGGCACACATGAGGAAGCAGGGTCCGTTCATCGCCGTTGCGTCGGCGGCAGTCTTTCTGGCGGCGACGGGATTGGCGCGAGACGCGAAGCCCACGCCGGAGGACAAGGTCGCCTGTGCAGGTGAGGCCCCGCTCACCGAGCAGTTGGTCAACGACGCGGCGCAAGGGGGGCTCAAGGGCATCGCGACACGCGGAGACCTGCTCGTCGGCAAGCTGAGCTACATGCGCGAGCCACGGGAGGCCGCCGAAGCCGCGAGCGGGGTGGTGCTCTTCATCAAGGGTCCGAAGGGCTGGCGCGCGGTGGTTCCTCGCCATGAAGAGGAAGAGGTCGGCCTCTACGTGACTCCTTCGAGCCACCAGGTCATCGTCATCACCCAGCGGCAGATTGGAGACCCGGGGCAGTCGTTCACCGTCGTCCGCTCAGACGATGACTTCGTCACCGCGACGTGTGCGACGCTGGGCTTTCCTCGGGACCTGAACCAGCCTACGTGGAACGGCGAGTACCTCGAGGTCCACGACCTCGACATCAGCGCGAGGGGGCGAGGAATGCTCGTCGGCTCGGCGGCGCTCGAGCGTCCCGACGAGAAGCCCCGCACGCTGTGGTTCTCCTATTCCACGCGCGACGACGGACGCTCCTGGGGGCCCCCGCGAAGGCTGACGAAACAGCAGGATGCCCCCAAGGGTACGCTCGTTCCGGCAAGCCTCGTGGAGGCCACGGCCCTGGAGGCGGACCTGCGCGCCTTCGTGGCGCGGGGCCGCGCTGAGCCGTAAAGGCTCCCCCGCATGGAACGCGCCGAGGGACGGCCACCCGCCTCGAGACGAGGCGGAGCAGTTGAGTAAGAATTGACTCGCCTGACGCGACCGGGGGTTCCCCAGCGGGACCGAGATGGACGGGAAGGCAAGCTCGCACCCGGAGGTGGTGTAGTTTTGCAGCGCGCCTGGAGCGAAGTGGCTGCGTGAGTGGAAAGACTTTCCTTCGAGTGCGCAGGGTTCGCGAACTCTTACGGGCGCGGAAAAGGCATTCTACTGCCGGTTCGCACTGCTCACTTCTTCACCACTCTCAGTCCGACGTCCTTTGGCTGTTCCACGGCCCGGACCCTTTTGGATAGAACCCAGGTCATGACGGTCGCCCCTTTTCGTCTGGGTATGCTCATCCCAGAGTTCCCGACGCAAACGCATGCCTTCTTCTGGCGGGAGATCACCGCGCTGCGTGCCGCTGGCATCGAGGTGCACATCTTCTCCACGCGGCGTCCGGTGGAGGATTGCCCGCATGAATGGGCTGCGCGTGCGGCTTCCGAGACGACGTACCTCTACCCGCCGCGACTCTCGTCGGCACTGCTTTCGCCGAGGGACTTCCCGGGCATGGCCCAGGCCCTCGCGTATATCTCCAAGCTCTCGGTGAACGTGAAGCAGAAGGCGCGAGCGTTGGGGATGTTGGCGTGCGCGGTGGACTTCCTCCACTACGCGCGAGAGCGGAAGCTGGACCATGTTCATGGCCATTCCGCCGCGGACGCCGCGCACGTGCTCGCGCTCTGCAGAATCCTCGGGGGTCCTCGCTACAGTCTCCATCTCCACGGCGACCTTCCGGTGTATGGAACGGACCACGCCGCCAAGGCCTGGGACGCCACGTTCGTGGCAGCCGCCGCACGCCCCATGCAGCGTGAGCTCATCGAAGCCGTGGGCCTGTCGCCGGAGCGGACCTACACCCTGACGATGGGGGTCGACACGGACCGCTTCCGCCCGCCCGCGCAGCGGGTCGCGTCGCCTCTCGGTCTGCACCTCGTCTCCATTGGCCGGATGCACCTCTGCAAGGGGCACGTTCATACCTTCGCGGGGCTGCGCAAGGCGTTGGACCGAGGGCTGAATGCACACCTCACGTTGGGGGGCAGGGGTCCACACGAGGCGGAGATCCGCCAGTCCATTGTCCGCTTCGGGCTGCAGTCACACGTGGAGCTGGTGGGGCCGCTCGGAGAATCCGCGGTGATTGAGCTGTTGCACAAGGCGGATGCCTTTGTGCTCTCCAGCATCGGCCTCGGCGAGGCTTCTCCTGTCGCGGTCATGGAAGCCATGGCGTGTGGCGTCCCGCCGGTCTGCTCCATCATCGGGGGTACGCCGGACATGATTTCCGATGGGACGGAGGGACTGCTGGTGGCCCAGGGGGATGAAGAGGGCTTGGCGAACGCCTTCCTCCGGCTCGGGCAGGACGCCGCGTTGCGCGAGCGGATGGCGCAGGCCGCACGAGAACGTGCCGTGCAGTCTTTCGACTACCGCGAGACGAGTCGTCGATTGCTGGATGCCATCCAGGCCTCGCGCGCGCCACAGCGTCAGGCCGCGTCGAAGGGGACTGACCCCCGTGCGGACCAAGCGGCGGCCTGACGCTGTCCGCGCCGTGAGAAGGCCGGATACGCACCCGGTCTTCAAATTTACGCGCTCGAGTAATTATTGATTTCCGAGCAACTCGTTCCTGAGCGGTAGGAAAACCCATTCGTCACACATCACCGAATGGGTTTCCCCTCACCCCTGGAGCGACATGAGAAGACACTTCCTGGCACTCGCTGTCTTGACGCTGGCTGCGACCAGCGCCGCGGCGGCGGACCGTATGAATCCGGCGGACTTGCGCCGTGTGACGAAGGCGCGTGAGAACATTGCTCCCGCCGTCGCGAAGGAGTTCGGACCCAAGGCCCGGTTCGTCCACCTCTTCGGGCAGGGCAAGGGGATGCTGGCGGGCGTCGTCGCGGAGATTCCCGCCGAGCCCCTGGGCACGGACGAGCTGCCGCTGCTGGCCATCGTCCAGTACGACGAGGCCACGGGCGCGGTGCGCGTGGTGGACCGTGAGTTCAAGTATCGCGAGGCCCGCACGGTAGGCCCCGAGGTGGCGCTGCTGGATGGCGAGGGCAACCTGCGCCTGCGCGACGCCAACGGCCGTGAGCGATTGCTGGCGCAAGGCGTGGGCGGGGACTTGTTCCCCACGGCGAAGGGCGACGCCCTGGTGGCCACGCTGGCGATGTCCCGTGGCCCCAAGCACGAGACGTCCGTGGGCATCATCGACATGAAGGGCCGGGTGAAGGTGCTGGCGGATGGCCCCGGCGTGGACGCGACGCCGAGCATCTCTCCGGATGGACGGACGGTGGTCTTCGTGTCCGGCCGCACCACCGTGGCGTCGTTCTACGTGACGGACGTGGACGGCGCGGCCTCGAAGCAGCTCACCAACGTGGGGATGGACAGCACGATGCTGTATGGCGGCCCGCCCAAGGGCTTCGTGCCACCGCCCGTCTCCAGCCACCACATGGAGTGGGTGAGCGACGACGTGCTCCGCTACAACGCGGGCGGCGGGGAGTTCTGGAAGCTGAATGTGCGGACGGGCGAGGCCCTCGCGGACCTGGGAGGTGAGAAGTGAGGCGCGCGATACTGAAGCACCTCACGGTGGCGCTGGCCTTCTCGCTCTTGGCCCTTCCGGACCTGTCCTCCGCGCAGACGATGTTCCGCTTTCCCGCGTCACAGCTCGCGGACCAATGTGGCAACGGCGGTTGTACCGTGAGCGCGTACAAGGATTACGGGGGGCGGGACTACGCTTGTGGTGGCGTGCGCTACAGCGGCCACACGGGCACGGACTACGCGCTGGTCGGCGGGTTCAGCAAGATGGACTACGGCGTCTGGGCGATGAATGCCGCGCGGGGCTACATCGAGTCCAACGTGGATGGGTATTACGACCGGTGCAACTACTGGAACCAGTCCAACCCCTACGCCGCCTGCGGCATCTACACCGCCAACTACATCATCATGCGGCACCCGGATAACACCCAGACCTGGTACTGGCACCTGAAGGCCTACACGCAGCAGTTCGCCCGGGGCACGTCGCTCGACTGCGCCTATTGGATTGCGCGAGTGGGCTCGTCGGGTGCCTCCACGGGCCCGCACCTGCACTTCGAGTACTGGGTGCCGGGCTACGGCACGGATGACCCGTATGCGGGCTCCTGCGGTACGCCATACACGCGGTGGACCTCGCAGGGCGCGTACCGGGGGCTGCCCGGCATCGCCTGTCAGTAGCGGCGATGTGAGTCGCAATCCGTGACATGGGCGCCCCCGACCTCGTGCCGGGGGCGCCTGCCCGAGGGGCACTGGATTCCCCTGGCTGGAGTTGAAGCGAAGTCAAAACTTTCAGACGCATGTGCGTGTTTGCATTGTCCTGGGAATGTCTGTCTCCTCTCAAGTCGGCACCGCCCCATGCCGGGGCGGCTCCCCGCAGGAGCACGGCATGTCCACAAGTGCTGACCGAAGGCGGCTTTTCCACGCGGTGGTTCTCACGGCGACCCTGACAGGGTCCGCTGCTCTCGCTGTCATGCCGGGGCCCGACGGCAACCGGCACTTCGATGCGCGCGACGCATACAATGCACAGTCGCGCTTCAGCTTCTCCGCGGCGCAGCAGGCGCACGTGGAGACGCTGCGGCAGAGCGTGCCGGAGTTGCTGGTGGAGGTGGATGCGTCCAACGGGCTGGTGCGCTCGCTCACCAACCCCGTGGGCGCCCTGTCCGGCCCGAGCAGCGGAGATCCGTTGGCCATCGGCCTGGACTTCGTCCAGAAGCACCATGAAGCACTCGGACTGGGGCTGGGCGACCTGGCCCATCTGGAAGTGACGGACCGAGTCTTCTCGAAGGTCAGTGGGGCCACGCACCTCTACCTGCGCCAGACGTACAGGGGGCTGCCCGTCTATAACGCGCAGCTTCAAATCAACGTGGGCAAGGATGGGAGTGTGCTGGGGGTGCACAGCGACTTCCTGCCCTCGCTGGAGTCATCGATAGCGGGGGTGGAGCCGCGCCTGGGCGCCACCCAGGCCGTGGCGGGTCTGGCGAAGCACCTGGGCGTGAGCCTCCTGGACGTCCCCTGGTCGCTGAAGGCGGAGTCGGGGGTGAAGCAGCGCACGCGCGTGGAGGTGGACGGCTTGTCGCGCGAGCCCATCGTCGCGGAGCTGGCCGTGCTGCCGATGCGCCGGGGCGAGGCGCGGCTGGTGTGGCACTTCCAGGTGCACACGCTGGACTCGCGACACGACTATGACGTGACGGTGGATGCCAGCACGGGCGAGGTGTTGACGCGCTTCGACTGGGTGGCCGGGGATTCCTACAAGGTCTATCCGATGCCGGTGGAGAGTCCCAACCACACCTCTCCCTTGCCCCTCTCGGACGGGCGGGTGACGGTCATCAATCCCGCCAACCCGACGGCCTCGCCCTACGGCTGGCATGACACCAATGGCGTGGCCGGCGCCGAGTTCACCATCACCCGTGGCAACAACGTCCACGCATACGAGGACCGAGACAACAACAACCAGCCGCCCACCAGCGGTGAGCCGGACTGTGGGGTGCTCCTCGACTGCACCTTCGCCCTCAACCTCTCCGGCGCGCCCTCCACGTACATCTCGGCGGCGGTCACCAACCTGTTCTACTGGAACAACATCATCCACGACGTCCAGTACCAGTACGGGTTCGACGAGGCGGCGGGCAACTTCCAGTACAACAACCACGACGGCTCTGGCGGCCTGGGGGACGACTACGTTCTCGCCGAGGCGCAGGACGGAGGTGGCAGCAACAATGCCAGCTTCTCCACCCCGCCGGACGGCCATCGTCCGCGCATGCAGATGTTCGTCTGGACGGCGCCAAACCCAGACAAGGACGGTGTCCTGGACAATGGCATCGTCGTCCACGAGTACGGCCATGGCATCTCCAACCGTCTCGTCGGCGGCCCCTCCAACGTGTCGTGCCTCACCAATCGTCAGCAGCCGGGCGAGGGCATCAGCGACTTCCTCGCGCTCGTCTACACGGCGAGGGCCGGACATTCGAGCAACATGATTCGAGGGCTGGGAACCTACGCGCTGAACCAGGCCACCACGGGTACGGGCCTCCGCACCCAGCCCTACACCATGGACCCGACTCGCAACACCTGGACCTACGCCAGCATCAACGGCATGGGTATTCCGTACGGCGTGGGCTCGGTCTTCACTCAGGCCTGGTGGAGGGCATACCGGCTCCTGGTCGAGTCATATGCCTGGAGCGATAACCTCTACGACGCCACGGGCAGCGCGGGCAATCAGCGGATGATGCTGTACTTCACCGAGGGCTTGAAGCGCACGCCGTGCAACCCCACCTTCACCCAGGCGCGTGACGGCATCATCAGCGCGGCCACCACCCTGCACAACGGAGAGGACGTCTGTCGGCTGTGGACGTCGTTCGCCGCATTCGGCCTGGGCACCAACGCCGTCTCCGGCGGCTCGGCCAGCACCACGCCCACCAACGGCTTCGCGGTGCCCAGCTCGTGTGCGGGGGTGCTCGGCGCCGGGAGTGCTCCGGCAGTCCCGCGGCTGTAGTTCCACGCGCGGACCTTCGTCCCTTCCGTGGAGTCGTCGCCGGTGGCCTGCCGCCCCGCGCGAACGCAGCCCGCCCACGCACGAGCGCTGGGCGGGCGCGCGGAGGAACTACCGCGTGCAGGTATAGCGAACGATGCAACCGCCCACGTACACCGGGGTGATGATGCCGTCCTCACAGAAGCCAGGGCCCGGGTAGACCGGGTTGGGACAGATGGCGTTCGCGATGACGTGGGGAACGCAGTTGAAGCCGACGAGGCACTTGCCCGAGTAGATGGGGTAGAGGTCGCCGTCCTCGCACAGAGGAGGCATCACCTGGGGGCAGATGGGGGAGGGCGCGGGGCCGATGGTCTGCGTCGCGGTGGTGTCCTCCGGGCTCTCCGTGACAGGGGCTTCCGGACCGCAACCGACCAGCGCAAACAGGCCGCACACCGCAACGAGACGTCCAAGGCTGTTCATCTGTGAACTCCGCGACAGGCCCGTCAAAGCGGCGGGCGTGCGGATCGTCTACCAGTCTCGTCGGAGCCCAGCAAACCCGGCGGCCAGCCTGAAGAGTCCAGTGCCGGGGCGCCGCCCCACGAAGGGTGACGGTGAGCGCGCATTCGCTGACCGCGGATGCGCGCTCTCACCCACTATTCACCCTCGCGCTGCACCTGACCTTCGCGGACGGCGGCTTCGACCGCATCGGCGAACGGGCAGTTCGAGACTCCCGCCTCCCTCGCCGCATCCCGGATGACCTGGGCCTTGCTCCCAGGATCGACATGGGCGATTGCGCTCAGCAGGGCCTGGCCGTCCTTGGAGCGCGCTCGTTCGCCAGCCCAGGACTCCGCCGCGGTCAGGACGTTCGCCTTGTCGATAGGGCGGTCTTGGACCTTTGAGCGCTCCACGGAGTGACAGAGGTTTTCCATGTCACTCTTGTAGCTGTTGCAGCCCACGGCGAGCCCGACGACGGTCAGCCAGAGGGTGCGGCGGCAGAGCGGTTTCTGTCGATTCATGAAGGCGGACACTACAGGCAGTCGCCGCTCAGCGGGCCGAGGCTCAGCGGGCCCGTCGTCCAGCCGTGCTCCTCTGGAGTCGTTCCTCCGTCTGGCTCGAGCCAGACCTCGAAGTAGAAGCGCTTGCCCTGGTCGAAGTAGTATTTCCCCGCCAGCAACTTCCAGGGCCGCGCGGGCTGCTTCTCCTGCGTGAGTTCCACGCCATTCGCCAGAGGGCGCCACTTGCCCGTCGAGTGCTCGGTCATGTCCTGCTGGGTTTCCATGACGCGCTTGTCCGCCGCGAGGGTGATGCTCTTCGGGAGCTGCCCGGGTTGCAGGAACCACCAGTCCGACGTGGTGCCCAGCACCTTCTCCTTGATGCCCTTCTCGTTCACGAAGACGGAGATGGCCTTGCGCCATTTCTTGTACTCGTCACTCGCCTTGAGTGCCTTCAAGCCCTTCGAGTCCTCGTCAATCTTCGGCAGGAGGGCCTGGGCATCCTTCTCCACGGCCACCGACAGGTCGGCCAGCGCCAGGTACATCCAGTTGCTCTCGAAGGCGCAATAGTTGAAGTCGTCCGCGTCCTCCTTGCCCTGGTTGAGCAGTGTGGTCGTCCGCGCCCGGTTGAGACGGGCGTAGGCGTTGGAGGGGTCCTGCTTCAGCGCCTTCTCGAAGAGGGCATGTGCTTTCGCGTAGTCCCCCTTGGTGTACGCCGCGAAGCCCTGGGCGTTGGCATCGGGGGCCTTGGCCAGTACGGGCCCCGTGATTCCCAGACAGAGCATCAGGAACAACACGACACGAGGGGGCAAAGTCGAGAAGGGAGTCATCACGCTCCCGCCTTCTAGCACACCCAGTGTGTCCCCCCAATCGCCGCTGGAGGTGCATCCGTGACGGGGCTCCGTGGCTACCGCGAGCCCCCGCCCTCGGCGTTACTGGGTGCTCCCTGGGGCCGCTGGTTCGGCGCGGTGGAGGCTCCACCACCGGGGCGCAGTGCATTCTGTCCCAGGCGCGAGAAGTTGATGGAGTTGCTCAGGATGCGCACTGCTTCCTGGTCCGCGTGGAAGCCCATGGAGTTCTCCGCCTCCACGAAGTCCAGGTAGAACTGGGCGCGCTTCTGAAAGTCGCGGGCCTTGGCCAGAGCGTCCTCGGGCAGCCCGGTCTTCTGTGCGCTCTCGAGGTCGTGGATGAGGTCCACCAGCGCATCCATGGCGATGTTGCGCGTCTCGAAGGTGCGGGTCTGGATGGTCTCCGCGCGGTTGAGCAGCTCCGCCTCGCTCCACTTGTGGCACGTCTGGCAGGCGCGGTTGATGTTGAGCAGCGGGCTGCGCACGTGGTGGTCGCTGATCTTCATCGCCCCCTCGCGTTGGTAGGGCATGTGGCAGTCCGCGCAGGCCACGCCGCTCTTCGCGTGGATGCCCTGGCTGTACAGCTCGAACTCGGGGTGCTGCGCCTTGAGGACCTTCGCGCCGGTGAGCTTGTGCGTCCAGTCGGTGTGCCCGTCCTCGTCGTAGTAGGCCATGATCTGGTCGATGTTGATGCCCTTGGCCCAGGGGTAGGTGAGTCGCTTCTCCTTGCCCTTGAAGTAGTACTCGACGTGGCACTGCCCGCACACGTACGTGCGCATCTCCTGGCGGGTGGCGTGCTCATTCACGCGGAAGTCGGGCACGCCCTGGCTGGCCTTGAGCGCGGCGATGCCCTCGATGAAGCCGGGGCGCGTGACGCGCAGCTGCATCGTGGTGGGGTCGTGGCAGTCGATGCAGGACACCGGGTGCTCCACGAGCTTGCGCGCCTCGGCGAAGGGCATCTGGTTCATCTTCTCGAAGCCCTTGATGAGGTCCCCGTCGCCCAGCTTCTTGTAGGGCACGTACACGCTGCCGTGGCAGTGGATGCAGGTGCCCGGCTGCTGCGTCACGTGCTGACGCTCGGTGAAGACCTGGTCATCGAGCATGTGCGCGTGGCCGCGCTCCTCGCGAAAGTCGGTGGCGAAGGCGTAGCCACTCCACATGGTGACCAGGCGCGGGTCCTCCTCGAGCCGGCTCTGCGCCACCACCGAGCGCGGGTCCGCCTGGGTGGGCGTGCGCGCCACCGCCTCGCTGCCGCCGTAGCGGGTGCGCTGCTGGTCCACGGTGCGCTTGTAGCCGTCGTACTGCAGCGGGAAGTTCTTCCCCCACACCGCGGGGTCGGTGATGGTGTCGTCGAGCTCCACCACCCGATAGAAGGGGTTCCGCGCCTCCTGCTTGCGCTCCATGATGTTGACCAGGAGGGCGGTGACGCCCGCCGAGGCCATCGCCGCCGCCACGGCGACAGCGACCACGAGTCTGGTGCCGCTGAACCGCCGGCGCTTCTCCGGAGCCTTCTCGGGCTCGGTCATCGTGCAGTCTCCTTACGGATGAGCTCGGGGTTGCCCGAACCTTCGGGATGGCCCACGGAGTTGTGGCAGGTGAGGCATTGCAGTTGCTCGCCGGGTGCCACCTGCTCGTGGCCCGTGGGGGGCGTCTCGATGGCCTCCACGATGGAGGCGTGGCACTTGCGGCAGGCGTTCTCCGTCACCACGCGATTGCCAGGACGCAGTCGGATGGGGTCCGGGAAGGTGCCGGTGGTGAAGTAGTAGGAGTGCCAGAAGCCGTTGCGGGCCTTCGTGTAGTACTTGGGCAGGAAGCCCGAGGGCGTATGGCAGTCGTTGCAGGTGGCCACTGCGTGGTGGCTGCTCTTGCGCCAGCCTTCGTACTGCTCGTTCATGATGTGACAGTTGGCGCAGGCGGCCGGGTCGTCTTGGAGGTAGGACGAGCCCTTCGCGTAGACGAAGGTGAAGCCGCCGAGGCCGACCGCTACACCGATGGCAATCCCGAGGACCACGGCCAGGAGCGTGCGGGAGGCGGAGGGCACGCGGGGCAACCTAGCAACGCTCGTGCTACGGGGAAGGGGATTGTTTCATCGAAGCATGGACGGAGATGGGGGCCGGGTTCGCGATGTCTGCGAATGGGCGCAAGGTTTGCGTGGGTCTATCGGTCAGCGCAGTTTTTGCGCGCCGCGCGTCTGGTCTGGGCCAGGATTGGCCGCTGTCCTCCGCGCGACGGCGAGCCAGGTCACTCCACCGAGCTGGACCTTCCCGTCCCGTCGATGGTGCTCGCATTCGCGGACCACGCCCGCTTCCCAGGCGCGCTGCGCTTCGGGCGGCAGCTCCGCCACGAGCTTCGCGACGGGCCCTCCGAAGTCTCGAATCCAGCGCGCGACCTCCGCTCCATCCGCGGCCTCCATCACGGGGATATGCATCGCCTCGACGTGCTCCAACGTGAACCCGCTGTGCGCCAGCACCGTGCGCAAGCGCTCGGGGTCGGAGAAGCGGAACACGCCAGGGGCCGCCGTATCGATGAGGGGAGGCTGGTGGAAGGGCTCAATGCTCTTGCGTGGCAGGGACACGTACTCCACCTGCTCGAGGCCCGCCCAACAGGCGCACACCAGACGTCCGGAGGGACGCAGCGCCTGCCATACCCGCGCGAGCGTTTGCTCGGGCCGGGCCATGTACATCAGCCCCCAGCGCACGGTCGCCGCATCGAAGGACTGCTCTGGCAGGTCGAGCGCCTCCGCGTCCACGGCTCGAAACTCGATGTTCGAGAGGCCTTGGGCTCGCGCCTGCTCCCGCGCGGCCTCCAGCATGCCGTCGACCAGGTCCGTGCCCAGCACGAAGCCGGTGGGGCCCACCCGCAGCGCGGCCCGGAGGGAGGGCTCACCCATTCCCGAAGCCAGGTCGAGCACCCGCATCCCGGGTTGGAGGCACGCCAGGTCGAGCATCCGCTCACTGACGGGCGCGGTGAGGCGGGACTCCATTTCATGGTACCGGCGGACGATGGCGACGCGCTCGGACCAGGGGGACTGCTGCGGGAAGCTGGGGGCTGTCATGGGATTGATTGAACGGGTTGAGCCTGGAGCAGCCGGCCCTATCACGCCGAGCACCCGCGCGGGATGGGGGTGGCTTTTACACGCTCCTGCTCAAGGTGGGCGCCGAGGGCGTGCGAGGATGGATTCTGACCTGAGTCCCCGCACGCCGGCCCGGGCTACTTTTCCAGCACCACCACCGGCGCGAAGCCGCCGAAGATCATCCGCGCGCCGTCGAAGGGCATCGGGTTCTGCTCGGGGCTCATGCGTGGGTCCTTCATCATCTTCTCCATGCCAGCGTCGCGCGTGGCCTTGTCGGGCCATTCAATCCACGAGAAGACCACCGTCTCATCGTCCTTGGCCTGCACGGCCCTGCGGAAGTCGGTGAGCTTGCCGCTCGGCACGTCGTCTCCCCAGCACTCCAGCACGCGGAGGGCACCGCACTCGATGAAGACGGGGTCGCCCTTGCGGGCATGTGCGATGAACTTCTCCTTGTTCGCGGTCGGCACGGCGATGACGAAACCATCGATGTAGGACATGGGATGCTCCTCTGGGAATGAGAGGACGCCGGCAGGGCGCCTTCAAGAGCGCGACGATTGGGCGGCGCGGGGATCGACACGAAGCGCTCCGCTGACTCGTGAATCTGGCGACGACGACGCCTCCGCGCGCCATGCCGGGGACAGATGGCGGAGCCCTGCCTGGGGGGCCCACGGCCGGCCGAACCGGCGATTTCCCATCCAGGTGACGTACCGGACACCTGGGGCTGGGGGCACTCGTCGCGACGGCTCCCCCTGGACGCGGGCCTTGAGGCTTCCTGTTCAGTCCGGCGTCCCCCGAAGGGGGCGCGTCGCGGACGCACAGCCACTCGTTTCTAGCGCAGCGCCGCGAGGGCCGCGCCGACCTTCGCCACCGTCACCGACACGGGCGTCGTCACCTCCGGAGCGAAGATGGCCACGCGGAGCTCCTCGAAGGCCCACCGCAGCTCCTGCGCCGCCGTCTGGTCGCGGATGGTGGCGGACCTTGCGAGGAAGGTCTCCCACAGGGGAGTGAAGGGCTCGGCCTTCCCTGCGTCCTTGCCGGGGTTCGCTACCGCACGCGACAGCCGTGCCTGGGCCGCGCGGAGGTAGCGCGGGTAGTGCATCAGTCGCACGAAGGGAATCCACTCGATGAGGTTCGCGGGAAACAGGTGCCCGAGCTGCGAGCGGATGTCCCGCACGGCCGCCGAGCCGCTCGGGCCCTTTGATGCTGTCTTGAGTGCGGCGAGCGTCGCGGCGAGCTCCGAGGAGGTGACAACGACGGCGTTCGTCCAGTCCCGGGCCGCGGGCTCGATGCGCGGTGAGCCCTCATGGATGAGCGCCTCGAAGGCAGCCTTGGCGCGGGGCAGCGGCGCACCCGGTGCGAGCTTGAACGCGTCGTCGACGCTGCGTGCGAGGACGAGCGCCCGGAAGGCGTCGGCCTGGCCCCGCGCGGGCGGCGCGCCGTCCAGGGACGGGAAGGGCAGCGGCATCCGCGAGGCGCTGACAGCCACGTGTCCGCGCGCGGCGAGCATCAGGAGCCGGCGGACACCCGTGCGCGTGGCCGCGTCGGCGGCGGCGGAGGTCTCGAGCAGCACCAGGTCCACGGCGGCGCCCCGGTCGACGAGCGCGGGGTAGCTGCGGACCTCGAGCCCGCCGACCCGCCGGGTGACCACGGGGGGCAGCTCGCCGAAGGTCCACGCCGTCAGCCCCTTGCGCTCCCAGTCCGAAGTCGGTGCCGCGCTGCGCAGCGCCGCCCGTGCACGTCCCCCGTGCTGCTCGAGCAGCGCGTCGGCGTCGCGGCTCCGCGCGAGCTCCTTTCCCCGCTCGTCGAGCACCCGGAGCGTGATGCGCAGATACGGCGCCACGGCATCCGCTCGGAAGGACTCCTCGGGCACGTCCATGCCGCTCAGCCGGGACACCGCACGCGCGAGCGCTGGACTCATCGGCCCACGAAAGGGCACGAGTTCCTTCTCGAGGCGGTCGACCAGGGCCGGCACTGGCCCGAGCTGCTTGCGCTGGGCGCGGGGGACCTGCTCGAGCAGGGCGGTGAGCTTCTCCCGCTGCCACCCGGGGATGGTCCAGTCGAGCTCACCTGGGACCAATTGGGCGAGCAGCAGCAGCGGCACGCTCAGGGTGATGCCGTCGTCCTCGGCCGAGGGGTCGAAGGTGTACGTCACCGGTACGGACGCGCCGCTCAGGGTGATGGCGTCCGGGTAGTGCGCCTGGGACAGGCCCGGGTCGTGCGAGAGGGCATCCTCCATCGAGAGGACGAGCACGTCGGGGTCGGCCGCCTCGGCCTTGCGGCGCCAGGCCTCGAAGCTCGCTCCGTCCGTCACGTCCGCCGGGACTCGCTGGTCGAAGAACGTCAGCAGCGCCTCGCTGTCGAGCAGCTCGCTGCGCCGGGCCTTGTCCCGCAGGCGCGCCACGCGCTCGAACACCTGGAGGTTCTTCTCCTGGAATGCCCCCCGGGTGCGGTACTCGCCGCGCACCAGGGCATGCTCCAGGAACATCAGCCGTGCCCGGGCGGGGTCCATGCTGGCCAGGGACACGGGGCGCTCCTTGAAGACTTGGAGCCCGAAGAGGGTCGCGTTCTCCTTCACCACGGCGCGCGCGGACTTCTCCGACCAGTGTGGCTCGGAGTAGCTGCGCTTGAGCAGGTGGGGGGCCGCCGCCGCGAGCCACTCCGGGTCGAGCTTCGCCACGGTGCGCGCGAACAGCTGGGACGTCTCCACGAGTTCGAACGCCATCACCCAGGCAGGGGGCTTCTTCGCGAGCGCCGACGAGGGGTGGACCATGAAGCGCGTCTGCTTCGAACCCGTATATTGGCGCTGCTCCGGGTTCCACTGGCCGATGCGGGACAGGAGCCCGGTGAGGAGCGCCTGGTGCAGGACGTCCCCGCGCGCTGGGGTGCCCCGGCCCTTGCGCGGCAGGCGCAGCTCGCGGACGGTCTCCTCGAGCTGGCGCTGGACGTCCCGCCACTCGCGCACCCGGAGGAAGGACAGGAAGTTGTCCCGGCACACGCGCCGCAGATGGGACGTCCCCCGGCCTTCGGCCTCGCGCACGAACGCCCACAGCTTGAGGAGCCCCGTGAAGTCCGAGTGCTCGTCACGGAAGCGCCGGTGCAGCTCGTCCGCCTTCTGCGCGAGCTCCCGTGGCCGCTCGCGCGGGTCCTGCAGGTTGAGCGCCGCGGCGACGATGAGCACGTCTTCCAGGCACCCGTACTCGGCGCCGGCGAGAATCATCCGCGCGATGCGCGGGTCCACCGGGAAGCGCGCGAGCTGGTGTCCGAGCGGCGTCAAGGTGCGCTCCTTGCCCTCGATGGCCCCGAGCTCCTCGAGCACCCGCCAGCCCTCGGCGATGGCCCTCGGCTGGGGCGGGTCGAGGAAGGGGAAGTCCTCGACGTCACCGAGGCCGAGGGACTTCATCCGCAGGATGACCCCCGCGAGCCCGGTGCGCTTGATCTCCGGGTCGGTGAAGGCGGGCCGCGTGGTGAAGCTTGCCTCGTCGTAGAGGCGCACGCAGATGCCCTCGCGCACGCGTCCGCAGCGCCCTTTGCGCTGGTCGGCGCTGGCCTGGGAGACCGGCTCGATGTGCAGGCGCGTGGTGCCCGAGCGTGGGTCGTAGCGCGACAGGCGCGCCACCCCCGTGTCCACGACGTACACGATGCCCGGGATGGTGACGGACGTCTCCGCGACGTTGGTGGCGAGGATGACCCGGCGCTCGGGGATGGTGGAGAAGACGCGCGACTGCTCGGCGGCCGACAGGCGCGAATACAGCGGCTGCACCACCGTGCCGCGGAGCGCCCGCGCGTTCAGGGCATTCTCTGTCTCGCGGATCTCCCGCTCCCCTGGGAGGAACACGAGGACGTCGCCATCCGGGTCGAGCGAGAGCACGTTCGCCACCGAATCGGCGACGGAGTCGGCGAGCTCGTCGTCCTCGGGGGGCGGCTCATAGAGCACGTCCACGGGAAAGGTACGGCCCTCCACCTGGATGACCGGAGCGCCCCCGAAGAACTGCGAGAAGCGCTCGGTCTCGATGGTGGCCGAGCTCACCACCACCTTGAGGTCGGGGCGCTTGGGGAGGAGGCGCTTGAGCCACCCCAGCAGGAAGTCGATGGTGAGGCTGCGCTCGTGGGCCTCGTCGAGCACGATGGTGTCGTAGCGGCGCAGGAGCGGGTCGCTGTGAATCTGCGCGAGCAGGACTCCGTCGGTCATGAACTTCACGGCTGTCTGCCGGGACGAGCGGTCCTCGAAGCGAATCTGGTAGCCGACGTCCGTACCCAGCTCCGTGCCGAGCTCGCGTGCCACGCGCGCCGCCACGCTCGTCGCGGCGATACGCCGGGGCTGGGTGACGGCAATCTGGCGCGGGCGGCCGCGCCCCATGGCGAGCAGGACTTTCGGCAGCTGCGTCGTCTTCCCCGAGCCGGTGGCCCCCGCGACGATGACCACCTGATGGGCGGAGATGGCCGCGGTGATGTCCTCCACCCGGCTCGAGATGGGGAGCTCAGGGGGGAAGTGAAGGGTGGGCAAGCCGCCGGGGGCGGGGACGGGTGAGTCGCCGGACATGGCGGCATGGCCTAGCACTGAAGCGCGGGCTCCGCCCCTGCCGAATCGTGTGGGCACCCGCGCGCCCCCACCGGCGGCACCACAGGTCGCCCAGGGAGGTCTGAACCCATTTGATACAGCCTGCTTGCCATCCTACCGGCCGTCCGTGCCAGTCTGGCCGGATGAACCGCGTCCTCTTGCTGGCCGGATTGCTGAGCCTCGTTGCGTGCACGGGCTCCTCCACCACGCCAGGCACCACCCCCGACGACCCCAACAACCCAGGGGGGCCCGGTGGGCCCGGCGGCCCTGGGGGGAGCGCGAGCGCCGCGTGCGTGGTGCAGTCGGTGCTCTCCGATCGCTGCGCCAGCTGTCACGGCGCGCTGCCGACCCAGGGGGCGACGATGCCGCTGCGCACCCTGCACGACATGCGGGTGAGCTCGGCGATGGATGGGAGGCTCAGCAACGCCCAGCGAGCGCTCATCCGCATGCGCGACGACGCGTCTCCGATGCCGCCGGCCCCGCATGCGCGCGCGAGCGCAACCGAGCTCGCCGCGCTCGAGACCTGGATGGGGGAGGGGATGCCCCTCTGCGCTGGCACGGGCGGCCCGCCCGCGACGGTGGTGTCCGAGCCCAACCTGCTCGATCAGTCCGCGCTCTTCAGCTGCACCGAGGGCGTGCGCTCGGATGCTCCGACGCGCATCCGCCGCATGAACCGGCGCGAGTTCACTCGCAACGTCGGTGGCTCGGTGGAGCGCAGCTGGACCGGGTTCAGCTTCTACGACAACCCGCTCGATCCCAGCGCCATCGAGCAGTACAGCTCCTGGGCCACGGACGAGACGCTGGACGAGGCCACGGTGGAGCTCTTCCTGCCGGTGGTCGGCGCGGCCGCCTCGCCGTGGACGATGAACTACCCGGAAGGCAACCGGATGGAGCGTGTCTACACCAACAACCGCTTCAGCTGCATGTTCGGCGACGCGAACCCGAGCGACACCTGCAAGCGCTTTCACCTTGGCCAGATGCTCGAGTTCGGCGTCTTCTTCCGCCCGCCCACCGAGGATGAGCTCACCCGCCTCACCGCCTTCGCGACCGCGGTCATCGCGCAGGAGCCGAGCAACTCCCCGCAGAACCGCGCGGCCTCCATCACGCGGATCTCCAACGCCGCGTGGATGATGACCGGCGCCATGTTCCGCCGCGAGATGGGCGGCGCGCCGGCCGACGGTCGCGTGGAGCTGACCAGCCTCGAGCTGGGCTCGCAGATGGCCTACGCGCTGTCGGGGCGCGCGCCCTCGGCCACGCCGAGCTTCGTGTGGCCCCACTACTCCGCGCCCCTCGAGGGGCATCTGGCGGATGTGGCCACCGCCGCGAAGGACGGCTCGCTCGCGCGGGATGCGACGGCCACTGCCCTGATCGCGAAGCACCTGGGCGGCGTCGACGCCAACCTGAACGGGACGCCGCGCTTCGATCTGGTGCAGGACTACAACGAAGAGCAGCGCTCCAAGCGTGGGCAGTACTGGCTGGGTGACGGAGTCGCGGGCTTCTTCCGCGAGTGGCTTGGCTACGAGCACGTGTCCGCGGTGTTCAAGGAGTCCCCGGCGGCGACCTCGCGCTTCGAGATCGAGGGGCTCGGCTACATCAGCGCGGTCTCGTACGACAACCTGCTCACCAACTTCCATCCGCTGGAGCCGACCTTCATCCAGCAGTTCGACGATCTGATCGCGCGGGTGGTGGTCGAGGATCAGGACGTGCTGGCGAACCTGCTCACCACGCGCACCTTCTACGTGCCCTCCATGCAGAACGCGGCGTACGACTCGCACAAGGGCCTCTCGCACCCCTACAACGTCAGCGAGATTCTCCCGGCGACCGTCGCGGGCCGCTGGAAGAAGCTGCCTGCCACCGAGCGCGCGGGCGTGCTGACCCACCCGGTGTGGCTGGCCGCGCACGGCGGCAACTTCGAGGATGATCCGTCCATCGTCCACCGCGGCAAGTGGGTGCGCGAGAACCTCCTGTGCGGCTTCGTCCCGCCGCTCAGCAGCGTGCAGGTGGCAGCGCAGGTCGGCGCTCATGCGGCCGACAAGAACGCGCGCCGCCGCCTGCAGGAGGCGACCGCCGGCTCGCAGTGTCAGGGCTGTCACCGTCTGATGGAGCCGCTTGGCTTGCCCTTCGAGATCTACAACCACGCGGGCTTCCTGCGCGCGCGGGACCACTCGACCAGCGGAGGCTGGACCACGCCGGACGGAAGCTCGACGCTCACGTCGATGCCGGACCCCGCGTTGAACGGCGCGGTGCGTGACGCGGTGGAGCTGAGCGAGCGCCTGGCGACCTCGCCGCACGTGAAGCGCTGCTTCGTGCGACAGGCCTTCCGCTACTTCATGGGCCGTCCGGAGAACCAGAGCGATGCCTGCACGCTGACGCGGATGGAGCAGTCCTATGATGAGAACAACGGCTCGTTCTCCAAGATGCTGACCACGCTGATGACCAGCGACACCTGGAAGACGCGGCGAGTGCCGCAGGCTGGAGAGTGACTGCCATGTTCTCGCGACGAACTGTCCTGAAGGGCATGGCCGCCGGCCTCTTCGCGCCCTACTTCCGCGACGTCTACGCCCAGTCGTCGGCGTTGCCGGCGCGCTTGGTGCTGGTCCTCGAGTGCAATGGCGTCTACCCCCGCGCGCTCCTGAGCACGGGCACCCGCGCGGCGCTGGGTGGACGCGCCACCACCACCGACCGTCTCTTCTGGGACTCGTACAAGGACGCGCCGCTGGTGCGTGAGGACGACAATCTCGCCAGCGCGATCAGCCTCGGGCCGCTGGCGGCGTCTTCCGGCAACATCGACCTGGTGAAGCGCTCCGCCGTGCTGCTGGGGCTCTCAAGCCTCATCGCGGGCGGCGGGCACTCCAGCGGGACGGGCGGGCTGAGCTGCGCGGTGAACGGCGCGGGCGCGACCTTCGACGCGGTGATTGCTCCTCGCCTGCGCCGGGGTGCACCGTTCGATGTGCTGCGCCTGGGCACCAGCTCCGCGCGCGTGTCGATCGTGTATGAGACCTGCGCGCTCGGACCGCGCAAGCCTGCGGGAATCATCGTCAACCCGTCGCTCGCGTTCGACAGCACCTTCGGCTCGCTGCTCGGCGGCTCGACGAATGGGCGCGATCGCAAGATGCTCTTCGACTTCGCGCTGGCCGACTCGAGGAAGGCGCTGGCGGAGTTCAGCGGCAACTCCAACGAGCGGCTGAAGCTGGAGCGCTACCTCTCCTCGCTCGAGTCGCTGCGCACGCGGGAGGATCAGCTCGCGGGCATGGCGGACCGCGTGCGGCCCTACCTGCCGCTGGCGCCGAAGGACAACCCTCTCATCACCGGCGCGGGCTCACCGCCCGACTCGCTGAAGTGGTTCGAGGCGCAGTTCCAGATCGCCACGGCGTCCCTCCTGGGCGGGCTGACGAACACGGTGGTGCTGGCGACAGGCACCTCGGGCTTCGATGTGGCCTACGGCCCGGACGTGGCCGACATCGCGCGACACAGCCTGCAGCACGGCCTGGATGCGGGGCAGAACTGGGATCGCGTGGCCGAGGTCACCCGCCGCCACGTGCAGCTGGTGGCGAACCTGGCGAGGACGCTGGCCGCCACGCCCGAGGTCGGCGCGAGCGGCTCGATGCTGGATCACACCGCGATCGTCTTCATGTCCGACAACGGCGAGCAGCACCACTCGACGTCGCGTGAGTGGCCGAAGCTCGTGGTGGGCGGCAACGCGCTGGGCCTGAAGAGCGACGGGCGCACAGTGGTGTACCCGAAGTACGACGCGGCCCGGAACCGGCAGGTCTCCAACCTCTTCAACACGCTCGGCCACGCGTTCGGAGACGCGGACTTCAACACCTTCGGGCAGGAGGGCAGCACGCGCATCGCGCCGGGACCGCTGAGCGAGCTGTATGGCTGAGCCGTGAGAGCGTGCTGGGCGGCCGTGACGCCTCCTGTGCCTGACGATTCGGTGGACACCTGTGCTCAGTCAGAAGCGCGTAGAAAGGGTGTCCAATGTCGAGCGAGAAGAAGATGCAAGAGCGCCGGAACCCGCTGCCAGAATTCAAGGCGGAGACGGTGCGACTGATGCGAGAGCGGGCCCGGAGCGTCGGCCAGTTGGCCGGGGCTCTGGGGCTCGCGGATAGCCTCATCAGAGGCTGGGGTACCCCCTGGCCTGATTGAAAGGATGTGACCATGCGATTACGCGCCTGCGCCGCACTGCTTCTCTTTCTCTCAGCTTGCGCTACGTCGGCGCCGGGCCCGAAAGAGTCCGCAGCCCGGAACTCAAGGGGCGCCAACCTCCAGAGAGCGGCGACGCTGCCGTGGGCAGATGGCGGGCGATGCGTGGTGCGGGAGGCATCCAACGAATGGGCAGTGCTTGTGGAGCGGTGCTATCACGCGCTCGATCATGACCGGATCGAGTTTCGCGATGTCACGGGAAGATGCACTGTCGCCTCTGCCGGTGCTGCGACCTTAGGGTTCGGAGTCTGCATTCTGATAGCACCCGAGATCGTCGTTGGAGCCGTGATTATAGCTGGCGCAGTCGTGGTGGCAGTCGCCATCAAAGACGAGTTGGATGCATATCGAAGGGCATCCCGTGAGCGTGCGAAGCCTGAGACTCAAACGAGGCCATCCAATGAGCAGGAGCGTTTGGCGCACCGAAAGCCCAAGCCCGAGCCAACAGGGCAGGACTGGTTTCCCCCAGCGCCGACCGAGCCACTGGACCAAGACCGCCGCTGGTGCGAACCCATTCCGGAACCGCACGCGGGCGAGGATGCCCCGCATAATGAGTGCGCCGACAAGTTTCCGCCCAACCGCTACCCCGGAATGGACGTGCTCGTGGGCGGCGCGAGCTTCGATGCGCTTCAAGTCGGCGTGCGTGTGCTGTGGGAGATCAAGACCCATCAATTTGATACGTACCCTGACTTTGTCCAGGATCAGGAGATCAAGAAGGAAATGAAGCAATTGAACAAGCAGCGAAAAGCTGCGGCGGCATGTGGATATGACTTCGTCATTGGGGTGAGCACCCAAGCGCACAAACTCGCGCTGCTCGAAGCGGATACCGCACTTCACGTCGTCGTCACGGGGTGCAAACGATGACCAGGCGTAAAGCCCTGACCATCATCGTCTATGCGCCTGCGCTTGTGGGCAACGACCGCCGCACGCTCGATAGCGTCCATGGAATGGAAAAGGCGCTCCCCGGCTTGCGCCTGGAGTGGCGGCTCTCCGAAGCCGGGCGCCCCATCGCATTGCCGCAGCGCGACGCGTGGCTCGTAGAAAGCATTGAGGACGGGGGCTTCCCGCTGATGTGCAACGGGGACGAGAGTTACCCCGTGACGATTAACGGGAGCGAAAAACCTGGACTGCTCAGCCCAGGGGGGCAGGCCCAGTTTGAATTGCATGCGAAACTGCCACTGGACGAGCCCGTGCTCGCGTCAGCGGCGGCTGTGCTTGAAGGCGTGGCGGAGGGGGCGCGCGCGTACTGGGGGCATGCGTCGCCGTATGGCTATGGCTCGGAGGTCGCGCAGCAGTTTCGCCGATCGCCTCATGGACCGGAGTGTTCACCCCGTGGGCTTCCCATGCTCAACCTTCCAGAGAAGCTGCCCGCGCCTGATCTTCCCTGTTTCCTCGGATGGCTGAACTACTGGTCTGCCTCTGCTGCGCGGGCCATCGGGTTCCCGGATCCTGCTCGCGACGCCGAACTGCTCACGCGGGCGCGGCGCACGGCATCGGGAGGGTGGGTTGTGCAGCTCACTGATGCGCCGCTCGACTACGACAACCCCGCCCATCTGGACGCGCTCCTGCGGGCCTATGAGTGCTTCCCGGGGATCGGGGGGCGCTCCGTGCTTTGACTCCTGGGCGCGCTGTCTCAGGATGGCTCTCCAGCGGCTATTAGAGGGCCTTTCGTCTTCTGGGCGTACGCGGCTTGGCACTCCATCCGCTCGACCACTGAATCTCCACTTTCGTCCATCCGGTCCGCAAGAACTCACTCTTGGAGACACGGAACTCCCGGCGACTGGCCCAAGAACACGCGCTTTCTGGTGACCATCCACAGAAGCGCTGGGCAGAAGGTGCCTGGAGTCTCGATCCTGAGTGACTGATGCTCCCCAGCCTCTATGCCGCAGTGGTGCATACTCTGAGCGGAACGGTCCGATCGGGGCAATGTTGGGGTGGTCAAAAGCGAACGGGGCTGGACGGTTTGCACCGTCCAGCCCCGCGTTCCTGATTGTCCTCGACGGGATTCGAACCCGTGGGCCAAGGCGATAGGAAACCCAGGCAGGACGCGCTGTTACCCCCTATCTCCTTGATTTCCCTCGGGTTCGTCATCCCGCCCCGTCCCATGCTGTTCCCTGGTGTGCTCCCTCAATCCACGCTGGAGGGGCACACTGGGGGCACATGGAAGCACGGCGTCAGTTCGTGCTGATTCGGTCCTGGGAAGACTGGAGGCCACGGGGGCGCCGGATGCCCAGCTCGACCATCACCTCGCGGGCTCTCCTGGCCATCTCGTGCAGCTCGGCTGATGCGTCCTCCCGGCCGTAGGCATCTCCCTCTCCGAGCCAGCGACGCAGGTCCGCCGCCAGTTCACGCGCCGATTGATAGCGGTCATCCGGACGGGGCTGGAGGAGCTTGCGGAGCACCAGGCCCAGCCCCTGCGGAAGCTGTGCCGTCAACACCTCCAAGTCCGCCTGCGTGTAGGTCGCCGCGCGCCAGATGGCGTCCGCCACCAGGGGCTCGCTGCCCGCGAGCTGGGCGCGCTTGATGGCATGCCGGACACGCCTGCGCTGCCTGACCGACAGCGAGCCCTTCACCTCTTCGGTCAGGGAGTCCGAGGCATCCAGGAGGTTCTTCCCCGTCGGTAACCGTCCGGCCAACGACGTGGCGTGAGAGGTTGATGACGGACGAGGGCTGTGTTCGGCGCGCGCCGCGATGAGCTCAGAGGCTGGGGTGGAGGTGTGACTCGGGCGGGTCGGTGGTGTGTCGATGCTTCCACTCGTGAGAAAGCAACTCACCGATGCGCGAGTTGGGATGCGCCTGCACGCGCAGCAGGACGTCGGCGAGGTACCCCTCGGGATTGACGCCGTTGGCCTCGCAGGTGGCCACCAGCGCGTAGAGGCCCGCGAGGTTCTCTCCCGCGGCCTCGTGCCCGACGAAGAGAAAATTCTTACGTCCGAGGGCTGCCTTCCTGAGCGCCGCCTCCGAGCGATTGTTGTCGAGGGGCAACCGCTCATCCTCGACGAAGCGGCTCAGCGCGTCCCACTGCTTCATGGCGTAGGAGATGGCCAGCCCCAGGGGGCCCTTCGGCAGGTGGCGTGGGGCCTCTTCCTCGAGCCAGGCGCGCAGTTGCACGAGGATGGGTACGCTATGGGACTGGCGCAGCTCGCGGTGCGCAGCGGTGCGTACCACGCCCGCGTCATGCGCCTGGGCCTCCACCCGGTAGAGCGCGAGGATGAGGTCCAGGACTTCGCGGGCCTCGGGGGCGGTGGCGAGCGCGTCGAAGAAGCGGCGGCGGACATGCGCCCAGCATCCAACGCGGATGCGCCCTGCTGGCAGCGTCACCGCGTTGTACCCGGTGTACCCGTCCACCACGAGCGCGCCCGTGGTGCCACCCAGCACCTGCTTGGGCGTCTTGCCCGCGCGGCCCATGCTGAAGCGGTAGCCGATGAGCCACTCGCCTCGCTCGTTGCGCGTCAGGAATGTCCAAAGATAGCCGCGCTTCGTCTTCTTCACGTCCAGCACGTGCAGCGGCGTCTCGTCCGCCCACACCACCTCGGCCGAGGCGATGCACTGCAGCAGATGCTCGGACAGCGGCAGCAGTACCGAGGCGGACTGGTGGAAGAGGTCCGTCAGCGTGCTGCGGCTCATGGGGAGTCCTCCCCGCTCCATCCGCTGCGCCAGTCGGTGAAGCGGCATGGCGTCGGCACACTTGGAGACCACCACGTGCGCCAGCAGGCCCGGGCCATACTCGCCCCTGTCTACCACCCTGGCGGGCGCGGGTGCCGTCACCACGCCCGCACCGCACTGGCACGCGAGGACTTCCTGCACGTGCACCTGTCGCTCGAAGCGGGCCGGCAGGTACTCGTACATCTCGGTGGTGCGGCCCTTGCCCAGCGGCTTCAAGTCCTCACTGCCGCAAGCAGGGCAGTGGCGCTCCTGGGCTGGGACGGCGTGGCGAATCTCGCGCGTGGGCGCCTCCTGGGCCCTGCGGGCCGCGCGCTCCCGTCGCCTCTTCATCGCCGCCTCGTCCCGCGCGGCCTTTGCCTCCGCGCCCGTCTCTTCCTCGCGCAGCTCGGCTGCCACCGTCGGCAGCTTCTCCGCCTTCTTGCCGAAGACATGGCGCTGGAGGGCCGCCATCTGCCCCTTGAGGACATCCAGCTCCCCGCCGATACGGCCCACCTCCGCTTTGAGCTCCTCGGCTTCCTCGCGCCAAGGGCAATGGTGGTCGAGTGGCAACTGACGGGGCACCCGCGAGCAACAACCCGCCGGGTGGACCATTGCCCTCGTGAGGTGCTCAGCGGCCTGCCCGCCCCGGAGGCGCCCAGGCGGGCTGGCGCTTGACCTCAGCCACGTCAATGCCATCCAGCAGCATCGCCAGTTGCGTGGCGTCCAACAGCACCGACTGGGCATCGGCGTCCACCGGCGGCAGCCGGAAGCGGCCCGTCTCCAGACGCTTGTAGTACAGGACGAAGCCGCCGCGGCTGAAGGTGAGGATTTTCACCCGGTCTCCGCGCCGACTGACGAAAGCGAAGAGGTGGCCTGAGTAGACGTCCTCGCCCCATGCGGTGCGCACCAGCGTCATGAGCCCATCAATCGACTTGCGCATGTCCACCGGCCCGGTGGCCAGAAGGATTCGCACCGAGGCCGGCAGTGTCAGCACGCGGTGCGCTCCAGCGCCGCCACCAGTCGGGCCACGTAGTCCACGTCCGTGCCGGGGGCGAAACGCACGCGCGCTCCAGCGGCGCCAATGACTTCCAGCGCCAACGCCTCGAACGCTGGCTCCCGGCTCACCCGCACCGGGAGCAGGCGCACAGCCGGCTCGACCTTGGTGCGCACCTGGCGCCGACGGCGGTAGACCCAGGACTGCACGGTGCTCAGCCGCAGCCCCCGGCGTCCGGCGAACTCCCGCTGCGTCAGCCCGCTCGCTTCGAACTCCTCCGCGACGCGCACCCACTCCGGCTTCTCAGCTCTCTTCTGCATCTGTCGAGGGATGACCTGCCCCGCTCATCCCGGCAACGCCCCGCAGCACGTCGTCCGTCGGACGGATACCCCCGTCGCGAGTTCAAGCAGGACGTTCCCCAGCGCGAAGAGGTCCGAGCGCGCGTCCACGCGGCCCGTCAGGAGCATTTCCGGGGAGGAGTAGAACGCATCCCCATGCGGCCGATGCACCGTGGAAGAAACGCGACCGGGCAGGTCCGACATGGCGAGCCCGAAGTCGGAGACCTGCACGTCGCCGTTCCAATCAACGAAGAGGTGCTCCACGTCGAGCGCCCGGTGGACGATGTTGAGGGGGCGCCCCTGCTCGTCCTGCGCCTCCTGGGCATGTTCCAGGGCCTCGGCGACGCGAAGCCCGACATGGAGTGCGAAGAGGGGAGAGAACCGGCCACCGCACTCCCCGGAGAGCGTCAACAGGGTGTTGATGCTGTGCCCCGACGGATGCTCGGTGATGACGTACCAGCAGCCCTCCGCCTTGTGCAGCCCGTGGACACGGAGGATGACCGGATGGTCGAGGTACGTTGCGAGGCGCACCTGCTCCTCCAGCTTCGCCCGCGCCCGCTTGACGCGAGGTGGCTCCAGCAACTGCGAAACGCTCGCGGCCTTGAGCAGCACCTTGCCTCGGATGCTGCCCTCCGAGGTCCGGCGCCGGGCGAGCAGGAGGCTCAATCCGTGGTGGACCTCTCCCAGGTCTTCGCGGAACTCGTACTGGAAGCCGTCCCTCATGAAGAGAATCGCTCCGCGTGGGAGCCTGAACTCACTTGCCGACATGCTCGTTTCTCCTTCGCGCAGGCATCCTTGGCCAGCGCGTCGCGAGCGATGTTACCCGTGAGATGGGCAGCTACGGAACGACCCTGGGAGGTCCTGTCTCGTCTGGAGAGGAGGGCTCCGGAATCGAACACCTACCCAACACGTCACCCGGCGCCACTCAGGGCCAGCGGGCCACGACATAACCAGCGCTCCGATTGAACCCCTTCACCTTGCCGTCCTTGAACGCTTTGACACGCCCCTCCACCACGAAGCAGATGGGCTGCTCGTCCTGCCCTGGAAGCTTCACGCGGTCATAGCGGATGACGAGCGCTGGCCCATCCGCACGTCCCATCTTGTCGGAGAGGTAGTACGCCTTGCCGTAGAAGCGTGTCCCTTCAGGGGCGACCGCCGCTTGCCGGTCGTCTTCGATGCCCCACGGAACGATGCTCACCACCGCCGCGCCAGCCGTAAACCACACGTCTGCAAAATCGTCCTCGCTGGCGTCGAGTTTCAGGCTGAAGCGCTCATCGAGCTCCCAGTGAAGCTGGTGCCGCATCGCCTCCTCTGCTCCAGCCGGACAGGTGAACGCCTCGGGCCGGATCTGGGCACTGGGACAACCCGCCGCCAGCGCCGCGACGAGCGACAGCGACGCGCACTCCACGGCGGCAACGGACTTCTTCGGGACTCGGAGTGTTCGTCCTGGGGGCGGCGTTTCAGACGGTGGGGTCTTCACGGTGGAACCTTCTTTCTGTGCGTCGTCGATCTCCTGCTCCGAGGGAGCCACGGGAGAGAGAGCAGGGGAGGACATAGCAGGAGGGGCTGTCCTGGGCGGGGGGGATTGTGGGGGGCTGGGAGGGCGCGGGCCTGCGGCGATGCGCGGTTCGACTGGGGGCCCGGGGACCGCCGCCGAGTAGCGCCAGAGGGCCGCCGCAACGACGAGCACCACGACACCCAGGAGGCCTGGGAACCACCCTCCTAATGAGCGCGGTCGCCCCATCATGGCCACATGCCGTTTGAGGGACTGGGGAGGGGAGGGAATCGTCAGTGCCGCAGGTGGTGGCTCGCCTTGACGCTGTTCAGCGGGCGGATGTGCCGGCACATCATACTCAGCGGAGCGCTCGGTAAGGAGATCCGCCAGTTCGCGGCGCAACGCCTCGGTGTCGACCGGACGCCGCTTGGGGTCCAGAGCCACCAGATTCTCAATGAGATCACTCACTGCTTCTGGAACCCGCGCATTCGCCAGTCGGGGCGACGGCGGTGGTAGAGCCGCGTTGTTCAAATCGAAGCGCGGACGAAACTTCGTCGGTCGCGGGTCCGTCAGCAGTTCATGAAGCATGACGCCGACCGCGAAGATTTCGTCGGCGACCTGGAAGGCGTAGCGAGCCCGATGTTCGTCCTTGTGATCACGCAGGAACTCGAACTGCTCGGGCGCGCGATAGCGTTCCGTGCCCGGAGGCAATCCCCCATCCGTCAGGTCTTCGGCGAGCGTGTAGGTTGCGCAACTGAAGTCGATGATGAAGGGCTCTCCGTCACTCTTCCGGATGAGCACGTTGGACAGCTTCAGGTCCCGATGAAGGACGCCCCGGCCGTGCATATATGCCAGCGCGCCGGTGAGCTTCTCGAAGACTCTGAGTATCTCGCGAACGGTCGGGTGCTTGCGCTCGGCCCATTCCGCGAGCGTCCAGCCATCCACGTAGTCGAGCGCGAGGTAGAGGTTTCCACTCTCCGCAAGCCCATACCCTTGTGGCCGGACGATGTTCGGATGGTTCAGCATGAGCAGCGCCGTCAGCTCCCGCAGCGTCCGGGCATGGGTCTGCTTGGAGTCGCCGCTGCACTCCCGGTGCTGGGCCACCTTGATGGCGCGGTGCCTGCCGTTCTTTTCTCCAAGGAAGACGCACGCGAAGCCTCCGTCGCCAAGGGCCTTGGAAACCTGCCACCCGTCAATCAACGAACCAGGCAGGGCGTGGAGCAATGTCGGGTTCATGGGGTTCCTCCTGAACGAGGACGAGGGAAGCGCACGTCCGGAATCGTGATGCGACGCCCCCCATCCCCACGCACCTCCAGGGTGAAGACGAGGTCCGACTTCGTCTCTGGCACTTCAACGACCGCAAGCACTTGCCTCTCCTTTCCCGCAGGGATTGCCCCCGGCGTCTTCGCTACGAGCCGTGCCCGCAGGGGGATGCCGTCACGCCCCAGGAACGTTGCCTCTTGTGGTGTCCATGCAGTGCGGTTGCGCTCGTTCACGATCATCACGTCCATCAGGATCCAACCCTTTCCCCGGATGGCTACGGTCACTGGCGCTGAAAGCCCTTGTGCGGCGTCGTCCACTCCTTTGCCGAGGGTCGTCGTGACGCCCGTCTTGTCCACGTAGCCGAGCAGCACGAAGTCTTCCGGCTTTGGCGCCGGGGCTTGTGCGGTGGGCTGGCAGGCCGCATTGGCTGGCTCCGGGCGCTGCACGTCGATCAGTGCGTCAACGTTGCGCGGGTCTGTCACGAGCACGAAGGCGGCCCGGGTGGGAACCTGGCCGTCAGCGAAGAAGACCCCGATCTCCTGACGCTCGCCGTCGGTGAGATTGGCCACGGGCTGAACGATGATTGAGCGCTCGCCCGCATCCAGGACGCGAATCCGGGACTCGTCGAAGGTGAGGGTCCTCCGCTGGATCGGCGCCGAGAACAGGAACAACGTCCGGGTGTCCGCCGCGACATGGACGACGGGCAGCGGTTCGGCAGGCGTGCTGGCGATGGTCACGGAGCGCTTGCGGTCAACGCGCGCCTCCGTGGCCGGCTGGGCCTGCGCGGTAGCTCCCCACGCGAGCGCCAGCGTCAGGGGAAGAACCAATCTGAAGGGTTGGAGCAAGGATGCGTGACCTCCCGAATGGGAAGGCTACCATCGCGAATGCACGCGCAGTGGGTCTCTTTCCTACAGCGCGCCGCAGCCCGTGGGGGCACCGGTACACTTGGCCGCTCCTGGCGAAGGCACCGTTGACGAGGGGCAGGGTGAGGATCGCTACGCGCTCCGAGGGTCGCAGGTTCGGAGTCCACCGGCCACTGAGCATCGCTTCCGGAAGCCCGAACACGTCGCGAGTGTGCGTCGCGTGTTTGCCGGTGGGCCGCTCGCCCCCATCGGCGAGCAGGACAACACCCTGAACGCGTTGATGTCCCGTGCCGCCTTCGTCCTGTCCCCAGAGCTGATTGAGAAGTGGTTCGCGCGGCGGAAGGCATGGAACAAGGAAGTCTGGGAGGAACTCAAGGGCGAGCGTCGTGAGCACCTGGACTCGCCGGGACTGCTCACCAAGGCAGCCATCCGCGCGCACATGTCACCGCCCTACGAGGGCGACAAGCCTGTCTGGCACGCGGGGACGTGGTCGGAGTGGTCAGAGATTCATGCCGCCGTGCGGCCCGAGCCCCAAGCCGTTTGGGTGTCGGACTTTCTCGTGAAGGACGCGGCGGAGTGGGCGCGCTCGCGGGTGGGAATCGTCTGGGTCGAGTACCCGGAGTTGGGCGAGCGCATCGCCAAGGCGGCGGGTGTGCCGTTTTACGGCGGGGGGAAGGCGGCGTCCGAGTCCATCATCCGTGAGACGGGGAAGCGCTCCGTCGTGGCGAGCATCAAAGCGCACGCCACGGGGAAGAACCTCCAGCAGTTCTCTCGAAACCTCGTGGTGACGCCACCTTCGGATGGGGCCGCCTGGGAACAACTCCTCGCGCGGACGCACCGTCCCGGGCAACAGGCTCCATGCGTCGAGGTAGACGTGTGCCTCCACACGCAGGACTACGTTGAGGCATTCGCGACGGCACAGGAGCGAGCACGATTCATCCAGCAGACGGACGGGCAGCCTCAAAAACTACTGGGGATTGCCAAGCGCACTGTTCAAGGCGTCCTCCAGGGCGGCTACTCCTGAAGCACCGCCGTCCCCTCTTTCAACCATCCTGCTTTCCCTTTACACTAAGACAGAGCAGCCTCACACAACACGCCTAGCCCACTGGAAACAACATGCCCAAAAAGAAAAGTGCGCCCTATAGATTCCTAAGGAGCCTCAAAAAATCATTCCTTCAAACGTCTAGCCCTCGATTCATCCGACGAAGGTTGGCAGCCATCCGCCGCCGAGAAGCAGCGGTCACTGAACTTGAGAGCAGAATGGAAAAAGTCACCGCAGATGACTTTCTCCCGAAAACCGAAAAAACGATAGCCGAATACCGAGAACTCGCTGAGACAGTCCGGCAGCTGGAATCCGAGCGACAGCTAAATCCAGAAACCTTCACGCCCAAACACAAGGCACTTCTAAAGAGCGCACGAGACAAGCTCGCATCCTGGACCATCCTAATAGCAAATACAGAGAAGAGGGCAAACGAAGCCAAGTCCCTATCCAGGGACATTCGGCTCACGAAAATTTCAATCAAAGTGGATAGGCTGCGCTATCTCTATTCGATAGTAATTTCAAATCTGCAACTGATAACCCTTGCCTTTATTGCAGTCTCGCTTATGTGGAACCTAGGCGTCATCTCCAAGGCAGTCGCATTCATCACGTCAGGGAGCACAGTCGCCAGAGTAATCGGCGTCATCGGGATATTCTCAATTGGCTCCGCTTTTTATTGGCTCAGAGTAAACTGGCGCAGACTCTACGCCGCAACGGAAATCAGTATTGCGATCCTCACGGCGTGGGTGACGCTTAAGGACCACGTCATCATGGTAGACACAAGCAAACAACTCACCTTGGCGGGCGCGATCTATCTCATAGTGCGAGCACTCGACAACTTCATGCAGGGGCAAGAGGCCGCAACCACAAAACAAAAATCCCACACAGCTACAGTGACCAGCCTCCCTGCCTCGGGAAAGTCTACTCAGGAACTTATCTCACCCCAGGCTGATTCAGTTCAGTAAAGACAATCCCCTCACGACGTCAACTTGACGACAAACCAGTTTCAGCAGTCACCCTGTGGGCTACGGCCAGATCGCTGGGTAGCGCTTTCGATAGAGCTCAAACGCGATCACCATAGCACGAACCATCGGAGCGATGCTGCCAGCCAACACCCCAATCACACGCTGGCTCTCATTCCACCATTCATCAGTTGTCCTTTCGGGGGCAAGAGTGGCCAGTAGAATCTGTGTCGCCAAATGAGGTCTCATCCAGCCATCAGCGCCCATCTCAAGAAAGCCATCTGTCGACGAATCAATCGCACAGCAACCCTGCCTCGACATGCTCCTCAGCATGAGCGCCGAGGTGATTTCGGACGCGCTCGATAGTCTGTCCACCGCGATCAAGTTCTTTCTTTGCCGCACTCCACTCCCTCTCCATGTCTGGCTCTTGAGATAACCACTCACTGAATCGCGCATCTGCTTTGAGTCTATCGAGCAACTTTCGACCCGACCACAGTGTCCGACTCGTTGAGCGAACAAAGTAGAGTTGACGCTGCTGCCTCTCCGACTCGTTCACCCCTTCGGACGACGAGCCGCCTCCTAACTCTTGACGCTCAAGGTTGAGATCGGCCAGCAGGACAAACATCCTTGCCATCAATCCGGCTAGAGGCTCATTTGCCGGAAGTGCTCGCCCAAAATTAACGACGGCCGTTCTTGATCTAGTCATTGAGATTCCTTAATTCCAGAACAATGTGCACAAGAACCCCTATCGCCGCTTGCGACCAGTCTTTCGCTGAGGCCGGGGCTTTTCATCCGAAGTCTTCGCAAGAGCATCAATGCTGACAACGTTCTGAGTCAGCCAGGGAGCCGCCTGCGCTTTAGTCTTCATGTAGAGCCGAGCACCCAAGAGAGCACGATAAAGCATCCGACGACGTGAACTCCGAGTAGTTGAAATCCAGCCTATCACCGTAAGCACGACGACAGATAAGCCAAAAACAACAAGTCCGATCATTGTAATGCCAAATGCATCATCAAACCTTTCCTTTTGAAGAAGAAAAAGAAACGAACCTGCGCAGGTAGTAGTGAGCAGGAATTTAAGTATCGCAGCAGAGGCAGGTGGAATCCAAGGCTCCCTAGAGTCCTTCACGCTGGCATCCAGCGCTTGCAGATACTCGATACCCGCTGCTATTTTTTCGACATCTCCATCAACCCTTGGATGGCTGGCTACATAGCGAGCCTGCTCCTCCTCTACACAGGAGATTCCGTCATCAATCGACGTCACCGCTTTCCCAGTGCGCTTTGACCATTTCGACCGCTCCATCTGAAGCCTAACTAAAACGAGAGCTACAACCATGAGCGGCATGGCGGCTAGTGCGACAGCCTGAATGATCGTTGAACGTGGAGTTGCAACAAGAATATATGAAATCAGCAGTGCAATCCCTCCAGACAGAAATGCGGCCTTTTCCGTGTTGGTGGGATTTGAGTTCGCCTTTACAAATTCAGAAAAGTCTCTTTCAAGCTCGTGAATCACCATGCTCTCCGCGAAAGTGGGGACCACCACTTCACCTTTTAAGCAGGATAAGTGCCCAGTAAAAGGAACACTCGGGAAGGAAGGGCCTCTATGCGCGAGGGCAACGCGAATGGACTCGGCCGTGGCCTTCTCCAAGCGAGAGTTGAGCCCACTCCCGGAAAGCGTCCCCGTAAGAGAAAATGAGGACGTCCTCTCGACGTCCCGCCACCTGACTGGGAACACGGGACATGAGCAACGCAGCACTCGCACGAATCGCCACCTCTCAGGCCGCCCTCTCGGAGATGACGAGGGCGGCCGATACCCTCTGGCCCTGCTGGTGCGGCGCCACCTCGGCCTCGACATCAGCGCCGACAATCACGCCCCCGACGCGTGGCGCCTGCGTTACGGAGCGCTGGACGGCGTGCCGCTGGAGCAGTGGCCCGAAGGCGCCGTGAAGTACCCGCTCCGCGACGCGCGCTTCACGCTGGACGTCTACCTGTCCCAAGAGCGCGCCGCGTCCAGTATCCCCAACGGCGGCAACCTCCACGCTGAAGGGGACCAGGTCCGCGCCGCCCTCGCGCTCCACCTCGCCTCCGTCTGGGGGCTTCGCACCCATACCGGTCGCGTCGAGGAGCTGTGCCGCCGCGTCGAGCAAGAGTGGAAGGCCAACCGCGCTCACTTCCAGGCCGCCGGCATCTTCCGCGCCAACGGCACCAAGGACTCCAAGCGCCTCGCCCAACTCGTCACCGCCGCCTACAACGGCTCGCCCCCCGTCACCGCACCCAGCGAGCGATTCTCCGATGGCTAGGTCGCAACCGACCGTGACACGCTGTTCGGCTCGGGTGACGGGCTTCTCGAAGACCAGGGGAAGAGCGGGAGCGTCGACGAGTACAAGTCGACTTACCTGGACGGCGTCGAAGCCAGCACCGCTCTCCCGGTCACCCCGCGCTTCAACGTGCTCGTCTGTCGTTTCAGCAAGAAACCGGGGGGTACGCCGCGCATAACGAGCCCCTGCGTTTTCCCTGAGAATTTTTCGAGCGTGGGGGACCGCCGAGCAAGGCGTGAAGGGACCTCGCTCCGGAAATCCGAACCGGGGGGCCTGCCCAAGCACCGTCGAGTGAGCCGCTCGCAGAAACCGCACGCATTTACAGGGGGACAGCACACCGTCAAACGCGGCCAACGAAGTCTCAGCGGGGCCAGTCGGGGAAAGCGTCCCCATAAAGAGAGTTGAAGGAGATCGACGCATGCTTGAACAGGTTGAGCAGTACCGCCCCCACGTCATCGCCGCGCTCACCAACGCCACGCCCCAAGGGCTCACCGTGAAGGAGCTGTGCGGCGCGCTCGGAGCGGGAGAGCAGGCCATCCGCCGTTGCCTCGCGGCGCTCGTTCTGACGGGCGTCCTGCGTGAGTCCGCACGGTACACGCCCGGCGCTCGTGGTGCGGTGCCGCGTGCCTACAGCCTCAACCCGAGGGCCGAATGAACGCGTGCTGTCCCCAGCCCCACCAGGGCGCTGACGTTGTGACTGACGGACAGTGGTCCCTCCTCCCCTTTCTATCTTTTCTTCTTAGGAATGAGAGGACTCCGTCACTCCGTCATCTACAGAGTGAAAAAGGCCATGACGGAGCAGTGACGGAACCCTCCAGCGCCCGAGCGTTCGTCACACCACCTGCACCCATCCAGGCTCCGCAAGGTGTCGCCGCTCCCGTGCAATACCGCGCCGTGGCCATGCCTCAATCGAGTTCCCCAGCGTCGTGCCCCATGAGTTGGACTCTCTGCCTCACCCCCTCGCGCTTCACGCCCGACCAACTCTCCGTCAGGGAGTTCTCGTCCATCGATGAACTCATGTCGGAGTTCTTCGAGGACGCCATGGACCCGGTGCTCCGCGCGGAGAAGGACGGCCACTCGCTCATCCCCGCGCGGCCCTGCCCACCTCGCGCTGATGGCCTCTACGAAGGCAAGGGCGGCCAACCCACGCCTACTCCATACAGGCGCAATGCGAACTTCTCGCATGTCACCCTGGCCGTCGTGGACTTCGACTGCGAGGAACAGTCCGCGCTGGATTCGTGGCTCGCGGCCCTGCGCCAGCGTGGCCTCTGGTTTCTCGCATACCCGACCCACTCCTACGGGCAGCCTTCCAAGCCCATCCGCTACCGCGTCGTCCTGCCGTTCAGTGAGCCCGTCGCTGTTGGCTCGCCCAGCAGATGGGCCGACAGCCTTTGGCCGCGTCTCATGGACGCCCTGGGGCTCGCATCTCAGGCCACAGCCGCGTTGAAGGCGGATCCAGCATGCAAGGATGTGGCGCGGCTCTACTACCTGCCAAGCTGGAACCCTTCCAACCCCACCCAGCGCCCAGCTCCCGAGCATTACCGAGGACAGCCGCTCAATGTGGAGGCGCTGTTCGGCCCGCTCTTGCGTCAGCCCTTCGCGCGCTACGTCGAGCGCCCCAGCGAGCAGCAGGTGACCGGTGCTAGGTCAGCGGACCTCCAGGCCGTTCGTGCGCGACTTCGTCGATACAAGCGCCAGGACTACCGCCAGGTCATCGCGCAGGTGGACGCGGGCGAAGTCCTCATGCTCGATGGACAGCGCCACCTCGGCATCAACAGGCTGACGGAGATGCTGGCCCGGGTTGCCAAGCCCGATGAAAGCTCGGAGAGCCTTCTCGCCATCGCCCAGCACTCACTCGATGCGCTCGGCAAGCTGGAGCCCTCCCGCGACGTCTGGGGCGAAGCGCTTCGAGGGTTGGACGGAGCACGCGCCAAGCTTCCGCAGTGGGACCTTCAGCGGAAGGCCAACCGCGAGGCGGAAGATGCCAAATGGCGTCGGACCGTCATGCTCGCGGCCACCTCCAGCCACCGGCGTGGGAGCACTCCATGACTCCGAACTACCCTCCCGACAATGAGGCCGCCTCGAACGCCGACCGCGAAGCGGCACGCGCGGAGGTCGCGAGCCTTCCTCTGGTGAAGGTCGTTCCCTTTGAGCGCTACCTTGCGCGCCGGCCGGGTGGTCGCTCCTTCAATTCGGACCTCCTCACCCAGAAGGCGGCAGAGGACTACCTGATGCTGCGTGGCCTCCTGCCGTCGCGCGACACATGGCCCCGAGGAGCCAGCCCCTTGGCCGTATCGCCCGACGCGCCGAAGCTGTGTGTCGGGGTCATGGGGCTCGAATGCCGCCCCAACGCGCCGGAGCTGTTGGCGCGTGAGGACGACACGTACTCGGTCAATACATGGGAAGCGCCAACGCTCCTCCCCGCGCCGGGCGAGTGGCCTGATGTGCGGCGTGTCCTTCTCTGGCTCGCGGAGGACGACGCTGGGCTCGACTGGCTCCTGAACTGGATTGCGTTCAAGGTCCAGAACCCGGGCTCCAAGCCGGGAACCGCAGTCCTGCTTCAAGGCCCCCCGGGCACCGGGAAGAACGTGCTCTATCGCCTCCTGGCGCACGTACTCGGCCCCGCGAACTGCGTACAGATTGGAGAGGCGGACCTCGCCAAGCCCTACAACCACCACTTCGCCACGAAGCTGTTGGTCTTCGCCAACGAACTACTCGACAACCACAAACGTGGTGGTTCGCTTGGCGACGGCCTCAAGGCGACCATCACTGATAGCGAGGTGTTCCTGGAGAGCAAGGGTATTGGCCGCACGCCAGCGGTCAACCGCGTCGCGCTCCTCGCGGCAACCAACCGCACCAAGCCCATCGAACTGGAGGAGAGCGACCGGCGCTGGACGGTCTTCCACAACAAGACGAAGCCCGCCGAGTACCGCCACCCTGACCTGGAGATGACCCATCGAGACTTCCTGGAGGCGCTCCACGCTCCAGGCGCGGATGATGCCTTCACCTCGGAGTTCATGCAGCAGGTGGCCGCCTTCGCTTACGAGATGGGCGCCTACGCGGTGGACATGAAGCGCGTCCGCAGGCCGCACACGAACGCTTCCCGCGACGAGCTACAGCAGCTCAGCGAGCCCGTGACGGAGCAATTCCTGCGCGAACTCAGCGAGAGCCCCGACCCGGACCGGCAGCTTCGCGACTGGGTAACGATGGTGCCTCACGCCTCCTCGTCCCTGCACGCTCCTTCGGGGCCCCGAGTCGGCAAGACCCATGCGTTCGTGAACGACGTCCTCTTCGCGGCAGTGGTGGGGTTCTGCAAGGCCGTCGGTCAGAAGCACCCACCGCAGAAACGGACTTTCCTGGCCGCGTTGAAGGCCGCGGGCTGGATTGAGCAGCGAGACAGCAAGGCTCGGGGCGGGCTCCCGCCGTGGCACGCGACAGGAAGCGACGCACCTGCACACCAGGACTCGAAGGTCGTTCCGCTCAACCCGCCGCGCACCCCGGTCGCTCCATGCTCCACCACCGCGCATCCCGGCACGCCGCAGCCAAGCACCCAGACTGAGCACTCCCGATGAATGCCTGCCCGTCCCAGGGCGCCCACGGGCCCGAGTTCCTCACCGTGAAAGAAGCAGCAGCGCTCCTGCGCGTGAACCGGAAGACGCTCTACGAGGCCATTCGACTCGGGCAGGTGCCTGGAGTCGCACGCATCGGAAAAGCCCTCCGCATCCGTCGACGTGCATTGGTAGAATGGCAGCCGGGTAACAGCGGTCCTGCGCTCGGAGAAAACCGATGAGCGTCAGACTGCGGAAGTGGAAGGCGAAAGAGGGCAGGGTGCACGAGGCGTGGTGGGTAGACGTGAAGTACCAGCACCCCGATGGGCGGGTAGAGCGCGTCCGCAAGGCGTCTCCACTCAACACCCGTCGCGGTGCCGAAGAGTACGAGCGTCAGGTCCGCCATGCCCTCCTTGCTGGCACCTTCGGAAAGGAGAAGCAGCGCGAGCCGGAACGAATCCGGACCTTCGGGGAGTTCGTCCCGCGCTTCATCACGTACAGCGAGAACAACAACAAGCACTCCACCGTCGTCACCAAGCGGCAGATTCTGGATGACCACCTGCTCCCGGTGTTCGAGGACACGCCTCTCGATGCCATCGGTCCAGCGGAGATCGAGGAATTCAAGGCCGCGATGCGGAAGAAGCCGTCAGGCGCACGTGCCCGGAAGGACGCCCCCAAGCGAGCGGCCCTCCTCAAGCGCAAGGGCTCCGGGGTGGAGCTGCTCAGCCTCAAGTCCATCAACAACGTTCTCGCCGTGCTGCACAAGTTGCTGGCACTGGCTCAGGAACAGGGCGTGCTCGAACACGTCCCGCGCATCAAGCTGTTCAAGACGGACAAACCCGCCTTCGACTTCCTCTCGTTCGAGGAAGCCGAGCAATTGGTCGACGCAGCGGAACCGGAGTGGCGAACGCTCATCCTGTTGGCGCTCAAGACGGGCCTGCGGCACGGGGAACTGATCGGGCTCCAGTGGGGCGACCTGGACTTGCAGCGTCGCAAGCTCAAGGTGCGGCGTTCCATCTGGCAGGGCGTGACGGGACTGCCCAAGGGTGGGCGGGAGAGAACGGTGGACCTGCCCGCGTCGGCTGTGATCGCACTCAAGGGGCACCGGCACTTGAGCGGCCCTTATGTGTTCTGCCAGCCCGATGGCCAGCCGTTGACCGCTGGGATGACCGAGCACCGACTGGAGGGGGCCCTCATCCGGGCGGGCATCCGCCGCGAGCAGGGGTTCATCACCTGGCACGACCTGCGCCACACCTACGGGAGCCACCTCGCCATGAGGGGCGTAGCGCTCAAGGTCATCCAGGAGCTGATGGGGCACGCCACCATCGAAATGACCATGCGGTACGCGCACCTCTCTCCGGAGACTCGGGAGAGCGCGGTGCAGGAACTCGACCGGCCCATCCACCAAGAGCGCGCCGTTCTGGGCTAGCGACGCCGGAGGGGCACACTGGGGGCACATGACGGGGTGGGGGAAAAAGAAAAGCCCAGCAACCTGTGAAGATTGCTGGGCTTCCCATGTTGTCCCCGACGGGATTCGAACCCGTGTTACCGGCTTGAAAGGCCAGCGTCCTGGGCCTCTAGACGACGGGGACGTCGCCACCTACATGAGTCGCGGGGGGATCGAACCCCCGACCCTCGGCTTAAAAGGCCGGTGCTCTACCATCTGAGCTAGCGACTCGCACTATTCTTTTGTTCAAAATCCACGGGCTGCCCTCCCGGGCCTCGGAGGCAGGCGCTTCCTACCCGAACTTCTTCGCGCTTTCCACTGGCGAGCGCACCGTTCCCTTCCTGACGACGACTCCACGACTCCCGGTGAACGCCTGGGGCCTCGCCCCCACGCCGGAGTCAGGCATCGGCGGTATAGAAGGTGGCATGGCCCAGGACCTGCCCCCAGAAGAACACGATGACCTGGAGGCCGAGGACGGCGAAGAGCAGGCCCCGTTCCGCCGCTACCTCACCCGCTCGGGCGCCGAGCGGATGCACCGGGAACTCGTCCGACTGCTCAACGAGGAGCGCCCCAAGGTGACCGCCGAGGTCTCCGCCGCCGCCGCCCAGGGGGACCGCTCCGAGAACGCCGAGTACATCTACGGAAAGAAGCGCCTGCGCGAGATCGACCGCCGCATCCGCTTCCTGAAAAAGCGCCTCGACACCGCCACCATCGTCACGCCTTCTGAACAGAGCGACCGTGCACGCGTTTACTTCGGAGCCACGGTCACCCTCGAGGACGAGGACGGAGCACGCACGAAGTACCAGATAGTCGGGTCCGATGAAATCGATGCCGCCGGAGGTCGCATCAGCGTGGAGTCCCCCATCGGGCGCGCCCTGCTGCGCAAGTGCGTGGGCGACTCCGTCGAGGTGCACCGCCCCCGGGGCGAAATCGAGCTGACCGTCATCGACATCCGCTACGACTAGGAGGCCCCATGCCTCGGACGCTGCCCATCAACACCCGCTTCCGCCGCATCTATCAGCACCTGAGCGGGGCGGACCTGGCCGCTGCCGAGCCCGAGGAGCTCTCCCTCGAGGACCTGGGCCTGGGCGACTCCCAGAAGACCCGCGTGGGCCTCCTCTTCGGGACCTACAGCCACCAGGGTCTGGAGCGCGTGCTCCGCGCCTACGGGCTGCTCCAGCGCGCCGAGGAGCGCGTGGGGCCCATCGAGCTGCGCATCCAGGGCGAGGACCCGTTCCGCCCCCGCGTCATCCTGTGGAGCCGCCGCTTCTACGCCCCCGTCGCCGACCTGTCCCTGCGCATGGCCACCGGCGCCGAGGTCGGCCTCGGTGACGCGCTCGCCACCGCGCCCCTGCTCTATGTGGACGCGCTGCTGCTCCAGAACCCGGGCCGCTCGTTCGACTGGCACCGCCCACCGCTGCCAGGGCAGAGCCACCCGGGCCTCGCGCTCTCCGCGCCCCTGCTGGAGCTCCTGATGCTCATGGCCCGTCGCATCGGCGCGGAGGCCCTGGCCCTCACGCCTTCGACTTTCGCCGCCGCGAGCGTCTATGACCGGCGCTTCCTCTTCGTGGACGGCGCGGCCCAGGGGCGCTTCCTCGCGCTGCGCGGCGCCGGCGGAAAGCGTCCCCGCTGGCTGCTCGCCTGGGCCGTGGAGCTGGGGTGCATGCGCGACGCGGACGGTCAGCACCTCCCCTTCACCCCCATGCCCATGTTGTCGCCGCTCAGCCGCCGGATGATCCGCTCGTTCGACGTCAAGGCCTGGGCCGAGGCCCGTGAGCAGACCGGTCGCCAGGTGCTGACGCTCGACGAGGAGGCGCTCCAGCAGCGCTTCCCCTGGGAGCGCATGCCCCCGGGGCCACCGCCCGAGCGACTGGCGGAGCTGCTGGGGTACGACCCGCTCGCCCCCGTGCTCGCGCACTGAGCGCCAAGGCGTGGGGTTTCGAACAGCCAGCACCTCCGACGCAGAGCAGGCTGCTTCCGTGGGAGCCCCTGTCTATATTGGAGTGGGCGTCAGGCCCAGCCACGTCGCACGGTCCCCAGCGGTCGCACCCGAACCAATCAGGTCGCGCGAACCCACGATGCGAAAGAACTTCATCCTCGATACCAACGTCCTCCTCCATGATCCGCGCAGCATCTACGCGTTCGAGGACAACAACGTCATCATCCCCATCTACGTCATCGAGGAGATCGATCAGTTCAAGAGAGACCTCTCCGAGCTGGGCCGCAACGCCCGCATGGTGGCGCGCTACCTGGACACGTTCCGCGCGGAGGGCTCGCTGAAGGAAGGGGTGCCCATGCCGAGGGGCGGCATGCTCCGGGTGTGCTTCACGGAGCGCGACCTGCCGCTGTCCATGGCGGACAGCAACCTGATGGACAACCGCATCCTCGCGGTGGCCATCGACCTGATGGAGCAGGAGCCCGACACCCAGGCTGTCTTCATCACCAAGGACACCAACCTGCGCATCCGCGCGGATGCGCTGGGCCTCATCGCCGAGGACTACGACACCGAGCGGGTGGAGATCACCGAGCTGTACACCGGCTTCACCGAGCGGCTCGTCCCCAAGGAATTGGTGGACCAGATGTACAAGCCCGGCGCGGAGGTGGAGCTGCCGGACGTGGACACGCTCTTCCCCAACCAGCTGGTGCTGCTCAAGGACGAGACGAACCCGTCGCACACCGCCATGGGGCGCCTGCATGGGCTCAAGAACCGGCTGGTGCCGCTGCTCCGCCAGAGCAAGGAGGGCACCTGGGGTATCCGCCCACGCAACATGGAGCAGGCCTTCTGCCTGGACCTGCTGCTCAACGACGACATCAAGCTCGTCACCATCGTCGGCAAGGCGGGCACGGGCAAGACGCTGCTGGCCATCGCCGCGGGGCTCCAGAAGGTGACGGAGGAGAACCTCTACCAGAAGCTCCTGGTGAGCCGTCCCATCTTCCCCCTGGGGCGGGACATCGGGTATCTGCCGGGCAGCGTCGAGGAGAAGCTCAACCCCTGGATGCAGCCCATCTTCGACAACGTGGAGTTCCTGATGAACCTCAGCCGCGCGGACAAGAAGGCCGGCCGCGGCTACCACGAGCTGTTGGACCTGGGGTTGATGGAGATCGAGCCGCTCACGTACATCCGTGGCCGGAGCATCCCCAACCAGTTCATCATCGTGGACGAAGCGCAGAACCTCACGCCCCATGAGGTGAAGACCATCATCACCCGCGTGGGAGACAACACGAAGATCATCCTCACGGGGGACCCGTTCCAGATCGACAACCCCTACGTGGATTCGACCAACAACGGCCTGGTGCACGTGGTCAATCGCTTCAAGAGCGAGAAGATCGCCGCGCACATCTCCATGGCCAAGGGCGAGCGCAGTGCCCTGGCCGAGCTCGCCGCCAACCTGCTCTAGGCACCTGCCCGTGCCCGCGCGAAGAGACGTGTCATGAAGAACGACGGCCCTGAAGAGACCCCTCCGGAAGACGGAGAGAAGAAGCCCCTCATCGAGTACCCCTCGGTCTACACCTTCAAGGTGATGGGCCTTCAGGGCCCCGGCTTCGCGGAGCACGTGAGGGATTTGTTCCGGAAGATGATGGGCACCGAAATCTCGCCGGATTCCATCCACGAGCAGCCCAGCAGCAAGGGCAAGTACGTGTCTTTCAGCGTGTCGGTGTACCTGTTGTCCGAGGAGCAGCGGCGCTCCATCTATGAACAGCTGAAAAAGGACCCGCGCGTCGTCTACTACCTGTGACGCCGGACGCGCGAGGCCTCCTCCTCCGGGTGGGGGGCCCGCGCCGTCTCTGGAAGTCCGGGCGGGGTTGGGTATATGAGGAGCCCATGAGCCCGGCAGACTCCTTTCCGCTGTACCACCCCGCGGACGCCCGGCGCGCGTTCAGCTCGGACGACGTGACTCGGCGGTTCGCCAAGGTGGCCCAACTGGAGCCGGGTGCTCGGGTGCTGGTGCTCGGGTGTGGCGCGGATGCCGCCTCGGCGCTGCTCCTGGCCCGGGAGATGGGCTGCTCCGTCGTCGCCGCGGACATGGACGAGGCCCTGGTCTCCTCCGCCCGCGAGCGCGTGCGCAACCAGGGGCTGGCGGATCGCATCGACGTCCGCGGCGTGACCGTGGAGTCGCTCGGCCTGCCGGACGGCGCCTTCGACGCCATCCTCGTCCAGGGCCGGGTGCTGTACACCCTGCGCGGGACGCTGGCGGCCCTGAGGCCGCTCCTGGCGAGGCGAGGGCGGCTGGGCATGACCTTCCCCGCGAGGGTGGGGCGCATCCTCCCCAAGGCCGCCGCCGAGCTGTGGGAGCGCCGTCTGGGCGCACCCCTGTTGCTGCCGCGCGAGCTGCTCCAGTCGTTGGAGCTGGGCGGCTTCGAGCCGGAGTCGGCGGAGTCGCTGCACGACGTGGAGCTCGACGACTACTACCGCGAGGTGGAGGCCTGTCTGAGGCCCACGTCCGGCCCCCATGCAGCCCCGCTGCGCGAGGAGCTGGCGCTGCACCGCGAGAGCAACGGCAAGGCGAGCGTCAGCTATGCCTTCCTGGTGGGGCGCCGCAAGGAGCCGGGCGAGAAGCCTCCGGCCTCACGCGACAGGGGCTGAGCAGGAAGGAGGGGAGGGTGGGAAGCCCACCGTCCCCCCTCGGCGCGGGCTAGTTCAGCGAGCCGTTGAAGTCGACCAGCTCAATGGACTCGGGCGCCACGGACAGCGACACCTGATCCCGATACCCGGCCGCGTCGCCGCCCACCTGGAAGGGCATGGGGCGCGCGAAGCGGATGGTGGCCTCGCGGACGTGGAAGTCGTGGAGGCCCTCCGGGAACCAGCGGCCGTTCCACAAGCGGGGCAGGTTCGTCAGCACCTGCGTGGGCGTCACCTGGCCCAGCCGCAGCTGCATGAAGCCGCGCCGGCCACACGCGAAGGGGAACATCCGGAAGCCGTAGCCGTAGAAGGGCATGGTGCCCGCGGCGGCCATCATCAGCTTGCCCCGGAAGAGCAGCTCGCCGGGGGCCACCGGCTCACCCACGGGCTGGCCGTCCGCGCCAAGCCGGTACGCCTCGCCGGCCTGCCCGTTGACGACCTCGCACTCCACCCACGTCGAGTGCGTCAGGTAGTGCGGCACCGTCTTGCAGGCCACGGCGGAGAAGTAGCCGCCGCTGCCGGACAGCATGCTCTTGAAGAGACCCTTGCCCAGGTTCTCCTTCACCCAGATGTAGTCGTTGAGCACCTTGCCATCCACGCCCAGCCCCGCGAAGGGCGCGCGCTGGCCGTCCACCATCAGCAAATCCATGGGGCGGAAGCCCGGGACTTCACCGGTGCGGGCGCGCAGCACGTCATTGAGGATGCCGTCGCCCCGGGTGCCGGAGGCGTTGACGTGGGCGGCGATGCCGTTGCCCGTGCCCAGCTTGAGGATGCCGAAGCGGGGCGCCTGCTGACCGGCGAAGCGGCCTCGGGGGCCGACCTGCTGGAGGACCTCGTTCACGAAGCCCATGAAGGTGCCGTCACCACCGCCCGTGAAGACCATGGGATAGCCGCGCTCCAGCACCGTCTGGGCGATGCGGCGGCCGTCGAGCTGCGAGCGGGAGAGGAACAGGTCCTGCTCCGGAACCACGTGCGACAGGGACTTCACCACCCGGGCATCCACCTTCCGGGCATTGGCGTTGAGGAGCACCGCGACCTTCGGTTCGACGGACACGTCCGCCGACGGGGAGCGGCGGAGGTCCGGAGAGCGCAGGGGCTGAACCAGCATGGGGACAGGCTCCAGTGTAGGTGCGGGTGGGGGAACCCGACATCGACGCTCCGTCGCAATGTGCACTTTCATTGCCAACGGGTGACGCGAGGCGTCAGCAGGCGAGCAGGCATGTCATTCCAAGGGGTTGCAGCGTTGGTTGCAGTGCGGAAGGTCGCCCGGTTGCTACCTGGGGGTGACGGAGGTGTAGAGCGCGTTACGCACCCGTGCCGTGAAGGTGGCGATGGCGTGACGCGGCAGCCGACCTCGTGCGCACTGCGCTACGCACCCAGGAGCATCACCTTGTGCCAGAGGGCCCGACGTCACACCCGGTTTGACACAAGGGGGTGGGTGGTTACGTTGGGCATACATCAGGAGCTTTCGCAGAAAACGCAGTTATTTCCGGAGGATACGAACCGTGGGCAAGATTATTGGGATCGACCTGGGCACCACGAACAGTGTGGTGGCGATCATGGAGGGTCGCGAGCCCAAGGTCATCGTCAACGAGGAAGGCAGCCGGATCACGCCCTCGGTCGTCGCGTTCACCAAGGACGGCGAGCGGCTGGTGGGTCAGGTGGCGAAGCGCCAGGCCATCACCAACCCGGAGCGCACCATCTACTCCAGTAAGCGCTTCATGGGCCGGCGGCATGACGAGGTGACCGAGGAGGCCAAGCTGGTCCCCTACAAGGTTGCTCGGGGGCCCAACGGCGATGCGCGCATCGAGCTGGACGGCAAGCAGTACAGCGCGCCGGAGATCAGCGCGCAGATCCTGCTGAAGCTGAAGCGCGCGGCGGAGAACTACCTGGGTGAGAAGGTGACGGAGGCGGTCATCACCGTCCCGGCGTACTTCAACGACGCCCAGCGCCAGGCCACGAAGGACGCGGGTGAGATCGCGGGCCTCACGGTGCGGCGCATCGTGAACGAGCCGACCGCGGCGGCGCTCGCGTACGGCCTGGACAAGAAGAAGGACGAGAAAATCGCCGTCTACGACTTCGGCGGCGGCACGTTCGACATCTCCATCCTGGAGGTGGGCGAGAGCGTGGTCGACGTGCTCGCGACCAACGGCGACACGCACCTGGGCGGTGACAACATCGACCAGCGGATCATGGACTGGCTGATCTCCGAGTTCAAGAAGGACACGGGGCTGGACGTCCAGAAGGACAAGATGGTCCTCCAGCGCCTGAAGGAGGCGGCGGAGAAGGCGAAGATCGAGCTGTCGAGCGCGACGGAGACGGACATCAACCTGCCGTTCCTCACGGCGGACGCGTCCGGTCCGAAGCACCTCAACCTGAAGCTCACGCGCGCCAAGTTCGAGGCGATGATCGATGACCTCATCGAGCGCTCGCTGGAGCCGTGCCGCAAGTGCCTGAAGGACTCGGGCGTGGACCTCAAGGACCTCAACGAGGTCGTGCTCGTGGGCGGTACCACGCGCATCCCGAAGGTGCAGGAAGCGGTGAAGCGGCTGTTCGGCAAGGAGCCGAACCGCTCGGTGAACCCGGACGAGGTCGTCGCCGTCGGCGCGGCGGTGCAGGCGGGCGTGCTCTCCGGCGAGGTGAAGGACATCCTCCTGCTGGACGTGACGCCGCTGAGCCTGGGCGTGGAGACGCTGGGTGGCGTGATGACCAAGCTCATCGAGCGCAACACCACCATCCCCACGCGCAAGTCGGAGACGTTCTCCACGGCCGCGGATGGCCAGTCGCAGGTGGAGATCCACGTGCTCCAGGGTGAGCGCGAGATGGCGAACGACAACCGGAGCCTGGGCCGCTTCCACCTGACGGGCCTGCCGCCCGCGCCGCGTGGCGTGCCGCAGATCGAGGTGACGTTCGACCTGGACGCCAACGGCATCCTCAACGTCAACGCCAAGGACAAGGCGACGGGCAAGGAGCAGAAGGTCACCATCACCCACTCGTCCGGTCTGGCGAAGGACGAAGTGGAGAAGATGGTCGCCGACGCTCGCTCGAACGAGGCGGCCGACAAGGAGCGCCGCGAGCTGGTGGAGCTGAAGAACCAGGCGGAGGCCCAGTCCTACGCCGCGGAGAAGCTCGTCAAGGAGAACAAGGAGAAGCTCACTCCGGACGTGGCGAAGGCGCTCGAGGACAGCGTGGCGGAGCTGAACAAGGTCCGCGAGGGCCAGGACAAGGACGCCATCAAGTCCGCGCTCGAGAAGCTCCAGGCCGCCAGCTACAAGGCCGCCGAGGAGATGTACAAGGCCACGGGTGGGGCGCCGGGTGGCGAGCCTCCTCCGGGCGGCGCTGCTCCTGGGGCTCAGCCGGGCGCGAAGAAGGACGACGTGGTGGACGCCGAGTTCCGCCAGTCGTAGCCCCCAGGCCGTGAGGCCCGGGTGGTGAAGCAGAGGGCCGGTGCTCCCGCCACACGCGGGGGGCCGGCCCATCTGCGTTTCTGGCGCGCCGGGCTCGGGCTCGGGAGGTTCCGAACCGCTGGATGGCCGTATGCGAGGCGAGACGCGGCGGGGGCGCAAGGGGTTGAGGGGACTGGGAAGCGTGTTGGTGATGGGGATGCAACGAGGCGGGGCTCCACGTCTTCGTGTGAGGTGCCCGCATGACTCGCGTCGCGTCCCCGCTGTCCTCCGCCACGTCCCTGCCTGTCGAAGGCGAGGTCGGGGCGGCGTCCCTCGACTCCGCTTCCGTCCGTGGCACGCCGCCTTCGATGAAGGGCTCCTCGGCCAGCACGCTCGAGGTGTTCCAGGGCCTGATGCCCGGAAGCGCGGCGGGCGTCTTGGTGCCGGGTCCTCGCTGTGGCCCGAGGACGGGTGCGCCGAACGGCTTCGACTTCGCGGTGGGCGGCTCGTTTCCTCCTCGACCCATGGGGAGCGTGCGGGAGCAGATGAAGCAGGGCGCCTTCACGCTGGCGCAGTCCGACGCGGCCACCGCGAGCCTGGTGATGAGGGGCGGGAGCGTGGTGGAGGCCTATGCACGGGGACACCTGCGGCTCCTGGAGCCCAGCCCTCCCATCCTGGGGGCGCCCACGTCCCTGACGGACTACACCAGCGCGCTTCCGGGTGTCCCGCCCGAGGCTGCCTTTGCCTACTTCGTGCGCAACCCGGGGCCCGTGTTCGAGTCCGCTGGCATCCGCCTCCAGCCGGCCACCGGAGCGCTGGCGGATGGGGCGAAGGTGTTCCTGGAGGAGAAGGGGCCGCCTCCGGTCTGGGCCCCCGTGGCGTTCCGGCTGGAGGCCAAGACGCACACCGTGCACATCACCACCCTGGACGGGCACCCGCTGCGGGGGACGAATCGCTTCGTCTTCGAGGAGGATGGGGAGGGTGGGACGCGACTGCGCCAGTACTCGGCCTTCCAGGGAAGCTCACCCGCGACGGCGGTGGGCCTCAAGCTGATGGACCCCATTGAACGACAGCATGACATCTGGCGCGGCGTGCATGCGCATCTGCATGACACGCTCGTATCCCGCTGACATAGAACCCAGGGTGGAGGTGACGCGGATGGTGCTGAGGACGACGCCGCCGGGGAACGATGTAATCCTCTACGACGGGCATTGCCGCATCTGCAGCGGCGCGGCCCGCGAGTTCCAGAGGATGCTGGGGGGCCGGGGGACGCAGCTCCGCTCGTTCCGGGACGAGGGCGTGCTGGAGGGCTTCCCGGGCATCAGCGCGGAGCGGTGCGAGAACGCCATGCAGCTCATCCAGGCGGATGGGCGGGTGCTGCAAGGGGCGGAGGCCGTCGTCAGGGCGCTGGGCAGGCACCCTTTGGGTCGGCTGCTGTACGTCTACTACGTCCCCGGGCTCCGCCAGCTCTCGGACCTGCTCTACCGGGTCTTCGCCCGCTACCGGTTCAAGATTGCCGGACGGACCTGTTCGGACGCTGGTTGTGCGGTCCACTTCAAATAGACAGAGGGCGGCGGGTAGCATGGGTTCGTGCAAGCCCATCCGCCGCCCTATCTCCAGGCCGCTCGCGCCTTTCGCCACTTCTTCAGTGAGCTGCGGGACGTGTACCTGGAGCGAGAGACGCTCTTCACGCAGCTCGAGCTGGCCCTCCTGAGTCGGGAGCACGTGCTGGTGATAGGCCCCCCCGGGACGGCGAAGAGCGCCATCGCCAGCGCGGTGCTGGGGCGCATCATCGACGAGCACACCGGCCAACCCTCGCTGTTCTCCAAGCAGCTCGCTGAGTCCACCGTGCAGACGGACCTGCTGGGGCCCGTGGACTTCAAGGTCCTGACGGAGACGGGGCGCACGGAGTACCTCACCGACGAGGGCATGCTGGGCTCGCAGCACGCGTTCCTGGATGAGATCTTCGACGGCCGGGACATGCTGCTGCGCTCCATCCTCAACGTGCTGTTCGAGCGCGAGCTCAAGCACGGCCGACGGGTGACGGCGGGGCGCACCGAGTGCGTCATCATGACGAGCAACCGGTATCTCTCCGAGGTGCTGGCGCGCTCGCCCGAGCTGCTGCTCGCCTTCGCCGACCGGCTGAGCTTCATCAGCTTCGTGCCCAAGTCCTTCGCCCGGAAGGAGAGCCGGGCAGCCATGCTGCAGCGCTTCGCACAGGGCGCGCGGGCGGACCTGCGGGCCCCGCTCTCCCTGCAGCAGGTGGACCTGCTGCAGGACGCCGTCTCGCGGGTGAAGGTCCCCAGTGAAGTGCTGGAGGGCGTGGAGTTGCTGGCGGAGGCCCTGGAGCGGGCGCTGACGGCGCAGGTCTCCAAGCTGCCCGACTACGTGCCCACGAAGTACTTCTCCCAGCGCTCCGCGGTGAAGGCGCTGTGGGCGCTGAAGGCCGCGGTGGTGAGAGACCAGATCTACCGGCGGCCCGAGCGACCGCTGGAGGCCACCGTGGAGGACCTGGACTCGCTGCGCTGGTTCTTCCTGCTCGGCGGTCCTCCCTCGGCCGAGACTGAGGCGCTGCTCAAGTCGGTGGTGGACCCCCGGGAGCGGGCGCAGCTCGAAATCGTCCGGCTGGAGCAGCGCACGTTCGACGAGGTCATCGCGAAGGTGCGGCAGGAGCTGGGCGGGGGCCAGGAGCGCGAGGCCCAGGCGCTGGGCTCGTCCGATGAGGCGTCGGCGGTGGAGGCGCTCTCACGCAACTGGCAGCCGTCCATGGCGTCCACCTCGGCGCGGGGCCTGTTGGCGAAGCTGGTGCCCGGACCGCGCCATCCGCAGAACCGCGCCCCGTTGCTGGTGTCCGCCCGGGCGCTGGTCGCGGCGATGGACCAGCGGCTCGCGCGAGGCCTGGCGGGACAGGGAGAGGGCAGGGGCGGGCTGGCCCTGCTGACCTCGTTCCAGGACGTGCTGGAGCTGTGCCGCGTCATCCCCGAGCTGAAGGTCGGACTGTCGCCACTGAGCGAGTCCACGGCCCGATTCGTGGATGGGGCCCTGGAGATGATTGCCCTGACCGCGGAGAGCGCGGACTTCGAGGATGGCCTCAAGCTGGAGGGGCTGGTGGGGCTGGCGGACAACCTGGAGGAGGAGCTGTCCAGGACCGCGGACCTGGTGGGCATCCTTGGCGAAGGTGCCCCCGTGGCGGTGGAGCGGCTGCGCAAGGCGGAGGCCGCCGCGCGCAAGCGGGTGGTGGGCGCGTTGCGGCGACGAGCGACCGTCGCGTTCCAGGGGATGTCCGCTCGAGGGCGCAAGGAGCCGCTGGAGACGCTGGCCGCGGACTCGCGGCGGCTGTCCCAGTTGGAGCAGTCGCTGGTCGCGTTGGACCCGACGCAGCGGAGCTTCAAGGAGGAGCTGTTGCTCCCCCTGGGCTTCGCGTATGCGCGCGAGGTGCTGGCCTCCACTCCGTTCGAGCGCATCGAACAGTATGGGCGCGCGGTGCAGGCCGTGGCGGAGAACCTCCGGCGCGAGGGCCTGCCCGTCGACGTGGTGATGGGGGAGTGCCAGAACATCCTCGACGGTCGGCTGCGCGAGCACGCCCGACTCCTCACGCGCGAGGTCTCAGCCCCGCCGCCTCCGGCAGCCTCCGTCCTCAACGGCGATGCGTACGTCTTCTATCGGGGCGAGTTCTCCGCCAAGGCTCCGGATGGCGAGCTGGCGGCGTTGCTGGGCCTGGACGGACAGCTCGCGTTCACACGGGGGAGCTCGGCCTCGGCCTTCTTCTCCGAGAGTGCCCGCGCGGCGGTGGCCCAGGCGGAGCTCACCTTCATCCACACGCGCGTGAAGTACCTGCGAAGCTGGCTCACCCAGCTCCTCACCTCGTTGCCGACGCCCGAGGCGTTGACGGAGCGGCCCGAGGTGGAGCGCACGGTGGACCGACTGGTGCGCAGTCGCTTTCCGCTGCTGGCCCTGAAGGAAGGGGAGCTGGTGCGCCTCAAGGGTGTGCTGTCGCTGCTCGCCGCCATCCCAGGAGAGGTGGGCGAGAGCGCGCAGCGGCTGGACGTCCAGCTGAGGGGCATCGACGAGGACTTCGGACGCTACAGCCGGCAGGTGTTGGAGCGGCGGTCCGCGGCGTGAGCACGTCCTCGTCGGATAGGGCGCGGAGAGGCGGCTGAGCATGCTCTCGCGGCGGCTCACGGACCTGCGACGGCGCCTGGATGCGCTCCGCCACCCGGCGCCCCCCGGGGGAGGGCCGCGCTGGTGGACGTTCGGGCGGAAGGTGTCGGGGCCCGGCGACCTGGCCCTCCCCGTGCTCGCGGTGTTGGACCGGGAGCTGGACAAGGTGGGCGTCCACACCTCGGCGGATGCGCAGTTGCTGCGCGAGCTGGGGGCTCGTCGTGGGCTGGCCGGGGCCTTGTCCCAGGGGCTCCAGTCGCGGGCCGGACAGGCCCTGCAAGAGCTGGAGGAGTGTGTGGAGCGCGTGGAGCGCGCCTGGCGCGCGGGGGTGATGCCGCCAGGAACCGTCACGGTGCTCGAGCGGGCCTTCGTCCAGCTCGCGCGGGCCGTGAAGGTGGCGGACCTCTTCGCCCATTCGCCCTCGGCGCCCGTCGATGACGATGAGGACTTCATCGCCTTCGAGCGCCCGGCTTCATTGCGAAAGCAGCGCCCGCCCAGCAGCTCCCGGATGGCCGTGGCCGAGTACTTCGCGCTGCGCGCCCAGGAGAACGTCGTCGACGTCGTGCAGAAGCGCAGGGACCTGGACCTGGCCCACGAGATGTTGCTGCGCCTGGGCGCGGACCATGACCGGGAGCGAGGCCTGCCGTTGCGCCGCGAGGTGGCGGAGGCCCGTGAGCGCACGCGCGCCGTGCCGGCCGTGCGCTCTTTGGAGGAGTTCCTGCGCCACGTGCGGCACGCGGCCCGGCATGACCCCCAGGCCGCATACCGCTCGCTGCGAGGCCTCTACGAGCGCGCGCTGGAGGCGGGAGACCTGGAGCTGGCGGCGTCCGCGCGCTCGGCCCTGGCGCCCCTGTTGCCTTCCCGCTCCCAGCTGACCCACCTGGTGGAGCGCGCCGAGCGGGATGCGCTGGCCCACTGGTTCGGTGAGGCCGCTCCCCAGGAAGCGCGGCCCGAGACAGCCACTGCGCGCCCGGACGAGCTGCTCGCGGACCTGGCCTTCTCGCTGCGGCCCGAGCAGATCGCTACCTTCGAGCTGGCGGCGGGCTGTGCCCGTTACTTCGACGTGGAGGACGCGCTCTCGGAGGAGATCGTCCTGGCGGAGACCCAGGTGGCGCGGCCCGTGCCCCGACGCGTTCCCTATCCCACCCAGACGATGACCTTCGAGGTGACGGGCGGCCTGCACGAGGTGCACAACTTCGTGCTGACGGACCCCCGGATGCTGCTGAGAGACCTCGCGGCCAACCGGCAGCTCGTGCGCGCCTACGTGGAAGACGCGCCGCCGCCCCAGTCGAAGAAGGTGAAGCGCACCGCCGTGCGCGTCTATGTCTGCGACGCCTCCGGCTCCATGCACGGCGCCAGGGCCCGCTTCCGGGACGCCCTCATCATCGCCGAGCTGAACAACCTGCGCGTCAAGGCTCGCCGTGACGAGACGTTCGACCCGCTCTACTTCAGCTTCTTCAACGACGTGCCCACCGAGCTGGCTCGCGTGGACACCGCCGGCGAGGCCACCCGGCAAATCGAACGACTCTTCCGGGACTCGCCCGCGGAGGGCCAGACGGACATCTCGCTCGCGCTGATGTCGGCCTTCGACTCCATCCGCGCCGCGCAGGGCAGGGACCCGTACCTGGCCCGCGCCACCGTCGTCCTCGTCACGGATGGCGAGGACCGCGTGGACCTGGACCTCATCCGCCGCACGCGCGCGCCCATGGGCTCGCTGGACATCGCCCTGAGCTTCATCTCCCTGGGCGAGGAGAACCCGGACCTCCGCTCGCTCGTCCGCGAGCAGCGCGCCTCCGGCATCCGCGCCTTCTACCACCACCTCTCCGACGAGGAGATTCAGTGGGCCCGCACCGAGTTCGACACGCCCTGGCGCACGCTGCTGCCCCGGGATGTGCCCGCGACGGCGGATGCGCTGGAGCAGCTCGCGCCGCACCTGGAGGCGCTGGAGCGCGTCGCCCATGGGCGGACCACCGGGGCCCCCGTCGCCGTGGAGGCCTCGTTCGAGGCCCTCTTCCCCGAGTCACCGCCGCGCCCCGAGGGCGGACAGGTGCCCGGCCCGGACGTCGTGGGCCGCGTGGTGGACATCCTCGGCGCGCTGGTGGAGGCCGCGTCGCTGGCTCCCGCCGACAAGCGCGCGACGGAGAGCGTGGTGCTCCTCCAGCACCTGCTGGCGGTGTACGGGCTGACCCCGGCGCGCTACCTCGCCGCGCTGTCCGTGGGAGGACCGTCGGTGACGGACGCACTCGCTCGGGTGCGGCTGTTGTGCCGGCCCTTCGGTTAGGCTCCGGGCCACCGCCATGTTCTTCGGCCTCTGGAAACGCAAGAAGGAGCGCGCCCGCCCGGCTGACCCGCTCGTCGCCTTCGACGCGCTGCTCGAGAACCTCGACCGACAGGCCGCCGAGCTGCGCAAGTCGGCGGCCACGCTGCTCGCCCTGAAGGGGGACCTGGCCCGGGCGGTGGAGCGCTACTCTCGTCGACTGGACGAGCTGGCCTCGCGCCATGCCACCGCCGCGTCGCGAGGGGACACGAAGGCCGTGGCGGTGCTCACGAAAGACAGGACGCAGGCGGAGGCCCTGCTGGCCACCACCCGCGAGTCGCTGGAGCGCGCGGACTCGGACGGCAAGCTGCTGCTGGAGGCAGCCTCCGAGCTGGGAGACCGGGTGGAGGAGCTGCGCCACGAGCGGGAGAGCGCCTCCGCGCGCCTCACCCTGGGCGGCATCGTCACCGACGCGCTGAAGGAGCAGGTGGCCCGCTTCGAACAGGCGCTGGTGGTGGACGCGGCCCGCGACGAGGTGGAGCGCGCACACGCCCTGGCGGAGGTCTACCGAGAGGAGCGTCGAGAGAAAGCGGACTGAGCCGGCGGGCTCAGGTGCGGCGCGCCGTCTGGTGCAGCTCCAGGACGATGTTGCCGCCCTTGAAGAGGCGCACCGCGCCGGACGTCTGGCTCACCACCAGCGCGATGCAGGCCGTGGAGGAGGTGATGCCCGCGGCGGCCGCGTGGCGGGCCCCCAGGCCGAGCGGAATCTTCACCAGCTCGTCCTGCGCGGACAGGTATCGCCCGGCGGCCAGCACCACGCCGTCCTCGCGGATGATGAAGGCGCCGTCCAGCACGGAGAAGTTCTTGATGGCCTCGCGAATCTTCGGGTCCAACACGTTCCGCTCGGCCTCGGACAGGCCCTGGAACGGGTTGATGGTCATCTGCCGGCTCTTCTCCAGCACCGTCGTGTGGTCGCCGATGGTGATGATGGTGCCGATGGGGTGGCCCTCGAAGCCCTCCTGGCCAATCTGGAGCGCCAACTGGATGAGCGCGTCCACCACCTGGGAGTTAAACTCCTCGCCCAGTTTCACCCCTTCAATCGCGAGCCGATCATCCAGAGACCCACCGATTCGCATCTGCATCAGCGTGTCAGGCGCACGGCCCACACGGCCCGTCATGCAGAGCACCAGGTCGCCTTCCTTGAACGCCCCCTGGGAGAGCGCGGAGACGAGCGCCACCTTCACCCGCTCGGTGCGCGAGTAGTCGTAGGCGGGGATGACGAGCGCACGAACCTTCCGAAGCAGGTGCTCCTGTGCCAGCTTGTCCAGCGTCACCGCATACACGAGCTTCTTGCGAGCAGGCCGGCCCCGGAGCTCCTCGGGAGGGATGGGCGTGTCACAGATGTAGAGAAAATGGTCCACATCACTCTTGGCGGCCAGCGAGAGGGCCGAGCGCAGGAACTCCCGATCAAACTTCGTGTTCTCGCTCAACCGCCCTCCCATTCACCCGCAGTCATGACTGGGTCAGCTTGACACCGACGGTTCCCTGAATAAAGCTTTCGGGCCCGTTTTTTGGGGGACAGGGCCCAAAAACCCTCGCGCACTGGAGCGAAGGCTGTGAATTCGAAAGATCTCAAGCGTTACAAGAAGATGCTCGAGGACAGCAAGACGAGCCTGCTCGAGAGCGCCAAGAAGACCCTGCTGGAGGAGGCGAACTTCGACACGGATGACCTCCCCGATGAGATTGACCTCGCCTCTTCCGAGTACGCGCAGTCGATGCAGTTCCGACTGCGGGATCGGGAGAAGTTCCTGCTGACGAAGATCGAGAAGGCGCTGGCCCGCATCGAGGACGGCACGTTTGGCGTCTGCGAGCGTTGCGAGGAAGACATCTCCCCCAAGCGGTTGGATGCACGTCCGGTGACGACGCTCTGCATCCGCTGCAAGGAGGAGCAGGAGAAGAAAGAGAAGTCCTACGGCTGAGGCCGTGGTCGCCCAGGGCCGCGCGGGAGTTCCCCGTGCGGCCCGGGCGCGGCGAGTGCCGGGAGGGTGCCGCCTCAGGCCAGCGGCGCCTGGATTTCCACCCGGAGCAACTGCCGGCCAATCAGGTAGTGGTCCCCGTTGTCCACGAAGGTGGGGCCGGCCAGCCGCATGAACGTGCCGTTGGACGAGCCGACGTCCCGCACGGACAGCCGGTCCTGGCGGACCTGCAGCACCGCGTGACGTCCGGAGACGAAGCCGTCGGTGGGGAAGGTGAGGTCGCCCTGCTCGCGTCCCAGCAGGTTGTCGCCCTCACGCAGCGGGTAGGCCCCGCCCCGAAGTCCCCCCTCCAGCAACTGGATGAGCCGCAGGCGGTAGCCGGGATCCGGCGAGCCCCAGATCTGCGTTCCCCCTGGACCCTGTGTCGCGGTGGGGATGGGCTCCAGCACCAGCCGCTGCCGGCCCAGGCGCAGCTCACCGCCAGGGGACAGCTCCCGCTCCTGGCGCAGCCGCACGAAGACGCCGTTGGCGCCGCCTACGTCCTCCACCGCCAGCCGTGAGCCGGAGAAGAAGAAGCGCATCTGGACGGGCATGATGAAGGGGTCGTCCGGGAGGGAGATCTCCCCCTGCTGGCCGCAGGTGAGGGTGTCTCGCTGCATGCGGACGACGGATTCAGGGCCGCCGTCGGCCCGCACCACGCGGATGGAGACCTGGGGGCGCGTGGACAGGCTGGCCACGGCCATGACCATCGTCCCGGAGCGCAGCGGTGAGCCGCACGCTCGGCAGACGGTGGCATCCCGGGGGTTTTCGGCGTCGCAGCGGGGGCAGTATTCCATCGCTTCCATGAGGGCTCCGCGTTTCTACCAGGGGTGGCTCGCGGTTGCTCGTCTTGCGAGCGGCTTGCTCACCACCCGAGCGACGTGGTGAACTCCGTGACCCACCCTTCGGGGAAGTTGACTTGCACTGCCCCTCCTGCGGCGCTGACGCCCAAGAATCCTCCCGTTTCTGCCCGGCTTGCGGTGCGACCCTCGTGCGCACGCCGGATGCTGACGACTACGTCGGCTTGACCATTGCCCAAAAATACCGGGTCGAGGCCCTCATTGGCGAGGGCGGCATGGGCCGGGTGTTCCGAGCCCGGCAGATCTCCCTCGACAAGGTGGTGGTGCTCAAGGTCCTCCGGCACACGCTCTTGTCTGACGAGCGCACCGTGGCGCGCTTCCAGCGCGAGGCCAAGGCGGCCAGTCGTCTGAACCACCGCAACTCCATCAGCGTGCTGGACTTCGGCCAGGCCGAGGACGGCGCGCTCTTCATCGCCATGGAGTACGTGGCGGGGCAGGACCTGCACCAGATTCTCAGCCGCGAGTGGCCCCTGGGCGAGGGGCGCGTGGTGCGCATCGTCAGCCAGGTGCTCGGCGCGCTGTCGGACGCGCACGGCGCGGGCGTCATCCACCGGGACCTCAAGCCCGAGAACATCATGGTGGAGCAGCGGCGCAACGAGCCGGACTTCGTCAAGGTGCTCGACTTCGGCATCGCGAAGATCACCGACTCCACCGACGACGGCCCCGCCCTCACGCGCGCGGGCTTCGTCTGCGGCACGCCCGAGTACATGTCCCCGGAGCAGGCGCGCGGCGCGACGCTGGACCACCGCTCGGACCTGTACGCCGTGGGCGTCATCCTCTACCAGTTGATGACGGGCCTGTTGCCGTTCGAGTCGGACTCGGCGGTGGGCTTCGCCACCAAGCACCTCACCGAGGAGCCGCCGCCCCCCACGCGGCGCCGGCCCGACGCGCGCATCTCCCCGGCCATGGAGCGGCTCATCCTGCGCACGCTCTCCAAGAGCCCGGATGACCGGCCCGCCAACGCGGAGGCGTTCCGCGCCGAGCTGATGGCGGTGGAGAAGGAGCGTCGTCGCACGGACTCGCCTTCCCGGCGTCCCCAGCCGTCGGCGGTGCTCGCGCCGCTGCCGCGCAAGTCGTCCACCGGTCGCAACGACGACGCCACGGCGCCGGAGTGGGGCAACGAGATGACGGTGGAGGCCACCGTCCGAGCGCTACCGGACGTGCTCTCGCCGCTGCCCTCCAACGCCGCCGTCATGTCCGCGGCGCGGGAGAAGACCGACTCCATCATCCCCACGCAGCCCGGGGTGAGCGGCGGAGGGCTGGGCTTCTTCTTCAAGTCGCTCACCGTGCTGCTGGTGCTCGGCGCAGGCCTCTTCTTCACCTACTTCTATTACTTCAACGGTGGCGGGAAGACGGGCGGAGCCTCTCCCTTCCCGCTTCCGCGCAACGCGCCCGTGCCGGGCAACGTGAGCACCTCGGCGGGCGACGCCGAGCAGCCGCTGTACGAGAAGCAGATCTCCGCGACGAGCCGCAACCTGGAGGAGTCCCGCTTGCATGCGCAGGCGGGAGATCAGGCGCTGGAGCGCGGAGACGTGGGACTGGCCAGGTCGAAGTACCTGGATGCCTTCCAGCGCAACCCGGACCCGGAGCTGGCTCTCAAGCTGGGCGAACTCTACTGGCAGCGGGATCAGCTCGAGGAGGCGCGAGGTTGGTGGTCGCGGCACCTGCGCGATGTGGCGGACTCGAAGGCCCGTCCCCTCATCGAGCAACGCCTGGGTGGCGCGGTGGCCCGCCCGTCGAGCCCGTAGCGAGCGCGCCGGGCGAAGTGCCCTACGCGCTCGCGCTGACTAGCCGAGCGTCTCCACCTGGAGCACGTGCTGGCCCAGGCGGACGCGGTCTCCCGGGCGCAAGGGACGCTCCTCGCCCGCGGGAATGCGCACGTAGGTGCCCAGGCCCCCGGACAAGTCTCGCAAGAGCGCTCCCGTGGGCGTGGGGGACAGCTCGCAGTGGCGACCGGCGAGGCCCTCGTCTCCCGGGAAGCTCAAGTCGCAGTGCGCCTGTCCCAGCGTGAGCAGCGGGGCGGCCGTCACCACCGCGCGGCCGCCTCGGCCACCGAAGATGACCTCCTCCACGCCGTACACGGCCTGGCCGAGCGGCACCGGGGCTCCGTAGACGAGAGGGCGTCCGGCCACCGGCGCGGGCGACTCCAGCCGGCCCGTGAAGCGGAACAGCCGCTGGCCCGCGCTGAAGTGGGTGCGCGCGGTGATGGCCTCCGTGCCCGCCACCGTGACGAACACGCCCGAGGCGCTGGACTCGTCTCGCACGAAGAGCGCGCCGTCCTTCACCAGGAAGGTGGCGTGCAGCGGCGAGACGAAGCCGTCGTCGGGGAAGAGGATGGCGCCGCGCTGGCGGCCCACCACGCAACCGGTGACGGGCAGCTTGTAGCGCTGGCCTTTCGTGGAGCCCGCGATGACCGCCAGGCCGAACCGCGACGCGGCTGGAGCGGGGCGGGGGGCCGCGACGGGGGGGGCCGTGGCGCCCGCGCGGCCGGGCAGGGCGGCATCCGGCACCGGAGGCGGCGGACGGGTGTTGGCGGGCCCCGCGGGCGCCGTGCCTCGGGGAACCAGAGAGGGCGGAGCCGCGGGCGGGCGCGTGTTGGCGGGCCGCTCCACCATCAACCCGGCGGCGGCCGTGGGCGGCGGCGTCCGTGCCGAGGGGCGCATGCCGGGAGGAATGGCGCTGGGCGGAGGCGGAGTGACGGGGGGACTGGTGGGCTCGCCCGCCCGGGGGCCAGGGAAGGAGGCCACGGCGGCGGGGCGCCCTCCTTGAGGCGTCGCGGCGGGCGGACGGGCCGTGGGGGGAGCGGACTTCGCGGCGGGAGGCCGGGCGGCGGGCGCGTCCCCCAGGGCCTGACCGCAGAGCACGCAGGAGGCCGAGCGCGGCGGATTGAACCCGTCACAGTTCGGGCAAACCACGGAGAGAGCCGACAACAAGAGCTGTGACATGGGCGAAGGCGAATCTACGGGCCCGTAAAACGTCGGGTCAACGAAAGCGAACGCGATGGGTGGGACAAGCCTGGAAGAGAAATACGACAGGTTCCGTGGGGCAACGTTGCCCCCCCTCCGGCACGAAGTTACGATTCCCCCTGCTTCGATGATCCGCCTGAACGACATTCTCCAACGGGTTTCCTCGTACCACCCGGACCCCGACCTGGACATCATCAAGAAGGCCTACGTCTACTCGGCGAAGGTGCATCAGGGCCAACTGAGGAAGTCAGGTGAGCCCTATCTCGTCCACCCGCTGGAGGTCGCCGGCATCCTCGCGGACCTCAAGCTGGACGAGGCGTCCATCGTCACCGGCCTGCTCCACGATACCATCGAGGACACGCTCGCCACCGCGGAGGAGCTCACGGAGCTGTTTGGCGCGGAGGTGGCCCAGCTGGTGGACGGTGTCACCAAGCTGTCCAAGTTCTCCGCGTCCGCCACGCTCTCCCAGGAGGAGAAGCAGGCGGAGAACTTCCGGAAGATGATCATCGCGATGGCGCAGGACATCCGCGTCATCCTCGTGAAGCTGGCGGACCGCACGCACAACATGCGGACGCTGGACCACATGAACGAGGAGAAGCAGGCGCGCATCGCCCAGGAGACGCTGGACATCTACGCGCCCCTGGCGAACCGGCTCGGTATCTCCTGGATCAAGACGGAGCTGGAGGACCTGAGCTTCCGCTACGTGAAGCCGCAGGAGTTCTTCAGCCTTCAGGAGAAGCTCAACAAGCGCAAGAAGGAGCGGGAGAAGTACATCGAGGACACCTGCGACCTCATCCGCTCGAAGCTCGCGGAGCGAGGGCTGAAGGGCGAGGTGTCTGGCCGCTTCAAGCACGTCTACAGCATCTACAAGAAGATCAAGTCGCAGGGCATCGACTTCGATCAGATCCACGACATCATCGCCTTCCGCATCATCTCTCCCGCCGCGCCCGCCTGCTACGAGGCGCTGGGCCTGGTGCACGAGATGTGGAAGCCGGTGCCGGGTCGCTTCAAGGACTTCATCGCGATTCCGAAGCCCAACATGTACCAGTCCCTGCACACCACGGTGATTGGTCCGCTGAGCGAGCGCGTGGAGGTGCAGATCCGCACGTCGGAGATGCACAAGATCGCCGAGGAAGGCATCGCCGCCCACTGGAAGTACAAGGAGGGCAAGGCCGTCATCTCCAAGGATGACGAGAAGTTCGCCTGGCTGCGCCAGCTCATGGAGTGGCAGCAGGACCTGAAGGACCCGAAGGAGTTCCTCGAGACGGTGAAGGTGGACCTCTTCACCGACGAGGTCTTCGTCTTCACGCCCAAGGGCGACGTGCGCTCGCTACCGCGCGGCGCGACGCCGGTGGACTTCGCGTACGCCATCCACTCGGACGTGGGTAACCGGTGCGTGGGCGCGAAGGTGAACGGCAAGATTGTTCCCCTTCGCTACAAGCTGAAGAACGGCGACACGGTGGAGGTGCTCACCAGCCCGCAGCAGCACCCGTCCAAGGACTGGCTCACCTTCGTCAAGACGAGCCGCGCGCAGCAGCGCATCCGCGGCTTCATCAAGCAGCAGCAGCGCGAGAAGAGCCTGCAGCTGGGCCGCGAGCTGACAGACCGCGAGTTCAAGCGCTTCCAGCTCAACTTCAACAAGCTGCTCAAGTCCGGCGAGGTGAAGAAGGTCGCCGAGGAGCTGGGCTTCCGAATCGAGGACGACCTGCTGGTGGCCATCGGCTACGGCAAGGTGACGCCCCAGCAGCTGGTGCATCGCCTGGTCCCCGAGGAGAAGCGCCACGAGGCGGAGGCCACGCCTCGAGGCGAGGGCTCCGGCAATGGCGTGCCCGCGGGCGGTACCTCCATGCTGCCGGGCCTGTCCCGCGTGACGGACCTGGCCAAGCGCCTGGTGGGCCGCAGCAACCGCAGCGGCGTGCAGATTGGCGGCGTGGACGATGTGCTCGTGCGCTTCGGACGGTGTTGCAACCCCGTCCCCGGCGACCCCATCGCCGGCTTCATCACCCGGGGACGGGGAGTGACGGTGCACACGGTGGGCTGTGAAAAGGCGCTCGCGACGGACCCCGAGCGGCGCGTGGACGTGAGCTGGGATGTGAAGGGGGACTTCAAGCGCCCCGTCACCCTGCGCGTGCTGACGGCGGACCGCACGGGCCTGTTGGCCGACATCTCCAACATCTTCTCGAAGAAGGGCGTCAACATCTCCCAGGCCAACTGTCGGGCCACGGGCGATGACCGGGCGGTGAACACCTTCGAGGTCATCATCTCCGACCTGAAGCAGCTCACGGACCTGATGCGCACCATCGAGCGCTTGAGCGGCGTCTACTCCGTGGAGCGAATCTAATCCGCCGCCTTTCGTGCTAGAGCGCCCGGGAAATCCGGCGGCCCTTCTCCGGGCCGCCCGAACCCTCGAGGTGCGCTCCATGGCTCGGAAGACCCTTCACTCGGACCAGGCTCCCAAGGCCATTGGCCCGTACTCGCAGGCGGTGCAGGTGGACGCCGGGAAGCTGACCTTCCTGTCCGGTCAGATTCCCCTGGACCCCGCCACGATGGAGATGGTGACGGGGGACGTCGTCGCCCAGGCGGAGCGGGTGATGCTCAACCTCCAGGCCGTGCTCGCCGCGGGCGGGCTGGACTTCAGCCACGTGGTGCGCTGCACCATCTTCCTCACGGACCTGGGTGACTTCGCCAAGGTGAACGAGGTGTACGGCCGCTACTTCACCGGCGCGCCGCCGGCCCGCGCCACCGTGCAGGTGTCCGCGCTGCCTCGCGGCTCCAAGGTGGAGATCGACGCCATCGCCGTCTCCTGAGCGTCCTTCCACCGTCGTGCAAAGCAAGAGGCCGCCGGACCTTGTCGGTCCGACGGCCTCTGGTGCTTCAGGGCTTTGGAAGCAGCCCGGTGGAGCGGATTACTTCCCGTCCGCCGCGACGGCGCCGGCCTTCTTCAGCTCCTCATCGATGATGCGCTTGAAGGCGTCCACCGGCTGGGCGCCCACGAGCGTCCGGCCGTTGATGAAGAACGTCGGGGTGCCACTGGCGCCCAGGCGGGAGCCCTCGGCGGCGTCGGCGTCGATCTGCGCGCCGAACTTGTTCTCGTCCAGGGCGGCCTTGAACTTGGCGACGTTCAGGTTCAGCTCCTGCGCGTACTTCTCCAGGGACGCGCGGTCCAGGGCGCGCTGGTTGGCGAAGAGCTTGTCGTGCATCTCCCAGAACTTGCCCTGCTCGTGAGCGGCCAGCGCGGCGGCCGCGGCGGCCTTGGCGTTGGCGTGCATGGGCAGCGGCTGGTTCTTGAAGGCGACCTTCACCTTGCCGCCGTACTGGTCTTCAATCGCCTTGAGCGTCGGGACGACGCGGCTGCAGAAGGGGCACTCGAAGTCGGAGAAGGCGACGATGGTGACGGGCGCGTTCTTCGGGCCCTTCACCGGAGCGTTGCCCACGTCCACCTTCTGCACTGGCGGCTCGGCGGGGGCGCCCGCGGGAGGCGCGGCCGGGGCCTCGGCGACGTTCTGCGCGTTCAGCTTCGCGTACAGCTCCTCGGCCTTGGTACCAGAGGCCAGCAGCTTGTCGGCCTTGGTGAGCTCCTCGTCGATGAGGCGCTTGAAGGCGTCGAAGGGCTGCGCGCCCACCAGCTCACGGCCGTTGACGAAGAACGTCGGGGTGCCACTGGCGCCCACCGCGGAGCCCGCGGCGCTGTCCGCCTCGACCTTCGCCTTGAACTTGCCGCTGTCCAGCGCGGCCTTGAACTTGGCCATGTTCAGGCCCAGCTCCTGCGCGTACTTCTCCAGGGAGGCCCGGTCCAACGCCTTCTGGTTGGCGAAGAGCTTGTCGTGGAACTCCCAGAAGCGGCCCTGCTCGTGAGCGGCCTCGGAGGCCTCTGCGGCGAGCTTCGCGTTGGCGTGGAAGGGCAGCGGCTGGTGACGGAACACCACGCGCACGTCCTTCGGGTAGTCCTTCTTGATCTGCGCCAGCGTCGGGCCCGCGCGGCTGCAGAAGGGGCACTCGAAGTCGGACCACTCGACGATGGTCACCTTGGCGGTGGCGGGACCGAAGGCGGCCGCGTCGGCCGGCACGTCGATCTTCTTCACGGCCGGGGCCTGCTGCGGCGGGGCGGCCTTGGGCGCGGCGCGCTCGGAGCCCTTCTCGATGATCTTCGCGTAGACCTGGCTGGCGGGAACGCCACCCTTCACCAGGGCCTCCGCCTTGCCCAGCTCCTCGTCGATGAGGGCCTTGAAGTTGTCGATGGGCTGCGCGCCGGAGAGGAAGCGGCCGTTGATGAAGAAGGCCGGGGTGCCGCTCGCGCCGAGCTGGCTCGCCAGGGCCTGGTCCTTCTGGATGGCCTCGGCCAGCTTGGGGCTGGTCAGGTCGGCCTTCCACTTGTCCAGATCCAGACCAATCTCCTGCGCGAACTGCTGCAGGGAGGCGTCATCGAGCTTCTTCTGGTTGGC
>NZ_JBLZWL010000044.1:0-99077 GCF_049194865.1 Corallococcus terminator | reverse complement strand
AGCACGAGGACACCCGGCCCCGCGACGCCACGCCACGCGCCCAGTCTCGCGTCGTCCTCCTGGAGGGCCCGTCGCGCGAGCACCCTCGCCACGTCTCCCAAGCCGATGACGGCGAGCGGCTCCATCGGCTCCGCGCGCGGTCCCCAGCGAACCGGCAGGGCCCCCTGACTTTCACTGCTCATGACTCCACTCCACCGCCCTCTCGCACGTCGTCCTCACCGCCACCCGCACCGCTGAAGCGCCAGCTCACGCGAGCGCCGAACGACGAACCTCCTCGGACACCGGGGGCATGAGCGCGAGCGCCTCCGTGAGCCCCGCGCGAAGGACCTTCAGGTCCTCGAGAAGGAACTCGGGCGCGAAGCTCGCGTCCATCTCTCGCGCCACGCCCTCCAGCTTGAGGCGCCACGCGGCGAAGGCGTCGGTGTCGCTCGGACGCTCGGCCAGCAACACCTGTCCCGCCTGGGCGATTCGCTGTGCCCGCGCCCACGGCCCCGCGCTGGCCTCCAGCGCCGCCGCCGACAGGGCCGGGTTCTCCGTCGCCGCGAGCAACTCCCGCAGCACCTCCCGAGCGAGCGCCTGTCCTTCCTTCGTCGGCACCGCGTACACGAGCGGCCACAGGTCCGCGGTGGTGGGCACGGAGCGCCCCGCGAGCACCGCCGCGGCGGCCACCAGGCGCTGCACCTTCACCGCGCGCCGGTCCGACAGGGCGAGCCCCGCCGCGCGAAGGGAGCGCAGCGCGTGGGCCAGATGGGGACGCACGGGAGCCAGGTCCGCCTCGCGCGCCGCCTGCGTGAGCACATCCAGCGCCTCCAGCGACGCGTGACGTGCCGAGCCTTCGCTCCACAGCGAGGCCCCACCCGCGAGCAGGTCCTCCAGGCGCGGGTCCGGAACGGGCTCCACGAAGATGCGCGCCAGGAAGCGGTCCGCGAAGGCGGCGAGCGACTCATCCTCGGGCAGCGCGTTGGCGGCGCCTACGCAGATGCGCAGCGGGCAGCGCATGCGCGTGTGGCCCCGGCGGAACGTCCGCTCGTTGAGCAGGCCCAGCAGCGTGTTCAGGATGGCGGTGGAGCCGAGGAAGACCTCGTCGAGGAAGGCGACATCGGCCTCGGGCAGCATGCCCGTGGTCTCCGTCTCCACCAGCCCCTCGCGCAGCTTGCGCAGGTCCACGGGGCCGAACAGCTCGGAGGGCTCGGTGAAGCGGCCCAGGAGGTACTCGAAATACGAGCCGCCGAGCGCGCGAGCGGTGCGACGGACGGCCTCGCTCTTCGCGGTACCGGGGGGACCGATGACCAGCAGGTGCTCACCGGCGACGGCGGACAGCGCGATGAGCTCCACCATCGCCTCGCGCTCGACGAGTCCCTGTCCCGCGTCGGAGAGGGCGTCGCGGACGGCGGCGGCCGCGGCTTCAAAGGTGACGGACATGGACGAAAGCCTAACCGCCGGACTCCACCGGCGCGAAGAGCACCCGAGACACCCCTGGAAGGAACGCCAGTGGACGGCCACCGGCCTCGTGGTGCCGGAACACCCATGGGGGGTCCCCTCCGAGACGGAGGGCGGTTGTCTTCATGACATGGAGTCCCACTTCATGCTCCGGGGGTGAGTCGGACATAGACTGCCCGCCATGAAAAAGATGTCGAAGTGGGTGGCGCTGGTGGGCGTGCTGGGCGTGGGCACCCAGGCGGTGGCCGAGGGCTGGAATGGCCATGCATCGCTGGGTGCGGGAATCACCCTGGACCATTTGAGTGACTTCCGGACGAAGGGGCCCGCGCTGCATGCCTACCTGGGCGTGGAGTCCCCGCCGGGGTTGTCCCTGGGGCTGCTGGCCGAGGTCTCCGAGACGTGGGGCACGGAGCTGCGCGACGCGGCGAGGGAGGACCGGCTGGAGCGCACGCAACTGGATTACAAGGCCGTCGGCATCGAGGCGCGGCTGCGTTTCTTCCGGGACAAGCCCATCACCCCGTGGGTGGGCGCGCGGCTGTCCAAGAGTTGGGGCAGCACCTTCACGCCGGACGAGATGGGCAACTTCCTGCGGGAGAACGTGGACACCACGAGCATGGCCTTCCGCGTGGGGGTGGATGCCTGGTTCAACCAGCACTGGGGCATCTCCGCCGCCACGGCCTTCCAGTTCTGTGACGTGAAGCTCACGAAGGACTCGGTGGACGAGTGCGCCAAGCTGATTCAGTCGGTGATTGTGGGCCCGACGCTGCGCTTCTGAGACACCGTCGAGCGCACTCCGCTGATGCACCGCCTGTCTCGGCCGGTGTAGAAAACCAGGGGTGAGCGAGAGCTGGGAGCAGCGGGCACGACGTGAGGCGCGGGAGATGGAAGCCGCCATCCGGAGTGCCCTCGCGCGGAGACAGTCGGACCTGGAGCTTCGCGCGGAGCTGGAGTCGCTGGCCCAGAGGCCGCGCTTCCAGAGCTTCCCGTGGCTGTGGGGACCGGCGCTGCACGTGAGGGACCGGGTCCTCTTCCGTCCGCTCATCCTCTCCTGGCTGGTGCCGGTCAACGTCACGGCGAGCGGGAGGTTGTTCGACCCGTGGAAGAGCGAGTACGCCGCCGCGCTGGAGACGTGGCTGGAGGACGTGGACCGCGCCGACGACGTGGCCGTGTTCCGGAAGCTGTACCCGTGGAAGCTGCAGGGGCTGGGCAAGAAGCAGGAGCCGATGTGGCGCGAGGACGTCGTGCGACGCTTCCGGGGCGCGAAGACGCGGAGCGCCCGGCACCTCGAGCTGTGCAAGGTGGAGCAGGCTCACCTCCGGCTGGATGAGGCGACGGCGCTCGCGCTGGACGCGGTGGACCCGGAGGCGGCGCGGCCCTTCATCCGTCAGCACCTGCCCTTCTCGGAGAACACCGGGTCCCGGTCGAAGAAGCCGCTGCCGATGTGGAGCACCTACCGGGAGCGCCTCTTCGCCAGGGGAGACACGGAGCAGGCGGGGACGGTGTATCGCAGGCTGGTGTCCGAGGACGCCTGGCGCAGGGATGCGCTGGCGCTCACGCAGTCCATCCAGGAGCCGGAGGCGCTGGTGCGCGCGCTGGACGAGCACCACCCGGAGTTCGCGCCCACCGTGGCGGCCCACGTCTTCGTGGAGCTGGTGGAGCGGCGCGGGCGCGATGTGGTGCCCTATGTCCTGAAGCACCTGCGCTCGGTGTTCCCGCGCTGGGCTGGCCTGTCGAGCATCCACGGAGTGAAGAACGCGAAGGCCCTGCCGGAGTTGCTCCAGCTGTGCAGGGTGCGCGGCTGGGAGGACGTGTGGGGCGCGGCGCTGCGCACCTCCGCGACGGAGGAGACGTTCGACCTGGAGGTGCGCAAGCTGGTGAAGGACGCGGACCGGGACAAGCGGGTGGCGCGACGTCGGCTCCTCCAGGTGGCGGGGGCGGGGGCCGAGTGGAACCTGCCCGGCCTGGGCTTCGCGAGGGTGTTGCCGCTGACGGACGCCACGGCGGTGGCGATGTACGAGCGCTTCCCGGAGCTGGTGCGAGGCCCCTTCCGGATGCACGTGGCCTCCGGCTGGCACGCGGCGTACCCGGAGCTGGTGGCGCGAGTGTTGGAGCAGCGCGACGAGGAGCTGCTGGACTTCATCGCGAGCCGCGCCGCCACCCAGCCCGTGCCCGAGCATGGCGCGAACAAGCGCCAGAAGGAGTGGACGCGGGTGCTGGAGGCGCTGGCCACGCACTACGAGGAGCTGCCGAAGGAAGGCGGCGTGTTCGCGCGTCGGGCCGCCAACGCCCTGGGCGCGGTGCCCGCGTTCTCCATCTGGGACTTCGACCGGCTGTTGTCGCGGAACCGGCTGGCGCGGCTGTTCTTCCAGCGCTCGGATGACTTCTACCTGGCGGACCCGCTGGCGGTGAGAGACTTGCTGGAGGCGCCGCAGATTCACGTGCAGGCGCTCGCGTTCCGGCTCTTGGGTCGGGACTCGGCGCGCGCGAGGGAACTGGCGACCCTCAACCTGGATCTGCTCCAGGCCACGCTGCTGAGGCCCCTGCATCGGCGCACGCGGCACCTGGCCTTCGGCGCGCTGGCCAACGCCGCGTTGCACGACTTGGACACCGCGAGGACGTTGCTGCCTCGGATGCGAGAAGCCTTCGCGTTGCCGGACAAGCGCTATCCGAAGGAGGCCCTGGTGGAGCTGCTGGCGAAGGTGCTCACGCGCTGGCCGGAGCTGCGAGGTCCGTCGGAGGTTCCGCGAGTCTTCTCCGCGTCCACGAGGGAGGCAATGTCATGACGGTGGTCGACCTCCTCTACGCGACGCCGTCCGTCTTCGAGTCCACGCGGGAGCGCGCGTTGCTGAGCTTGTCGGCGGACCTGCATCGAGCGGTGCGCTTCCACGCGAAGGTGGCGAAGGACGTGCTGCCGATACGCCTGGCGCTCCAGTCCCTGGGGCAGCTCATCTGGCAATCGGACGAGTGGAACTCGGAGTGGATGGGGGGATTGATGGACCCCATCGTCACGGTGCACCCGGACCGGGTCTTCTTCGAGGCGTTCAGTCAGGACCAGAGCTCGTACGGGATGGTCATCGTTGACCGGAGCTGCTTCGAGCCCGAGGGGGAGGTGCGCTGCGGCACCACGACCGTGGACTTCACCGCGTGGCTGTATGCGGCGCTGTCGGAGATGCGCTCCAGTCGGGAGACGCACCTGCGCGTGGGGACGGAGGGCCTCGACATCCGTATCAAGCGCGCGGGGGGACGCTTCGAGCAGACAGTGGCGGTGCCGGACGCATGGGTGCGAGGCCTCCTCCAGCTCCAGGGCGGCATGGCGCTACCGGGCACGAAGCTGTCGGTGCGGCCGGTGGACCTGCTCTCGGTGGTGCGCCACCTCACCTTCACCAAGGCGAAGGTGTCCCCGCGGGCGCTGCGCTACGTGCTCACTCCGGGCCAGGACGCGAAGGTGGTGCTGGAGCCGTGGGAGCACGAGGTGCCGCTGCGAGGAGCGGCCCATGGCGCCACGGAGCCGCGCACGGTGCGCACGTGGGGCCGGCGACGGCTGCGGTTGCTGGAGCCGTTGCTGCCGTACGCGGACACGGTGGACATCTACCTGAAGGGCCGGGCGCTGCCGCACTTCTACGTTGTGCACCTGGGGCCGGGCGTGCGCTTCGTGCTCGGGCTGTCGGGGTGGACGGCGAACCGGTGGACGGGCACGGCGGGGATGGACCTGCTGCTGGAGCCGGCGCAGGACAGCGAGCTGACGGAGCGGGTGCTCGGGTTGTTGCGAGAGCGCGTCCACGCCTCCACCGAGAAAGTCGCGCAGGCACTGGGGGTGAGCAAGGCACAAGCGGCGGAGGCGCTGGCGGCGCTGTGCGCTGCGGGGCGGGCGATATTCGACGTGGAGGCACGGAGCTGGCGGCACCGCGAGCTGTTCACCGCGCCGGTGGACCTGAGCCGGCTGTATCCACCGGACGCGCGACGCGAGGAAGCAGAGCGCCTGGCGGCGGCGGACGCGGTGAGGGTGACGTCGGAGACGACGCGCGAGACACGCAAGGTGCGCAAGCTGCCGACGCCCGAGGGCGCGGTGGTGCGCGAGGTGGTCTATCGCGACTGGGTGGTGCACGGGCACGTGGGGCCACAGCAGGATGTGGAGCTGGTGTTGAACGACGAGGACCGGCTCCTCTTCGGCAAGTGCGGCTGTGAGTACTTCCGCGAGCACCTGTTGAATCAGGGGCCGTGTGCGCACCTGCTGGCGTTGCTGCGCTTGGCGAAGGCACGGCGCAAGGAGCTGGCGAGCTCGGTGCCCGCCTCGGCCGAGGCGTTGGCGGTGCGTACGGCGGAAGCGGCGGCGCGGCGACCGGGGAACGCCGACACGGACGATGAGCCCGAGGCGGACGACACCGAGGCGCTTGACGAGGACGGCGGCGATGACGATAACCGGTGATGCTCTCGGGAAGGGCCCGGGCTCGCGGATGAGCCGTCGGTGCCGTGGTGTTTCGCCGCGGCGGTGTTCTGTCTCCTTCTCTTCTCCAGGGTCCCTGCGTACGGAACGCAGGGAGCCCCGGGTCCAGCGCCTCGCAGGTCGTCCCCTGGCCCCTCCCGGAGCACCATGAGCTGGCGCGATTGGTTCAAGGGGCTCTTCTCCCCCAAGCCGGTGACCCGCGACGTCTCACGGCTGGATGCGCCCATGGAGCGCGACGCGAGAGCGCGTCCGGCGGACGTAGTGCGAGAGACCGTGGCCATGTCGGGGCCGCTGAAGCCCGGGCACCTGCGACGGATTCTGCGAGACGCGCGGCTGTTGCCCAAGGGCAAGCGGGTCTACACGCGGAAGCGGAAGCGGCTCATGTCCGCGACCGAGGCGCGGCGTTTCTTCTCCACGGCGTTCCGGACACGGAACCGGAACATGCGCGACTTGCTACCGGACGAGGAGCAGCTCGCGCGGTACGGGTTGCCGGTGTGGCGCACGGAGGAGGATGTGGCCACGGCGCTGCATATCTCCGTGGGGCAGTTGCGGCACTACTCGACGCACCGGGCGAGGGAGCGGGTGTCGCACTATGTGACGTTCACGGTGCCGAAGCGCTCCGGAGGACAGCGGCTGTTGCATGTGCCGAAGCGGAAGCTGAAGGCGATACAGCGCCGGTTGTTGGACGTGCTGGTGTCGAAGCTCCCGGTGAGTGCGCAGGCGCACGGCTTCGTGACGGGGCGCTCCATCAAGACGGGAGCGGCGCCGCACGTGGGCAAGCGAGTGGTGCTCAAGCTGGACCTGAAGGACTTCTTCCCGTCCGTCACGGTGGGCCGGGTGCGAGGGCTGTTGTTGGCCTTGGGGTATGGCTATCCGGTGGCGGCGGCGCTGGCGGTGTTGATGACGGAGGCGGAGCGTCAGCCGGTGGAGGTGGAGGGGACGGTGTTTCACGTGCCGGTGGGGCCGCGAGTCTGCGTGCAGGGAGCACCGACGAGTCCGGGGCTGTGCAACGCGGTGCTGACGCGGCTGGACCGGAGGTTGGCGGGGCTGGGGCGGCGGTATGGCTATGCGTACACGCGCTACGCGGATGATTTGACGTTCTCCGGGGATGACGTGGGGGCACTGGAGAAGGTGCGAGCGCTGGCCGCGAGGTACGTGCGCGAAGAAGGCTTCGAGGTGAATGGCGAGAAGACGCGCGTGCAGCGCAAGGGTGGGCGGCAGCGCGTGACGGGTGTCACGGTGAACGAGGGGTTGGGGTTGTCGCGGGAGGAGCGGCGCAAGCTGCGGGCGATGATTCACCAGGAGGACCGGGACGGTGGGGATGCGAAGCGGAGTGCACGCATCGACGGGATGCTGGCGTATGTGGGGATGTTGAATCCCGAGCATGCGACTCGCCTCGCGAGGCGACGCAAGCCTCGGGGTGGGTGAGGCGCTGGACGGATTGAGGTGTGTGATTTCTCAATTCCCTGTGCGGGATTGAGGGGTTTCGCACTGCGGGGTGAGTGCGTGCATTGTGGCGTGGAGATGTATCCCATTACACCGGGCGCCCCACCCTCACAGGAGTTGCGCCATGGCGAATGCCACCCGCTTCGCATTCACGCAGCAGAGCTCACCTGGGACCGAGTTCATCATCGAGCTGACCGACGACAAGACGATTTCGCATGCGCGGAAGATCCTCTCCGGCGAGGAGACGAACGAAATCCACGTGCATGGGCGAATCATCAAGAGGACGCAGCAGTACAACCCGAAGTTCTCGTTCCACCTGGACCCGTCGACCATCAACTTCTTCACGATGGCCATCGAGGTCTGCGACGCGAACATGCGGTATGTGGAGGACCACCTGGACGAGGCGGGAGGCGCCTTCCTGCCGGGCAACCACTGGTGCCCCTGGGACTCCAGGCTCACGCGTGAAGTGAAGTAGCGAAGGGCCTCGACGGGCCTCATGCCTCGGTTGAGCGCGGCTAACGCGCTCCGAGGGTGAGGCCCCGAGAGGATGAGGGACAGGCGCTACAGTGGATGGTCATGAGCGACCTTCCGTCCGTCCCGAAGCCCGTCGCACCGCGCTGGCTGTATCTGCACGGGTTCGCATCGGGGCCAGACTCGGCCAAGGGAGTGGCCGTGGCGAGGCACTTCGAGGCAAGGGGCATCCACGTCGCGAGGCTGAACCTGCGAGTGCCCTCGATGGAGCAGCTCCGGTTGAGCGCGATGTTGGAGACAGTGCGAGCGGCGCTGGGAGAGCAGGAGGACCGGGCGGTCCTGTTCGGCTCCAGCCTGGGAGGCCTGACAGCGGCGAGAATCGCCGCGGAGGAACCGAGGGTGTGTGGGCTGGTGTTGCTGGCCCCGGCGTTCCATGTGGTGCCGCAGTTGAGGAAGCGGATGGGCGAGGCGGCGTGGGGACAGTGGAAGACATCGGGTTGGATTGAGACGGACGACTTCGCGGAGAAGCGCAAGGTTCGCATCAATGCGGGGTTCATCGAGGATGCGGAGAAGGTGGACGCGCGCACGGGAGGATGGCCGGACGTGCGAGTGCCGACGCTGTTGATTCACGGGACGAAGGACGACACGTGTGACATCCGTTACTCGCGCCAGTGGGCGGAGGGACGCAGGAATGTGCGGATGGTGGAGGTGGAGGATGGTCACGAGCTGACCGCGTCCCTGCCGCGCATCCTGGCGGAGTCGGAGGAGTTTTTGCGTCCTTGGGGGGCGTGACCGGGAGGGCTATCCCTCGAAGGCATCCCATCCACCTGGAGGAGGTGGAAACCCGAGCGCATCCAGGCACTCGCGTACCTGGTGGACCCAGCCTGGCTCCGAGAGGCTGTCCACTGGGGCCCCGGTCACTGAATCGGCGAGTGCTTGAACTCGTGGAGCGGCGGCGCGAAAGCGATCCGCATCAGGGCTCCCCTGCAATTTCCCGCAAAACACCGCGAGCGCAACGACGCGCGTGTTGAGCGCCAGTCGCAGCTCCGAGGGTGGGGCCTGCGTGCACCAGCGTGCGTAGAGACGAGGCGCGGCCATCACGGTCAGAAGGTTGAGCGCTTCGGCCACCAAGGCGGCTTCATGCTCCCAAGAAGCGTCACCCACAGAAGCGCCCCAGTCGTGCGTCGAAGGGCAACGTCTGGAACAGGAGCGCCTTGCCTGTAACGGACTCACCGCTCAAGCATGTGTAGACGGCCCATCCCTTGATCGCGAGATTCTCCATGCCCTCAATGAAGCAGTAGGGACATTTTCCTTCGCCGCAGCTCGACACGAAGCACGCCACGCTTCTGCACATGACGGTGGCGGGCCATCCACGTTTGATGCAGGCGGGAGCCTTGGTCACGGGAGGCTCAGCATGCGCGATCGGCATGCCCAAGACGCCGAACACGCTGAAGCCCATCAGCAGGCACGTCAGCGTCCTTTTCGCATGTCGCTGCATCTGGGGTCCTTCGTTCGAGCTGACTTCAGGCGTCTACCATTCTGAAGTGGCACTCTGGCTCCAGGGCCATTGCACTGGACGTTCCGGGAGCATCCACCTCTGGATGCGGACATAGCCGAAGTCCAAGGCCCGCCCTGCCCTCATGGAGGCTTGCTCAATCCACGCTCCTCTCGGTCCACGAGGAGCGACGACATGGTCGACGACGCCTTGTTAAACTCGTTCATGTTTCAACTCACGCTCCTCGCGGTCACGAAGAGCGACGTAGCGCGCCCAAAATGGCTGCGGCTCGGGCTCGGTTCAACCAACGCTCCTCGCGGTCACGAGGAGCGACGAATATGGCGGTGAAGTCCATTGCCAGAACACGTTTCAACCCACGTTCCTCGCGGTCACGAGGAGCGAAGGCCCTCCGTCTGGAGGTGCGAAAGCCAATGCTTGTTTCAACCCACGCTCCTCGCGGCCACGAGGAGCGACCCGCGTCCCTTGCCTGCGACGACGACATCCCGGACGTTTCAACCCACGCTCCTCGCGGTCACGAGGAGCGACAGGGCTCGTAGTGCTTCTCAGGGTCGATTTCCGGTTTCAACCCACGCTCCTCGCGGTCACGAGGAGCGACATCGGCCTGGGGCCAAATCTCCATCAACCCCGTGTTTCAACCCACGCCCCTCGCCGTCACGAGGAGCGACTCTCCACCAGCATTCGGACGAACTCGGCGACGTTTCAACCCACGCGCCTCGCGGTCACGAGGAGCGACAACATGCCGATAACGACGACCGTCCCTTTTGAGTTTCAACCCACGCTCCTCGCGGTCAAGAGGAGCGACGGGACAGCAAGTCGAGTACTTTTCTCCGCGAGAAGTTTCAACCCACGCTCCTCGCGGTCAAGAGGAGCGACGTGGATCGTACGACGCAGGTCCGCGCACTCCTGTTTCAACCCACGCTCCTCGCGGTTACGAGGAGCGACCAGGAGATTGGTCGTCTTATCCGGCATGAAGCCGTTTCAACCCACGCTCCTCGCGGTCACGAGGAGCGACTGATTTCCAGCGCGGACTCGCTCATGTCGGCGATGTTTCAACCCACGCTCCTCGCCGTCACGAGGAGCGACTGTCCGAAGTACATCGTGACGTTGTTTCAACCCACGTTCCTCGCCGTCACGAGGAGCGACGGCGATGGCCTGCCCCGTGTGCTCGACGTAGTAGTTTCAACCCACGCTCCTCGCGCTCACGAGGAGTGACCCGCCACGGGGCAAGCACGTCTTGTTCCACTCCAGGTTTCGACCCACGCTCCTCGCGGTCACGAGGAGCGACCGTGTCCTCATCAACGACGGCTACGTCGACGAGGTGTTTCAACCCACGCTCCTCGCCGTCACGAGGAGCGACACGGAGGTGGGGCATGGCGCAAGAAGAGATGGTTTCAACCCACGCTCCTCGCGGTCACGAGGAGCGACCCGCACGCAAAACCGGGGACAGAGCTGTCAACAGGTTTCAACCCACGCTCCTCGCGGTCACGAGGAGCGACCGCGCTGGAGAGCGACAGAAACCGCGCCTGCTGTTTCAACCCACGCTCCTCGCCGTCACGAGGAGCGACCAGCTCGCGGAGGGGTTCCAGGGCCTTTCGCTCATTGTTTCAACCCACGCTCCTCGCCGTCACGAGGAGCGCTACACCGGTCCGGTGGAGGCCCGGCAAATCGTCAAGTTTCAACCCACGCTCCTCGCGGTCACGAGGAGCGACCACGTCCGTCGCAGACATCACCGCAGTGACGAAGTTTCAACCCACGCTCCTCGTGACCGCGAGGAGCGACCCGCGACGGTGACCGGCGCCTGCCGTGACTGGGTTTCAACCCACGCTCCTCGCGGTCACGAGGAGCGACATCGGCTGCGCAGCTCTTGAGGGCACAACGGATGTGGTTTCAACCCACGCTCCTCGCGGTCACGAGGAGCGACACCGACTCCAACGCGTTGCCTGCGACAAGAAGCGTTTCAACCCACGCTCCTCGCGGTCACGAGGAGCGACCGGCCTGGGTGAGCGCGAGCACGAGGTTTTCCAGGTTTCAACCCACGCTCCTCGCGGTCACGAGGAGCGACTCGCCGCATGAGTCAAACCGACACCGCCGCCGCGTTTCAACCCACGCTCCTCGCGGTCACGAGGAGCGACTGGAGGAGGCCCAACGCACGCGCAGCAACACCGCGTTTCAACCCACGCTCCTCGCGGTCACGAGGAGCGACTGCCCCCCGGCCGCGTACCCATAACCCACGCTCCTCGCGGTCACGAGGAGCGACCATCGGAGGCGCGGGCGTAGACGACGTCGACGATGTTTCAACCCACGCTCCTCGCGGTCACGAGGAGCGACTTGATGGCGACCGCTCGCGGGCGTGGGTGGTCATGTTTCAACCCACGCTCCTCGCGGTCACGAGGAGCGACCAGCTCTTCCAACAGTGGCTTAAACCACCATTTGTTTCAACCCACGCTCCTCGCGGTCACGAGGAGCGACCTCAAGAACTTTGAGGACTTGCTGTCCCACTCAATGCTGTTTCAACCCACGCTCCTCGCGGTCACGAGGAGCGACCATCACAGCTCCTCAAGGGACTCAAAGGCCCCGGTTTCAACCCACGCTCCTCGCGGTCACGAGGAGCGACGACTCCAACGACAGGGCCGCCGCAGGGAACGGGTTTCAACCCACGCTCCTCGCGGTCACGAGGAGAGACCCGGAGCCGGGCGCCTTCCAGAAGAGGCGCATCGTTTCAACCCACGCTCCTCGCGGTCACGAGGAGCGACTCGAAGAGCTCGACGACGTGCCGGCCATGGCCTGGTTTCAACCCACGCTCCTCGCGGTCACGAGGAGCGACATCGTCGGGAAGATGGGCGAGGCCGAGATGAAGCAGTTTCAACCCACGCTCCTCGCGGTCACGGGGAGCGACGTGGTTCTGGAGGCGCGGCACATCGCTCGACCTTTTTCAACCCACGCCCCTCGCGGTCACGAGGAGCGACCCATCACCCCGAAGAAGCGCACGCACCCGACGGAGTTTCAACCCACGCTCCTCGCGGTCACGAGGAGCGACTCGGCTCCGGAGGCGGAGGAAAGCTCTCGCTCAGTTTCAACCCACGCTCCTCGCGGTCACGAGGAGCGACAGGAAGTGGGCGGACGTCCAGTACGAAGGGGTTTCAACCCACGCTCCTCGCGGTCACGAGGAGCGACGTCCATGACCCGAGCCACCCTGTTTGCGACCTTCACGTTTCAACCCACGCTCCTCGCGGTCACGAGGAGCGACCGGGAAGCCGAGCGCGTCGAAGAACAAGCGCGAACGTTTCAACCCACGCTCCTCGCGGTCACGAGGAGCGACTGACGTGCTCCATAGCCTCAACGACTCCGTCGTGTTTCAACCCACGCTCCTCGCGGTCACGAGGAGCGACGTGGCCGTGGTGGAAGCTGGCGCCGCTGCCATCGAGTTTCAACCCACGCTCCTCGCGGTCACGAGGAGCGACGGGCATCGGCGCTGCCGTCGCAGCCGCCGCGAAGTCGTTTCAACCCACGCTCCTCGCGGTCACGAGGAGCGACACGCGCGCTCGTCGAGGAGCAGCTCGGCAACCCCGTGGTTTCAACCCACGCTCCTCGCGGTCACGAGGAGCGACCTACAAGCTCCACCGGAAATCATCTCCCACTCGGTTTCAACCCACGCTCCTCGCGGTCACGAGGAGCGACACCCGGTCCGACGCGCCCTTGGGGGCGGTACGGAGTTTCAACCCACGCTCCTCGCGGTCACGAGGAGCGACTACGGCAGGCACGGCAACCGGACCGCCCGCTCCTGTTTCAACCCACGCTCCTCGCGGTCACGAGGAGCGACCTACTTCGGCATGGTGCTGACGTACAATGACATTGTTTCAACCCACGCTCCTCGCGGTCACGAGGAGCGACGCAGCGGCGGCGGCGAGGGCTTCGGCCATGGCGGTTGGTTTCAACCCACGCTCCTCGCGGTCACGAGGAGCGACGAGCCGCAGCAACCGCGCCGAGAACTTCGAGGCCAGTTTCAACCCACGCTCCTCGCGGTCACGAGGAGCGACCGTGCCCGGCGACGTGCGCTCCGTGCGCGAGTACCTGTTTCAACTCACGCTCCTCGCGGTCACGAGGAGCGACGTGGCGGGGGCGGGTTGTCGCGGATGGCGTTCATGAGTTTCAACCCACGCTCCTCGCGGTCACGAGGAGCGACTTGCGCGGGCGACTCAGGCTCCGGCTTGCGGCGGAAGTTTCAACCCACGCTCCTCGCGGTCACGAGGAGCGACACGGACATTGCGCAGGTGAGGGGCAACAACGGAGTTTCAACCCACGCTCCTCGCGGTCACGAGGAGCGACGACGGGCAGCAAGTTGGCCTGGGGGCCGTAGATGATGTTTCAACCCACGCTCCTCGCGGTCACGAGGAGCGACGTTAAGTCGTGCGTGCTCATGGGGCGACACCCAGTTTCAACCCACGCTCCTCGCGGTCACGAGGAGCGACCTCCACCTTCGCCAGGTCATTTTCCAAGCGCTTGGTTTCAACCCACGCTCCTCGCGGTCACGAGGAGCGACCTGCTGGGCCACGACTCAGCAGGGACTCAATGACGTTTCAACCCACGCTCCTCGCGGTCACGAGGAGCGACCCTGCCCGTCCAAGCTACCAGAACTCCAAGGGAATCCAGCCGCTTCGCGCGAACCCGGCGCCCTACGAGCCACTCCGTCCACGGCGATCACCGAACGCCCCGCGCAACCTCTCAAGACTATTGGAGATTTCAAAGAGCGCGAACCTCCGACGAAGCCCACACCGGCACAGGTCCGCGCGCCCCGCTCGGGGCACGCGAGTTCCTCACAGGATGAGCGGCCCCTCCACATCCAACGGCACCCTCGCGCCATGATGCTCCGTCTTCCGAGCGACATCCTCGCTCAAGAAGTAGAACCGCAGGCTGTCACACGCATCATCCAGCTCCGCGAGCAGCCGAGCGCGCAGGACCACCCAGTCCTTCGGCTCCAGCACGCACTCGAAGACCGAATACTGCACCCGGACGCCATGGTCCTTACATGCCCGGGCAATCCGCCGAAGCCGGCGCGGCCCGTCCGCATCCGAGACCCGGACGTCGTAACACACGAGCACGGTGACCTTTCGCATCAGCGCACCGCGAAAGGCGGATAGCCATCCAGCTCACCCCGAAGCGCCCGAGCCAGCAGCAACGCTTGCAGATGAGGCACCAGCCCCCAGCTCGTCTGCTGTCCCAGGAACACATGCTGGACCTCCACCTGCTTGGTGCTCTGATACGCCACGAGGAACGTCTTGCGCGCGTCGTCCTTGAGCATCACCGCCCCCGCCGCCTCCGTCTTGAAGTCCTCCGGCTTGAGCTGCCCCCGGTTCACCAACGAGAAGACCAACCGGTCCACCACGGGCGCGCGGAGTTCCTCCATCAAATCCAGCGCGAGTGACAGCCGCCCAGGCCGGTCCTCATGAAGGAACCCCACCGCCGGGTCCAACCCCACGCCCGCCAGCGCCCCCGCGCAATCCTGCGCCAGCAACGCATACCCGAAGGACAGCAGCGCATTCAGCGGGTCCCTCGGAGGCCGCCGGTTCCGGCCATCGAACACGAACCGCCGAGCATCTCCCTTCAGCAAATCCGGGAACGCCTCGAAGTAGTCCCGCGCCGCGATGCCTTCCAGCCCCCGCACCTGCTCCAGGTCCTCCGCCCGCTCCAGCGCGCGAAGATGACCCGACAGTCGCCGAGCCGCCTCCTCCAGCGACGCCTTGCGCTCCTCCGCCGCATCCCGCCGCGCATGCAGGAGGAACTGGCGAGCATTCCCCAGCTTCCCCACGACCATCGCCCGAGCGATGGCCAGCGTGCGAACCCCATCATCCGCCGCGCGGAACTGCGTACGCCGCAGCAGCACGTTGCCGCCCGGCAGGCCCTCGACCCGCGCCAGGAACCGCCCTGTCATCCCGAAGAACGACACGTGAATCCCCGCCTCCACGCAGCTCTCCAGGAGCTCCGGCGTCATCCACGCACGCGCCAGGCACACCACCGAGCGCAGGTGCCGCAAGGGAACCTCCGCCTTCTTCTCGTCCTGAATCGTCACCACCACGCGCTCGCCCTCCTTGTTCAGACGGGTGCCATCCACGGTGATGAACAGCGTATTGAGCGCGGTCGTCATGCCAGTCCTCCTCCAGTGACACGTCAGGGCCCGCGCGTCAGGGGTCCACAGGCTCCATCATCCGCCGCAAGTGCTCGGAGACACTCCGCTGGCCCGCAGTGACCTGGGGAGACACAGCGGCTCCAGCGAACACGTCGCACACTTCGGCGCCCTCGCTACGACGGGCACGCGCCGTCGCTCCAGCAATCCGTGCATCCTCGCGATGGCCTCCTCCGTCCGGGCCCGGAGTCGCGCATCAAAGAGCACCGCCTGTCGCCGATGCTCCGCACCATGAAAGAGCGCGCCCTCGGGAACATCGACGCCGTGCATCTCCTCCAGACACAGCGCCTGGGCACAGAGCTGCACGGCGTCCGCGTCGTGCGACTTCCGCCGCCCGCGCTTCACCTCCACCGGGTACGGCCGCCAGCCGGTGGGACTGACGGGGTCCGGGTGGTACTCGACCAGGTCCGCGCGGCCCGAGATGCGCAGCCGCGAGCACCCCAGCCGAACCGCGCGCTCCACGCGACGGCCCGGCCGGGCGTCATGCCCCGGAAGGTCCACCCGCTCATGGAGCAGCCGGCCCAGAGCGGTGTTCACATCCTCCCGCCACAGTTGCTCGACATGGATGAGCGCGGCCTGCCGTTCGCAGAACAGCAGGTGTTGCAATGCCGACAGCGCCACCCAGGTCTCGCGAGCGTCGCTCATCCCGCCAGGTCCATCACCTCGATGCCCTCGGGCAGCTTCGCCGTGTCCACCTTCACCGTGTAGTCCTTGAACGCCCGAGCGGGCTTCTCCGGCTGCACGGGCGCGACATGGACGCGGTCGAACAGGGCATGCGCGGGCGCGTTGCCCAGCTCGGAGCCGTGCTTGAAGACGATGACCTTGCGCATGGACATCAGTCCGCGCGCGGCGCTGCGGTCCAGCTCGAACATGTTCGCGAAGGCCTTGAACAACAGGTCCAGGTCCACCTGGTTGAACTTCGTCTGCTTCGCGAGGTGCGGCGAGATGAAGCCATGCGCGCGGTACAATCCGTAGGGCACGGTGTTCTTGCGTCCCATGGTGCGGTTGTCGCCGCCCTGCTTCTCGGCCTCCGCCTCCGTGGCCACGGCCATGCGGGTGATGGAGTGCTCCTGCGAGACGATGGGGCTCACCGAGCGGGCGAAGGTGAGCTGCACGGGTCCACGCACCTGCCCCGCGTTGGGGCCCGTGGACATGACGGCGCCGAAGGTGCGGACGTCGAAGAACGTCTTGCACATCCAGTCGCGCCCCTTCTCGACCTCGGAGCCCTGGGCCTTCCCCTTGGTGTCGCGCTTCTTGCCGTCCTTCTCCGTCTTGGGCTTCTCGTTCAGGTCGATGCCCAGGTCCTTGTACGCGTCGTTGATGGACACGTTCAGAATGGCCTTCTCCTTCACGAAGATGTCGAACCCCGGCTTCTTCTCCTGGGTGAGCTGGATGAAGTTGCGCACCTTGCGCTTGAGGCTCACGTCGGTCACCAACCCGTGGCCCGTCTCCGGGTCGATGCGCGGCAGGTTGCCCGCGTCGGGGTCACCATTGGGATTGCCGTCCTGGACATCGAACAGCAGGACGAAGTCGTGGCGGTTCTTGAGTTCGGTCATGGCGTTCTCTCTCTGAAATGAGTGGATGCGGAGGCGGGGTCAGTCGGCGGAGTCGGCGGGCTCGCCCTTCGGAGACTTGGGCTCGGAGGGCGTGCGCTTGGAGAAGAACGCCTCGCGCTGGTGGTAGTAGCCCACGGCGAAGAGGCCCTGCGCGTTGAGGTCGAAGACGCTGGGCAGGAAGTCGGGCTCCACCAGGGCCATCACCTCGGACTTGGTCCGCTCCAGCCACCTCCCCTCGTCACCCGCCTTGGCGGCGTGATGGATGGAGAGCGGCAGCAGTCGGGAGAAAGCGAGCGCGGGCGTGCGCGACGCCGAGGCGAAGTAGCGGTCCCGAATGGTGGAGTTGAGGTCGCTCCCCAGCGCCACGGCCTGCAAGCGCTCCAGCACGGCGAAGAGACGGCCCAGGACGTACGGCTGGAGCCGGTTGTTCTTGTCCAATGACACGGTGACCTCCTGAGAAAAGGCGTGGCTGCGAATGAGGGTGGCCTTGATGAGCGCGACACGGAGACGAAGTTGCTCGCGCTCCAGCTTCCCGTCGGCGGGAGGGAGCCGGAGTCGGTCCAGGGAGGCGGAGAGGAGCTGGCGTGGGAACGGCTGTCCCCGGAGCGCGGCGCCCATCATCCGGGTGGCGAGGTCAGGTGAGAGCCCCTTGCCCGAAGGCGCCTCCACGGCCTTGAGCAGTCGCCACACGGGGATGGGCTGGTCCGTCTTCGCCTCGCCCAGCCGCAGGTCATCGAAGTAGCGGCGGAGGTTCCGCTTCACGTCTCCGACGCTCGTCTGGAACCAGTCGCGCACGGCGACGCGACCGGAGTTGCCCGCGAGCGTCACCGAGTAGAAGCTCCGCTCGTCCAGCGCCCCCGGCTCCAGTCCGCGAAAAGGCGCCTCGATGAAGCGGCGGAGGGTCTCCTCCGTGGGGTCCGCCCAGTTGAGCAACAGGCTCTCCTGCTCCGCACTGCTGTTCGTCCAGAACACCAGCACCGAGTCTTCTCCGAGCTGGATGCCCTGTCGGTAACGGCGCTCCTCCGACTTCCGGAGCAGGTCATTCAGCGCGAGCACATACCCAAGCGCCGCTTGCTGCGAGATAGGCGCATTGCTTCCCTGCTTGAGCTTGTGCGACTCGAACGCAGGCGCATTGAAGGAAACCAAAGATGCGCCGGCAGCCTGGGCGTTCGGGACGTTCTTGAGAACATAGTGAGTCTCCGCGAGGACACTGGGCATCCCTGTTACCAGACAGAGACCCAGCGCTCCTTGAGACGCCCTCTCTGCACCTCGCTTCTCCCACCAGGACCGAACAGTCGGATGCTGATGCACGAGGGTGGTCGCGTCCCCTACGGAGAAGGCAAACAGCTCCGAGCCCGTCCAATCCTTCGCGCTCCGAGCCGCGACGACCTGCTCACGCGAAGCGGCATTCACAAGGAACAATTCGACAGCCCGGAGTTCGGGAACATCGATGCTGGCGTTCGCCTCCTGGACCAATGACAGGAAAGCCGCGAACCGAGCAGGTCCCTTCCCTGCTTTATCCCCCCGCTCAGAAGGCTCCTCTACATCGTGGGCGAGTACATACTTCGGATTGTCCACGAGGAATCCCGCAGCGATGTTCACTCTGCGCTGCGGGATGCGCGGAATGGACAGCGGCAGTCCCTTTCCCCGCTCATTCTGCGTGGGCACCAACCCCAAGAACTTCCCCTCCGGGCTCAGCCGAATCTGGAAGTCCACGGCCTTCGTCTCATAGAGCGGGTCATCGAGGAGCCCCCGCTCCCGCGCGAAGTCGTTGAGCGCCGCGAGCATCATGATGGACCCCCATTGCGCTCCAACACCTGCTCCCACGTCGGCACCTGGAGCACGCCGTGGTCCAGGTACGCGTCGAAGAACAGGGGCCGAGTCGCCGCGCCCTCGTCACCGAAGGCGAAGTCGTAGAACATGAGCCCCAGCGGTCTGCGTCCCAGCCCCGCCTCCGAGGGACTCAAGTCCTCCCCCGCGGGCTCCACCCGGGCGTCGAACTCGCGGCACCCCAGGTATGGCGCGTGGAAGAACTGTCCCTTCTCCAACCGCCGCGCGAACATCTCCTCGAACTTGCGGACGTTGTCCTCGGCGCCCGCCTTGCCGGGCACCAGGGTGAAGGACGCGGAGAGGACGTAGTCCACGTCACGCAGCGCCACCGTGTTGCGCTGCGCGCGGTCCTCGTCCGCCGCGTAGTCGAACTTCCCCACCACCGCGCGACTGTTCACCTCGTTGCGGCGGAAGCTCGTCCACTTCACGGGTTTCAGGACGGCGATTTCGTGGAGGTGCCAGCGAATCGCCGGCTTCCACAGGATGGCCTCCAGCACGCCCCTCGCCGCCGAGGGAGTCATGACCTCGTAGCTGACCCGCTCGGCCTTCATCTCCGGCCGCGTGAAGCACGCCACGGGGCCGCTGGCACGCACGCGGAACCGTCTGCTCGCTGCTGTCTTCATCCACACCTCCAGAAGTCCATCAACCGGGGATGAGCACTCCCGGGTCGAGCACTCCGACCCGGGTCGGCACCAGGCCGAACCTCTCGTCGTACGCGGGCTCATGCTCCGGCCCGAGAAACACCACCGTGTCCGCGATGAACCGCGCCAGCTCGCGCGACACCCACGCCTCGCGCACCTTGCGCGGCACCGTCACCGTGAAGCGCTGCAAGGCCCGCAAGCGGTCGCGCGAAGGCCCCAGCAACCGCAGCTCCTGGAGCAACGGCTCACAGCCCGCGTAGGGCACGACGACAGGCGCGCTCCACGTGTCCTCCACGAGCTTGAAGTGCTCGGAGACCGCCTCGAAGCGCAGCGCCTTGCGCATGTCCTGGATGCCCTTGCCGTCGCTGACCGCCGTGGCGTAGAGCCGCTCGAAGTAGCGTTTGAAGCTCTCGGGCGCGAACAGGTCCAGGTCCGGCCGCTGCGCCAGCATCGTCCTCGCGACGCCCAGCGCCGTCTGGAGGACTCCGCGAGGAGCTTCCGACTCCGCCTCGAAGACGCGCAGCTCCCCGAGCCCCTCCAACAACCCCTCGCGGTTGCACCGCCCCGCCGCCTGCGCGAGCGCCTCCAGTCCCGCCATGCTCCGGTAGACGACGCGGAAGTCGAGGTCCACCCCCGCCTCCACCAACTGGGTCGCCACCAGTCGCACGGGCTCCCCGCGCTGCTTGCGCGCCTTGATGTCCCGCAGCACTCGCGAGCGGTGCTCGGGACACATCAGCGCGGACAGGTGCAGCGTCGTCCCGGGATTCCCGAGCAGGGCCTCCACCCGCTCATAGAGCCCGCGCGCGTCATCACGCTTGTGGACCACCGCGAGCACGTCCTGCTCGCGCGCCACGGCCTCCGCCAGCTCGGCGTAGGAGGTCTGCTCCCGCCCCTTGGGCCATTGAACCTTCACGCGGCGAAGGCGCTCGAACGCGCGCACCGCTGGTGGCACCAGCTCGCGAACGGCCGGGAACCCCATCGGCAGTTCCGGCCGTCGCCCCAGCGCGGGCTGGGTCGCCGTGCAGATGACCACCGAGCACCCGTAGTCCTCCACCAGCGTGCCCAGTCCATCCAAGATGGTCATCAGGAGCGCCGGCGGAAGCGTCTGCGCCTCATCGAGCACGATGACGCTGTGAGCGATGTTGTGCAGCTTGCGACACGCCGACGGACGATTCGCGAAGAGGCTCTCCAGGAGCTGCACCGTGGTGGTAACGACGACCGGCGCATCCCAGTTCTCACTGGCCACCCGGTTGAGCGCCGTCTCACGTCCCGGGTCCACCGCCGAGTGGTGTTCGATGACCGCGCTTCCGTGCGCACCGAACGCCTCCCGATACACCGCGGCGCTCTGCTCGATGATGGATGTGTAGGGGATGGCGACGATGACGCGCCGAAGCCCATGAGCCCGAGCATGCTCCAGCGCGAAGGCCATGGACGCGAGCGTCTTCCCACCCCCTGTCGGCACGGTGAGGCTGAAGACCCCAGGAGGACTCGGCGCCGCCTCGAACACCGCGGAGAGCACCTCCCGGCGCACACGGTTCACTTCCGTGTCCAGTGCCCCACTCTGCTTCTTGTCCATGAAGGCACGCAGCGCGGCGGCGAGCTGCTCCAGCGTCACGCCGACCCGCCGCTCCGTGCCACGGGCGGAGTCGAAGAACGCCTCGGTGTCGAGGAAGTCGGCGTCACAGAGCGACGAGAAGAGCATCCGCGTCCAGAACTCGAGCCGGTGCGGCGAGAGCTTCAGCAAGGGCTCGACGGACAGTCCCGCTGGTGACGCGCGAAGGTCCTCGGGAATGCCCGGGGCCAGGGCCTCCTGGAGGAGCGCCTTCTTCTCCGGACGCAGGACACGCTCCCTGAACTTCTCCCGGTCCGGCAGTCCCCCATGGTGTCCCGCGATGGCCATCGCCACGGGAAGGAGCCTGGGGTCCACGCCCAGCGCCCACAGCGCCCCGACGGTCGCGTGGTCTCGGTCCGTCGATGCATCCTCATCCGCGCCTTCGAGATGCGCCTCGAAGCCATTCTCCTGCCGGATGCGGAACTGGAAGCGGCGTCTGTATTTTCCCAGGTCGTGCCAGCGCCCCGCCGCAAGCGCTGACACGCGCATGTCCTCGCGAGCCGCGAACTCCTGCGCGAGGTTCCCTACCGCCTCCAGATGCTCCCGGAGCAGATGCGGTCGCATCGTCTCCGTGACATGAGCGAGCGGCTCTCCCGTCACCGTGCGCGGCGTCCCATCCTCTGCCATCGCCACCCCCATGACCTGGCCGAACCTCCCAGGTCATCTCAATCACCGTACAGCACCCATGAAGAGGCCGTCTCCGCGCGGCGCGCGGAGCGGTCAATTCCTCACATCGCGCCGAGGTATGTCATCACCCGCGCGGGGCGTCTCTACTCCCCAGGGGGTATGGACAGCACTGGTGACTTCACTGCATCCAGTTCGGTGAGTCCGGAGAAGCCACGGCCTTCAACGCGTTCCACAGCCCGAAGAACGGAGGGCCCGCTTCCAGCTCCAGCTCGACGGCCTCGCCTTCATGTCGCACCAGCTTCAGCCTGTTCAGCGCCAGCTTCCCGCGCGCTCCCGAGGCCAACGCGGCATCCACGCGCAAGTCATCCGTCGTCGCGTTCTTGAGCTCGCCCCAGTCGACCTCTTGCACGCCTTCGGCTCGACGAATCACCACCCGGCTCGTGGTGAGCAGCACCCACCGCGTCTCCTCCAGCACGCACGCGAGCACCGGAAGCTCACCCTCGCGCAGCCTCGCCAGCTCCAGGAGCTGTCCCCGCACCTCCACGGGGAAGTCCTCGAACGAGCGGGTCCGCTCACCCGGCCCGCCTCCTCGCGTGAAGACTCGAAGCAGCCTCTGGACCTTCTGTTGCGCACTCAGCCGAATCATCGTGTCCGCTCCCTCGCCTGCTCAGCGTGCCAATCTCCACCGTCCCGCCGGGCCCTCGCCTGCCTGCCCAGACAGACTGGCGATGCGTGACGATATTCCGCCCACGCCGCGGCTCGTCATGAGTCTCGGCTTCAGTGGATTCAGAGCGAATCCCGACGCGCGAGGAGGTTCACCGTGCTGGATACCGAACTCGTTGGCGAGCCCCTTCTTCATCTCGAAAGCCGCCGTCTGCTGGCCGAAGCCAGACGCGTGGTTCCAGAGGCCTTCGACTCTCAAGGACGGCTGCTCTCTCCCATCGCGGGAGCCTGGGTCAAGCCACCCGCCTGGTTCGACGCCATCTCTCCCATCGACGGCAAGGTCCTCGCCGAGCTGCCGCTGCTCGACGCCGCCCAGGTCGCCACGGGCGTCGAGAAGGCCGCCTCCGAGTTCATCCCCTGGACGGCCCGCTCCCTCGAGGACCGCAGACGCGCCGTCATCGCGGCCGTGGACCTGCTCAAGGAGCACCGCGACCTGCTCGTGCGAATCCTCGCGTGGGATATCGGCAAGACGCTGCCCACGGCCTACAACGACGTGGACCGGTGTCTCGCTGGCATCGAGTGGTACCTGGAGCAGATTGGCCCGATGCTCGAGAGCCGGCAGCCGCTCGGCCTCGTGTCGAACATCGCCTCCTGGAACTATCCCTTCTCCGTGCTGCTGCTCAACGTGCTCGTCCAGACGCTCGCGGGCAACTCGGTCATCGCGAAGATTCCGACGCAAGGTGGCGGTGTCTCGCTCACCATCGCCTTCGCCCTGCTGCGACGCGCGAAGCTGCCTGTCTCGCTCGCCGGTGGACGCGGCAGGGACCTCTCCGAGTCACTCGTCGGCCACCCTCGCATCGCGGGCGTCGCCTTCATCGGCGGCCGGGCCAACGGCGCCGAGGTCCACCGCCGCCTGCGCGCCACGGACAAGCGCTACGCGCTGGAGATGGAAGGCGTGAATGCCTACGCCATCACCTCCTTCACGGACTGGGACAAGCTCGGCCAGCAGATTCGCGCGGGCTTCGACTTCGGCAAGCAACGCTGCACCGCCTACACGCGCTGGGTCGTCGAACAATCCCTCGTCCCCAAGTTCGTGCGCACGTACGTGGACGCCGTGTCGACGTTGCGCGTCGGCAATCCGCTCCTGGGCGCGCCCGTGGACTTCGGTCCGCTCATCTCACCGAGCAAGGTCGAGGAGCTGCGCGCGCTCATCACCGACGCCCAGGAGCAGGGCACCGCGGTGCTGTATCAGGGCGAGCTCGCGGAGGACGCCTTCACCGCCCAGCAGGAGCGCGGCGCATACCTCCCGCCCACCCTGCTCTTCGGCGTCCACCGCGACAGCGAGCTGTACCGGCGCGAGCCCTTCGGTCCCATCGACCTGCTCATCTCCGTCGACTCCGAGGAGGAGCTGGTCAGGGAGGCCAACGTCTCCAACGGCGCGCTCGTGGCCTCCGTGGCGACGGACGACCCCGACCTCGCCGAGCGCATCGCCGCGCGGCTCCACGCCTACAAGGTCGGCATCAACAAGCTGCGCTCACGCGGAGACCGCGAGGAGTCCTTCGGCGGCAAGGGCGGCTCCTGGGCCGGCGCCTTCGTCGGCGGCACGCACCTGGTGCGCGCCTTCACCGACGGGCCCCATCCGCTCGAAGGCAACTGGCCGGACTGAGCACGACGCGCCCCCACGGACTGGGGTGGGACAGGGAGGACCCTGGGGGCGCGAGGTGTTCACTCGTACGTAGTGCGGACGAGAAGCCCGCATGCCATTGCCAGTCCTTGACGCGGCGCGGTTAAGTTGCCGCCCATGAACCGCGAATACCTCCGCTGGCACAGCGAGCGCCTGCATCGGGACATGGAGTTGCTGCTCTTCGGCCACTCCGGGGAACCGGTGCTGCTGCTCCCCACCAGTCGGGGGCGCTTCTACCAGGCCGAGGACTTCGGCCTCATCGGCGCCATCGCCGACCGCATCCAGTCCGGCCGCTACGTCGTCGTGTGTCCAGACTCGGTGGACGAGGAGTCGTGGTTCAACACGTCCATCCATCCGCATGACCGCATCGCCCGCCACCAGGAGTGGGAGGCCTACCTGCTGCACGAGGTGGTGCCGCTGCTCCTGAGCCGGAGCACGGGAGGCCGGCTCACCCTGGCCGGATGCAGCTTCGGCGGCTTCCACACGTACAACGTGGGCCTGCGCCACCCGGACGTCTTCCGACGGCTCATCTCCATGGGCGGCAAGTTCGAGACGGACGAGTTCCTCGACGGCCACCACGACCCGGACGTCTACTACCACTCCGCCACGCAGTGGCTGCCCAACGTCACCGACGGCCAGCAGCTCGCCGCGCTCCAGCGCGTGGAGATGGTGCTCGCGGTGGGCGAGCACGACTTCTGCCGTGGCTCCAACGAGCACCTCTCCAGCCTGCTGTGGAAGAAGGACCTGGCCCACCAGCTCGCAGTCTGGCAGGGCGGCAATCACGACTGGCCCGTGTGGCGGGAGATGATTCAGCAGTACCTGCCCTGGTAGGCACCGAACCCGAGCCCAGAAGGCCCGGGCCCGGGCCCGCTCAGGACTCGAGCGGGCGCAGCGTTCCGGCACTCACCCGGTGGAAGCGCCAGAGCAGCGCCAGGGCCACCACGATGAGCCCCGCGCACAGGCCCCACCAGATGCCCACCACGCCCATCCCCAGCTTGAAGCCGAGCAGCCACGTGAGCGGCAGGCCGATGGCGTAGTGCCCCACCATGTTGGCCACGAAGGTGAAGCGCGTGTCTCCGGCGCCGCGCAGCACGCCCGCGCCCACGCCCTGCACGCCGTCGAACACCTGGAAGACGGCGCTCACCATCAAGAGCGGCACCACCAGCGGAATCACGTCAGCCGGTGCGCCGGCCAGCTTCGCAAGGGGCAAGGGGAAGATGGCGAAGAGCAGCCCACCCAGGGCCATGAAGCCCGCGCCGCTGGCGAAGGCCATGAAGCCGCTGAGCCGGGCCTGCGGGGTGTCGTGCGCGCCCACCGCCCAGCCCACGCGCACGCTGCCCGCGTTGCCGATGCCCACCGCCACCGTGAAGGTGAGGCTGGAGAAGGCGATGGCGATTTGATGCGCGCCCATGCTCGCGGGCCCCAGGCCCGCGGACAGCACCCCCGCCAGCGCGAAGACGCCAATCTCCGCGGCGATGTGCAGCCCCGCGGGAGTGCCGATGCGCGCCGCCTGCGCCAGGTCCGCCCACACCGGCCTGCGCGTCGGCTTCGTCTCCGGCGCGGGCATGCGGCGCACCGCCCAGAGGACGATGCCCAGCTGCAGCGCCGTGCACAGCACCGAGTCCACCGCCGCGCCCACCACGCCCAGCGCCGGCACCAGCCGCAGCGGGCCCGTCCACTCGGGCAGCCCCGCGCCGCCGAAGACGAGCAGCAGGTCCGCCAGGAGGTTCACCACGTTGGCCGCCAGCGTGGCCACCACCAGCGGGCGGATGTTCGCGGTGGACGTCAGGTACGTGCGCACCGTCATGAAGGCCAGCATCAGCGGCAGGCAGGGTGCGCGCCACACCAGGTAGTCCTTCGTCTGCTGCAGCTCCGGCTCCACGATTCCCGCCCAGGGGAGCACGGCCGGCGTCGTCAGCAACACCATCCACAGCACCACACCGGCCGCCAACGCCAGCCAGCCGCCCTGCCATAACAGCGCCCGCGCTCGGGACTCGTTGCGCGCGCCGATGGCCTGGGACAGCAAGGGGTCCAACCCCATCATCAGCCCCATGCCGAAGCTGCTGACGGCGAAGAAGAGGCCGTTGCCCAGGCCCGCGGAGGCCAGCGCGGACGTGCCCGCATGACCCATCACCAGCGTGTCCACCAGCCCCATGAGCGCCTGCCCGCCCTGGGCGATGGCGATGGGCACCGCCAGCTTCGTCAGGGCCCGGAACTCGGTGCGAAGAGGGGTACGGACGTCGGTTTGGGGCGGAACGACGGCGGTGGACATGACGGCCCGGCCTATAGCGCCTTCCGGCATGGAATGCGCCAATCGCGAGGGACGCCTCGCCGCTCGCCCACCTGACCTGCCCCGGTGGTGGACGGGCTCCGGAAAAACAACGGGGCCCCCGGACATCCACTGTCCCGAGGGCCCCGACCTGTCACGTCACGCTCGTGTCGACGCGGGTGCGACGTCAGCGCACGGGCGGCTGGAAGCGCGTGGTCGCCACCGGCGTCTGGAGCGAGGTCACCTTCGACGCGCGGATGCCGGCGTCGGTGATGGCGTACACGTAGTCGTCCGCCATGACGCTGCGGCGCACGGAGGGCGACCAGTACCAGTTCCACTGCGGCTCGTTGAAGCTCTGGTACACGTCCTTCATCGACAGCGCGCCCACCGGCGTGAAGCCCGTGGCGGTGTCCACGCGGAACACGCGCAGCTCGCTCTTGAAGCCCGTCCAGTAGTCGTACCCGCTGTAGTCCCAGTCCGTGAAGGGGAGGGCCAGCAGACCCTTGGCGGGGAAGAAGTTGAACGCCTTGTGGTCGCCCTGCGCGTCGCTGTAGCTGCTCATCCCGCCCATCCGATGCGTGAAGGCCTCCTTCGGGTGGGCCAAATCCGTCACGTCGAACAGCGACAGCTTCAGCGCGCGGTTCGTCCAGCTCCCGTCCTCGGCGCGGTCCTCGCCGAAGGTGAGCAGGTGCGTGTCACCCAGCGGGTGGATGTACGTGGAGAAGCCCGGAATCTTCAGCTCGCCCACCTTGCGCGGGTGCGCGGGGTCACTCAGGTCGAAGGTGAAGAGCGGGTCCGTCTGACGGAAGGTGACGACGTAGCCCTTCTTGCCCACGAAGCGCGCGCTGAAGATGCGCTCGCCCGGCGCCAGGTCCTCGCTGCGGCCCAGCTCCTGGAGGTGTCCGCCCGTCGTGCCGAACGTGACGACGCGGCTGTGGGTCTCCATCGAGGTGGGGGTCGACACGCCGTCATTGCCGTTGCTGGTCGGGTTGACGGCGCGCCAGGTGCTCACCGTGGTGGCCACGCGCAGCACGCCCTCGTGCTCGTCCATGGCGAACTGGTTCACCAGGCTGCCCTCCAGCGTGCCGCTGCCCGCGTACACCGCGCGGTTCGGCTCACCGAGGTCGAACTTGTGCAGGTACGTGTGGTCGGACTGGTTCGCCTCCGGCCACCACCACCAGTGGGACGCCGCCAGGTAGAGCGCGTCGGGTGACGCGTACACCGTGCCGGGCGCCGACACGATGCTGGTGCGGCCCAGCGGCGCCGCGCCCTCCGCGGCGTCCAAATCCAACGACAGCACCGTCACGAAGCCCAGCCCCGTGGGCGCGTTGGAGCGGTAGAAGTCACCGCACGACACGGGCAGCGCCGTGACGGTTCCGTCCTCGGCCACGTGCTTGCCCGGAGCCACCCAGTCCGCCAGCGTCTGCGCCCGGATGAGCTGCTCGTTCTTGGCGAGGAGCCCATCGATGGCGGCGTTCATCTTGTCCTTGTCGCGCTCCAGCGACGGCGAGTACTCCGGATAGAAGCGCACGTCCGACGGCCAGCGGAAGTCGTCCGACAGCACCAGCCGCACCGCGCCGTCCACGCGACGGGCGCTGAGGTACCCACCCGGCAGGAACACCTGCTGCTTCACCTTGGGCGAAGCCAGGTCCGACACGTCCACCACCGTCACCTTCAGCGTGTCGCCACCCATGTAGCCACACCGGAAGCCGGCGCAGTCCATGACGGGCGCGCCACCGGTCAAGGTGTCACCCCACCCGGTGGAGCGGCCCGGACGGTCGCCATCCACCTGCGAGGTGATGACCAGCCGCTGGCGCTCCTTGTCGTAGAGCATCTCCCGGGGCCAGCCCTGGATTTCCATCGACGAGGCCAGGGTGAGCTGCTCCGCGGGCCAGGAGCGGTGCAGGTACAGCCGGGGCCCGGACAGCACGAAGATGCGGGTGCCGTCGTTCTGCACGAAGTCCGCCTCGTGCACGTTGGCCACCTGGTTGTTGGTGCCCGTGTAGTCATTCGGCCCGCGCGGCGAGCCGCCACCCGAGCTGGCGTCGCCCTCCTGAGGGGCGTCCGCCATGGGAGGCATCGAGCCGTCACCGAACCACCAACCACTGTTGCGGGGCCGCATCGACTCCAACGTCGCGCGCATCCGCCGGGTCGCCGTGTCCTCGATGTACTGCTCCAGCGGAGCACAGTCCTCGAAGGACTCCAGCCGGGCTTGCTGCTGCACCGGCTCGTTCTCCACCTTCGGGTACTCGCGGTCATCCCCGCAGCCCACCGCCGCCACCGCCGCCAGTCCCACCCACCCGTAGCGCTTCCATTGCCGCATGAGGCTCCTCCCTTGTCGCGTCTTGGCCCCACCCGGTGCGCGAGCTGGCTTGTCCAGCCCGCCACGTCCGGATGGCTGCGCGGTCCGGGCGCGCTCTTGCCACCGTCATGCCAGCACCGGGCTGACAGAGGACTCCGGGGTTTCCAGGGGGTTGCGGGTGAAGAGGGCTCTCAGAAACCTGAGGCGCGAGGAGTCCCCGAGGGGGGAAAACCGTGGGTCCTGGGCACGAAGCGGACGAACTGCTGCGTCAGCGCAGGGTCCATGCGCTCCAGTCGCAGGCCCATGCCGGCCGGAGCACGGAAGGGGCCCGGGGTGCGCGGCGGGTTGGACCAGACGACGGTGGCCTCGGCCGAGCAGGGCGTGCGCTGGCCGGCGAGCAGCACCTTCAACGTCAGCTTCGTCCCCTCGCGCGCGGGGGTGAGGGTGCGCACGAAGAGGGCGTCGGGGCTGGCGTCGTGGCTGAAGCCCGTCAGCGTCGCGCCACCGCCCACCGGGGCGAACTCCACCACGGTGAAGAAGGGCACGCGCTCCGCGGCGCGCAGGGGCACGCGCTCCGGGACGAGCCGCGACAGCACGCGCGCCAGGAGCTCATCCGCGCCCAGGTGCCGCTTCTCCAGGAGCGGCGCCCCGGCGAGCGCCTGCGCGCGGGCCAGCACCTCCGAGGACTCCTCCGCGCGCGACAGCAGCACCAGCGGCTTCTTCGGGTTCGCGTCGCGCAGCTTCGCGGCCAGGGCCAGCGTCTCGCGCGGCGCGCGGGAGACATCCACGAGGAAGCCGTCGAGCTGGGCTGAGTGCTCGCTGGCGAGCTTCTCCGCGTCCACCGCGTCGCGCGCGTAGAGGACGTGCAGGCCCTCCTGCTCCAGCGCGCCGCCCATGAAGGTGTGCAGGAAGCGGCCGCCTTCGACGAGCAGCATGCGGCGGCCCTTCGGCGGGCCTTCCTTCGCGCGCTCCTTGGCGCCGCGCACCGCCACCAGCTTCGCCTGGAGGGCCTCCAGCGCCACGGGCTTGGGCAGGAAGTCGTCGGCGCCCGCGCGCCAGCAGTGCATGACCTCGTGCGGCTCGCCCGCGGAGGTGAACATGATGACGGGCACGTTGCGGCCGGCCGGGTGCGCCTTCACCGCGCGGCACACCTCGTCGCCCTGCATGCGCTCCATGCGCAGGTCCATCAGGATGAGCATGGGCGCGCGGCGCGCCAGCTCGGACAGACACGCCTCGCCGCCATCCAGCGTCACCGGCTCACAGCCCAGCCGCGCCAGGTGCAGCCTCACCACCTCGCGAGCCGTGCGCGAGTCGTCCACCACGAACACGGCCTCGCGCGTGGTGGAGGTGGGAGCATTCATGGTCAGGCGCGCGGCTCCTGCTTGCCGGACAACAACTGCGTGAGCTGACGGGCAATGGCGGCGCACTTCGCCGCGTCCTTGCCGTCCAGCGCGGAGCGCCCGCCGTCGAGCAGCCGCTGCACCGTGCCCACCGCGGCCTCGGCCTCCGGGCTGGGGTTCTCCTGCGCGCTCTTCTGGAGCATCCGCGCCAGCTTCTCGCCGCGCTCCAGCAGCTTGCGGAACAGCTCCTCCGCGCGCTTCGCGTCCACCACGCCCTGCGACTTCGCGTAGTTCGCCTGCTCCGCGCCCAGCTTCTCCGCCTCGCCGTGTGGCAGGCCCGCGCGCGCCTCCAGGCGCACCGTCTCCATGTTGCCAGTGGTGAGGTCCGTGGCCTTCACGGACAGGATGGCCTCGCCGGACAGCTCGAAGACGACCTCCAGCGGCACGTCACCGCGCGCGGCCACGTGCAGGTTCTTGAGCACCACCTCGCCCAGCTTGTGGTTCTCGTCCTGGAACTCGCTCTCCCCCTGGTACACGGGGATGCGCGCCTCGGCCTGGCCGGACGTCCCGGGGAAGAAGATGTCGCGCGCGACGACGGGCACGCCCGTGTTCTTCGCGATGAGCCGCTTCACGCGTCCGCCCAGCACGCCCACGCCCAGGCTCTGGCTGGCCACATCCAACAGCAGCGCCTGGCCCGACTGGCGCAGGAGTTCGTCCGCCTGCACCGCCGCGCCCAGCGCCACGGCCTCGTCCGGGTGCACGTCCGTGGAAGGCGCGCGGCCGAAGAAGTCCGCCACCAGCCGACGCACCAGCGGCACGCGCGTCATGCCGCCCACCAGCAGCACCACGTCCACCGAGCGCGGGTCCATCTTCGCCTCGCGCATCACGCCCTGACACACCTCCAGGCAGCGGCGCGACAGCGGCTCCGACAGCGTCTCGAAGAAGGAGCGCGTGAGCACCGTCTCCAGCTCGGTGCGCCGCCCGCCCGTGGCATGGTCGCCCAGCCCCGACACGGTGACGGTCGCCTCTTCATGCTCCGTCAGCTCGCGCTTGGCCGCCTCCGCCGCGACCTTCAGGCGCCGCAGGCTCTGCGCATCCTGGGACACGACATGGCGGAGCTCGTCATCCACCTGCGCCAGCAGCCATTGGACGATGCGCTGGTCGAAGTCCTCTCCACCCAGGCGCGGGTCGCCACCGGTGGCGCGCACCTCGAAGACGCCGGACTTCACGTCGAGGATGGAGACATCGAACGTGCCGCCGCCCAGGTCGAACACCAGCGCGCTGCCCTCGAAGCCACGCGACAGGCCGTAGGCGAGCGCCGCCGCGGTCGGCTCGTTCACCAACCGGACGACGTCCAGCCCGGCGATGGTGGCCGCTTCACGCGTGGCCTGTCGCTGGTTGTCGTCGAAGTTGGCGGGGACGGTGATGACACACTTGGTGACGGTGCGGCCGAAGTGCGCCTGCGCGTCGAGCGCCAGCTCCCCCAGAATCATGGCGGAGACCTGGGTGACGGGCAGCACCCGCCCGGCCAGCTTCACGCGCACGTCGCCCGAGGGGCCGGCGACCAATGGATAAGGAACGAGGGCCTTTGCTTGTTGCACCAGCTCCGGCGTGTAGCGCCGGCCAAGGAAGCGCTTCGTGGCCCAGACAACGGAGTCGGGATGCTCCTCCGCGAGCGCTTGGGCTTGCTGCCCCACGACGCGCTCGCCGGCCTTCGTCACACCGAGCACGGAAGGCGTGAGGCGGCCTCCCGCGCGCGAGGGGATCAGGCGCGGTCGGCCGTCCTCCACGGTGGCGACGGCGCTGTTGGTGGTACCCAGGTCGATGCCGATGACGGGGTCGTGCATGGGGGCGGTCGGGACCCCACGGTACGGGTCTTGCCGCCTCCTCGCCAAGCCCCCTCTCGTAAGACCTGCCCTCCGCACGTCGCTTCCCTGTCCGTCCGAGCACGTTGGCGGCGGAGGTGGACGGCCCTGGGGCACCATGCTAAGGGCGCGACCGCCATGGTGAACGTGTCCATTGCCCGCCGCTACGCCCGTGCTCTCCTCGACGTCTCGTCGGAGGTGGGCCGCATCGACGCCGTCGCCGAGCAGCTCTCTTCCTTCGCGGACATCTTCGCGAAGAACGCGGAGATGACGGACGTGCTTCACAACCCTGTCTACTCACGCGCCCAGCGCGCCCAGGTGGTGGAGGGGGTCATGAAGCTGGTCCCCAACCTGGAGCCCGTGCTGGCCAACACCCTGCGGCTGCTGGTGGACCGCAACCGCCTGCCCTACGTCGCCGACATCGCCCGCGTCTTCCGCGACATGGCCGACGTCCGGGCCGGGCGCGTGCGCGGCAACGTCACCACCGCCGCCGTGCTGTCCGCGGACACCCTGGCCGAGCTCCGCCAGACGCTCCAGCAGATCACCCAGCGCGACGTCATCCTGGAGACGCGCGTGGACCCCAGCCTCCTCGGCGGCGTGTCCGCCCAGGTGGGCAGCATCCTCTACGACGGCAGCCTCCGCACTCAGCTGGAAGAGATGCGCCGCACGCTGAAGCAGCACTAGCAGCACCGGGAGTACGGGTCGCCGCCTGGCGACCCACTCCGCAGGTCGTCCCTGCACCCCGCAGTCCGGGGCAAACCGGCATTTCCCGTAGCCCTGGGTCAGAGGTATACTCAGAGGAACACGGGGTAACCCCGGGTTTTCTGGACGACCTCAACATGCCGCAGTCCCTGTTTCACCCCCTTGCCGGTGGCCCGCACTTCGCGGTCGCCCCCGAAGAGGCCTGGCCCTTCCTTGGCGCGGTGCTGAACGCGACAGGTTGTGGCATCGCCCTGCTGGACAGGGAGCTGCGGCCCGTGTGGGTGAATGGCGCGCTGGCGACGCTGTCCGGCATGGAGGTGCGGGCGTATCTGGGACGTCCCCTCGTCGACGTGTGGCCCAAGGTGGCGGCGTCCCTGGCCCCGCTGCTGTCGCGCGCGCTCTCGGGTGAGAACGTGGTGGAGGCGCCGCTGACCGGCATGCTGTCGCCGGCGAGCGGGGAGCTGAACCTGCGCGTGGGCCTGTCCCCCGCGCACCAGGCCGGCGTGCTCACGGGCGTGGTGCTGTGGATGCGCGACGACACGGAGCGCGTGCGCGAGGAGACGCGGCTGCGCGAGCGCGAGTCGCACATGCGCAGCCTCGCGGACGTGGCCTGCGACGGGCACTTCCTGCATGAGAACGGCGTCATCCTGGACGCCAACCGCGCCCTGGCGCACCTGTTGGGCCATGACTCGCCCCGGGAGCTGATCGGCCACCACATGGTGGAGTGGGTGGCGCCGGAGTACCGCCCCGCCGTCATGTCCGCCGTCGCCCGCGGGGTGGAGACGCCCTACGAGGTGATGTGCGTGCGCCGGGACGGCCAGCGCATTCCGCTGGAGGTGCTGGGCAAGCACGTGTCGTGGGAGGGCCGGCAGGTGCGGCTGGCCGCCATCTGGGACATCAGCGGGCGCAAGGCGGCGGAGGAGCGCGCCGAGCGCACCGAGCACTTCCGGGAGCAGCTGCTGGGCGTGGTGGGCAACGACTTGAGGACGCCCCTGCAGACCATCCAGATGGGCACCGGCGCCCTGCAGCGGCTCGGGGGGATGGAGGAGCCCCAGCAGCGGCTGGTGGGGCACATGGCCCAGGCGGCCCGGCGGATGGAGCGGATGATCCACGAGCTCTTGGACTTCACCCGGGCCCGGCTGGCTGGCGGACTGCCGGTGCGTCCGGAGTCGCTGATGCTGGACCGGCTGGTGGAGCGGGTGCTGGAGGAGCGGCGACAGGCCCACCCCGGCCGCACCCTGTTGATGGAGACGCAGGGAGACTTGCGCGGCCACTGGGACGAGACGCGACTGACGCAGCTCGCGGACACGCTCCTGGGCAGCGTCCTGCAGCACAGCGCGGACACCACGCCCGTGTTGTTGAAGCTGGTGGGCGCGGTGGGGGGCGTGACGCTCTCCATCCGCAATGACTCACTGGCGGTGCCGGTGGAGGACCACGCCACCCTCTTCGAGCCCTTCCGACGAGGCCGTCCCGCCAGCGCGGAGGGCCTGGGCCTGGGGCTGTACATCGCCCGGCAGGTGGCCGTGGCCCACGGGGGACGCCTCACGGTGGAGTCCTCCCAGGGTGGCACCCGCTTCGTCGTCTGGCTGCCCCGCGAGCCCCCCGGTCGCTGACGCCACGAGCCCCCATGTCGTGCGCATTGCAGCGGGTAGGGGTGCGTGGTAAGGGGCCCCGACTTCTAGCTTTCGGCGGACCCGAACCGACCCGGCCCGCCCCCTGTTCGAGGACGCAAAACGCCCATGGAAATCCGCGCCGACGAGATCAGCAGAATCATCCGGGAGCAGATCAAGGACTACGGCAAGAAGGTCACCGTCGCGGAGACGGGCACCGTGCTGTCCGTGGGCGACGGTATCGCGCGCATCTACGGGCTCGAGGGCGTGCAGGCCGGTGAGCTCGTGGAGTTCACCAACGGCGTGAAGGGCCTCGTGCTGAACCTCGAGGAGGACAACGTCGGCGTCGCCATCATGGGCGACTTCCAGGCCATCCGCGAGGGCGACACCGTCAAGCGCACCCAGCAGATCGCCTCCGTTCCGGTGGGCAAGGGCCTGCTGGGCCGCGTGGTGGATCCGCTCGGTCTGCCCCTGGACGGCAAGGGCCCCATCGAGTCCACGGAGTCGCGCCGCCTGGAAGTGAAGGCGCCCGGCATCGTGAAGCGCAAGAGCGTGCACGAGCCGCTGCAGACGGGCATCAAGGCGCTGGACGCGCTGGTGCCGGTGGGTCGTGGTCAGCGCGAGCTCATCATCGGTGACCGCCAGACGGGCAAGACGGCCGTCGCCATCGACACCATCATCAACCAGAAGGGCCTGAACGTTTACTGCATCTACGTGGCCATCGGCCAGAAGCAGTCGACGGTCGCCCAGGTGGTGGAGAAGCTCAACCGCTTCGGCGCCATGGAGTACACCACGGTGGTGGCGGCCAACGCCTCCGACCCGGCCCCGATGCAGTTCTTCGCGCCGTACGCCGGCGTGGCCATCGGCGAGTACTTCCGCGACAACAAGATGCACGCCCTCATCATCTACGACGACCTGTCCAAGCAGGCCGTGGCGTACCGCCAGCTGTCGCTGCTGCTGCGCCGCCCCCCGGGTCGTGAGGCGTACCCCGGCGACGTGTTCTACGTGCACAGCCGCCTGCTGGAGCGCGCCGCGAAGCTGTCCGACGAAGAGGGCGCGGGCTCGCTCACGGCGCTCCCCATCATCGAGACGCAGGCCGGCGACGTGTCCGCCTACATCCCGACGAACGTCATCTCCATCACCGACGGGCAGATCTTCCTCGAGACGGACCTGTTCTTCGCCGGCGTCCGCCCGGCCATCAACGTCGGTCTGTCGGTGTCCCGCGTCGGTTCCGCCGCGCAGATCAAGGCCATGAAGCAGGTGGCCGGCACCATGAAGCTGGAGCTCGCGCAGTACCGCGAGCTGGCCGCCTTCTCCCAGTTCGGCTCGGACCTGGACAAGGCCACGCAGGAGACGCTCGCCCGCGGCGCCCGCATGGTGGAGCTGCTCAAGCAGGGCCAGTACGAGCCGCTGGCCGTCGAGCGTCAGGTCATGCAGATCTACGCCGCCACCAACCGCGACGACCCCAAGAAGCGCGGCTGGATTCGCGAGGTTCCCGTCGCGGACGTGGTGCGCTGGATGCGTGAGTTCCTGGACTTCACGGACGGCAAGTACCCGAACCTCTCGAAGGACATCGCCTCCAAGCGCGAGCTGACCGGCGACATCAAGGCCTCGCTGAACAAGGCCATCGTGGAGTTCAACGACGTCTTCCAGCCCACCCCGGGCGCGAAGGTCTAAGGACTCCGGCCGGTAAGGCCCCGTCGCACCGAGCCCCGCGCTCCCTTCCCTGGGACGCGGGGCTTCGTGTTTCCGGCGTGCGCGCTTGCTCGTGCCCTGGAGCTTCCTGGCTACGGCTTCGCGTCGGCGGCGGGCTTCACCTCGCGCACCACGGTGCCGATGGACTCGCCGGTCCACTCCGGGTCCACGGGGATGATGAGGTAGCCCTCCTCCGCCGTGGGCGGGGGGCGCTGGTGGAGGGGTGGCGGCTCGTCGCTCGCGGACACTCGGGCGGGCACGTCCGTCCAGGCCACGAAGCGGGCCTCGTACTCCCTCACGCGCTGCCCGCCAGCCACCTTCCGCTCGGCGGGGCGCGGCAGCAGCACGGCGTCCGCGCCCATCAGGCAGGCGGTCTCCTGGAGCAGCTCCTTGCGGCCCTGCTTGTCCAGGTACTCGTTGCCCGTCACCGCCAGGGTGCCCAGCTCGGCGTAGGGACGCGGAGGCTCGCGCTCCTCGAAGACCTCGAACGCGCAGCCAGCCTCCCGCGCCGGACGCTGGACGCCGAGCGTGGGCCCCTCCAGCGCGACCTGTTGCGACGTCGCGCAGGCGGACACGCAGGCGGCGAGGAGGCACGACGACAGCGAGCGGCGGGTGGACATGGCGGGCTCCCTGGCCCCAACGAAAAGGGCGCGGCGGACGACAGGCTCGTCAACGCCGCGCCTCTCGGGAGCATATCGGCCCAGGGCCGCTTCAGCGCAGGCGCGGCAGGATGGCGAGCAGGCTCTTGTCCACGCCACCGCGAGCGCCCAGCGCCTCGATGGCCTTCAGCTCGTACGGCAACACGTTGTCGCGGGCGACGAGCTGCACGTGCGCGCCCAACGCGGCCGGCAGCGCCAGGTCCAGCTCGTAGATGTCGCCGGCCACCAGCGTGTCCTCGGGCCGCGTGCCGGTGGTGTCCCAGATGCGCTTGAGGGCCTCGAAGTAGCGGCCCCGGCGCAGGTAGACGGGCCGGCGCAGCACGCCCTCCAGCACCTGCGTCTCCGGCAGCGCGTCGAAGCGCGCGTCCGACACGTCCGGCGCATCCAACAAGAACTTGCGCGCGTCGCCGGAGACCTTCAGCCGCTCGCGGCCCTTGGGCGCCAGGGTGTCCAGCTTCTTCTCCACCAGCTCCGTGTGCGCGTTCGTGACGACGGTGATGGGCAGGCCCGTGGCGAGCAGCGCCTCCAGCACCTCCTTCGCCTCCGGCTTGAAGGCCGTGGCCGAGTGCACGTAGGACTCGCGATACATCGTCTGCACGGCCTCCGAGCGCGTCACCTCGTCGGTGCCCACGGACAGCCGCTGGAAGATGCGGTGCGCCGCCGTCGTGGCCGTCAGGTACGGGTCCGCCGTCGCGGGGGCCACCACCTTGCCACCCAGGTTCCACCCCAGCAGGTCGGCTCCCGCGCGCAGCGCGGCGACCTCCTCCTCCCAGGCCTGCTCCACCCCCTGCCCCAGTGCGCGGACCAGCCCGTCACGAAAGTGTTTCAAGAAGGGCGCGCTCTCCGTCGCCACGTCCGTGAAGGTCCCGTCGAAGTCCAGCACCACGCAAGCAATCGCCATCAGCCCACCGACTCCCGAAGTTGGAGGAAAGGGGCCGGATGACGCCCCGGCCCGGGTTCTGAATCAAGCCCGTGACTTCATTTCGGCCCTGTAAACTTGAGGCCGCCCTGTAAATCCCGAGTGGCAGGGCCGTCACCTTGAGGCCTACAGCGGGTGGCTCGCTAGCCTTGGGCGGGCATGGAAGCGACGCGGCGAAACGAGGCGGCGCGGTGGCGCCGGGCGTGGCTGCCCTGGGGTCTGCTCGCGGGCGTGTGCCTGCTGGGCGCGACGGCGACCTGGGCCAGTACCCGCTCGGTGTCCGCGCTGGCCGAGCGCGGCGCCCAGCTGGAGCGCGAGGCGGCCGAGTCCGAGGCCCGCGTGGCGGAGCTGCAGGCCCTGCGCGAGGCCATGGCCCGGCGGCTGCGCGTGCTGGAGCAGCAACACCAGAGCGCTCGGGCGGAGGCCATGACGGCCGCGGCGGCCTGCTCCCTGGCTCCCGACGAGGCTCCCCAGAATCAGGGCCGCTCGGAGCCGCGACGCGCGGGCTCGCCCAAGGGCAAGAAGAGCGCGCGCCGCTGACGGGCCCAGGCGCTCCCGACGTGGCCTCCAGGTCCACACCGGCCCCGGCCCCTGTGGACCTGGAAACAACAGTCCCGGGGCGCCACGGAGCGCAACCTCACGGAAATACTGCGGAGCGGGCGTCGGCCCGCCGTGTGCTACCTCGCGTCCCTCGAGTCTTCTTCCGCGCGAGGTCCCGTCTCCATGTCGCCCTTCCTCCCTCAAGCCTCCTTCAGGCCCCTGCTGGCCGCCCTCGTGTGTCTGGCCGCGCTGCTGCCGCTGTCCCGCGCCGACGCCGAGCCGGGCATCCGCATCCTCAACTCGCTCTCCACCGCGGACCTGGCCTTCAACGCGCTCACCACCAACGTGCGCTCCCTCGAGGCGCTCACCTCGGAGCCGCTGGCCTCGCGATCCTTCGAAATCGACGCGCGACTCAGGTACCAGCTTGAGGACCCGGCCGCGCGCAACGTCATGCACTACCTGGTCGAGTGCGCGCTGCCCGCGACGTCCGCGGTGGAGTGGAAGGACCGCAAGGGCAACCTGTACACCTTCACCGGAGGCGTGGGGCTGTGCTCCGAGTGGGAGTACCAGGCCCCCAGCAAGGAGTGCCTGGGCTACGTGAGCGCGTGCCTGCTGTCGCGCAACAACGCCTATGGCCACACGGTGGAGATCTCCATGCGCGGAGAGGACCCCCGGGACGACCGGACCTTCAACCCCACCGGCGACACCAAGCAATGGCACCCCATGTTCCTGCCCTGTGACAGGGGCGGCTCCGGACTGAATGAGGAGTGTGGCTGGGTGGGCGAGGGCGTGGGTGCCTGCAGCGCGGGCACGCAGGTGACGGTGGGCGCTGGCGCGCCGAGGCCGGGCACCTGCACCGGCGTGCTCGGCTCCGGCTCGGGCCACCGGGTGCTGCGCGTGTGCAAGGAGCCCTTTGGCTGCGAGGCCGGCAACGCCCTGGCCGCGGCGGAGAAGAACGACTGCGGCGGCGACGCCCCCAGCGCGACGTTCACCTGCCCCCGGGGCGGCAAGTACAGCGTCATGTCCGCGCCCTATGACCGCGCGGAGGCGCCGGGCTCGTGGGTGAGCCCCGCCGCGACGGCCGGCCGCTACCCCGCCGCGTCCTTCGGCGCCTTCACCTTCCGCGAGGGCGCCTTCTTCGGGAACCTCTTCGACATGAAGGCCCTGGCCGTGGAGGTCTTCATCAACATGGACACCTTCCTGCCCCAGCTCACCAAGCCGAACTTCGCCGGCTACCCGTACCAGAACGTCCACGCCTGCTTCGCCAAGGACTGGATTGCCGGGGACGAGCACCTGGCCTCGCGCATCTGCGCCAACGCCACCATCAGCGGCGTGAGGGCCTACGGCTGTCTGGCCCGCACCGTGGGGCCCTGCGAGCCCGGCAGCTCCAGCGCCCAGGCGCCCCGCTGCGCCGTGAATGACGGCGCCAAGGTCCAGGGCGACGGCGACTTCGAGGTCTGCAGCGACGACGACGGCGTGTCCCACCCCGAGCCCATCAGCACCTACCTGAACAGCCCCTGCGACGCGCTGACCGTGGCCGAGCGCAACACGTGCAACGACCCGCAATGCGACTTCAGCACCTCGCCCTCCAAGTGCCAGAAGGGCTGCGCCCAGCGCTCCGCCAGCGAGTGCCTGGCCGTGGCCTGCGTGAAGAACCCCAAGCTCTGCGGCAAGAGGTAGCAGCCCACGTCACGAGAGCCCGGGGGTCGGTTGGAACCTCCCGGGCGCTCGGGCGCGGTGGGCCCGAGTGGCAGGTGTCCGGACACCAGGCAGGGGCAGGCGGCATCTCGTACACCATGGGTGTATGAATAAAGCAGGCGGCCGGCCGTCCTGACTCGCGTTGCCTCGTTCCGGCCACCCCGCCGAGGAGTCCACCGTGTTCCCTTTCCGTTCCGTCCTGAGCGCCGTGCTTGCCCTGGGATTGCTGCTGGGCTCGACGTCGGCCGAGGCGCGCTTCGGCAAGCGTTCCCGTCCTTCGCAGAGCGACTCGAAGAAGGACGACGACAAGAAGGACGACACGCACGAGGCCACGCCGGTGGGCGGCCGGTCGGACTCCGACGACGACGACGACGACCGGCCCCGCCGACGGCGCAACAACAACACCCGCCACGTCTCCTCGGACGTCGCGAACGGCATCGGCTTCCTCGCCTTCGTGCTCACCGGCGGCAACCACCGGTTGATGGTGGTGGACGAGCCCCGCCAGCGCGGTGAGGTGCGGCAGGAGCGTCACGCGGCGCCCCTGTCCTTCCGCGTCGGCTTCCAGGCCGGGCCCGTCAACAGCGGCGGCGCGGGCGACCTCTTCATCGGCCTGGAGGGCCGGCGCTTCGGCGTGGACGCGCGCGTCACCGGCATCAGCGTGAACGCCGACGACGGCACGGACGACTCGGACAGCATCACGCTGTTCGAGGCGCACCTCACCTGGGCGCTCGTCTCCCTGGAGCGCGTGCGGCTGCGCGCGGAGGCGGGTGTGAGCACCGCGAACGCGCCGGACATCTCCTTCGTGGGCCCCAGCCTGGGCATGTCGTTCGAGGCGTGCCTGGCGGGCCCGCTGGACTTCGAGGCGCGCACGCAGGTGACGCCCTTCCCCTACCGTCAGGTGGACGCGAGCGCCGCGCTGGCGCTGCACCTGGGCGCGCTGGTGCTGCGCGGCGGCTACCGGGGCATGGTGCTGGATGACGCGGGCCACGTGGACGGCGTCGCCCACCGCGACAGCTTCCACGGCCCGTACTTCGGCCTGGGCCTCACCTACTGACCCTCCGGGACACCTCCGGCCGCGGGCCCGGGCAGTGCTCCTGGACCGCGGCCAGCAGGTCCTTGAGCCGCACCGGCTTGCGCAACAGCGCCACCGCGCTCCGCGGACAGGGCTTCGGCTCCGCGCTCATGGCCACCACGCGCGACTGCGCGAAGCGCGAATCCGCCCCCAGCGTCTCCAGCAAGCCCAGGCCCTGCACGCGCGGCGTCTCCAGGTCCACCAACACCAGACACGGCACCTCCAAGGACACGAGCACACGCAGGGCCTCACGGCCATTGATGGCCATGGCCACGTCGTAGCCTTCGTCCTGAAGCGCTTCCGCCATCGCGCCCCGCAGGTCCGGGTCGTCTTCGACCAGGAGCACGGTCGGCTGCATCACCACATGGGTCACGATTGCCACCCTAGTGCCTCCGTAGCTGGCTGACACGCCTCACTCCGCCCGGACTTCGCTCACTGTCGAACCGTGAGCATCCGCCCGGTCTGGACAGGCACATAGGCCCGGTCCGTCGTGAAGAGTGAGATGTGGCGCGCGGCCCCTGTCCGCATGGCGAGCGTCCTGCGGTGAAAGCCAATTCCTCCCACGTGTCGGGCCGTGCGCACTCGTCACGGGCCGCGCTGCCCGAAGTCATACAAGCGCGATTGGCCAACGCCTGCCCACCCCCGGGGGCCATGGCCGCGCGGGGCCGGCGGCCCTTGAATGTCGCTCCCCCGTCGTCCCCCGCCAGGAAGAGGAGTGCACCTTGCCCTCATCGAAGGCCGTGCTCGGCTCCGCGCTCACCGCCACCCTCCTGCTGGGTCCGGCCGCCGCCGAGGCCCGCTTCGGCAAGAGCTCCACCCCCGCGTCGTCCTCCAACCGCGGCACCTCACGCCCGGAGCGCGGCGTGAGCCGCCCGGAGTCGAGCCCCGAGCGCCGAGCACGAGAGCACCCCGCCTCGCCCCTCGGCCAGGGCTCGAACGACGGGCGCCCCGCGCGCGAGCACCCCGCGACGGCCATCGGCAAGGAGCGTGACGCGCAACAGGACGACGCGCCCCGGAGGCGGCGACGACGGGCCCGCGTGCCCGTGAGCGCGGCCGTCGTCGGAGCAGGCGCCGCGGCTTCGCCCCGGTTGAACGCCACCACGCGCACGGAGCGACGACGCGACGAGCCCGTGCCGCTGCTGGTGCGCCTGGGCGCACAGTCGGACTGGCTCAAGGGCGGCGGCGCCATGGGTGTCTTCATGTCCATGGAGGGCCGGCGCATGGGGCTGGATGCCCGCCTCACCGGCATGACGCTCGACGCGGACGACGGCTCCGACAAGGTGGACCGAATCACACTCTTGAGCGCGCGGGTGACGGCGGCCCTGTGGGCCAGCTCCCGGGGACGCATGCGCGTGGAGGCGGGCCTGACGAGCGCTCACGCTCCCGGCATCATCTTCGTGGGCCCCAGCTTCGGCGCGTCCGTGGAGGCCTGCATCGGCGCCTCCCCCGTGGACGTGGAGGCGCGCCTGAACGCCACGCCCTTTCCGCACCGCCAGGTGGACGCCCAGGCGGGCCTCGCCCTGCACCTGGGCACCTTCAACCTGCGCGGCGGCTGGCGCGCGCTGTACCTCAACGACGCCGGACACGTGGACGGCGTCGAACATGAGGAAGGCTTCGGCGGGCCGTACTTCGGCCTGGGCCTGACCTTCTAGGTACAACGACACGACGGGCCGGAGCCGCCCACGACAGGGAGCCCCGGCCCTTCAACCCTTACTCGTCCGACGCCGCGGCCATGGGGACCGAACCGCCCCCACCGCCAATGTCCGCCACCGTGGTGAGCCCCGAGGACGGCCGCTTGCCGGTGCCTCGGCGCTTGGGAGCCGGGGCCAGCTTCGGCTCCGAGCCGAACAGCCGCTCGTACGTCTCCGGCGTGTTGATGTTCACGATGACGCCCGGGTCCTTCAGCGGCACCCGGCGCACCTTCATGTTCTTCAGCACCGCTTCGAGCTGCTCCCCCTCCGCCGCACGAAGCCGCTCCGCCGAAGCCCGCGACAGCAACACCGGCCAGCCGGGTGCCCCCTCGAACTCCGGACGCAGCGCCTCGTCCGCGTCTCCCATCAACTTGAGCAACGACTTCACCGTGGTGGCTCGGAGCGCTGGCATGTCCACTGGCTGCAGGAGCACGACGTCCGCTCCGGCCTCCATCGCCGCGTCCAACCCCACCTTCACCGAGACCATCTGGCTGTCCTTCCACTGCTCGGACTCCACCAGGTCCAGACCCGGATGCTGCTCGCGCACGGCCTCAGCATCCTTCCCCACCACACCCAGCACCTGACAGCTCGCCTTGCCAAAGGTCGACGCCAGCGACTGAAGAAAGCTCTTGTCGCCTTCGTGCAGGATGAGCGCCTTGGGGTGGGCAATCCGCCGGGCCTCGCCCGCTGCGAGGATGATCGCCACTGCCTTCATACCAAGCCTCCTCCGTCCCCCGGGGAATCGAGTGCCAACTGGCCCGGGGCCACCGGGAACAGGCTGTGGCTTCCTCGGTGGTTTTTGAGCCCACCCCCCGGTGCTAGCCGTCAGCCGGTCCTCCGTCACTTCGCGAGCCGCCTGAGAGGAGCGGGAGGAGCCAGAGGACGCGCGAGCGGCGCCGACGGGAGCGCGGCCCGCCTGCTCGTTCGTACCACCCCGGAGGCTTGCCTCCCCTGCCGTCCGGCCACCTGCCCGCGCGCGACTCAATGCAGCCACCGAGGCGGCGGCGCGTGCAGCAGCAGCGCCGAGGCCGGCACCAACGCGGCGGTCTTTTCTTCCGTGCTCGCCAGCGACCTGGCGGTCAGAATTTCAGCCAGCCGCGCCAGCGGTGCGAAGGCGGACAGGCGCTGCAGCTCGTGCTGGGACACCTCGCCCAACCACGCTCCGTTCTGGCCATCCACCACGGGGAGCGCGTGCACCCCGTGACGGTGCATCACCTGAAGCGCCGAGAGGACGGTGTCCTCGGGGAAGAGCGTCACGGCATGGGCAACGAGCATCTCGAACTCAGGGCTGCGGCACATCGTCACGGAAGGCCTCCAGAAAAGCAGGCGTCAGGCGCCTCTGATCCATCCCTAAGCAAGGGCCTTGCCGGGCCGATGAGACTTCCGAAAGGCGACACACAACCTGGGACGCCTCGTCGGCGATAATCCCCAGGCAGACCGCTGCCCCCTCGACGCGCCCTTAGTGGAGCCTCCGCGATGAGCATCAAGTCCCTGCCTTCCTCCACGCCGTCCGCCGCACCGCGTCGAGCCCCTGAGCCCGTGCAGCCGCAGAAGGCGGAGGCCCCCAAGCCCAACCTGCTCGAGCGGATGGGCCAGGGCCTGCAGAACGTCGCCCGCGCCGCCAACCAGGTCGTGGACCGCTTCGAGGCGAAGCTGCCGGACCTGTCCAAGCTGGGCCTGCCCCAGCTCGCCGGCACCGGCGGCAAGCCCTGGGAGGGCATCACCCTCACCGGCAAGCCGCTCCAGATTCCCCTCAACAAGCTGCTGGACGTGGACCTGGGCGACCTCCGCAAGGTCCTCGAGCGCGTCCTGCCCCCCAAAATCGACGACAAGCAGGGCAAGCAGCTCGTCGAGCAGACCCAGGAGTTCCGTGACGCGCTGGGTCAAGTGCGCTCACTGTCGGCGCAGCTGGACATGATTCCCTCCACGCATCCGCGCTACGCGCAGGTGAAGGCGGCGCTGGAGAAGGCGGAAGGGGCGCTGACGCAGCAGACGGGCTACACGCGGGCCACCGCGCCGCGCCCGGGCTCGCTCTGGTTGGATCCGCAGTTCCTGGCGAAGGAGCTGCCCAACGGCCAGGTCCACGCCAGCCGCTTCCCCACGGGCACGCCGGTGACGAAGCCGCCCGCGGCGCTGGATATCGTCGCCGGGGGCGACGCGAAGAAGGCCGCCGAGTACACGGCCTCCGTCGCCCAGAACCGCGCCGAGGCGGGCATGCCGGTGCAGGGCGGCGAGCCCATGGGCGTGCACCTGAGCCTGGAGGGCGGTGGCGGCAAGGGCAAGCGCTACGCGGCGATGCTGACGGAGATGCGCGAGATGGGCGTGGTGCCGGTGAGCCTCACGGGCACGTCCGCGGGCTCCATCGCCGCCGCCTTCGCCGCCACGGGCGCCACGCCGAAGCAGGTGGAGGACGTCGCCAAGGACCCGCGCCTGGGCAAGCTGTATGACATCGACCTGGACATGAACGACGGTGGCCTGCTGGATGGCCAGGCCGCGTATGACCTCTTCGACCAGAAGCTGCGCGAGCTGACCGGAATCACCGACCGGCCCGTGACGTTCGCGGACCTCAAGATTCCCCTCCAGCTGGTCGCCGCCAAGGCCTACGACAGCGCGGTGCCCGACGGCGGCTTCAAGAGCGCCCAGGACCGCATCTTCGTCTTCAGCCAGGAGACGACGCCTGACACGCCGGTGGCGCTCGCCATGCGCGCCTCCATGGCCATCCCCGGCGTCTTCGAGCCGGTGCAGGTGGTGGACCCCGTCACCGGCCGGCAGATGCACCTGGTGGACGGCGGCACGCTGGACAACCTGCCCATGGGCTACAACAAGAACGACCTGCCGCAGATTGGCGCGTCGCTCCAGCCGCGCGGCGGCACGCACCCGTCCAACGGCACCGCCCAGCCCAAGCCGCTGCCCACCGGCCAGCTCGACACGGACGACGTGGTGTGGAACGGCTTCAACGGCCTGGCCCTGCTCAAGGACAACGCCACCGAGGCCCAGGACTGGCGCGACAAGGCGAAGCCGGGCGCCAACCAGTTCATGCTCAGCGTCCCCACGTGGAACCTGGACAATCCCAAGCAGGGCAACAGCGTGCTGGGCTTCGGCTACGACAACAAGGTCGACCCCATCCTGGACGGGCAGACGCGCGAAGTGACGCGCGACTTCCTGCGCGAGTTCATGGACGACATGAAGGTCCCCGGCTCGCGCGGCACCAACATGGTGACGCAGGTCCCCAAGGATTTGAAGTTCAGCGAGCCCGTTCAAATCTGGGGCGAGAAGTTCCAGGTGACGTACAACGGCGGAGACACCGTCATCGCCACCGCCGCCAATGGCAAACGTCACGAAGTGAAGCTCGGCCAGAAACAGATTGAGTCCATCTGGCTGGATGGCCAGGCGTTCAACGACTTCGGCGCGCAGCTGTCTCACACGCTGAGCGACGTGCGCAGCGTGCGTCCTTCCTGGTTCCCTTTCTGACACACGGTGTGGGGCTTGCGCCCCTGCTGCAACCTTGAACCTCCAGACACCTTCACGCACCCGGGACGCCTTGAGGCGCACCCGGGTGCCGTCGTTACGGTGTCTCGCATACATCCCCCTGGGAGGTCTTGATGCAAGCGGAGCGAGGGCGGGCCTGGGTGCCCTGGCTGGTGACGGTGCTGGTGGTGCTGCTCGCGGGCGGAGTGCTCTACCTGTCGCACCGGGGCTCGGCGCAGGCGCAGGCGCAGGCGGAGGAAGCGCGCAAGGCGGCGGACGAGGCCACTGCGCGCACACGTGACGCGGAGGCGGCGCGCAAGCAGTGGGAGGAGAAGTTCACCGCGCTGGAGACGGAGCACGCGAAGCTGTCCTCGGAGAAGGAGCAGCTCAGCACGGAGAAGGAGCAGCTCTCCCAGACGGTGCAGGAGCAGGAGGCGGAGCTGGCCAAGCTCAAGGACACCTACGACGACCTGCAGGACAAGATGAAGGCGGAAATCGCCGAGGGCGCCATCAAGCTGTCCCAGGCCAAGGGCCGCATCCAGGTGGACCTGGTGGACAAGGTCCTCTTCGACTCCGGCGACGCGAGCATCAGCAAGCGCGGCCAGGAGGTCCTCAAGCGGCTGGGCGGAGTGCTCGCGAAGGTCGATGACAAGGCCATCCAGGTGTCGGGCCACACGGATGACTCGCCGCCGTCGCAGAAGCTGCAGGCCACCTTCCCCACCAACTGGGAGCTGTCCGTGGCGCGCGCCGTCAACGTCGTCCGCTTCCTGGAGGAACACGGCGGCGTGCGCTCTCGCAGGATGATCGCCGCCGGCTACGGGGAGACGCGGCCGGTGTCGGCCAACGCCACCCCCCAGGGCCGCGCGCGCAACCGGCGAATCGAGGTGCTGCTGATTCCGGAGCTGCCCGCGAAGAAGGCCGCCCTCAAGACGGCCCGCGACACGCGCTAGCTACTTCTTCTTCACCGACTCCAGCAGCTTGCGGAAGGACTTCTCCGAGGCCGCCACCGTCTTCTCCGGGCCCGTCAGCTTGAAGAAGAGGGCGCCCTCGGGGCCTTCGACAATCGCGCCCAGCAGGCGGAAGCCGGGCTTCGGCGTGGAGGGGCCCATCATCGGCCCGCCGCCCATGTACGTGCCCTTCACGTCCACCGTCGTCACCGGCATCCCGCTGAGCTTCTCCGTCTTCGTCTTCGCGACCTTGTCCACCGGCTTGCCGTCCGCCGTCTGGAACTGGCCCAGCCACCGCTTCACGTTGTCGTCCACCGCGCCGCCCTGCCCCTTCCCGAAGTAGAAGACCGCCAGCTCCCCGCCCTCCGTGTCCCCCTTCGCCGCCGGCAGCTTGTACGTCGCCGCGCGCATCGGCCGCTCGCCCTGCGCCGCCCACTCCGCGGGCGCCGTCCACGCCAGCCCTCCGGCCTCCTCCGCGGACGCCGCCATCGCCATGCACATCACCAGCACACCCAGCAGTCGGTTCATCCGCTCAGCGTACCGGTGATTGACTCCAGCGCAGTGTGTCAAAGACAGTCGGTGCCACTCCCGCATACGGCGAAGCATGACTGACACAACGCGTCAAGTCCCGTCGCTTCCGGCCAACCCACGGACGTGGTACGCCACGCGGCTGTCACCTAGTCCTGAAGTCCAAACTTGGACTCGGAGGGGGTTGTACCCATGAAAAAGGCGTTGTTCCTCGGGGCTCTGGCCCTGGGCACGGTAGCGTGTGATCCAGACATCGCGCAGGACGACCCGCCGAATGCTTCGGACGTCGTCGTGGCTGAGTTCGACCCCTCGGCGTCTCCGGCTGTCGTGCCGTCTCCGAATGACTTGGCCATCGCCAGGTTGCCGGATGGCTCGAACATCGTCGCGGCGCCCATCAATCCGAATACGCCTGCCGCCGAGCAGGAGTTCACTCGGGACTATCTCAATACGCTCAACGGCTTCCCGACGTCCGCCATCGCGACGACGCTGGTGAAGGGCCTGGACGCGGCGACCGTCAACGCGGACACGGTCAAGTTCATCGACCTGTACGAAGGCACCCCGCTGGCGAAGCCCGTGACGCCGACCATCGGCTACCGCGAGGGCACCAATCAAATCACCGTCATCCCGCCGCAGCCGCAGGGCTGGCCCAAGGGCGGCCGCTACGCGGTGGTCATCGTCGGTGGCGCCAACGGCGTGAAGACGACGGTAGACAAGGGCAGCAAGCCCGTCATCGGCTCGGCCACGTGGTCCTTCGCCAGCTCGCGCGAGCCGCTCGTCACCTGTCCCGACCAGAACCTGGCGTCGCCTGACTGCCGCCTCAACACGGAGCTGCTGCCTTCCGCCAAGAAGGACCCGGCCGAGCGCCTGGCGGACCAGCTCAACAGCGCCAAGCGCCTGGAGCAGCTGCGCCTGGGCTACAAGGGCGTCCTCGACCTGGCGTCGGCGAAGTTCTCCATCAACCGGGACGATATCGTCCTGGCGTGGACCTTCACCATCATGAGCCAGCCGGAGGCGACGTTCGACCCGGGCACCCTGACCATCCCCTTCCCCAATGACATCCTGCGCGCGCCCGCGACGGCCACGGCGCCCGCGCACCTGGCCATCCCCGTGCCCCCCACCGCCGGCACGGTGACGGACCTCATCAAGGGCCTGAACACCCTGGATGGCTGGTCCACGACGGCGCCCATCATCTCCGAGAACAGCGCCACCCGCGGCGTCATCGACAATGACGCGAAGCTGGACATGAACACCGTCCGGCTGGGCAAGGAGCTGCTGTTCGTCAAGCTGACCCCGGGCGGCACCACGCCCAAGGTCAAGGTGTGCCTCAACTGCGCCTCCAGCACCAAGCGCGACGGCACCCCGGCGGACCCCGCGCCCCAGCAGCTGCAGATCATCCCCGAGGTTCCGCTCGACCCCGCCAGCCAGTACGCGGTGGTGCTGCTGCGCGGCGCCAAGGACGAGAAGGGCAACTTCGTCGCCCCCACCGGTCCCCAGGCCCTGCTGCGTCTGTCCGCGCCGCTGGCCATCGACGGCAAGAGCCAGGTCGCCGCCGTGCCGGACGGCAACGCCGCCCAGCTCGAGCCCATCCGCGCGGGCATGAAGCCCCTGTTCGACCTGCTCGCGAGCCGGGAGATTGCTCGCAAGGACGTGCTGCTCGCGTGGGTGTTCACCACCCAGAGCACCCACACCGTGCTGGCCCAGCTCAACCAGGCGCCCACGCCGGTGCCCACCACGCCGCTGTACCTGGTGGACCAGACGGCCCAGCTCACCGGCGCCATGACGGCCAGCGGCCTGGAGAACACGCACGTGGGCAAGGCCCTCGTCGGCGCGTTCCTGTCGCCCCTGCTCCTGGATGACGTCACCGCCGCGCTCAACCCCGCGCGTCCCACGCGTCTGGACCACGTCCCGTTCTGGCTGTTCCTGCCCGCCTCCGCGCCCCCGGCCGGCGGCTACAAGGTCGTCGTCTTCGGTCACGGCCTGGGCAGCAACCGCACCACCGTGCTCCCCATCGTCAACAAGCTCAACGAGGCCGGCTACGCGGTGGCCGCCATGGACACCGTGCTCCACGGCGAGCGCACCAGCTGCGCGGGCATCACCGCCGCGTCGGGCCTGCCCGGCATCACCACCCCGGACCAGGCGTGCGCCACCGGCTCCACCTGTGACGTGACGGCCAACAGCCCGACCTACGGCCGCTGCATCTCCGCGTCGCCCAATGCCTGCAATCCCACGGCGGGTGGCGACCTGGCGTGCCAGCAGGCCGGCCAGGGCGTGTGCAGCGTGACGACGGCCAAGTGCGAGGGCGGCGACTTCCTGCGCGCCTCCGCGAACTCCCCGCCGGCCGTCTCCAGCTGGAACTTCCTCAACCTCACCAACCTGTTCGCCACGCGCGACAACTTCCGCCACCACGTGGTGGACTTCTCGCAGTTCACCCGCGTGCTGGCCAGCGACGGCCTGCGCACGCAGCTGGGCACCGTCGTCCCGGGCGCCACCCTCAACGCGGCCACCGTGGACTACGTGGGCCAGAGCCTGGGCGGCTTCCAGGGCGCCCTGTCCGCGTCCGTCAACACGCGCGTGCGCCGCACCGTCCTCAACGTCCCGGGTGGAGACCTGGTCGACGTCCTCCTGACGTCCGCCAATCCCACGTTCATCGCCCGCCGCGAGGGCTTCCTGAACTTCCTGGGCTCCGTGGGCCGCATCCCCGGCACCCCGGCCTTCGACGAGTTCCTCGTCCTGGCTCGCACCATCCTGGACCCGGCCGCTCCTCGCAACTACGCCTGGAAGCTGGAGAACCTCGAGGGTGCTCACGCCGAGCGCGAGGCGTTCATCCAGTACATCAAGGGTGACGAGGTGATTCCGAACCCCGTGACGCAGGGGCTCATCTCCGCGGCCAACCGCGACAGCACCCGCACGGTGCAGCACTTCATGGCCGAGGTCGACCTGCTGCCCACGTCGACGCGGCACGTGTTCCTGCTCATCGCCGACCCGTCGGACCCGGGCAACCCGTTCCTGAAGTCCGTGCGCGACACGGCCCAGGCCCAGGTCGTCAACTTCTTCAACACGGGCGACGCGGCCACTCCGTAACCGGACAGGACACAGGGGAATGACTCACATGAAGAAGACACTGTCCCTCGTAGCGCTGCTGGCCGCGGGCTCCTCCCAGGCCGCCGGCTTCCAAATCAACACCCAGAGCGCCCGCTCCACGGGCATGGGCAACGCGGCGGCCGCGTGGCTGGACGACTCGTCCGCCATCTACTCGAACGCCGCGAACATCCTGGGTGTGAACAAGCTGGACGTGCAGATTGGCGACACCGGCATCCTCCCCGGCATCAAGTTCACTCCGGTGAACGGCGCCGAGCAGGGTCAGAAGACGACGCTGTCGCCGCCTCCGCACCTGTTCGCCGTGTACAAGCCCTTCGACCGCTTCGCGGTGGGCGTGGGCGTGTACACGCCGTTCGGCGCGAACAGCCGCTGGGTGGATGACTTCGTGGGCCGCTTCAAGGCCCAGGAGTCGGCCATGGCCGTCTACAACATCAACCCCACCGCGGCGTACCAGCTCCACGAGCGGTTCCGCGTCGGCGCGGGTCTGGACATCTACCGCGGCACGCTGGAACTCAAGCGCGCGCTGGGCTTCGTCGAAAGCGAAGGCCAGGTGCACCTGGGCGGCGCGTCGTGGGGCCTGGGCTACAACCTGGGCGTGCAGGCGGTGCTGCTGCCCAAGTACGTCACCATGGGCCTGCACTACCGCAGCTCCGCGGACCTGACCTTCAAGGGCAACGCGGACTTCCAGAACGTGCCCGTGGAGTTCCAGACGCGTCTGCCGGACGGTCCGGTGGAAGGTGACGTCACGCTGCCCGCGACGGTGGCGTGGGGTATCGCCGTCACGCCGTTGGACAACCTGAGAATCGCGTTCGACGCCAACTGGGTGGACTGGTCCTCGTTCCAGGAGCTCGCCATCGAGTTCCCGGAGAACCCGGCCATCAACAACCCGCTGCCCAAGCGCTGGCGCGCGAAGTGGAACTACCACCTGGGTGCCGAGTACGGCGTGACGCCGGCTCTCCAGGTTCGCGCGGGCCTCATCCTGGACCCGGCTCCGGGTCCTGGCGGCACGTTGACCCCGGACCTCCCGGACGCGGACCGCTTCGGCGTCTCCGTGGGCGCGGGCTACCGCTGGAGCTCGGTGCGCGCTGACTTCGGCTACCAGTTCGTCAGCCTGGCCGACAACGAGAGCTCCGCGCCGGGCATCGCCGGCACGTACAACGGCTCCGCGCACGTGTTCGGCCTGACGCTCGGCTACTCGATGTAATCCGCTGAACCGTCCGGCCCGCCTTCATGCGGGTCGGACGTCCTCTTCGCCCGGGTCTCCCTCATGGGGGCCCGGGCGTCGTCGTTTCAGGGGCCCGGCTCAGACGCGCAAGTCTCCGTCATGCAGCACGCGGCCGGAGGCCAGCACGCGCGCGGAGTTCTGCAGCCGCTCGGTGCCCATGCGCATCAGCAGGCCCTTCATGCCGGGCTGACTGAGCAGGTGCTTCTCGAAGGCGGCGCGCGGCAGCCGCAGCACCACGCCCTTCACGTCGGCGCGCACCGTGGCGGACACCGGCTTGTCCAGGAGCAGGGAGATTTCGCCGAAGACGTCGCCCTCGCGCAGCTCCGCCAGCGGCATGCGTCTGCCATCCGGATGCTCCAGCCACGGCGTGCACTTGCCACGCAAGAGCACGTAGAAGGCATCCCCCGGCTGGCCCTGCGCCAGCAGCACCTCGTCGGAGGCGACGGCGCGCAGCCGGAAGTCGAGGGAGAGCGCCGCCTTCTGCTCCGCCGTGAGGCGACTGAGCAGCGGGTTGCTGCGCAGGAGGTTGTCCACCAGCCGCCGCCGGTAGAAGTCCTCCAGCACCTCGCCCACCCCGGGGTGTCGCGCCGCCACCGCCGTGAGGCGCGGGCGCGTCAGCTCCAGCAACATGCTGCGCTCGGTGACCACCACGCTGGCCAGACGTGGGCCTTCCGACACCAGCGCCAGCTCTCCGAAGAAGTCCCCGGGCACCACCGTGCCCACCACGCCGCGCTCGCCGTCCTCCAGCGCGCGCGTCACCTCCGCGCGGCCCTCCACCAGCGCGAACATGGACGCGCCCGGCGCGCCCTCCTCCACCACCGCCTGTCCCGGGAAGAAGGCCCGCGCCTCCAGCGCGCCCACCAGCGCCACGAAGTCCTCGCGGCTCAGTCGGGAGAACAGCGGCGCGGCGCGCTCCGCGACCGCGCCAGGACACAGGGCGAAGCGCTCGGCCAGCGCCCGCGCGCAACGCGAGCTGGCGGCGTCGGTGGCGCCCAGCCGCGTCAAGGCGACACACGCGGCCACCGCGCGCAGGGGCTCATTCGCCTTCGCCCACGCCAGCGCCGCCGTCTCGTGGGCCGCCGCGGCGTCGGCCGTCCTGCCCAGCCACTCCAGCAGCTCCGCCACCCGCTGGCGCACGTCCGCGTCGTCGGGGGAGGACTTCAAGAGGCCCTGGTACTCGGCCAGCGCCGCCTCCAGCTTCCCCTGGCTCGCGAGCTCAACTGCCCGCGCCTTCCCCTCGACATCCATGTCCGCCATGGCGCCATCCTACCGCCACACCGGGTCCTAGGCGCTCAGCACGCGCACCCGCTCCGCGAGGTTGTGGGTGAACAGCCGGTAGATGCGCAGGGCGGCGGCCTCGTGCGTGGCCAGGTAGTGCTGGAAATCCACCCGCGTCACCCTCAGCGCGCGGACGGCCGAGCGTGAGCGCACGTGCGCGGACGTGGGCCCATCCAGGATGAGGGAGATTTCACCCAGCCAGGCGCCGGGCCCCAGCGTGTTGAGCCGGCGCGCGTCCATCCCGGGGCCCGTGGACACGTCCACCGTGCCCTCCAGCAGCACCAGGAGGCCCGTGCCCCGCGCGCCCTTCTCCAGCACCGTGGTGTCCTCGGGGATGGCCACCTGCTGCGCCATGCGGAACAAGTCCTTCAAGTCCTCCAGCGCCAGCTCTCCGAAGATGGGGATGGCCTTGAGGTACTCGTACCCGTCCGGCACGGCGCTCACCCGCTCCGCCACCGGCGCCGGCTCCTGGGGCGCGGACACTCCGTCCCCCAATCCCAGGTGACGCAACAGGCGCAGGTGCTCGGCTTGGAGCACCTCGTCCTCGCGCGCCGCCGCCGACTCCTGCCGCGCATCCGCCAACAGCACCAGCGCGCGCCACGACTCTCCCTGCTCGTCGAGCAGCGCGCACATGCGCAGCACCGCCTCGCGCCGCCGGGGATGCTCGGGCGGCACGCCGCGCAGCGCCTCCAGCTCCGCGTGTGCGTAGCCCAGCGCGTGGTACAGCTCCGCGGCCTCCAGCGGACGCTGCAGTCGCGTGAGGCACTGGGCCATGGACTCGCGCGTGTCGAGCGCGCGGTACAGCTCCAGGGCCCGCTCCAGCGCGCCCGCGCTCTCGAAGGCCGCCGCGGCGCGTGCCCGCTCTCCGGCGCGCAGCCACGCCTCGGCCGCCAGCAGCGGCGCGCCCGCCTGCTCATGCAGCGCCGCGGCTTCGGAGTCCGCGCCCTGTGCTTCCAGGAGCCGGGCCGCGCCCGCGAAGTCCCGCGCGCGCCGCAGCACGTCCACCAGCGCCGAGCGCGCCTGCGCGGGCACATTGACGGACTCTTCCAGCACCCGCTCGCGTTGCACCGGCGACAGGTCCTCGTAGGACCGCACCGCCACGTCCACCGCACCCTGCATCAGTGCCTCCCACACCGCACGGCCGGGGGCTCCCACGGGCGCACCCCAACCCTTGGCGCCCTCATCCAGATTGAGGTCGGACACCTTCGCGGCCCCCGCCATGTCGTGCTCCCCCCTGCGGCAATGTCTCCCACGTCCGTAGCAGACCGGCCGCCAGGAGGCGAGCCCCCCGCACGCGACGCTCCCGGGCGACAGGGAAGTGGTGGATGCATGACCTTCCACTCCGGACCGAAGCCACCTGGCGAGGCATGTGGCGAAGCGCCGCACCCGTCCTTCCGAGGCCCGCCGCTATATGTCGGCGCTCCAGGCGTTATCGTTCGGAATGGGCCGGTCCCATGCCCCCTGGAGCCCGAATCATGACGCCTCGCCACATGCGCCGCTGGAGCCTGGTCGCCACCCTGCTGGCCCTGGGTGTCGGAGGGACGGCGCGAGCGCACGCGGGTCTGCCAGAGACCTCCAACGTCACCCTGCGCCGAGGTCACCCAGAGGATTTCTTCCTGGGCGCGACCTTCGGCGCGGTGATTTCGCGCGACAGCGGGAAGACGTTCCGGTGGATATGCCCGACGGCCATGAACTACGGCGGCTGGAGCCCCAACGCCTACCTGTGGCGTGAGGCGGGCGACCTCATGGCGGCCACCGGCAGCGCGCTCCTGCGCTCACCCGACGGCGGCTGCTCCTGGAACACCCACCCCTACTTCAAGGACACCTGGGTGGCGGGCCTGGCCGCGCATCCCACCGACGACCGCATCCTCTACGTCGTCACCTCCCGGCACGGCAAACCCAACGGCGTCTACCGCTCCCTGGACGGCGGCGAGACGTGGGCGCCCTCGCCGCTCCTGCGCCAGGGGCTGGTGCTCAACGCGGTGCGCGTGTCCCCGGCCAACCCCCAGCGCCTCTACGTGAGCGGCAAGGAGGAGAGCCGGATGCTGCTCCTGCGCAGCGACGACGCGGGCGAGACATGGACCGAGGTGGCCCACCCGTTGTCGGAGCTGATGCTGCCGTACGACCTGCTCGTGGAGACCGCGGACCCGATATCGCCGGACGTGCTGTGGGCGCGCGTGTCCTCCCAGGGCGCCACGTACCTGCTGCGCAGCGACGACGCGGGCCAGACGCTGAAGGTCATCTCCACCATCAACGACGTCTTCATCAACATGGAGCTGTCCGCCGACGGGAAGACGGCGTGGGTGGGGACGCTCAACCACTTCTTCCGGGGCCCCTCCACCGGCCCGCTGCAGATGCTGTCGCTGCCCACGGGCAACGCGTGCGTGCTGCGCGACGGACAGACGCTCTACGGCTGCGGCTCCACCTGGCTGCATGACTGGGCCTTCGCGCGCAGCACCGACGAGGGCAGCACCTGGCAAGCGCTCTTCGGCCTCTACGAAATCCAGGGCACGCACCACTGCCCCAAGGGCACGCCCGTGCGAGACCTCTGCCCCGGCCAGTGGCCGCAGCTCGCGGAGCAGCTCGGCGCGCCGCTCTACCCGGACGGTCCCCCCGAGGAGCCGCCCGAGGACGCGGGGACCTCCGAGGACGCGGGCACTCCCGTGGACGCGGGCACCACTCCCGAGGACGCAGGCACCACTCCTCAACCCTTGCCTACCCCCAAGGGCTCGGGCGGATGCGGGGCCATGGGTGGGAACATGGTGCCCGTCCTGCTGTTGCTCTCCACCCTCACCCTGCTGCGCCGTGGTCGGCGGCGCCAGAACTGAACAGGTCCCCCATGAAGCCCCTTTCGCGAAAGACGCTCTGGACCTCCTCCCTGGTCGCCCTGCTCTCCCTGACGACCACGGCCTGTGGCGACGACGACAAGGAGCCGGAGTCGAAGTGCGGCGAGCCCCTCTACGGCGGTGACGCCACCGACGAGGCCTGGCGCGCGCTCGTCGACGCGAAGGGCAAGCCCGCGGACAGCACGGAGGCCGCGCAGCTGGCGCTGCCCACCCCGGGCACCCGGTACTCCGTCAGCGACGCGCCGCCGAAGTGGACCTGGACGTCGTCCCTGGCCAGCGCGCAGCCGCGCCCCGTGCCGGTGAGTCCCTTCGACACGGCCCGCTCCATGCTCGCGCGCGTGGGTGAGTGGGTGCTGCCCACCGCCCATGCGCACCTGCCGCCCTTCACCGGCGACATCTACTGGGTGCAGGTGACGGTGCCCGGCCGCGAGTGCCCGGTGGAGATGCTCACGTCCAATCTGGAGTGGCAGCTCGACGTCGCGACGTGGGACACCCTCAAGGCGAGCGCCGGCCAGGACCTCTCCGTCCAGGTGGTGAGCGCGTACCTGCTCCAGAACCGCATCACCGAGGGCCCCTACACCCTGGCCCAGCCCGTCACCATCCGCATCCAGGAGGCGCCATGAGGCATGCGTGGGTCTGTGCGCTGGGGCTCGTCTTCGCGGCCTGCAGCGAGGACTCGAGCCCCTTCGATGGCGTGAAGCCGCCAGAAGACCTGGTGTACGCGCACCCTGAGCCGTGGGGGTCGGGCTCGAGCGTGCCGCCTCCGGGCCCCGGTGGACGCGTGCTCATCACCAACAGCCTGGACGACACGCTGAGCCTGCTGGAGCTGGAGGGCGCCACGTCCCCAGGCTGGCGTGAGCTGGCGCGCGTACCGGTGGGACTCAACCCGGTGGAGCTGGAGGGGCCGCACCACACCGCCGTGTCGCCGGACGGGAGCCACTACTACGTCGGCATCTCCAACTACGTGCCGGGCGGCGGCTCCGGTCCTCACGGCGCTCACGGCAGCGGCGCCGATGATGGCTACTGCTTGAAGCTGGATGCCCGCGACAACCGGCTGGTGGGCTCGGTGCGCGTGGACCCGAACCCCGGTGACGTCATCGTCAGCAAGGACGGGAACACGCTGTACCAGACGCACTTCGACACGCTGAAAATCGCGGAGGTGGCGCGTCGCGGAGGCACCGAACAGGAGATGCGCGCGCGGCTGGCCATCATCGACGCGAAGACGATGACTCGCAAAGCCATGGTGACCGTGTGCCCCGCGCCGCACGCCATCCGGCTGTCTCCGGACGAGCGCACGGCCTACATCGCCTGCTGGTCCGACGAGGTGGCCATCGTCGACCTCACCTCGCCAGGCTCGGAGCCCAATCTGGTGAAGGTGGCCAGCAACCCGGGCACCGCCACGGCGCCCCGACACCAGCCCTACGCGCTGACGATGTCGCCCACCACGGGAGATATCTTCGTCAGCTCGCTGGCGAGCCGCGAGGTGCAGGTGCTCGAGGCGAGCACGCACACCATGAAGGAGACCCGGAAGATTCGCCTCGCGGGCTCGCCGATGTTCGGTGACGTCAGCGCGGACGGGGTGACGTTGTACATGCCGTATCAAGGCGTGGAGGCGCTGGCCATCATCGACGCGGCCACGGGCTTCATCCGGCGCGAGGTAGACCTTGCGCCCTCGGGCTGCCTCAACGCGCACCAGGCCAAGCTGACCCCGGACGAGAGCCACGTGCTCGTGGTCTGCGAGGGAGACCGCGTGCGCCCCGGCACGCTGCACTCGGTGAACGTGTCACAGGGCACGGTGGTGAACACGGTGAAGGTCGGCATCTTCCCCGACTCGGTGAGCATCCTCCGGGGGCAGCCATGAGCCACGCGGTCTGGAAGGTGCTGCCCTTCGTGGCGCTCGTCACCCTCGCGTCCGCCTGCGGTGACACGGAGCCGGTGAGCGCGGCGGAGTACGGTGAGCTGCTGTTCCGCGACGCACGCTTCTCGGAGAGCCAGTTCAACGACTTCTCCTGCGCGACGTGCCACGCGACGACGCCCTCGGCGCTCAACGGGCGGATGGACTCCGGCTACACGCTCCACAACGTGGCCTCGCGTCCCAACTGGTGGGGCGGCTACGAGACGAACCTGCTGGACGCGGTGAACTTCTGCTACGTCAACTTCATGCGCGGCGTGCAGAAGCTGCCGGAAGACTCGCCCCAGAGTCGCGCGCTGTATGAGTACCTGGTGAGCATCAGTCCGGACGCCACGGCCCCCGCGCTGCCGTACACGGTGGTGAAGGACATCCAGGAGGTCCCTCGCGGAAGCACGGAGCGGGGACAGGTCGTGTATCAAGCCGCCTGCCAGGAGTGTCACGGCGCGATTCACACCGGAGACGGACGGCTGACCGAGATGGCCTCCATCCTCCCGGAAGTGACTCACGACTACGATGAGCTGTTCCCTGGGATTCCCCACTCACTCGTCGTCATCGAGAAAGTGAGACACGGCCAGTTCTTCCACATTGGCGGCAACATGCCCGCGTACAGCCTGGAATCCCTCTCAGACGCGGACATGGGAGCGCTGCTCAAGTACCTGGGGCTGTAGTAAGGAAGCCCGCATGGGTTTCTGGAAGAAGCTTTTCGGTCTGGAGAAGGCGGGCTCGGAGTCATCGGCGAGCCCGCCTGAGTCGGTCAGCCCTCGCGAGTACCTGCAGCGCGAGGTGGAGGCGGTGCTGAAGACCGTCCCCACGGTGACTGAAGTCACCCGGTTGCCGGATGACTACGGCCTGCGGTTCTTGAAGAGCGGGGAGGTCGTCCAGATGTACCTGGACAACCTCTTCGCGGAGACGCGCGAGGTGTCTCCCGACGAGCGCGCCCAGCAAATCCGTCGCTTCCTGGCGGCCTTCGCCGGGGAGAGCAGGGGCAAGCTCTCGTGGGAGGAGGCGCAGGAGAAGCTCCTGCCCGTGGTGCGCTCGGCGACGTTCGGCCTGATGGCGCCACCGGGAGAGATTCGCCCGCGCCCCATGGTGGAGCGGCGCACCATGCCCTTCCTGCGCGAGCTGCTGGTGTTGGACCTGCCCGACGCCACCATGTACCTGCAGCAGGACCACCTGAAGGAGTGGGGCGTCTCAGCGGAGGAGGCCTTCGAGTCGGCCTTCTCCAACCTGGACCTCATCCACGAGTCCGGCGTGGAGCTTCAAGAGGAGCAGCCAAGTCCGCTCTGGTCCGTGGACTCCAATGACACCTATGAGGCGTCGCGCCTGCTGCACCCGGGCTTCCTCGCGTCCTTCGCCGACCGCGTGAAGGGCCGCCCCATCGCCGTCATCCCCACGCGCTCCACGCTCGTCATCGCCGGTGACGGGGACCCGGACATGCTCAAGCGGATGTGCACGCTCGCCGAGCGCGAGCACGACGCCAGCACGCGCGGCATCTCTCCCGCGCTCTACACCGTGGACGACGCCGGGCGCGTGGTGCCGTACCGCCGCGCCGGGGACGACGAGCTCGCGCAGCTGGTGCGCCGGGGCCACCTGCGCTTCGCCATGGGCGAGTACGCCACCCAGAAGCAGGTGCTGGAGGCCCAGCACGAAGCGGAGGACGTGGACGTATTCGTCGCCAGCTTCGGCGCCCTGTCCCGCGAGAAGGACGGCCGGCCCATCAGCTGGTCCAGCTGGAGCAAGGACGTGGACACGATGCTGCCGGAGACGGAGGTCGTGGCCATCCAGGCGGGCGGGGAGGACTTCTTCATGGTGACCTTCCCCGACGTGAAGCGGCTGGCCTCCGCGTACCTCGCGCCGATGCCGGAGCTGTGGCCGCCGCGCTACCGCACCACGGGTTGGCCCTCGGACGCGGTGCTGGAGCAGCTGCGCGCCGCGCAGGTGGACCTGGCGACGTACGACGCCGACTGAGGCCTGCCCGCGACGTCAGCCGACCAGACGCCTCCGCGTCAGCCGGGGGCCGTTCTCCCGAGGAGATGACGATGCTCGCCTGCGTGGACGTGGACTACCGCGATGACGTCACCGTGGCCGCGTGCGTCCTGTTTCGCGATTGGGCCGATGCCTCGGAGACCACGCACCACGTGGACCGGGGCCCTCCCGCGGCGGCCTATGAGCCCGGCCAGTTCTACCGCCGTGAGCTGCCACACCTCTTGCGCGTGCTCGCCCTGGTGCCGGAGCCGCTGGAGGCCATCGTCGTCGACGGCTACGTGTGGCTCGGCGAGGACAAGCCCGGCCTGGGCGCGCACCTGTACGAGGCGCTCGGGCGCGCGGTGCCCGTCATCGGCGTGGCCAAGACGTCCTTCCACTCCAGCGACGTGGCCCTGCCCGTGCTGCGCGGCCAGAGCCAGCGCCCCCTCTTCGTCACCGCCGTGGGCCTCGGCTCCGCCACCGCCGCCGAGCACGTCCAGCGCATGCACGGCCCCTCCCGCCTGCCCACCCTGCTGGGCCGCGTGGACCGGCTGTGCCGCGAGTCGTGAGCCCCCCGTATCCCTGACACGCGCGTCGTGTCCGCGCGGGTGTCCCGGCTCCGGTGCGGGCTTCCTTCCCTCGGAAGACAGGGCAGACACCCCTGGTATGGGCCTTGCTCAGGGGTGCACCCCATGCGCCCACCCCGCCTCCGGCCGCGTCACCTCCTCACAGGTCTGCTGCTCGTCCTCGTCGTCTCGGCCTGTCCCTCGAAGGACCGACCGATGACTCGCGCGGAGGTCGCCGCCATCACCTTCACGCGGCTGGAGCGCTTCGGGTCGGAGCAGGCGTTCGATGCCCACGCGAGGCTGGTCCAGGATATTCGAACTGCCCTGTTCTCGGGCGGTGGCCCCGTCGTCGGCTGTGGTGGTGCCAGCGGCGACGACTCCCCCGCGCCGGCGCCTGGGGCGGAGGAGCCCTCCATCACCAACAACCAGGAGGCGGGCGTCGACGAGGGCGACATCGTCAAGGCCGTGGGGGACTGGTTCGTGGTGCTGCGCCGGGGCCGGCTCTTCACCGTGAGACAGACGGAGGGCGCCCTGGAGCCGGTGGGACAGGTGGACGCCTACGCGCCGGGACTCACGCTGGGCACCTGGTACGACGAGATGCTCGTGTCGGGCCGTCGCATCGTCGTCATGGGCTACAGCTACACCATGCGCGCCACGGAGCTTGGCGTGTTCCGCATGGATGACGCGGGGGGGCTCACCCATGAGGGCACGCAGTTCTTGGACTCCGGCGACTATTACTCCGGCCGCAACTACGCGAGCCGGCTGGTGGACGGCACCCTCTTCTTCTATCTGCCGTACTACCCATCGTCGCCGAATCCCTACAAGGAGCCGCTGCGGATGCCGTCGACGGAGCGATGGTTTCGCACCGACGAGCGGCTGCCCCCGCGCCCCATCCTCTCGCGCGGCGATGTCTTCAAGCCCGTGCAGACGACGCTGTGGCCCATGCTGCACACGGTGGTGCGCTGTGACTTGAACTCACCGGAGCTCACCTGCACCGCGACCGCGCTGATGGCGCCCCGCGCACGGAGCTTCTACATGTCGCGCGACGCGGTGTACCTCTGGGTCAGTCCGAGCTACGAGTCGTGGACGGTGGAGGGTGAAAAGTACGACTCGAAGACGCCGCGCGACTCCGTGGTGTACCGGCTGCCGTTGGACGGCGGCGAGCCCGGAGCCCTCCTCGCGCGCGGCGGCCCGGTGGACCAGTTCTCCTTCCGGCAGAACGAGGATGGACACCTGGATGTGATGCTTGTGGCGGCGGGCCAGGGCGACTCGATGTGGGGCCCCGAGTTCGCCCGGGGCGACGGTCGCTTCGCGCTGCTGCGCGCGCCGCTGGATGCGTTCTCTTCGGAGCTGACCGGCCTTCGCGCCGGGGACTTCACCACGCTTCCCGGCCCCATCGAGGGCACGCTCCAGAATCGCTTCGTGGGGAACCATGTGCTGTGGGGCTCGGGCGCGGCGTTCGACGACGACTCCACGCCGGGCGAGCGCGCCGTGTGGGTGACGGACGTGCGCGCTCCCAGGGACTTGCACCGGCTGTCGCTGGGCCACACGGTGACGCGCCTGGAGCCGCTGGGCACGGGCGGCGCGCTGGTGGTGGGCGAGAACAGGTCGGGCCTGCGGCTCACCTCGGTGAAGCTCGGAGAAGGAGGCCCTGAGTTACGGAGCACGCTGCTGCGCGCCGGAGCGACGCAGGGCGAGTCGCGCAGCCATGGGTTCTTCTTCAAGCCGGACGGCACGGGGGGCGGGGTGATGGGGCTCCCGCTGCGGTACGAGGGAGGGACGTGGAGCCAGCTGCGCTACGGCTCCGCGGAGGTGTCCTTCGTGCGGGTGGACCCGGAGCTGGAGCTGACGACGCTGGGCTCGCTGGGCGCTTCGGTGGAGACGGGTGATGACGCGTGCGTGAAGTCGTGCACGGACTGGTACGGCAACGCGCGTCCCATCTTCTATCGGGAGCGCATCTTCGCGCTGATGGGCTACGAGCTGGTGGAGGCCCATGTCACCGAGAGCACCGTGGAGGAGTCCTTCCGCGTGAGCTACCTGCAATCGGGCCGCTGAGCCCGGTTGCTTGGGGTGGAGGGAGGCCGGGGCGGCTCGTGACTCCGAAGCGCTTCCCCTGGAGCGGGACCTGCGAGACAACGCGGGTCATGCACCGCCGTCACTTCCTGCGATTCTCCGCCCTGGGGGGCAGCACGCTGGCCCTGGGGAGCCTCGGCTTCTGGCGCAACGTGTACGCCGCGCCAGCCACGCCGAGCACGGGCGAGAGCCCCTACGGGCCGCTGGCGGACAGCCCGGATGCCCAGGGACTCCGACTGCCTCGGGGCTTCACGTCCCGCGTCATCGCTCGCAGTGGAGACCTGGTGCCTGGGACGGATTATGCGTGGCACATGGCGCCGGATGGTGGCGCCTGCTTCGCGCAGCCGGACGGTGGCTGGATCTACGCGTGCAACAGCGAGACGTCACCGGATGGCGGAGTGTCTTCGGTGCGCTTCGACGCGAAGGGCGACATCACCGGCGCGTGGCGCATCCTCTCCGGCACGCACGTCAACTGCGCGGGAGGCCCCACGCCGTGGGGGACCTGGTTGTCCTGCGAGGAGCATCGACAGGGGCTCGTCTGGGAGTGTGAGCCGTCGCGCCCGGGGCAGGGAGTCGCGCGGCCCGCGCTGGGGGCGTTCACGCACGAGGCGGTGGCCGTGGACCCGCTGGGCCGGAGGCTCTACCTCACGGAGGACACGCCCACCGGTCGCCTGTACCGCTTCACTTCGGCGAAGTGGCCCTCGCTCGAGGAGGGCACGCTGGAGGCGGCTCGCGTGTCGGGGGACCTGCGCACGGGAGCAACGGTGCAGTGGGTGCCCGTGTCGCCCCAGACTCCGGCCGCGATGCAGGCGGCGGCGCGGGAGACCACCGCGTTCCCCGGGGGTGAAGGCTGCTGGTACGACGGTGGCGTGGTGTACTTCACCACGAAGCACGACAACCGCGTGTGGGCCTTCACGCCGCTGACGAGCCGGCTGGAGGTGCTCTACGACGAGGCCACCTATCCGAACGCGCCCCTGCGCGGCGTGGACAACGTCACCGTGTCGCAGGCGCGTGAGCTGTTCATCTGCGAGGACGGGGATGACCTGCAGATGTGCCTGCTGACGCCGGACCGGAAGGTGACGCCGTTCCTGCAGGTGGTGGGGCACGAGGGCTCGGAGCTGGCGGGCGCGGCGTTCAGCCCGGATGGCAAGCGGCTCTACTTCAGCTCACAGCGAGGCTCGGACAGGCGCGGCGTCACGTACGAAGTGAAGGGCCCTTTCCGCACCCGACGCGGCTAGCGACGGAAGCCCGCGTGTCGAATGGTGACCGGGCAGGTGAGCGTTCCCCTGGCAACCGCCCCCTCCGGAGGCATACCTTCGGGGCGCGATGGGAGTCCCCCCCTCACAGCTCGGCCTGTTCGACACGGTGCGGACCGAACGACCCGCGTCGACGTCCCAGCCCAGCCTCGCACGGGCGCCCGCGCCCAAGCCGCGCTTCTCCGAGGATGACGGGGCGGCTACCGAGCCCCGCTTCGCCGAGCACGACGAGCCATTCTCCTCGCCCCGCTTCGCCGAGCACGAGGAGCCATTGTCCTCGCCCCACTTCGCCGAGGATGACGCGACGACCACCGAGTCACCCCTCTCCGAGCACGACGAGCCCGCCACCGAGCGTGAGGAAGCGCTGCTCCAGGCCGCGAGCCTCGCCCGCCGCCTGCCCGAGCGGGAAGAAGCCCTGCTCCAGGCCGCGAGCCTCGCCCGCCGATTGGCCGTGGAGCTGGGCGCCCCCGTCCACCTGCGACTCACGGACAACCGCGCCACGCTGGTCAGCTTCCGCCGCGTCGCCCAGGGCTTGCGGCTGCGCGTGCACCACCTCTTCCTCGAAGCCCCCGACGACATCGTGCGCGCCATCGCCCGCTATGCCGTCCGGTCCGACGCGAGCGCCGGTGCCCTGCTCGAAGCCTACGCCCACGAGCGCCAGGGCCTCGTGCGCCGCGAGCGCCGGCCCGGCAAGGCCCTGCGCACCCGGGGCCGCTGCTTCGACCTGCGCGCCGTGCAGTCACGCCTCAACGCGGACTGGTTCGACGGCCGCGTGCGCGTGGACATCGGCTGGGCGCGGCGCCCCACCAAGGGACGTCGGCGCACCATCCACCTGGGCGGCTACGACGCGCGCCTGCGGGAGATTCGCATCCACCCCGCGCTGGACCGCCCGACTGTCCCCGCCTTCGTCGTGGACTACCTCGTCTTCCATTCAATGCTGCACGCCGACCTCCACGAAGAGGGCGGCTCCAGCCTCGACGCCGAGGGACGCTGCGCTCCGGGCCACTCGCCCGCGTTCCTTCAGCGCGAAGACACCTTCCCGCTACGAGACACCGCCCAACGCTGGCTGCAGGACAACCACACCTCCCTGCTGCGCGGCTGAGCGTCGTCCCGTCTCCACACGCGAGCCCGCTCCGTGCGGTTGTCCCCGCTCCTGAAAACCAGCGATGGCGGCGACGCGGCGGACCACTGCATGCTCCCCGTCCATGCGTTACTTCAGCGTGGACGAAGCCAACCGACTGGTGCCGCTGCTCAGCCGCACCTTCGAGAACATCCGCCCCTGGGTGGAGCGCGTGCAACAGCTCGTGGAGACCCTGGGCACCCCCGAGGGCAAGGCCCTGTCGAACCAGGAGTCGCTGCGCGAGGAGCGCGACGCCCTGCTCGAGAAGGTCCGCGGGGAGCTGCACCACTTCCACGAGATGGGCCTGGAAATCAAAGGCGCGCTGGGGCTCGTCGACTTCCGAGCCCACCGCGGGGACGAGCCCGTCTATCTGTGCTGGCGCATCGGCGAGGCCGCCGTCTCGCACTGGCACGGGATGTACGACGGCTTCTCGGGGCGACGTCCCATCGACAGTCCGGAAGAGTTCGCCCCCACCTACCTCAGCTGACCCACCGCGCGCGCATCAGCCGCCGGTGAAGCTCTTCTGGAGCAGCGTCATCTTGTTGCGCGCGGACAACAACTGCTGGCGCAGCGAGTCCGCCTGCCGGGCGATGTCGTTGAACTCGCTCTGCTCGGCCGCCTGGCTCAGCGAGTGCGCCTCCTCGGCCACCTCCGACATGCGGTCCTGGAGCGACTGGAACGTCACGCCCAGCGCGGCCTGCTCCTCCGGGGACTTCGCGCTCTGGCGCTGGGCGGCGAACTCCTGCATCCGCACGTTCAGCTCACCGGCGCTCTGCCCCAGCGCGCCGTAGCGCACGAGCAGGTCCTTGAAAATCTCGGTGCGCGCCTGGAGCTCCTGCGCGCGCGCGCTCACGGCCTCGGCCTGGGCCTGCTGCCTGTCCCGCACCTGGGAGATGGCCCCCACCAGCGAGGAGACACGGGCGCGGAGCTCCTCGTCCATGTCGGCCAGGGCCTTCAGGGTGGAGGAGGCGCGCTCCAGGTGCTTCTCCGCCTGGAGCGGAGCGTCCTGGAGTTGTTGCGCCAGGGCCTCGAAGCGCTCCAGTCCCTCGTCAAGGAAGCGGGCGGCCTCGACCAGCGCGGAGTCCTGCGGTTTGTCTCGCTTGCTCATGGGCGGGCGGGAACATGGCATGCGCGGGGGGCTGACGACACCTCCAACGCACGCCTGCCCTCCAGCCCGGCGGGCCCGACCAGGGGCACGGGCGGCCTCTGTCCCACGCTCGCCAGCGCCCCCCATCGTCCCCAACTTCCCGACATCCAGCAGACCTGTCTGTCGCGAGGTTCACACATGCCCAGGGCTCACTCCCTCTCCGTGCTCGTCACAGGCGCCACCGGTAACCAGGGCGGCGCCGTGGCTCGCCACCTCCTCCACCGCGGACACCGCGTCGTCGCCTATGTCCGCCAACCCCAGTCACCCGCCGCGCGCTCGCTGGAGTCGCTGGGCGTCGAGCTGGCCGTGGGTGACTTCGACGACGTGGCCGCCCTCACCCGGGCCGCGGAGAGCGTGGACGCGTTCTACGCCATGGCCACCCCCTTCGAGGCGGGCGTGGAGTCGGAGATACGCCACGGCATGAACCAGGTGGACGCCGCGCGGCTCGCCGAGGTGAAACACTTCGTCTACACCTCGGTGGCGGGCGCGGACCGGCTGACGGGCATCCCCCACTTCGACAGCAAGCACCGGGTGGAGCTGCACGTGCGCCGCAGTGGCCTGCCCTTCACCATCCTCGGGCCCACGTTCTTCATGGAGAACCTCACCAGCCCCATGTTCCAGGAGGGCCTGCGAGCGGGTGTGCTCGCCTTCGGATTGCCTCCCTCGCGAGGGCTCCAGCTGGTGTCGACGAACGACCTGGCCGCCTTCGCGGTCCGGGTGCTGGAGGACGCCGAGCGCCACGCGGACCAGCGCATCGACGTGGCCTCGGACGAGGTGACGGGCCAGCAGGCGGCGGGCCTCCTGTCGATGGTGAGCGGCCATCGCATCCACTTCGAGCAGCTCCCACTCGACTTCATCCGCGAGCGCAGCGAGGACCTCGCGGCCATGTACGAGTGGCTGGACAGGGTGGGCTACCACGCGGACATCCTCACGCTGCGCCACAGCTATCCGGACCTGCACTGGCACACGTTCGAGGACTGGGCGCGCAAACAGGACTGGAGCGCGCTCACCTCGCCCGCCTGGCCGCACGCGGCCGCCGAGCCCACCCCGCCTGCCGGACAGTGAGGCCCCGCGCCCCCTGGTGACGTTCCAGGGTGGCGCCGCTTCCGCGCGCACCCCATCTCTTGCCGCTGCCTACCTTCGAACAGAAGGAGGCCTCTCATGCGCGCGCTCGTGCCCGTCGCCACGCTGTTGCTGGCGGCAGGCTGTGTCACCGAATCGAATCTCAAACCCTCGATGGAGGCTCAGGTCCTCCAGGGAGACAAGGACACCGCCGTCGCGAAAGCCTCGGGGGTGACGCTGGTAGCGGACGGCTCCGCGTGGAAGGGCAGCCCCTCCAACCTGGAGCGCACCCTCACGCCCGTCTATGTCCGCCTGGAGAACCAGAGCGGCAAGACGCTGCGCATCCGCTACGAGGACTTCACGCTCGTCGGCACCGAGTCGCGCTTCAGCTACTCCGCGCTGCCGCCCTTCACCCTGCGACAGTCGGCGGTGTCGTCCTCCTCGACGCAGGGGAGGCTGGAGGGCACGGGTGGCTCGGGAGGAGGCTCCGTGTACATCGGCGCGGGACCTGGCTGGCGCTCCGGCTACGGCTACGGGCCACGCGGCGCCTGGGGCAATCCCTTCTACCCGGGCTACGGCGGCTACGGCCCGTACTACCCGGGCCCCTACACGACCTACCAATGCGAGGAGCCCCTGCCCACGCGGGACATGCTCCAGAAGGCGCTGCCCGAAGGCACGCTCGCCAACGGCGGCACCGTGCAGGGCTTCATCTACTTCCAGGTCGTCACCGGCCGGGAGAACGGCGTCGTGCTCCAGGCGCGCCCCGTGGACGCGAACAGCGGCGAGTCACTGGGGACGCTCGACATCCCCTTCCAGGTCGGGAAGAGCTGAGCGCCCGCGCCTCGTGACACGGCGCGGGCCGCTCGTCAGTGGAGCAGCATCGGGTTGGTGCGCGAGGACGGGCGCCGGTGGCCATTGAGCAGCGAGGCATCCTCCGCGACGCCCAGCTCGCGGCGGAGCTCCGAGCCGCGCATGGGGAGGCCGAAGAGCGGCCCCAGCAACACCAGGTCCAGTGACGCGGCGACCAGGGGCCCCAGTCCCAACAGGGCCACCGCGGCGCCCCGGGCTGTCCCGGCCCGCAGCCCGCCCAGCACCAGGCAGGAACCCGTCACGATACGCAGCCAACGTCCCGTTCGCGATGCCATGAAGCCGACGACCATGCGCACCTCCCCAGGGCGAAGATGGACACGCTCCGGCGAGCGACCACGGGCCCGGCTCCTCCGTTCGGATACCGGGCGAGCACCCAGGCAGGCGCCCTCTCAGTGGAGCGCCGGGGCCTCCGACTCGACGGCTGGAGACGAGACCTGGGCAGACCCACGCGCTTCGTCGCCCCGTCGTCGCGACTTCAAGAGGGACTCCAGGGCGACCGCCGCGAAGTCGCGAGCCTGCTCGGGTGGACGCCGCTGCTCCAGCGCGCGGACCGCGGAGAGCTGCGCGCACGAAGACACCAGCGCCATGTGGGTGAAGGCCTGGGGGAAGTTGCCCAGCGCCTCACCGGTGACGGGGACAGCCTCCTCCGCGTACAGCCCCACGTCGTTGGCCAGGCCCAGGAGCCGCGACAGCAGCGCCTCCGCCTCCTCCCATTTCCCCTCATGGGCCAGCACGTCCACCAGCCAGAAGGAGCACAGCAGGAAGGCGCCCTCTCCGCCCGACAGGCCATCCGGCGCGAGGTAGCGATACAGGAGCCCGCCCGACTCCAGCCGCTCACGCACCTTCTGGACCGTGCCGCGCACCAGCGGATGCGCCAGGGGAAGGAAGCCCAGGGCGGGCACCAGCAAGGTGGACGCATCCGCCGCGCTCGAGCCCCGCGCCTGGGGAAACCACCCGTCCACCGCGCACTCCATGAGGTAGCGCCGCAGCTCCGCGCGCTCCCGGGCCCAGCGCACCAGGGGCACGGGGAAGCCTCGCTCCTGCGCCAGTCGCAGTCCCCTGTCCAACGCCACCCAGCACAGGAGCTTCGAGTGGATGAAGTGCCGGGGCTCGTCCCGCATCTCCCACAGTCCCTGGTCCGGCTGTCGCCAGCGCCGACACACCTCCTCCACCAGCCCGGAGAGGAAGGCCCAGTTGGTGGACGTCACCAGCCCGCCCGCGCGCGCGTACAGCCAGCTCGCCTCCAGCAGCTCGCCTGACACGTCGAGCTGGAGTTGCTTCGCCGCGCCATTGCCGATGCGCACCGGCCGCGAGCCCGCGTGTCCGGCCAGGTGACTCAGCTCCACCTCGGGCAGCAGGCGGTGGCCCTGGATGCCGTACATGATTTGTACGTCCTCCGCGCGCCCCGCGCTGGTGCGCCGCAGCCAGTGTCGGAAGGCATCCGCCTCTTCGCGGTAGCCCAGCACCAGGAGCGAGATGAGCGTCAGCGACGCGTCCCGCAACCAGGTGAAGCGATAGTCCCAGTTGCGCGTGCCGCCGAGTTCCTCGGGCAGTGACGTGGTGGGCGCGGCCACGAGCGCCCCGGTGGGCGCATAGGTGAGCGCCTTCAGCGTGAGCGCCGAGCGTCGCACCGCCCTCAGGTGCGCGCCCTGGTACGAGCAGCGGCCAATCCACGTCCGCCAGAAGGTGAGCGTGTCCTCCATGCGGCGATGGAAGTCGTGGAGGTCCGGCGCCTTCTCGGGCGCCCGCTCGACGAAGGACGGCGTCCACGCGGCCTCAATCCACGCCTCGTCTCCGGCGCGCAGCAGCCAGCGGGCGCGCAGGGAGGACTCTTGCGCGATGAGGGGACGCGTGGACGACACCCACAGCGCGTCCGCGCCACCCACGACTTCAGCGGTGCGCCAGGACGTCAGCCGCACGCGAGGGGTGAAGGAGCCATATTCGAAGCGCGGGGCCACCACCACACGCACCCGGACCTCGCCCGCGAGACAGCGCACGCGTCGCAGCAGCGCATGACGCGTGCTCACACTCGTGCCACCCGAGGCGCCGCCAGCCGACACGGGCATGCAGTCCACCACCTCCAGCACTCCGCGCGGCGTGGTGAAGGTGGTGGCCAGGACGTTGGTGTCCTCCACGTAGGCGCGCGTGGCGGTGAAGTGCCCCACCGGTGACAAGCAGAAGCTGCCGCCCCGCTGCTCGTCCAGGATGCGGCAGAAGACCGAGGGCGCATCGAAGCGAGGGAAGCAGGCCCAGTCGATGGAGCCATCCCGCCCCACCAGCGCGGCGGAATGACAGTCACCCAGGAGGGCATAGTCGGCGATGCGTCGCATCCACGCTTCCTTCCCGGGACGACTCGCTTGTCTCAACGAAGACCCTTTCACCGATGGGGACGGGCGAGCGCGAGCGCAACCGGCGGCTCGCGAGCGGGCGCATTCCCACGGGACATCGCCGGTCGCCTGCTCCCTCTGAAACAGCGCGTCGTGTGAGGACCCCTCCCGCACGACCGGGCGCCGAGTCACGGGGGCAGCCGTCTCCCGCAAAGTCTCCGAGGGGCCGTCTCACCGTGCGGGCGCTGCCAGAAACGAACTCACTCCCCAGCTTCGCGTGGAGGGGCCTGTCCCACGCACGCCCCCAGGGAGTTCCCATGTTCAGCCGAGCTGAGATTCACAAGGGAATGAAGGTCCGCGGCAATGATGGCCATGCCATCGGCCGCATCATCGACATCACGGAGAAGGAGCTCGTCGTGGAGAAGGGCCTGCTGCGGCGCCACGACTTCGTGGTGTCCTTCGACGACGTGACAGAGGTCCTCCACGGAGAAGTGGTGCTGCGCCATGGACGCGACAGCCTCTTCTCCGCGCCTCGCGAGGTGCCCCCCGTCGAGCACTGAGCCCGCGTCAGTCCGCGCGCGCGGCTCCGGGTGCGGCGGTCGTCAGCGGGGCATCATTCCAGCCCGCTTGAGCCTCGGACTCGCGCGCCGCGCGCCGGCCTGTCTCCACGTCCACGCGCCACAGCACCGCGGCGCCCGAGCCGAAGAAGGCGAGCAGTGACAACACCGCCAGGCGACTGGAGCCCGTCAGCTCCACCGTGGCCGCGAACACCAGCGGGCCCGCCACCGCCGTCACCTTCTCGAAGACGCTGAACAGGCCGAACATCTCCGCCGCGCGGTGCCGGGGAATCATCTGCGCGAACAGCGAGCGGCTCAGCGCCTGGCTCCCGCCCTGCACCATGCCCACCAGCAGGGCCAGCGCGTAGAAGTGCGCGGGCGAGCTCATGAAGTAGCCCAGGAACGTCACCACCACGTACACCGCCAGCGCGAACATCAGCGCCGGCTTCGCGCCGACTTTCGACGCCGCGCGGCCGAACAGCACCGCGCACGGCACTCCCACCGCCTGCGTCAGCAAGAGCGCTCCCATCAGCGCGCCCTGGCCGATTCCCAGCTCCGTCCCATACAGCGTGGACAGGCGGATGATGGTGCCGATGCCGTCGCTGTAGAGCAGGTACGCCACGAGCAGCAGCATGGCCTGTCGATACTTCCGCAGCGCGCGCAGCGTCTCCGAGAGCTGGGAGAAGACGCCGGTGAGCGACATTCGCGGCGGGGGCGCGCCACTGGAAGGCCGGGGCTCGGGGACGCGCAGGAACAGCGGCACCGAGAACGCGCCCCACCACAGCGCCACCGTCACGAAGGACACGCGCGAGGCCGCCGCCGCGTTCGGCAGTCCGAACCAACCGGGCTTCACCAGCAACACGAGCTGCGCGGCCAACAGCAGCCCGCCTCCCAGATAGCCCAGCGCGTAGCCCGCGGTGGACACCCGGTCCAGCTCCTCGTCCTTGGCGATGTGACGAAGCAGCGCGTCGGAGAAGACGATGCTGCCCGTCACCCCCACGTTGCCCACGCCGAAGCACACCAGCGCCCAGACCCAGTCGCCCTGCCCCACGCCGGCGAGCCCCAGCGTGGACACGAGCCCCAGCGCGAGGAACACGCCCAGCAGCGTCTTGAGCCGGCCCGCCCTGTCGCTCAGCGCGCCCAGCACCGGCGACAGCACCGCCACCGTGCCCAGCGCCACGGCGGTGACGGCGGCGAAGCGGCTGGTGGCCACCTCGCGCTCCAGCCCCTTCGACGCGACGGTGGCGTAATAGATGGGGAACACCACCGCGATGACGGTGGTGACGTAGGCGGAGTTCGCCCAGTCGTACATCGCCCACGCGCGCAGCTCCGGCCGCGTGAGTCCCAACCGCGACATGAGCGAGTCCCAGGCCCTCATGCGCCGAAGTCCATGCCCTGGATGGCGTCGTCACCCTGCGCGGCTTGATACACGTGCCACGCGGCGGCCAGGTCCTGGAAGGGCAGCCCCACCGCGCCGAACACCGTCACCTCCTCGGGCGACGTCCGGCCCGGCTTCAGTCCGGCAATCACCTCACCCAGCTCCGCGTGGATGGCGTCCTCGCCCAGCCCCACGTTGCCCACCGCGCCGCTCGCGACGGACAGGCCCCGGTGGTCGCAGATGAAGCGCGCCTGCCGCAGCAGCTCCGCGGACACCTCCGCCTTGCCCGGCTCGTCCGCGCCCAGCGTGGTGATGTGCGTGCCCGGCTTCACCATGCCGGGATGGAGGAAGGGCTGCCGGCTCCATGTCGCGGCGATGATGATGTCCGCGTCCGCCACCGCGTCCGCCACGGAGTCCTCGGGCCGCACCGGCAGGTTCAGCTCCTGGTACATCCGCGTGGCGAAGGCGAACGAGCGCGTGGGGTCCGTGTCGTAGACGCGCACGTGGGACAGCGAGCGCACCAGCCGCAGCGACTTGATTTGCTTCACCGCCTGCGCGCCCGCGCCGATGATGGCCACCCGGCTCGCGTCCCGCCGCGCCAGCACGTCCGCCGCCAGCGCCCCCATCACCCCCGTGCGCACCGCCGTCAGGTGGCCGGAGTCCATCACCGCCATCAGCTCGCCCGTGGCCAGGTCGTTCAGGTGCACCACACCCTGGATGGCCGGAGTGCTCGCGGGGAACTTCGCGTGCACCTTCACCGTGTACGCGGGGATGCCGGGCAGACAGCCGGGGAGGAGCGCCAGCGCGGTGCCCTCGGCGTGCAGCGCCACCCGCACGCGCTGGGGCGCCACGGTGCGCGCCAGGGCATCGGTGCGGAAGGCCTCCCGCAAGTCCTCCAACAGGATGAGGGCCTGGAGGTTGCGAATCACGTCGGAGCGGGTCAGCAAGAGGGTGCGCATCTGCGGCCCACCCTAACCGAGCGCGTGCGCTCCGCCAGCCCCTGACATCACCCCCCGGGGCCAAGCGATTGCCGGTGGACGGACGCACACCTCGTCCAACGGGGAGCCACGAACGACTCCGGCGAGCGCCGCGCGGGCCCCTCGGACGACGAGGGCTCGGGGCGGCCCTCGAGCCCGCGCCTCCCCCCAAAAAGGGGGCCCGTACATACATCCAACTGCCCGAGTGCGCAGATTGGAATCGGGGCGGAGGCGCGAGCGGGCGGGGCCTCAGGAGGTCGGTGATGCTGGAGCCGGAATCACGGCACGATGAGCCCGAGCGGGAAACACCGCTCAAGGCGTCGGACTTCCTGCGCGCGAGTCGAGAGGAGCTCCTGACGGAGTGGGAGCATGCGATGCACGCGCTGCACATCGGCGTGGGGGAGAAGCCCTCGTGGCTCCTGGACCACATGCCGGGACTGCTCGTGGCGCTGGCGGACGCGCTCGAGCAGGGGGAGCAGTGCCCCGACATCGCGCTGGCGGACGAGCACGCGGTGGTGAGGCTGAACCAGGGCTTCGACGTGGGCGAGGTGGTGTCCGAGTTCGCGCTCTTGCGCAAGTGCATCCTCCGGAGGCTGGAGGCCCAGTCCCGGCCCCTGGCTCCGGGAGAGCTGGAGCGCATGGAGGGCGTGTTGGACAGGACGGTGGTGCGCACCGTGCAGCGGTTCGCGGAGGAGCGTCAGCGCGGCCTCCAGGCCCTGGACCGCATGGCGCAGGCCACGCTGGACAGCCCTCCGGTGGACGCGCTCCTCGCGCGCCTGCTCAACGTGGTGATGGAGTCGACGCTCTCGGTGGACTCCGCGGGCGTGATGATGCTGGAGGGCCCCCGCCTGGTGGTGCGCGCCGCGGTGGGGCTGGGCGGCGACACGGCCCTGGGCAGCTCGGTGGCCCTGGGCGAGGGCATCATGGGCGAGGTCGCCGTGACGCGCGAGCCGATGGCGGTGCGCTCGGCCTCCACGGACTCGCGCGTGGTGTTGCCGGTGCTGCGCGAGGTGGGGCTGCGCGCCGCCTACGGCGTACCTCTGGTGGAAGGCACGCGGCTGTTGGGCGTGGCGTACCTGGGCTCGCGCACGTCCTTCGGCTTCTCCGACGCGGACCTGCTGCTGTTTCGCACCATGTGTCAGCGCGCCGCCGCGTACATCCTCCAGGCACGGCTCCAGGACATGGAGCGCGACGCGCGCGTGGAGGCCCAGCGCTCGCTGGCGCTGCTGGACGCGCTGCTGGAGGCCACGCCCATGGGCATGGCCTACCTGGACCACGAGCTGCGCTACCTGCGCATCAACCAGACGCTGGCGAACATCAACGGCTTCCCACCCGAGGCCCACCTGGGCCGGACCTTCCGGCAGATGCAGCCCACGGAGGTCGCTGACCTGATGGAGCCCTTGCTGTGGCAGGTGCTGCGGACGGGTGAGCCCCTGCAGGCCTTCGAGTTCGCCACGCCGCCCGCGCTGGTGCCCCAGAAAGGCAGACACATCTGGCAGGTGACCTTCTATCCGGTGCGTGAGCCCTCGGGCTCGGGGTTGTTGGGCCTGGGCTGCGCCTTGGTGGACATCACCGAACACAAGCAGGCGGAGGCCGCGCTCCAGCGGGCGGTGGACTTCCGGGAGCAGCTCCTCGCCGTGCTGGGGCATGACCTGCGCAACCCGCTCAACGCCATTGGCGCCTCGGCCTTCCAGCTCGCGCGCGCGGAGGACCTGGAGGCGCCGGAGCGCCGCGCGGTGGAGCGCATCCGCAAGTCCGCCGGGCGCATGGGGCGCATGATTACGGACATCCTCGACTTCGCGCGCAGCAAGCTGGGTGAGGGCATCCCCGTCTCGCCCCAGCCGATGAACCTGGGGGACGTGTGTCAGGGGACGTTGGAGGAGCTCCAGGTGAGCCACCCGGGGCGTCCGCTCCTGTTCGAGTCCTCGGGAGACACGTCGGGCGACTGGGACCCGGACCGGGTGGCGCAGGTGCTGGGAAACCTGGTGTCCAACGCGCTCCAGCACGGCGGCGGCGACACGCCGGTGTACACCGCCGTGCGCGGAGAGGCCCACGACGTGGTGCTGGAGGTGCACAACCGGGGTGAGCCCATTCCCCCGGAGCTGCTGCCGCGCATCTTCGACCCGTTCAAGACGCCGGTGGCGATGTCCGAGTCCACGTCGACGTACCAGAAGCAGCGCAGCCTGGGCCTGGGGCTCTACATCGTCCACCAGATTGCCCGCGCGCACGGGGGCCGCGTGGAGGTGCGCTCCTCGGAGGAGGAGGGCACCACGTTCCGCGTGTACTGGCCTCGCGCGAAGGTCGCGCTCCGGACGTAGCCGTCACTTCCCCGGAGTGGTGGCGACAGGCGTGAGGGCCAGCGTGTGGACGGCCTCCGCGAGCATGCGCGTGCCCAGATCCAGGCTCTGCAATGAGATGGACTCGTCGGGCGCGTGGCCGGTGTACTCCTCGCCCGGGAAGCCGGGGCCGAAGTCCACGGCCTTGGGGAACAGGCGCGCGTAGGTGCCGCCGCGCACGGACGTCGCCTTCGCGTCCGGGACGTTCTTGTGGCGCTTGTAGATGTCCAGCAGCGTGGTGACGAGCGGCCCGGACGTGTCAGCCACGTGCGCGTCTCCCACGTAGCGCTCTCCGGCCTCCTTCACGCGGCCTCCGGAGTCCTGCTCCACCCGCGCCGCGGCGTGGTCCAGCGAGGCGTTGAACTCCGCCGCGTCCTTGCCTCGGGGACGGCGCATGTTGACGCCCAGATTCACCTTGCCATCCGCCACGCGCAGCACGGTGGGCGCGACGATGAGCGTCCCCATCAGCCCGTCGTCCGCGTACACGAGGCCCAGCTTCTCGCCGTGGTGGTCGAGGTCGAAGCGCCTGGCCAGCACGTGCAGCATGGCGGCGATGCCGTTGTCCTCCATGAGCAGCCGCGCCGCGACACCGGACAGGCCCCACAGCGCGTTGTTTCCCTCGTCGGCGATGGAGGCATGCACCGCCTTGCCGTGGATGGTGAGCACCACCGCCCCACCCTCCTCCTTCACGTCCGCCTTCAGCCCGGTGCGCGCCCGCTGCTCCTCGGCGACGGCGCTCCGGACGGTCTCCAGGGCGACGACGAGCGAGCCCTCCTCACCAGGCAGCAGCTTCAGCGTGGCCGTGCCGGGCACCTGCGTGAGGAACTCGCCGGCCTTCACGTCCACTGGACGCAGCGCGACCTTGGAGGACTTCAGCGCCGGCCCCACGGGCGCGACGAGGTTCCACGCGACGAAGCCGGACTGCGCGGCGACGACGGGGTAGCCCGAGTCCACGGAGATGACGTGCGTGGGCTTCGGCTCGGTGGCCGCGTACTTCGTCATGCCGGACCAGTCGCTCTCCTCGCCGTTGCCGACGATGACGAGCACCTTGCCCTGGGGCTTCAGCCCGAGCCGCCGCGCGTATTCGACGGCCACCAGCGCGGACGCGAGCGGCCCCTTGTCGTCCTCCACGCCCCGGCCGAACAGGCGGCCGTCCTGGACGTAGGGCTCGAAGGGCGGGCGCTTCCACTCGTGCGCGGGGGCGGGGACCACGTCGCCGTGGAAGACGAGGCCCAGCGTCGGAGCGCCCTGGCCCCAGGACAGCTCGAACACGTCGTTGCCGCCCACGGAGCGGTACGCCAGGCCATGCTCCTTGGCCCACTTCTGGAGGAAGCGGCCCATGGCGGCGATGTCGGGGTTCTTGGCGGGTGGCAGCTCGCTGCTGACCGTCTTGAAGCGCACCAGCTGCTTCGTCAGCTCCACCACTTCGTCGAGCGCACATGCCTGTACATACGCGGCATGACGCGCCTGGGCGGAGGCGCCCTTCATCTCCTTTTCGGAGAAGCGGCTGGGGCGGCAGGGGGAGTCAGCCCCAGCGAGCGCGAGGGAGGGAACGAGACACAACAAGGCCGTGGCGGTGGGGAGGCGCATGCGGTGGGAGACCCTATTTCAGCGGGGCAGGCGGTCCTACCCTGGCGGAGGGCCTGTGGCCCCAACACCGCCTGTTTGGCCGCCTGCTCCTTCTAGGGGTGAAACCAGACGGGCGGGAGGCTATTCCTAGGGCATGTTCTTCAACTCCACCAAGAAGCTGCGGATGCCGTCCCCGGCCGAGGCGCTGCCGGGCCGTACGGAGGAGATGTCCGTTCCCCCCAAGCACGAGGTGCTGGGCACCCCGTTGAAGGGGCCCGTTCCAGAGGGCCACGAGGTCGCCATCTTCGGCCTGGGCTGCTTCTGGGGCGCCGAGCGCAAGTTCTGGCAGACGCCCGGCGTCTACAGCACGTCCGTGGGTTATGCGGGGGGCGTGACGCCCAACCCCACGTACCGCGAGGTGTGCAGCGGGATGACAGGCCACAACGAGGTGGTCCGCGTGGTGTTCGACCCGAAGAAGCTCAGCTACGAGCAGCTGCTGCGCGTCTTCTGGGAGAGCCACAACCCGACGCAGGGCATGCGCCAGGGCAACGACGAGGGCACGCAGTACCGCTCCGGTATCTACACCACGAGCGAGTCCCAGAAGCGCACCGCCGAGGCAAGCGGGGACGCGTACCAGAAGGCGCTCACCGCGAAGGGCCTGGACACCATCACCACCGAAATCATCCCTGCGCCCGAGTACTACTTCGCCGAGGACTACCATCAGCAGTACCTGGAGAAGAACCCCGGCGGGTACTGCGGTCTGGGTGGCACTGGAGTGAGCTGCCCCATCGGCGTGGGCGTCAGCGCCTGAGCCGAAGTCCGTGACAGGAATCACCGGGAGGCACTTCGTGTGCCTCCTGGTGATTCCGAAGACCCATCGCCGACGTCCACCGCGACCACCTCCGACTCGCTCAGCTCTCGCGCCAACCTCTCGATGACGCGCTCGCTGCAGACAACGAGACTCGCACTGGGTCGGGCAAAGTCGACCGCGGGGATATCGGCGACGCGCAACTTTCCGAGCGGAGGCCGCACGAAGGTCGTCCGGCCACAGGTTCCGCAAGGCTCGTGAGCCTCCGCGCCCGCGATTCTCCCCCCAGGCAAGACCTCAAGTTCGACCAACTCCGCGCCACGAGTCCCCTTGAATCGAGTGGGGACCGGGACAGCACCTGAGAACCCCTCGAGCCGCGACATCACCTCTGGGCGGAGGAGGAGGATCCAAGGCATGTGGATGACGACAGGCGCGAAGCGACCACGAGCCCGTCCCGTCAGCGGCCCGAATCCCGCGCCAGGGCCCACCAAGGAGCCAGTTGGCACCAAGGGCAGCACGCGTTCCCTCAGGGCCGAGAATTCGGCCCAGGGCTCGCACCGTGGGCGAGCGAAATCCTCCGAGCCAGCGAGCCCGGACAGGTCGACCGTCGGGTAGTCGTACCCGCCCCCTCCCCAAGCGACGCCGCAGGTGGAGCACTCGACGCCGGGCAACTGCCACTGGCGACCAAGGTCGTAGCCCCCTGTCCACCTCGACCCCGCGCTCAACTCCTCCCGCAACGTGTAGTAGCGCATTCACTCTCCTGATGCGGTCAGCAACGAGAGTCGCTGCCAGTACGTCATGGGTAAACCCTGAAAGTGCAGCCTCGGGCGACGACCCATCCCGGATGATAGACGCAGGAAGCCGGGTCGTGCTTAGCCTGCTCACATGCGTAAGCTGCGCACTGGATTTACCCTGTCATGCATCTTGTCCGTCGTGTCGCTGGGCTGCTCCAGCAGCGCCACCGGCACCACCAGCCGCCGCGACGCCTACGCCCAAGCGACCTGTATGGACAGCGAGACGTGTTGCATCCTGCGCTTCGGCCCGGAAGCTTGCGGCTTCTCCGCCACGGAGGCAGCCGTGCTCATGGCGGGCGCGAAGGAGGCCGCTTCCAGCGACAGCGATGCCGTAGCGTGGGACGACGCCCACAACGAGAACCTGCCGGAATGGAAGCGCGAGTGCATCCAATTCTATGGCGACTGCAAGGAAGCCATGTTCAGTGGCCCTTGCTACGAGTGCTTGCGACGCTGTGAGGGCCAGCAGGAATGGCCGCTGGATATGTGCCGTCCGAGTAAGAAGAAGAGGAAGTGACATGAGCGAAGCAATCGACTGGGACCCCATCCGCGCGCTCGCTCAACGTGTTGTGCGCAACGGGGAGCCGCTCGTACTCACCGCCGATGTGCGGGAATTGCTCTTGCGCACGGCGCGGGAGGTCGCCATCAGCCCCGGTGAAGCAGAGCAGGCCATCGCCACCACCGACGGTGCCATGAAGTTGCTTACGGAGTGCTCACACCGCATCCATGATGGGTCTTGGCGAGTCATGCGAGCGCTCAACCGCATGTACAAGAACAAGAAGGCCGGCGACTTCGACAGCGCCCGCCAGGAGATGCGTGACGTGCTGGCTGTCGAGGTGGTGCCGTACTACCGAGAGCTTGCGCAGGAACAGCTCGACGACATGGCCGACGAGCCGTGATGACGCAGGGGCGCCGCCGTCACAACGTCGCACGTCGCCGGGCCCGTTCAGTCCCCCGCAGTCCAGATAGGGAGCGACAGACAGAACGTTGATACCCCCACGAACACCCCCGAGCAATCGCCCCCACGGCCATGCAATCGAGCCGTCGTGGAGCCGTAGGGGGGTTGGATACCAGAGGGGGAGCAACACACATGCGTGTCGACGGCTCATCACGTTCGACTCAAACCATCTCATCCGAAGGCGCGACTGAAACAGCCCGGACCGAGACATCACCTGACAACCACATCGTCGAGCGGGAAGACACTTCCAACACGGAAGGCTTCGACTCGACCTCCAGCTTCGAGGACGGCGACGGCGGCGCCGTGCACCGCGAGCGACTCCAGCCACCTCCGCCTCCCCCACCTCCCGAGGAGGAAGAGGAAGCCCCCGTCTCGCTCCCGCTGAAGGACCTGAAGCGCGGCGACTCGGGTCCGGAGGTGAAACAACTTCAGGACGCGCTGGTGACGCTGGGCTACCTCACCGAGTCCCAGGTGGCCACCGGGCCCGGCCAGTTCGGTCCCCAGACAGCAGCGGCGCTGGAGCGCTTCCAGGCCGAGCATCAGGTCCCCACCACTGGCCAGTACGCGGCCGCTACGCGCGAGGCACTGTCCAAGGCGCTCACCGACGAACAGGCGAACAGCGGCCCGCACCGGCCCGCCATGTCCGCCGAGGACGCGTTCATCACCCAGTTCACCTCCGAGTACAACCCGACGGGTCCTCGCGGCAGCACCAACTGCGGGCCCGCGAGCCTCGCGATGTCGCTGGCGTACACGGGGCACATGCCGCCCGGCATCTCCAAGGAGCAGCAGGTGGACTACGCCCGCGCGCTGATGAGCCCGCGCCGCGAGAGCGAGTTCACCTACGTGAAGGCGTCCGACGGCACGCGCGTGCCACAGCTCGACCGGGACCGCGAGCTGACGGGCGGCGCCATGGTGGGAGATGGCATCAAGGGCGCGGGCCTGGGCTCGCGCTACGGCCAGGGCTGGGAATCCCTGGACCAGCAACTCGCCGCGGGCAATCCCGTCATCGCCAATGGCCAGACGAACGCGAAGTGGCGCGCCCAGTTCCCCGAGCGCATGGGCTCGGGAGACATCGGCCACCTCAACGCCATCCTCGGCAAGACCGCGGACGGCAAGTACCTGGTGGCGGACCCGCTGCACACCGGCGGCCCCGTGGCGATGACGCGCGAGCAGCTCGGCGCCTTCTTCTCCCCCACGGGAGGACAACCCTCCTTCACCGCGCTGGAGGGCGCCTCACGAGCCACGAGTCCTGCCGCCAACGCGGGCACGAGCGCCGGGGCCTCCGTGGCGCGCAGACTCGAGGAGGCCGCCTCGGGTCTCCCCGCACCCGAGCCCGAGTCCACCACGCCGAAGCCGGGCGTGGGCATCGTCAGCGTCGCCGCCGGCACGGACGTGAAGACACGCGCGGCGCAAGACGCGAAGGCGCTGGAGGGCACGCTCAAGAACAGCCTGGAGCAGGGCGCGCGCCAGTTCGAGCAGTTCATCGCCAGCAACCCGGACCCCGTCTACCAGGAGGCGTTCGTCCGCGCCGCCGAGCCGTCCCTGGCGAAGATGGGCCAGCTCTTCGCAGGCGTGTCTCCGGAGACGAACCGCCAGCTCCACCCCCGTCCGCCGCTGCGTCCGCCCGACCTGGACAACCCAGCGGTGCTCAAGAAGCTCGCGGACCAGGAGACCCGCCTCGAACACCAGACGTTCTACGCCCTGACACGCGCCACGGAGCTGCTGAAGGACCCCGCCGCGGGCATGGTGGGCAAGGCCTTCACGCGCGACGCGCCCCCGGGCCTGGTGAATATGTCGATGACGAGCGCGGTGCGCACCGCCGTCAACTTCGGGCTCGGCACGCGCCTGGCGTTCGACCTCGAGCGCTCACTGAGCCGGACAGAGGTGGTAGGGCCGGGCAACACCGGGCCCACGTACGGCAAGGACGCGGAGGCGCTTCACCGCACGCTGTGGAGCGCCATCGACGGAGTGCGCGGCGACTTCGCGGTGGCGGCCGAAAAGGCGGAGCTGCACCAGAAGAAGCTCACCGCGCTGCTCGGTGGCGCCGCGGCCATCCTCACGCCCGAGCAGCAGAAAGACTTCATCTCCGCCTATGTCGGGCAGGCCGGCATCCAGAAGGACCTCGCGGAGTTCGAGCGGCTGGGCAAGTTGCTCGCCACCGCCGCGCCGGAGGGCGTGCCCGCCGGCTCGGACGACCCGCGCATCGCCGCGCTCGCCCGTGAAATCCCCCGCCTCGCGGAGACGGCGGGCGGCGCCAGCTACCTCGCCGAGCAGCTCGCGGCCAAGGCGGAGGACACGCCGCTCTTCCTCGACGTCGTGGGCAAGCTGAAGGACGGCAAGGACTTCAACGAGAAGCTCGCCCTCGCGCTCGTGAAGAGCGCGGGCACCGGCGCGCTGCTCGCGGCCGGCGGCAAGTCCCCGGGCACCGCCCAGAAAATCTTCGACGGGCTCGCGCGCTGCTCGGATGTGTTCGGCATGAAGCCGGACGACATGAAGGCCTACGTCCGCCTGCTGCGGGAAATCAAACCGGGCACCTCCGAAGCGGACGTGCGCAAGACGACGCGGTCGCTGAACGCCCTCCTGACGGCGCAAGAGACGGGCCTGCCCCTCAACCCGGACTCTCCTCGGGGACAGGCGCTGCGCGGGCTGGGCCTGCTCGTCGTCGGCACGGCGTTCGCCGGAGACGCCAGCAAATGGAGCCAGGCGGACCTCGCCGCGAAGCTCAAGATTGTCGGCGACGGGCTCAGCTTCACCTCGGACGGCGCGGTGTTCCTCACCGGCGTGCTCGGCAAGACGGCGCAGGCGGCGTCCGCCGTCGCGGTGCTGGGCAAGGCGTCCGCCATCGGCGCGGTGCTCGGCGCGGCGGGTGATGCGATACAAAGCTTCCAGTACCTGCGCGAGGGCGACGGCTGGAAGGCCACCGCGTCCGGCGCCCAGGCCCTGGGCGGCGCGCTGATGGCGGGAGCGGCGCTCTTCAGTTGGGCACCGGGCTTCCAGATTCTCGGCGCGGCGCTCTTCCTCGGAGGCCTGGGCGTCAAGTACCTGGACCCGGAGCAGGAGCGCATCCGCGAGGAGCAGGTGAAGCTGCTCACCGCGAGCGGCATGGACGCGACGCTCGCGCGCAACCTCATCACGCTGGGGCCGGAGCTGCTCGACCAACGGCTGTGCCAGGACGCGGGCATGTCGCCGGAGCAGGTGCAGCGCCTCATCGCGGACCACCCGTCGCTGGGACAAAGCGCGACCCACCTGGACAGCCTCGTGCAGGCCGCCGACGCCCTGAAGATAAAGGGCGAGCACTTCCAGGAGCTCCTCGAGCGGCTCGCGAAAGCCCACGGTGTCGACGTGGGCACCCTCGCCCGCGAGGTGCACACGCGCTTCTTCGGACACCCACCCTCCGGTGGCGCGGGCGGCGGCGAGCAGTACCTCTCCCAGGCCGATGAGTTCCGCGCGTGGGTGGAGTCACGCACGCCCGAAGTCGCCGCGTGGGCGAAGCAGCACGAGACGCGCTGAACACCAGCCCAAGGCCCGCGTTTCGACAACGCAATGCGGCACCCGCGTAACCCGAGGAAACTTCAACGCGGAGTGCCACCATGCCGCCCGCACGCTTTCCGCGACTTACCGCGTTAACGGGCCTTGGTTTGACTTTCTTTGCCGTCCGAAGAAATAGAATCATGGGTTGAAAGGAAAGGACCGCTCGGACGCAGCACCGTCTCGGTATGCGCTGGCTGTACCCCCTCCCCTACTTTCTCCAGCGGCCCACTTTTCGTCCCCATGCGATTACCAACCCCTCTTGTGCAGGCCACGCACCGTGTCAGGAGTCTCCTGACGCGGGCGTGCGCGGTGGCAGTAGCAGTGGGTGTGATGGCGTTCGCCTCGGACGCGAGCGCCCAGGCCGGGAATCTCGCGCTCAACCGCCCGACGGTGACGTCCTCCTCGCAGGAGGGAATCACGGGCAACTACGCGGTGGATGGAGATGGAGGAACGCGGTGGGGCAGCCTCTTCACCGCGAACGAATGGATCTACGTCGACCTGGGCGCGAGCACCACCATCAGTCGCGTGGTCCTCACGTGGGAGACGGCGTACGCCATCGGCTACAAGGTTCAGACGTCCGCGGACGCGGCGACCTGGACGGACCTCCGCACCATCACCGACGGTGACGGCGGGGTGGATGACCTGACGGTGTCGGGCACGGGCCGCTACGTCCGCATCCTCGGCACGGTGCGCGGCGCGGTGGACTACGGCTATTCGCTGTGGGAGTTCGCCATCTACAGCGGCACGGCCACCACGGGCGATCTGGCGAAGAACCGTCCCGCCACGGCCTCCACCGTGGAGGGCAACGCGGCCCACCTCACCCCGGGCTACGCGGTGGACGGCAACACGACGACGCGCTGGTCCTCGGACCCGCTGGATGGCCAGTGGATTCGCGTGGACCTGGGCTCGGCGAAGACGCTCGGCAAGGTGGTGCTGAACTGGGAGGGCGCCTATCCGTCGACCTACGCGATTGAAGGCTCGACGAACGACTCCACCTGGTCGCCGCTCGCGACGAACGTCTCCGACGGCGCGCCGGGCCGACGCGAAGTCACCGTGTCCGGCTCCGCCCGCTACGTGCGCGTGCGCTCCATCACCCGAGGCACCGGCTACGGCATCTCCCTCTGGGACTTCGAGGTCTACGCGCCCGGTGACGGCCCGCAGGAGCCGCCGCCGCAGACGACGAACCAGACCATCAAGCTGATGTTCCCGGAGCTGGCGTACGCGAAAATCAATGTCTCGCCCGCGCCCATCAGCGTCACGCCCACGCCGGAGGAAGGCAACACCACGCCGTCGGTGCGCAACCCGCCGGGGCCCTTCACCTACGAGCTGACCTTCGCGCCGAACACGACGATTACGCTCTCCAAGAACCAGTTCTCGCCCACCGCGCCCAACACGGACATCCGGCTGGCGGTGACGACGTCCACCGGCACGGTGCTGCGCGGCCAGAGCGTCACCTCGCTCGCGGTGCAGGGCGCGGAGTGGAAGGTCGAAATCTTCACCACGGGCGGGCCTCCGGACGGAAGAGACCGCACCATCATCCCGGACCCGTACCAGGCCCCCGCGCCTCCCGCCATCGCGGGTGCGTTCGCCGTCGTCGCTCCAGCCAACAACGCCATCGTGACGAACACGCGCCGCCCCACGTTCCAGTGGGCCGCCGTCGCGGGCGCGGCCAACTACAAGCTGTACCTGAACATCAGCCGGAACGACTACGACTGGATGGCCGCCGGCAGCCTGCTGGACCGCTACACGCTGATGACCACGGTGACGGGCACGTCCTTCACCCTGGCGCAGGACCTGCCGGACCGCTGGACGTACAAGTGGTACGTCGTGGCGACCCAGGCCAGCGGCGCCACCAGTCGCTCGGACCTGCGCCAGTTCAGCGTGTACCTGCCGGTCGTCGAAACGGCGGCGGACGGCGTCGCGCTCATCAACGGCATGCGCGACTTGAACAAGAACGGCGTCATCGACCCGTACGAGGACTGGCACAACCCCATCGCCACCCGCGTCAATGACTTGATGGCGCGCATGACGACGCGCGAGAAGGCGCTCCAGATGTTCTACGAGGCCAAGACGTTCCCCGAGGCGGGCTTCACCATGGGCCCCCTGAGCCCGGAGGACATCGTCAGCTTCCAGCGCGCCTCCGCGGGCACGCGGCTGGGAATCCCGAACGTCGACGCGGGTGACTCCATCCACGGTTACAAGACGAGCTGGCCCACGCAGCCGGCGCTGGCCGCCTCTCGCGACTTGGACACCGTCTACGAGCTGGGTGACATGCAGCGCCGCGAGCAGCTCGCGGTGGGCAGCCGCGGCACGCTGTCGCCGCTGGCGGAGGTGGGCACCAAGGTCCTCTATCCGCGCATCCAGGAAGGCAACGGCGAGGACGCGGACCTGTCGGCGGGCCTCACCCGCGCGCTCATCGCGGGCCTCCAGGGCGGTCCCGAGGTGAACCCGCACTCCATCTGGGTCACCACCAAGCACTGGCCCGGTCAGGGCGCGGGCGGCGAGGCCGGCATCACCTACGACGGCACCACCATCCACTACCACATGCGTCCGTGGCACGCGGCGCTGGAGGCGGGCACCAGCGGCATCATGCCTGGCTACGCGGGCAGCTGGCTGCTGGGCCCGGAGGGCTACGGCGCCGGTGACAGCGTGGGCATCCTCAACTACCTGCGCGTGAATCTCGGCTACCAGGGCGTCATCTGCTCGGACTGGCTGCCGTCGGGTGCGTGGACGCGCTCGGCGACGGCGGGCTCGGACGTCATGGGCGGCGCGAATCCCGCGCAGATGGGCGACTTCGAGACGGCGGTGCCCATCGCCCGCATCAACGACTCCGTGCGCCGGATTCTGGACCTGAAGTTCCGCCTGGGCATCTTCGAGGACCCGTATCGCAGGGGCCTCGCGGGCACGTCCGAGTGGCACACGGCGGACCACAAGGCGCTGGTGCGGCGCGCGGCGCAGAACGCGCTGACGCTCTTGAAGAACGACGGCGCGCTGCCGCTGCGGCTGGGCGCGGGCTCGAGCATCGTCATCGCGGGGCCTTGCGCGGATTCGGGCCCCTGCATGGTGACGTGGCGCTCGGACTTCCACGGCACGGAGTTCGGGGACCTGACCATCTACCAGGCCATCAAGCAGCGCGCCGAGGCGGCTGGCATCACCGTCTACAAGGACAACGCTCCGGCGGGCGTCACGCCCAACGCGGCCATCGTCGTGGTGGGCGAGAGCTACTTCACGCACGGCACCGAGTGGGACAAGGAGAAGCCCTACCTGCCCGGAGACCCGATTGGTCCGGCGCACGATGCCAAGTGGGGCAACCAGTACGGCCTCATCACCGGCTTCCGCGCGCGCAACATCCCCACGACGACGGTGCTCATCCTGCCGCGCCCGTACGTGCTGACGAACGTCGTCCCGCAGACCAACGCGCTGCTGGTGGCGTACCGGCCTGGAGACTCGGGAGGCCCGGCCGTGGCGGACATCCTCTTCGGCGACGTGTTCCCGCGAGGCAAGCTGCCGTGGCAGCTGCCGCGAGGCATGGACCAGGTCGGCACCGACGTGGAGAACAACCAGTTGGAGCAGTGGGATATCCCGTTTGACCTGGGCGCCACCGCCGCCGAGCGGGCGACCATCAAGTCTCGGATTGCCCAGGGGCTCCCCATCCTGCCCATCTACGGCAACCCGCTGTTCCAGTACGGCGCGGGCATCCAGGGCTTCGGGCTGACGGACGCGACGCCGCCCACGGCCTTCACGCTGCTGACGCCGGCGCCGGGCTCCACCATCACCACACGGCCGAACTTCACGTGGACGGCGAGCAGCGACCCTCAGACGGGCGTCCACCGCTACGAGGTGTTCCTGGATGGCAGCCCCTTCCCCGTCGCCACGACGCGCACGAACTCCGCCCCCGTCATCAACGCGGCGCTGGGCAACGGCGCGCACACCTGGTTCGTGAGGGCCTACAACTGGGCCGGTGGCGTCACGCAGTCCGCCACGGCGACCTTCACGCTGAATGACACGGCGCCTCCGGCGGCCTTCGCGGCGCTGGTGCCCGCGGCGGGCGCGGCGGTGCCCGGAGCGTCCACGACGTTCATCTGGGAGCAGACGACGGACGTGGGCGCGGGCGTGTCCAGGTACGTGCTCGTGGTGGACGGCACGGACCGCGCGCCGGATATCACTCCGAAGGCCTACGTGGGCCCGACGACGAACCTGGCGCTGGGGAAGAACGTCTCCGCGACGTCCTCGGAGTTCGGCAGCCCCAACGACGCGGTGGACGGCAACATCACCGCCACGCGCTGGTCCAGCCGCAACGACGTGGCCACTCCCGACACGGAGTCCATCACCGTGGACCTGGGCGGGGTGTACTCCATCAAGCGGGTGAACCTGTACTGGGAGGCGGCGTATGGAAAGCAGTACGCCATCGAGGCCTCCGTGGACGGCACGACGTGGAGGACGCTCTACACCGAAGCCAACGGCAACGGCGCGCAGGATGACCTGCTCGGCCTGAGCGGCGTGGGTCGCTACGTGCGCATGAGGGGCATCCAGCGCGCCACGGGCTACGGGTACTCGCTGTGGGAGTTCGAGGTGTACGGCGTGGGGACCGAGCAGACGACGCTGACGGGCCTCGCGACGGGCAGCCACACGTGGCGGGTGCGGGCGGTCGACGGAGCGAACAACAGCACGCTCTCCAGCGGCCCCATCACCTTCACCAAGTAGGCGGCCCGCACCGGGCAGAGGGGAAGACGGCGGGGGACCTCCCGTCCGTCTTCCCTTCGAGTGTCGGGGCGGACACTGGCTCCGGCATTCACAACACCCCTGCGCAATCCCTGACGGTGCAACGCCGTGGCGTCCCATCGGACGTCATGGCCTGTCGAGCGCGGCGAGCATGCTGCGCCTGGCCTCTCGCCGACTCACGTCAGGAGCATCTGGTCATGCGGTTCCCTTGGTTCGCCCGCGCGGCATTCGCGGCGCTTGTCTCCACCAGCGCGCTGGCCGGAGATTTCTACGGCATGACACCGACGACGTGTCACACCAACGTCGCGCCGCTGTTCACCACGGGCGGCCAGTACCTGGACCCGAACAACGGCGTCCGGCAGAACGCGTGGTCCATGTTGATGCGGTGGCAGGGCATCACCGCGTCGGACACCGTCTCCTACAACGCGGGGAGCTTCACGGGGCTCACCGTTCCCGCCCCCTACTCCACCTGGCAGCGAGGCCAGCAGCCAGAGAGCGTCTATGGAACGGCGGTGGCGCAGGTCCACTGCTACGACGCGGGCATGATTCTCAACTCGTGGAGCTCGCCCAAGACGCCTGTAGAGGGCGGCGGCTACAATGACATGTATGGGTATGCCTGGAGCCCCGCGAACAGACCTCGTCCGTTCTCGGTCGTCGCGACGCGGAATGGTGTTCTAGGGACCTGGCCCTCGGAGCTCGTCCTCCAGGGCAGCATGGCCGTGCCGGTGGTGACGGGCTGGAACACGTCCAACGGCGGCGCCACCTGGAACGCCATTGGAAACCCGGGCCCGGGGGACCTCTTCAACTCCGGTGCGGCCCAGCTGAGCATGTACGCGTATCTGCGGGACACCTCGCATCCGAACCTGCGTCCCATCGCGGTGCTCGCGGGGGCGTATGCGAGCAACGGCTCGACGACGTGTCCCACGGATGGCTGGGGCAACGTCAGCTTCGACTATCCGGCGGGGGCCTGGTTCTCCGGGAACGGCATCTGCACCACGGACGTGTCGACCGTGCGCTACACGGGCGCGACGATGACCAACTCGCAGTTCTCCGACTCGCGGTTCTTCCGGCTCCACTACACGCGGCAGAACCTCATCAACTTCATCAATCGCATCAACAACATGCAGTGCGCCGTCGACCCCACCACAGGGGGCCTGAAGTCGAACAGCTGCAACTGCAAGACTCCTGGAAAGCATTGCCCGCCCATCGGCTACTCCACGAACCCCGACCACTACGTCGTCGAGTACACAGGGGTGCTCGGGGAAATCGTCCAGTGCAACCCCACCCAGGGTTGTGACACCGCCATCCTGGACCGGCAGGTTTCAATGGCCGCCCGCGTGTACGGCTACGGCGCGTTCTGGTACGTGAACTGACCGCTCGCCGGCCCTGTCGCGCCGCGTGACAACCTGTCACGACACCCTGTCACCCGTGAATCCGCACCGAGTGACAGGAGTGGCCTTCCCGAGCCCGCACGGCAGCGCGGGCCCGCCCCGGCGTGACGCGGGCTCCGAGTGAAGCCAGACACGCGAACGCCCCTGGCATCGAGCTTGCTCTGGTCCCGCTTACCCCTGAGGGGGAGGAGGCAGGACACGATGAAGCACAACATCTTCCCGAAGACCGTCTGGTTCGTTGCTGGCGCGCTCGTCATGGCGGGGGCGGTGGTCGCCGCGCTCACGTTCCATCACTTCACCAAGCGCCCGTTCGACGACTCCGACGACAGCGTCGACATTCGCAGCGTGGGTGAGAACTCCTACGAAATCACCAGCAAGGAGCCGCTCGTCGACGCCTTGCAGCCCAAGCACTCGGAGGTGGCGATGCAGGCGCGCATCGTCCCCGCCTTCAAGGACGGCAAGTCCCAGGGCTTCAAGCTCTTCTCCATCCGGGAGGGCTCGCTCTACGACAAGCTGGGCTTCCAGAACGGCGACGTCATCCAGCGCGTCAATGGCATCTCGCTCGACACGCCGGAGAAGGCGCTGGAGACCTACTCGCTCCTGAAGACCGCCCGCCGGCTGGAGGTGGACCTGCACCGCGACGGAGCTCCGCTGCGCAAGGTCTACGACGTGAAGTGAGCGGACAGACACTGGCCCGACGATGAGGGAGTCACAGGCACAGCCTGCGAAGCCAGCGGTGCCACATCGCCGTATCGAACGGGGGCCAGGTGGATTCCTCTTCGCAGAGGTAGGGCTCGAGAACGCGCGCCAGTTCCCGGTACTGGACCGGGACGGACTGAGTCTCCGTATCGATGGCATCAGGCCACTCGCCCAAGGTCAGCAGCACGCGTTCGGGCGCCACCCTCTCGAATGAAAGTTCTGGCATTTCGAGCCGCTGCTGGAGGGCCTCAATCCCTCCAAGCTGTGTGAGTAATGGCTCGCCCAGGAAGGTCAGCCAGTAGGCGCCACGAGCCTTGGTGCCAATGTGCCTGCTCGTCTCGCCCATGTGGTGGATGTCCAACCCGAGATAGCGATTCAAAGGAGCCAGGAGCTGCCGTCGCACGGAGAACCAGGCTCCAGGGCGGGAGTTGAACGCGAGGCTGGCATAGCCAAAGCTGAATGGCAGCTCACGCGCGATGTCGAGGACCAGGGCACGGAAGTGACCTGGTCCATGTGCCAGGAGGTACTCGGTGGGGAAGGTGAAACAGATGCCGCTCGTGGCGCTGTCATCCTGGTTGAAAAGCGGATCATCGATCTTCCGACCGTTGTACTCGAAGTGGTAGCCCCCCGCGCCGCTCTCGAACTCGGACAGATCGACGAGCCGTTCGATTCCCCAGGTACGCTCGACCATCTGATGGCGGATGTGCTCCCAGCCCGCGTCATCCAGCGGCAGGGTGTCGCCGTCGTCCGCGCCATACCAACCCAAGGCCTGGGGAGGAATCGCACGTCGATAGTGCTCTAGCGCGCGCCACACTTCGACAGCCACGTCCAGATGGGAGCGGCGCATGAAGAAGCAGAGGACCAGCCCCTCGCGGACCACCAGGTCCCCGTATTTGTTCGTCACTCGGATGACCGGAAGCGATTCTCTCATCACCACACGACCCGCCGCGGAGAGATCATGGCCACTTTTCCCTGCAGAGCTTCCCGGTAGATGTGACCCTGGTTCGAGTCGGCATAGGCACTCTTCTCCCCGTAGCGCGTCCACCGGGCCTCGTTCGTGTCGGGACAAGGGAACTTGAAGTCCAGGGTGAGCACGGATCGCAGCAAGTTCGAATCGGAGTGCAGGACGAGGTCGGGTTTGATGGTGCGCCACAGCTCGCGAGTACACCCTTGCGAAATGAGCCGCGCCTCCTCCTCCTTGCTGATGGTCTCCAGGAGCCGAGCATGGGGATAGAAACGGTATCGCTGCTCGATGCTGAATGGCGCGGGGTAACGCTGCTCCAGCACCTGCTTCGCGCATCGAAGCGCCAGCACATGCTTGCGTTGCCCCAGGAGCATGGCCCGGGTGATGCGTTCGCCGCAGCCATCCACTTCCACTTCCTCACCACACTCCTGCCTCGTTGGGGCCCGATGACCGAAGAACTCCAGGTTCACCAGGCGCTCGGCATGATGAGCACATTCGACAAGTTGCTCCTCGAGTTCGTCCACCGCGTTGTCATTCCCTAGCAGCGTCACCAGGAACGGGACCAACCCAGCAAGAGTGGAGGATGAGGCGTGCGTAGCCGCGGGAGAAAGCACGCGCGCGCCCTGTCGCCCCACCGCGGCGGCATGACGGATGCGCGCGGCGGTCTCCGTATCGAACCGCAACTCCTTGGACGCCGCCTGATGTGCATTCCCAGCACAAGCCATGAGCGAGACCGTGGCCAAGAGCAGGAGTGCCCGCTTCCGATGTGGGGTCCGAGGAACAGGCATGGACACATCCCAGGTGTTGGGCAGGATTGATGGAGGAGGCCCAGCCAAGGCCCGGCAACGGGGACGCTCTCAACGAGCGCCCACACCGTCCCGGGCCTCCAATCCACTCAGCCCAGATTGTGGAAGACGCGCTGCACGTCGTCGTCCTGCTCCAGCGAGTCCACCAGCTCGAGGACCTCGTTGGCCTTGTCCTCGGGCAGCTCGATGAGGTTCTCCGCGATGTACTCGGAGTCCGCCGAGATGGGCGTCAGGCCCTTCGCCTCAATCGCCGTCTGCAGCTTGCCGAAGTCGGAGAAGTCGCAGCGGATGATGAGCTGCTTCTCGCCCTTCTCGCCGGTGCCCTCGCCCAACTCCTGGAGGCCGTGGTCGATGAGCTCCAGCTCCAGCTCGTCCTGGTCGAGCCCCTCCGGGGGCAGGCGGAAGACGCCCATCCGCTTGAACATGAACGCGACGCTGCCCGCGTTGCCCATGTTCCCGGAGTACTTGTTGAACCGCATCCGCACGTTCGCCACGGTGCGCACCACGTTGTCCGTGGCCGTCTCCACCAGCAGCGCGATGCCGTGGGGCGCGTAGCCCTCGTAGAGGACGATTTCGTACTGCGTCGCCGTCTGGCCGCTGGCGCGCTTGATGGCGGCCTCGACCTTGTCCTTCGGCATGTTGGCCGCGCGGGCATTCTGGAGGACCCGGCGCAGCGTGGAGTTCGTATCCGGGTTGGGCCCACCGGACTTCACCGAGATGGCGATGTCCTTGCTGATGCGCGTGAACACCTTCGCCATCTTGTTCCAGCGGGCCATCATCGTGGCCTTGCGCGTCTCGAAAATGCGTCCCATGGGTCGAAGCGGCTCTTTGGAAAGAGGGGGGGCGTTGAAACGGGGCGGCCAATCTAGCGCAACTCGGGTGGGACGCCCGCGCCAACCCCCTCCCGAAAGCCCCGCGAGTGACTCAGCGAGCCTGCTGCGCGGGGGCCTGGGACTGCGCCTGCTGCGCGGGCGTGAGGCTGTTGGCCCCCGTCCCCTGCTCGCCGTTGGCGAAGGCGCGCTCCATGTGCCCGTCGAGCTGCCCCACCGCCATCAGCCCCGCCATCCGGAAGTCGGAGATGAAGGACCAGAGCGGGTACTTGAAGCTCGCGGGCTTGTTGCGCTCGATGAAGAAGTGGCTGAACCACGCGAAGCCGTAGGCGGCGACCAGGGCGGCGGGCACCAGGGCACCCCGTCCGGTGACGATGGCCGCCACGCCCGTGGCCAGTCCCAGGCTGGTGCCCACGAAGTGGAACCGTCGAGTCACTGGCAGCGAGTGCTCGCGCAAGTAGAACGGCCAGAACTCGCCATAGGTCTGGAGGGGCTTGGGCATGGAGTGAAGTTGTGTCCAGGCAGGGGCATCCCGTCAACCCGCTCCAGCTCGGAGCGTGAAATCAGGGCCCCCACGGCCCCCGAGGGCATGGCCAGCGAGCGAGCAGGCGTCCCCATGGACCCCCTGGCGCGCATTTCCCGACAGGTGGGCCCCTCCCGGCCACCGGGGACGACCAGCCCCCGCGGGCTACTTCTTCACCTTCAGCGCGGCGGTGCGGAAGCACGCCTCGAACTTCTGGGTCTTGCTCTGGACCAGGCCCAGGTGCTTCATCAGCGCGAGCGTCGCGGGGCTGCTCCGGTCGCGGATCTCCGTGTCCATGCACGTCATCGCCTCGTCCCAGCGCGAGCACATGCCCGTGTCGCTGAAGAGGTTCTTGCCCCGGATGCACTTGTCGAGGAGCGGCAGGAACCCCTTGGCCGTCGACTGGGCACACGGCATCAGGTGCTTGTCGAAACAGGCCGACGCCTCCTTGAGGAAGCGCTCCGGGAGCGGCTTCTCGCCGACGACGGCGCACAGCTTCGCCCGGTCCGCTTCAATCGTCTTGAAGAGCGTCAGCGTGGTGGACATGGTGGGCCCCGGCATCTCGGGACATTGCTGCGCCTGTCCCCGCGGCGGACAGAGGGCGACGACGGCGAATAACAGCGCTCCCGCGAATCTCGACATGACGTGCTCCTGAGGCCCCGCCCACCAGAGGATGCCGCCGTGGACGCTCGGGCGGTTCACCCTGGGTTCTAGCGCCAGGGACCTCATCCGAAAAAGCTGGAAAACCCGCGTCATCGCGCGAGGCTTCGCGGCGCCTCGAGCACCTGCCGTCGGCCCACAGTTTTCCGCTCGCCATGCAGCGCGAGACAGGGGCCCTCTCCACCTCGTACGCGGGTCGTGGGAGACTCGGAGCCGATGACGGATTGGATTCCCAAGCCGAACCCCCAGGTGGACCTGCGCACCCTGGTGCTCAGCGCGGAAGAAGGCTTCGTGCTCTCGCGGCTGGACGGAGCGACCGCCACGAGGAACCTCCCCGCCCTCACCGGTCTGCCTCCCGAGAGACTCCAGGGCATCCTCACGCGACTCTTGTCACAAGGCGCGCTGCTCCCCGCCGCCGCCCAGGGCCCGGCCCCCGCCGCCGCGAGAACTCCCGTCGCCACGAGCCCATCAGGCTCCGCGTCTCCGAGCGCCGCGCCTGTCGGTGGCCCGGGCCGCTCCGTGCCCTCGCCCACCACGGTGAGCCCGGGCTACGAGCCCCTCGCGGCCTCCACCGACTCGACGCCGGAGGAGGAGCTGCCGATGCTCGACCTGCTGCCCCAGGAGGCGGAGGAGCCCGACTCCCCTGAGTCAGGAGCCGACAGGGTCGAGTCGCCCGACGAAGAGCCCGCCGTGGACGACGAGCCGGAGGTGGCGCTGGGCAACTTCCGCCAGCTCTTCGAGACGCGGCTGCATCCGCAGACGGAGGACCACCGCGTGGCGCTGGCGCGCGGGTGTGAAGACCCGGAGCTGTCCGCGCTGTGCTTCGACCCGGTGCCCGCCGTCATCAAGGCGGTGCTGGAGAACTCGCGCGTGGGGCTCGCGCACGCGCGGCTCATCGCGCGCAACCACCGCAACCCCGTGGGCCTGGAGGCGCTCTGTGCTCGCGCGGCCTTCACCGCGGACACGGGCGTACGCCGGTGGTTGGTGCGCAATCCGCAACTGCCAGCGGGACTCTTCCGTCGCCTGTGGAGCGCGAGACGACTGATGGAGCTGTACAAGGTGACCATCGACCGCGACGTGCCGGAGTCCACGCGGCGCTCGTCGCGAGAGGTCCTGCGTCAGCGCTTCACCACCGGCCCCGCCGAGGAGAAGGTGGAGGTCATCCTCAACACGGAAGGCCGAGCCCTCGCGTCGCTCATCGGCATGTCCGTGGATGGCAAGACAGCGTCGCTCTTGTGCGGGCGCACGTACCGCTCACCGATGCTCATCCAGAACATCGCCCGCTGGAGCGCGGCGCCACCGCCCCTCATCGCACATCTCCTGAAGCAAGAGGCCGTGCGACGTCAGCCGCAGCTGCGCATGTTGCTCACGCGCCACCCCAATGCCCCGGCGGACGTGAAGCGCGGCGGAGGCTGAACCTCACGGCCTGCGCGCGGTGAGGATGGGCTGATGGAAGCCCGTCTCATCCGGCGAGTACCACCGCGTATCCATCAACCCCGCACGAGTCAGCGCGCGCTCCACCTCCACGCGCTGGAGGGCGCGGTAGACGCCGGTGTGCTCCGTCGCCTGCCAGCCTCCGCCCTCGGGACGCAGGATGAACTGGTGGACCTTGTACGTGCGGCCGTCGGTGGCCCAGTCCCAGACCTGGAAGAGAATCCGTCGGCCCTCGGGTGCATCCAGCACGCGCTCCGAGGTGAAGCGCGGCTGCTGCGCCATCAGCAAGTCGTAGTCGCGGACGCCCAGCGCCAGCATGCCGCCCGGAATCAACTTGGAGGCCATGGAGCGCGCGGCGGCATCCAGGTCCTCGTCGGTGAGCAGGTGCGGCACGGCGTTGTCGAAGGCAATCACCAGCTGGAAGGTGCCTGACACCTGCGTGTCCAGCGTGCGCATGTCAGCGACCCCGGTGGTCAACGTGACGCCCAGGGTGCGCGCTTCGCGCTCCGCGCGAGCCACGGCGGCCGGGCTCAAGTCCGTGGCGTGGACGACGTAGCCTCGGCCCGCGAGCCCCAGGGCCTGGGTGCCGATGCCACACGCGCAGTCGAGCACGCGTCGGGGAGGAGGCTCGCCACAGCGGCGCAGCAGCGCATCCAGCGCGGCGCCCTGCCGCTCCACCGACTGCGCCCAGTTGGCGAAGAGCAGGTGATACTCCTCGGCCAGCCCTTCGTGGAACCCCAGCACGGAGTCACTCATGCGCGCGGGCTCCGAGGGGGCGTCGAGCCAGGCACCCGAGCACCCGTCCCACCTGGAATCGCTCCGGACGTCTCATGTCCCGAAGGACCGTCCCTCCACGGCCTCGATGGCGGTGCGCACGTGCGCGGGCACGGGCACGGTCTCATTCGAGACGTAGTTGAGGGTGACGATGACGGCGGTGCCCTTCGTGTACAGCGCTCCGTCCTCCTCGCCGAACACCGCGTGCTCCAGCGTGACGGACGTCGTGCCGATGCGGGAGACGCGAGCACAGGCGATGAGCCGGGCCGGGAAGACGACGGGGCGCACGTACTCGGCCTGGGTGGCCTTGAGGATGGGGCCGATACCGCCCGGGGCCCGCGTCTCGCCCGTGCCCGACGGGCCCGTCATGCCGATGCGCACCAGGTAGGAGATGCGAGCCGACTCGAACCACGTGAAGGTCCTGGCGTTGTTGGCGTGGCCGAAGGCGTCCATCTCACTCCAGTGCAGGGTGAAGGGGACGGCGACGGGGAAGTCCTGGGGGGTGAGGTCCGCCATGTCGGGCAGGGTGCCCCAGTCGAGGCCATGAGGGAACGAAGAACACCGCCTGCCTGCTCTCCAGTCAGGGGCCATGGCCGTGATAATCCAGTAACACGATGAGTCCACGACTCCTGCTTTCCGCGCTGGCCCTCATGGGGCTCGGTATCGCTCCTCCCGCCTGGGCTCGCGAGCCCGCGCCGAAGACGGCACCCGGTACCAGCTCGCCCCGTCCGCCTGTCGACACATCGCGAGACACCGCCGCCACCACGAAAGGTGCGCAGCCGTCGAGCCCCACCGCCGCGACACCCGGCGCGCGGACCGTGCGCCACCGCGTCACCGCCGCCGAGGCCCCTCGCCACATCATCGCGGGAGGCAAGGGTCGCGCGACGCTGTTCCTCAACGAGGGCACGGGCGCCACCGCCGCCTCGCTGACGCTGCTGGAGCTGCAGCCCGGGGGCGAAGTGCCGGAGCATACGCACGACACGAGCGTCGAGATTCTCTACATCGAGGAAGGCGCCGCGGACATGACGGTGTCGGGGCAGACGCTGCGCGTGAGCAAGGGTGACGCGGTCTACATCCCCGCCGGAGCGAAGCACTCGGCCCGAGTCGTCATGCCGGGCGCGCCCTTCAAGGCCGTGCAGGTCTACGCCGGCCCCGGCCCCGAGCAGCGCTTCACGCAAGGCCCGAGGGAGACCACGCCCCATGGCCAGTGAGCGGGACGGGGCGGCGGCGGCGCGCAAGGGAAGCGAAGCTCCCGCGAAGCAGACCAACAAGGTGACGACGGGCGAGCGTCCTCACCTGGTGGAATCCAGAAACGAAGCAGCGCTCATCTCCGACAGCGGCACGGCGACGAAGCCACGCAAGCACGCGGGCATGGTGCGCTGGCTGCACCCGGCCCAGCTGTTGCGCACGGGTCTGGACGCGCTCGTCGCGGCCGTCTTCGGCGCGCGCGCGGACCATCGCCTCATCGAAGCGGTGGTGCGTCCGCAGGAGCCTTATTTCGACTACTCGCAGGAGACGCTGCCCGACGGCGACTTCTGGCTCGACTACGTCGCGGACACGGGAGACGGCTGGGACCCCACGTACACGGTGGCGCGACTGCTGGCCCTGCCGGAGCTGAAGCTGCCCGTGCGAGGACAACCCAGGGCGGGTGAGTACGCCACGAAGCGTGGACGCGTGCTCGTGTCTGGCGGCGACGGCGTCTACCCCGGCGCCAGCCGTGAGACCTACGAGGAGCGGCTGATACAGCCGTACGAGGCGGCCATGCGCCGCTCCGTCGCGCCCAATCCGGACCTGTTCGTCATCCCGGGCAACCACGACTGGTACGACGGCCTGTCGTCCTTCATGCGGCTGTTCTGCGCGAACCGGTGGATAGCGGGACGGCGCACGCGGCAGAGCCGCAGCTACTTCGCGCTGAAGCTGCCGCATCGCTGGTGGCTCATCGGCACGGACGTGCAGCTCAACAGCGACATCGACGTGCCGCAGGTGGAGTACTTCCGGCAGGTGGCGGAGAGCATGGGCCCGGATGACAGGGTCATCCTCTGCAACGCGGAGCCCGCGTGGATTCTCGCGGCCACGCAGCGGCGCAAGGGCAGCTACCTGGAGAACAACCTGGAGTACCTCCAGGAGAAGGTGCTCGGCCGGCGCATCAGCGTCTTCCTCGCGGGAGACCTGCACCACTACCGGCGCCACGAGGACGCGGCGGGCCGGCAGAAAATCACGGCGGGCGGAGGCGGCGCCTTCCTGCACCCCACGCACGCGCCCAAGGCCCACGTACTGCGCGACGGCTACAAGCTGGAGAAGAGCTTCCCGGACGAGCGCACGTCGAGAAAGCTCGCGCGCAAGAACCTGTTCCTCATCCGCTACAGCCCGCTGTTCGGCTTGATGACGGGCGCGCTGTACCTGCTGCTCGCGCTGGCGGCGTACGCGGAGGTGGGCTCGCTGGGCGTGGCCCGGCTCGGCGACGTCGTCATGGCGGTGGCCAACAGCATGGTGAGTCGTCCGTGGACGATGGTGCTGGGACTGGGCACCATCGGCGGGCTCATCGGCCTGGCGGACGCGGCGTTCGGCAAGTGGCGGTGGCTGGCGGGGACGGTGCACGGAGTCGCGCACATCCTCGCGGCCTTCTTCGTGGCCTGGGGAGGCACCTACGTCGCGGTGAGCGGGCTGGGCATCTGCCCGGACCTGACACCCGACGGGCTCAACTGCACGGCGGGCTGGGCACACCTGGCGGGCAAGTTCCTGATGTCCTCGGGGCTGACGTTCCTGGGAGGATTCCTCGTCGGCCCGTTCGTCATGGGGCTCTACCTGTGGCTGAGCGTGAATGTCTTCGGGGCCCACTCCAACGAGGCGTTCATCTCGCTGGCGCTGCCGGACTGGAAGAACTTCCTGCGCCTGCACATCAACGAGGAGGGGCACCTCACGGTGTACCCGGTGGGAATCGAGCGGGTGCCTCGCAAGTGGAAGCAGGTCCACGCCGGCCCCCTCGCGCCCGCGTACGAGCCGGACGACGCGAAGGCCACGCCGCCCGCGCTCATCGAGCCGCCCCTGCGCGTCTAGGCCGTTTTCCCGGGAGGCGGCCGTGCCACCTCCGAACGCGGCCGTCCCACAAGCGCACAGTGGCCGAGGCTTCCGTGACGCCCCCCATCGTCACTCCGGGCCATTGAGTCTCGGGGTGGAGTTGGCACGCGAATGGCTTTGAGGTGGTGC
>NZ_JBLZWL010000057.1:0-113055 GCF_049194865.1 Corallococcus terminator | reverse complement strand
GTTGTGAGGAAGGAAGCGCCGTGACGAAGGTGAAGACGGGACTGGACGTGTGGGTGGAGCAGGGGTTCTCGGCGCTGAAGGGCAAGCGCGTGGGCGCCATCGTCAACCCCACCAGCGTGGACTCGAAGTTCCGCCACCTGGCGGACCTGCTGTCCCAGGCGCCGGGCGTGACGCTGGGCGCGCTGTTCGGCCCGGAGCACGGCGTGCGCGGCGAGGCGCAGTACATGGTGGCCGTGGGTGAGGCGAAGGACCGCCGCACCGGCGTGCCCGTGCACAGCCTCTACGGCTCCACCTTCGAGTCGCTGTCCCCGCGCGTCGAGTGGCTCAAGGGCCTGGACGCGCTCGTCTTCGACATCCAGGACGTGGGCAGCCGCTACTACACCTACGTCTACACCATGGCGCTGGCCATGAAGGTGGCCGCCAAGGCGGGCGTGCCCTTCTATGTGTTGGACCGGCCCAATCCCCTCAACGGCCGGGCGATGGAGGGCAACCTGGTGGGGGAGGGGTTTCGTTCCTTCGTGGGCCTGTACGCGCTGCCCAACCGCCACGGCATGACGGCGGGGGAGCTGGCCCGGTTGTTCAACGCGCAGGAGGGCTTCGGCTGCGCGCTGACGGTGGTGCCCTGCGAGGGCTGGCGCCGCGAGCAGTTCTGGTCCGACACGGACCTGCCCTTCATCTCCCCGTCGCCCAACATGCCCACGCCGGACACGGCGCTGGTGTATCCGGGCATGTGCCTGGGCGAGGGGACCAACGTGTCCGAGGGCCGTGGGACGTGCCGCCCCTTCGAGCAGTTCGGCGCGCCGTGGGTGGACACGGACGCGCTGCTGGCGCGGCTGGCGAAGGAGGACCTGCCGGGCGTGGCCTTCCGCGCGGTGGGCTTCACCCCCACGTTCGACAAGTACCGGGGCGAGTCCTGCAACGGGGCCTTCATCCACGTCACGGACCGGCGGGCCTTCCTGTCGCTGCGCACCGGGGTGGCCATCTTCCAGGCCCTGCACGACATTGGCCCGGGGAAGTTCGACTGGCGGGCGGACGCGTACGAGTTCGTCGAGGACGTCCCGGCCTTCGACCTGCTGTGTGGGACGGACCAGGTGCGCCGGGGAATCGAGGCGGGCTGGAGCCTGGACCGGCTGATGGAGGGGTTCTCCGCCCAGACGGAGCGCTTCGGCGGACACAGGGAGCCCTACCTGCTGTACGCTTGAGCGTGGGACTTTCCACGTGATTGGTGTCTTCTCCGACAGCCACGGTGACCTGCAAGCCTTCGACGCGGCCTATGAGCTGCTGCGCTCCCTGGGCGCGCGCCGCTTCCTTTTCACGGGTGCGCGCTACACGGACCTGGACGAGTGGTTGCTCTGGCGGCGGCAGAAGAGCCGGGGTGGCCGGGAGTACTCGGACTCGGACTTCCTGGCGGACGTGAGCCAGTGGCTCGGCAGCCAGGACGCGCTGCCCCGCACTCCCTCGCGGGGCGCGGCGCCCGCGGACATGGCCTCCGAGGACGACCGGCGCCTGGTGATGGAGCGCTTCGTGCGGGTGCCGGAGCGCGATTCGCTCCAGTACCGAGACCCATCCATCAACAACAAGGCGATGGACCTGCTGGGCGACACGCTGTGCTGCGTGGTGCACGACAAGAACGATTTGACGCGAGAGGACCTGCTGAACGCGCTGGTCTTCGTCCACGGCAAGGACCCGGAGCCCAAGGTCGTCCAGATTGGCCCGCGCTACTTCCTGACGCCGGGACGGCTGGTGGGCGCCGCCGAGCAGACATGCGCGCTGCTGGAGAAGGTGGACCGTGACTTGCGCTTCTCCGCGTACCGGCTGGACGGGCTCGTGGTGCTGGAGCCGCAGGTGGTGGTGCTGGACAAGAAGTCCCCGAAGCTGACCTTGAAGTGACGTGAGGCCCTGACGTGCAGGTCGCGCTCCTAGGAGGCTCGTTCAATCCGCCGCACGTGGGGCATCTGATGGCGGCCTCGTACGTGCACGCGACGCAGGGCGTGGACGAGGTGTGGCTGATGCCGTCCTCGCAACACCCGTTTGGCAAGCAGATGGAGGCGTTCGAGCACCGGGTCGCCATGTGCGACGCCATGTGCCGCGAGACGGCGGGCTGGCTGAAGACGACGCGCATCGAGAGCGAGCCCGGGCTGACGGGGCGCACGGTGGACACGCTCGAGTTGCTGGTGAAGCGGCACCCGGGCGTGCGCTGGTCGCTCATCATCGGCAGCGACATCCTGCGAGACTTGCCCCACTGGAAGGACTTCCACCGCATCCAGGAGATGTCGCGCGTCATCGTGCTGTACCGCGCGGGCTACCCGGCGCCGGACACGGTGGGACCGCCCCTGGCCGAGGTGTCCTCCACCGTGATTCGCGAGCTGCTGGCGCGGGGCACGGAGCCGTCGGACCTGGTGCCCTCCGGCGTGCTGGCCCATGCCCGCGCCGCCGGGCTGTATGGCCTGGGGCGCGGGAAGTAGGGCGGGCCTAGAGGCCGAGTCCCACCAGGTGCAGGTCTCCCAGCCCGTCGTCGTAGCGACGGGCGAATTGGTAGAAGATGGAGAAGGGCACGGCCTGCCCCAGGGTGAACTGGAGCGACATGGCCGCGCCAAACGCGCCGTGGTTGTCCCGGTTGTCCGTGCGCGCCAGCGTCGCGAAGATATCCATCTCGAAGTTGCGCACGAAGAGCGACGGCAGCAGCCACAGCGTGGATGCCCAGCCGTGGTCGATGATGAAGCGGTAGCGGTACGTCGCGCCGCCAATCAGCGCGTTCTTCGCGCGAATCGTGATGTCCTCGTAGCCGCGCACGTACTCGCTGAACGCGATGCCCGGCTGGAGCTGAAGTGGCAGGCGGCTCGTCTCCGTCGAGCGTCGGCTGCTGTACCAGGTCTGGCCCGCGCTGAACCCGCCCACTTCGAGCAGTCCCTCGGGTGCACCCGGCAGGTAGCGGCCCACCGCCGAGAGCTGGATGTTGTCCGTGCCGCCAAAGAACCCGCGGAAGAAGCCGTCCAGGCCCACGCGGACGTCACCCATCGTCGAGTCGAGGGCGAACGCCCCGGGATACACGGCGCCGCTCACCGAGATGCCCAGTCCGCGCTGGAGGCCACCGTAGGACGTTGAGTCACCCGCGAAGTAGGACGCGGAGACCTCCGGGCCAATCAGCCGCGTGACGAGGCGAGGGAACTGGCCGAAGGCGTCGTACTCGCGCCGCAGTGCCAGCACGCCAATCGTCACCGGCGTCGTCCAGAACGTGCGCGACGCGTAGGCCAGTGCCTGGAGGTCCGTGCGGTCGTTGTCTCGCACACGGGCGACGGAGGCCTGCAGGTACCAGGGCGCGAGCTGCGCGTTGCCGTAGGCGAGCGACACGTTGGGCTCTTCATCCTGCGTGCTGTACGAGAAGTTCAGCGAGTACGCGTGGAAGCCGAGCCGGTCCTGTCCCGCGAGTGACAACCCACCGCTGAACAACAAGTCATCCGAGTCTTCGCTCTCCGTCGCGACCCACAGATACGGGAGTCGGAACTCGGGGATGAAGAAGCCCTCCAACGTCGAGTAGGGCTCGTCGGTGAGCACCGTCACCGCCTTGCCCGGGTCGGGAGGCGGCGCGACGACGGGCGCTTCGAGGTCTCCCTCGGTGGACGCGATGGGCTCCACGGGAAGGTCGGTCGCGAGCGGCGCGGCCACCGGAGCGGGCTCAACGGGCGCGTCCGTGGACCGCGGCGGGAAGTCCGTGAAGCCACCTGGGGCCGGCTCGGAAGTCGTCGGCCCCTGTGCCTGGACAGGTGGCGATGCCCCCGAGTCCTGCGTGCCGGGGAGGGCCGTGAGTGTCCCCGCGTCTTGTCCGGCCGAGGCGTTGTGCGTGCCTGGGCTGGCCGCGAGGGTCCCCGCATCCGGGTTGGTCGACGCGGGCGTGCCAGGGAACTGCGACAGCGCGTCGGGCGACATGCCCGCGTTCGGCCCCTCGGGCGGCGATGTGGCGGGGAAGGCCGAAAGCTCCTCGGGCGCGGGCGGTGGCGGCGTCTGGTCCACCGGAGTCGTGACGGCGGGCGCGGCGGTGAGGGGCGGCGGGCTCATCGTCGCCGTGTCCGCCTGGGAGGGCAGGGGGGCTTCGGTCCCCGCGACAACGGGAGGAGCCTCCGTGCTGAACGCCGGCACCGTGGTGCTCACTCGCTCCGTCATCGCCACCAGGGGTGAGCGGTCGATGGTGAACGACGTCCCCGCGCGATTCAGGAAGACCACTTCGCCCGTGCCCATGGGGCTCACGTCCATCACCAGGTGCGGCGCATCGGTGATGCGCGCGAGCTCCCGCGTGGAGACCGTCATGACGTACGCCTGGAGTCGTCCGGTGTCCTCGCGCAGGAACACGATGCGGTCCGCGTCCAGCCAGCGTGGCGAGTAGTTGAACAGGCCGTCTCGCGTCAGCCAGCGCAGGCTCCCATCCTCCTCGCGCACCACGAGGTCCCAGCCCAGGCTCCCTCCCAGTGGGAACACCATCCGCTTGCCATCCGGCGACACTGCCGGCGGGCCCAGCGGCGCGCTCGCATCGAAGCGGGTGAGCTGCTCCTGCTTGCCCGTCTCCAGCTCCAGCCGCATCAGGTTCGCCGTGTCCCCCTCGACGCGGACATAGACATACGCCGCGCCATCCGGAGTGACACTCCCGCCCATTCCCTTCACGTCATCCCAGACGCGAACCACTTCGCCCGTGCGAGCGTCCACGCGCCACAGCTTCGCGGCGTACGCCCCCACCGCGTTCAGGTCCGCCATCACCAGGTAGAGCCACGCACCGTCCGCGCTGAAGGACATGCCGCTGACCAGCGTCGACGAGCCCAGCACCCACCGGCGGAAGGGCAGCAGCTCCACCAACGGCCGCTCGAACCGCACGTGCCCATCCGGCTCACGCACCGTCAGCCGCGAGTACTGCTCCCGGCCCACGCTCACGAGCGCCGTCACGCCGCTCGAGGGATGCGAGGCGAGCCGCGAGAAGTACCCCGCTTCGGGAATCCAGACGCGCTGCGACTCCGGCCGCTCTCGCACGATGAGCTGCTCATGCAGGTCCTTGGTGTAGTCGGCGAACAGCGAGCCGATGTCCTTTCCATAGACACTCTTGAAGCGCAGCGTCACCGCGATGGGCGGGATGATGGTGGAGCCCTGCTTGTCCACCAACTGCCACAGCTTCGCCTCGCCATACTTCGTGGCCAGGTACTCCACGAAGTGCATGCCCGTGAGGTAGTTGCCTCCAAACGGATCCAACGCCCGGTTCTCCGGAGACAGGTACCCCGGGTTCAGCTTCCCGTCCTTGGCCTGCACCACCGAGTCGAACCAGCCTCGCCACACCGGACTGTGCGGACGCCCGGTGTCCTTGCCGAAGCGGCCCTCGTAGTACGTGGCCAGTCCTTCCAGGAACCAGGACTCGGTGAAGGTGTTGGGCTGGAACAGGCCCCCCGTGAAGGTGTTGAGGAAGCCCCACAGGCCATTGGTCTGCTGGAGCTGCACGTAGTGCACGGCCTCGTGGCAAGCCACGTCGCCGATATCCACCTCGCCCAGGCCGAAGAAGTGGAACAGCTCCAGCGTCACGTGCGCCGGCATCACCATCTGCTGGGGGATGCTCGCGTAGTCCGGCACGACGTACGCGTTGTTGAAGTCCGCGCTCGTCATGTAGACGAGGAGGCGGGGGCGGGGCTCCTGGCGCCAGGTCTGCGCGCGCAGTCGCTCCACGCAGCCCTCCAGCCGCGCCGCCATCCGCAGCGCGGGACCTTTGAGTTGCTCCGGGTAGTAGAGCTCCAGTGATTCCGTCGTCAGCTTGCGCATGGGGTCGCGCGCGAACGACGTCTGGATGTCTTGGGGAAAACGAGGTGTGACGAAAGCACACCCCCAGCTTGTCAGCAGGAGACAGACGGCCACGGCATGCCAGCGAAGGCGCCGGTGGGAAGCAGGCATGCGGGCCATCCTACTGGCCACAAATCGTAGCCACGAACGCGTTTTTCACGGTAAGGGGAAGCCCACCGCTTCCCTTTCGATTTCGGATTCCTTCATGTCCCAACCGGAACCCCAGGCGCATCCTGTCCCCCAGCATGTCCACCAGGCGCAGCTCCAGGTCGCCGCGGCCCTCGAAAAGGCCGAGGGCCAGCCGATTGACCTGGTCAAGGCGCCCTGGGCGGACGTGGAGAAGGCCGTCGCGAAGGTGCTCGGTGGCCCCTTCCAGGTGAACAAGCCCGAGCACCAGACCATCGCCCTGGGTCTGGCCGGCGCGTTCGCCATGCGCCTCATCGTGGAGCACAACGCGTTCTGGTTCCCCAACCGCGACTCTCCGGAGGGTGCCACCCTGGGCTTCCCCGAGGCCATCATCATGCTGTCGCCGTTTGGCGCGGCGATGGACGCGCTGGGTCAAAACAAGCTGGGCCGGCTGGATGACCTGGCTTCGGACATCCGCCGCTCGCTGGGTCAGGCCCGCTTCGGCACCAACCCCGCCCAGGCCCTGGGTGGTCAGGCGCCGAAGCTGACGCCGGTGGACTACCAGCGCCTGTTCGACCCGGGCTTCCTCCAGTTCGTCGTCGTGGACCCGAAGAAGGCGACCACCACGCTGGAGACCAAGCCGGACGTGCTCGCCCGCGACGTGCGTAACGCGCTGGGTCGCGCGCAGGACCTCCCGGCCGAGGCGCGGCAGCAGTTCGAGGGGCAGATCGTCCAGTCCCTCCAGCGCCTGGACCCGAGCAAGACGCTCATCGAGCAGGCCGAGCGCGCCCCGCGACTGGCCGAGCTGATGGTCCACCTGTTCGCCACGGTGAACGGCACGGGCTCGGCGCCCGAGGACTTCTGGCACGACATCGTGCTGCCGCTGCTCTTCATCGGCGCGCCGACCTCCTTCCCGCCGCTGGATGAAGAAGAAGTCGAGCTGTACCGCCAGGGCGCGGACGCGCTGCCCCTGTTCGTGGATGTGGTGCCGCACGCGCACCCGGCTCCGGACGAGGGTCTGCTGGGCGCGTTCGAGATGAGCGACATCGGCCTGCTGCACCCGGGCTTCGCTCGGGTGGGCGCGCTGCGGCTCATCCGCATCGACCCCACGCGGATCAAGCCGCTGCTGGCCAGCTTCGACGCGGCCAAGCTCGGGGGCTCCATCAAGGCGTTTGGCGAGGCCGTGGCGAAGGCCGCTGGCAAGCCGGTCAACGAGACGCCGCAGGGCAAGGAGATGCTCCAGGCCTCGCTCACGCTGCTGTCGGACCTGCAGCGCGGAATCGCGTCGGGTCAGGGCGAGCTGTGCCTGCGCCGGCTCACCGAGGCGGAGGCCGCTTCGGAGCGTGCGCTGGGCTCGGTGCGCAAGGGTCTTCAGGGTTCGCTGATCATCACCTGAGTTGCTTCCGCAGCGCGGCGCGCGACTCGGGGCGGAGACGCTCCGAGGCCAGCTTCAAGGCGCGCCGCGACAGCAGTCGGTAGATGGGGGCGACGTCGTCGGGGAGGGCCGCGAGGTGTGCGGCCACCACTCCCGCGTCGCCTCGGACGATGGGCCCGGTGAGGCTTCCCGCGAGGCCCCGGGCTTCCATTCCACGCAGGGCGGAGCGCATCAGCGGTAGCAGGGCCGGCAGGGCGTCCTTCGGGTCGATGCCCGCGGCACCGAGCGCGGCGACGGCGGCATCCGCGAGCGCCACCACGAGGCCCGCGCTCATCACCGCACCCGCGTGGTAGGCGGCGCGGTGGCCCTCGGGCACTTCCAGCGTGTCCAGCCCCACGTCGACGGCCATGTGACGGAGCACGTCTCGCAAGGCGCGCGAGCGGGTGCTGATGGCGGCGGTGTTGCCCGCGAGCGAGTCCCGGGCGGAGGACACCGCGCAGAGCGGGTGGAAGGAGCCCAGCGCGCGACCTTTCGGTGGGCCCAGGGCGTCCAGGGACAGCGCGCCCGCCGTGTGCACGAGGGCGACGGAGCGGGGCAGGGTGGTGGCGAGTGACTCCGCGACTCGGGGGACCTCGGCGTCGGGGACGCAGAGGAGCACGAGGCGCGCGCGCCGCAGATCCTCGGGCGTCGCGGTCTTCAGTCCGAGGGCTTCGGCGCGAAGGCGTCCCTCTTCTCCGCGTGAATGCATGCGGACGGGCCAGCCCGTTGCGTTGAGCGCGAGGCCCAGCGCACCCCCGAGCCTTCCCGCGCCGATGATGACGAGCGGTGGGCGGGGTGTGCTCGGGGTGTTTCTTCCAGCTCGATTCGCGAGCGGCTCCGCGACTTGTGTGGTGCCTTCCGGCGTGGCTCCGCGTGTCGCCGCGGCACCGCGTTTCCGAGAGGTGCCGAGGCTGCGTTCCGGCGTGTGCTTCCGCGCTTCTTTCGCCGCGCGGGTGAGTGAGGAACTCGAGCCCTTCGTGAGCGCGGGTTTCCGCGCTGCTTTCGCCGCACGGGTGAGTGAGGAACTCGAGCCCTTCGTGAGCGCGGGTTTCCCCGCTGCATTCGCAACACGTTTGCGCGGGGAGCTCGTGCCCTTCGCGGGAGCGGGTCTCCCCGCTCCCTTGCCACCACGCGTCCGCGAGACGCGGGGACTCATCGCACCCGCTGGAACGCGAGCTGACCGGCGAGCAGCGCGACGCGCACCTTGTCGCCCGCGCCGAACTCACCAGAGAGGATGCGCTCCGCGAGCGGCCCTTCCACCAGCCGCTGCACCATCTGCCGCATGGGGCGCGCGCCGAGCTGCGGGTCGAACCCGCCCGACTTCAGCAGGTGGCCCACCACGTCCTGGCCCGCGACGTACTCGATGCCGCGCTCGGTGGAGAGCCGCTTGCTGCTCTCCTCCAGCAACAACGTGGCGATGCGAGCGACCTCCTCCTCCTCCAGGGGACGGAAGGGGAGCCGCTCGTCGATGCGATTCCACAGCTCCGGGGGCAGCGCCTTGCGCGCCGCCGACGCCGCCAACTCCAGCGCGTTCGTCGTCCCCGCGCCCTCCGAGCCGAAGCCCAGCGGACGACCCGTGCGGGAGAACGCCTCCGCGCCCAGGTTGGTCGTCATCACGATGACCGTGTTGGAGAAGTCGATGTGCCGACCCTTGCCGTCCGTCAGCCGCCCCTCCTCCAGCACCTGGAGCAGCAGCATCTGCACCTCGCGGTGCGCCTTCTCGATTTCATCCAGCACCACGATGGACGAGGGCCGCCGACGCACCGGCTCGGTGAGCTGTCCACCCTCGCCGAAGCCCACGTAACCCGCAGGAGAGCCGATGAGGCGCGACACCCCATGCGCCTCCGCCATCTCACTCATGTCCAGCCGCACCAGCGCGTCGCGGTTGCCGAACAGCACCTCCGCGAGTCCGCGCGCCATCTCCGTCTTGCCCACGCCCGTGGGGCCCAGGAAGAGGAAGCTGCCCATGGGCCGCCGCGACGCGAAGCCCGCGTAGTTGCGACGGATGACCCGGGCGATGCGCGCAATCGCCTCTTCGTGCCCGATGACCCGCTCGCTCAGGTCCTGCTCCAGCCGCAGCAGGCGCGCCGAGTCGTTCATCAACAGCCGCTCCTCCGGCACGCCCGCGAGCTTCGCCACCACCCGCGCCACGTCCGAGGGCTCCACCACGTCGCGCCCCTCGCGGTGGCACCGGCTGCCCGCCAGGTCCACCACCGAGATGGCCTTGTCCGGCATGAACCGGTCCGTCACGTAGCGACTCGCCAGCGACGCCGCGGCCTCCAGCGCCTCCGGGCGATAGCGCAGCGCGTGGTGCTCCTCGTACCGGCCGATGATGCCGCGGAGGATCTCCACCGTCTCCGGCACCGACGGCTCGTGCACGACAACGGGCGTGAAGCGTCGCTCCAGCGCCGGGTCCGCGCTGATGAACTTGCGGTACTCGTCGTGCGTCGTCGCGCCGATGCAGGGGAACTCACCGCGCGCCATCGCCGTCTTCAGCTCGTTCGCCGCGTCCTGCGGACCGTCGCCCGTCGAGCCCGCACCCACCAGGGTGTGAATCTCGTCGATGAAGACCATGATTCGGCCTTCCGCGCGGCGGACCTCTTCCTTCAGCGTGTTGAGCTTCTCGGAGAAGGAGCCGCGAAGCTGCGTGCCCGCGACCAGCGAGGCCATGTCCAGCTCCACCACCACCTTCTCCGCCAGGCTGCCGCGCAGGCTCAACAGCCGCTGCGCCACGCCCTCGACCACCGCCGTCTTCCCCACGCCCGCTTCACCCAGGAGGCACGGGTTGTTGGTGCGGCGCTTGCCCAGGACGTCGATGACCTCTTCGATCTCCCTCGCGCGGCCCACCACCGGATCCAACCGACCTTCACGGGCCAGCTGACTCAGGTTGCGGCCCAGCGACGTCAACATCGGAAACGCCTTGGGGTCCAACGCCAGCGACGCGCCCTTGGCCACGGGTGCGGGCGTCGGAGCGGGGCGCGACACGGGCGCCGGGGGGGCAGGCGTCGGCGCGGGAGGCGGCGCCGCGCGGGCCACCGGAGCGGGCGCGGGCGGCGGCGGAGCGACCTTGGGCGCGGGCGCCTCCTGGACCTCGTCATCCACGTCGATGAGGTCCCTCGGAGAGAGGGCGGGAGTGGTGACGCGCGGCGGCGGGGGCAGCGGGGGCGCGGCCGGCAGGGAGCGCGGCAGGCTCACCGCCACGGCCGAGGAGGGCAGGGGAGACGGAGGCGCCCCGAGCGGTCGGGCAGGGACGATGGGACGCGCGCCGAGCACATGCGTACGGCCAGGCTGGAGCTTGCGCGGCATCCGCCCACTCACGAAGTAGGAGACCGCCGTGGTCCGCAGGGTCGCCAGATCCAACCCCGTCTGCGTCAGCAGCTCGTGGGCGACGCAGCGCACCCGCGTCACCGCGATGAGCAGGTGGAGGCAGTCCGCCTCCTGGGAGCCACAGCTCGTGGCGATTTCCCGGGCCTTCTCCCTCAGCTCGCGAACGTGGCCGTCCCCTTCCGCCGGCGCGGCGGTGAGCAGGTGGAGGAGCGCATCCTCGTCCACGCCCCGCTCCTTCAGCAGGAGCTGCGCCCGGTTCTCCACCGTGAAGAGCGCCAACAGCACGTGGGCCGAAGTAATCTTCTGGGCCACGCTCCGGGCGATGTCATTCGCTTCTTGGAGGACCTGGGCCAGATCCGTGCTTTCGACCATTCGAGCTCCGGCAAGCGTGCAGCCGAGCGGAATACACCCTCTCGATCCCGACGGCAAAATTTCCGCAACAGGTTGCTACAGGTCTGCGGAATCCTTGGAGTAGAAAGCCGCCCCACCTTCCATGAGGATGGAATTAGGTTGGCCGGCTGCCCGTTCACCGCCGCAAAATTTCGACTGGCCGAGCAATTGCCTGAGGGGGAGCGTCGTACATCCCTCCGAGACCACTCACTCTATGACCTCTCTCGTCCAACCTGTGCGCGTCTTCATCGACCCTGTCGAGGGAACGCCCGCCGCAGTCGAAGCCCGCCGTTGGGTCTGGCCCCTGCTCATCCTCGCCCTCTGTGTGTCCGCCTCCGGGACGCTGTTTTCCCTGCGCTGGGACGCGACCCCGGATGTCATCCGTGAACTTCAGGCGTCCGGGGAGATGGCGACCATCTCCGAGGCCGACCTGAGCGACAAGATCCAGACGACGACCCGCAAGGCGCTCGTCGGCGGCATCGCCAAGGGCGTCTTCGTGATGCCCATGGTCGCGCTGCTGCTGGCCGCCATCCTCTGGGTGGTGTCCTGGCTGTTCGACCGCCCGGCCCACTTCGAACAACTCATGTCCGTGGCGGCGCTGGCGCTGCTGCCCATCGCGCTGTACCACGCCGTCCTCGCCCTCTGCATCGCCGCGCAGCACACCATCTCCGTCGCTCGCGTCGCGCAGCTGGTGCCGGCGCACCTGGGCGTGCTCATGAGTGGCCTCAGCCCGAAGATGGCGCGGGTGGCGTCCACCGTGGACTTCTTCAACCTGTGGAGCACGGGCCTGCTGGGCCTGGGCTTCGCCGCCGCCACGGGCATGTCGCGCAACCGCGCGCTGCTGCTGGCCCTGGTGCTCTACGTGATGTTCGCGGGAGTGATGATGGTGGGCTTGCCCGGTTCGGGAGGTGCGCAATGAACGCGCTCATCGTCGCCGCGCTGCTCACCGCGGCTCCGTCGCCCGAGCCCACGCGCCTCACGCTGGAGGAGATCCGCACCCAGGGCCGGCAGAGCACCACCGCGCTCCAGTCCCTGCTCGACCTGGAGGTCGCCGAAGCGGACGTGCGCGTCACGCGCTCCGCGCTCTTGCCCCAGCTCTCCGTCAACGCGTCGGTCGGCAAGAACTGGTTCGGTCGCCGCAAGTCCTTCACCCTGGTTCCGGACCCCAACAACCCGGGCGAGTTCGTGCAGATTCCGGTCGAGTCGAAGCCCACCAGCACGGGCGACTACGACCTGGGGTTCATCCTCAATCAGGTCATCTATGACCGGGCGCGCTGGAAGCAGCTGGAGCAGAGCGGCGTGCTGCGCGATGCGCAGAAGAGCCAGGCGCAGGAGGAGGCGGACACCTCCGAGCTGGAGGCCATCCGGCGCTTCTTCGCGCTCTTCCGCACCCAGGCCACCCGCCAGGTGCTGGAGGCCACCGTCAAGCGCAGCGAGGAGCAGTTGGACCGCGCGCGCTCCCTGTTCCAGGCCGGACGCGTGGGCAAGGTCGAGGAGATCTCCGCGCTGGTGAACCTGGGCAATGACCGCATCACCTTCATCCAGTCCCTCACGCAGCTGGTGACGGACCAGACGCAGCTCGCGGTGTGGCTCACCCGTCCGGGCACCGAGCCCCTGGAGGCGGTGGACCCGGGCGTGCTCAACGAGGAGCCCGCGCCCGCGCCCACCATCGAGCAGGCCATCGACGAGGCCCGCGAGAGGCGCCCCGTGCTCAAGGCGCTCCAGCTCCAGGTGCGCTCGGCGGAGCTGCAGCGCGCCATCGCCCGCGCGGACTACCTCCCCGTGCTGTCGGCCCGCGGCCTCTACACCCGGCAGGGTCCGGACGCCGAGCAGGTCTTCACCGAGCCGCGCCTGCAGAACAACTTCCTGGGCAGCGTCAACCTCCAGTGGAACGTCTTCAACGGCTTCATCACCCCCGCGCAGACGCGTCGGGCGGAGGCCACCATCCGCAAGGCCCAGCTCACGCTGGCGCAGTCGGCGCGGGAGATTGAAGGCGAGGTGCGCACCGCGCACCAGTCGCTGCAGGCACAGATTGTCGCCGCCCGCCTGTCCGCCGAGAACAAGGAGGCCGCCATCCAGGGCCTCCGGCTGGCGGAGGAGCGCTTCAAGGCCGGTGCGGGCTCCACGCTGGAAGTCCGCGATGCCCAGCTCAGCCTCACGCAGGCGGAGCTCAGCTTGTTGGAAAACAGGATTGATGTCGAAATCGCCCGCTTCAGTTTGTTGCGGGCCATGGGCGCCCTGAGCCCGGGAGAGACGAAATGAAGTGGTGGAAGGGTGCGATTGCCGGTGCGCTGTTCCTGGGTGCCGCGGCCATCACGGCTGGGGGACTGAAGGAGCGTCCGCCACCGTCCCAGGAAGTGCAGATCGCCAAGGCCCGCAAGGGCACCATCACCCGCGCCATCACCGGCGCGGGAAAGGTGCAGGCGGCGACCACGGTGAAGATCTCCTCCAGCCTCTCCGGAGACCTGGTGGAGCTGCTCGTCAAGGATGGCGAGCCGGTGAAGAAGGGCCAGGTGCTGGGGCGCATCGACAAGCGCATCTACGAGGCGGCGATGAAGCAGGCCATGGCGTCGCAGAACGCCGCGCGCGCCGATGCCCAGGTGGCGGAGGTCGAAGTCGGCCGCACCACGCTGGAGCTGGGGCGGGTGGAGGGCCTGGTGACCAAGGGCCTCGCGTCCGGCGCGGAGCTGGATATCGCCAAGGCGAGCAAGAACACGGCGGAGGCGCGCCTGGCGTCCTCCCGCCAGCAGCTGGCGCGCAACGTCGCCATCGTCGAGCAGGCGCAGGCGGACCTGTCGAGGACGACGCTGTCGTCGCCCATCGACGGCAACGTCATCGAGCTGTCGCGCGAGGTGGGTGAGCGCGTGCGTGGCTCGGAGCTGGCCGAGGACGTGGTGATGACCATCGCCGCGCTGAGCGCCATGGAGGTGAAGTTCGAGGTGGGTGAGCACGAGGTGGTTCACCTGAAGCCGGGCCAGCCCGCGGACGTGACGCTGGACGCGCTGGAAGGGCAGACGTTCCAGGGCTCGGTGGTGGAGATCGCCCAGAAGGCGCTCATCAAGAACCCGGGCACGGAGGCGGAGGTGACGAGCTTCCCCGTCACGGTGGCGCTGGACATGCGTCCGCCGGGCGTGCTGCCGGGCATGAGCGCGGAGGCTCGCATCTCCGCGGAGACGCACGATGACGTCATCCTGGTGCCCATCCAGGCGGTGACGGTGCGAGCGGAGCGCTCGCTGCCGGATTACAAGGAAGCGGTGGAAGGTGGCGGGCTGAAGGCCAAGCGCACCGAGACCCTCGCGAAGGTGGTCTTCGTGGTGGACGCGGCGAACAAGGCGCAGGTGCGGCGGGTGCAGACGGGCATCGCCTCCGACACGGAGCTGGAGATCCTCTCCGGGCTGAGCGACGGGGACCGTGTGGTGGAAGGTCCCTACCGCACGCTGTCGAAGGAGCTGAACCACGGAGACAATGTCCAGGGGCCCGATCAGGGTGATGCTCCTGGCGCGAAGGGCGGTCAGAAGTCGTGAGCAACAGCAGCGGCGCCGGCACCGGCCGGCTCATCCAGGTGGACGACATCACCCGCGTCTTCCATGTCGGTGGCGAGGAGGTGCGCGCCCTTCGCGGCGTCACCTTCGGCATCAGCCGGGGCGAGTGGGTGGCCATCATCGGCCAGTCCGGCTCTGGCAAGAGCACGATGATGAACGTGCTGGGCTGCCTGGATACGCCCACCAGCGGCCGCTACATGCTCAACGGCAAGGACGTGTCGCGCATGAGCGACGACGAGCTGGCCGTCATCCGCAACGTGGAGATCGGCTTCATCTTCCAGACGTTCCAGTTGCTGCCGAAGGAGACGGCGCTGGCGAACGTGGAGCTGCCCCTGGTGTACCGGGGCATGGCGGCGAAGGAGCGGCGGGAGCGGGCGAGGGCGGCGCTGGACAAGGTGCAGCTCACGCCCCGCATCCACCACCGGCCCAACGAGCTGTCGGGCGGTCAGCGTCAGCGCGTGGCCATCGCCCGCGCGCTGGTATCGGAGCCCTCCATGCTCCTGGCGGACGAGCCCACGGGCAACCTGGACTCGGCCACGGGCGAGGAGATCGTCCGGCTGTTCGAGCAGCTCCACCAGGCAGGCCACACGCTGGTGCTCGTCACGCACGAGCCCAAGCTGGCGGCGCGCTGCCCTCGGGCCATCCGCCTGAGCGACGGAGAGATTGTCGCCGACGGCCCCGGGCGTGAAGTGGCCCTGGGCAACGCCGCCGCGGTGGCGGCGGGTGGCGCATGAAGAACGTGACGAGCCTGCGGGTGGACGTCCTGGAAGGCGCGCGCATCGCCCTGTTCTCCTTGCGCGCCAACCGCCTGCGCACGGTGCTGACGACGCTGGGCATCGGCATCGGCGTGGCCACGCTGCTGGCAATCGTCGGCATCATCCAGGGCCTCAACACGTCCTTCCACAAGCAGCTCGCGAGCTTCGGCGCCAACACGCTCTACGTCTCCAAGTTCCCGTGGATGATCAAGGGCGACTGGTGGAAGTACCGCAACCGGAAGAACTTCACCCTGGACCAGCTTCCCCGGCTGCGCGCCATGGCGCCGTTCATCACCGCGCTGTCCCCGTCCGTCTCCCGCATGTCGGACGTGTCGTACGGCGGCGAGCAGATGTCGTCGGTGCGCATCCAGGGCGTCAACCACGAGTACCTGAGCATCGCGGGCTTCGACATCACCGGAGGCCGCTTCATCACCGAGGCGGATGAGGAGGTGACGCGTCCGGTGGCCGTGCTCGGCGCGGACGTGGCGGAGCGGCTGTTCCCCGGCATCAGCCCGGTGGGACGGACCATCCGCGTGGACAACCGCTCCTTCCAGGTGGTGGGCACGCTCAGTCGCAAGGGGAAGGTGGTCAACGAGAGCATGGACCTGCTCGTGCTCATCCCCTTCAGGACGTTCTACAGCAACTTCGGCAAGGGCCGTCCGTTCGAGATCGCCATGGCGGTGGCGGACGCGTCCCAGGTGCGCATGGCGGAGGACCAGCTCATCGGCATCCTTCGGCGCCTGCGCGCGACGGAGCCGGGCCAGCCCGACGACTTCAACATCAACAAGCCGGAGGCCATGGCCCAGACCTACGCGCAGCTCACCGGCGCGCTGTACGGCGTGGCCGTGGGCGTGGGGCTCATCACCCTGCTCGTGGGCGGCATCGGCATCATGAACATCATGCTGGTGTCCGTGCGCGAGCGGACACGGGAGATTGGTGTCCGGCGCGCGTTGGGGGCTCGCAAGCGCACCATCGTCGTGCAGTTCCTCATGGAGGCGGCCAGCGTATCCGCCGTGGGAGGCCTGCTGGGAACGACAGTGGGATTGGGCACCGCCAAGGTGGTGTCACTGATAACGCCGCTGGCGGCGGACGTGCAGACGACCACGGTGCTGGGTGGGGTGTTCTTCGCGGCGCTGGTGGGCCTGCTGTTCGGCATCTGGCCGGCGGCGCGCGCGGCGAACCTGGACCCCGTGGAAGCCCTTCGGTACGAGTGAGTCGATGCGAGCCTTCCTGGACAATCTGCGGCTGGCCCTGGGGACGTTCCTGGGCAACCCGCTGCGCTCCCTGCTGACGCTGCTGGGCATCGTCATCGGCGTGGCCACGGTCATCACGATGATGGGCCTCATCGAGGGCCTGCGCACCAAGGTGAACAAGGACCTGGGCCGGCTGGGGGCACACACCTTCCAGCTCACCAAGTGGCCCTCGGGCGGCTTCGGCCGCTTCAACTGGGCGAAGTTCGCCAAGCGCCCGAACATCACGATGGAGGACGTGCACGCCATCGAGATGTTCTGTCCGTCGGTGGGCGTGGTGGCCCCGTCGGATGACACGGGCGGGCAGAAGATTTCGACGGCGAGCGCGGAGACGCGGCCGTCGGTGCGCGTCACCGGCGCGTCCACGACGTACCCGGTGACGAGCGGCGTCTCCGTGCAGTCCGGCCGCTACTTCAACGAGGTGGAGGGGCTGGACGGGCGCAGCGTGGTGCTGCTGGGCGTGGACGTGGCGGACTCGCTCTTCCCCGGCATCGACCCCGTGGGCTTCGAGGTGCGCCTCCAGAACCGGCCGTTCCGCGTGATTGGCGTGCTCCAGCGGCGCGGCAGCTTCCTGGGCATGGTGAGCATGGACAACCAGGCCATCATCCCCCTGCGGGTGTACCAGCAGCTCTACGGCAAGGAGTGGTCGCTGGCCGTCGACATCCAGGCGAAGGACCCCAGCCTGTTCCGCAAGGCACAGGACGAGGTGACGACGCTGATGCGACGTCGGCGCGGCGTGGACCCGGACCAGCCCAACGACTTCGAGATCCACACCAACGAGTCGGTGACGGCGTCCTTCAACCAGCTCTCGCAGGTCATCACCATCGCCGGCATCGGCGTGTGTCTGCTGTCGCTGGTGGTGGGCGGCATCGGCATCCTGAACATCATGCTGGTGTCGGTGATGGAGCGGACGCGGGAGATTGGCGTGCGCAAGGCGCTGGGCGCCAAGCGGCGGCGCATCCTCGGGCAGTTCGCCACGGAGGCCGTGCTGTTGGCGCTCTTTGGCGGAGGCCTGGGCGTGGGCCTGGGCTTCGGGCTCGTCTTCCTGGGGGACTGGATGGTCGGCTTCCCCATGACCGTACCGCCGTGGGCCGTGGGCCTGGCCTTGTCGATGAGCTGCGGGGTAGGGCTGTTGTTTGGAATCTACCCGGCTGCTCGCGCCGCGAAGCTGGACCCCGTCGAGGCGATGCGCAACGAGTAGCGCCCGTCGTCCCGTCGTCGGTTGCCTCCCTCCCCGGACTCCATTAGGGGAGGGGGATGGCGCCACGTATCGGTTCGCTCTGGGACTCGGTGGGTAACACCCCGCTGCTTCGCATCGGCTCGCTCAGCCGCATCACCGGCTGCGAGATTCTGGGCAAGGCGGAGTTCATGAACCCCGGCGGCAGCATCAAGGACCGCGCCGCCAAGGGGATGATTCGCCGCGCGGAGGAGCAGGGACTCCTCAAGCCCGGAGGCACCATCGTCGAGGGCACCGCGGGCAACACGGGCATCGGCCTGGGGCTCCTGGGCCGCGAGCGCGGCTACCGCGTCGTGGTGACGATGCCGGACAACCAGGCGCGCGAGAAGTACGAGCTGCTGGAGGCCATGGGCGTGGAGGTCCGCAAGGTGCCGCCCGTGCCCTTCGCCAACCCCGGCCACTTCTTCCACCAGGCGCGCGCGCTGTCCGAGCAGCACGGCTGGTTCTGGGCCAACCAGTTCGAGAACACGGCCAACGGCGACTTCCACTACGAGACGACGGGGCCCGAGGTCTGGGAGCAGTGCGAGGGCCGCGTGGACGTCGTCGTCGTGTCCGTGGGCAGCGGCGGGACGATGTCCGGCGTCAGCCGCTTCCTCAAGGAGAAGAACCCCGCGCTGCGCGTGGTGCTCGTGGACCCGCCGGGCTCCGGCCTCTACAGCTACGTGCGCGAGGGGAAGCTGGAGTCGTCGGGCTCCTCCATCACCGAGGGCATCGGCATCATGCGGCTCACCGCCAACTTCCAGGCCTCGCGCGTGGACGAGGCGATGCGTCTGGGCGACGGGGAGATGCTGGACACGCTCTACCACCTGGCCCGCGAGGACGCGCTCGTGGTGGGCACGTCCGCCGCCCTCAACGTGCGCGCCGCGTACGAGCTTGCCCGTCAGCATGTCGGCTCGGGACTGCGCATCGTCACCTTCCTGTGTGACCACGGCAGTCGCTACGCCTCCAAGGTCTTCAACGCGGAGTTCCTCGCCTCGAAGCAGCTCCAAGTGAACCCGCTGCCCGGCGTCCCCGCCGCGCGCTGAATCCCCTCCACGACGCGGCGCCCTTCCTCGCGCCGCGTCGTGCCGTCGTGCAGCCCGCACTGAAAATACGGACGGCGGCGCAAGCGTGTGCAGGGGCCTCCTAACTGTCCGACAGGACTGGATAGTCTTTCTTCGATTTCCGGAAAAACTGTTGTTGCGGGTTTAGGGCGACGCTACAGGTGCGCGACCCCTCCGTCTCCGTTCCGGAGGCGGGGGCTCACCTCATGGAGTCCGCATGTCGCGCCTGGTGTTGCCGTTGAGAGCCCTGGTGTTGGAGGCCGCGTTGGCGGCCATGGTGCTGGCCTGTTCGGGCGCGCCGGACGTGGAGTCACCCGTCGACGAGCCGCTGGCGCGGCAAGAGGGCGCGGCGCTGGCGACGCGCGTGGTTGGCTACTTCCCGACGTGGGCGGGCGACGTCAACGCCATCCCCTACGACAGGCTCACGCACATCAACTACGCCTTCGTGGTGCCCACCGCGCAGGGCGGGCTGACGGGCCCGAGCGGGACGGACGCGCGGCTGCGTTCGCTCGTCACCGCCGCGCATGCGCGAGGCGTGAAGGTGCTCATCGCGGTGGGCGGGTGGAACGACGGCAACGACAGCGGCTTCGAGTCGCTCGCGGCGAACGCGGGCACGCGCACGGCCTTCGTGAACAACCTGGTCAACTACGTCAACGCGGCGGGGCTGGACGGCGTGGACATCGACTGGGAGTACCCGGACCCGGGCGCCTCCGCGCAGAACTTCGCGGCGCTCATCCGCGAGTTGGGCGCGGCGATGCGCTCGCGCGGAAAGCTGCTCACCGCCGCGGTGGTGGCCAACGGTTACTACGGCGAGGGCGTCCCCACCTCGACGTTCGCCGACTTCGACTTCCTCAACATCATGGCGTACGACGGCGGGCAGCCGCATTCGACGTATGACTACGCCGTCCAGTCGCTCAACTACTGGAAGGGGCGGGGCCTGCCGGCGTCGAAGGCCGTGCTGGGCGTGCCGTTCTACGGGCGCTCGCCGTCGTCGTATGTCGGCTACGCGGACCTCGTCGCGCGGGACTCGCAGGCGCCGTACAAGGACAACGTCGGGGACGTCTATTACAACGGCATCGCCACCATCCAGGCCAAGACGCGGCTGGGCCTCCAGCAGGGTGGCGGGGTGATGATCTGGGAGCTGACCCAGGACACTCGCAATGACACGTCGCTGCTGCTCGCCATCTTCAACGCGGCGCAGGGCGGCGGTGGCGCCACCCGCTACCGCATCGTCAACAAGAGCTCCGGCCGCTGCCTGGACATCAACGGGCCCAGCGCCGCGGACGGTGCGAGCATCCACCAGTGGGCGTGCCACACCGGCGCCAGCCAGCAGTGGGTGATGGAGCCCACCGACAGCGGCTACGTGCGCTTCGTGTCGCAGTACAGCGGCAAGGTGCTGGACGTGCGCGACGTCAGCACCGCGGACGGCGCGGGGCTCCAGCAGTGGTCCTGGTCCAACGGCGGCAACCAGCAGTTCCGCACGGTGGCGACGTCCGGCGGGTTCCACCGCATCGAGGCCCGGCACAGCGGCAAGGTGCTGGACGTGGCGAGCTGTGGGACGAGCGGCAACGGCACCGTCATCCAGCAGTGGACCTGGTCCAACAACGACTGCCAGCAGTTCCGGCTGGAGGCCCAGTAGCCAGGGGCCTCCGTCCTCGCGTCCCTCAGTGAGGGGCGGAGAAGCGTCCGGGCTCCATCGTCGCGGCGCCCGGGCGCGTCTTGCGGAAGAGGTAGTAGTCGGCGGGTCGCTCCCAGTGGGATGCGCCCGCGGTGTCGCGCGCGGCGGGGCCTCGGGGCGGAATCTTCGGGACGAGGTACGCGGAGAGCTCCTCGTCGCTGAAGATGAACTTCCCCCGCTGCTCCTTCACCACGGCGATCAACTCCAGGTTCTCCTCGGTCGCGGCCTCCGCCGCGTCGCCATGGTGGTCGTTCGTCACCAGCAGGCCGCCGACCTTCAGGTACTTCCCGCAGGCGCGGGAGATTCCTCCTGCATACAGCGCCAGCAGCAGGTCGAAGCTCTCCTCCAGCGCTGGAATGGGCTGCAGGTAGTCCTGCGCGACGAAGCGCACGGAGGCCTTCTGCTCGTATTGCTGACAGGAGCCGATCTTCCTCAGCACGCCGTCCTTGTTGGCGAAGAAGCCCTGCGCCAGGTCGTTCCGGTCCACGTAGACGACGTGCTGGAAGAAGAACGACGGGGTGATGTGCACGAAGCACCCCGGATAGAGCACCGTGTCCACCGCCACGAACCGCTCGCGGAGCAACTCGAAGAGGCCCGCGCGCTCGAGCTGATGATCAACCACGAAGCCCTGGTAGATCTCCTCGACTCTCTCCATTTCCTGGATTTGAGCCGGTTTCAGGGCTGCCGTACAACTTTGGGCCCCTCTCGCAGCCAGAGAGTCGCTGTAGCGCGGAATGTCACAGCTCCGTTGCGGATGTTGCTTGAGGGGACACATCCTCGCCGCGTGTGCATGGGCTTCTCTCCGAGTCCTTGTGATGGCCTGCGGGGTGCACCAGGGGAGGTCGCGGTCAAATCCCCTGGAGGCAACATCCATGAAGTGGTTCCCGAAGAAGGCCCTGGGCCTGAAGTGGGCTGGGTCCGGTGCGCTCGTACTCTCGCTGTGTTTGACGGGTTGTGGTGGCGAGGCGTTGGAAGGGCCGGCGCCCCTGGCCGCTCAGCCCCAGACGGCGGCGGCCGAGCCGACCCCTTCGAACCAGCCCGCGCCCATCATCCAGTCGATGGACGTGGTGGCGCAGGACGACGTCCTGGGTTCCCGGACGCGCAGCCTGGTGCGGGTGAAGCTCGCCAAGGCGCAGGAGGGCCTGTTCACCGAGGTCCCCGTGGTGTCCGACACGGGCAAGGCGGTGGTGCTGAGAGATGAGGGCAAGGACGGCGACGAGCAGGCGGGTGACGGGGTGTTCTCCGGCTTCGCCGAGGTCGACCTCGACACGCTCCGCGAGACGCAGAAGCGAATCACCGCGGCCCAGAGCCAGCAGCCCAACGAGCCGCTGACGTTCGCCGTCTTCAACAACCGCGAGGTGGTGGAGGAGCGCCCGGTGGTGGCGCTGACGCCGGACATCTTCAAGCCGCGCGCGCCCATCCCCGTGACGCCCGTGGGGCTGCTCAGCGACGTCAAGCCGGCCAAATCGCTGGTCATCACCCATCCGAACGTCATCAACGATCCGTCGCGCACGTATGACCCGTGCTCGAACTCCGGCAACCCGAACGGGGTGTGGACGTTCAACCACCTGATGACGGAGATGGCGAGCACCTTCGTGACGCCGTCGGCCCTCACCGAGCAGTGGCTGCTGCAGTGGAACGCGAACCAGACGCTCAACGGGTGGTCCGTCCCGGCGCGCACGCAGGTGGTGTCGCGCATCCTGAATCCGTGGCCGAAGGTCGCTGGCACGCTCGACATGACGAAGTCGGCGTTCAAGCTGGTGGCCATCTTCAACCGCTTGGACCTGGGCAAGGGCGACGGCCCGGTGGGCTACGGCGGCTCCAGCGGTGGTGGCGAGCTGCGCTTCGTCTTCGCCGCGGTGGACAAGAGCGCGGGCTGCACCATCCGGCCGCTGCTGGTCATCTTCGAGTACGGCGTGCCCATCACCGGCTGCCTCAACGTGAAGAGCTGGGCGCAGCAGTGGATGCAGCTGTCGACCCCGCTGATGGTGCTGGGCAGCCCCGCCTACAACGCGGCGCTGGAGGCCCTCACCGAGCAGGTCGTCGTCGCGGGCGCGGCGCCCACCAAGCCCAACGGCAACGCCATCAACCAGATTCGCACCAACGACTTCATGCTCTCCAGGCCCTGGGAGCTGCGGGAGTTCCACCTCTTCGACACGGGCCCGACGCCGAACTTCCTGTCGGAGACCACGGTGGCGCTGACGCCGGGAGACCTGCGCAACAACACCACGATCTTCCGTGACTTCGTGAACACGAATCAGGCGGCCATCCTCGCCAACACCTACGGCGTGCCGGCCACCTTCTCGGGCTTGAATTTCCTGGGCGCCAACCCCCGCGTCCCGACTCCGGCCACCACGTTCTGGCGGGCCGCGGGCATCGTGAGCAACACCGCGCGGCACAAGGTCTCGCTCAACACCTGCAACGGCTGCCATGCGCGCGAGACGAACACGCCCTTCACGCACATTGGAGAGACGGGCGGCCTGTCGGGCTTCCTGGCCACGGGCATGGTGAATCCGCTCCTTCCCTTCAACGTGACGGACCCGGTGGATGGCACGTCGCGCAGCTTCTTCGAGATTCGGGACCGCGCGCAGCACCTGGACTCCACCGCGAACCAGTCCTGCCTCACCCGCGCGTTCGACGTGCGCTCGCACGCGGTGCACTGACGTCGTGAAGCACGGGCCCGGGAGGACACGCCCCAGGCCTGCACGAATTCCGCACAAACATGCCTCATGAAGCGCACGGGCTGGCCATCCGGGTTGCACACCGGGGGGCCAGTCTGTGTCCATGAACCTTCCTGTTTCCGCGCCGCGTCCTCAGCGGACGTCCGACGGCCCCATCCGAGGGGCCTTCCGGTGGCTGGTCGCCCACCACGTCTTCGGCAGCCTATTCATCGTCGTCTTCGCCACGGCGGTGATCGCCGGCCAGGTGGCGGGCCGCACGGACTTCGCCAACTCGGAGCTGGCGGCCGGAGTGGAGGACCGGTGGGGCGCGCCCGTCGTCCAGCCGGCGCCCTCGCTGCGCTTCGTGCACAGCGGCACCATCTTCACCGAGCTGAAGCCGCTCGCCTTCGACCGTCAGCACGTGGAGGTGCTGGCGAAGATGAACTACCGCAAGCGCGGCCTGCGCTACTTCTCTGGCTTCGACTTCAACCTGGGGGCCGAGTACGCGGTGGTCAACCGCGAGGGTCATGACATCGACGTGGCGTTCATCTTCCCCATGGAGATGAACAAGTCGCAGGTGCTGCTGTCGGAGCTCCAGTTCCTCGTCGACGGCCAGGAGTCCAGCCTGGACCTGGGCGAGTCCGGCAACCGGTTGGTGTGGACGGGCCGCATCGCGAAGGGCGCCACGGCCCGCTTCGTCATCCGCTACCGCGCACGAGGGCTCGACTCCTTCGTCTACAAGCTGGACCCGAACCTCTCCGCGCGCGATGTCCGGCTGCACTTCGCCGTCGAGGGCGGCGACAACTTCGACTATCCGTCGGGAGTGCTGTCCGCCTCGTCCGTGCAGGCGGGCAGCGACGCCGTCACCTTGGACTGGGCCTTCCAGTCCCTGGAGTCCGGCGTCAACCTGGGCGTCATCCTGCCCTCGGAGAAGACGTTCGACTCCATGGTGTCCCGCATGGCGGGGCGCGCGTGGGTGCCGTTCCTCGCGCTGGTGGCGCTGCTCGCGGCGCTGGGCCTGCGGCACAAGCGACAGCTCGCGCTGCATGAGTCGTATCTGCTGGCCGCGGTGTACGGCTTCTTCTTCGTGCTGCTGGCGTACCTGGCCGCCTTCATGAACTTCTACGTGGCCTACGTCCTCAGCGCGCTGGGGCTCGGCGCGGCCGTGGTGGCCTACGCGCGCTGGCTGTTCCCGAAAGAGCGCACGGTGGTGCTGGCGGGCGTCTGGGCCGCGACGCTGCTGGTGCCCACGGTCGCCGTCATCCTGGATGGCTACACCGGCCTCATCTACACCCTGGAGATCCTCGCGGGCCTGCTCGGGCTGATGGTCCTCTCCACCCGCTCCGGTGTGCGGGCCTTTCTCTCGGACTTGTCGCAAAACGGCGGCGCCCCGCGCGCGGCTGTCGCCACCGCCACCCCTGTCACCCCGGAAGCGAGCTGAGCCCACCATGCGGACCCTTTCTCTCGTCGTCGGATTCCTGCTGCTCGCTCCAGAAGCACTGGCCACGGGCGCCACCGCGTCCACGGCTTATCCCGCTGGCACCGCCACCGTGCCGTTGGACCAGCTCATTCCCCTGTACACGCAGCGCCAGGCGTATGTGCCCGCGCCCCCCACCGAGGCGCTGGTGAAGAGCCAGCTCAAGGGCCGGCTGTCGACCGATGCGCTCCAGGTGGAGGCCAGCTTCCAGGTGGAGGTGCTCGCGGATGGACGTTGGACGCAGGTGCGGCTGCTCCACCTCGACGCGGACACGTACCCCACCGCGCTGCCCACGCTGGAGGACGCCACGGTGGGTGTCGTGGATGGCTTCCTGTGCCTGATTACGCGCAAGGCGGGCCGTCACGACTTCGACGTGGGGCTCACCGTGCGCTCCTCGGGGGCCGGGCACGAGCGCCGCGCGCAGCTCCGCTTCGGACCGGAGGCGCCTTCGGTGCCGCTCCAACTGGATGCCGACACGTCCATCTTCACGCTGATGGAGCCGCTGCCGACCTCGGGCGAGGGCTACGCCGTCTATCCCGTGCAGGGTGTGCTGCGGGTGGGGTGGCGAGCCGCCGCGTCGGTGTTGCAGGCAACGAAGCCGCAGGTGCGCCCGCCGATGGAGCCGCGCATCGCCGAGGCCACCGCGACGTGGGTGTCCACTCTCGAGGGCCGCGCCTCCCTGCGTGTCAGCTACGCGCTGAGCCTGGACCGGGAGCAGCCCCTGGAGTTGACGGTGCCGGAAGGGCACAAGCTGGAGCGCGTCACGCTCAACGCGGTGCCCGTGCCCGTGGAGGAGGCGACGGAGGGTGTGCTGAAGCTGAAGGTGGCTCCGTCGCGACTGGGTGAGACGAGCGGCGCGTTGGAGGTGGTGTTGACGAGGGAGCTGGGGGTCTTCCACCTGTCCGGTCGGCTGAAGCTGGCGCTGCCGCGCGTGTCGTGGCCTGTGGCCGAGCTGAAGGCCCGGGCGCACTTCCCCGCGGTGTTCAACTACCGCCGCGAGGGCGGCAGCCTGGAGCAGGTGGAAGAGGCCGCCGCCGTGGCGGGGAGCGCGGCCCTGCCGGGCAAGGTGCTGCAATTCCGTCAGTACCTGGTGGCGGCGTCCTCGCCCACGCTGGAGCTGGGCTACTCGGTGGACATCTCCGACAGCTACTTCCGCTGAAGCTCCAGGAGCACGTCCAACTGGGCCCTCAAGGCGTTGGCTTCGTCGTTCTTCCCGAGGCTGACGTAGAGGGCCACCGCGTCCCGCCGTTCCTGGACCTCGCGTTCGATGACGGCGTTCACGGCTTCAGGCGTCAGGGCCAGGCGGGCCACTTCACCGCTGCCCAGGCCACCGGCGCTTCCGGCGAAGGTGCCCTCCGTGGACGGTGGAGCCGTGCTGACGTCGGGCGCCTCCGCGTTGTCGAGGGCCGCCATCACTTCACGAAGCACGGCCGAGGCAGGAGCGTTCCGGGTCCGAAGCGCTTCCTTCAGCTCTGCGCGAAGCCTCGTCTTCCACTCAGCGACGGTTCTCATGGCCCGCCCAGCCTAGCGACGCACCAGGGGCGCGGCCACGGCAAAGGCGGCGCCCGGCTCCGGAGGTCGGGCCGGGAGCAGCTCCAGCCCCGCGCCGAAAGTCCGCAGCATCGACTGGGAGATGGTGAGGCCCAGACCCGTGCCGCCCCGCTCGCGCGCGGTCGTGAAGAAGGCGTCGAAGATGAGCGCCCGGTTCGCCTCGGAGATGCCGCGCCCGGTGTCGCGCACGATGACTCGAGCGGGCCCGGTGCCGCTCGTCTCCACGGACAGCGACACGCGCACGTCCTCGCCGCCGTGCTGCCTGGCGTTGGTGACGAGCTGCCAGAGCACGTCATCCAACACCTCGGCGGGAAGGGACACGGTGAGCCCCTCCGGCACGGGCCCCACGTCGATGTGCGCGAGGCCCTCCGAGGACGCGCGAGTGGCGAGCGCCGTCAGCAGGGGCGCCAGCTCCACCTGCGCGGGCCGGGCCGTCATCGAGTCCGCGCGCGCCAGCTCCATCAGCCGCTGCACCAGCCGCGTGAGGCGCTTCGCATCGGCGTCGATGTTGGAGAGGAAGCGCGCGCGCTGCTCCGGCGTCATCACCTCGGCGCTGTCGCGCAGCAGCTCCACCGCGCCCTGGATGGAGGCCAGCGGCGTCTTGAACTCGTGCGACACGTTGGCGGCGAAGGAGCGGATGTACTGGTTCCTGTCGCGCAGGGCGGTGGCCATGCCGGCCAGGGACTCGGACAGCTCGGCCAGCTCCGCGACGACGGGGCGGGCCACGGGCTCGAAGCCCTCGGGGGCGCTCGCGGCGATGGCGCGCGTCTGCTTCACCAAGGCGCGCACGGGCCGGCCCAGCAGCGCGGCGGCGGCGAGCGACATCAGCGCCACCGCGCCAAGCGACACCAGCCCCGTGGCCGTCAGGTTCCACCGGTCCGCGTACATGGCCTTGGCGAACGTCATCGGCGTGCGCGCCAGCACCACCGCGCCCCAGACACGACCGCCCTGGATGACAGGCAGCGCCACGAACACGCGGATGCCGGTGTCGCGGCTCAGCGAGGCGAGGGGCGTGTCCTCCGGCTCGGCGTGGCGGCGACGCAGGACGCTGGTGGGCATGCCGTGCAGCGCTTGTTGGACCTCCGGCCGGTCAGCGAGCGTTGCGCCCATCAGCTCCGCGCTGCTGCTGGACACCACCACGCCTCCGGCGTCGACGACGCGAATGCCCGCGAGCGTGGCCGCCCTCACGTTCTCCAGCAGGGGACGAAGTCGCTGGCCCACGCCCCGGGCCAGGGGCTCACCGGGCACGCGCGAGGCAGGGGGGCGATCGTCCGGAGGCAGCGGTTCGTCCGAGGCGCGGAGCGACGGGAGGATGGGCCGCAGCTGGTCATCGTTCGGAATGGGGAAGGGCCACTTCGCGGTGCGCGGCTTGCCGTAGTCGATGCCGGCCACCTGCTCGGCGAGCATGGACCGGTAGACCTCCGCCACCACCGCGCCCTGGGTGAGCAGCTCCGTCTCCGTCTGACGGATGAGTTGGTTGTCGTAGACGCGCACGAAGGACAGCCCGCCCAACGTGAGCACGAAGCCCGCCAGCCCCACGGCGACGAACACCATCCACAGCCGGGGCCGCGCCCGGTGCCTAGGGGATGGCGAGCCGATAGCCAAGGCCATGAACCGTCTCGATGACTTCTCCGCCGACCCCGGCGAACTTCTGCCGCACCCGCCGCACGTGGCTGTCGATGGTGCGATCACTCACCACGCTGTCGTCATAGACGCGCGTCATCACCTCGTCGCGGGTGAACACCTTGCCAGGCACGCGCAGGAGCGCGGCGAGCAGGTGGAACTCCGTCACGGTGAGCACCACCTCGTGCTCGCCCCACCAGGCGCGAAAGCGCTCCTCGTCCAGCTTCAAGGGGCCTCGCGCGAGCGGCTTGGGCGCCGTGGAGGCGGGCGCGGCCTCCGGTGCGGGACGGGCGCGGCGCAGCACCGCCTTCACGCGCGCCACCAGCTCGCGGGGGCTGAAGGGCTTGGTGAGGTAGTCGTCGCCACCCAGCTCCAGGCCGAGGATGCGGTCCACCTCGTCGTCTCGCGAGGACAGGAAGACGATGGGCAGCTCGTGCGCGCGGCGGACCTCCCGGCACACCGCCAGCCCGTCCATCTCCGGCATCATGATGTCCAGGACGATGAGCGCCGGAGGGGCACGCCGCACCTGCTCCACCGCCGCTTTTCCATCCGCGGCCTCCTCCACCTTGAAGCCGCCTTGCTCCAGCGCGAAGCGGACGATGTCCCGCAGGTGCGGATCATCATCGACGACCAGGATGGTGAGACGCTCGGCCACGGGACGCTCGGAAAAGGAGAGGGCGAGACGCGGAGTGTAGCTTCGCCACCCCACTTCTGGGACTTGCCGTCGCAGTCGTATTTTTTATTGTCACCGGACGCAACTGGCGAAAAGGGCGGTCGATAACCCCGCATGACCGTTGTCGGTTCCCCGCGCCCGCAGACTCGTCTGCTCGTCAATTCATCTACCGCTGGCGCGGGGGCCCGTCCTTCTCGGTTCGTCGAGAACGAGGAGCAGGTCGACCGAATCAAGAACGTCTGAATTGACGAAAGGGACGAGCGACCTCGGGGGAGGGGCTCGTCCGGGTCGAGCCGGGGTGTCAGTTCGAGCCCCGGCTCACCCAGTCACTTGAGGCGAAGGGTACGGCGGGTACCCTTCGCGAACCTTGATTCGACGCGTCCTCCGCCGCGGACGCCGGATGGCCGCCGCCGCCACGAGCGCGAGCACCACCGGAACGAACACCAACAACGCTTGAGCCGTCACCATCTCCCTCCTCCTGGAACTATGGAGTGGGGGTCTGACGTGCCGTCCCAGGAAAACCTGAAAGAGCCTGGACTCCGGGGCTGTGGGGAGGGGTGGGACGGAGCGGCTCAGTGGGGGCTGGATTTCCGCCTCGCCGCGAGCGCCAGGCCCGCGAGCAGCGTCCAGGACAGGGCGCTGAGGACGTACCCCACCCAGAGGATGGGCGGACGCCGGTACTCCAGCCAGAGCAGTCCTTCTCCCAGGCCGAGCAGGTGCGGGTAGGCGCGGAACAGGGGCTGCTCCTCACCTCGCGCATCCACCAGCCGCATGCCGGGAAACCACGCGAGCTTCACCTTGAAGAGTCGCGGGCCGCCCTGGGGCAGCTCCACGCGATAGCGCCCTGGGTGTTCCTTGTGCAGTGAGGCGGGCTCGGGTGGCAGGTTCACCGAGGAGCCCGCGCGGGCGAGCGCCTCGTGCAGTGGCCGCCACTCCGCGTCTTCCACCAGGGTCTGCCGCAGGTGGATGCGCGCCTCGCAGGCGGGGCCGATGGGGTGGAAGTACGAGTTGTAGAAGAAGCGCGCCTCGCGCTCGAAGGGCATCAGCTCCGACGGAGGAAAGAGCTCCACGGCGGAGTTGAGGGCGGGGCCGCCGGGGATGTCGTCTCGCGGCTCGACTCGCAGGGTGCGGAAGGGCGAGCCATTCACCGTGAAGGAGGGCTCGGGCACCAGCCGGAAGCGCGAGGTTCCTCCCAGCTCGAGCGTCCGCGAGTAGCACGCGGCGCGGGCGGTGATGGCCTCCAGCGGCGTGCCCGGCTCCACGGGGCGCGCGGCCAGCACCCGCGTGTCCACCGAGAAGCGGGTGACGTTGAAGTCCGCGAGGAACTGGTCCAGCACGCACTGCTGGAAGGGACACGTGAAGCTGCCGAAGTAGAAGTGGTCCAGGATGACCGGCCGCCCCACGAGCGTGGCCATGTACGAGCTGACCAGGTGGTTGGCGGTGTTGCTCTCCCAGAAGAGGCCCTTGGGGCCTCGGAACTCCTCGTCCATGGCACCGAGGTAGCTCTCCACCGCGAAGTCGAAGGCCCGTCGGTACTCCAGGACGAAGTGGCGTCCGAAGCGCTCATCCGGAGCGGGCGCGGCCTCCCGCTCGAAGCGAGTCCCGTGCGCGAGCTTGTCCGGGAGCGTGAGGCCCGAGCGCAGGGGAAAGAGCCACGTCACGAGCGCGAGGGCCACGAGCGCGGCGCCGCGCACGAAACGGGTCCTCCACAGCGGTGTCGAGGGCAGGGCGTCCAGCACCGAGGCCACCATGGCGGGGACCAGCACGAGGCCGCAGATGTCGAAGCGGTAGTAGTGCAGCGAGGGCAGCCACGCGGCGTCCTCGAAGACTCGCGCGAAGATGGACGGCACGAGCAGCGTCACGGTGCCGGCCGCGAGCAGGCGCATCCCGCGCGTCCAGCCGAACAGCGCCACGGGCAGACACGCGAGCGCGACGCTCCAGCCCGTCTGCTCCACCATGACGCGGTTGCTGACCATCAACCCCCGCCAGGTGAGGAACGGCAGCCAGAAGAACGCGCTCAGTCCCGCGCCGAGCACCAGCGCGCCCACGAGCCGAGGCACCTTGATGAGCCGAGGCAGCGACAGCAGCACGAGCACGCCCGCGGCCAGGCCCATGATGAGGTGTGATAGGACCACCCCGGCCAGGAGCACCGCGAGGCGGAGCGGACGCGGCGTGCCGTACAGCTCGGCGGTCACCGCGAAGAAGAACACCGCGCCGAGGAACTGACTGGTGATGCCCACCCGGAACAGGTCCAGGAAGCAGAGCCCCTGCGCGAAGCCCTCCGCCTTGTGCGTGTAGAACATCAGCACCGAGACGAGGACGAAGAGCCAGCGGACCGCGGGTCGCTCGAAGCGGAGCGCCACGGCGCCGATGCCCGCGAAGTAGCCCGCCACCAGCAGCGACAGGAACAGCTTGAAGGTGGTGACGGGCTCCAGGGGAAGCCAGAGCAGCGCCCCCAGCAGCAGGTCCTCGAGCGGTGGATAGAAGAGGTTCTGGACGTAGCCGAGGAATGCGCTGTCGTTGAACTGGTGGAAGTACCCTCGGCGCACCGCCATGCCACTGGCGAGGTGCCCGGCGACGTCGATGCTGAAGACATCCAGCCGGGTGACGATGAGCACCGCCCCGTACAGCGCCGCCAGGGCGAGCGCGGCGAAGAGGGCGGTGCGCGAGGTGAGTGACTGCTTCATGAAGGGACGCGACGTCGGAGGTCAGCCGAGGAGCGGGCACCGGCGTCGCGGTGCCGCTCGCTCGTGGACGTCGGGGCTCAACCTCCCTCGGAGGTTCCGCCGCCGTTGGTGCACGTGTAGCAGTTCGGCTCGTTGCCGCACCAACCCGAGCCTCGCGTCGATGAGCAGTAGACGGGACACAGGTAGCAACTGGGCTCATCTCCGCACCACTGCGGGCCGCGCGTCGAGGCGCACGTCACCGGGCACAGCGAGCAGTTGGGCTCGTAGCCGCACCACTGGGCGCCACGGGTGGAGGAGCAGGGTTTCGGACACGTGGTGCAGTTGGGCTCCGTGCCGCACCAGCCCGAGCCACGCGTCGACGAACACTGCTGGCCGTGCGTCGGGTTCTGCGGAGCAGGAACCTTGAAGCAGTGAGGCTCGGTGCCCATGTATTCGGGGCCCCGGGTGTAGAAACAGGGCTCTCCCCACATGATTTGACAGCCGAAGATGGGGTCCCACTCTTGTCCGGCCGGACAGTTATGGAGCGAGAACCCGGCCTCCTGTGGGGTGACGTCGGGCAGCGCCGAGTCGTCCTGCTGCGTCCACGACTCGGGCTCTTCGACCTCCGAGCCAGCGCAGGCGGGCGTGAGGAAGCCCAGCCCCAGGCTCAGGAGTGTCACGAGGAACAAACGCCAGGGATTGCCGACGGGTGTTTTCATGGGGCGAGGTTTCCGGCGAGCCGTGTCGACAGCACGAGACACGTGCAAGACATCATGTCGAGCATGACCAGACCTCCAGCGGGGGGACTGCCATTGTCATGCGGGCGCACTCCGGGTACAAGTGAAATTCTCCAAATCGGAAGAATTCCGTCAGTACTTGAATTTCGGGGCATGGCTGGGGACTCAGTCCGTGAGAATGTCTGTCATTTCGCGGGCGGAGGCTTGCCGTAGAAGGCGGTGGGGGCGAAGCCATCGCGTCCCGCCGCGAGCATCACGGCGAAGCCCTCGGGACCCGCGCCCACGGAGCCGTTGGGTGACTCCAAGATGTACCTGCCCGGGGCTGTCTCGCGGAAGCGGACGCCTGTGAGCGCGGGCAGCTCGGTGCGCTCGGCGTAGGCCGTGTCGTAGGAGAAATCGAGCCCTCCAGAGGAGCGGCAGAAGACGCGACGGGGCGAGTACACGGCGCAATACCAGGACCAGGCATAGGGCAGGTCCACCGCGTGCGCGGCGTCCTGGAGGACCTGGCGTGGCGTGCTGGGCGGCAGGGGGATGAAGAAGAACTGGAGGTTCGTCTGGGCCCAGTCGGTGATGGGGGCTGCCATTTCCAGCTCGACGGTGGTGACGGCGTCGTCCCGGCGCAATGTCACGGTCTTGAAACGGTGGGAGCGCGCGTTGAGCGAAGGGTAGAGCACGGGCTCGGCGGCGCGAGGCGCGGCGGGGCGCGTGTCACCGGTGGCCACGGAGAGGACAGTGAGGTGGTCCACGAAGCCCACGTAGTCGCGGGCGGTGGCGAGGGTGACGGACAGGGCCGAGGGCACCGGGACGCCCTTGAGGGCGTAGTAGCGCTCCAGGGGCACCTCCACGTGGACGCGGGCACCGTCGACCCGGACGAGCACGCCTGTGTCGGGGCCCACCGCGTCCGCGCGGACGGTGTCGCGGACGTAGACCTGGGGCGTGTAGCCCTGGGTGAGCGGCGCCATCAGCCCGACGCGTAGGTCCAGGCGGTGGGGCAGCTCCAAAGTGGTGCGCACCGGGTAGCCCAGGTCCGCGGCGTACTGCGGGTCCGCCGTCAGCGAATACGTCGTGGGGGCGTTGTCGATGGGCTCGCCCAGGAAGAGGTAGAGGTTCTGGTCGACGGGGCTGCGAAAGCCACCCTGGAGCGTCGCATCCACCACCAGGTGCGTGGCGGTGCGCGTCGCCGACAGGGCGGTGAGCACCAGCTCCCGCGCCCCCGTGAGCTCGAGCCGGGTGACCTGCTGGTGCTCGACGAGGTGGGCGCACGTCGTCGAGGAGTCACCCGCCGGCAACGCGCAATCCAGCGAGTAGGGCGGGGCCCTGGACGTGCAGCCGAGCACGGCCGCCCAGAGGAGCAGCCGTGCCCGGAGGTGCTTCGCCGAGGAGGGGCGGACTACCACTTCTCGATGGAGGTGATGCCCAGCGCGAACGGAGAGCCGATGAAGCTACCGTCCGACGTGCAGGGGCGGTTGGTGATGTCGTTCAAGTTGGCCGAGTAGTAGCCGTAGGTGGAGCCGTTGCCCTTCTCGTAGAACGTGGTGCCGTTCGGGAGGACGACCTTCCAGACGTAGTCGAAGTGCTCGTACCGCTTGGTCCCGGTGCGGGTGGAGACGATGCTCCGGACCGTCACGGTCCACGTCCACGGCGCGGACGCGGGAGCGTCCACCGTCTGCGAGTTGTCCCACTCGATGGCGACGCTGTTGTCGACCCCGCCCCAGCCGTGGATGAGAGACACGGACGTGCCCCAGGGCAGCGTGTAGTTCCGGTACGACATCCGGACCTCGGCCTCATAGGAGTGGGCGTAGACACACGCGTGCAGCACCGCGCGCCCGTCCGCCCACTGCTCGATGGCGACGGCGGAGGTGGATGCGAAGAACAGGGCGAGGGCGAGGACTTTTCGGAGGGCCGAGGTCATGGAGAGAGACTCCCAGGTGGATGGTTCGGCCGGCGTCTCTAGCACGGGGGTGGGTGTCGGCGCACTCCCTGTATGTATGCCCACTCGGTGTTTTCGAGGCGGGTTGTCGGGTTCGTGAAACATCATCGCGCGACAACCGAGGCGTGGGGGCATCCGGAATGACCCGCCCGACGTCTCGGGAGACTCGCCTTTGCGAGTCACGTGAGGGCTGCAAACCTCGCGGTCAGGTGTCGAACCTGCCCCAGTTGGATGTCTAAGATGTCTTGTATTTGATGGGCTTCGAAGTTCTCGCGCCACATCAGCGAATCTCCGCTCGCGCGCGAGAAGGGAACATCCATGCGTGGTTTGAGTCGTCTTTCCGTGGTCGGGTTGATGCTGGCGCTCGTTGCCGGCTGTGGTGAGGGATTACCCTCGGGTTCGGGCGCGGTACAGATGGTCATCGGGGACCAGGAGTTCGCGGCGAGCGAGTCCAGCGTCACGCGCATCCAGGTTGTCGTTTCCGGCCTGGGCATCACCGACATCCAGCAGGACCTGGTGAAGACGGGCAGCACCTGGGGCGGCACCATCGCCGGCATCCCGGCTGGGACGAACCGGGTCATCGTGGTCTCCGCCTATGGCGGCAGCTCGCTCCTGTACCGGGGCGAGGCGACGGAGGTCACCATCGTCGAAGGGGAGACGGCGCTCGTGGCGGTCACGCTCCATGACGTGTCGCTGCCCCAGTACACGAACAACGACGCGCCCATCATCGACTCGGTGACGGTGTCGGGCACGACGGTGGAGGCCGGTGGGCAGCTCACCCTGGGAGCGACGGCGCATGACCCGGTGCCGGCCGACTTGCTGGCGTACGCCTGGACGGCTTCCGCGGGGACGCTGAGCAGCGCGACCATCGCGAACCCCACGTGGACGGCGCCCTCGTCCGCGCAGACCGTCACCCTCACGTTGACGGTGCGGGATCAGCGCAACGGCATCAGCCGGGCGCGCGTGACGGTGGAAGTCACGGAGGAACTGGAAGTGGGCGGCAGCGCCACGATTTCCGTGAGCTTCAACGCGCCGCCGCTCATCCTCCTGGTGACCGCGAGCGAGGGCCGGGTGGTGCTGGGCCAGAGCACGGCGGTGAGCGCCAATGTGCATGACCCGGACCTCGGGACGGTGTTCTATCAGTGGACGTCGTCTTGCGCGGGGACGTTCTCCTCGCCCACGAGCCAGACGTCGAACTTCACGCCGTCCGCGGTTCCCGCTGGCGCCTGCAACAACTGCAGCATCACGATGACGGCGCGCGACCCCAAGGGTGGGACCCGCTCCGGCTCGTATTTCCTGTGCGTGGTTTCGACTCCCGCGCCGTAGTCGAGCGCGGGTGAGTTGAAGGAACAGGGGCCGAGGGAGGTGTCCTCGAGACCGAGGAGTGCTGCTCTCGGCCTGCTGATCAGTAGGGTTCAGTATCTCCAACCTGAAAGGTTGCCTGCGTGTCGACTGTGCGGATAGGTTGCGCCGCATGGGTGACTCTTTTCAGATCATTGTGGATAAGGACGTGTCCGAGGAGGAGGCTCCTCGTCTCGCCGCGCGGGTTCGAGACTGGCTTTGCGCGCGGCGCATCATTGAACCGGAATTGACGGACTGTGCGCTGGGGAATGCAGGGCACCGACCGGGGCTTGGGCGCACCGTTGCAGTGGAGAACCCTGACGAAGAGGCTTGGAGTTGGAGCCTCCAGACGAACGGTCTCCAGATAGAAGTAGGACGAACCGTCTTCTATACCATCGGCGGTGAATTGACGTGCCGCTCGTGTGGAGCGCAAGTCGAACCCGAGGATGGTTGGTCGGACGCGGTTGACGATTGGTACAGTGGAAACGACAGCGCTGAGTTCGAATGCCCTGCCTGTGGGAAGCCTGATCGACTCGTGGATTGGACGGGCGAGTACCCGTGGGGCTTCGGGAATCTGGGGTTCAAGTTCTGGAATTGGCCCTCTCTGTCAGAGCGCTTCATCCGAGAGCTGACTGATCAGTTGGGCCACCGGACCGTCGTGGTTCGCGGAAAGCTGTGAGAGGAATTGCCGATGCGTGACACGAGATTGCGGCGAGAGAGTGTCGAGGGGCTTCCTGTGGGAGATCGCCTGTGGCGGCTCATGGAGCCTGCATGGGACCATGAAGCGAAAGCCGGGACGCATGGTCAGCAGGTGATTGCCCTCACGACGTTCTTCATCCGGGACATCGGGAACGGCGGGTTGGACCAGGCCCTCTACAACTTCGGCCCATCCGCGGTGGAGTTCATCTTGAAGAGCTTTGATGAACTTGGAGCAGCCGAGCACTCCACGGTGGTGAGGGCGGGGTTGCACGCACTCTTCGGTCTCAGCCCGCCGGGGACTCAAGAGGAACGCCGACGGATCATTGATGCACGTTCGCGAGCGTGGCTCGACGAGCATATCGACCCACTGAGCGACCGCCTCTATGGCGAAGAGAAGCTGGAGGCTTTCTACCTGCGCTACATCGACGCGCACGTGTCAGAGTTCTTTCAAGACTGAGATCGACGCGGGTCTGCGGCCCTTGCGATTGCAGGCATTCGAATGGGTCCGACGGCGTGTCGGACCGAGCTGCGAACCAAGAGGTCTGGACGTGTTGAGGAATGTGATGCGCACGGCCAGGGAGGAGATCAACGGCGTGGAGGTGCTGATCCAATGAAACTGCTGACGCTTCATGATCTGAACGCAGAGGACAGTCTATGACTCTCCTTTGACGGGGCATTCGATCAGCAGTCTGAGGTAGCGCGCGAACTTGCGCCATTCCTTGATGCCCTTGAGGAGCACGCGGGCGACTGGATGCCGAGTGTTGTCACGAGCACGCGACAGCGAAAATACTCTCGCAGTGCCGTGTGGAAGGCGTTGGAAGAGCGCCGCAGTGAATATGGTTCAGTTATTGGATTGCATCGCCCGGAACATCCTGCCGTGTCGCTGACGCTCAATCTCGGGGTTACGCAACGTCGGCCCCGCCTGAGTGTAGGCCTCACTGTGCAGCCGCTGTCATTCTTCCTGGGGGAAGGGCATTGCCGCAGGTTTGTCGAAATGGCTCGCGCTTGGGTGTCTCGATATCCAACGACGTACGCGGCCGCCCACAGCGCTGCTGATCGTCAGCTCGCGGATTATCCGAACTTTGGACGCGACGATGAAACCGCGCAGCGAGACGAGATCGACAAGGTCTATGAGTTGTTCTGGCTCAATGTCTTCGGTCCGAAGTTGGTGGAGACCGTGGGCCGCGAGCGGATGCTCTCGACTCCTGCGCACCTCGTGGAAGAACTTCCCAACGGCTCCGTCCTGTTGGTGCTGCGGTCCACCGCCGCCGACTTCGCCAGTGACGAGGCGCGCGTGGCGCAGGCCCGTGCCCATGTCCACCTGCGGCCGGACCTCGACTTCGACACGGTGCTGCGCACCTTGCGAGTGCGCAGTGCCTCACTTGCTCCGGTGAAAGCTCGCTTCCACCCGGACCTGGCTCCGCTCCTCTTGCGGCTGCCGGATGAGTTCGCCATCAGCGAGCGGCAGCAGAAGATCGCCGAACTCAATGCCTTCCGGCCGCCCGTGCCAGAGGAGTGGCTCCCGGCCGCCCTTCCAGCGGACGTGGAACGTGTTGGCAGTGACTACGGCGACCTGTCTGAAATACTCGTGGCGGCATTGCATACCAATGTGCCCAGTATCTTCGACGCGACACCGAGTCCCTGACGGACCTCGACTTCTACTTCTGGAGAGAGAACTTCCCAGAGCGGTACGAGCGCGACCTCATCGACGAGCACACCGTGCCGGCCCTGGGCGCCTATCTGGGCGGTGTTCTGGTGCGACAGTTGGGTGGGACATGGGTGCCGCGGCAGACGCTTGAAGAGTCTCAGGTGCGTATCGGCACGCGCGTCTGGCTGCCTTTCCTTCGCGCGCGCCGATACATGCAGTCCCGCCAGTCGCTCCTGGACTACTCGCTCACCCAGTTTTTCCGGGAGGCAGAGCGGTACCGGGGCTGAGGTGGTACTTCGTTGGGACTGGATTGGTTCTACTGGAGGTCGACCGGGGGCGAGCCCTGCGTCAGCCTCTTGGCGACCGCCGCCGCGCTGTCACGCATGTACTTGAGCCGGTCATCGAACGCTCCGTCGCCGCCGCTGCCCGCGCGCTCGGTGTGGAGCAGCTCTCCGCTCTCGTTGATGTAGTGCACGTAGAAGAGCGCGGTGCCGTCGGCGCTGAAGCGGTCGGTATCCACGCTCGCGAACGGCGTTCCGTCCTCGGTCCGGAGCTCCCGTTGGATGGGGGAGCGGAAAAGGGTCGCGACCGGGATGATGACTCCCTTGGCGCCCGCTTCTTTCACGTACCGGGCCAGATCCTGCTTCATCCTCGGCGGGACGTTGAACTTGTCGGTGGCGATGTTCGGGAGGGCTTCGCACCACTCGCTGTCTCCCTTCAGTTTCTTGACCTTCGCATGGGAGGCGTCCTGGCCGTACGCGTTCCAGAGCGCCGGTGCGACGTAGTCCTCGATGTTGCGGATGACCTTGTCGTTGTTGTCCGCCGGGTCGGCACACGCGAGCAGGGGCGTGAGCGCGTAGGGCTTGTCGAGTGCGCTCCATTTCCCTCCGCTGAAGTAGGTCGGATTGGAGGTCGCGAGGCCAGGAACACAGCCGGAGAGCGTGACGAGAAACAACGTGGAGAGGAGGGGAGCACGGTGAGCGGGCATGGAGAATCCTCGAGCGGGGAGCTGGGACTCACGGAAGCGCGTGAGCTGTTTGTATGTCCCGCTTCTCTCCAACGGTCCCCGCTGCGTTCTGTCGCAGGGAGGCGACATCGCGGCTGTGCGAAGCGCTTCTACATGCCCACCGATGGGGACGCGTGACGCTAGCGGATCACCGTCGTGATCCGCTCAGACCCCGTGCGTGAAACCCGCCGTGTCTCCCGCCCGTTGAAGTCCACGGACTCTCCTTCACCCACCAGCGCCCGAATCGTGATGCGTGACAGGCACTGACTGTCATCCACGGCGTGCATCACCTCATAGCGTGGCACCGTGGACGCGGGCTCACCGAGCCGCAGCCTCATCTCGCGGATGGCCTCGATGTAGCCCACCAGCGGCTCCATGCGCGCCAGTGCCCGGCGCAGCACCTTGTCGGAGCGCTTGCTCATCACCCGGTCCCAGACGAGGTAGCCCGCGCCCAGCGTGGCCGAGCTGGTGAAGAAGATGACGAAGTTCAGCACGCCACCCAGGTAGCGGTTGCGCGTGAAGCCCTGCTCTCCCGTCGCCTCCGTGAGGATGTCCTTCAGCGTCTCCGCCGCCGCCTGGTTCGCCATCGCCGTCCACTCCCGGGCGTCCTTCGGATTGCCCAGCAGCAACCGACACACTCCCAGGTGCAGGGAGATCAACGAGACGCGCGCGGTGTCCCGCTCGACGGCCAGCGCCTCCGTGAAGCAGTAGCTCGCGGACTTGAGCAGCTCCAGGTGATCTTCCCGCGTGCACTCGGGCCGCGTCGCTTCCTCCAGGTGGATCCGGCCTTGATGAAAGGCCCCCTCCCTCAGCAGGTGCGGTTCCCGATGCAGATGGCCCAACAGGACCAGCTGCTCCCCCTCCGTCCCCAGCAGCGCCTCCAACAGCACCGCCGAACCCTCCTCCAGGAACTTGCCCCCAACCTGCCGGGGCGTCGCCTGGATGAGGTCATTCCACGTCGCCATTTGCAGACTCCCGTGTACCCCGGCGCCTCATGGATCCGTCGAACCCCCTGAGGAACAAGTCTGCCACAGTCACGCGGTTTCACGAGCGCGGGACCTCGCTTCCGTCATCCGCCGCGCGCTCCTTCATTCCCAAGAACGAGAGCGCTTTCAGGCTCGGCAGAAAAAAGTACCCGCCCCCCCGCGTCGTCACGAATTTCTGCAGGGATGTCGCGCATTGCCGGATTGGCTCCGCGGGGATGATCAGGCGTCCGCCACCGTCTCCCGCCAGTGGGTCCTCGGCGCCCTCAATGCCTCCGAGTTGCTCGAAGTGCACCCAGCTTCTCTGGACAAGTTCGAACTGACGGCCCACGTGCGCGTTGAGCGCGATGAAGAGCAGTCCCTTGCCGTCCGCGTCCTCGTAGTTGAAGCCGCGTCGGAGGAGTCGATGGCGTCGCGTGACGTCGGTGGACACGCGAGGCGACGGCGGCAGCGCGTCTCGAGGGTTGCACCGCCGCGTGTGCGCGGTGATGGGGCAGCCGTAGCCGTGCGGATCATCTCGCGCATAGCGGAAGTCATTGTCGGGATGGGGTGGCCCGGTGCCGCTCGCGCGCGCGGGTGCGCCGTCCTTCTGGAACAGGAAGGGGAGGAGCTTGCGCAGCAACCGGTGTCGTCGAGGCGTCGCGAGCGGTGCACCGTCGCGCTGCCGTCCCACCAGCTTCGAGGCCACCCACTCGCGTCGCTCCTCGGAACTGCCCTCGGGTGCGAGCGCTGCCTGTTCGTCCAGGAAGCGCTCGAAGGCCGCCACGTCCTGCTCCAGCTTGCGCAGCACGAGGAACGTCCCGTTGTGTCCCAAATCCCGCCGACCCGGCATGCCCGGCACGGGTGGCAGGACCTGCGCCCCCGGCAGGTGCTCCGAAACGTGCGGCGACAGCGGCCACTCGCCGTACTCGTTGGCGTGACCCAGCAGGAACTCGCCGCGCTTCACGGGCCTGTCGTAATCCCGTGGGTGCGCCGCGGGGTCATCCAGTCCTTCGAGGCGAGGCTGTGACACGCCATCCAGGAAGCCGAAGTGGTCGCGGAAGTATCCCGGTGGATCTCCCTCGCGAGCACGTCGCTGGCCGCGTTGGACGAAGACCTCGCGCAGCCCGTTCAGACGCGCCCGCTCCAGGTGCGCGCGGAGCAGCGGCTCCATGTTCGCCGCGTCCGTCGCATACAGCATCAGCACGACATGCAGCGCGTCTTCGTGCCGCGTCCCACCGAGCATCCAGCGGTCCGGATCGTTCTCGTCCACGTCGCGCAGGTGCTCGCGCGCCCTCAGGGCCATGCCCTCGCGCAGCTCGCGAGGAAGGGATGCACTCACGTCCTCCGGCATCCCCAGCGCCACGAGCCCGGCATGGGACAGCGCCAGGTTGACGCACGTCTGGCTGTGCGCGGAGTCCCGCATGCGGAGCCGGAACTCGTCCCGGTCGGCCGCGGTGAATGTTCCATCGCTCGTCAGCTCGCGCAGCCACTGGCGGCAGCCGTCCGCGTCGTCGATGCGCAGGAAGAGCAGGGTGAGCTCCCCCATGTTTCGATAACCATGCAGCAGCAGGCCCTGCACATCGCGAAGGTCCACCTCGGCCGAGAGCTCAGGCGGGGGCGGGCTCCGCGTAGGTGAAGTCGGGAGTCTCGGCTCGAACGTGCGCATGGGGTTTCCTCCGGGGCTCTCGCCATCCCTGTCGGAGCGGGGCGAGCAGCGCGGACAGCGAGTGGATGACGAGGGCCAGGGGACGCAGCAGCGGACGACCGGGGTCGCACGCGCCTCGCGACAGGAACGCGGCCAGGGCCTTTCGCGCGCCCCGGTCCTTCAGCGGTTGGTCCATGCGCTCGCGCGTGAGCAGCTCGCGCAGTCGGAGCGCGTTGTGCAACAGCAGGACGGAGTGCCGCTGGCGGGGTGTGCCGTCGAGCGCCGCGCTGTACCAGACCCGCGTGGGGACCTCGTGCGCGCGCAGCCATTGCTTGAAGGGCTCCACCGGGAGGCGCTCCTTGGGCATCGTCGGGTCGATGCCTCGCGTCTTCGCGGGGAAGCCCTCGGTCCGACTCCAGATGAGCTCCAGGAAGCCCCGCACGTCCGCGTGGTCGACGAACGCGTCGATGTACGACTCCCAGGTGTCGTCGTAGTTGCTGAAGAAGATGAGGTGGTGCGGTCCCCGGCCGTCCTCGTCGCTGTACACCAGCCACCGTGCGCAGTGGATGGTCTGCACGTGGTTGAGGCCCACCACGTATCGCCGCAAGCGCAGGTTCACGCTGCGCAGCGCGAGTCTCGCCAGCGCCAGCGCGCCCGGGTCATCGACGATGCGCGCGACGTGCACCATGGGGTTCTGCACCATGGCGTCGCTCACTTGCGGAATGGCGGGCACGTCGTCCATGCCATGCGCGGGCCATGACGTTGGACGCACCTCGTGACGGTTCCTCGCGTGCAGCCACAGCCGTGCCTTGAGCAGGTAGATGCCGGGAAGCGCCCAGGCATAGCGATAGAGGGCATACGCCAGCGTGGACACCGCCGCCGATTCACGCGCCGCCGCCAGCCGCTCCTTCCAGTCCGCCTCATCCCCGCTCGTCGTGGCCGCTCTCGCGACGTCACGCAGCTCGCGGTAGAGGTCCGGCATGTCGCGAGGCCGTCCCTTCCACGGTGTCTCCGCGAGCAGGGGCGCGCGTGTGTCCAGGTGCTCGTTCACCGCGCGCAGGGCGTCCACGGAGGCGCGCAGGTCCTCGGGGGCCTGGAAGCGGTAGGCGAAGTCCACGTGCCGGGTGACGGCGCGGGCGCGGTGGCGGACGAGGTAGTCCTCCACGGCCTCGGGCTCGGCCAGTCCCGCTTCGGGATATCCCTCGCAGGTCCGGTAGAGCGCGTCGAACAGGCGGGCTCCGTCGGCCCCGCGCTCATGCAGCGTGGTCAACCAGCGCACGAGGGCGTGGAGCACCTCGCGGTCCAGCGCCTCCGGCTTCGTGCTCCGGGTGTCGAGGACGGCATCCGCGCCGAAGATGAGCCGAGGGTCCTCGGTGGGTGATGACTTGGGGCCCAGGTCGATGAGGGCCCAGCGCGCGAAGTGCAGGCCGGGCACTCCCGCGAAGAGCTCTCGCCTCGCCTTGGCGACCGAGTTCAGCAAGTCATCCAGTGCCTCACGCTTGCCCGGGAGCACGCGCGTGATGACGGTCGATGTGCCATGGCGCATTCACACCTCCCTCGTTGAGCGCGCGGCTTCCGATGAGGTGGCGCCGGGTCGGGTGGGTGAGAACCAGAGTGGGGCCAGGGGCTTCGCCCGCTCGTCCCACCCGGTGGTTCGTGGACAGGCAGGAGTCGAAAGGGGGCCTGGGACTTGGGGACAACCGTTCCTAATGTGAACTCAGGAGGACGAATAGACGCGGAGGATACCCAGGGGACACGGTGATGCCTGATAGCGGCCAGGACGAGGAGCGGCGCGACGGTTCCATGCTGGAGCGCGAGCCGGACGCCGTCGAGGACGACGACTTCGACGACGCCTTCCTCCGTGAGGTGGCTCGGGCTTCCGTGCCTCCTCGCCTGCCTGTCCCCGGGATGCGCGTGGGCGACCGGGACGGGAAGCGCTACGAGGTGCTGGAGGAGCTGGGCGGAGGGGCCATGGGGCAGGTCTTCCGTGCCCTCGACACGGAGCTCCAGCGGCCCGTGGCGCTGAAGTTCCTCGTCCCGCACGAGTCGATCGCCGAGGCGCCGATGATCTCCCTGCTCCGGCAGGAGGGACGGGCCATCGCGCAGCTGGACCAGGAGCACATCGTCCGCATCTTCAACGTGGACCTCTGGAGCAGCGAGCCGACAGAGCCGCCGGTTCCCTTCCTCGTCATGGAGTGTCTGGAGGGCGAGTCCCTGTCGGCCCTGTTGCGGCGCGGCCGGCCAGGGCATCGGCGGGCGATGGAGATCCTCGACGCGGTGGCCTCGGGGCTGGCGCACGCGCACGAGCGGCACATCGTCCACCGCGACCTCAAGCCCAGCAACGTGTTCATCACGCGCTCAGGCGTCGTGAAGATTCTCGACTTCGGACTGTCCTGGCTCGTGGCGGCGAGCACCGCGCCCGATGTGCTGCTCTCCACCGCGGGCACGCCGCCGTACATGGCGCCCGAGCAGTGGCGCGGAGAAGCGCAGGATGCCCGGACCGACCTCTGGGCGGCCGGCGTGCTGCTGTACGAGATGCTCACGGGAGAGCCGCCCGTCCTGGGCGCGCCGGAGGAGATTCGGGAGCAGGTGACGTCTCCAGGGCCCATGCCCTCGGTCCGCGCGCGAGCCCCCGAGGTGCCCGAGCCCGTGGATGGACTGCTGGCCGAGCTGCTGGCCAAGGCCCCGGAGGCGAGGCTGCGCTCCGCGATGGAGCTGCGCGAGCGGCTGCGCGAGGTGGAAGAGGGCCTGGCGCCGCGACATGAGCCAAGGCGTGCCAGGCCTCCTCAGCGACGGCAGGTGACGTTGGTCGCCTGTCGGCTGGCGGACCTGGCGGGACTCGCCGCGCGACTGGATGCGGAGGACCTGGGCGAGCTGGAGGCCGCGTTCCATCGGAGCTGCTCGGAGGTCTTGAGACAGCACGGCGGCACGGTCGTCCTGTGTGTCGGAGAAGAGGTGCTCGGTTGCTTCGGTCACCCCGTGGCGAGAGAGGACGACTCCGAACGGGCCCTGCGCGCGGCGCTGCGACTGGCCGCCACCGTGGCACCGACGCTCCAGGAGTCGCTCGTGTCGCTTCCGGGGCGGAAGCTGACGGTGACGGTGGGGGTGCACACGGACACGGTGGTGCTGGATGACGCCTCCATCCAGGGCGAGGCGCCTCGTGTGGCAGCATGGCTGGCGCGGCATGCCACGCCGGGCACGGTGTGGATCAGTGACTCGACGGATGTGCTGACGCGCGGGGCCTTCGTGACACAGGCCCTGCCGCCGCTGCGCTTCACGGGACTGTCGGGTGTGCGTGACGTGACACCGTACAGGCTGGTGCAGCCACGGCGGGTCACCAGTCGCTTCGACCGCGGACTCGTATCGCGCAACCTCACGCCGCTGGTGGGACGGCGCGCCGAGCTTCAGTTCCTCCTGGAGCAATGGGAGGAGGCGCGCGCGGGGAGGGGGACGTGCGTGCTCGTCACGGGCGAGGCGGGCATCGGCAAGTCCCGGCTGGTGTGCGAGGTGCGCGAGCGCGTGCCGCCCTTCATGGCCCACCTGCTCCGGGCACAATGCTGGCCCCAGTCGATCACCAGCGCCTTCGCGCCCGCCATCGACCTGCTGCGCCGCATGTTCCAGCTCGACGTCGAGGGCACGCCCAAGGAGCACCGCGCGCGCTTGGAAGCAGGCCTGGGCGTGCTCGGGCTGGGAGAGGGGCGCACGCGGTTGCTGTCGGGGCTGGTGGGGCTCTCCGGCGAGGAGGGCGCGCCGCACCTGCGCCATGCCCCCGAGCGACTCAAGGAGGAGACCCTGGACGCGCTGGTGCATCTGCTGACGTGCCTGTCCGAGCAGCGCCCGGTGTTGCTGGAGGTCGAGGACCTGCACTGGGCGGACCCGTCCTCGCTGCAGCTGCTGGGCTTCCTCCTGGACCGCCTGCCGAAGCTGCGCGTCTGTCTGTTGCTCACGTCGCGCGTCGCGCTGCCTCCGCCATGGACTGATGATGCGCGCGTGCAGCGGTTGGGCCTGGCGCGACTGTCGCCACCGGTGGCGGGGGAGCTGGTGCGCAAGGCGGCGGGAGACAGGCCGCTCTCCTCGGAGCTGGTCTCCCGGCTGGTGCGTCGCGCGGATGGCATCCCGCTCTTCGCCGAGGAGCTGACGCGGCGGGTGGTGGAGGAGCCCCGCGGTGTCGAGTCCTCGTCGGTGGAGGTGCCCGTGTCGCTGCGTGAGCTGCTCCTCACGCGGCTGGACAGGCTGCCCGGCTCACAGAAGGAGCTGGCGCAGCTCTGCGCGGTGGTGGGGCGCAGCTTCTCCCATGCGCTGCTGGCGTCGTTGTCGGGACGGACGGAGAACTCGCTTCGCGTGGACCTCTCCGGCCTCGTGGCCGAGGGGCTGTTGCAGCCGACCGAGACGGTGGAGCCCAGCTATGGGTTCCGGCACGCGCTCATCCAGGACGCCGCCGCGGACTCGCTGCCTCGGAAGGCGCGGCGGCAGTACCACCGTCGCGTCGCTCGTGTGCTGGCGGAGCAGTTCCCGGAGCTGACGGAGGTCCAGCCGGAGCTGCTGGCGTGGCACTACACGGAGTCGGGACAGGTGGAGGCGGCCATCCGGTGGTGGGCTCGGGCAGGGGAGATGGCGAGCCGCCGCATGGCCAACGTTGAGGCCATCAGCCACTTGCGACAGGCCCTGACGTTGCTGCGCGCGCAACCGCCGTCCCGCACGCTCGATGGCGAGGAGCTGAAGCTGCTCCTCGGGCTGGCGCTGTCGCTCGTGCAGGTGCAGGGCTACTCCGCGCCGGAGGTCGAGTCCGTCCACGCGCGCGTCCGCTTCCTGATGCGAGAGCTGGAGGACGACCTGCCCCGACTGGAGCCGCCGCACTGGGTGGCCTTCGCGCATGCCTTCGCGCGGGCGCAGTGGGACGAGGCCCACGAGGTGGCGGAGCGACTGGTGCGGCTGGGGCGACGACATGGTCAGCGGGAGCTGCTGGCCCTGGGCTACCGGATGCGGGCCACGGACTTCTTCACGTGGGGACGACTGGCCTCCGCGCTGGAGAACGTGGAGCTGGCGCTGACGTACTCGGACTTCCAACTGGAGCAACACCAGGTCCTCGCCGTCAAGCACTGGGTCAACCCCCGCGTGGCGGCGCTGGCGTACGCGGCGGTGGTGCACGCGGTGATGGACGCGCCCGAGGCCTCCCGTGAGCACGCGCGTCAGGCGCTGCGGTTGGCGATGGACATCGGCCATGCGAACACCTCCGCCTTCGCGTTGCAGTACGCGGCCCTGTCCGCCCAGCTTCGTCGCGAGCCCCGCGAGGCCCTGGAGCTGTGTGACAGGAACATCGCGCTCTCCCGCGAGCACCACTTCCGGCTGTGGCTGGGCTGGTCCACGCTCATCCGTGCCTGGGCCCAGGCGCTGCTGGGCAGTGCTCGCGAGGGACTCGCGTTGATGCAGGCGGCGCTCGCGCACTGGCGACGCTCCGGAGTCAAGGCGGGGATGCCGCACAACCTGGGCATGCTGGCCGAAATCCACCTGCTGCTCGGTCAGCCGACCGAGGCGCTCTCCGCGCTGCGCGAGGCCCTGGGCGAAGCGGGGACGACGGGCGAGCGCTCCTACGAGGTGATGCTGCGGGGCCTGGAGGCGGAGGCCCTGTCCATGCTGGGACGCGAGGATGAGGCCGTGTCGGCTCGCACGCTCGCCCTGCGCGTCGCAGAGACGCAGGGCGCCCTGGGCTACGGTCGGCTGGTGCGGGAGCGGAGGCCAGGCCATCCGCTGGTCGAGCTTCCTCCCGTGCAGGACCTCCAAGCGGAGGAGCCCGTGCCTGGACCGTGATGCGAGGGACATCACAGCGCTGAGTGCGTGACTCCTCCCGGCAGGTCCACAGCAGGAGCGTGATGTGATGGTGTCGATGAACATCGAGCCAGGGGGAGTCTCGGAGGCGGAGGTCGCGGTGCCTCGCGAGCAGGCGGAGCAGGTGCTGCACGCGCTCTGCACGCGGGGCGAGTATGGCCCGGCGGTGGAGCTGGCCATGCGCACCTATGGGCCGGAGCTGCGGCGACTGATGGCGTCCGTGCTGCATCATCCGGAGCTGGCGAAGGATGCGTTCGGTCTGTTCAGCGAGAACCTGGTCAAGGGGTTGCCGGGCTTCCGATGGGAGAGTTCTTTCCGCACGTGGGCGTACCGGCTGGCGCGCAATGCCTGCTACCACCAGCTCCACTCTCCGGCCTTGCGTGAGCAGCCTGTGAGCGAGCCCGCGGCGAACGAGCCTCAGCGGCACCGCACGGACACGCACCCCTGGCAGCGGACCGCGGTGAAGGAGCGCTTCCGCGCGCTGCGCGAGCAACTGGAGCCACAGGAGCGCATGCTGTTGATGCTGCGCGTGGACCAGCGTCAGCCCTGGACGGAGATTGCCCGCGTCATGGTGGAGTCCGACGAGCCGCTGACGCGCGAGGCGTTGAGCCGACGGGCCGCGGCGCTGCGCCAGCAGTTCCAGCGCGTGAAGGCGCGGCTGCGGGCGCTCGCCATCGAACAGGGCGTCATCTCCGCCGAGACAGCGGAGGCGGCGGAGTGACGCGCGGACTCAGGTCGTCCCAGGAGGCGGCGCCTTGTAGACGCGGAAGCGCGTCACGGGGCGGTAGCCCATGCGGGTATAGAGCGGCTCGCCAGCCTCGGTGGCGTGGAGCACGGTGCGCTGGATGCCCCAGACGTCCCGCGCCTCCTGGAGCGCGCGCCGCATGACGGCCTCGGCCGCTCCGGCCCGGCGGTGCTCGGGCGCGGTCGCGACGAGCGAGATGTATGCGACGCCATCGACGCGGGTGACGACGGTGCTGCTGGCGGGCGCGTCACCCTGGCAGGCGACGAAGCCCCGGGAGTCGGCGTCGTAGAGGCTCTCCACGTCGAACGCCTCGCGGCCCGTCTCGCGGGACACGTCGTAGGACCGGGCGTTGATGTCGGCCACGGCCTGCCGGCCCCAGGTGTCCCGCACGGGGCGGACCTCGAAGGAGGACAGGGGGCGTGCGGGCTCCGTGAGCTGGTCGCACACCATGCCGGAGAGGACGGCGAGCGGCTTGAGCTTGTACCAGGCGAGGATGGCCTCGGCGCGCTCACGCACCTGGGGGGCGAGCCAGTCGTCGGACATCACGAAGGTCCACGCGTGCCTGCCCGTGGAGAAGTAGCGCGCCGCGGAGGCGACGGAGGTCGCCAGGGCCTGCTCGGTTTCCGCGGGGGCGCGCAGGAACGACGCGTTCATCAGAGCCCACGAGACGTGGCTCGCGGCGATGTAGATTTCGGCGCGCTCGACGACTTCACCCGAGCGTGCCCCCAGCGCCATCCTCCGCCACGCGCCTCGAAATTGCGCGTGGGACTCGTCGATCTCGGCCTGCGTCGCGGAGTGCATGGAGGGGCTCCTGGGTAGGGGTGGACCGCCGATTGTACCCCACGCGCCCCGCATGGAAACACCGAGCCCTCCATCCAGGTGCACGCTTTCATCGATGGGCCGGAAGCCCAATTCCGTCCAGCGAATCCACTGCCGCGCCAACTCATTGCCCGCACCGGCCACACCTTCATCGTCACCACCCGCAGCCGCCACCCGCACAAGTCGGAATGCGGGGTTGTTCATTGCAGCCCCGCGAATGATTGCCATGCTGAGTCGTCATTGATGCAAGGAGTTGTGTCGACTCTCCACTAACCAAAATGTCTGCCAACCAATGCGAGCCGTGCCCCGAGGTCCGTGGCCCTCGAAAACCAACAAACCCACTCAATGGAAATGCATACTGCGAGTGCTGTCCATCAAAGGGGTGTCACAATGAAAATGAAGGTGAGATGCATTGGCCTTGGGTTGCTTGCCCTGGCCGCGAGCTGCGGAGACAACCCGCTCGAGGATTCGTCGGCGACGCCACCTGAGCAGCTCCAAGCATCGCCGGCCCAAGAGATGCCGTCGGAGCAGGCGCTGGCCGCGACGCATACGGCGGAGGCCTTGACGGCGGTTCCCGTCCGGTACGTGGTCGACCCCACGACGACCACTCAGTTCTCGGCCTCCGCGGGCGTGGAGGAGACCGTCTCCTCTTCGTCTTCGCGGGCCGTCACTCCAGGCGCCGCCCGGCGCTCCCTCAAGTAGTGCACCCATTCTGATGTCGAGGAGATTCATATGTCGAAGAGAAAGGCTGCGATGGCATTGGCGGCGGCGGTGGGGTTGGGTAGCGCCGGTCAGGCCCATGCGTGGATGCAGTTCTGCAATGCGACGAGCGCCACCATCTGGACCGCCCACTCAACCTACGACTCGAGTTGCGTTCCCGTGGATGGGAGTACTTGGAGAAATGTGGGGTGGTGGGGTCTGACGCCGGGTCAATGCAAGATTGTCTATGGCAATGCCATTCCGGGCTCATACATCTACTTCTACGCAGAGGGAGGCGGGCGGTATTGGGGAGGGGAGTTCGTCTCGTGTACTCCGTACGCCGCCTTCAACCTGTGTGATCATTCCTGTACGGGCAACTCCCGAAACTTGGGCTATCGACAGCGAAATACGGGCGGCGCCGCCAACTACACGGTCACCTTCACGCTCTGACCGCCCGCCTCTCGCGTCTGGCCCAATACCTGTTGGACGATGAGCCTGGCACAAACCATCCGTCGTCCAATGGGCACGCATTTCTGCTCAGCGCGCCGCCACGCCTCGGAGCAGCGGCCGGGCCTTCTCCAAGAGCGCGAGGAATTCCTCACGCTCCGCGTTGCCCGCGGGAGTCGCCGCGCGTGCGATTTCCCGCACGGTCTCCAGGCTCCAGTTCTCCGCGTGGGGGCTCTTGCGGAGCAGCTCCGCCGCGCCCATCACCGCTGTCGCGAAGCGCAGGTCGACGCTGGCGTCCTTGAATGAGTTCGCGAGCGCACCGGCCTGGAAGGGATGGGCGCGCTCGGTGGCATTCACTCCCCGGGGCTTCTTCGCGCGCACGCGCACGGTGGCCAGTCCCGCGCCCGCGCCGGGCTTCAGCTCCAGCTCGTACAGCGCGGTGACGGTGTGGCCGGAGCCCAGCTCGCCCGCGTCCACCTTGTCGTCGCGGAAGTCCCGGTCCGCGATGTTCCGGTTCTCGTAGCCCACCAGGCGATAGCGCGCGACCTGCTCGGGATCGAAGTCCACCTGGAGCTTCACGTCCTGCGCGATGACCTCCAGCGTGCCGCCGAGCTGCTCCTGGAAGATGCGGCGCGCGGCCATCAGCGAGTCCACGTAGAAGTAGTTGCCGTTCCCCTTGTTCGCGAGCTGCTCCATCGTGGTGTCCTTGTAGTTCCCCATGCCGAAGCCCACGGTGGTCAGGGTGATGCCTTCCTTCACGTGGCCCTGGATGGTCTTCAAGATGTCCTCGTGCGACGTCCTGCCCACGTTGGCGTCGCCATCCGAGAGGACGATGACGCGCGAGAAGGACGCCCCATCGAGCGTCTTCATCGCCTCCTGGTAGGCCAGCTCGATTCCCGAGCCCATCGCGGTGGAGCCTCCGGCGGTGAGGTCTTCAATCGCGGAATGGATGAGTGCCTTGCGCTCCATGCCCGTGGGGCCGAGCACCCGCCGCACGTTGCCCGCGTAGGTGACGAGCGCCACCGTGTCGCCGTCACGCAGGTTGTCCACGAGCATGCGCAAGGCACGCTGGGCCAGCGGCAGGCGGTCCGGTGAGCCCATTGACCCGGAGACATCCACGAGGAAGGTGAGGTGCGCGGGCTTGCGCTCGGAGATGCTCAGGCGCTTGCCCTGGACGCCCACGCGCAGCAGGTGTCGCTTCGGGGTGAAGGGCGACGGCGCCGCGTCCATGTGCACGGCGAAGGGGCCGTCGCTCGGCGTCGGCTCCGGATACGTGTAGCGGAAATAGTTGAGCAGCTCTTCCACGCGCACGGCGTCGCTCGAAGGCAGCGCTCCCTCCATCAGGCTGCGTCGAGTCATCGTGTACGAGGCCGTGTCCACGTCCACCGCGAAGGTGGAGAGCCGGTCCTCCGCCGTCGTCACGAAGGGGTTCACATCGGCCTTGCGCGAGGGCTCCGAGTCCGAGGTGGAGGGCTTGTCCTCGAGCGAGGTGTCCCTCTTCCCCGACAGGAAGGCCATGTTCTTCCGTTGCATGAGGGTTCCACTGGAGCCCGAAGGGGCCTGGGCCGCGCCGACTCCAGAGCCATAGTTCACGCTGCCCCCACCGCGGCCCTTCGTGCCGATGGAGCCAATGCCCGCGCCAGGGCCCAGCCTGGCCCCGATGCCACCACCGCCCGCGCCGGTGCCGAACATCCCCAGGCCTTGCTGGGCGTCCTTGAGCGCCTTCCCGGACGGGGCCGGGGTCGTGGGCGGAGAGGCCGCTGGCGCTGGCGCGGGTGCCTCCTTCGCGGGCTCGGTCTTCATGGCGGGCCGCGGGCTGACAGCGACCGGTTGGGTTCCGTTCGTGTCGCCCTGTGCCTTCACCATCGCGGGAGGGCTGGTGCTGTCCTCGCTCGAACGGCACGCGACCATCATGCTGCCCACCGCGAGTGCACACACGACACCCGCGACGGCCCTGGGGTTCCGCCTCATTTGCTGCCTCCATGTCTTGGAATCGCCGCCCAACTCCGACAGCAGGCAGGCGCGAAAGGTTCCGCGCGTTCCCGTCAAACGCAGCCGCGTCCCGTTCTGACGCCAGGGTGGCGGTCGTCGGGGACCCTTGCCCGCATGGAGGGTCGCCGCGTACCGGTACGCTCCTTGCTCATGGCGGCGTCCCGAGGGTGACGACACCATGTTGATATTCTTGCGGAGCAACGCCCAGGCCGACGCGGTCATCACGACGGCCAATCCGACCATCCTCCTCGCGGACTACGCGGCGACGTACCCCCGGTTGGGCAACGGTGTCCGGGTCGTCGTCCCCTGGTACTCCATCGACGCGGACCCCGTGGCGTTCGGAAGGCGCCTGCTCACCGTGGCGGCGACGGACCCCGTGTGCCTGGCGCTCATCGACCGCGCCACCACGGTCTGGGGCCTGGACTTCTCCGTCAACGCGGGTGCGTTCGTCACGGAGGAGGTCCAGAACAAGTATCTGAAGCTGCTCAAGGTCTGGCTGAGCCCGCTGTCGGGAAACCTGGGCAGTCGCAACGCGCATCGCTCCGACGTGGATGAGCAGTACGCGCGGCTCTGGAGCCTGCATGGCCTCAATCAGGGCACGCTGCGCAACCTGGTGTTGCTGCCCTTCTTCAGCGAGCTGAACGTCGCCGGCCGGAGAGATCGCATCCAGATCTACCGCAATGTGACGGAGGCGGCCCGAGCGCTCGTGGGTGAGGTGACGACCTGGCCCTCGCGCACCATCGAGAAGATCTCGGTGTTGTCACTGCTGCGCAGCCCGGGGTTGGGCGCGCTCCAGCGGCGGATGCTCTCCATCGTGGCCACCGGTCTGGCCAACGGCGACATCGCGGCGAACTACACCATGTGGGAGTACCTTCCGTACTACCTGCGAGGCGTTCCGTTGGAGCCCACCGACACGGGGACCGCGCAACCTCGCGTGCTCGGGGCACTCCATGATTGCTTGAACGACGCCCTCGACACCCGGGCGGTCGCGGATCAGGGGTTGATTGGTGCGTTCCAGGCCCTGGCGGGCGGCGCGGAATACCGTCGCTGGCGGATGCTGCCGCCGGTGGCGCGGTATCAGGTGTTGATCAGCGATCTGGCGCGCATCCTTCCGGGCGGCAAGCAGCACAGCCCCCACATCCGAGTGGAGTTCGATCCGATCACGCTGGGTGGACTGCCCGGCAACATCGCTGGCTACGACGGGTGGCCGGTGGCGATGCGCGTCCATGCGGGCGCGACGCCCCACGACCCGGGACAGGCCTTCCCCTTCTCCACGGGGTGGACGCGCAACGAGTACTGCTCGAACGTCGTCTCGTCGAGGTTGATGCTCGCGCCGCTCTACGCGGGCACGTCCGGCCACAACCAGGGACGCATCAGGGCGTGGCTCTCGTTCGTGCCGACCTTGCCCGGCCTCGCCAACATCCCGTTGGGGCTGGTCATCTCCGCCGGCTACTCCGTGCTCTGGCGGCTCTACTACGACAAGCGCGTGAGCGGCTTCCACACGCTGTTCGAGACCTTCCAGGGCTCGCATGCCGACGACACGGTCCGTGACTTGAGTGCCATCCCCCAGTTCGCCGGGGACGACGTGTGGAACGCCGCGCTGAACCGCTCACGCAGCGGCAGGACGCAGGTGCGTTCGTTCTGGCGAGACTGCCTGGCGCTCTACATGCGGCAAGGTCGCAATCTCGGCCGCGAGCTCAAGGTGCAGGCGGCCCAGGCACGTCAGCTGGTCCTCCAGGCTTGCCCGGGCGCGGTCATTCCCCGGTGGAACACGACGGGCGACGTGGACCGCACGGGAACCGAGGTGGACGTCTGGGCTGGTGACAGGAACGAGGAGGTCCTTCGCGAGTACGAGGTGTGGCGGCGTCTGACGGAGGGCGAGGCCGTGCCACGGCTCGTGGGCGGCTCGTCGATGAACGCCGTCGTGCTGCACCAGTCGCAGGCGCCCATTCTCCAGCCCACCCAGCGGTTGACCCTCCAGGCGGATATCGCCGCCGCGATTGGCGCGCGGAACTACCTGGGCGACTCCCAGATGAAGAAGCTCTTCCACAAGTGGTTGGTCACGAACGCCTCCGACAAGACGACCGACGAGGAGGAGAAGAGGAAGCGCGACGACGAGGTCCAGCGAATCCGCTCGATGTTCGATGAGCTCGCCCAGGGGAATTCCGGGCCCACTCTGGCGATTGCCAGCCCGCACCAGTCTCTTCCTCCCATCACGGACGAAGAGCACGTTTGATTGACCCATGCTCATCCCGCCCCTTGCTCCCGATGCGACGTCCGCCGTGCTCGTGCTCGACGACGGGGGGGAGGAGGCGCGGCTGTTGCGCACGACGACACGACCGCCGGACCTGGCGGGGCTGGACACGCAAGGGCTCGCGGAGCTGCGGTGCTCGGGAAGCGCTCAGCTCTCCGTGGCGGGCTTCCGCGACCTGGAGCGGCGACTCGAGGGTGTGAGCGCCGAGTCGCTGCACGTGTTCGACCTGCGCCAGGAGTCGCATGGCTTCCTGAATGGCGCCGCGGTGAGCTGGTACGCCGAGTCCAACTGGGGCGCGGCGGGACTGTCCGACGAGGAGGCGCTGGCGCTGGAGGCCGGACGGCTGCGACTGCTCGCGCGCTCGCGGACGGTGAGGGTGGGGGATGCCGGCGCGGTGAAGCGCCGCGAGCCCCTCGTCTCCACCGAGTGGGAGTGCCGTGACGTCCGTGACGAGGCGCGGGCCTTCGAGCTTCCACCGGAGCGCTACGTGCGCCTTCCCGTCACCGACCACACTCGGCCCCGCGACGAGACGGTGGAGCACTTCATCCAGAAAGTGCGTTCGCTCGGCGAGGGAGCGCACGTGCACCTGCACTGCCGGGGAGGCAAGGGACGCACCGCCACGTTCATGTGCTTGCTGGACATGCTGCGCAATGCCGAGCGGCTCCCACTGGACACGCTGCTGACGCGCCAGGCTCGGCTCGGTGGCTATGACCTTCGCAAGGAGGCCGACCCCACCCGTCGCAAGGCGCCGTACATCGCCGAGCGCCGGGCCTTCATCGAGAGGTTCCACGCGTATGCGCGGGAGAACCCTGGCGGCGCGCCGCTCGGATGGTTGGCGTGGCTTGCTCGGCAGCCCCTGAACCCCGAACACAAAGGCTGAGCGGTGGTCTAGGGTCCGCCGCATGACGCAGGCCGTTTCGGACGCATGGACGTTGCCCTGGCGGGGGCTGGGGCTGAGCAGCAACCTGAGCGCGGCGGACGTACCGCAGCCCTACCGGCTGCTGGATGCGTCACCGGGCCTCTTCGACTTCGTCGAGTACAGCGCTCCCTTGTCCCTGGACGAGGCGCGCGCCCAGGCCTCGCTGTTCCCCGAGATGTGGAGCCGCCGCGCGGACGTGCCGGTGCTCTTCCATCCCGTGCACCTGAATCTCTGGGGGCCGGAGCTGGAGCCCGCCTCCGTGTTGAAGGACCTGGACGCGCACGCGCGCGCCGTGGGCAGCCCGTGGGTGGGCAATGACGTGGGCTGGTGGCACGTGCGGGGCCAGCCGTTCCCGGGCTACCTCTACATCACGCCTCCGTTCAACGAGGTGGGGCTCGCGGACTGCGTGGCGCATGCGCTCCATGTCCAGTCACACCTCTCCATGCCCCTGGTGCTGGAGAACCCCGCGGTGCTCGCGCGCCGGGGCGAGTGGCACGTGCTCGACTTCCTCGCGAAGCTGCACGCGCGCACGGGCCTGCCGCTGCTGCTCGACCTGGGACACCTCTTCAGTCATCAGCTCGCCTCCGGCCTGCCGCTGGAGTCGGGGCTGGATGGCTTCCCGCTGGAGCAGGTCGTCGAAATCCACATCGCGGGCGGCGTGGTGACGCGCCGGGGTGCGCGCGGCTTCTACGTCGATGACCACACGCAGCCGGTCCGGGAAGAGCTGTTCAAGCTTTTGGAGTCCTTGCTACCGCGTTGTCCCTCGCTGCGCGCCGTCACCTTCGAGGGCGACGGCCATCCTCCCGAGGTGGCCCAGGTGTCGCTGCGCCGGCTGCGCGCGATGATTCCCCCGGGAGAGCGTCCTCCGCTGCGCCTGCGCGCCCCCGAGCCGCGCACTCCACCTCCGCTGACGGAGGAGAGCCGGCCGTGGGAGCTGTTCGAGGCGGGCCATGGCCTGGTCCCCACGGGCGTGACGGAGGACCCCGAGGGCACGCTCGCGGACCAGGACTTCCGCCTGGCCGTGGTGGCGGAGACGCTGGACAAGGACTGGCCACTGTCTCGGCTGCTGCTGGCGGGCACGCGCGAGGACCTGGTGGCCTTCACCAGCTCGCGCGAGTACCGGAGCCTCTTCGGCGGGGGAGGGCGCTCGCTGGCGCAGACCTTCTCCGCCTGGGCGATGCGACGGCTGCGCGAGCGGCCCGACGACGGGGCCTCCGCCGCGCTGAGCCTGGAGATGATGGCGCCCACCGCGTTCATGAAGGCGGTGCCTCTTCCGGGCCCGGGACAGGTGGGGCTGGTGGACGACGTCCGTCCCGGGAGCTTTCCGGCGGACCTGTCCGAGCTGCTCTTCGCCTCCCGGGCCGTGCGCCGACACCTCACCGCCCGTGCGTGGGCATGTGGGGAGCTGGAGCTGTCCGGACTGGAGGCGCTGGCGCAGGTGGCTCGGCGCCCGGGGGCGGCGGCCTGGACCTTCGCGGTGCGACGCAAGTCCCCGGGACATGAGCTGTCGAGCGTGTCGCGTGGCCTGGCGGACCTGCTCCGGGAGCTGACCTCCCGGCCCCGGGAGGCGGCGTCGGTGGCGCCGGCCGTGCTGGCGGAGGGGCTCCATCACCGGCTGATCCGCCTGGGTGACACCCCAGGAGTGGACCGAACCCTTGCGCCTGCCCGTCCGGTAGGGTAGGTCGCGCCGCAATGACGTCGTCACCCCTCGTTATCGGCATCGCGGGTGGCACCGCGTCCGGCAAGACCACCGTCGCGCGAAAGGTCCGTGAGGCGCTTGCCGACTGTCGCGTGGCCTTCATCGATCAGGACTCGTACTACCGGGACTTGAAGGACCTCCCCATCGCGGACCGCCGGGAGGTGAACTTCGACCACCCCGACGCGTTCGACACCGACCTGCTGGTGAAGCACCTCCGGGAGCTGAAGGCCGGACGTCCCATCCAGAAGCCCGTCTATGACTTCGTCACCTCGTCGCGTCAGCCCCGCACCATGGGCGTGGACCCGGGGGACATCATCCTCATCGAGGGCATCCTCGTCCTGCACATGAAGGAAGTGCGCGACGAGATGGACGTGAAGATCTACGTCGACGCGGACGATGACCTGCGCATCCTCCGGCGCCTCACCCGCGACATCAAGGACCGGGGCCGCGACTTCGACCACGTCGTCAGCCAGTACCTGCGCCACGTGCGCCCCATGCACATGGGCTTCGTGGAGCCGTCCAAGCACTTCGCGGACATCATCATCCCGCACGGCGGCAACAACGAGATCGCCATCAGCATGCTGGTGGGCGCCTTGCGCGGGAAGCTCTCCGCGCCGCAGCCCCGCGAGTAGCCGGCTTCAGCCCACGCGCCGGAGGAAGTCCCCCAGCGGCGCGTGCAGTCGCTCCGGCTCCATCAAGAGCGCCCCATGGTCTCCGGGGCCGGGCAACTCCACCATCCGCGCGCTCACGCCCGCGGCGCTGAGCAGGTGGTACGTGTCCCGCACCCGGTTCACCGGCGCCAGCACGTCCGAGCTCCCCGCCAGGAGCAGCACCCGCGCGCGAATCTGCGAGAAGCAGTCCGCCACGTCGCCTCCCGCATAGGCCGAGCACAGCGTCGCCCACGACGAGGCATCGAAGCTGTCGGAGAAGGCGTCGGCCTCCGCGTCGAGGGCGGCCCGCGCCGCGTCGACGTCAGCGAAGCGCCGGGACAGGTACTCCCGTCCGTACAGCAGCTTCTGGAAGTCCAGCCGCAGCCGCCGCATCGTCTTGCGCGGCTGGGCGTCCGGCTCGTACAGGCCCTCGCGAAAGTCCGGGTCCGCGCGGAGCAGCTGCCACGCCAGTCCCAGCTTCTCGCGCACGCCCTCCGGGAGCGCCCGCGCCGCGCCGATGGCCACCACCGAGTCGGACAGCTCCGGGAACAGCGCGGCCAGTCGAAGCGCCACCTGTCCTCCCAGCCCCACGCCCACCAGACCCCGGACGCGGTTCAGGCCGCGCGCCCGCAGCAGCGCGGACACGCCGCGCGCCATGTCGAGCACCGTGAGGGGAGGCAGGTTCAGCCCCCAGCGCTTGCCTGTCTCCATGTCCACCGTCGCCGGTGACGTGCTCCCGAAGGGGCTGCCCAATAAGTTCGGGACGACGATGGGCATGATGTCCGGGTCCAACGGCCGCCCCGGGCCCACCAGCTCCCGCGCCCACCCAGACGGCTGGTACGCGGAGTCCTCCACGGGCCCCAGCGCCCGGTGCGAGTGAGACACGTCGTGCAGCAGCACCACCGCTTTGCCGTCGCACGGTTCCCCGTAGGCCTCCCAAGCCACCTGGGGGTTGCGCAACAGCTCTCCCTCCTCCAGAGGAAGCAGCGAGTTGAACAGGTGGGTGCCGGTGGCCTGGATCACGGTGGGGAATTTTCATATCACTGCCTGCTCCACCGCACAGGAGACTGCCGCTTGAAGCGCTATTTCGGAGTCATTGTCCTCGTCGCTGGTGTGCTGCTTGGCTCCATCATGAGCTACCGCAGCGCCACAGCCCGCACCAAGGAGGCGCAGCGTGAGGCGGACATCCAGCGCATCCACGCCGACTATCTGGAGCGCGTCTCCTGGATGCGAGTCAATCCTGACGACAACGCGTATCGCGAGGAGCTGAAGCCCTTCTTCAAGAACTACTTCGAGCAGGTGGACGACCACCTGAAGGCGTTCAACGGCAACAAGAACTTCGACAACTACCTCCAGGAGCTGGAGAAGCGCGCCGAGAGCGGCAAGGACGAGCGCGCCGGAGACCGCAAGGCGTTCTACGACTACACGCGCAAGGTCTTCGACAGCCTGCGTGAAGGGCGGTACCGCCCGGTGTGGACGGCCACGGACAAGGGCATGCGCCTGGATGTCGTGTCCTCGGACGTCATCATGGTGATGGGCAAGCCGCAGGTGCGGTTGCAGCTCGCGCTGTGGGGCGCCCAGCGGTTGCTGAAGGACGAGGGCAAGGTGCGCAAGATGATCACCAGCGCCACGTTCGACACGGTGTGGAAGCTGACCGACGCGAAGGGGAAGCTGCTGGGGGAGATGCGCGGCGCCGACCCGTCGATGAAGATCGACCACCCGGAGCGCTTCATCGCGGAGTTCCCGCCGCAGATGGTGCTGGGCCACTACGACCTGGACCTGATGCCCCTCGAGGTGGCGAAGCTGGACATGACCATCAACATCTCCTCGCGCGCGGCCTCGGGCGGTGACGCCACGGCCACGTACGTGTGGAAGCTGGACGTGCCCTCCGAGTGGAAGCTGGGCGCGGGCGAGACGTGGGAGGGCGCCACGCAGGAAGAGCGCCCCGAGGACGAAATCGACCCGAGCAAGAAGGCCGCCGCGAACTAGCGGCCTTCGGGAGGAGGGGGCGCGGTGGGACTCGCGCCCTCACTCCACGACGGTGAAGTGGGAGCCCAGCCGGTACGCGGACAGCGTGCCGGTGTCGTCCAGGAAGTAGAGGTTGAGGCGCACGTCGGCCTGGAGCGCGACGAGCCCCAGCCCCGCGCGCACCTCCGCCAGCACCTGGCCTCCGCGAGGGTCCACGGCGCGCACCTTCTCGCCCGCCAGCAGCGTGACGCCTCTCGCGGTGCGTGCCGGCAGCGCGCCGATGAGCGGCTCTCCGGCGGCACCCACGCGCCAGTCCACCGTGCCGGACGAGGCCACCCGCGCCGCGGCGCCCGAGGCGCTCGTCACCACCACCGCGCGCGGCATGGGCGCCAGCGCATAGGGGCCGGGGCCCAGGTTCAGGGGCCGTTCCCACACGCGCTGACCCTTCGCGTCCAGGCACAGCAACATGCCCTCGCGCTCCCGCTCTCCGGCGATGAACACGCGCGAGCCCACCGGCAGCGGCGCCGAGGGGTGGGTGAGGTTGGGCTCGTGCGTCCACGCCGCCTCGCCCGTGTGCGCGTCCGCCAGCAGCAAGGCCCAGTGCGAGCCGCGCCCGAGGAGCGCCAGGAAGCGCCGTCCCCACGGCACGGGGGCGCCATGGAAGGGCATGGGCGCGCGCATCCGGTAGCGCACCTGTCCGTCCTCCAAATCCAACCCGTAGACGTAGCCGGAGTCCGTCGTCACCAGGGCCCGGTGTCCCTGAATCGTCAGCCAGCTTCGCTGCGTGCGCGGAGGCGCGAGCCGCCACACCTCGCGGCCGGTGGCCTCCGCGAAGGCCACCACCGTGCGGTCCTCGGAGAGCGTGAGGAGCAGCCCGTCCTTGCGCAGGAGCAGCGGCCCCAGGGGGATGCCGTCGTGGTCATGCAGCCAGCGCGCGCCCGCGCCCCGGCCCGTGAAGCCGTACACGCGCGACAGGTCCGCCGCCACAGCGTGCCCGTCCGCGGACGCCGCCACTCCCAGCGCCGCCGCCCGCTTCCACAGCCTCGAGCCGTCCTTGCGAGAGAAGGCCACCGTCGCCTGGGGCGAGCAGCACACCGGCCCATGGCGTCCCAGCAGCAGTCGGGACTCCTCCGCGTCCTCCAGCCCGCGCTGCTCCCACAGCCTGTCAAACCGCAGCCGCCGCAGCCGACCGGGCACCTTGAGGGGCTTCGACACGCCCAGGGGAGTCCGCGTGCGCTTCTCACGCGCCGCTCCGGTCTGCTCCGGGGGCACCACCGCGCCTCTCAGGTGGGACAGGCCCTCACGGCACCGGTCCGCCAGCTCCACCAGATACGGGTTGCTCACCTGCGCGCGGTCCGCCTCCGCGAAGGTGGCGGCGAGCGCCTCGCCCAGGTGGAAGAGGGCGGCGGCCAGGGTGGTGCCCGTCAGGGGGAAGGGCGTTCCGGTGCGCCCCGTCCGGGCCTTGCCCGTCTTGAGGTCCAAGAGCAGGGGAGTCCGGGTGCCCGCGGGCTCCAGCTCGAAGCGCGCCTCGCCCAGCTCGACGGCCCGCGTCAGCTCCACCGCCTGACGCGACAGCTCCAGCACGGTGAGGAAGGGCGGGGCCTGCACCTTCCAGGCGTCGGGCCGGCCGGGCAGCGCCAGCCACACCTCGCCCGCGCCCAGCAGGGGGGCCAGGGTTCCGGAAGCGCCGCGCTTCGCGCCCTCGCGACGGGTGCGGGCGCCGGAGTCCTTCAGCTCGAAGCCGAAGCCGGGCGTCTCCGGCGGCTCCACCCGCTTCACGGAGGGGCGGGCGGGCTCTTCGTCAGGGGGCCTCGCCGGGCGACCGAGCTGTTTCAGGGGCTCCGCCAGGGCCTGGGCCAGGGGGCCGGAGACCGATTTGGGCGCCACCCGGGTGACGTCCGACAGGAAGCGGGTGCCGGTGCCACGGACGGCCTCGGTCAGCTCCTCGGCGTCCACTCGCACGGGGGGGCGCATCAACCGGGCGGGTCGGGCGAGGCTCGCCACCAGCAGCTCCACCTCGGGTCCCACCCTGCGGAGCACCAGCTCCAGGTGGGCCTCCGCCAGGGAGACCTGGGCCATCCCATGCCCCCCCAAGCGCAAGGAGGCCACGGCGCGCACCAAAGCGGGAACGACTTCTGCTAAGGACTCCTCCACCGCGCCGGACAGCAGGTCCACTCCATCCAGTTCCAGTGCGATGGAATCCAGCGGGGAGGCCGAGGGTTCGCGTTTCCAACGCTGTCCGATGCGTATGCGGGTCATCTTCGGTTCGTTGACAAGCCTGTTTACCGATGGCTAGCATCCGCCGCCCATACGGACCTACATTTTTGTAACCGTTCGGAATTCTTGGGGAATACTCGATGACATTTTACGAGGCCGCGCTCCGAATCCTGGAGAGCGAAGGTCGTCCCCTCCACTTCCTTGAAATCACCGAGAAGTCCATCCAACAAAGCCTGCTCTCCCACGTCGGCAAGACGCCTGAGGTGACGATGCTCTCGCGTCTCGCCGCCATGGCGCGTCGCACGAGGGACCGCAAGGTGATTGTGACCGCGAAGGACACCTTCGCGCTGGTGGATTGGTCGATTCCCGAGGATGTGGAGGCCCTGGCGCAGACTGGCGTAATCGAGCCGAATCCGGAAGAGGACCTGCCACCGCTGCGTCCCGTGGAGCGGCATCCGGAGCCACGCACGGACAATGTGCGTGCGGCGGGCCGAGGCAGCGAGCGCAAGCGTCGGAGGGACGAGGACGAGGAGCGGGGTGGAAAGCGCAAGCGCTTCCCGCCGCTGCCAGAGGTGGTGTTCGAAATCCTCAGCGACGCCGAAGCCGGGCTGCGCACCGAGGCCATCATCGAGCGCGCCCGGAGCAAGGAGCTGTGCGCCGAGGACCTCACGGTGGAGGCGGTGCTCACGGCGCTCCTGGAGGACAACCAGCGTCGCATCGACGCGGGTCGCCGTCCGCAGTACGCGTTCAACAAGGACTCCGGAGAGGTGACGCTGGAGCGCGCGGGTTCGCCGAGCGAGGCTCCGTCGCTGGAGCTGCAGGCCGCGTTCGCGCAGGCGCTGGGCATTCCCCTGGAGGCCGGGCGGCCGGTGCTGGCCCGTACGGCGGCCACGGCGGTGGCGGGCGAGCCGGTGGTGGACGCCGCGCTGCTGGCCACGCTGCGCACGTCGCTCAAGGACGCGCGTCGCGCCGTGGCGCGCGGGCTGCGCAAGCGCCTGGGCGAAGCGGACGTGGGCACGTTCGAGAAGTCCGTCGTGAAGATGATGCACGGGCTGGGCTTCCGCGAGCTGAAGGTGGCCAAGCGCTCCAAGGAAGGCCCCCTGCTCACGGCGCGCAAGCGCGAGGGCAGCGTGGAGCTGCGCTACGCGGTGCGCATGCTGAAGGGCGCGCCGGCCATCGACCGCAAGTCGGTGCAGGAGCTGCGGAGGGACTTGAGCCACTACTCGGCGCAGGTGGGTCTGCTGGTGAGCGCGGGCGACGTGCGCGGGGATGCGCGCACCGAGGCGCAGGCCAGCGGCTCGCTGGTGATGCTGTGGTGCGGCGACGCCCTGGGTGAGAAGTTCCTGGAGGCCGAGACGGCCGTCACCGTCACCCGGGTGGAGCTGTACGAGGTCGACGAGAGCTTCTTCGAGGCCGCGAAGCTGGACGCCGAGGAGGCCCAGAAGCGCCGCGAGGAGCGTCAGCGCGAGAAGCAGAAGGGCGAGGATGAGTCTCCGGAGGTCGTCGCCGCCGCCGCGTCGTCGGAGCGGCCGGAGCGTCCTCCCCGCGAGAAGCGTCGCCGGGAGCGGGAGCGCGACAAGCGCGAGGCCCGTTCGTCGGGTGACGAGGTCGAGGTCTCCTCCGACGGTGCCGAGGCGCGCGCGGGTGGTGAGTCCGCCGCCGAGGGCCGGGAGAGCTTCCCCGCCGAGCCCGTGTCCCCGCCGCAGTCCACGGGTTCCGAGGACGATGAGGGCGAGGACGGGGACGAGGACGAGGACGACGACCTCGAGGCCGCCAGCGCCTTCGTGGGAGCTCGTCCGGAGGGTGGATCCGCCGAGGGCGGTGATGCCGCGCAGGGTGACCGCAAGCGTCGCCGCCGTCGTCGTCGCGGTCGCCGCGGCCGTGGCAACAAGGCCGCCGAGGCGGGAGCCACGCCCGCGGGCGAGGGTGCCGCCGCGGCTCCGGGTGAGGCCAGCGCCGCTCCCCAGGGTGACGCCGCCGCCGCGCCGTCGGGCGAGGGTGCCATCGCGACTCCGGGTGAGGCGGGTGCCGCTCCTTCGAGCGAGGGTGCCACGCCGTCGGGTGAGGCCAGCGCGGCTCCTTCGGAAGAGTCGGGTGGCGCTCCGGTCAGTACCTCCGAGAGTGGGGCTCCCGCCCTTCCTCCGGAGTTCGCCGAATCCACGGAGGAGGCGCGTCCCGCTCCCGCCGCCGAGGCCGCGCCCACCGAGGAGCCGCACCGGGACGTTGCTCCGCCTCCGCCGGCCACCGAGTCGACGCAGGCGAGTGAGTCGCACGAGGTGCGAGAGGCCGCGCCTCCCGCGACCCGGAGCCCGTCCGAAGGGGGAGAGGGCTGACACGGTTCGTCGCGGAGGGTGGGATTGGCCGGCACGGGCTGTCTCCGGGTGTTAGCCTGGGGGAGCGATGAAGCCGGCCCTGATGCTCGCCTTCTGCGTCGTCCTCGTTGGCGCCTGCCGGTCGCAGGCGCCACGCTACCCGGTGGCGCCGGTGGATGTGTCCGGCGCCACGGTGCGGGACAACGCCCTGCTGGGCCTGGCGCCGGAAGGCGTCGCGACGCTCTTCACCCAGGCGCTGAAGTCCTCCCGCCGCTTCGACATGACGGCGGAGGAAGGCCCGCGCGAGGTGCGTCCCTGGCGGCTGACGCTGGACGTGCCGTTCACGCGTGAGGTGCTGAAGGACGGGGACCCGCGCAGCTTCGCCGAGGTGGGCGCCAACCTCGTGCTGGAGCGCTTCGGTGGTGAGCTGCCCCAGCACTACGAAGTCGTCGGCCTGGGCGAGGCGCCCGTGCTGGAAGACACTCCCGCCGGGCGACAGGCCGCCATGCGCACCGCGCTGGAGGCCGTGCTGCGGCAGGTGACGGACTCGGCCGCGCTGCAGCTCGCCGCGCTGGAGCGCACCGACGAGGTGCTGGTTCAGGAACTCCACGCCGACGACCCGCGCATCCGTGAGTTCGCCCTGCGCACGCTGGCCGAGCGCCAGCACCCCGCCGCCGCGCCGCTGCTCATCGACCGGCTGACGGAGTCCAACGACGGGGACATCCTGCGCAAGACGATTGGCGCGCTGGTGGAGATGAAGGCGCGCGTCGCGGTGCCCGCGTTGATCGACCTGGCGCGCGGGCGCGACAACGGCTTCGTGCAGGAGCTGGTCTTCGCCGTGGGGGAGATTGGTGGCCCCGAGGCGGAGGCGTACCTGTATACGGTGGCCCAGGGGCATGACGCGCCCGCCGTGCAGGCCGCGGCGCAGCAGGCCCTGGAGACGCTCTACGCATCACGCAAGCACATCACCGCGGAGGCGCGTGGCCGTGACCACGCGGACTGACATCGAGATGACGCGTTCGTTCGCAGTGGGTGGCGCCGTCCTTCTGGGCGCCCTGGTTCTGGGCAGCGGCTGCTCCAAGCGCGTGGAGGCGGAGCCTGAGAAGCAGGCCGCGTCCGGCAGCGTCTCGGACTACTACCCGCTCGCGGTGGGCAACCGGTGGACGTACCGGGTCAACGGTCGCTCCGACAAGCTCGTCACCGTCGAGATACTCAAGCAGGAGGAGGGCTACTTCCACGACAACCAGGGCGGCCAGCTCGCCGTGGACGCCTATGGCCTGAGGGACCCCAAGCGCTACCTGCTGCGCGGGCCCCTGGAGACGGGCCATGCGTGGACGAACGTGGTGTCCGTGTCGTCCACGGAGCGCTACCAGATTGTCCATGCGGGGGGCTCGTGTGACACGCCCGCGGGCAGCTTCCCGTCCTGTGTCCAGGTGGAGGGCCGCAACCGGGTGGATGCCCAGGCCACGCTCATCAACACCATGACCTTCGCCCCGGGGGTGGGGATGGTGCTCCTGGAGACGGCGCTGGAGACGGCCAACCAGCGCATCCCCCAGACGCGCCTGGAGCTGACGAAGTACGAGCTGGAGGGCAGCCGTCCCCCCGGTGCGAGCACCCCTCCCGCCGGCTGATTGCCAGGCCGGTGAACAGGGTAGGGCAGGTGATGGGACGGGCGAGTTGAAAGCCCGTCCGCCGGTCCGTACCCTTGCGCCTCGTGCGAGGTGTCGCCGTGCCCGTGGAATCGACTGAGCAGACGCAAGAGGAACTCATCCTGGGGTTCCTCTCCGAGAGTGGTGACGACTACACCTCCGGCGAGGCCCTGTCGGGCAAGCTGGGCCTTTCCCGCACCGCCGTCTGGAAACGCGTGGAGGCGCTGCGGACCAAGGGCTACCGCATCGAGGCCATCCCCGCCCGGGGCTACCGGCTGGTGGAGGTGCCGGACCGGCTCACCTCGCTGGAGGTGACACCGCTCCTGGACACGCATGACCTGGGGCGCACCCTCCACCACCACGCGGTGCTGGGCTCCACCAACGAGGTGGCCTTCCGGCTGGCCCAGGACGGCGCCGAGCACGGCGAAGTCGTCGTCGCCGAGCAGCAGACCTCCGGCAAGGGGCGCCGGGGCCGGGTCTGGGTCTCCCCGCCAGGGCTCAACCTGTACTTCTCCGCCATCCTCCGCCCGGAGCTGCCGCCCCAGCGGGCCCCGGAGCTGACGCTGGTGGCCGCCGTGGCGCTGGCGGAGACGCTGCGCGAGTTCGGCACCGACGCCGCCATCAAGTGGCCCAACGACGTCCAGATTGAGGGGCGCAAGGTGGCGGGCATCCTCACGGAGCTGTCGGCCGAGCCCGAGCGCGTCCACTTCGTCATCGTCGGGGTGGGGGTCAACCTCAACTGCCAGGCGGAGCACTTCCCGGAGGAGCTGCGGGAGGTGGCCACCTCGGTGTCGCTGGCCCGGGGCGAGCGCGTGCACCGCGCCCAGTTCGCCGCCCAGCTCTGGACGCGACTGGAGGAGTGGTTGGACCTGTACCTGGAGACGGGCTTCGACGCGGTGCGCACCCGCTGGAAGGAGCTGTCCTCCACCCTGGGACAGGACGTGCTGGTTCGTACGGACCGCAACGAGCTGCGCGGGCTGGCGGTGGACATCGACCCGTCCGGGGCGCTGCTGGTGCGCACGGAGTCCGGCCAGGTGGAGCGCGTGCTTGCGGGTGACGTGGAGCAGCTCCGGCCCAGGCAGGCGCCGCGCTCGAAGTAGGCCCGGGCAAGTCGGTCCGCGACGAGGCACCTTCGAGGTAGAGTACGGGGTGTGATTCTCCTGGCCATCGACGTTGGTAACACCAACACCGTCCTCGGCGTGTTCGACGGCCGGAAGCTGCTCGACCACTGGCGGGTGGAGACCAGCACCCGGCGCACCTCGGACGAGTACGGCATCCTGGTGCGCCAGCTCTTCTCCCACAGCGGCATCGACGCGGTGAAGGTCGACGCGGTGGCCGTGTCCAGCGTGGTGCCGCCGCTCCAGTTCAGCATGGAGAAGATGAGCGAGCGCTACTTCCGGATGCGGCCCATGTTCGTCGGGCCGGGCGTGAAGACGGGCATGCCCATCCTCTACGACAACCCGCGCGAGGTGGGCGCGGACCGCATCGTCAACGCGGTGGCCGCGTACGAGAAGCACCGCTCCGCCGTCATCGTCGTGGACTTCGGCACCGCGACGACGTTCGACGCGGTGTCCGCCCGGGGCGAGTACCTGGGCGGCTGCATCTGCCCCGGCATCAACATCTCCATGGAGGCCCTGTTCCAGAACGCCTCCAAGCTGCCGCGCGTGGAGTTCGCCCGGCCGCCGCACGTCATCGGTCGCAACACGGTGCACTCCATGCAGTCGGGCCTCGTGTACGGCTACGTCGGGCTGGTGGACGGCATCTGCGCGCGCATGCAGGCGGATCTGGGCCTGCCCGTGAAGGTCGTCGCCACCGGGGGCCTGGCCCCGCTGGTGGCCAGTGAATCCAAGGCCATCCACGAAGTGGACGAGTTCCTCACGCTCGAGGGCCTGCGCATCATCTACGGAAGGAACCACGCGACATGACCACCGCCGCCCCCAACAACATTCCGGCGCCGCCCCCGGGCTGCCCCTTCAACGCGGAGTTCCTGCCGCCCAACCTGCGCAAGCACGTGGACCCGGCCGCGCCGGTGCCGCTGCGGATGATGGCCGCCAAGTCGCTGGTGCCGCTCAGCCCGTCGGACATGCTGGGCGCGCTGTACATGCTGACGTTCGACCCGGACGCGGCCGTGCGCGAGACGGCGGCGAAGACGTCCGCGGGCCTGCCGGACCGGATTCTCGGCTCCGCGCTGCGCGACGAGGAGGTGCAGCCCCAGGTGCTGGGGTTCTTCCTGGGCCTCCTGAAGGAGAAGGACGCCTACGCGGAGATGCTCGTCCTCAACTCCAACACGCCCGACGACTCCGTCGCGGTGGTGGCCCGCGAGTGCAGCCCGAAGCTGGCGGAGATCATCGGGCAGAACCAGCTGCGCCTGCTGCGCTACGAGGACATCCTGCGCAACCTCTGCTCCAACGCGCTGGCGCCGGTGTCGCTCATCGACAGCGTCTGTGACTTCGCGGTGCGCAGCGGCCTGGTGCTGGCGGACGTGCCGCAGATGAAGGTCGCGCGCGTGCGCCTGTTCGGACCGGAGGCCGCCGAGGCGCCGCCGGACCCGGGCCCCACCGCGGCCCAGGTCCTCCAGGAGATGGGCGGCGAGGTGGCGGACGAGAACGCCGCGCCGCTGGAGGAGGGCAAGCGGCTGACGCTGGCGCAGCGGCTGATGAAGATGTCCATCGCGGAGAAGATCAAGCTGGCGACGCTGGGCAACAAGGAAGCCCGCACGGCGCTCATCCGCGAGACGAACAAGCTGGTGGCCGTGGCCGTCATCCGCAGCCCGCGCATCACCGACGGCGAGGTGCTGTCCTTCGCGGCCAACCGCGCGATGATGGATGACGTCCTGCGCGTCATCTACGGCAACCGTGAGTGGACGAAGAACGTCAAGGTGAAGCTGGCCCTGGTGAAGAACCCCAAGGTGCCGCTCACCGTCAGCATGAAGTTCCTCAACGCGCTGCGGGAGAACGAAATCAAGGACCTGAGCCGCGACAAGAACGTGCCCGCGGCCGTGCAGGCGTTCGCCAAGAAGATGCTGGAGAAGAAGAACACGCCCAAGAAGACCGACGACAAGTAGGCGTGGGGTAGGGGAGCCTTCCGGAGGGGAGGCTCGACCCCGAGGTCTCAACGCCCGGGCCGGACTACCGCTGGCCCGGGGCGTTGGAGGTGCTTCAGGCCGCCGCTTCGTCGGCGTCGGCCACGGCGGAGGCGGGCTCCTCCAGGAGCTGCTGGGCGATGACGAGCGCCTTCTTCGTCTTCTCGCGCAGCTTCTCGTCGTTCTTGATGCGCGCGTAGAGCTTCGTCACGCGCTCCTCGTTGCGGACCGCGGTGGCCTCCAGCTCGGAGATGCGCTTGCGCAGCTCCTCCGCCTCGTCCGCCGCGCGGGTGCCCTGCTCGGACAGCTCCGTCTGGGTCTGCTCGAGCTGGCCACGAAGCTCCTCCGCCTCGCGCTGTGCCGTGTCACCCTGGGCGCGCAGGCCCTCGGCCTCCTCGCTCGCGGCCTGCAGGTCCGCCTCGAGCTGCCCGGTGCGGTTGCGCAGCTCCTCCAGCTCGGCGTTGAGACCGGCGACCTGAGCGGCCTGCTGGTCCAGCTCCTCCTGGACGGTGGTCAGCCTGGCGGCGGCGCCGCGCGCCTCTTCCTTGGAGGTGGCGAGCTGCTGGTCCACGCGCTTGCGCTCCGCGGCGAGCGTGTCCGCGCGCGTGGTGAGCGTCTTGATCTGCGCGTCGCGCCGGGCCATCTCCGACTCGGCCGTGCTGGACTTCTGCTCCAGCTCCAGGTGCTGGTCCTTCAGCTCGACGATCTCCTGGTCCTTCTGGTTCAGCTCCGTCTTCAGGCGCAGGATCTCCTTGTCGCGCTTGTTGACGGCGTCGCGCAGGGCGAAGGTGTCCTTGTCGTTCTTCCCGACGGACGCGCGCGCGGTCTCCAGCTCGGTGGCCTTGCCTTCCAGCTCCGACTCCAGCTCGCGGACCCGGTCCTCGGCCTGGGCGGCCACGCCGCGCGAGTCCTCGAGCGACGCCTGCAGCTCGGCGACCCTGGCGCGCAGGTTGCGCAGCTCGGAGGCGTCGGCGGCGGAGGTGACGGGCGCGGCCGGGGTGGCGGCGACCGGCGCGGTGGTGGGACGCGAAGGCGTGGGCGGCGGGGTGCGCGCGGGCGGCGGGGTGGCGGGCTTGGCCGGCTCGATGACCCGCAGCGGGGGCGGAGGCGTGGCGGCGGGCACGGGCATGAAGCCCACCACCGTCTTCTCCGAGTCATCCAGCGCGTCCAGGGCGTCATCCGCGTCCGAGCCGAGCGCGTCCAGGGTGGAGAAGTCCTCCTCCACGCCCTCGACGACGGCGTCGGGCGGCGCCTCGACGGGCTCCTCGTCCACGAGCGCGACGGGCTCCTCCGGGTCGGGCGAGGACATGTCGTTGAAGGCCGCGTCCAGGTCCAGCTCCTCGCCAGCGACCGCGGGCTCCTCCTCGCCCGTGTCCACGGAGATCTCCTCGCCGAAGTCCGCCGTCATCGGCTCATCGCCGAGCGAGTCCAGGGTGAGGCTCTCGTCCACGACGTCCTCGGAGATGGGCTGCTCCGGGAAGCCGATCAGCGCGCCCACGCGCTCCGTCAGCAACTGCGCGTCCACCGGCATCGCCACGTACTCGTCCGCGTGCGCCTTCAGCTTGCGGTGCTGCGCGAAGCCATCCGGGTTGCCGACGATGACGATGGGGACATTCTTGAGGTCATCGTCCTTCTTCAGCTTGCCGCAGATGAGGTAGCCGTTCTGCCCGGCGGACAGCTCCACCGCCAGCACGACGAGTTCGGGGCGATCCCTGCGAATCTGCTCCACGCTGCCCTTGCCGTCGGCGGTGTCGTCCACCGTGAAGCCTCGTCCTTCAAGGACGGGCCGCAGGGTGGCGGCGAGGGCGGTGTCGCTCTTTTCGACGATCAGGATTTTCTTGGACATGTAGGAACGGCCCGACCTGGGTGCGGCGCGCGCGGCGCCACGAGTGACGGTGGCACGCGAGGAGAGAAGTGCCGTCGAGGCTATCGGCCATGTCAGGGACCGTCAAATGTTCGGGCCGCACGAAAATCCGCCCGCCAAGCAGCCGGGCAGCCGCGATCAGCGCGCTACATGAAGGGCCTCGCCAGCATGCGAGGCACGACGTGTTTCGTGCTCAGGGATACGACGCGGGCTCGGCGGAGACAGCGGGGCGCGAGCGCTGAGGGCGCGGGAGTGTTTGATACGAGTAATTCCCGTCAGCCGACTCCAGCGTGCGCGGCGTGCTCGCCACGGTGGTGCCGTGCTCACGCTCATCCAGCATGCGAAGGATGTCTCGCTCGTCCATGTCGGTGACCATCTCGTAGACGATCTCGTGGTCCCGCCAGGTGACGATGTTGAAGCCCTGCGCGGAGTCCACCTCCACCGCGGGCAGCGCCTGCGGCCTGACGCCGTCCTCGTCGGGGAGGACGAAGACGCCGAGCCGACGCGAGGGCTCGCCTTCGTCGGGGAGCGTCTCGTAGCTGATGTAAGCGACTTCGCGGCCGTTGAGGATGGAGATGCGGCCACCCAGGGGCTTGGCCTTGGGCAGCTGCGGCAGGGCGACGCGCGCGTCCACCTTGCCCTTGAACCAGGTCTCCAGCTGCTCCGGCGCGGACGAGGCGATTTCGAACGGAAGCCCGCGCGAGTGGCGCTTGATGATCTCCTCGCGCGCCCGCCGCTGCCGCTCTCCGGCTTGATACGTGTACCAGCCGCCCGTCACCGTCACGACGACGAGCGCGACGGCGCCCGCGCGCAGCCACACGCCATACTGCGCGCGGCGGTGCTCCTGGTGGAGCCCTCGGGTGATTCCCGCGCGCAGGGAGTCCGGCGCGCGCATCTGCCTCACGGAGTCACGTGCGGCCCTGCGAAGGGCCAACTGCATGTTCCGCTCGTCCTCCACGCGCCCCCGACAAGCGGCGCATGTGGCGAGGTGGGATTCGAGGTCGACCCGCTCCTCCGGCTGAAATTCGCCGTCGAGATACGGGTACAGAAGCCGTTCGAGTTCCTGGCAGGTCATGGGCGCGCGGTAGGAACCTGTTTCTACCCCGTCTTCTTCCTTTGACGATACTCTTCGAGGTTCGCCGGAGTGTCGGTCCCCTCACCTTCGTGTCGGAAGACACCCTGGCCCACCGCGTATTCGCGCAGCGTCTTCTGCAAGAGCTTGCGCCCGCGGAACAGGCGGCTCATCACCGTGCCGACGGGGCACTCGAGGATCTCGGCGATCTCCTTGTAGGAGAACTCCTGCAGGTCCGCGAGGATGACCACCAGTCGGAAGTCGATGGGCAGCGAGTCGATGGCGCGCAGCACGTCGTCCGACAGGAGCCTGTCGAAGAAGTACTGCTCCGGGTTGGCCGCGAAGTCCGTCGCGTCCCGGCTGACGAAGCGCTCGTGGACCGCCTCGCGCTCCACGCCCTCCACCACCGTGCGCTCCTTCACCTTCCGCCGGTAGCGGTTGATGAACGTGTTCGTGAGGATCTTGAAGAGCCAGGCCTTGATGTTGGTGCCCCGCTCGAACTTGTCGAAGAACCGGTAGGCCCTCATGCAGGTGTCCTGCACCAGGTCCTCTGCATCTCGCTCGTTCTTCGTCAGGCGCAGGGCCGCCGAGTACAGCGGGTCCAGGTGGGCCAGCGCCAGTTCCTCGAATTCCTGCTTCGTCCGGTTGGGTTGTCTGAAATCCAACATGTCCCGCCTTCCAAAGGCCCGAAACAATTGGGGAATGAGTTATCGCCTGCCCCTCAATGTATGCACGGGAACAGAACTCGCAACAACGGCTTCCCAGTCACACCCGCCCGTCCGGTCGCTTCGGGTACGGCAGACTCCCGACGGGGTACTTTATTCCCCACTTTCAATAACGAAAGGGAGACGGGATGTCGCCATCCGCGTCTCCCCTCCGGGTGAGTCCTCGGCTGTCAGGCCGCTCTGCGAGCTACTTGCCGCTGAGCGCGTCCAGGATGGGGCGGTAGTCGTACCCCAGGTCCTTGGCGACGGCCTCGTAGGTGACGTGGCCGTTGTAGGTGTTCATCGCACGGGCCAGGGCGCGGTCGGACTTCACGGCCTCCACCAGGCCCATGTCGGCGATCTTCCGCGAGTAGGGGCGGGTGGTGTTGGTGAGGGCGTACGTGGACGTCTGGGGCACGGCGCCGGGCATGTTGGCGACGCAGTAGTGGACGACGCCGTGCACGACGAACGTGGGGTTGTCGTGGGTGGTGGGCTTGCACGTTTCAATGCAGCCGCCCTGGTCCACCGCGACGTCGACGACGACGGAGCCCGGGGTCATCTCCGCGATGAGGGCCTCGGAGACGAGCTTGGGGGCCTTGCCGCCGGGGATGAGCACCGCGCCGACGACGAGGTCCGCCTCGCGCACGGACTGGGCGATGGACTCCGTGTCGGAGGCCAGCACGCTGACGCGGCCGAGGAACACGTCGTCCAGGTAGGTGAGGCGCTCCAGGTTGACGTCGAGGATGGTGACCTCGGCGCCCATGCCCACCGCCACCTTGGCGGCGCAGAGGCCGACGACGCCACCACCGATGACGGTGACGCGGCCGCGGCGCACGCCGGGCACGCCGCCCAGCAGGATGCCCTTGCCGCCGTGGGCCTTCTCCAGCGAGGCCGCGCCCACCTGGATGGCCATCTTCCCGGCCACTTCGCTCATCGGCTTGAGCAGGGGCAGGCTGCCGTCATCCAACTGCAGCGTCTCGTACGCGACGGCCGCCGCCTTCTTCTTCACCAGCGTCTTCGTCAGCTCCGGGTCCACGCCGGCCAGATGGAAGTAGGTGTAGATGATCTGCCCGGGCTGGATGCGCTCGTACTCCGGCGCGATGGGCTCCTTGACCTTGACGATCATCTCCGCGCGCTTCCACACCTCGTCCGCGCTGGCGACGAGCTGCGCGCCGACGCGCTGGTACTCCGAGTCGGGGATGCCCGAGCCGACGCCGGCGTTCGTTTCGACCAACACCGTGTGGCCCGCGCTCGTGAGCGCGCGCACGCCCGCAGGCACCATGCCGACGCGGTACTCACGGGTTTTGATCTCTTTGGGAACTCCGACGATCACGACTGCCTCCAAAAGGGACTGAAAAAAGCGCGCGGACCCTAACGAGGCCCCCTGAGGGAATCAAGGCGTCCGCCCAAGCAGGACACATGTCACCGGTGAGCCCTTGTTACCTCGGAGGAATGACGCGCGGCGTTGGATGCAACGCGTCTCATCGCGCTTCGACGTCGAAAGAGGAGGGGGGCCAGTGGTAGTTAGCGTCGCATGACGTCCGCGCCCAAGCTGCTGTTCGCCGACCCCAAGGGGAAGGTGATGGAGCATCCCTACCTGCTGGCCACGCTGCGCAGCGGCGAGGAACTCGTTCCTCCGCAGGACAAGCCCATCCCCCTGCCGTCCGCCGGGCGGCTGGTCCACCTGCCGGGCAGGCTGCCGGTGGGGCAGGACCCCAGGACAGGGGAGCTGGAGCTGGTGCGGGAGATGAAAGTCGGCGGCAAGACGTTCATCCCCAACGCGGTGGGCGCGCTGCTGCCGCCGGGCTACACGCGGACGTTCCTGCCGGGCGAGGTGAAGGGCAACGGGCCGGTGCTGCCGCAGTGGGCCTATACGGCGGCGGCGTGGGGGAAGGACGGGCCGGTGGCGTGGGCCATCCACACGGACCGCCGCTCGCATTGGGACCCGGAGCGCTACTCCACGCCGGACATGAAGGCGCTGGTGGACAAGCACCTGGCGCGCTTCCCGGACAACCGCGTGCTCAAGCAGCTCAAGACGTGCGCGATGTTGTACCGGTGCTTCACGTCGCAGAACACCTTCTATGTCCGCGACGAGGCGGCCATCCCCGCGTCCGTCATGTGCAACGCGCGCTGCGTGGGCTGCATCTCCGACCAGCCGGCGGGCGGGCCGCCCGCGTCTCACGAGCGGATGGATGACGGGCCCACCGCCGAGGAGATGGGCGCCATTGGCCTGTTCCACCTGGAGAACGCGCAGGGCCGCACCATGGTGAGCTTTGGTCAGGGCTGCGAGGGCGAGCCGCTCACGCGCTGGAAGCAGATCGCCGAGTCCATCCGCTACATGCGCGCGCGCACGGACAAGGGCTCCATCAACATCAACACCAACGCGAGCCTCACGCGGGGCCTGGAGGCCCTGCTCGACGCGGGGCTGGACGCGGTGCGCGTGTCGCTCAACGCCGCGTCGAAGGGGCTCTACGAGGCGTACTACAAGCCGGTGAAGTACGGCTGGGAGGACGTGGAGGCGTCGATTGCGCTCGCGCGTGAGCGCGGCGCGTACCTGGCGCTCAACCTGCTCCTGTTCCCCGGCGTCACGGACCGCGAGGGCGAGGTGCGGGCCCTGGAGCGGCTGGTGAAGAAGTACCAGGTGGATCAGGTGCAGACGCGCTCGCTGGCCATCGACCCGCTCCAGTACCTGGATGCGGCGCGCGACGTGGGCGCGGGCGGAGAGCCGGTGGGCATCCGCGAGCTGCTCCAGCGCATGAAGGCGGCGCGGCCGGGGCTCATCATCGGCAACTTCGCGCGCGGGCTGGAAGAGCGGGAGAACGCCGCGGGGCGGTGAGCCTCGGGGCCCGTCGAGCAGCGGGGCGGGCCACTTGGGGGCCGGCCCGCGCGTGCTCCGAGACGTGTATCGATACGAGGCGCTGGGGCCCGGAGGCCCTCGCGGCGCCTATTCGCCGCCAGGCGGCATCAGCTCCTTGGCGACCAGGTTCCCCATGACGGCGTCCTTGGGGATGTAGCCGTCGGCGCCCGCCTCGCGGCAGATGCGCTGGAGCTCCTCGACGTTCTCGCCGGAGCACAAGAGCACCTTGATGCCCTTGAAGAGGCTGTTGCTCTTGATGAAGCGGCAGAACTGCTCGCCGTTCACGTTGGGCATCCGCACGTCCAGCAGCACCAGGTCCGGACGCGTCTGCTTCTTGAGGATGATCTTCGTGGCCTTGTCGGCGGTGTCCGCGACATGGACCTCGAAGCCCTTGCCCACCAGGTCCGCCTCGATGATGCGGGCGGTCATCTCACTGTCGTCGACAATCAGGATGCGCGGCTTGCGGCCAGCGGTGGTGGGGGCTGCCTTGAGCCCCGTCGAGGCGACAGGGGCGGGCGCCGGGGTGGCCTGGGGTGATTCTGACGCCGGTGCGGCCGAGGGAGAGGGGACGGCGGAGGGGACACCCAGGGCGGGAGCCCCGATGAGTCCCATCACTCCGCCCAGCACGCCCTCCAGGCCACCACTCTTGAGGATGTAGCCGTCCGCGCCGGACGCCTTCGTCTTGCCGGCCAGCTCCGCTTCCGAGATATCGGAGTAGAGGACCAGCTTCGCGGTGACTTTCTTCTGAACCCGCAGATATTCGACGACATCGTCGCCGAACATCTCCGGCATGTTCACGTCCATGAGGATGAGCGCGAACGGCCCCTCGGTGAGCTTCCGCTCGAGGCTGGCCAGGTCCTGGGCCCCGCTCGCCTGGTAGCCAGCGGCGGTGAGGGCCCGAACGGTGAGCTCCACCAGCATCGGGCTGTCATCAATGACCAGTACGCGCGACATCGTCCTCCTCAAAGGATTCAGGGTGCAACCCTACACCTTTGGTTCAGCGCGGACCATCGAAACGGCGAGCGGCCGGCCTCCATGCGACCTCCTCTTGACCGGTTTTCGTCCCCTCCGGATACTCCGCCGTCTTGACCACGACCTCGACTCCCCTGCAGCGAGCACTCCGGATGGCTCCGGACCGTGCCGTGGCCGCACAGGCCCGGCCGGAGCAGGAGTTCTTCTGCTTCCGGGTGGGAGACCTGCGCTTCGGGGTGCCCAGCGAGAACGTCCTCGAGGTGTTCCGCGCCGGGCTGCTCACCCCCTTGCCCAGGACTCCTTCCTTCATCATGGGCGTCACCGGCCATCGCGGTGAGGTCCTCCCCGTCGTCGACCTGCTGCGCTTCCTCTCGAAGGGAGAGGCGCGCATCGGTCCCCGCACGCGCCTGTTCATCGGCGTCACGGGCAGCATCGTCGCGGGCGTCGTCGCCGACACGGTGCTGGGCCTGCGCCGCATCCCCGTCTCCGAAATCCTCCCGCCGCCGCTCGGAGGAGACTCCGCCGCCGAGCACCTCCTGGGCGTGGTGCAGGGCAGCTCCACCCAGGACAGCATCAACCTCCTCAACTTCCACAAGCTGCTGCAGACGGCCCGGCAGCGGGCGGTGGCTCGATGAACGACGACGTGGTCGTGGAGGAGAAGGTCGAAGAGGTGGACATCCTCTTCTTCGAGATTGGCAGTAGGACTTTCGGCACGGACGCGTCGCAGGTGCTTCGCATCGACCGCTCGTTGCCGGAGGACATCACCCTGCCGGAGCTGGGGCGCCTCTCCCGAGGCCACCGCGCGATCGTGTTCGACACCCCGGCGGGAGAGGGCCACCTGAAGGTGGACACCGTCCGGGGCGTGCGCCCCATCCCCGTGACGCAGCTTCGCCGCATGCCCCCCGCCGCGGGCGCGGCCCCTTATGCCGTCGGTGTGTGCCTGGAAGAAGCCCGCACCGTTTTGCTGATTGACCTGGTGGAGACCGCCAGGACCCAAGATTCTCAAGGAAGGCACTGACCTCAATGTCCCTGGACACCCCCAACGAGAAGCCCGCGTCCAAGGCCCGCTCCGCGCGCAAGGCCCCCGCCAACAAGGCGAGTGCCGCCGCGCCGCCGGCGCCCCTCAAGGCCTTCACCGACACCCTGCTGACGGTGCTGGCCGGCAACCTCCAGGCCCGCATCCCCAAGGAACTGGTCGGCGTGGGCGGCGAGGAGCTGGCCCACCTGCTCAACCAGGTGCTGGACAACTACGCCAGCTCCGAGCACCGCAAGCACGTGGCGGCGCAGGAGATCGATCAGGCGCTCGACGCGCTCATCAGCCTGGTGCGCGAAGGCGACCTGTCCCGGTGGAACACCACCACCGAGGACCCCCAGCTCGGGCCCCTGCTGGAGGGCTTCGGCAAGGTCATTGAAACGCTGCGCACCTTCGTGCGGGAGATCAACGAGGCGGCGCTGCGGCTGTCCTCGTCCGCCAACCAGGTGCTGGCGGCGTCCACCCAGCACGAGACGTCCTCCACGGAGCAGGCGGCGGCCATCCACGAGACGACCGCCACCATGGAGGAGCTGAAGCACGCCTCCGCGCAGATCGCCGAGAACGCCGGCAGCGTGGCGCGCGTGGCGGAAGAGACGCTCGGCGCGGCGCGCGCGGGCCGTGGCGCCATTGGCGAGTTCATCCAGGCCATGCAGCAGATCCGCAGCGACGGCGTCGCCGTGGCGGACTCCATCGCGAAGCTGTCCAAGCGCGTGGAGCGCATCGGCACGGTGGTGGAGGTCATCGATGAGATCGCCGACCGCTCCGACCTGCTCGCGCTGAACGCGGCGCTGGAAGGCAGCCGCGCGGGTGAGGCGGGCAAGGGCTTCTCCATCGTCGCGGCGGAGATGCGCCGGCTGGCGGAGAACGTCCTGGACTCCACCAAGGAGATCAAGAACCTCATCACGGAGATCCGCGAGGCCACCGCGGCCGCCGCGGGCGCCGCCGAAGCGTCCAAGTCCGCCACCGAGTCCGGTGAGAAGCTGGGCGCCGTCGCGGCCCAGGCCGTGGAAGGCATCCTCGCCGGCGTGCAGGAGACGAGCGACGCGGCCCGCGTCATCAACCTCGCCACCCAGCAGCAGCGCACGGCCACCGAGCAGGTGGTGGCGTCCATGGCGGAGATCGAGGATGTGACGCGTCAGACGACCCAGGCGTCGAAGCAGGCGACGGGGGCGGCGGCGGAGCTCACTCAGCTGGCCGCGCGGCTGGCGGAGCTCATCAAGCGCTTCAAGGCCGACTAGCTCTTTTGGGAATTGGAGGGTGCGCAGCGCTCACCGCCCATGGATACCGAGGCACTCAAGAAATCCCTCCTGAAGAAGTTCCAGGAGGTCACAGCCGACCGCCTCCAGAAGATCCAACTGGGCGTGTTGGACCTGGAGAAGGAGACCGCGGACCAGGCCGCGGACGACGTCGCGCGCGAGCTGCACACGATGAAGGGAGAGGCCCGCATGCTGGGCCTCGCCGCCATCGGGCAGCTGGCGCACGCGGCGGAGGACGTCCTGCGCGCCGAGCGCGAGGGACGCACGGCCACGGAGATCGCCACGGACGTCATGCTCCGTGCCTGCGACGTCCTGTCCGACCTCATCGAGGACCTGTCCGGTGCGAACACCGGCACGTCCGCGAGCGAGGACATCGTGCGCGCCATGGCGGATGTCTCCGGTCAGGCCGCGCCCGTCATTCATGGCGCGAAGCCCAAGCCGCCTCCTGCGGTGGCGGCGCCCGTTGTCGCCGCGCCGCCCCCCGTGGCCGCCGCCCCCGTGGCGGCTCCTCGGCCGGCGCCCGTGGAGGCTCCGGCGGTGGCGCACCCTCCGGCCCGTGGTGGGGAGGAGGATGCTCCGAGCGCGGCGAAGTCGGCCATCGCCGACCGCACGATTCGGGTGAACGTGGAGGTGCTGGACTCGCTGGGCCTGCTCGCGGGTGACCTGCTGGTGGAGAGCGCCCGGGGTCGGCTGCGCAGCTCGGAGACGGAGGCGCTGTTCGAGCGCTTCAGCCGCCTGGGAGACCGCTTCCTGCGGCTGGCCGAGCAGGTGGAGATCCCCAACGAGGTGCGCACGGTGTTGGACCGCGTGGAGAGCGACCTCCACATGCTGCGCGACGATGCGTTCCGCTTCGTGCGGCGCAACGACGACGGCATCAACACGCTGCACGGCAACCTGTCGAAGATGGCGGACCACGTGGCCGAGGCCCGGCTGGTGCCGCTGTCCACGGTGTTCGACGCCTTCCCGCGCGCGGTGCGGGACATGGCGCGCACGCAGACGAAGGAAGTGGACCTGCTCATCGAGAACGCCGACATCGGCGTGGACCGGTCCATGCTGGCCGACGTGCGCGACGCGCTGGTGCACCTCTTGCGCAACGCGGTGGACCATGGCCTGGAGTCGCCGGACACGCGCCAGCAGCTCGGCAAGCCGCTCACCGGCCGCGTCCGCATCCGCGTCCGCGTGGATGGCGACATGCTCCACATCGAGGTGGAGGACGACGGGCGCGGCATCGACCCGGAGCGCCTGCGCCAGGTCGCCGTCAACAAGCGCCTCATCAACGCGGTGCAGGCCGCCGCGCTGTCGGAGCGCGAGGCCATCGAGCTCATCTTCCGTCCCGGCTTCTCCACCCGCGAGCAGGTCAGCGAGCTGTCTGGCCGCGGCGTCGGCATGGACGTGGTGAAGCGCAAGGTGGAGACGCTCGGCGGTTCAGTGGGCGTCAACAGCCGCATCGGCCGTGGCACCACCATCACCCTGCGGCTGCCGCAGTCGCTCGCGTTGATGAAGGTGCTGCTGGTGCGCCTGGGCGACGACGTCTACGGCATGCCCGCCGCCGACGTCGAGGCGGTGATGCGCGTCAAGCCGGATGACCGGCTGGAGATCTTCGGCACCCTCGCCGTGCGGCACCGGGGCAAGCCCACCGCGCTCGTGGCGCTGGGGCCGCTGCTGGGCCTCAACGGTGGCAACCGCTTCGACCGTCCGCCGGCCGTCGTCGTCCGTCACGGCGAGGACCACGCGGCCCTCGTGGTGGACGGCTTCGTGGACGAGCGCGAGGTCGCCGTGAAGCCCTGCGGTGGAGAGTTCCTCAAGGGCGCGCCCTTCATCGCCGGCACCGCCGCGCTGGAGGACGGCCGCATCGCCGTGCTGCTGCACGTGCCCGACATCATGACGGAGGTGCGTCGCATGGCGCGGCCCGTCACCCAGGCGCCGGCGGCCAAGCGGCTCCGGGTGCTGCTCGTGGACGACTCCCCCATTGCACGTGCGACGGAGGGCGCGCTCGTCAAGGCGCTGGGCCACATGGTGGAGGAGGCCCAGGACGGCGAGGAGGCCTACGTCAAGGTGCAGAACAACACCTACGACCTCATCCTCACCGACGTGCAGATGCCGAAGATGGACGGCTTCTCGCTCGCGCGGCGGCTGAAGTCGACGCCGGCCGTGGCGCGCATCCCCGTCATCATCCTGTCGTCGCTCGCCTCACCCGAGGACAAGCGGCGCGGCCTGGACGCGGGCGCGGATGCCTATCTCGTCAAGGGAGAGCTGGGCGTGGAAGTGCTCGCGCAGGCAATCGACCGGCTGACCTGAGGAGCCACGTTTTGGGCGGCACGGCTGCGGCGGGGATGGCATTCAGGGTGCTCATGGTGGGCAAGGGGCTGCGCGCGCTCGCGGCCCGGGGCCTGTTCGACGGCGAGTCGCTCGTCCCGGTGGGGCCCGCCGAAATCGACTTCCCCGGCGCGCTCGTCGCCGTGCAGCGCCACTTCCCGGACGTGGTGCTGGTGGACCTGACGGGCATCGAGGCCCTGGAGGCCATCGACGACGTCATGGTGGGCCGGCCCGTGCCCGTGCTGGCGCTGCACCCCGGCGCGCTGTCCGGCCAGGACGCGTTCCAGGCCATGGCCCTGGGCGCACTGGACGTGGTGGAGCGCCCGGCCGTCCCCGGGGCCGACTTCTGGGCCCACGTCGCGCGCAAGCTGGTGCTGCTGGCCCAGGTGAAGGCCGTGCGCCAGACGCGCTCCGTCACCCGGGGCCCCAAGGAGGAGCTGCCCCCGCCGCCCTTTCCCCTGGTGGCCATCGCCGCGTCCCTGGGCGGTCCGAAGGCGGTTGCACAGGTACTGCGGAAGATTCCACGAGACTTTCCCGCGCCCATCGCCTACTGCCAACACATCAGCGAGGGTTTCACAGAGGGCCTCGCGCACTGGCTGACGATGGAGACGGCGCTGGGAGTGACGGAGGCGGAGCACGGCATGGTGATGGTGCCGGGGACGGTCTACATCGCACCGTCGGGCAGTCACCTGTTGGTGAGACCCGAGGGCAGGCTGGAGCTGGACTCAGGGCCCGCTCTTCGGGGGTTCCGGCCCTCGTGTGACATGTTGCTCACTTCGGCGGCGGAGGCCTTCGGCCCGAGGTGCGTCGGGGTCATCCTGACGGGAATGGGGCGCGATGGTGCGCGGGGGATGAAGGAGATCCGGGAGCGGGGAGGGCGGACCATCGCTCAGGATGAAGGGACGTCCGCGGTATGGGGCATGCCTCGCGAGGCGGTGCTGCTCGGGGCGGCGCAGGAAGTGCTGCCGCTGGAGCGCATTGGCCCCACGTTGGTGCAGTGGGTGGAAGCGTGCTGAATGTGAGCAACAAAGTGCTTCAGCAGCTCGCGGCGCTCCTCCTGGAGCGCGCGGGGCTGAAGATCACCCCGGATGGGTTCCACAGCTTGCGGCTGGCCTTGTCCACCCGCATGCCCGTGCTGGGCGTGGAGGAGCCGGAGCGCTACGTCCAGCGCCTGGCGGGCGCCGGGGGCGAGGAGGAGCTGCGCTCGCTCTTGCCGCTGGTGACGGTGGGGCACACGGAGTTCTTCCGCGACGGCAAGCAGTTCCGCGCGCTGGAGAAGAGCGTGCTGCCAGACCTGCTGGCGCGCGCGCGACGGGAGATGCGCAAGGTGTCCGTCTGGTCCGCCGGCTGCGCCACGGGTGAGGAGCCCTACAGCGTGGCCATGGTGCTGGCGGAGCTGGGCGCGCTGTCCTCCGAAGTGGACCTGTGGGCCACGGACCTGAACCTGGCCGCGGTGGAGGCCGCCCGGCAGGGGCGCTTCTCCCTGCGCCGCAGCATCAGCATCCAGCAGGAGCGGCTGGCCCGGTTCTTCCGTCCCGTCGAGGAGGGCTTCGAGGCGCTGCCCGCGCTGCGCGAGTACATCCGCTTCGACGGGCAGAACCTGGCCGTGCCCGTCTTCGACAAGGTGGCCCTGAACTCGCTGGACCTCATCCTCTGCCGCAACGTCATCATCTACTTCGACCTGCCCACCATCCGCGGGCTGATGGACCGCTTCCTCAGCGCGCTGCGGCCCGGCGGACTGCTCTTCCTCGGGTACTCGGAGAGCCTCTTCAAGGTCTATGACCGCTTCGAGATGATCGAAGTGGATGGCGCCTTCGTGTACCGGCGCCCGCCGAGCGACAAGGGCTACCGCCCTCCGCCCCTGCGCATCCATCCGTACCCCGGCACCGCCGAGCAGGCCCAGCGCGCTCCGGAGCCGGAGCCGTTCTCTCCCGCCGTGTACGCACGCCCTCCCGTGGAAGGGGCCTTCGGCGCCCGTCCTCGCGGGGCCTCGTCGGACGCGTTCTCCTCCCGGGGACCCGGTTCGCTCACCGGCTCATTCCCCGCCGTGGGACCGCTGCCCGCCGCCTCGCCCGTGCCCGGAGCGTCGACGTCCTCGACGACGCGAATCAACGACCTGGGCCGCCCGCGCATCACGGTGGAGCTGCCCGCGGTGGGCACCTCGGACGCCTCGCGCACCCGGCCCACGTTGGAGATTCCGGCGGTGTCCGCGCCCGCGCGCACCGTCACCGGAGAGCTGCCGGTGCCCTCCGCGTGGCCCAAGCTGCTGCCTCCCGCGGAGCGGCTGGCCATGGCCGTGAGGAAGATGACGCTGGGGGATTTCCCCGCCGCCATCTCCGGCGTGCAGCGGCTGCTGGTGGACGAGCCGAGTGACTTGGACGCGCTGTTGACGCTGGGCAACCTCTTCTCTCTCACCGGGCGCATCCCCGAGGCGCGAGAGGCCTTCGCCCAGGCCATCCAGCGCGAGCCGCTGTGCGTGGAGGCCCGCGTGTTCGGCGGCGTGGCGGCGCTGCAGGCCGGGGAGCTGAAGGAGGCGCGCTCCGAGCTGGGCAAGGCGCTGTTCCTGGAGCCCACGCTGGCCATCGGCCACTACCTGATGGCCCAGGTGCAGGAGCGCAGTCACGACTCCGAGGCCGCGCGTCGCAGCTACCGCAACGCGATTGCCCAGCTCCGCTTCCCGCAGCGCACGCTGGCGGGGCACTACCCGGAGATGCCGGACTCGGCGGAGGCCATCTCCCGCGCGGCGCGCTACGCCCTCGCCGCGCTGGAAGAACAGCCTCCGCACTGACGGCCGGCGCCCTTAATCCAGGGTGCTCTTCACCTGGTCCAGCGACTTGCTCGGGTCCAGCACGGAGCCGAACTTCTTCTGGAGGTAGGACTTGGCCTGGCCGCGCAGCAGCATGCCGGGGTCCGTGCCCTCGCCCTCGACGGCCTTGTCGGTGATCTTGAAGGACGCGTCCAACTGGATGCCCATCACCTTGCCGATGATCTTGGCGCCCTCGCCCTGCCAGTCCGCCTTCACTCCGTACTTGCTTCCCCAGTACTGAAGAAGCTGCTCTACGCGCTTCTTCACCTCGTCCTTCGGAAGGGAGTGGGGAATATCGAACTTCATCATGCCCATGGCACGGCTCCTGGCGTCGTTGTCCCACCCTTGCGTTTAGTGGCGGTGGGACGAGAAGGGAACCGCCGTGTCACTTTTGGAGGCGCGGATGTCAACAGCCTTGCTCACGGCGCTGGCACTCTCCGCGGGCGCTTGAGCTTCACCGGCGGGTCTCCAGGGCGTCCCCAGCGCGCCATGTACGGCGCCAGGTCGTACTTCTCCGCGGTGCGCGGCGAGCTCATGGGCCGCACCTTCCCCAGCACCTTGCGCTCCTGGAAGGGCCTGTCATGCAGCCCCAGGACCCACATGAAGTTGGCCACGCTCGCGGGATCTCTTCCGTCCACCGCGTACTTGTCGTTGAGCTGGGAGATGCGCTGCAGGCCCTCGTCCGGCGTGCGGCTCCACTCCAATAGCTTCTTGCCCCACAGCATGCGCAGGTAGTTGTGGATGCGGCCCCGCTCCATCAGCTCGCGCTGGGCCGCGTTCCACAGGCCGTCCCCGGTGCGCGCGTGCTCCAGTTGCTCCAGTGAGTACAGGTGCTCGCGCGCGTCCTTCTGATGCGTGGACAGTGTCTCGCGCGCCCAGCCGGGCAGCGACTCCACGGAGAGCTGCTTCGCCTCCGGGGTGTGGAAGCAGAAGTTGAAGCCCAGCTCGCGCCGTACCAGCAGCTCCTCCAGGAAGTTGCGCACGTTCGGGTCGTCGGTGCCGCGCGCGCGGATGACGGCGCGGGCCGCCTCGCCCGGGAAGAGGTTGCCCCAGTGGAAGAAGGGGGAAAGGCCGGACTGGTGCGAGCGGCCCGGGTCATTGCGCCCGTCCTCGTAGCCCTCCAGCTTCTCGTGCAGGAAGGCCTCGAGCGCCTTGAGGCCCGCCTTGCGACCTCCGCGCTCCGCGAGCGGTGTCACCGCGTGGTCGATGCGGAAGCTCGCCAGGGACTGCCGGGCCTCACGCGCGTCGGCCAGGTCGAAGTCCGGTGACAGCTTGCGTCCGGCCGCGGCGGCCTTGATGGGGCGCGAGCGCAGGATGCGGCCCAGGTACTCCGGCCACAGCTTCTGGAGCTTCGGACGCAGGGTGTAAGCGCCGGCCTGGAGGGTGGGGATGCGCTGCATGGGCACCACGCAGGACGCATCCACCGCGAACAGCGGTACGTGGAGCGCCTTGGCCGCGCCGCGCAGGTGCCCGGGGATGATGTACGTGGGGAAGTAGTCCGCCACCACGGCGGCGGCGCGCTTGCCCAGCTCCGCCAGTCGAGGTGCGTGCTCTCGCTTGTCGCGCGGCAGCTCCAACCAGTAGGGCATCCCGCGCGACGCGAAGGCCGACGTCAGGTCCGCCATGCCCTCCAGCGCCCACGCGTGGAGCCGGTCCGAGGCGTGGGGATAGTCCGGCCGCAGCGCGTGATACACGACGACGGGCAGGTTCAGGTGGTTGCCCAGGGCGATGGCCGTGTCGAGCGCGTGGTTCTCCTCGGCCCGATGGTTCACCATGCACCAGTACAAGACGAAGTCGCGACCGGAGTCAGGGAGGGGGACGTCCTTGATGACGTGGATGCGCGCGGAGTCGACGTCGAGCTCGGACCACGAAAACCCGTTGGGCATGATGCGCAGGGATGCCTGAGTGCTTTCCGCGTCGCACGAGAATTCAAGCACGTGCGGAGGAATGCCGTGCTCGTGACGCTTCGTCACTCCCAGGACGCTTCCGTCGTGGCGAGTGGGCCCGGGGGCATGCAAAAAACACCACGGCGGCGTGGGTTGTGGTCTTGTGGCGGACGGACCCAAGGAGTTGCTTGCGTGTCACCTCTGAGAAACTGGATCTGCCTCCCCGCCGTCCTCGCGCTCGTGCTCGCTTCTCCCGAGGCCGCGCGTGCGCAGACGGGCTCCTCGTACCCGTACGGCGAGCCGTCCCAGGCGCAGCCCTCATCCCCCGCGCAGGAGGCCGCGCCCTCGCAGCCAGCGTCTCCTTCGTATCAGGATCAACAGCCCGGGGACTCCCAGGGACAGCCCGGCTACGGACAGCCCATCTCCGCGCAGCAAGAGCAGGCCGCGCCGCCCGTTGAGGGCAATGTTTCCACGCGGGACGCGCCGCTGGCCGCGGAGCCGGACTCGTCGCGCACCTCGCCCCTGGCGCCGGTGACGCAGGACGGCCTGCGCCCCTCCCTGGAGCCGGCGTCGACAGCGTCCCTTCAGCCCGACTACGTGGACAGTGGCGCCGTGCTGGACGGCCGCCAGCGCCTGGGGCCCTTCCTGTCCGGGCCGGGCAGCTTCAAGTTCATCGCCCACCACACCACGCTCGGCGCGCTGGGTGGCTTCTTCACGCAGGCGTTCGCCAATGACTTCAGCTTCGACCAGAGCTCGCGCGAGGCGATGCTGGCCGGCACGCTGATTGGCGCGGGCCTGGGCTTCGGTGCCTCGGCGTGGTGGCAGTTCAACAATTGGGTGGACCGGCCGATGTCGACTTTTGGCATGGGCAACTCCGTGGTGGGCGGCATGTTCATGGCCGGCTTCATGGACCTCTTCACCCAGGACGCGGGTGTGCTGACCTGGTCCGCGTTCCTCGGGGCGGAGCTGGGCGCGTGGCTCACCGCGGGGCTCGGCGGTGGACAGCTGCCGCTGAACGACGGCCTGCTGATGGCCTCCGGCGCGGGCTGGGGCGCGGCCTATGCGGCGCTGCTGATGGCCGTCATCCACTTCTCCGGCACGGACATCTCCTCGAAGACGTGGCGGGACGCGCTGCTCCTGGCGCCCGGCATCGGCGCGGGCGCGCTGGCGTTGGCCACCATGCGGTATGACCCGACGCCGTCGCAGATCATCCGGGCGGACCTCTTCGGCGCGGGCGTGGGCGGTGCGGTGCTCCTCATCTCCGGCCTGGTGCTGGGCGGGTTCGACCAGTCCACGCCGTATGTGCTGTCCTTCCTCGGCTCGGCTGGCGCCATCACCACGGTGAGCTTGCTGTGGGAGGAGAGCGTGGACCGCTCGGCCTTGAAGTCCGCGAAGGACCGGCCGTACCGCAACGTCTGGTGGTAGACGGGCCCCCAGGCGGGCGAGCGGGTGCCGTGGCAACGCGGGAGGGCAGACATCACCTTCTGTCGACATGGCACGCGTCCATCCTTTCACGGCCCTGCTGACCCCGCTGGCTCGGACCCTCGAGCCCAGCGGCTACGTGCCGCGCGGCAACGCGGTGCCCCAGCCTTCCCACGTCCGGCCCCTCCTGGAGGCCGCCAACCCATCAGCGGAGCTGCGCCGTCAGCGCGAATCCGGCGTCCTGCTGAGGGACGCTCGGCCCGCGCTGTACCTGGTGGAGGTCCACAGCCAGGCGGGCAAGCTGGGCGGCCCCCCGGTGCGCTACCTGCTGTGCGCGCTGCGCCAGGACGCGGGGACTCCGCTGGAGCATGACCCGTATCGCCCCCGCTCCTGGGAGGCCGAGCCCGCCGTCACCCTCACCGCGGATGACCATGGCGTGTTCCGGGGGCTGCTCGCCGAGGCGGCCGAGCGCTCCAGCCTCGTCTGGGAGGGTGACTACGACGGCCGGATGCTCGCGCTGCGCCGCATCGAACCGTCCCCGGTGTCCAAGCGCATCCAGGCCGTGCTGGACGAGGCGCCCATGCGCCCGCTCACCGCGCTGTCCGAGAACGGGCCGACGCTGGCCGCCGTGGTGCCCTTGTCGGATCCAGGCCTGGAGCTGCTGCCCATCCACCGCGCGCTCAAGGGCGTGGCGACCTTCAAGGAAGAGACGTTCCTCACCCTCGTGACGGCGTACGCGCGCGTGTACGAGCTGGATGAGCCGCTCGATACGCCCCGGGGAATGGTGGCCGCGCGCGAGCGACTGGCGACGCTGATCTCCGGCCACCACGCCGTGCTGCTGGTGCTGCCCGGGGGACGGGGGCGCATCCTCCGGTTCCGTCAGGGGTTGGACCTGGCCCACTTGAAGGGCGCGCCTCGCAACCCGACGCTGCGCAGCCTGGACCTGGCGCTGCTCAACGCGCTGGTGCTGCGGACGGTGCTGGGCATCCAGGACCCCGAGGCGGCGGGGCATCCCCACGTCTTCCCGGTGCAGGGGATGGAGTCGCTGGTGAAGGGGGTGGAGTCGGGGACGTTCCAGGTGGGCTTCGCGCTCAATCCGCCTCCCGTCTGGGAGATCCGCGCGGTGATGGAGGCGCAGGCCACCTTGCCCTCGGGGACGCTGCGCGTGGACCCGCTGCCTCCCGCCGGCCTCTTGTTCCTCGACACCGAAGCGCAGTGACAGCCCACCGCGCCGACAGCGCGCCCAGGAGGACCTTCCTGGACGCGTTCCCGGCGCGGGGTGACTCAGGCCCGTGGGCTCACGGGGCGGACTCGCCCGCCTGCGGAGGGGCGGGCGTCGTGGACGGCGCGGGCTCCGCGGGAGCCGCGGCCCCCGGAAGCTGAACGGTGTCGAGCATGAACACCGTGGGGGCCTGGGCGAGCAGCCGCTCCAGGTCCGCCGCGGCCACCGCCGCCAGCGGGTGACCGTGGTGCTCGTAGCAGCGACGCCGGTCATTCAACTGCCGGCTGTCCCAGACCGTCACCGGCTCGATGGGCGCGAGCACCTCGACGCACAGGCCCATCCAGTCCACCACCTGCGCCAGGTCCAGGCGGGTCTCCTCGCGGGCCACCGTCAGGGACTCCGCCGCGAAGGGCCTGGCGAGGAGATTGATGAACCGCTTGCCCAGCGCCTTGTCGGAGCGAGCGATGGGGACGAGCTGCGGAAGGATGGCGGACGTGATCTCCTGCGCCGACCAAGGATTGTCTCGCAGGGCGATGAAGCCGCGCTCGAACAGGGCGGTGGCCTCTTCCAACCGTTTTTGACGAACGCGCAGCAGTCCCTCCAAAAGGTCCGCCTCCACGGGCAAGGTCGTCCTCATGGGGCCGGTGTACTTCAGTGCCTCTTCGTCACCCGAGTTGGCGAGGACCCAGGCAATGGCCAACTGTTCGCGAGGGCCTCGTGGCTCCCAGCGCGCCTGCTGCCAACGCGCGCGTGCGACGGGAAGCTGGCCTCGGATGTACGCGTCGATGAAGGGCGCAAGGTTCTTCACGGGGGCACTGCTGGACTCGGCGCGGGAGAGCGGGGTGCCGTTCCATGCGCGGTGCTGCGCCACGCGGTCCCAGTCCACCTCGCCGGCGACCTGGGGGCGACCCGTTCCCAGATTCTGCGTCGTCGTCCAGATGGAGCTCATCGAGAAGCCCGCCTCCCGCCCCAGGCTGCGCGCGAAGGCGAACTCCATGAACGACACGTCGTCCGTGTTGATGAGGGACTGGCTCTCCTCCGCCACGCGCGCGGTGAAGGCCGGAGTGGCCACGAAGCGCGCGAGCACGCCTTCGACCTCGTCCGTGCGCCAGGTGGCGCGCAGCGCGGTGCGATAGGGCTCCTCGGCGATGCGGGCACGCATCCGCGCGATGTCGTGCACCAGCGGCTTGCGGGTCGCCACGAGGAGCAGGTCGCCGGAGTGCACCTGCCACGTCTCCACGGCCTCGAACTCCGAGGCCAGCGTCGCATAGGCGCTCTGCACCGTGAGCGCGTCCACCTCGTAGGCCTGGAGCCACTGCACGAAGATGCCGCCCTCGGCGAGGCGCTCCTTCACCGCCTGATAGAAGTCCCGGGTGAAGAGGCTGGAGATGCCCGCGCGATAGGGGTTGGAGGGCTCCGAGAAGATGATGTCGTAGCGCTGCCGCGTGGTGAGCAGCACCTCGCGCGCGTCGGCGATGAAGTGGTGGACCTTCGGGTTGTCCATCACGTTCGCGTTGACCGCGTGGCAGCGCCGGGCGACCTCGAGGATGGCGGGTTCAATCTCCACCGCGTCCACCCGCTCCATGTGGGGAATGGCGCCCAGCCAGCCCGCCGTGCTGCCCGTGCCCAGGCCGATGACGAGCGAGTTCTTCGCGTCCGTGTGCAGCAGGGCGCCGAGCAATCCGCTCATCACCTGGGTGGGGGCGTCGCCAATGGTGTTTCCGTCCACCTTGCCATTGACGATGAAGGACAGGCCGTTGCTGGAGCTGAGCGCGACGCTGCTCTCGACGCCGTCCTTCTCCCAGACGATGCCGCGGGCCTTGGTGCGCATCCACGCGTCAATGTGATTGATGGTCGGGTTGCTCAGGCCGGAGCGACCCGCGCCGACGCTGCCGTGTCGCCACGCCGCCGAAGGACCCTGGGCGGACAGCATCAGCAGCGCGAGCGCGGCCACGGAGACGGGCACCCACATGGCGGCCCGGAGTCGCTCGACGCGAAACGAGAGCGCGACCGAGGCGAGGCCCAGCACGGCGAGGATGCCGGCGACGAGCTGCCACGTCACCGGCGCCGTCAGGAGGGGAATCACGCCGAAGCCACCCGCGAGCGAGCCCACGATGGAGCCCACCGTGTTCCAGGCGTAGACCTGGCCCACCTGCTTGCCGACGTCGTGGCTCCCCTTGCCGACGAGCGCCAGGAGCAGCGGGAACTGGATGCCGGAGATGAACGCGGCGGGCAGGATGACCACCGCCGCCACCAGCGCCCAGCCCATCATCATCCCTGCGAAGCCGATGCCGCCCAGCGGGCGCAGCAGCGCCGCGACGACGGCCAGCCGATCTCCCAGCGCGAAGGGCAGGGCGATGAACAGCGCCTCCGCCGCGCAGGTGAGGGCGAACCCGGACAGCGTGGCGGGACGGTGACGGAAGACGATGGAGTAGGCCGCGCCGCCCAGGCCGATGCCCAGCAGCGCCATCGCGAGGATGAGGCCGAAGGTGAACGTCGTCCCGCCGAGAATCGGGCCGAGCATGCGGTACCACACCAACTCCATCAGCAGGAACGCGAAGCCCACCAGCATCGCGGCCACGAGCGCGAACCTGGGCGAGTGGCGCGCGGCGGAGAGGGGCACCGAGAGCGGCGCGGCGGGGCTGGCGGCCACGGGGGCGGCGACCTCCGTCGACGGGGTCTCCAGCTTCGGCTGCGGCGAGCCCTCGGCGGGCTCCATCGACCGGCTCACGCTGCGCGCGGTGATGGCGACGGCGGCGTTGAGGAGACAGGCGATCCACAGGGTGGTGCGGTTGCCGTAGACCTCCAGCAGGAAGAAGGTGGAGAGCGTGGCGCCCGTGACGGCGCCGAGCGTGTTCACCCCATAGAGGACGGCGAGGTGGCGGCGGGCCGGGTCGTCATCCGACTGCACCGCGCGCGCGGCGGCGGGCAGGGTGCCGCCCATCAGCACCGTGGGCACCGCGAGCACGAGCGCGGAGAGGATCAGCCGGACCACCGTGCCACCGGCGAAGCCGAGGATGGTGGTGCCACCGACGCCGATGTACACGGCGCGCGCCAGCTCGACGAGGAAGGGGCTCAGGGCCGCGGTGGCGGCGATGAGCAGCTCCAGGTTGGCGTAGAAGTTCAGGGGACGCGGCTGCCGGTCCGCGCGGGCGCCCAGGAGGACACCACCCAGGCCCAGGCCCGCCATGAAGATGGCCAGGACGGCCGCCGACGCCGCCGTGCTGGCGCCGAAGATGAGACGAAACTCTCGCAGCCACACCGTCTGGTAGACAAGGGCGCACAGCCCCGAGCCGAACAGCAGCGGGGCCACCCTCGACACACGCGAAATCATCAAGCCGTTCTCTCGTCGGACTGGGCTGCCTCGAGAAGTGAGGCAGGCCGGGCGCGGCGAAGTCTCGCAGAGATCGCCGCGCCTTGGCCACAGTACGCGCCCCCTCGTTCGCTCGGAGGGCATCCGCTCGGTGGCTCCGGGGCCGAAGGGGGCTCGCCGCTGGACGACGTCCGGCTACCGCACGGGCACCGGGGCCTGCTCGACCCCTGGCTCCTCGGGTGCTTCCTCGGAGGGGAGGGCGTCCTCGGTGTCCTGTCGATCCTCGCGGCAGATGGCCAGGCGCTCCCGGATGACTTCCAGGGGAACGGCCATCTCCAGCGTGAAGGAGTCACCGTCGGGCTTCACCTTGGCGAAGTCGAGCAGCTTGGCCAGGTCCTTGTCCTCGCCGGCCTGGGCCTTGATTCGCGCGAGCGACAGCGCGGCGCCCAGGGACTTGCCCAGGTCCGTCACGTCGTCGGCGCTGGGGCCGCGCACCTCCGCCACCAGCGCCACGTCCGAGCTGGCGTCCATGTGCAGCTCCACGTTCTTCGCCACGTCGCGCAGCCGCTGGGCCAGCGCGGCCTGCTCCGGGGGGAGCAGTCGGGAGATCATCTCCACCGACAGCACGCCATACATCTCGCCATACGTGCTGCTCTCGGAGATGGCCGGGGGCTCGTCCGGACCGCGTCCCTCCACGCGGTCGATGGCGGCCTTCACCTCGTCCGGCGACTTGCCCACCACGAGCAACTGGTTGTTCCACGTCGCTATCGCCGAGCTGTCCCGCCGCTTCACGGTGGTGCCATCCGGGCGCGTCACGCTGTTCTCACCCGCTTCGTACACCCGGGCGCCCTGGCCGTAGTCCGCGGACACGCGCTCGCCCAGCAGCTCCTTGAACCGCGCGTTCTCGAAGTTGCCCGACAGCATCATCCCGTCGTCCGTGATGACCAGCCGGTCCAGGTCCTGGAGGGGATCCACGCCGCTCTTCTCGCGGAACTTCGCCAGCTGCTTGCCTCCGTCCCGCATCAGGCAGTCCATCAGCAGCCCGCCGATGGGCGAGTGCCTCAGCGCGTTCGCCTCGATGATGATCGCCGTCTTGCCCTCACCGCGAGGCAGGGCGGCGAGGAGCGGGTCTCTGGGGCGAGGCCGCTCGGCCACCGTGCCGGAGTCCGCCGACTCGGGCGCCGGGAGCACCTGCGTCCTGCGGCGCTCCGCGCGCTCGCGGTCCGTCGAGCGCATCCGTCGCGGGAAGTCCACTTCGAGCGGCGGAGGCGCGGCCTCCTCTCCCTGACCCGCGAACATCAGCACGGCCGCCGCGACGAACAGCAGCGCCGCCATCACCAACCACACCCGCCGCTTCTGGCGCTTCTCCATGTCAGTAATCCTTTCCCTCGAACCGCCAGAACCCCACCACGAGCGCTCCCAGCCCGAACACGAACACACCCACGAGCAGTGTCCCCAGCGAGCGCACTTCCAGGGGCAGGGACGCGGCGATGTCTCCCGCGGCCTCCGCCAGCGCCGACAGGCGCGGCAGCACCAGCGTCACCGCTTCGAACAGGCTCCGGCTGACGCCCTCCTCGAAGGCCTTCGCGATATCCTGCCGGTGCCCGGCGATGATACCGCCCACGAGCACCGCGAAGCCCGCCGCCGCGCACAGCGCCGCGCTGCGCACCAGCGTCGCCGTGGTCAGCATCACCGCGTACACCGCGGCGAACCCCACGCAGGCCATCAGCCCCGCCACCAGCGGGCCCACCGTCCAGTACCCCGTCTTCACGCCGAAGATGAGCACCAGCCCCGTGGTGCCGTAGAGCGTCCCGCCCAGGGCCAGCGTCATCACCCCGAGGAACGTCCCCGCCAGCAGGTGCCAGCGCTGAATGGGCAGCGCGAGCAGGTGTTCGATTCGCCCCGGCGACATCAACGACGGCGCGAAGTCCGAGCACGAGACGATTCCGAACAGGATGCCGCCGTAGAACACGATGAACGCCGCCGCCTGGTACACGGGCCGCAGCGCCACGTCGACGGACTGGATGGTCGCGCGGACCTCCTGGCCGAACAGGCGCGAGGCCGCGAGCGCGCCGTCGATGACGTCGATGCGCATGCCCAGCGCCACCACCGCCAGCACCAGGGTGAGGCCGATCATGAAGGCCATGATGAACTTGCGGGACGCCGCTTCCCTCAACACGTACCCCGCGATACCGAGCACCGGACTCATGCCGCCACCTCCGCCGCCCGCATCGCCTGGGCGCTCACCGTCCCCAGCAACACCGCCTCCAGATCCATCCCGTCGCGCCGCAGCTCCACCAGCAACGCCCCCGCCGCTCGCGCCCGATCCAACGCCGCGTTGAGCGCCGTCGCGTCCGGCGCCTCGACGTGGAACACGCCGTCCGCACGGCCTGGCACGAAGCCCGCGCTCCCCAGCGCCTCCACGCTCACCCCCGCCGCGAAGCGCGCCACCCACCGGGACTCGCCGCGCACCAGGTCCTCCAGCCGGCCCTCGCGCACCACCTGCCCGTCGGCGAGGATGGCCACCCGATCACACACCCGCTCCGTCTCCGCCAACAGGTGCGAGTTCAAGAAGAGCGTCGTGCCCCGCCGCACCTCCTCCTGGAGGATGCGACGGACCTCCATGCGGCCCATCGGGTCGATTCCGTCCGTGGGCTCGTCCAGCACCAGCAGGTCCGGCTTCCCGACGAGCGCCGCCGCCAGCCCCAGCCGCTGCCGCATCCCCTTGGAGTACCCACCAATCTTCCGGCCCACGGCATCCGCGAGGCCCACGCGCTCCAGCAGGCTCAGGTGTCCGGCGGCGTCGGGTGGCAGGCCCTTGAGCCGGCCCACCGTGGCGAGGAACGCGGTGGGCGTCCACGAGCCCGGCAGGTGGAGGCGCTCGGGCAGGTAGCCGATGCGCGCGCGGATGCGGGCGTCCTCGGGGGAGCCGCCCAGGACGCGCACGGTGCCCTCCGTCGGCTGGACGATGCCGAGGATGCTCTTGATGAAAGTCGTCTTGCCGGCGCCGTTGGGGCCGATGAGCCCGAAGGCACTTCCTTGGGGAACCGACAGGTTCATGCCCCGGAGGGCGAGGGTCCCCGTCTTCCGGAAGGCGCGGTTGTACGTCTTGCGCAGGTTCGTCACTTCGATGGCGGGTGTGCTGGCTGTCACGGTTGCCACTGTAGACGAGCGGGGTGGACAGCGATTGCTTCCGGGCGGACGGTCGGGAAGGGCGACCGAGCGGTCGCACATCGAGCATTCCCGCGACGGCCTTTTCGCGGCCCTGGGAAATGTGTTTCGCACGCCTGCTGTCCCTGCCGCGCCGCGATACCCCGTTGTTTCGCCCTCTTGCGGTGCGGACGCGGGTGGTCCGTCGCATGCAGTCCCCCGCCGCCACACCCCAAGCCGGGAGAAATGATGACGTACGGAGAGCGCGTCGAGCAGCAGCGTGAGGAAGCCCGTCGGGAGCTGGCGGCCGCCGAGCAGGACCTGGTCGCGGGGACCGAGGCGGCGCGGGTGCGCTACGCGAGGGCGCTGCACGAGGCGGACATCGCGGAGGTGCGGGCCCAGCGCCACGCCCGGGAGCACCTGCGCCATCAGCACAGCTGGCGGTTCGCCGCAGGGTGAGCGGCCGGGCGGCCACACGGAAACGATGAAGGCCGGGCGTCGCCGGTTTATATCGGCGTCCACCATGGCCCATCCCGTCCATCGCCCCCGCCGCCTGCGCCGTTCGCCCGTCCTGCGTGAGATGGTCCGCGAGACGCGCCTGGACCCGGGGGACTTCATCTACCCCCTCTTCGTCGTGGAAGGCCGGGACGTGCGCCGTCCCATCGCTTCCATGCCGGGCATCTTCAACCTGTCGCTGGAGCACGCCGTCGCCGAGGCCCGCCACGCGAAGTCGCTGGGCGTGCCCTCCGTCATCCTCTTCGGCATCCCCGACCACAAGGATGCCCAGGGCTCCCAGGCCTACGCGCGCGACGGCATCGTCCAGCGCGCCATCCGTGAAATCAAAGCCGCCGAGCCCGACCTCCAGGTCATCGCCGACGTGTGCCTGTGCGAGTTCACCGACCACGGCCACTGCGGCGTGCTGGAGGGCGGCCACGTCGTCAACGACGCCACGCTGCCGTTGCTCGCGCAGATGGCCGTCACCTGCGCCCAGGCCGGCGCGGACATCATCGCGCCCTCGGACATGATGGACGGCCGGGTGGGCGCCATCCGCCGCGCCCTGGACGAGGTCCGCCTGACGGACATCCCCATCCTCTCCTACGCGGCCAAGTACGCCTCCGGCTACTACGGCCCCTTCCGCGAGGCAGCCCAGAGCGCGCCCAGGTCCGGCGACCGCAAGGGCTACCAGATGGACCCGGGCAACGTGCGCGAGGCCCTGCGAGAGGTCGCGCTGGACGTGGAGGAGGGCGCCGACATGATCATGGTGAAGCCCGCGCTGGCCTACCTGGACGTCATCCGCGCGGTGCGCGAGCGCTTCGACCTGCCGCTGGCCGCCTACAACGTCTCCGGCGAGTACGCGATGCTCAAGGCCGCCGGGCAGAACGGCTGGATTGACTACGAGCGCGTCATGCTGGAGACGCTCACCGGCATCAAACGTGCCGGCGCGGACCTCATCATCACCTACCACGCGCTGGAAGCCGCGAAGCTCCTGTAGGCAACACCCGCCAGCCCCGCGTGCGGGTTGCCGCTTGATCCGCCGCGGGTGTTGCGTCCAAATAGCTCGCGCACGATGCCCACCAAGAAGAAGCGTCCCAGACGCAAGTCGGAGAAGCCCCCGCCGCGACGCAGGCGCGGTTCGGCTCAGCGCCCCGGCTCCGGGCGCTCCCCCGTGGTTCGTACCTCCGTATCGTTGCAGTACAAAGTGGTCGAGCTGTCCACGGTGGACGAGGGAGCGCTGGAGCGCACCCTGAACGAGTGGACGGCGAAGGGCTGGAACCTGGACGGCGTGCAGTTCGCGATGCGCGAGTCCTCCAAGCGGCCAGCCATGGCGTTCCTCTTCTTCACGCGTGAGGGTGTGGCGGCGGAGCCCGACGTGGAGTCGGCGCGCTCGAAGCTCTTGCGGCTGTCCGAGTCGGGACCGACGGCGGCGGGGAATGCCTGGGCGCCCGGCTCGGGTTCCCAGGCTCCGTTCCATCCGTTGAGCGCGCATGAGCGGCTGGCGCGGCTGGCGGGACTGGATGAGCCGGAGCCGCACGAGGAGGGTCTCACCTTGGAGCCGGAGGAGTGAGCGCGCAACGCGAGCGGATCTTCATGGCCTCCGGCCGGGGTGGTGGGCGGGCGCTGCGGCTGGTGGTGGAGGACTCCGCCCCGGGCTCGCCGTACCCCAAGGCGTCGCTGTGGCTGCGGCTGGGCGCGCGCGTGGTGGACGTGGGCGTGGCCTGGGGCCTGTACGTGGTGTGTGGCGCGGCGGGCGCCGTCGTGGCGCTGCTGTTCCTCTTGCTCGCGGATGGGATGATTCAGGGCCAGAGCGTGGGCAAGCGCATCTTCGGCGTGAAGGTGATGCACCTGCCCACGCGTTCGGCGGCGCGCCACCGTGACAGCACGCTTCGCAACGCGCCGCTGGCGCTCATCGTCCTGCTGGGAATGATGCCGGTGCCGCTGGGCGCGGTGGCGGCGGTGGCGGGGCTGGTCGTCATCGGCGGCATCGAGGCGTGGCGCGTGGTGCGAGATCCGCTCGGCTGGCGGCTCGGCGACACCTGGGCGCAGACGCAAGTGGTGGATGGGAAGGTTGTGGCGGGCGCAACCGTTGCAGCCCGCGACCCCGTGGCGCATCAGCGTGCACCGGGAAGGCTCATGTCCGCGGCGAAGGTGCGCCGCGTTCGCTCGCTGAAGAAGAGAAGGGGGCTCCCGTGCGCATCGCGCTGACCCACAACCTGCGGCTGTCAGATTCGGAAGAGGAAGCGGAGTTCGATACCCAGGAGACGGTCAACGCGCTGGCCTCGGCGATTGAGCGGCTGGGGCACCGACTGGAGCGCTTCGAGGTGAGCGGGCCCGCCTCGCGCACCGTGGCGCGGCTGGAGGCGTACAGCCCCGACCTCATCTTCAACACCGCGGAAGGGCGCCGGGGCCGCTTCCGCGAGGCGTTCTATCCCGCGCTCTTCGACGAGCTGGGCTTCCCGTACACGGGCTCGGACGCGTACGCGCTGGCGGTGACGCTGGACAAGCAGCTCACCAAGCTCGTGCTGGCCAAGCAGGGCATCCGCACTCCGGGCTGGCAGTACGTGGAGAAGCTCAGCGAGCTGACGGCGGAGAACCTGCGCTTCCCCGTCATCGTGAAGCCCAACTTCGAGGGCTCCTCCAAGGGCATCACCCAGGACTCCATCGCGGAGACGCTGGACGAGGTGCGCGCCAAGGTGGGCATCGCGCTGGAGAAGTACCCCGCGGGCGTGCTGGTGGAGGAGTACATCTCCGGGCGCGACCTGACGGTGCCCTTCCTGGCGGCGGTGGACAACGACTATGACGGCGTCCTCACGCCGGTGGAGTACGTGGTGGACCCGGCCGTGACGGCGGGCCGCCGGTACGCCATCTACGACTACGAGCTGAAGACGAAGAAGGAGAGCGCGGTCAGCGTGCGCGCTCCGGCGAAGATTCCGCTCCGCACCGCGGAGGACGTCCGGAAGATGGCGCAGAAGATCTACCAGGCGCTCGACTGCCGGGACTTGGGCCGCATCGACTTCCGGCTCAGCGACGCGGGCGTGCCGTACTTCCTGGAGATCAACGCGCTGCCCAGCCTGGAGCCGGGCGCGGGCATCTACGCGTCGGCGGAGCTGGACGGCCTGCACCTGGACGGGGTCATCAACTCCATCATCCAGAGCGCGGCCAAGCGCTACAAGATCAAGGACTCCGCGCGGCGGCAGGGCAAGCCCGCTCGCAAGACGGGGCCCCTGCGCGTGGGCTTCACCTACAACGTCAAGCGCGTGAAGCCCATGGCCAACGCGGAGGCGGTGGAGGACAGCGAGGCGGAGTACGACTCGCCCAACACGCTGCAGGCCATCCGCGAGGCGATTGCGTCCTGGGGCCACGAGGTCATCGACCTGGAGGCCACCGCGGAGCTGCCCACGGTGCTGTCCAGCACGCCGTTGGACATCGTCTTCAACATCGCCGAGGGCTTCAAGGGCCGCAACCGCGAGAGCCAGGTGCCCGCGATGCTGGAGCTGCTGGACATCCCGTACACGGGGAGCGATCCGGCCACGCTCTCGATTGCCTTGGACAAGGCGCTGGCGAAGAAGATCGTCCGTCAGGCGGGCATCCTCACGCCCAACTTCCAGCTCATGGCCACGGGCAAGGAGCGGCTCAACAAGGAGTTCACCACCTTCCCGCTCATCGTGAAGCCGGTGGCGGAGGGCAGCTCCAAGGGCGTCGTCACCAAGAGCGTCTGCCACAGCGAGGCGGAGCTGCGCGAAGTGGTGCGTGAGATCGCCAGCAAGTACCAGCAGCCCGCGCTCATCGAGGAGTACATCGGCGGGCGTGAGTTCACCGTGGGCCTGCTCGGCGAGCGCCGCCCGCGCGTGCTGCCGCCCATGGAGATCGTCTTCCTGGACAAGGGCGAGAAGAACCCCGTCTACAGCTTCCAGCACAAGCTCGATTGGACGGACCGCATCCGCTACGACGCGCCCGCCAAGCTGGAGCCCGCGCTGCTGGAGAAGCTGCGCACCGCGGCGCGAAGCTCGTTCATGGCGCTGGGGTGCCGCGACGTCGCGCGCATCGACTTCCGCATGGACGACAAGGGGCGCATCTACTTCATCGAGTGCAACCCGCTGCCGGGCCTCACGCCGGGCTGGAGTGATTTGGTGCTCATCGCCCAGGGCGCGGGCATGGACTACCGCGCGCTCATCGGCGAAATCATGGCCCCCGCCATCCGCCGCTACAAGGAGCGCGAGGCGCGCCGCGCCGCCACCGAGCACGCCTCCACCGTGTCGCATCACCACCACAAGGGCCCCTCGCTGGACGAGGCCGGCGCCATCGTCCCGGCGACCGTCACTCCCGCTCCCCAAAACACGGCCGCGCCCGGTGGCAACAACGGCAATGGTGGCAACGGCACGACGGCGCCTGGCGACGCGCCTCCGCGCATCGAGGCCAAGGCCTGACGACGGCGTCCGAGCCCCGGAGGTTCGGGGCCTCGCGCATTCCCACGCGGCCCGCTCCCGTTCTCACGCGGGGCGAGGCCGCGTTCTCATTCGGGCGACTGAAGATATTACGCGTTCGGAGTGGTTGACGGTGGGTGATGGTCCGCTAGTGTGCCCGGCATGGTGCACATCCCCGAGTACAAGGGACCGCGGGTTCGCGCTCGCGAGCTGGGTCTTCCGTTGGGCCGCTTCAAGCCCGGGAAATACAACGCCATCACCGACGTGGAGGGCGTGCTGGTAGGCCATTGCACGCTCATCCAGGGCGAGGGCCCGCTGAGACCGGGCCACGGCCCGGTGCGCACGGGTGTGACGGCCATCATGCCCAACAAGGGCAACATCTTCATGGAGCGGATGACGGGCGGAGGCTTCGTGCTCAACGGCGCGGGCGAGGTCTCCGGCATGACGCAGTTGATGGAGTGGGGCCTCATCGAGACGCCCATCCTGCTCACCAACACCATGGCGGTGGGCGCGGTGTCGGACGGCGTGGCGCGCCACCTGGTGGAGCGCTACCCGGGCATCGGCGACGAGCACGACGTCATCATCCCCGTCGTCGGCGAGTGCGACGACTCCTGGCTCAACGACATCTCCGGCCGGCACGTGCGCGAGGAGCACGTCTTCGAGGCCATCCGCAACGCCGCCTCCGGCCCGGTGGCCGAGGGCAACGTGGGCGGCGGCACCGGCATGGTGACGTGCGACTTCAAGGGCGGCATCGGCACGTCCTCCCGCAAGCTGCCGGAGGTCCTGGGCGGCTACACGCTGGGCGTCCTGGTGATGTCCAACTTCGGGAAGATGCACAACCTGCGCGTGGGCGGCCTGCCCGTGGGTGAGGTGCTGGCGGAGAAGTTCAAGGGCGCGCCCACCCGGGGCAAGACGTACGGCTCCATCATCGCGGTGGTGGCCACGGACGCGCCGCTCTTGAGCCATCAAATCAACCGCTTGTGCAAGCGGGTGGGGCTGGGCATCGGCCGGGTGGGCAGCTACGCGGCGCACGGCTCGGGCGAGATTGTCGTGGGCTTCTCCACCGCGAACATCATCCCGCGGCGCACGCAGAAGATGGTCTACAAGCTCAAGCTCCTGCTGGATCAGCGGTTGGATCCGCTCTACGAGGCGGTGATGGAGGCCACCGAGGAGGCCATCCTCAACGCCATCTGCATGGCCACGTCCATGACGGGGGCCAACGGGAACCACTGCCCGGCGCTCCCCCTGGACGAGGTCCGCCGCTTCGTGGACGCCTGCAAGCCCATCTTCGCCTCGGTGAAGAAGCGGCCCCAGCAGAGCAGCGCCCCCGCCTCCCGGGAGAAGCCCACGGACGAGGACCGGGAGGGAGAGGTGACGGTGTCCACCGCCAGACCCACCCAGGTCCGGGGGGCGGAGGGGATTCCCTTCCCGACGCGGCCCGCCCCGGAGGTAGAACCCGGGGGGGGCCCTGGGGCCGAGCAGGCCCCTTCCCAGCCTTCGGAGGGTTCCTCTTCCGGCGGCCCCTCTGGTTCTGATAGTTAAGCGCCTCTTTTCACGCCTCCACACCGGAGCACAGGAGTCAACGATGGCCCGCAGCAAGAGCAAGCACCGCCGCGTGCAGATGAAGATCAAGCAGGCCTGGAAGAAGCGGGCCAAGAAGAACAAGGCCGAAGCGAAGGCCGCCGAGAGCAAGAAGAAGTAGGGCCGTCCTCCGTTGGCGGCCCGTGGCGCTACTCCCGGGTCGCCGAGAACGGAGTGACGAGGCTGCACCGCTGGGGCGCGGTTCCGCTCGGGCGAGAGTAGTTGCCGGTATACGTCCCATCGATTCGCGCCGTGCCGCCGTCCCCTACGGGGGACGTGTAGCGACCGGCGAGGCTCAGGGTGTCGTTCCTCCCTCCGTCCTGGGCCCCGCCCATGGAGCCGGCGAGGGTGAACGAGCCCTCCGCGGACACGTTCCCCAGGAGTCCCACTCCCTCCAGGTTGCCGATGAGGCGGTCTCCGGAGCGGTTGATGTCCAGCGGCCTGCCCCGGGGCAGCTCCACGCCCAGGTTGGCGCAGTCGGCCGGGACGCCGCCGTCGCCGAAGGCCATCCGGTAGCGACCTTCCAGCGCGGGACAGTCGGTGCAGGGGGCCGCGCCATCTCCACAACCCGGGGCGCCCAGTCCCAGGGCGAGGGCCAGCGCCGCGACGCCGGTCAGGGTCAAACGTCCAGAATACAGGGTCGGTGTTTTCATATTGGGGGCTGTCGGACTTCCCGTCGGGAAGGGCGATTCCTAGGTTGGGGGTGGTCGGTGGGCTCGTCGGGCGGGGTGGGGTGGGGCGGTGGCTGATTCGCGGCGGTGGTCGAACTACGTGTTCGCGGCGCTGTTTGCGCTCGCGCTGATTCTGTTCTCCAGGATTCTGTTGCCGTTCCTGATGCCCGTGTTGCTGGGCGGCTTCCTGGTCGTCCTCTTCATGCCGGTGCAGGACTACCTGTGCCAGAAGCTGCGGGGCCGCAAGCCCCTGTGCGCCGGGGTGTCCACCCTCACGGTGTTCTTCCTCATCCTCGCGCCGCTGGCGCTGGTGGGGTGGATGGTGGCGCGCGAGGTGTTCCAGTTCGTGGGGCAGGCGCAGGACCTGTTGGAGCGGGTGGACCTGCGCCACCAGTTCGCGTCCAGTCTGCCTCGGGGCTTGAGCCGTTACATCCGCCTGGACTTGGAGAGCGCGGAGACGGAGCGCTCGCTGATGGCGGCGGTGACGGGCGGCGCGGCGCTCCTGAAGGACCTGGTGGGCGCGGGCACGGAGCTGGTCATCAACATGTTCCTGATGACCGTGGCCATGTACTACTTCTTCCTGGATGGCCGCCGGCTGGTGGCGGAAGTCACGCGGTTGATTCCGCTGGACCGCCGCTACTTCGACGCCTTCTCTCGCGAGTTCACCGACGTCGCCTACGCGATTGTCTACGGCAACACCATCACCGCCATCATCCAGGGCGCGGTGGGCTTCGTGGGCCTGCTCATCGCCGGGGTGCCGCACGCCGGGGTGTGGGGCGCGGCCATGGTGCTGGTGGCGCTGGTGCCGGTGGGCGGTACGGCGCTGGTGTGGGGCCCCATCGGCGCGGTGCTCATCGCGGTGGGCCAGGTGAGCGAGGGCATCTTCCTGCTGGCCTGGGGCGCGTTCCTCGTGGGGAGCATCGACAACGTCATCCGTCCCCGGCTGTGCGGCTCGCGCATGGCGCTGCACCCCCTGCTCGTCTTCCTGTCGATGTTCGGCGGGCTGGCGGTGTTCGGGATGATGGGCCTGCTGGTGGGGCCGCTCATCGCCTCCATCTTCATGGCCATGGTGCGCATCTACCGGCGCGACTTCCTGGGCATCGGCCGCGCGCAGTACGTCGCGGAGGTGGAGCGCTCGGAGGAGGCTGAAAGGATGGACTCGGAGCGTCCCCCCGTGTCCGCCCAGTCGGTGGTGGGTGCCCCGGCGCACCTCAACGCCTGACCGGACGGCCGGGCAAGCCTGGACTTCGCGTGCGGGGTGGGTGAACCTTCCACTCCTGAATGATGAACACCCAACACGCGATGGTTCGCTGGGGCCTGGTGCTCTTCGTGGCGGTGGCGCTGGCCTCTCCGGAGGCGTCGGCGCAGGTCGTCAAGAGGAAGCGCGCGGCTCCGGCCCAGGTGGTGGCGCCCAAGGCGAAGGCAAAGCCCAAGGCCGTCAAGACGCGAAAGGCGGCCGCGGCGAAGGCGCCCAAGGAGGAGCCCAAGCGCGTCGTCGTGCTGACGGTGGAGGGTGATCGCGGCGGGAAGGTGCGCGGACAGCTCGAGTCCGCCCTGCGCCGCTCGAAGCAGGTGAAGGTCCAGTCGCTCAAGCAGTACGCGACGCTGGCGAAGAAGGACGGACTGAAGGGCGCCGCCCTCTTCACGGACCAGGGCTTGGTCGCCGTGGCGCCGAGGATGAAGCTGGACGCGGCCGTCACTGGCACGATGGGCCCCTCGGGCCTGGCGGTGCGCGTGCTGGACGCGAGCGGCGCCGTGCTGGGTGAGCAGGATGTGAAGCTGACGAAGGGCAAGCTGTCCTCGGCCGATGCGAAGAGCGCGGTGCTCGCCGTCGTGGAGGCGCTGTCGGGCCCGCCGCGCGCCTTCGAGCCGCCCAACGTCACGCCCACCGAGCCGATGACGCCCGCCGAGCCGGTGGCACCTCCGCCCGTCGTGGCCGAGGCCCCGCCGCCGAAGCCGCCCACGAAGCTCGAGGAGGCCCCACTGGAGGCCCCCAAGCCCGTGGAGCCCGCGCCCGTGGCGGAGCGGCCCATCGAGTCGCCGAAGCCGCTTCCCCCGGCGGAGCGCCCCGCGAAGGTGCCCGAGAAGAAGCAGGAGGCCCTCGCCATCGGGCCGCAGCCGACGGACGGGCCGCCGCCCATGGACGAGGACCCGGAGTCCCACACCACCACGGATCCATTCCTGGAGGTGGCGCTGGATACCGGCTCGGGCGGCACCGTGGGCAAGGAGCCCGTGCGTCCTCCGCTGGCCCGGCTCACGCTGGGCGGTACGACGACGTGGCGCAAGTACTGCGCGCGTCCGGGCGTGAAGTCCTGTGACGAGTTTGATCGCAAGAGCGAGGACGAGCAGCTCGGAGACCGCTCTGACTACGAGTCGTCGGTGCCGTACCTGGGCATCTCCGCGGAGCTGGAGCTGCTGCCGCTGGCCCGACACACCTCACCCCTGCGAGGCCTGGGCGCGGTGCTGGGCTACCGACGTGGATACGCGTCCACGAACGTGACGCTGTTCAACGACGCGGGACAGTCCGTCACGCGCGAGGTGGTGGCCACCGACTCGGTGCTCACCGCGCAGGCGATGTATCGCTACTACTTCGGCCTGGGCTCGTCGCATCAGCTGCTCGGCTACGCGGGTGCTCGCGCGGGCCTGATGACGCGCTCCTTCGACGTGGACGAGTCCGCGGACAGCCCGCTGGCCGGCACCCACCGCCTGTACCCCGCGGTGGGCCTGGAGGTGTCGGTGCCGCTGATTCGTCAGGTGCGCCTGGAGGCGGCGGGGCAGTTCTTCATCAGCCCGAAGCCGGGCCAGGGCTTCGACGACGAGGGCGGCGCGTTGGACCTGGAAGTGAGTGACTACGGTACCTCGGTGTCGACGTTCGGCTGGGAAGCGGAGCTGGGCGTGGCCGGCGAGCTGTGGGGCCCGTTCGGCTACCAGGTGCGCTTCAAGGTGTCGCGCTACAAGGACACCTTCAGCGGCCCCGGCACGCGCACGGGCTGGGACAACGGCGGCGTGGCCGAGGACACGTACTCCAGCATCCACTGGGGCATCACCGCGTCGTACTGACGCGGCGGGTGGCTTCGGCGCGCGAGGGCGGAAGCGCTCGCGCCACCTCCCACACGGGGCGCAGCGCCTGGGCGACGGCCGTCACCACCTCGGCCAGGTGCTCGGGGCGCCCCTCCGGTTCACTGGCCCGGTAGCGCGCCCACTTCTCCAGGCTCCACGGGCTGCGGCCGAACTCGTCGCTGACGAGCCGCTCCATCACCTCCAGCGAGTCTCCGCGCGCGTCGAAGGCGAGCCGCAGCGCGCGAGGCACCAGCTCCGCCTCCAGGGGCGCGTACCGCGTGAGGAGGTAAGCGTCGAAGAGGTCCTTCGGTCGGAAGCGGCCCTTGCCGCGCTCGAAGAGGCCGTGCACCTTCCACGCGAGCAGCGTCTCCGGACGACAGGCGAGGATTCGCGCGGGGGCCCCGTCCGAGGACGCGTAGTCGATCCACGTGGCGGGCGGGTCCATCGGGTCGCCGAAGCCCAGGTCGACGCGCAGCTCGAAGGCGGACTCCACCCCGGGCAGCAGCGTCTCCACGTGGAGGCGCACGCCGGGGAACTCCGTCTCCTCCCAGATGACCTCGGAGCGCAGGGCGCCGAAGGTGAAGCCATCCCCCGCGTCGTCGCGCAGCAGTCGCTCCATCCGGTCGACGCTCTCACGCGCGTCGAAGGGGACGCGCGCGAGGAAGTCCAGGTCCTCGACGGGGCGAGGGACCGGGCCACTCCAAAGGCGCATCAGCAGTCCGCCCCGGAGGATGAGCGTGGAGGCGTCGGGCGAGCGCGCGAGGCGGCGCAGGACGGCGACTCCCGCGCGCAGGGGCAGGGAGTGCGCGCTCATGGCGCGGCCTCCAGCCACCCCCGGTCCAGGCCGAGGTTGGAGTCGTAGACGGTGAACTCGCGCAGCCGCTGCGTCAGCGTCAGGCCCAGCCCGGCGAGGTCCTCCAGCAGCGCATTGAAGTGCGCGTCGGCGTTCGCCTTGCCCAGGTGGTAGACGCGGAGCGTGACGAAGCGCTCACTGGCGCCGTCCTCGCGAATCTTCCGCGCGTTGCGAGACAGGTGGGCGCCGTGCCGCGTGCAGCGGGCTTGCAGTGCCTCCAGGCCCTCGCCGCTCGCGGGAATCAGGGCCTTCACGTGGAACTCGAAGTAGTTGGCGGGCTGGGCGCGCGCAGTCTCATCGTCCTCGGGCATGTCGCGGTTCTTCCCGAGGGCCTCCAGTTTCATGCGTGTCACGTCGAAGCCCTGGCTCGCGAGCGAGCGCGCCATGCCCCTCACTTCCTCCAGCGCCTGTCGGAGCGTGCCGTGGTGATAGGAGGCCGTCATGGGCTGGAAGGGCTCGGCGCCTCGGCCCAGCTCGATGAAGATGCACTTCACCGAGGCCGCGTCGCAGAACGCGCGGAAGCGCTGGAGGTCCTCCTCGGTGCGGGCGGAGACGGTGAGGTGGGCCTCGTAGGCGCCACCGGGCGAGGCGATGCGCAGTCGGTCGGCCAGCTCCAGGTAGGGGCGGTGGCGCATGTTGAGGAAGAACTTGTTGCGCGCCATCTCCCCGAGCGTGCGCTGGTAGCCGTCCGGCAGCCACGCGCGGTCCCAGCCATAGCCACCGTCGCCCCGGGGCTCGGCGAGCAGCATGCCCTCGATGGCGTCCTCGAAGAGGGAGACGCGGTCCGCGTGGCCATCCTCGGAGAAGGCCACGGCCACGCGGGTGCGGCCCCGACGGCCGCCGTTCTTCGCGAGGAAGGGGCGCTCGCCGAGAGCCTGCAGCTCCTTCTTGAAGCGGGCGCCGGTGAAGGCCTCGCCGTCGTCCAGCTCCAGCGCGGTGGTCTCCACGAAGCACGGCACGCCGAGCTGGGCATGGGCGGCCAGCACCTTGCGCTTCGCGATGGTGGCGAGGTCCAGCGGGGCGCAAGTGCCATCCTCCGCCGAGGTGAGGCCGGGCAGGGCCAGCTTCTTCGAGGTGATGTCGAGGCCCGCCAGCAGGCGGGAGACCTCGTCGGCCTTGTGTTGGTTACCGGTGACGAAGAGGGCCCGAGTCACGGGAGCACTTCCTTGGATGGGAGCGCCGCGGGGCGCCAGTTCCAGATGGCGGGGCGCCCCGTGTTCTCCGGCAGCAGGCTCCCGTCCACCTTGTCGCGACGGACATACTTGGTCAGCAGCTCCACCCTGACACCCTCGGCCTCCTGGCGCTCGAGCCGCCACACGGCCCCTTCGACGGTGTCCAGCGCATGGTGGAAACCGCCCTCGGGCAGGCGCGCCATGGCGGAGTCGATGTCCAGCGGTCCGCCCTCGTGGATGACGCCCGGGGTGGTGAACCCGCCCGCGTGGACGCGAGAGGTGAGCTGGGCCCAGGGCAGGCGCGTACCCTGGTGCATCAGGTCGAAGGCGACGAAGGGCTCGTGGGTGAGCGCATACCGGGTGCCGTGCGCGAGCGCGAGCCACTCTCCCACGAGCCACTCGCCAGGTTGGAGCACGGCCCGGAAGCGCTCTGCGTGGGTGGCGACCCATTCCGACCAGAGCTGACGGGCTGCATTGGGAGAGCGGGCGGCGAGCCGGCCCTCGCGGCCCAGGGCGACGACGTCGTCTCCCAGTCGGGCGGCGGCGACACAGGAGCCGTCCAGCTTCTCCAGGACGATGACGTGGTCTCTTGCGTCGCGTGTGCGCTCGGTGCAGATGCGCGCCAGTGCGAGCGACAGGTGCTTGTCCGCCGGTCCGGTGCGTGAGCCGGGCAGATGCGGAATCGAGCCGTAGGCCTTTCGGCCCAGCGGGCGCGGAGTGTCGTCGAGGGAGGTCACCACTCGCGGATTATGCCCGCTGCCTCGGACAGGGTGCGGGCTACTGCACGCGATGCACTCCCGCCGGGACGTGCTCCCGGTCCTCGGCGCGCTGGCGCGAGAGGCGCTGACGCACCCAGGGAGCCTCCAGCTCGTCGGGGAAGAAGAGGTCTTCACCCAGCCCTTCGACGCGCACCTGGATGAGCGGGTCCGCGGGGTACTGGATGCCCGGGTCGTCGTAGACGAGCGCCACGACGACGCCGGTGCGACCGAGGAAGCCTGGGGTGATGGTGCCGTCCGACGACGCGCTGACGACCGTGACGTGCTCTCCGATTCGCACCGGTGCTCCGTCCACGTCAGTGCTCACGATGAGAGAGGGGTCCAGGGTCATGGGGCGTAGGAGCGGGGTTTGAGGGAGCGAGACATGACGAGGGCCACCCCACAGATGAGCGCCCACGCGAACAGGTGGTAGCCGGCGACGTGGCGCCAGTCCTGTTCGCACGCCAGCTCACCGACGAAGGCGCCTGTCGTGCCAACGGACAGACCGGCGCTCAGGGCGCGCAGGGGCTGGAAGGCCGCGCCGCGCAGCATCCACAGCGCCACCACGAGCGGCACGGCGCCCACGGCCAGGTGGCTCACCGTGCACACCCAGGCTGGCAGGGATGGCGTCGTGCTGGGGGAGCCCCGCGCGAGCACCAGCGTCGCCGCGCAGGCCATGGCCAGCCCCACGCCGGCTCGACGCAGGCCGCGACCGCGCGGAGACAGCGCGCCCCAGGCACAGACCGCGCTGGTGATGAGCAACAGCACCAGCAGGGGGACGCGCGCCAGCATCGCCGGAAGCGTGAGCGCGCCGACGGCCAACATGACGACCGCCACCAGCACGGCGAGCCCACCCGAGGAGGCCATCAGCCAGACGGCTTGCGTGCGCCAGCGCCGCACCGGCTCGTGCAGGGCCAGCTCTCCACGTGCGCTCGCGAGGGCACGCTCGAGCGCGCTGCCCTCCGTGGGTGGTGTGTCCTTGAGCAGGGCGTCGATGTCGATGGGCGTCTTCATCACGCCTCTCCCAGCCCGCTGAGCAGCTCACGGAGCTTCTCGTAGCCCCGATGTGCCCGCAGTCGCGCCGCGCCCGCGCTGATGCCCCGGAGCGCGGCGATCTCCTCGAACGACCAGCCTTCCACCTTGCTGAGCACCACGGCCTCACGGTGGTCGGGGGGAAGACTCTGTAGCGCGTCCAGCAGGTGACGTCGGAGGGCGGGGTCCCCGGAGGGTGGGGGCGCCGATGTGGGGGCGCCTGTGCCCTCGCCCGAGGAGTAGGACTCCACATGCTGGCGATGACGCAAGGTGTCTCGCGCGGCGTTGGCGGCGATGGTCATCAGCCAGGGGATGAAGCGGGTTCCGGGCTCGTAGCGCCCCCGGGCTCGGATGACGGACAGGAAGGTGGTCTGCAAGAGGTCCTCGGCGAGCGGGCCGTCGCGAACCATGCGCGTCAGAAAGCCCTGCACGCGGCCGGAGTGCCGCGCGAAGAGGGCCTCGAAGGCGTCTGGTGCTCCGTCGCAGAACCGTTCCATGAGCTCTTCGTCCGAGGGACTCCCCATCACCCGGCTCATGGACGGCCCGCCCTGAAATGTGTTTCCAGCATGGAGCGCGCGCGCCCCACGCCACCCAACCCGGCGGAATCACGGACGATGCCGAGCGCGCTCACCCGGGCTGAAGCACCAGCCGAGCGATCTCCGGCGGAGCGCCCACGCGCATCGGCGGCCCGACGAAACCACAGCCCCGGCTGACATAGAGATGGGAGTCGCCCGTGCGGCTGAGGCCCGCGTTGTGTTGTCCCCAGATGAGGTCGCCCATGAGGTTGCCAGGGAACATCTGCCCGCCGTGGGTATGGCCGGAGATCTGGAGGCCCACGCCGCGCCGGGCGACCTCGTCGAAGTTGGACGGCTGATGCGCCAGGAGGACGGAGGCCCGGTCCGGGCTCACGCCGCGCAGCGCCGCGTCCAGGTCGTACCCAGGCTCGCCCATCCGCGCCGCGCTCCAGTCGTCCACTCCCGCCAGGGTGAAGGACGCACCCGTGTCGCCGATGGCCACGGCGCGGTTGCGCAGCACGGTGATGCCCAGTCTCTCCAGGTAGGCCACCCATGACGATGCGCCAGAATAGTAGTCATGGTTGCCCGTGACGAAGAACACACCGTGACGGGCACGCAGCGCGCCGAAGCCGGCGACGTACGCCCCCAGGCTCTCGACAGAGCCATCCACCAGGTCACCTGTGATCGCGATGAGGTCCGGCTTGAGGGCGTTGGTGCGCGCCACCAACTCGTCCACGAAGTGGCGCTGGAGGACGTCTCCGACGTGGATGTCGGTGAGCTGCACCAGGGAGAACCCGTCCATTGCTCGGGGGAGCCGGGGCAGGCGCACGGGGATGTCGCGCACGTCGGGCGGGTGGAAGGCGCGCCACGCGCCGAAGGTGCTCACGCTGGCGCCCGCGAGCCCCGCGCCCATGGCCAGTCCACCGGTGAGGATGGCTCGGCGCTCGGGGGAGGGCGGTTGTGAGGGCTGCTCGGGAGGCGGCGCGGTGCGTCGAGCGCGCCATTGCACGGCGCGCTGGACGAGCTCCACGGCCAGCGTGAACAGGAGCACGTAGAGCACCAGCCCCATCCACACGAGCAGGCCGATTCCCACGATTCGCACGAACTCGGAGGGGAACAGGGAGCCGAGGACCCGGAAGCCGACGGCCCCCAGGAACCCGAAGCCGAACACGGCCTGGGCGCCGAGGCGCAGCCCGCGTCGTGTCGTCTGATCTCGGACGAGCCGGCGGTAGAGGTAGACGTGCGCGGTCGCCAGCACAGTGAGGACCGGGACGAAGAACAGGAGGAGGCTGAGCCAGCGTGGCATCGCGCTCCTGAATATCGGAAGCGTGCGGGTGGCGCCCGTGCATTTCACTCCGGGGTGTTGCCCCAGTCGGCGGGCAGGCGGTCACGCTTCTGCTTTCGCGAGGCGGCGCTCCGGGGCAGGCTGGGGGCTCGTTCATCGCCGGACTCCGGCACTCCTCCCAAGGACCCCCATGTTTCGCTCCCTGCTGCTCTGCGCCCTGCTCATTCCCCTGATGGGCTGTGGAAGCGACGACACCAACACGCCGCCGCCTTCGGAGGGCAACCCGGAGAATGGCGACCCCACCAAGGTGACGTACGCGGAGAGCCTGAACGTGCACCTGGCGGAGATGACCCTCCTGTCGAGCGGCCTCTATCTCCAGGACATCGGAGAGCCGGGCACGGGCGACGCGGCCACCGCGGGCATGCGCGTCTACGTGCACTACACGGGCTGGTTGCCGGACGGGAAGAAGTTCGACTCGTCGGCGGGCAGGTCCCCCATCGACTTCATCCTGGGCCAGGGGCGGGTCATCGAGGGGTGGGATCAGGGCATCGCGGGCATGCGCGTGGGCGGCAAGCGGCGCCTCGTCATTCCGTCCGAGCTCGGTTACGGGGCGCAGGGCAGCTCCGGGGCCATTCCGCCGTACTCGGTGCTCGTCTTCGACACGGAGCTCATTCTCGTCCGCTGAGGTGGCCTTCCCTCGTCGTCCTGGCCTCTCCGAGACCCCGTGAGGGGTGATATAGGCGGCGCACGTCTGCCGGGACGTCGGGGCCCTCGGGTAGGGTCTCCGATGTGGGGGTTTCATCTCCCGGCCAGGGGGACGCGCAATGTCAGGGTCCGAGTCGGAAGTGCCCGAGTCGAGCGGGGAAAAAGCCGGTGCCGAGGGAACGCTCCAGGCGCTGCAGTCCCTGATGGGGTTGGAGTCGGCCGCGACGGCCGCCAGGCTCTACGAGGAGCTGGGCTCCGCGCAGCGGGAGCGCCTGCAGCGCGACGCGGCGGCGACGCCTCCAGAGGTGCGCCAGCGGTTGGCGGAGGTGCTGCGGTGGGCGCGGGACTTCTCCGGCGCCGCGCGGCTCCTGGCGGGCTGCGGCGAGGATGCGAAGATGGCGTCGCTCTACGTCCAGGGCGGCCAGTACGTGGACGCGGCGGAGGCCTTCCTGCGCGCGGGCGAAGCGGACCGGGCCGCCGCCGCCTTCGAGCGCGGTGGCGCGCTGGAGCGGGCGCTGGACGTGTACCGGGGCCTGGGCTCGCGTGAGCCGGTGGCGCAGTGCCTGGTCCGCCTGGGTCGTCCCTTCGAGGCGGCGCTCATCTACCGCGAGCTGGGTCAGCCCCACGCGGAGGTGGAGGCGCTGGGCAGCGTGCCGGCGGGGGATGGGCGGCACGTGGAGTCGGTGCTGCGCATGTGCATGTTGTTGGACGCGGAGGGCTTCACGCGCCGGGCGCTGGCGCTGCTCGCGGACACGATGCGGGGCTCCGAGGTCGCGCGTGCCGACCCCGCGCTGGCCGCGGAGAAGGCGCGCCTCTTGCGTCGCATGGGCATGGACGCGGAGGCGGAGGCGGTCATCGCGAAGCTGCCTTCGCAGAGCGCGTCGCCCGAGGCCAACGGCTACGGGTACCTCAAGGCGATCCCCATCTTCGGCGAGCTGTCGCTGGACGACATGAAGGACCTGTATCGAGTGGCGCGACAAGTGCTCATCCCCGCGGGCGCGGTGGTGCTGGAGAAGGGCGCCGCGGGCGTGGGCCTCTTCGTGTTGCTGGAGGGCACGGTGGATGTGTTCAGCGGCACGGAGGAGGACGCGCGCCGGCTCAACACGCTCGGGCCCGGGGCGTATCTGGGAGAAATCTCGCTGGTCCAGGACGCGCCCGTGTCCGCGCGCGTCAAGGCTCGTACGTCCGTGCGCGCGCTGCGCATCACCCGTGCTGGCTTCCAGCACTACCTGGACACGCACGAGGCCGCCGCGCTGCGCATCTACCGCCTCTTCACCCAGAACCTCGCCGCGCGCGTACGGGCTCTCAGTGCCTGAGACACACCTCCGTCGGTAGGGTTGAATTCGGCCAATCTTGCGTCAGGAGCCGGACACTTCGAAACTCGCGGATGTCGTTATCTCAAGGAGAAGCTCCGCATGTCTTCGAAGTTCGCGTTCGCCGCCGTGGCCCTGCTGTCGCTGTCCGCTTTCGCCGAGGAGGACCTGAAGCCCGCGCAGGAGGAGGCCAAGGCCGCCTTCGAGGAGCAGACCTCCGCGGTGTTGCAGGCGGCCAACGACAAGTGCGGCACGAAGCTCGCCGTGAAGACGGACTTCCAGAACTTCAAGACGGAAGACTGGCCGAACACGAGCTTCAGTTCGTACTGTGAAGGGGCGATCAACGCGGTGACGGCGATGTGTGAGCGCCCCGCGTACAAGAAGGCCATCGCGAAGAAGGTCACCGGCGTGTCGTGCCTGTTCGGCGGCGTGAAGCCCGCGGACAAGAAGGACACCAGCACCAACGGGGCGACGCTGCGGAACATCTCGCTGGAGAAGGGCACGCTCACGTACCACATGTCGAGGGACCACGTGAACATCGAGGACAACATCAAGGCCGCGCTCGAGAAGGCGCTGAACTGAGCATGGCGCGGAGGCTGGCGGTGATGTTCGCGCTGCTCCTGGCTCCTGTGGCCCTGGCGGCGGAGGCCCTGTCGCTCAAGGTCTACCAGGGCAAGGATGGACAGACGTTGGAGGTCGTCATGCTGGCTCCTCGCGAGTCGGCGGAGGCGGTGCTCCAGCTTCGCGGCGCCGACTCCGAACATGACGGCCTCGCGGTGCGCTGCAAGGTGCGGAGCACCCGAGCCGGTGCCGACCATGTGGCCCGTCATCGTGGCTCGGACTGGGTGT
>NZ_JBLZWL010000051.1:0-110332 GCF_049194865.1 Corallococcus terminator | reverse complement strand
CGATCCCTCTCCAACATGAACTGCCCTTCCATGAAGGTCAGCGCCGCCAGCTCTCCCGCCGTGCGAGAGCCGCGCCGCAGCTCGTCGAGCGTGCGCCGCAGCAGGTCCTCGTCGCGGACCTCCGCGCCATGACGGGCCAGATACGAGAGCACCCACGCGCCCGCGATGCCCAGGGGCCGTCCGCAGCGGGTGGCCTGCTCCAGCTCCTCGCGGGCCTCGACCGGACGGAAGTCCGACCAGGCCACCGTGGCGAGGTTGCGGTGCACATACGTGCGCTGCTCGCAGTCATCCGGAATGCGGGACAGGGACTCTCGCAGGAAGGCCCGCGCGATGGCCGGGCTGTGGCGATGGCGGGCAATCTGCGCCATCTCCTGGAGGAACTGCTGCTCCAGGTTCCACTCGCCCAGCTCCCGCGTCAGGCGCCAGCCGTCACGGGCCTCCTCCACCGCGTCAGCCGGCCGGTTCAGGCCCACGAAGAGGTCCGCGAGGCGGCGGCGCAGCGTCGCGCACCGGTAGGCCAGCCCCCGCCCCGAACACGACGCCAGCGCCGCGCGCAGCCGCTGCTCCGCCTTCCACCACTGCCCCGCGCGCTCCTCTCGCACGGACAGCTCGCGCTCGGCCAGCAGCACCAGCCACGGGTCTCCTCCCGCCCGGGCGATGCGCTCGAAGTCGTCCACGTGGCTCGCCACCACGTCCCGCGCCACGAGCGCGCCCAGGTACAGGTCGTCCTCGCCGGAGCGCCGCAGCGTCTCCAGATAGGCCTCCGGCGAAGGGTGCTCGCCGCGCAGCAGTCGCACGTACTCGCGCGCCAACGGACCGCGTCGCTGGAAGTCAGCGCGCGCGACGGCGTGCACGGTGTCGCGAAGCGTGGTGCCGCCCTGCACTTCGTCCAGCACCTCCGCGAGCGGCGAGAGGCGCAGCGCCGCCTCCCGCGTGGGCGCGGCCCTCAGCGCGTCGTAGAAGGCCAGCCGCACCACGCCCGGGAAGCGCCGCGCCTCGTCCAGGGGAAGCCGCGCGCCCTCCAGCGTGGCCAGGTTCAGCGCCGCGGCCCGCGCGTCATGGAAGTCCCGCGAGCGCAGGAGCGTCTCGCTGCGAAGCCCCTGGGAGCGCACCCGGGCCTCCTCGCTCCACCCGGCCTCCCCCTGCTTCGCCACCGTGTCGAAGGCCTCCGCCGCCTGGAGCGTCAGCCCCAGCTCCCGCAACACCAGCCCCCGGTTCCACAGCGCCTGCGGATGGTCCGGCGACTTGCGCAGCACGGCCTCCAGCAGCTCCAGCGCCTCCTCGCGCCGGCCCTGCTCCAGGGCGATGACGGCCAGGTCGCTGTCGCGGTCCAACGACGCGGGCGTCCTCCGCAGGAAGTCCGCCGCCTGCCGCACGTCCTTGCGTATCAGGTACGCGGCGGCGATGCCGTGCAGGTCCCCCCGGTCCTCCAGCTCCGCCAGCTCGCGCAGCGGCAGGGGCGTCGTCATCACCGGCGCCGCGGGCCCGGCGCGCATCGGCACGTAGGGCCGATACCCGTCCGCCCGCGCATAGGCGACCCGCGCCTCCAACGCGCGCTGCGCCGGATGCGCCGCCCACACCTCGGGCGACGTGGCCCGGGCGCGAGGCACGGCCAGCACCAGCACCAGGAGCGTCGCGGCCAGCGCCACCGCGCCCGCGGCCCACCAGCCCCCTGGGGCCTGCCACGCGGGCAACACCGAGCGCAGCCGCTGGTGCCACGCGGGCTTCGGCTTCGGCCACGGCGGCGTGGGCCACGACGGGAGCGACTCATAGCGCGGCGCTTGCTCCTCCACCTCCTCCTCATCGAAGGGCAGCCCCTCCGGGTGGAGCGCCTGGAAGCCGAGCAGCTCCAACTGCATCGCCTCATGCAGCCCGGCCGCGCACATCGCGCAGCGGGCCAGGTGGTGTCGGAAGTTCTCCTCGTCTACGGGGGCCAGCTCGCCATCCAGGAACAGATGCAACCGATGACACGGAGGGCTCATGCCACCCCCCCGCCGTCCGTCAGCGGCATCAGCAGCTCGCGCAGCTCCTTGCGCGCCTGGAACAGCCAGCTTCCCACGGTGCCCTCGGGCACCCCCATGCGCTGGGCGATGGCCCGGTAGCGCAGTCCCGTGGCGTGCAGCTCGAACGCCTCACGCACACGCGGATTGGGCAGCCGGGCAATGGCCTGGACCAGGTCCACGTCGGTGATGCGCTCCCACATCTCGCCCGTCCTGGCGTCGGGAGACTCCACGTCCTCGCGCACGAGACGGATGTCCCGGCGCTCCTGCTCCAGCAGCTCCGTCCTGCGCTTGCGGCACTGGTCCAGGAAGTGATTGGTGAGCGCCCGGCACAGCCAGGCCCGGTACACGGGCTCTGGCTGCGCGGACAAGGTGGCATGGTGGACAAGCGCCCGGACAAGCGCTTCCTGCGCCAGATCCTCCGGGTCGATACCACCCTGGCCGCACAGACGCCTCGCCATGGCCACGAGCATGGGCCTGACGCGCTGAGCGAACTCCTCGAAGCCTTCGTGTGCCACGGCGGCACTGTAGGCCACGGTGAATCTCTTCACCGAGGCATTGCGATGGTCCCTCATCGACCCCTCGCCCTCCTTCCACGCCCACTCGAAACGCAGCCACCCGGAATCCTTGGGTCGCCGTCGGGAAACCGACGCAACCACGCCGGTTTCCGCCAGCTCCCCGACACCGGTGCAGCCCCCAGGGCGGAGTCGACCCGCCACCTGGAGGACGCCGCGTCTCTTCCGTCCACCACTTGCTTGGACGCCCCACGAACGGAGCGTTGGCGAGGACCTCGCGCCGCCGCGAGGCACCAGACTCAGCCCGGAGGACCGCTGGGCGGTGGGTCTCGCACATCGGGACGCGCCGACTCCGGCGGCGTGCCGACGGTCTCTCCCGGCGCGTCGGAATCCACCACCACGGGCGCCTGCTTCGGAACCGCCCCACTCACCGCGGGCCCTTGCACAACTGGAGTCTCCTCCGCCGGCTTCGCTTCGCTCATGCAGCTCGTCATGTCGCACGGCTCCTGGGGCCCGCCGTCCTCCCTCCCGCAGGATGCGGGGCACGGAGGCCCTCATGCCATAGAACGCACGACGTCCTGCTTGTTGCCGGAAACCTCCAACGTCACAACCCCGAAGGCGCGCTCACTCGAAGAGGAGGACGTGGGACAACCACCGCGCGTCATCGGGGTGCTCGCGCAGCCACAGCGCGCGCGCATCCCTCAACGCCACGGAGGGACGCGTGCCCGCGCGGATGCGCTCACGCACCTTCTCGAAGAAGGCCCCCGCTGAGTCGGGAATCTCCACGGAGGCGGCCAGCACCGCGCTCGCCCCCGCGGAGATGAAGGCCACCGGCAGGCTGTAGGACTCGTGCGGAAATGGCGCCGTCCTCGCCGCGCCACACGTGGCCAGCAACACCAGCGGCGCATGCCGCAAGCGCGTCTGCCGGACCATGTCGGCGGTCAGCGCGTAGTCGCCATCCCCATCCGGCGCGAGCACCACCATCGAGGCATCGGACATGGACGCGCTGAACAGCCCATGGGTGTGGATTTCAATCTCGGACGCGTCCGCCATCTCTCGCGACACGCGCGACGGTGTGGCCTCCGCGCCTCGGAGTTCCACGCGCCACGGGTCCGGTACGCGCGGCGGAGTCAGCGCCCCCAGCTTCTGCAACCGCAACGCGGGCGGGCTCGCGACTTCCGTGACGACCAGATGGCTGGAGCCTCCCCCCTGCGCCGGTGTGGCACGGACACCGCGCCCCACGCGATAGCTCCACGCCAGCGCATCCGGCAGCAGCCCGGTGAGCCCATGCACGGGTGGACGCGTGAGTACATCCACGTGCTCGCAGCCCGTCAGCTCCTTCAAGAGTTCGTCAGGAACCAGCCCCGAGGCCTCGTCTCGCAGCGGCTCCCGTCGCCCCGTGGAATACGCCCCCTTCAGCTCGCCGCCGGGTCCCCGCGCGAGGACCAGGGTGCGCTCGTGCTGAAGCGAGACCGCCAGCAGACAGCTCGAGGGGACGGGCTCCACGCGCAGCTCGCGCCCCATCAATGACAGGGCCTCGTGCCAGGCCCCGGCGCGTCCCGCCTCGGACAACAGGGCGGAGTAGCCGAAGGCCAGTGCCTTGCGCGCATCGACACTGTCCGGAAGGTGCTCCGCCATCGACACGCCCCGCCAGAGCAACGCCTGCCCCGTGTCACGCGACTGCTCCAACGCGAACTGGCCCTCGAAGACGAGCAGCAGCGCCTCGCGGCCGGGCGAGACCCCCGCCTGTCGCAGGTCCGCCAGGGCGCGGCGCAGCCAGTGCCCGTCATGCGGCCTGGGGTTGAAGCGCGCCAGCTCCGACAACACCCGCGCGCCCGTCATCCCCAGCGGCCGTTCACACTCCAGCGCCCGCTCCAGCGACTCGCGCGCCGCCTCCGGACGGAACCGCTGCCACTCCAGCAAGGCCACGTTGCTGTGCACGTGCGTGCGCTGGGCGCAGTCCTCCGGCATGCGGACCAGCGACTCCTCCAGATAGGCCCGAGCGCTGGTGAAGGAATGCTGGTAGCGCGCCACGTCCGCCAGTTCCTGGAGGAACAGCTGCTCGAAGCGCCACTCGCGGGCCTCCTGCGCGCGGCTCCACCCGCTCCACGCGTGCTGGAAGGCCTCCGCGGGACGGTGCAGGTCCAGGTACAGCTCCGTGAGCGCCTGCTCCAGTCCCAGGCAGCGATACACCAGGCCCTGCTTCTGGCACGTGTCCAGCGCCTCCAGCAGCCGCTGCTCGGCGTTCCACCAGTGCCCCTCCTGCTTGTCCTGGCGCGCCAGCTCCAGTTCCCCGAGCACCTTCATCCACGGGTCCTCGGAGGCCCGCGCCAGTCGCACCAGGGCCGCCGAGTCCACGGGCTGCCGCGCGTAGCCCGCGAGCACGAGCGCGCCCAGATAGAGGTCCTCCTCCCCCGAGCGGCGCAGTTCCTCCATCACCTCTCCCGAGGGCGACAGCGCGCCGAGCACGAGTTGCGCGTACCGCCGCGCCAGGGGTCCCCTTCGCGTGAAGTCCCGCCCCGCCACTTGAGCCAGCCACGTTTGGAGGACGCTTCCGCCGTAGCGCTCGTCCAGCGCCCGGGCCAACGGGAGCAACCTCAGTACGTCCTGTCGCCGGGGCGCCGCGCGCACCGCGTCGTAGAAGGCGAGCCGGAGGATGCCCGGGTAGTCCCTCACCGCCGCCACGGGCAGCGGCGCGGACGCATCCGTCAGCAAGTCCCGCGTCGCCGCGAAGGCGTCCTTCCAGGCCCTCCCGCGCGAGAGCGTGGACTCGCGCAGGGAGCGCTCCCGGGCCGAGGCCTCCTCGCTCCAGCCCGGCTCCCCCAGCTTCGCGACCTCGCCGAACGAGTCCGCCGCCTGGAGCGTCAGCCCCAGCTCGGCCAGCGTCAGCGCCCGGTTCCACAAGGCCTGGGGATGTCTCGGTGAGACACGCAGCACGCCCGACAACAACTCCAGCGCCTCCTCCAACCGCGCATGCCGGGTGTCGAGCGGCCCGCTCTGCCGAGCCTGCTCCAGCGCCAGGAGCGCCAGGTCACAGTCCCGGTCCACCGAGGGCGGCAGCCGCTTCAGGAAGGCGAGCGCCTGTCGGGGCGCGCCATGAAGCAGGTACGCGGTGGCGATGCCGTGCAGGTCCCCCCGCGCCTCCATCCGCGACAACTCCTGGAGCGGCAGCGACGGGACGGCGGGACGCTCCCAGGCGCCACTCCGGTCCGGGACAAAGGGCTGATGACGCGCATCCACGGCGCGATACGTCACCCGCGCCTCCAAGGTGCGCGGGCCGTCCTTCACCAGCCAGGCCAGTTCGTCGCCACCCCAGTGGCTGGCGCTGGGGGTTATCAAGAACATCGCGAGGCAGGCGACGAGCACCTTGAACCCGGACCCGGCCTCTCCTCGCCGGAGCCACCCGCGCTTGCGCTCGGCGGGCGGGGATGGCTTCGCCATGGGCGGCGCGAGCGAGGGCAGCGCCCGGTGCACCAGCAACTCCAGTTGCAGCGTCTCGCGGAAGCGCGCCTCGCAGAGCTCACACCCGCCCAGGTGCTGACGGAACCCACCCTGCTCCGCCGCGTTCATCTGTCCGTCGAGGAAGCGCGGCAGGTCCTTGCAGTCGACACTCATCGCCTCCGCTCCCGGCGTCGACGCTCGGCCGTCTCGCGCAGCAGCTCTCGTAGCTCCAGTCGGGCGTGATGCAGGCGCGCGCCCACCGTCCCCGGCGATACGCCAGTCTCACGAGCAATGCGCGCATAGGACATCCCTTGGAGGTACAGCTCGAAGGTCAAACGCAGCTTGGGGCTGAGGAAGGTCAGCGCCCACTTCACGTCCTCTTCACCGACGTAACACCACAGCTCGTCCTGCGCGGCCTCGTCGATGTCCTCGGCCTCTTCATTCAGCTCGAGCAGGCTGCGCAGCCGGTCCGCCTCGCTCTTCCGGCGACGGCACCGGTCCAGGAAGCAGTTCTCGGCGACGCGCCCCAGCCAGAAGCGCTGCTTGTACGACTCCCAATGCTGTAGGTGCTCCCACTGGAGCAGCGCACGCAACAACACATCGTGCACCAGGTCCTCGACCTCGTGCTCGATACCCACACAGTACTTTCTAAGAATGGCAAACAATACGGGTTGGAACTGGCGAGCGAAGGCTTCGAAGTCCGCCCCCGGCGCTCCAGACGGAGGATCCACCACCCTCAATCTTGGCCTTGCCCTCATCATGGCCGCCTCCTTCCCTTTCACTAGAGAACGCGGCAGGTCTGCTTTATTGCCGACAACCTCTTTTCCTCACAGCCACGGCACTCCCGCGACATCAGAAAACCCAGGAGGCAAACTGTCTACATATGGACAGTATGACTTCAGGAGGCGGCGGCCGAAAGGGGCACAGGCTGCGACAGTGGAAGGGTCAACACGAAGCTCGCGCCCCCCAGGGAGTCAGAGCGGCTTGCCCGCACCGAAGCTCCGTGACGTTCCAGGATTCCCCGGGCAATCGCCAACCCAAGGCCAGTTCCTGGACGGGGTCCCTCGCGACGCCGCCCCGTGACGAAGGGTTGGAACAACCGGGGGAGCAGCTCCTCGGGGATGCCGGGGCCGTTGTCCTCGACGATGACCTGGAGGCTCGCATCGACACGCTCACACCGCACACGCAAGACAGGAGCGGGCGTATCACTCAGCGCGAGCAAGGCATTCTCCAGGACAATGACAAACACCTGCGAGAGCTGGGACTGGTCCGCCTCCAACTCCAGGGGTTCACTGTCTGGGAGTTCGAAAGAGACGTCCGGCGCCAGCGTGCCCAATCCCTGTCGCGCGGTGGAGTACGCCAGCGCCACGGTGGCCAGCATGTCCACGCGACGCAGCTCCAGCGGCCGGGGACGGCCATACCGCAGCAGTTCGTCCACGAAGTGCCCGGCGCGGGAGATCTGCTCACGCATGGCGGCGACGGCGTCCGCGTCCACGCCCTGTCGCTCCAGGAGCTTCAGGTGCGCGGCCAGCACGCCCAGCGGGTTTCGCACCTCGTGGGCCACGGCGGAGGTGAACTGACCCAGCTCCGCCAGTCGCGCCGACTGGTCCGCGCGGGCTTCCTGCTCGGCCAGGGCGGCCACCAGCTCGGTGCCCGTGGCGCGGCCCTTCAGCAGCCGGCGACCCAGCCACTCCTGGAGCCCCTGGCGCAGCGGCTCGAAGGCGAGCGCCGACAGCGCCAGCAGGAAGAAGGCGCCCACCCGGTACTCGCGCAGGAAGGGCTGCCCGCTGCCCGCCATCAGCGTCAGCACGCCGAAGAGGAAGCCCGCCGACAGCACCGCCGCCATCGCCGAGTACACGAGGCTGCGCTCCAGGAGCCGCCGCTCCCTCGGAGGCTGGTGGGCGTTGACGACTTGCACCAGCACCAGCAGCGAGGCCAGCACGCCGTACATCCCGAAGGGCAGCGCGTAGCCACCCGACAGGAGCAGCGCCGTGCCCAGGCCACCCGAGTACGCCAGCGCGCCGACGATGCCCAGGCTGCGCAGGAGCGGCCGGCGCTCCGGCGTCTCGCGCTGATAGGAGCGAGCCAGGTGCAGCAGCGGCACCAGCGCAGCGGAGACCGACAGCGCGATGACGGGCCAGAACAGCGGCCCGCGCTTCATCGCCAGCGGCCCATACAGCGCGTCCGGGAAGAGCGCGCCCACGCCGGTGACGACCGCCGCCACGGCGTAGGCCAGCACCACCAGCCGATAGGAGCGCTGCCGGGTGACGTCGTACGCGACGTGGAGGTACGCGGCGGCGGTGAAGGCCCCGCTGGCGGCGAAGCGCTCCCCCAGCCATGCACCCTGGGGCACGCACATCAAGAGCAGCGAGCCGCTCCAGATGGCCGTGGCCAGGCAGTAGAGCGTCAGCCCCCGTGCGTCCCGCCCGCGAAACGCGGCGGTGAAACACAAGAGGAGTGACACCGAGAGGACGGGCACGAGGCTGTAGGCGAACAGGGGCCCCATGGACGGAGTGTGGCAGATGTTCCTAGGCTGCGCGCCCCGTCGGCGCCTCCAGGCGATTCGGCGTCACCAGGAGTCATGAGCAGTGCGGCACTTCGCCATGGTCGCGGCCGGGGCCACCCTCTGGGGGTGTTGGTCTCTCTTCCTCCGGCCCGCGGGCCTGTCCTGGGCCCAGAACGCGCTGCTGGCCCTCATCGCCATGTCGCTGCCCGTGCCCTTCCTCCTGCGCGGCGCCCCCTGGCGCGACAAGCGCGCGACAGCGGCCCTGCTCATCGTCGGACTGGCGGATGCGGCCAACATCAGCCTCTTCTTCGCCGCCATGAAGCGCGGCCCCGTGTCCGTGGCGGTGCTCACGCACTACCTGGCGCCCCTGCTGCTGGCGCTCGCGGCCCCCTGGGTGCTGGGCGAGCGGCGCTCCGTCCGGGCCCTGGTCGCCGCGCCGGTGACGCTGCTGGGGCTGGTGCTGCTCATCGGCCGGCCGGATGGGGCGGGCGGCTCGGAGATGACGGCGGCGCTGGGCGCCGGGAGCGCCCTGTTCTACGCGGCCATCGTCCTGGGGACGAAAGCGGCGACACGGGCATATTCTCCCCTGGCGGTCGCGTCGCTCCATGCGCCGGTGTCGGCGGGGGTGCTGTTGCTCATCGCCGGGGCGGACGCCTTGCCCTCGGCGATGGATGGGGCCACGCTCCAGGTGCTGGCTGGCGGCGCGGTGTGTGGACTGATGGGGACCTTCCTCTTCAATGCCGGGCTGCGGCATGTGCCCACGGCGGCGGCGGGGGCCCTGACCTACCTGGAGCCTCTCACGGCCTCCCTGGTGGGCTGGGCCGTCTTCGCGGAAGCCCTCACCCCCGTGGGGGTGGTAGGCGGACTGCTGGTGTTGGCGGCGGGGGTCTGGGTCGCCTCCGAGCGGAGGGCGGCCGTGGCCGGAGTGCCCCTCCCGTCCACCTCGCCTTGAACCCTCCGCCGAACTCCCCACTTGCAAGGTCGGGGAATCCTTTGGTCCTCTTGGGTGAACGAAGCTCTTGCTTGCAGTGCAGCGCCTTGGCGACGCCGTATGCCCATGGAAACCGCAGCAGACAGCCGTGAGTATCGCGTCCTCTTCTTCTGTCCCGCGTCCAACGCGCGACTGGAGCGGCTGGAGGCACCCGTGCGGCGATTGCTGTCACGCATCCAAGCACCTCCCGCGGAGCTGACGCCCATCCAGGAGTCGGGCGCGCTCTCCGAGGCCGGGTGGCAGGTGTATCTGGTGCGCTCCCTCACCGAGCGCTCCGCGGCCCAGGCCATGGCCGCGTACGTGAGCGAGGCGACGTGCGCGCTCGCCGCCGAGGTCGACGCGGAGGTGCTGGGCCTCTACGTGGACGTGTCGGGTGACTCGGCGCGCATCTGCCGGTGTGGGCCGGAGGACGGGCCCGAGACTTTCGCCGGGCGGCGTCAGGCGGCGCTCAACCGCACGGCCGAGTGGCTGGAGGTGGCGCCCATCCTCCTGTCCGCCATCTTCCAGCTCGACGTGCCGGACGCCGACTACGAGCCGGACGCGGACGACCGCTACGTCGAGGAGAAGCTTCGTGAGGCGCGCGTGCTGATGGAGCGATACCGTCAGGGGAAATGAGGTCTCGAACCCCGGAGGACCTCGCGGGTCGCTGTCCGCGCTGTTTCCTGCCCACCGCGTTGTGCCTGTGCGCCGAGCTGCCCGTCGTCTCCACGCGCACCGAGCTGCTCATCATCCGTCACCACAAGGAGACGCTGAAGTCGACGAACACGGCCCGCATGGCCGCGCTCGCGATGCCCCGGTGTCGCATCGTCTCGTATGGCTCGCCGGCGGAGCGCTTCGATGTGTCGACGCTCGAGGACGACGGCGCCACGTGGCTCCTGTTCCCCACGACGCAGCAGGCCCCCGCGCCGGATGCCACGCTGCCCAAGCGGCTCATCGTCCTGGACGGGAGCTGGGGTCAGGCGAAGCGCATGGTGCAGCGGGTGCCCGCGCTGCGCCGGCTGCCGAGCCTGATGCTGCCTCCGCCGCCCCCCGACTCACGCAGGCTGCGCAGGCCTCCGCATCCGGATGGCATGTCCACGCTGGAGGCCATCGCGGGCGCCTTCGCGCACCTGGAGGGCGAGGACGTGGCGAAGCCCCTCTATGAACTGCATGAGCTGATGATCGACCGCGTACTCGCGAGCCGGGGGCGAGGGACAGTCCCCTCGTGCGACGAGGACGACGGGGACTGACGCCTCAGCAGGAAGCGCCGTCGGTGCAGCGCGCCTTGCGCATCTCCGCGGCGAATGGCGTGGGCTCCAGGAAGCCGGTGATGCGCGGACGCGTGAGCACCTTGCCGTCCGGCGCCACGAAGGCCACCGTCGGCAGCCCCTCCACCCCGAAGCGCTCCATCAGCGCGTCGAGCGCGTCCTCGCTGTTCGTCGCGTCAATCTTGATGGTGAGGAACTGGCCCTCGGACGACTGAGAGATGACCTCGGGCGCCGGATACGTCTCGCGGTCCAGCTCCTTGCAGGCCGCGCACCAGTCCGCGAAGAAGTCGATGAGCACCGGACGCCCTTCCGTCTTCGCCTGGGCCAGCACCTTCTCGAACACGTCCGGAGAGAACGTCGCCTGCTTGGCGGGCATCACGTGGTGCCACTGCCAGGACGGCGCGCGCGGCGGCTCGGCGACGCCCAGGCGCACCCACAGCTCGCCCACCGGCCCCGCGTCCAGCGCGCCACCACGAATCACCAGCGCCACCACCACCAGCGCCACGCCGAACGCCTTGAACGAGAACTCTCGCGCGCCCTCCTTGAAGGAGCGGTGCACCGCGCCCACCAGCACGCCCACCACCGCGAGCCCGGCGGCCACCGCCGCGCCCGGCACCCGGCCCAGCTCCGCGCCCAACATCTTCACCACGCCGCGCGCCCAGGGTGACGCATCCTTCAGGTAGCTGAAGGCCAGCGCGACGAGGACGATGCCCAGCACGCTCTTCACCCACTCCATCCACACGCCACTCTTGGGCAGCCGCACCGTGGACACGCCGAGGACGAAGAACGGCACGCCGATGCCCAGCGCGTAGATGAACAGCAGCGAGGCGCCCAGCGTCGTGTTCGCCGTCTTCGCCACGAAGGCCAACAGGCCCGTCAGCACCGGCCCCGTGCACGGCGCCGCGAGGAACCCGGACACGCTGCCCATCAGGAACGCGCCCGCCACGCCCGCGCCGCCCACCGAGTTCAGCCGCGTCTGGAGGCTCGACGGCAGCGCCAGCTCGAAGGCGCCGAACATGGACGAGGCGAGCAACAACAGGAACACCGCCAGCCCCGTCACCACCGCCGGGTGCCCCAACATCGAGCCGAAGGCCTGCCCCGTCTTCGCCGCGAGGATGCCCAGCGCGCTGAACACCACCCCCATGCCGACGATGTAGGACGTGGTGAGCAGCAGCGCCTTGCCCCGGCTCTCCGCCTTGCGGGCGCCGAAGACGGACACTGTGATTGGGATGAGCGGGTAGACGCAGGGCGTCAGCGCGGTGAGCAGACCGCCGCCGAAGACGATGGCCGCGCCCACGAAGAGGTTTCCGGATTCGAGGAAACGCGCCGCGTCGAGCTCCGTGCTGGGCCCGGTGGGCAACAGCCACGGCACCACGGCCACCGCCACGCCGGCCAGCACGGCCATCAATCCCAGCTTCTTGGCATTCATGCGCGCTTCGCTCCGTCTTCCCGAAAGGGCCTGCCTTGTATACGCAGGCCCCGGTCAGCGGGCTACTGCGCCGTGGGGGTAAGCGAGGAGGCGGGCACCTTCAAGCCCGCGGAGCGCGCCAGCCCCATGACGCCCTCCACCGCTGCGGCGATGTAACCAAAGGGATTTGCTCCATCTATCGCCGTGACGTGGACCTCGCCCATCTTCTGCTGGAAGGCCGCCGCCACCTGCGGCAGCTGCTGCGCGAGCGTCATCTGGATGACCTCCGGGCTGATGGTGTTCTCGATGTCGCGCAGCACGCGGGCCCGCGACAGCTCCATCTCCTGCCGCGCGTTCTCCCGGCGCACCTCCAGCTCCGCGATGGCCACCTCCGCCTCGGCGATGGAGCGCCGGGACTGCACCACCTGGAGCTGCGCCTTGAGCTTCTCCACTTCCTGGAGCTGCTCGGCCAGCTGCCCCTCGTGACGCGCCGCCGTCTGCTCCTGCTCGCGGCGCAGCCGCTCCAGCTCCATCTGCGCCCGGGCCGTCGCCTGCTCCTCCTCGCGGCGAAGGCGCTCCAGCTCCATCAGCGCGCGGGCGTGCTCCGCCTCCTGCTCGCGCTGCAGGCGCACCAGCTCGAACCCGGCCTGCGCGGCCTCGGCATCCTGCGCCAGCTTCTGCTTCTCCAGCTCCAGCTTCGCCTGGCCCACGTCCGCGTCCTGCTCGCGCTTGAGCTTCTCCAGGGCGATGCGCGCGCGCGCCACCTCGAGTTCCTGCTCGCGCGCCAGCTTCTCCATGTCCACCTGCGCGCGGCTCGTCGCCAGCGCGCGCTCGGAGACAATCTTCGCCTCCGACAGCCGCGCCTCGGCGTTGAGCGTCTCCAGCTTGGCCTGCTCGTCGGAGACCTGCTTCTTCTGACGGACCTCCTGCTCGGCGGTCAGCTTGGTGAGCGCCACCTCGCGCTCCACGGTGACTTGCTCCTGCTTCAGCGTGCGCTCCTGGGCCAGCTTCGCCTCGGCCACACGCGCGGCCACGGCCAGCGTCTCCAGCTGGGATTGCTCGTCCGCCGTCTGCTTGCGCTGGCGGACCTCGTCCTCGGCCTCCAGGCGCTGGAGGTTCAGCTGCCGCTCGGCCTCCGTCTCCTCGCGGTGGACGAAGCGCTCCTTGGCCAGCTCCGCCTCGCGCGCCTGCCGCTCCTGATCGCGACGGAAGCGCGCCTGCATGTTCTCGAAGACGGTGGACGACAGGACGCGCACGTCCTGGATTTCAATCGTGTCCAGCAGCACGCCCCAGCCCGCGTCCACCGAGTCTTCCAGCCGCCCCCTGCCCGAGAGCACCGGAGCGATTTCACGCATCAGCTCCGTGGAGATGCCCTCCTTGCGCCGCGACAGACACTCCTCCACGGAGAGGTTGGCGACGAGGCGCCGCGCCGCGCCGACGAACATCTCGCGCAAGAGCTCCGCCAGCTTCTCCTGCGCCCGCTCCGGGAAGGAGAAGTTGAGCATGCGGAAGGCCACCAGCGGGTCCGCGATGCGGTACACCGCGAGGCCCGTCACCTGCACGCCCACCTTCTCGCTCGTCACCTGGTCCGCGGTGAACTGGAGCCGCTGGATGCTGGTGGGCACAATCGCCACCGAGTCACCCGGCCACTTGAAGCAGCTCGCCCCCTGTCCGCTGACGTCACGCACGCGGCCCCGACGCATGTGGACGAGGAACTCGCTGGGCCGCGCGGTGATGAGGCCCCAGCGCTTCATCTTCTCCGGGTCCTCCGCCGGCTTCCCCGCGCGCCAGCCGTCCGAGTAGCGGTTGGGCTCCATCCCCCCGGAGCCCCCGTCCACCCGGACCAGCTGCGTCCGACCGGGCTCCGTGGACTCCACCTGCTCCTTCGACCGGGCCGTCTGCTTCGCGTTCGCGCTCATGCCTGCCTCCTGATGGACCACCCAGGTTGCACCCCCTCAGCCAGCACGAACTCCACGGGAATTCAGACACTTACAGGCGGCAGTAGCCCCGTTGCCGCGCCATTTCGGAGCACCCCGCGCCAGGACGGAGCAGCCGGGACTGATCCACCCTGGCCCAGTCGTTCCACCGCCGACATCCCCTCCACCCGGGCATGCCCAGCAGGTCTCTCGTCCGCCTTATGTTCGCTTGACCCGAGGGCACCCGATTTTATAATTGACCAGTCCGGTCCACATTCATGTGTGACGGTGTATGCCCGCCGCAGCGCGCCCCTTGGGTGGCGCCGGGGTGCGGGGGCAGCAGTAAGCCCCTTCAGGAAGGTGTGGGAAGCGATGCTGAAGCTGCCGATCTACATGGACAACCACGCCACCACGCCGCTGGACCCGCGCGTGCTGGAAGTGATGCTCCCGTATCTGCGCGAGGACTTCGGCAACGCGTCCAGCCGCAACCACGTGTTCGGCTGGAAGGCCGAAGCGGCGGTGAAGAAGGCCCGCCAGCAGGTGGCCGAGCTCATCGGCGCGACGGACCAGGAGATTGTCTTCACCTCCGGCGCCACCGAGTCCGACAACCTCGCCATCAAGGGGGTCATCGAGTACTACAAGTCGAAGGGTGACCACATCATCACCCTCAAGACGGAGCACAAGGCCATCCTGGACACCTGCAAGCGCCTGGAGCGCGTGCGCCAGGAGCGCCTGGACGAGCTGAAGCTCTTGCGCCTGAGCCAGCTCGCCGAGCGCGACGTGTCGCCTGAGGACGTGGCGGAGCTGGCCGCGAAGCACGACCTGGAGAACGACGCGACGTACAAGAAGTGGGCGGAGCTGCCCACCGGTGGCGCGCGCGTGACGTACCTGGACGTGGAGCAGGACGGCCGGGTGAGCATGGAGAAGCTCGAGGAGGCGATGACGCCGAAGACGGTGCTCGTCTCCATCATGTTCGCCAACAACGAGATTGGCGTGGTGCAGCCCGTCGCGGAGATTGGCGCGCTGTGCCGCAAGAAGGGCGTCCTCTTCCACTGCGACGCGGTGCAGGGCATCGGCAAGGTGCCCTTCGACGTGGAGGCAATGAAGGTCGACCTCGCGTCCATCACCTCGCACAAGATGTACGGCCCCAAGGGCATCGGCGCGCTGTACGTGCGCCGCAAGCCGCGCGTGCGCATCGCCCCCCTCATCGACGGTGGCGGCCATGAGCGCGGCATGCGCTCCGGCACGCTGAACGTCGCGGCCATCGTCGGCTTCGGCCACGCGGCGCACCTTGCGCGCGAGGAGCTGGCCGACGAGGCCGCCCGCATCCTCCGCCTGCGCGAGAAGCTCCGGAAGGGGCTCACCGACGCGCTGGACATGACGGTGCTCAACGGCTCGCTGGAGCACCGGCTGCCGGGCAACCTCAACATCTCCTTCGCCCACGCGGAGGGCGAGTCCCTGATGATGGGCATCAAGGACGTCGCGGTGTCCTCCGGCTCCGCGTGCACGTCCGCCTCGCTGGAGCCCTCCTACGTGCTGCGCGCGCTGGGGGTGGACGAGGAGCTGGCCCACAGCTCCATCCGCTTCGGCCTGGGCCGCTTCACCACCGAGGAGGAGGTCGACTTCGTCGTCAACCTCGTCGTCGACAAGGTCCGCAAGCTGCGCGACATGAGCCCCCTCTACGAGATGGCCAAGGAAGGCATCGACCTCAAGAGCATCGAGTGGACCGCGCATTAGCGCGGCTTTCCAGGCAATCAGCGGGGCGCATGGCCCCTCGACCGGTGGGCATTGCTCCCCGGAACCTTTGGTGAGAAGCATCCGTTGAAGGAGTTGGCATGGCTTACAGCGACAAGGTCATCGACCACTACGAGAACCCCCGCAACGTCGGGACGATGGACAAGGAAGACCCGAACGTGGGCACGGGCCTCGTGGGGGCTCCGGCGTGCGGCGACGTGATGCGCCTGCAGCTCAAGATTTCCGATGACGGGCTCATCGAGGACGCGCGCTTCAAGACGTTCGGCTGCGGGTCCGCCATCGCCTCCTCGTCGCTCGTCACCGAGTGGGTGAAGGGCAAGACGGTGGACCAGGCGATGACCATCTCCAACAAGGACGTGGCCCGGGAGCTGTCGCTGCCGCCGGTGAAGATCCACTGCTCGGTCCTCGCCGAGGACGCCATCAAGGCGGCCATCGAGGACTTCAAGAAGAAGCGCGCCGCGCGCAAGGCCCAGGCATCCTAAGGGCTGTAGGTACGGCGAACTTCACGACTCCAGGAGGCGGAACCATGAGCGACCAGGCAACCCAGCAGACGACGCAGAGCCCGGTGCCTGGCCCCGCGCCCGTGGCCAAGGCCCCCCCCAAGGGCATCGTCGTGGCGGACAGCGCGGTGGCCCGGCTGAAGGAGCTGCTGGAGCAGCGCCAGACGCCCGAGGCCGGTTTGCGGCTGGCCGTGAAGGGCGGCGGCTGCTCGGGCCTCCAGTACTCCATGGAGTGGTCCGAGAAGTCCCGCGAGCGCGACAAGATCTTCGAGCGGGACGGCGTGCGCGTCTTCGTGGACCCGAAGAGCTACCTGTACCTCATCGGCACGGAGCTGGTGTTCGAGCAGACGCTCATGGCCTCCGGCTTCAAGCTGAACAACCCCAACATCAAGGCCGCTTGCGGCTGCGGAGAGAGCTTCTCCGTCTGAGTGGGGACAGTCCCCGTCCCTTCCCTCCCGGAAGGGACACCGTCACGCGGGGTCCGGCCAGCCGCCGGGCCCCTTTCGTTTGTCTGGCCCACACCCCCATGGAGCACACCGAGTGAGGACCCACTTCGACGTCTTCGGGCTGCCGCGCGCCTATGACGTGGACGTGCCCGCGCTGGAGAAGCAGTACCGCGAGCTTTCCCTCCAGCTCCACCCGGACCGCGTGGCCCAGGCCGACGCGCGCGAGCGCCTCAAGGCCCTGGAGGCCACCACCGCCCTCAACGAGGCCCTCAAGACGCTGAAGGACCCGGTGCGGCGCGCCTTCTACCTCTTGAAGCTGCACGGGGTGGACCTGGACCGCGAGGACGCGGGCGCGCAGAAGGACATGCCCCTGGAGTTCCTCGAGGAGGTCATGGAGCTGCGTGAGGCGCTCGACGGGGCCATGGAGAAGAAGGACCTCGCCGGCGTGCAGGGCATGGGTCGGCAGGTGGAGGGTCGGCGCAAGGCGGCGCTCGACGAGGCGGCCGGTGTCCTCAGGGCGCTGGAAGGTGGGGGGACGGCGGAGGAAGCGCCGGCCCAGGTGAGAAAGGCATCGCACGCGCTGGGGCGGGTGCGCTACTTCACGCGCTTCCTCGAGCAGGTGGACGCGTTCGAGGAGGAAAGTCTGTCGTGAGCACGAACGGCTACATGCAGATCCACGACCCGCTGAAGCCCAAGGGGCAGGCGGTGGGCATCGACCTGGGCACCACGCACTCACTCGTCGCGGCGGTGGCGCAGGGCAAGCCCCGCTGCGTCCCGGTGGACGAGGGCGACTCGCTGCTGCTCCCCTCCGTCGTGCACTACGGCAAGGACGGCGGTGTCATCACCGGCGTGCGCGCCCGTGCGCTGGCCGGCGAGCACCCCACCGACACCATCGCCTCCGTGAAGCGCTACATGGGGCGAGGCCCCGACGACGCGGAGACGCGCAAGCTCTCGCACTACAAGTTCGTGCCCGGCGCCAACGTGGTGCGCTTCGACGTGGCGGGCGGCAACCCGGTGACGCCCATTGAAGTCTCGGGCGAAATCCTGCGCGCGCTGAAGCGCCGCGCGGAGGCTCACTTCTCCATGAAGGTGGAGCAGGCCGTCATCACCGTGCCGGCGTACTTCGACGACGCCCAGCGCCAGGCCACCAAGGACGCGGGCCGGCTCGCCGGGCTGGAAGTGCTGCGGCTGCTCAACGAGCCGACGGCGGCGGCGCTGGCCTACGGGCTCGACAAGGGCAGCCAGGGCACCTTCGCCGTCTATGATTTGGGCGGCGGCACGTTCGACATCTCCATCCTCAAGCTGGTGGATGGCGTGTTCGAGGTGAAGTCCACTGGCGGCGACTCCGCGCTGGGTGGCGACGACTTCGACCGGGCGATTGCGTCACAAGTCTTCCAGGCGCTCGGCATCACCGAGCCCTCCCCTTCCGTCGTGGCCCAGACGCTGGCGGCCTCGCGCAAGGCGAAGGAGGCCCTCACCGACGCGCCCGAGGCGACCGTCACCGTGGGCGGTCAGTCGCACACCGTGAAGCGCGCGGACTTCGACGCGTGGATCCAACCGCTGGTGAACAAGACGGGCCTCGTGTGCCGTCGGGCGCTGAAGGACGCGGGCGTGGTGGCCGGGGAGCTGGACGGCGTCATCCTCGTCGGAGGCTCCACGCGAGTGCCCGCGGTGCGGCGCTTCGTCGCGGAGCTGTTCGGCCGCGAGCCCCTGGGTGACATCGACCCGGATCAGGTGGTCGCGCTGGGCGCGGCGGTGCAGGCGGACCTGCTCACCAACACGGACCGTCAGGACGAGGTGCTGCTGTTGGACGTGATTCCGCTGTCGCTCGGGCTGGAGACGATGGGCGGCATCAGCGAGAAGTTGATTCAGCGCAACTCCACCATCCCCACGGCGGCGGCGCAGGTGTTCACCACGTTCAAGGACGGGCAGACCGGCCTGGACGTGCACGTGGTGCAGGGCGAGCGCGAGCTGGTGGAGGACAACCGCAGCCTCGCGCGCTTCACCCTCTCCGGCATCCCTCCGCTGGCGGCGGGCATGGCGCGAGTCGAAGTGCGCTTCCAGGTGGACGCCGACGGCATCCTCTCCGTCTCCGCGAAGGAGCAGAGCACCGGCGCCGCGCAGTCCATCACCGTCAAGCCGAGCCACGGCCTCACCGAAGAGGAGATCGAGCGGATGTTGCTCGACTCCATCGAGTACGCCGAGGACGACATCCAGGCGCGGCAGCTGCGTGAGCAGCGCGTGGACGCCGAGCGGGTGCTGGCCGAGGCGGACCGTCAGCTGCGCGAGCACGGCTCGCTGCTGGAGGGCGACGAGAAGGCCACCATCGACGCGGCGCTCGCGAAGGTGCGCGAGACGGCCCAGGGCAAGGACTACCTGAAGCTGAAGGAGGCCGTGCACGCGCTGGACGAGACGTGCCGCCCCTTCATCGAGCGGGTGATGAACCAGGCCATCACCCAGGTGGTGGCCGGCCAGTCGGTGGAGGACTACTGACGTGCCCAAGGTGACTTTCAAGAGCCCCCTGGCCGAGGTCAGCGTGGACGTGCCCCCGGGGACCATCCTCCTGGACGCGGCCGAGCAGAGCGGTGCCCAGGTGGGCCATAGCTGTGGCGGGGTCTGCGGCTGCTCCACCTGTCACATCTGGGTGCGCAAGGGCCTCGACTCGCTGAGCGAGCAATCGGACGCGGAGGCGGACCGCCTGGACATGGGGTTCGACGTGCGCCCGTACTCGCGGTTGAGCTGCCAGACGGAGGTCAGCCAGGAGGACGTCACGGTGGAGATCACCGAGGAGTCCCTCACCGCGTTCATGGACGAGAACCCCGTCATCCGCCGCGCCCTGGAGTCCGAGGGGAAATGGCCGCTGAAGAAGTGAGGTTGTTACGTAGTTCTTGACGGCGCGGGGCAGGACTTCTATATGTCCGCCCCATCGCAGCAACGCCGCAACGCCGCGAGGAAGAACCACCTGCCCAGGTGGTGGAATTGGTAGACACACTAGATTCAGGGTCTAGCGCCTGCAAGGGCATGGAGGTTCGAGTCCTCTCCTGGGCACAAAGTTGAGAAGGGGTCCTGGTTCAAACCAGGGCCCCTTTTCGCTTTTCAGGGCTCTGATTGCCCCAGCGCTCACGGTGGTGCTGGCTCCACGGACTCGTGGGCCACGTGGCTCGCGGCCTCGCGCGCCAGGCTGCCGCCCTTGCGCAAGTCGCGAATGCGAATCTTCCGGACGTAGACGGAGATGGCCCCCACTCCCGCCTGGCTGAGCACCGTCCCCAGGTGGGTGAGCGTGGCGAAGGCCGCCGCGTCCTCCGGGCTGGCTCCCAGGCTGCGGGCCGCCCAGCTGGTGACGAAGTAGTAGATGCCCATGCCAGCCGGGACGCCGGGGAGCGCCTGCCCCAGGGAGATGGCCCCCAGCACCACGGCCCCCGCGAACAGGCCCCCTTCGATTCCAATGCCGTGCAGCGCCAGCCCGTAGGCCAGCGCGGACGCCATCACCGGGCCCACCGAGAAGAAGAGCACCTTGCCCATGCCCCGGAAGGAGCGCGCGGAGCCCAGCCCGTCGCTGACGTGGTGGAGGAAGCCCTCCAGGCGCGGGAAGCGGTGACGGCGGTGCAGCCAGTTCGCCAGCGGCGCGGACCAGTGGGCCAGCAACACGACGAGGGCGACGAGGCCCACGCACAGGGACACCGCCACCTTGAGCTGCCCCTGGAAGCGGGAGAGCGTGGTGCCGAAGGGCCCCAGCAGGGAGAGCGTCACCAGCAACATCAGCGCCGCGAACTCCATCAGCTTGCAGACGCCGACGGTGCCGAGGCAGCGCAGGAAGGGAATGCGCTCGGTGCGCGACAGGAGGAACGAGCGGAGGATGTCGCCCAGCTTCCCCGGCAGCGCGTTGTGGACGAAGGCGCCAATGGCGACCAGGTGGTAGCGCTCGCGGAAGGGCACGCGCTTGCGCAGCGTGCTCTGCCACTGCACCGCGCGCAGCGGGATGATGGAGCCCTGGAGCAGCACGAAGGGCAGCAGCCACACGAGGTGGCCGGGCAAGTCTCGCAGGAAGTCCCTCAGCGGGAAGCGAGGCACGAGCAGCGGCCCGGTGCCTTGAAGGTTCCACCGGAAGAAGGCCGTGGAGAGCAGCACGACGGACAGCGCCAGTCCCAGCACGGCGAGCAGCACCTTGGGCAGGCTGACGCCGCGCGCCGAAGGTCGGGGCCACATGCCCCTGGGGCGAGGTGGCTCGGGCGTCACTGGACCCACCGCAGCCTAGGAGCGGGCTCCACATAGGTCTGCGCGAGCCGCTCGTGCAGGTCCGCGCAGTGGCCCAAGCCGGACAGGTCCACGGGCGCGTCCGCTGGCCAGCACACCAGGCTGTTGGCCTCCGTGCGCGTCAGTCCACCGTGCGAGCCGAACTCCCAGGCGAAGCCCACCGTGCCGCCCCGCTGCACCGCCTCGCCGAAGAGGACCAGGTCTCCCGCGGTCTTCATCGCCGGCAGTCCCCTGAGGAAGTCCGCCACCGCGCGACGGCTGTACTCGGAGGCCAGGGGCGCTCGCTCGATATCATCTGGGCCGTAGACGCCGCCGCGCACCACGGCCACCGCGGAGTTGCCTCGGCGCATCGCGACGATGCCGATGTCCGCGCTTCGAGTGGCACGCGCCAGCACCTCCGGGTGACGCGCCAGCAGCGTGCGCGCCTCCAGTGGCTCCTTCGCGCCGGAGAGATAGACGTGGGCGAAGTTGCCGCACTCGATGACCACGGGCTTGAACGGTTCTCGCGCGACGGTGTCCAGCTCCGGGAGCGGACGTCCTTCACACAGGCCGCGAGCCACGTCGTCGGACAGCGGGACACGCTCCCCCTCGAAGAGCATGGACTCCAGCCGTACGCCCTGACGCTGCTCCAGCGGCAGGCTGTCCACGTGCCCGTGGTCCGAGAGGATGACGACGTCATACGGACGCTCCACCGAGCGCGACATCGCATAGAGCTCCGAGAGGTACGCGTCCACGCGGTGCAGCTCCATCAGCGCCAGCTCCGAGCGAGGCCCGCGACGGTGGGCCACCTCGTCGTAGTTGCCGTAGACGAGGTAGATGGCGGGCACGCCGCGCACCATGTCCACCAGCGCCTTGGTGTGCGCGAAGCTCCAGCCCAGGCGCTGGAGGAACACGCGGCTGAGCAGGAAGGACTGCTCGTGGCGCCAGTCGTGGAGGGAGTGGCCCCAGTGGGCCACCTCTCGCGCCGCCTGCCACGTGTCCATTCCGAACGAGCGCAGGAAGTCCCAGGCGCCCCGCGTGCGGCCCGCCGACAAGCCCATCATCTCGTAGGAGAACGAGCGCGACATCAGCTTGAAGCTGCCCAGCGTGCTCATGCTCCACGCGTTGTCCGCGCCCGCGCGAAACAGCGAGAAGTACCCGTGGCCACCGCCGTCCAACAGGCTGTCACGCCCCGCCCCTCGCAGGCGTTGATCCACGAGCAGAGCGTCCGAGGGCACGTTCATCCGCACCTCGCGGCCCAGCTCGCGGTCGTACCAGGAGTAGGCAGGCAGGTTCGATTCACGCATCCCGTACAGCAGGCCCGCCTGGAAGTAGGGCGTGGAGGTGGGCGCGCCCCAGAAGGCGTCCTCCAGATGAAACGCGCCCGAGCGGATGAGTCGTGAGAAGAACGGCATCTTCCCGGCGACAATCGCCTCGTCCAGCAGGGCCTTCGGCACCCCGTCTAAATGGACAATCAGGAGGTTCCGACGTCGGTGCGCCGCTGCGGGCGGAACTTTCGCGCGAATCCTCCGCGCAAGTCCGTGGGCCCACATCCATGAAGCTGGGGTAATGACACCACTCACGTTGACGCCTCCCCTCCCTCGGCGGGCAAAATGAGCACTTGGGGGGACGGCCGCCTTCAGTCGAGGGCAGCTCTCCTGGAAAGCAGGCGGGCAGACAGCGCCGTCCTTCAGTCGGGATGGAACCGACTCAGAGAGGCGTCACCACGGTCCCCATGCTGATTTCCGCCGTCCTGCTCGCAACCCTCGCCGCCGCCCCGGTGCAGACACCGTCTCGGCCGGCACCGGGGCTGCCTCCCGCGACGACGGAGTCGGGCTCGGACATCATCGCGCTGCCGATGATGACGTTCAGCTCGGACAGCGGCATCAGCTACGGCGCAGTGGGCGGCATCTACCTGTATGGCCCCGGGAAGACGCCTTACGCGCACGGCATCGGCGCGCAGGTGCTGTTCAGCAGCCGAGGGGTGCAGAGCCACTACCTGCGCTACGACGGGCCGCGCCTCATCGGTCCGCTCCGCGTGGAGGCGGGGCTCGAGTACCGCCGGGAGCTGCGCAGCCCCTTCTTCGGCGCGGGCAACCTGTCGGCGCCGGACTTCAAGGGCGACCTGGACAACGAGCGCTTCACCTTCGACAAGGGCGCGCCGAGCGCATGGATTCGCCTTCGGGGCCGGCCGTTCGGTCCCACGCATCCGCTCCAGTCCTACGTGGGCTACGCGTGGCGCAACACGCGCGTGAGCGCGGAAGACCACTCCATGCTGACGCAGCAGCAGCCCATCGGCATCGAGGGCGGCTCCACCGGTCAGCTCCTCGCGGGCGCGCTGTGGGACACGCGCGACGACGAGACGGACCCGCTGGAGGGCGGCGTGGAGGAGCTGGCCCTGCGCGTGTCCGGACAGGCCACGGGCAGCCGCTACCAGTACGTGGGCATCACCCTGAGCGAGCGGCGCTACCTGCGGCTGTCCTCGCGGCTGACGCTGGCGCAGCGGCTCACCCTGGACATGCTCTTCGGCGACGTGCCGTTCTTCGAGTGGAGCAACACCGGCGGCGTGAATGTGTCGGAGGGCATCGGCGGCATGAGCAGCGTGCGCGGAATCGAGCGCAACCGCTTCTCCGGCAACATCAAGGCGTTCAGCAACACGGAGCTGCGCTTCCAGGCCGCGCAGATGCAGGTGTTCGGCAAGAACATGAAGGTGGGCGCGGTGATGTTCCTGGACCTGGGGCGCGTGTGGCATCCGGGCGTGCCCGACGGCAGCTGGCACGAGTGGCACCCCGGCATCGGCGGCGGCCTGCGGCTCACCCGTCGCGCCGCCGTGGTGCGCATGGACTACGCCCGCTCCACCGAGACGGGCCGCCAGCGCATCTACATCACCTTCGGCCACATGTTCTGAACGAAACGAGGCCCCGGGCTCGCTCGTGAGAGAGAGCACCAGGGCCTCGCGTGATTCAGGGTGTCACCGGCGCCCGGACGTGTCCGCGTGCCGCGGCAAGCCCCCCGGAATCACGGACCGTCGACAGTGAGGTCGTCGATGGCCAGGCCGCAGCTCACGCCACCCGAGGTGCTCTGGAGCTTGATGAGCGTGCTGGCGGTGGTGGCCGTGAAGACGTACGTGCGCAGCGTCCAGCCCGCCAGGCTGTTGGAGATGCTCGCCGTGGAGGGGCCGTACGTCAGGGTCGCCGTGCGCGTCACACCGGCACACGTCGGGCCGTTGGCCACGTAGAAGCGCACCGTGTAGCCGGAGCCCACCACCGTGGAGATGGTCTGCTCGATGCTGCCCGCGCCCAGGCCGTTGAGGTCCACGGACTTGGTGCCGCTGTTGGGCGTCTTGTACGTGCTGTTCATGACCTTGATGCTGCCGGTCACCGTCCAGTTGGTCAGCGTCGTCGCCCCCGTCGACAGGTTCACGTAGTTGTAGACGCCGCCGGGCGCCGCCTCGAAGCCGCTGTTGGTGACCTTGTTGATGCCCTGCTCGGCCGTCCCGAGGTCCTGGGGCTCCACGTCTCCAGCCAGCTCCGGGCCACCGCAGCCCGCTAGCACCAGGCCCATGGCCAGACTCGCGACGACTCCCCCTCGAATGATTCGCTTCATGTGCTCGTTCACCTTTCAGGTTGACCGCGGCCGTTCGGCATTCCCCAAACGCCGCCGATTCCGCGGTGCCGTGTCATCGGCGCGGTGAACCCTAGCGATACTCTGAGTACAACCCACGATGTCCATTGAGACACCCGAGGTCTCGGCGAAGCTGTCCCTCGGACATGACAGGCATTGCGTCGACGTCATCCAGGCAATGACTCACCCGGGTAGCCCCGCACACCAGCGAGGAGCCCAGGCTCAGCCGCGCGCGTCCACCCAGGCGCGCAGCCGCGCATCCACCTGCGTCTCGCCTCGGACGCCCTGCTCCGGCTCCAGCAGCAGGGTGTGGAAGCCGCGCGACTCCAATCCCTTGCACAGCTCCGCGCGGGCCTCCGCGTCGGGAGCGAAGAGGATGCAGCCGTCCCCTCCCCCCGCGCCGGACAACTTGCCCACGCAGCCGTAAGCCGCCGCCATGGACAGCACGCGGCGCATGCCCTCCGTCTCCAGCGGGCCCAGTTCCAGGAGCAATTCGTGCTGCGCCTTCACCGCCTCGGAGAAGCCCCGGAAGTCCCAGCCCGCGAGGCCGTCTTCCATCACCTGCCCCACCGCGTCGGAGCGCGCGACGAAGGCCTGACGCCCCGCCTCCTCCAGCCGCGCTTCCACCTGGCCAATCAGCACCCGCGTGGACGCGCTCTCGCCCGTGAAGGCATACGCCATGGCCACCCGGGGCACTGGCAGCCGCCACACGTCCACCGAGGGCGACTCCGTCAGCGCCGCGCTCAGCCGAGCGCCGTTGCTCGCGTCGGCCAGGGACGTCACGTCATAGCGCCGGTAGCGCAGCACGCCGCCCGCGAAGCTCGCGGCCACGTCCCCGCCGCTGCCCTTGCCACCCTGCCCCAGCGTGTGCGCCAGGAGCGCCAGCTTCAGCGCGTCGTAGCGCTCCTCCAGCACGTAGCGCGCGGCCTCGGCCGCCAGCACCGCCGCGCATGCGCTGCCGCCCATGCCCAGCTTCTGCCCGTTGGGGCCCACGGCGGAGGGGGCCACCGCGAAGTCGAAGCCCTGGCTCGCGCGGCCGTGCGCGCGCAGCGCCTCGTCCAGCGTGCGCGCCACGAAGGAGAAGCCCGCGGGCACCTCGCGCTCCCAGCGCACGCCCCGTGGTGTCATGCCGCCGCCCAGCGAGCCCTCCTCCAGGCAGACATGCACGCGCGCATCCTCGCGTCGCCGCACATAGGCCGCGGTGCGAGGTGCCACCGCCGCCACCCGCGCCACTCCGCCCCACAGCACCGCGTACTCGCCGGAGACGAACAGCTTTCCCGGTGCGGAGAGAGCGCGCTCCATCAGAACAGGTGCTCCTGCTTGAGCTCCGCGTCCCCGCCCGGCACGCAGCGAATCACGTCCAGCGCGCCACACGCGCGCGCCAGCGCCTCCGCGGCGACTTCGTGCGCAGCGTCCGTCAGCAGCACCGGGTTGGGCCCCGCGTCCAGCGTGAACCACACGGGGATGCCCTTCTTGCGGTGCTCACGAAGCTGCTGGATGAGGCCCAGCGTCCCCGCGTTCAGGTAGCAGAGGGGCGGGTCGGCCGCGAGCGACGTGGAATGCATCCGCCACGCGTTGCGCTCACACAACTCCCCCAGCGCCTGCAAGTCCCTCCGGGCGATGTGCGCGCGGGCTCGCGGCACTTCCTCTTCCGCGTCCCGCACCCAGGCCGCGTAGTACGGGCTGGTCTCCACCGTCTGCTTCATCCCGTCGCGGGACTTCACGTCCTTCTCGCCCCGGTCCACCACCGCCACCACCATGCGCAGGTCCGGCCAGTGCGCCGCGTCGAAGCGCTGCACCGCGAAGCTGTCCTCACCGTCCGGACGCTCGCCGCGCTGCCACTCGCAGAAGCCGCCCTCCACGCTGCGACACGCGGAGCCGCTGCCCAGCCGCGCCAGGATGCTCGCCGCCCTCGAATCCGCCGGCAGTCCCGCCGCCGCGCGTCCGGCGACGGCGAGCGCCGCGAAGCCCGCCGCGCTGCTCGCGAGCCCCGCCGCCATGGGGAAGTCTCCGCGCGAGACGACCTTCGCCGGCCCCAGCGCTTGCTTCGTCTGGGCGCGCACCGACTCCAAGAGGCGCAGCACCCGGTCGCGCTCGCTGCCCTTGGACGTGTGGCCGTTGATCTCCACCGCGTCGGCTGACACGCCGAACTCCACCGTCGTCGTCACCGACAGCGGCGACAGCGTCAGCGACAGGCTGGACTGGTGCGGAAGAATGAGCGCGTCGTCCCGCTTCCCCCAGTACTTCACGAGGGCGATGTTGGGATGCGCCAGGGCTGTGGCTTTCATGGAAACACTCACGGCGCTCGCGGACCCGCGAGCTGGCTGCTGAAGCAGCGCACACCGAGCCGCGTGAGCTGGACCACCGCGGCCTCCGGTTCGAGGAACAGACCGACCACGGCCCCACCATCCCCACCCGCTCCGGTGAGCTTGGCGCCCAGCGCCCCCAGGCCACGCAGTCGATACACCATTTCTTCCAGCGGCTGAGACGACAGGCCCAGCGCCGCCAGGAGGCCCTGGTTGACGTTCATCGCGTCACCCAGCGCCTCCAGGTCACCCGCCTCCACCGCCTTCGCGCCCTCCGACGCCAGCCGCCCCATCTCCGTGAAGATGCGTCGGTAGCGCGCGGGCCAGCGCGCCTGCCGCTCCCGCAGCGACGCCACTGTCTTCTTCGTGGGACTGCGCTCGCCGGCCAGCGCCACCACCACCTTCAGCGGGCGGGGACTGTCCACCGTCCTGCCGCGCCCCACCGTCGCCGCGTTGGGCGTGCGGCGATAGAGCAACAGCCGCTCCTCCGCGCTGGTGGTGTGGTCCACCCCGGAAGGCGTGCCGTGGAACTCCTGCTCCATCTCCCACGCCACGCGCGCGGCCTCTCGCGGTGTGGCCTCCTTGCCCGCCGCCAGCAGCAGCAGCCGCGCGCACGCCACGGACAGCGCCGCGGAGCTGCCCAGTCCCGCCGACAGCGGCAGCTCTGGGTCCAACGACACCTTCACCAGCGGCTCCCCCACCAGCTTCGCCGCGCGCGCGAAGGCCTGGGTGAGCAGCGCCCGCTGCCCCCGGCTCAGCGTGGACGGCAAGGAGAGCTGACACTTCTTGGACGGCACGCCGCGCGCCTTCACGCCTTGCGACAGCGGGCCCGCCAGCGCGGGATGGCCGTACACGACGCTGTGCTCGCCCAGCAGGATGACCTTGCCGGCGCCGAACGTGGACAGGGAGGACGGAGTGCCCACGGCGCTCAGAGTGTCGTGCCCGTGGCGGCGGCGGCGTCCTCGGCGGACAGGCTGGCGAGAATCTCCCGCGCCTTCTCCACCTTCACATGGCCCGCCTTCACCAACAGGTCCGCCAGCTTCTCCACCCAGTCGCCCCGCGCGCCCGCCGTCACCGCCACGCAGCGCGCGTGCAGCGCCATGTGGCCCTTCTGGATGCCAATGCTGCCCAGCGCCCGGAGCGCCGCGAAGTTCTGCGCCAGCCCCACCGCCGCGAACACCATGGACAGCTCACGCACGTTCGAGGCGCGCAGGAGCTTGAGCGCCATCTGCACACCGGGGTGCACCTTGATGGGGCCGCCCACCAGGCCCAGCGCCAGCGGCAGCTCGATGCGGCCCACCAGGTGGCCCTCCTCCAGGTACCACGTCGACAGCGGACGGTACTGCCCGCCCCGGCAGGCGAACGCGTGAGCACCGGCCTCAATCGCGCGCCAGTCCTGACCGGTGGCGATGGCCACCGAGTCGATGCCGTTCATCACGCCCTTGTTGTGCGTGGCCGCGCGGTACGGGTCCGCCTCCGCGAAGCGGCTGGCCTGGGCGATGCCCTCGGCGATGGTCTCGCCGGGCATCTCGAAGTCGGCCAGCATCGCCAGGGGAATCCGGCACGTGGCGCGCGCCAGCCGGCGGTCCGCCAGGTTGGAGAGGATGCGCAGGTACACCTTGCCACCGGTGATCTGCTCCACGAGCGGCGCCACGCCCTCCGCCACGGTGTTGATGAGGTTGGCCCCCATCGCCTCCTGCGTGTCGATGAGGATGTGCACCACGAGCAGCGGCTCGCCGCGCGGGCCCTCGGGGGCCGGCAGCACGCGAACCTCCACGTCCTTCGCGCCGCCGCCGCGCGCCACCATGGCCGGGTGGAAGCTGTTGGCCAGGGCCAGCAGCTGCTCCTTGTGCGCGAGGATCTTCTCCGTGGCCTCGGTCGGGTCGCCGTAGCGCGTCACCTGGACCTGGCCAATCATCATCGACTCGTCGGCCTCGGCGTAGAAGCCACCCGCCTCGCGGACGATCTTCGCGGCGAACGACACCGCCGCCACCACCGACGGCTCCTCCACCGCCATGGGCACCAGGTAGTCACGGCCGTTGACCTGGAGGTTGAGCCCCACGCCCAGCGGCAGGGAGAACGTGCCCACCGCGTTCTCGATCATCTGGTTGGCCAGCGCCGGCTGCAGGGCCTCGGTGCCGCGAAGCAGCTCCATATCCGCGGGCGACAGCCGCAACATGCGAGCGAGCTGCGCGAGGCGCTCGTCCATCGGCAGCTTGTGGAACCCGGAGAGCCGGGACGTCACCGTCTCAGACATGTTGAGTCTTCCTTCTTCCCGCATCGATGCGAACGGCCGCTACAGCGCCGAAATCCAATCCTTCAACACTCCGGTCACTACTCGCGGCCGCTGCCTCAGCTCAGCGCAGCTTCTGCTTCCCGTGAGCACGAGCGCCTGTCGCAGTCCCGACAGGATGACCGCCAGCGCCTGCTCCGCCGCCTCCACCCCACCCGCCTGCTGCGCCCGGAACAGCGGCAAGGCCATGCCACCCAGGTCCGCCCCGAGCGCCAGCACCTTCGCCACCTCCAGCCCCGTCCTCACTCCGCCGCTGCCCACCAGTCGGACTTCCGGCCCCACGGCCGCGCGCACCGTCGCCACCGCCGCCGCCGTGGGAATGCCCCACGCGCTGAATTCAGCCCCGACCTGAGCTTGTACGCCCGAGGCCCGAAGTTGTTCCACGCGAACCCACGACGTGCCGCCCAGGCCGGAGACATCCAGGTTCCGGACCCCCAGCTCCACCAGCCGCCGGGCCACGTCCGGGCCGATGCCACACCCGGTCTCCTTGACGAGCAACCGGTCGCCGAAGGCCTTCACCAGCGCGGCCACCACGTCGTAGCCGCCCCGGAAATCCCTGTCGCCCTCGGGCTGGGTCAATTCCTGACCCGCGTTGAGGTGCAGCGCGATTCCGTCCGCGCCAATGTCCTCCATCAACCGCCGCACCCCGTCCACGCCCAGCCGCACCGCTTGATAGAGCCCGATGTTGCCCAGCAGCGCCACCGTGGGCGCCACCTGCCGCACCTGGAACGAAGCGGCCCGCGACACGTCCTCCGACATGGCCCGCTGGCTCCCCACGCCAAACGCCAGCCCATGGCGCTCCGCCAGCAACGCGAGGTCGCGATTGACCGCGCCCGCGCGCTCGGTGCCACCTGTCATTCCGGTGACGAGCAGCGGGTGGCGCAATTGCTTTCCAAGAAATGGAGTGGAGAGGTCCACGTCCTCCACGGCCATCTCAGGCATGGCGCAGTGGACCAGGTGGACGTGCTCCAGGAGGGTGCTGTTCTCGACAGGCTCGACGTCGCCAGTGGCGCACAGGTCGAGGTGAGCGTCTTTACGCCGCGCTGTGATGTCCTCGACCATGTGAGAAGCAGCCCGTCCCAAGTGCCCGTCAGGGCGTGTAAGTGCCCGATGGCTCGCGGGTTTCCTAGCAAGCGCAAGGGCACGGGCGCAAGCCAAAGGGCCCGAGCGGTCCGCGCGGGCGACTCAATGGACGGCACGGGCTGCTGGACGGTATGAGGCCCGCATGAGCGCGCCCCCGTTGCCCAAGGTGGTCGTCTTCCTTCACAGCGGAGATTACGACCGGGTGCACCAGGGACTGTCCATCGCCGCCGCGGCGACAGCTTCTGGCCGACGCGCGGAGGTGTATCTCTTCTGGTGGGCGCTGGAGCGTTTCCTGCGGGGCGACCTGGACGAGCCTGATTTCGCGGGCCGCGCGGACATCACGGACCGCTTCGAGTCGAGGGGAATGCCCACGCTGCGCGCGCTGCTCGAGCACCTGACGGAGTCCGGACTGTGCACGCTCGCGGGATGCACGGGCTCGCTCGGCGCGCTGGGGGGAGAGCCGGAGACCTCGAAGAGCGGCATCGAGCTGTGGCTCGGCTGGAGCGCCATCCTGCAGCGCACCGCCGGCGTGACGGACCGCTTCTATCTGTAACCCGCAGGTGGCCCCGCATGTGCCCCGGTCGCGCTCCACCGGGGCCCGCGCGCACTGTCATCAGTGAGACAGCTTGAAACCCAGAATCACCGTGCGCGGCGCGTTGGGACGCGCGCCATACGGACGACGCGAGACGATGTCCGCCGCGTCGAGCACGTTGCGCGCGCTGAGGTAGAGCTGCCCCCAGTTGGAGAAGTTCCAGTTCGCGTTGACGTCGAACGTGAGCAGGGAGTCCGTCAGCTCACCCGGCAGTGCCTCGCCCTGCCCCGCGGACTCGCGCATGCTGTCGACATAGAGCGCGCTCAGGATGACGCCACCCAGCGCGCCCTCCACGCCCACTGACGCGAAGAGCTGGTGCCGGGGCACGTAGGGCAGCTCGTCCCCGGCCTTCACGTCGCCGAACTGCGGGTCCGCCGAGCGGAAGTCATTGAGCAGCTCCGTGCGCGTGAAGGTGTACGAGGCGGTGAGCGGGAACGTCACGCCGCCACCGGGGCGGAAGGTCTTCTCCGCGAAGACCTCCAGGCCGTAGATGTGGGCCTGGCCCGCGTCCGTCTGCCGGTCCAGGTCGTCGTCCACGCAGCCGCTGGAGAAGGTGCAGATGGCGGTGAGGTTCGAGTAGTCGTTGAAGAAGCCGACGACTTCGAGGCGCTCGCCCCGGCGCGTCCAGCGGGCGCCTGACTCGTAGTTGATGCTCTTCTCCGGCTTCACCGAATCGGGCTGGCCCGGCGAGGGCGGCGAGAAGCCCCGGTACGCGCCCGCGAAGATGCCCAGGTTCGGCGTCAGCGCACCATAGGCGCCCAGGCCGGGCATCAGCACCTCGAGCGCGCCGTCCGTGTCCTCGCCGGTGATGCGGTCATACGAGCGGGAGCGGATGACCTCCAGGCGCACGCCCGGCGTGAGGACGAGCGGCCCCCAGGCGATGGCGTCCGTCACGTGCAGCGCGAGGGCGTGGGTGGCGTCCTTGTTGTCGGCGGTGGTGGACGTGGGAGCGCCGGCCCGGACGAGGGAGCCGCCCGCCATGCGGTAGGCATCCTCGGTGTGCTTGCGGTCGATGCTGTCGTAGTGGAAGCGCGCGCCGACCTCGAGGCTGTGATTCAGCGGGCCCGTCGTCGTCGTCCACCGCGCGATGCTCTGGAGGCCTTGCGAGACGAAGGTGCGGTCATTGGGGCCAATGAGCAGCGTGTCCTGCGTGGACGACGTGTCGATCTGTCCGGTGAGCACGCCGTAGTAGATGGAGTTGCGCGCGCTCGTCGGGTCCGCGAGCACGGTGGCGATGGCGGCGCCGCCGAAGCGGTTCACCTTGTTCCACGCGCGCGAGAAGTCGTTGCGGTAGGCCGTGGTGGTGAGGGCCAGCGAGCCGGACTCCAGCACGTGACTGGCGGCCACCTGGGTGCGGTGCCACTTCATCCGGTCCAACGCGCTGGCGACGTAGCGGCGCAGCGGGTTCTCGCGGAAGTCCGCGTCGGACAGGCCCAGGTACGTCTCGTTGGACAGCTCGTCGGAGTAGCCCAGCTTGAGGTTGAGGCTCTGGCGGACCGCTCCGTCGGGCACCAGGCGATAGCGGGCCTTCGCCATCCACTCGTTGCGCCGGAAGCCCGTGGTGCCGCCTCCGTCCAGTTCCTTGAAGCCGTTGCTGCGCAGGTGGAGTCCTTCCACCAGGAAGCCCGCGCGCTCGGTGCTCGCGCTGAAGACGCCGTGCGCCTTGCCGTACAGGTAGCCGCCTCCGGCGACGTCCAGCCACGCGGACTCGGACGCGGAGATGTCGCGGGTGAGGAACTCCACGGAGCCCGCCACCGTCTGCGGACCGTGCTGGATGGCGGAGGGGCCCTTGAGCACGCGCACCGACTGCATGCGGGTGACGAGCGGGAAGAAGTAGGCCGCGGGCGCGGAGTACGGCGCCGGGCCGAAGAGGACACCGTCCTCCAGCAACGTCACCTTCTTGCTGCGGTCCGGATTCACGCCGCGCAGGCCCACGTTCGGCCGGAGCCCGAAGCCATCCTCGCCGCGCGCGTAGACACCGGGCACGCTCATCAGCACCGTGCTGGGGTCGTCCTTCTCGTAGCGCTCCAGCTGCGCGGGCTTGAGGATGTGGACCGAGCCGCTGGTGCGCGTCTCCGAGGTCCCCACCACCACGCTCTCGAACTTCCGCTCACCGGCCTCGGGCACGACGGGCTCTGCCACGACAGGCTCGGTCGGAGCGGTCGGCTCGGCCACGGCGGGGGGAGCCTGGACCGGGGCGTCACCCGCGACGGCGGGCTCCTGCGCCGGGGACAGGGGGGCATCCTCGGGCGGCGCGGAGGGAGCCGCTGAGTCCGACGGCCCGGGCACGACGGGCGCGTCCGGAGTGGGAGCCGCTCCGGTGGGCGATGCCGTCTCTGGCGGCACGGACCCGGCGGCCGACGACGTCACGACTCCCAACATGAGCACCGGAGCCGTCCAGCTCCGCGCCCGCTTCAGCCTGTCCTTGAACCATGCCATCTGCGAAGTACGCCCTTGTCTCGATGGTGTGCGGTGGCACTGCGCCAGATACCAGGAAGCCGGGGTGGCCGGGCCCATGAAAGGACCCGACTCCCCGGCTCCAGGACTGGGTGCGACGAGCTGCCGCTGTTACTGCTTGTCGGCCGTACCGGCGACGACGATCTTCCCGTCGGACTGGATGACGATGCCGCGCACGGTCTCCTCCGCCTTGCTGGCGATGAAGTTGTGCTTCACGATGCCGCCCGTGCCGAACGTGGTGTCCAGCTCGCCGGTCGTCGTGTAGCGCACCACCACCATCTTGTTGTCGCCGCCCTCGGTGACGAAGCCCGCCGCGTAGACGCGGTTGGTCGAGTCGAAGGCCACGGACCAGAAGCGGTCATTCTCCGTCTCGGAGATGGTCGCCACCTTGGTGACCTCCGTGCCATTCGCGCCCACCGGGATGATGGCCAGCACACCGTCGTCATCCTGTCCGCCACCAGCGCGGTAGCCGGCCGCCGCCACCCAGTTGCCATCCGCCGACTTCGCCACGCCGAAGAACGCCTGCTCCGGACGCTCGAAGTCGTACAGCTTGTAGCCTTCCGTGTTGAACGTCGTGCGGGCGCCGTTCTTGTCCAGCATGAACACCAGGGCGGCGATCTTCTGCGCCACCGGCGTCGCGCTGCCCACCGTGCACACGCGGTCGTCATTGAGGACCACCAGGTTGCGGCCGCGGTCGTTGTCGTTGACCAGGTCCAGCAGGGCGACGCCGTTCGTGCCCCACTCCATGTCGCGGTCGCCCGTGGCGGTGTACTTGAAGTTCACCACGTCCACCGTGCCGGAGGACGCGCTGCGGCCGTAGCCGGTGGTGACGTAGCTGCCGTCGGAGAACTGGCCCACCTGGTACGCCTCGGCCATGCCCCACTCGGGGTTGGCCTGGCTGACGGGACCGAACGGCGCGTTGTTGACCACGCCCTTCCAACCGAAGGTGTTGTCCGGCTTGCCCTCGGCATCCAGGCGCACCAGCACGATGCGGTTGGCCGCCTGCGCGCCCACGCCCGTCGGCTGGCTGGTGTAGCCCGACGCGACAATCTTGCCGTCCGCCTGGACGATGCCATAGCGCGCGCCGTCGCTCAGGTTGGAGATGTTCAGCGTGTGCACGCCGTCGGTGCCGAACGTCGTGTCGCGGGCGCCGTTCGCCGTGAAGCGCACCACCACGCGGTCCGCGTCGGTGCGGTCACCCTCGCCACGGCGCGAGCCGAAGACGACGAGCCGGTTGGTCGCATCCGCCGCCAGGCCCCACACGGAGTCCTTCGTTCCACCCGCCACGGTGCTCAGGTCCATGCGCGTGGTGCCACCGGCGCCGAACGTCGTGTCCAGCGTGCCGTCCGTGTTGAACCGTGCCAGCGCGATGTCCGCGTCCGACACCGTCGTCACCGGGCCCGCGTCCGGCGTGCCGGAATCGGGGGTGCCCGAGTCGGGTGTGCCAGAGTCCGGGGTGCCCGAGTCCGGAACGTTCTGCGGCGGGTCCTTCTCGTCGTCATCTCCGCACGCGCTACCGAAAACGGCCAAGGTGAGCGAGAGAACTGCTACCCCCACGAACGACTTGCGCTGCTCCATCCGGCTCTTCATGTGCATCCCTCTCCCGGGTAATATTCTGTAACCTGCTAACGATAATCGTTCTCAAAATCGGGACGGGCTCGTAAAACGGATCCACACGAGCTGTCAAGAACTCAGGCCTCGAGCCCCCCGCCTTTCATCGAGATAAGCGAGACCCCATGAACACCCAGACACCGGGCCCCCTCAGCGCGCGTCGCACGCGCGCGCTCCTGCTCATCACCGCCCTGACGTGCCTTCCGGGCTGCAAGGAGTCCGACAAGGGCAAGGACGACGCGGGCCCAGGAGGAGGGCCGGGCGAAACGGACACGACGCGAGCGGACCTCTTGAAGGCGACGGGCGCGTGCGTGGAGAAGACGGCGCGCCAGTTCCTGGAGGCGAGCACCGCGCTGTCGGGTGCGGTGTCGCGGTACGCGGGCCAGCCGGACGCCACGACGAGGGCGGAGGCGCGCGCGGCGTTCCACGCGGCCATGGACGTGTGGCAGGTGGCGGAGGTGATGCAGGTGGGGCCGGCGGCGCCTCGCGGCGCGGCGGGCGGCGCGGAGCTGCGCGACAACATCTACTCGTGGCCGCTGGTGAGCCGCTGCGCGGTGGAGGAGCAGGTCGTCAGCAAGAGCTACGAGACGCCGGGCTTCCCGACGTCGCTGGTGAGCCGGCGCGGGCTGTACGCGCTGGAGTACCTGCTGTTCCACGAAGGCGAGGACACGGCGTGTCAGGGCACCTCGCCCATCGTCGCGCAGGGAACGTGGGCGGCGCTGTCGTCGGAGGAGCGGGCCACGCGCAAGCGCGCCTATGCGCTCGCGGTGGCGCGGGAAGTGAATCAGCGGGCCACGCAGTTGGTGAAGGCGTGGGCGGCGGACCAGGATAACTTCGCCAACACGCTGGCGACCGCGGGCTCCGGCAACACGGTGTTTCCTTCGACGCAAGCCGCGCTCAACTCGCTGAGCGACGCGATGTTCTACTTCGAGAAAGAGGGCAAGGACCTGAAGCTCGCGCGGCCGTTGGGCATGCGCGAGTGCTCGACGGACACCTGCCCGGAGCACCTGGAGTCGCAGTACGCGGGTCGCTCGAAGGCGAACCTGCGCGCCAACGTCCGGGGCTTCCGGCTGCTCGCGCAGGGCTGCGGCGAGGGCTACACGGGCACGGGCTTCGATGACGTGCTGGTGGCCGCGGGCGCGGAGGCGCTGGCGCAGAAGCTGGTCGAGCGCATCGTCGCCGCCGAGGCCGCCTTCGGCACCATCGAGGAGGAGGACCTGCGGCAGTCGCTGGCCCAGGACAAGCCGTCCGTGCGCGCGCTCCATGACGCCTTCAAGGGCGTCACGGACGTGCTCAAGACGGAGCTCGTCACGGTGCTGGATTTGGAGCTGCCGCAGTCCGTCGAAGGGGACAATGACTGAGCAGGCGCCGTCCTCCCGGGCCGAGCGCCTCTGGAAGCTGCTGCTGGCGCCGCGAGACATCGCGGCGCTGGTGGCGTTCCGGGTGGCGCTCGGCGGGCTCATCACCGTCTCGTCGATTCGCTTCCTCGCCTATGGCTGGGTGGACGTGCTGTTCGTGCGTCCGCGGTTCCACTTCACCTACTGGGGCTTCGACTGGGTGCCGGCGCTGCCCGCGCCGTGGATGCACGCGGTGTTCGCCGCGCTGGCGGTGCTCGGAGTGTTCCTGTCGGCGGGACTCTTCTACCGGGCGACCACGGTCCTGCTCTTCCTCGCCTTCACGTACGTCCAGCTCGTCGACGTCAGCAACTACCTGAACCACTACTACCTGGTGAGCCTGCTGCTCGGGCTGCTCATCTTCGTGCCCGCGCACCGCGCCTTCTCCGTGGACGCGTGGCGCAGGCCCGCGCTCCGGAGCGACACGCTGCCCGCGTGGTGCACGCTCTTGCTGCGCTTCCAGGTCACCGTCGTCTACGTGTTCGCGGGCCTCGCGAAGCTCACCTCGGACTGGCTCGTTCACGCGCAGCCGCTCAGCATCTGGCTGTCGGCCCGGACGAGCCTCCCGTGGGTGGGCCCCCTGCTGGAGCAGCGCTGGGTGGCCTATGCCGCGGCGTGGTCCGGCTTCCTCTTCGACACCACCATCGTCGCCTTCCTGCTGTCGCGACGGCTGCGTCCCTTCGCGTACGTGGTGGTCATCGTGTTCCACGCGGCCACCTCCGTGCTGTTCCCCATCGGGATGTTCCCCTTCATCATGGTGACGGCGGCGCTCGTGTTCTTCGATTCCTCCTGGCCTCGCCGCCTGGGTGCGCGCGTGCGCGAGCTGATGCGACGCGCGGCTGTTGCTTCCACTCCCGCGCCCGTGGCTCCCGTGCTCGCGGTGCCTGGTTGGAAGGCCTGGGTGTCGCTCGGAGTCGCGGCGGCGTACGGCGTGGTACAGGTCGCCGTGCCGCTCCGCACACACCTGTATGGCGGCAACGTGCTCTGGCACGAGCAGGGCATGCGCTTCTCCTGGCGGGTGATGGCGCGCGAGAAGAACGGCAGCGTGACGTTCATCGTCCGCTCACCGACGGCGGGCCGCGAGTGGCACGTCTCGCCGAACGAGCACCTCACGCGGCTCCAGGAGCGGGAGATGTCCGTGCAGCCCGACCTCGTGCTCCAGCTCGCGCGGCACATCGCCCGCGACTTCGAGGCCCGAGGCCATGGCGCGGTGGAGGTCCGCGCGGATGTCCGCGTCTCGTTGAACGGGCGCTCGGCGGAGGTGCTCGTGGACCCGAACGTGGACCTGGCGCGCGAGGTGGATGGACTCGCGCCCAAGTCGTGGATTCTTCCCGCGCCCGACTCTCCGCCCATCCGGCTGCGTCCGACCTTGCGCGCCGCACGCGCGGACCCACGCTGAGGATGGCTCGCCCGCTCCCCTGCCCGGCGTCCATGCGTTGACGTAAGTCCCCGGATTCATGGAGCCTTTCCAGGGCTTTCATTGACGAGCCGGCCCGCCTGTTTACGTTTCTGAAGCCCCTGACGGGGGAAAGGAACGAGACGACATGGCACTCACTGGCACCCACGAAACTTCCCGGAACGGCGGCGGACGTCCGGCGCTGCACGGCGGCGGTGGGTGGCACCGCCTGGGCAACGCGCTCAAGACGACGGTGCTGCTCGCGGGCCTCACCGCGCTGGTGCTCGTCATCGGCCAGCGACTGGGCGGAGCCCAGGGCCTGATGTTCGCCGGCTTCTTCGCCGTGGTGATGAACTTCGGCTCCTACTGGTTCAGCGACAAGATCGCCCTGGCCATCCATGGCGCGCAGCCGCTGCCGTACGAACAGGCGCCGTGGCTTCACCAGATGGTGGAGAAGCTGGCGGCTCGCGCGGGCATGCCCAAGCCGAAGGTCTACATCCTGCCCACGCGCGCGCCCAACGCGTTCGCCACGGGCCGCAGCCCCAAGCACGCCGCCGTCGCGGTGACGGCGGGCATCATGGACATCCTCGACCAGCGCGAGTTGGAGGGCGTGCTCGCGCATGAAATCGGGCACGTGCGCAACCGCGACACGCTCATCGGCACGGTGGCGGCCACGCTCGCCGGCATCATCAGCTACGCGGCGCAGATGCTCTTCTGGTTCGGCGGCTCCATGCTCAGCAGGAGCGATGACGACGAGGGCGGCCTCGGCGGCGCGTTCGCCAGCCTGGGCCTGCTCCTCGTCGCGCCCATCGCCGCCACGCTGTTGCAGCTCGCCGTGAGCCGCTCGCGCGAGTACGGCGCGGACGCGACAGGCGCCGAGCTGAGCGGAGACCCGGACGCGCTGGCGGATGCGCTGCTGAAGATGGAGCGCGGCGCGGAGGTGATGCCGTACGACAGGGCGCCGGCGACGTCGCACCTGTTCATCGTCAACCCGCTGCACCGGGGTGGGGTGATGGCGCTGTTCTCCACCCACCCGCCCATTCCCGAGCGGGTGCGCCGGCTGCGCGCGATGAGCGCTCGCGCGGGCAGCTCGCGCGCTCGTGGTGGCCGAGGCGGCTGGGAGTACGCGTACTGACGTGACGAACCCGCGCGGGGAGAGCTGCCAACCGGCTCCCCGCGCTCAGTCCCCCGAGGCCGCCGCGTCCGGCGGACCGAACGCCGCTTCGGGGTCCTCCAGCAGCGCCTTCAACGTGTTGGCCAGCACGCCCGCGTGGAAGCCGTCGATGAAGCGGTGGTCGATGGACGCGTTGAGGCTCATCACCTTCCCCACCACCACCCGCCCCTCCTCCACCACCGGCGTGTCGCGCACCGCTCCGGGCGCCAGGAACACGGGCACCCGCGTGAACGGCACCAGCGGCAGATAGGCCGAGTCCAGCCCCAGCTCCCCCACGTCCGTGACGACGGCGGCGCCGAACGCGTCCCTCGGCAGGCCGAAGCGGCCCAGGTCCAGGTTGAGCGTCACCGCCAGGAACGACACCCCACCGGTGAACAGCCGCATCAACGGCGCGGGCACCTTCTCCACCCAGCGCCAGCCCTGGCGAGTCCCCGCCTCCGCGCGCGCCGCGTCCACGGCGAGGACCAGCTCGCGCAGCCCCTTCCGGTCCGCGTCCGCCACCCGCACCGGCGCCCAGCCCGTCTCCGAGCGCAACAGCGCGGACACCGTGATTCGCTGGCGCAGATAGATGCGGTGGAAGCGCAGCACCGCGTTCGCGTCCGGGCAGCGCCGCAGCGCCTCCGCGAGCGCCTTGAGCACCAGGTGCGTCACCGTCAGCCGCAGGCCCGTGCTCCGCTGGAAGGCGTCCATGTAGACCAGCGCCCGGTCCATCCGCACCGTCAGCGTGCCGTAGACGGTGGGGTCATACGCCGTCCCCCAGCTGCCAATCGCCAGCTTGCGGAAGCTCGACACGCGCTGCTTGGGTCTCAGCTCCAGATGAGCCATGTGTCACTCACTCGTGCTCCTGGGAGCTTGGGGGCTTGGGCGGGCGCGGCGCAGCATCGCGGCTCCCGGCGGGGCGGGGAAGACCCCGTCCGAGCGACTGCCCTCCGAGGGAGCCGTCGATTTCGCACGTGCACCCCTCCTCTGAAAAGGGCATGGAGGCGGGGTACTGGGGCCGTTCCCCCTGCGCACCCTTGACGGGCCCGCGCTGGACGATAGGCTGCCCCGCTTTTTGCATATCCCTCCCGTGGAGGTCGTCCCGTGGTTCTCCTGGTCATCGCCCTGGCAGTCGGGCTCGCCATCTCGCTGTATTTCAACCTCTTCGTCGGCGGTGCGAAGCAGACGGTGCTCCCGTCCTCTTCCTCGTCCTCCAACACGCCCCGCGTCGAGCTGGAAGCCGACCACAGGGCCGCGCGCGCCAAGGCGGAAGCGGAGCTGCAGCGCAAGCAGAAGGAACTGGATGAGCAGCGCGCGGCGCTCCATGAAGTGAAGGAGCAGCTCAAGCAGACCAAGCGCAAGGTCTTCGAGCAGAAGGAGGGCGACAAGGGTTCGCAGGACCTGGCCAAGGCCCGCGCCGAGGTGGAGCGCAACGCGTCGCTGCAGTTGGAGCAGACCCGCCTGGAGCTGGCGCAGGTGATCACCGAGAACCAGCGACTGAAGTCGGAGTCGGAAGGCGGCCGTGGTCGTCGGCCCCCGCAGGCCCCCGCCCCAGTGGCGCCCGTCGCCGCCGCCGCGCCCGTGGCCCAGCAGATCGCCGCCCCCGCCAAGGAGGGCGAGCAGGTGGTGGCCGCGGCCGTGGCGGTGACGCCGGTGGCCGAGGTCGCTCGCGAGGACCGGACTCCTCGCCGCGTCATCCGCGAGCTGAGCGAGGCGGACCGCGAGAAGATGGACCGGCTGGAGCAGGCGGCGAACAAGGACCGCAACCGCGCCGTGGACCTGGAGAAGGAAGTGCGTCGCATCAAGGGCCGCAACGAGACGCAGCAGCGCGTCTACGCCGCGACCAAGGGCGACCTGGACTTGATGAAGGACAAGTACAAGGCCCTGGAGAAGCGGCTCAACCGCACGCTCCTGGAGCGCGACCTCATGCGCCGCGCCATCAAGGACCTGGAGAAGAAGACGGGCATCCTGGCCGACCGCACCGAGCTCACGCCGGAGGAGATGGCCGCCAGCGACCAGCGCACCGAGGAGACCTCCCGCGTGCGCGCTGAATCGGAGGCCCAGTCCGCCGCGCAGCAGGCGCCCGCCGAGGCTCCCGCCCCCGCCGAAGTCAGCGCTGCTCCCGAGGCCGAGCCGAAGTCCGCGCAGCAGGCCTGACAGGCCGCCTCACCGCTTCGAGCCGAGGGGCTCGGTCTTCCGGATTCACTTCCGGAGGCCGGGCCCTTCGTCGTTTCGGAGGCCCGCTCACTCCCCGCAGCCACCGCCACCGTCGCCGGGAGTGTCTGGACCGCCCGAGCGCATCGCCAGGCCCACCTGGAGCTTCTCCATCAGCCGCTTCAGCTCGGACAGCTCCGGCTCCGGGAGGTACTCCTCCAGCTCGCCGTCCAGTTCCCGCAGCGCGTCGAGCAGGTGGGCCAGCTCGTGCTCCCCCGCCGCCGTCAACTCCAGCCGGAAGCAGCGCCGGTCTTCCCCGGCCCGCCTCAGCACCAGCCCATCCTCTTCCAGCCGATCCACCAGCCGGCTCGCGGCGGGCGCGTCCACCATCAGCCGCTCGGCGAGCGCTGACTGCTTGCGCACGTCCTCGGAAATGGCCTTCAGCGCCAGCAGTTGATTGAACGGCCGGTTCGTCCGCGCCCCGAGCCTCTCGGTCAGGTGGCGGCGAACGCTGCGACGCAGTGAGGCCAGGTGCTCCGCGAAAGTCATTCGTCGGAAGAAATAGTTGTCGCCTACAATGGTTGTCAATTACATCTGCCTGACGCAATTGCTCGCGTGGGGGGAGTCGAGTCGTACCTGTAGTCACCCTTACCTACCCCCTTGGTATGTCCGCCCCCACCGTTCTCCTCCTGGCGCTCGTCGCTGCCTCGACGCCGGCCGCGCCGAGCAGTCCCGTTGTTCCTCCGCCCGTCCCCTTTCAGCCGAAGGTGGACGACCCGATGTTGGCCCCGGTCCCCCCCGCCACCCAGCAGGTGAGCACCTGGGACCAGGCGCTGACGCTCGTGCGGGAGCGCTCCACGAACCTGCGCTCCGCCGAAGCCGGCATCCAGCGGGCCGAAGGCCGGTGGCGCCAGGCCCTGTCCACGCTCCTGCCCAACGCGCGTGCCCAGGCGAGCGCCACGCATGACTTCCTCAACCCGGACATCGCCGTGGGCGTGTTCCCCACGCCGGCCCTGGACGGGCGCAGCGGCACCGCGCCGATTCTGGGCACCCTCTCCGCGTCGCTGAGCCAGTCGCTGGTGGACGTGGGCGCGTGGCGCGGTCTGTCGTCGGCCTCGGCCTCCGAGCGCGGCGCGGTGGCCAGCCTTCAAGACTTGCGTCGCCGCCTCACGCTGGGACTCGCGCGCACGCTGGTCGCCACGGTGGCGGCCGAGCGGGCCGCGGAGCTCAACCGCGTGGGACTGCTCCAGGCGCTGGAGCGCTCCGCGTTGACGACGCGCTCGTTCGATTTGGGCGCGAGCAACCAGCTCGACGTGGTGCGGGTGAACCAGGACGTGGCGCTGGCGCGCGGCGCGCTCGTCGCGGGTGACGAGCAGCTTCGCCGGGCCCGCGAGGCGCTCGGCATCGCCCTGGGCTTCGGCAACGCGGTGGGCGTGGACACATCCTTCAACCTGGGCGGGCTGATGGAGGACACTCGCAAGGCGTGCACTCCGCTGGAGGACCTGGACGCCCGCCCGGACCTGGCCGCCGCTCGCGCGCAGGTGGACGCGACTCGCGACAGCCGCCGTCAGGCGTCCGCGGGCTACCTGCCCACGCTCGGCCTGACGAGCAACCTGCAAGGCGTGACGACGGACCCGGGCTTCGGGCGCTTCTCCACGTGGAGCATCGCCGCGGTGCTGTCCGTCCCCATCTGGGAAGGCGGCCTGCGCGGGGGCCTCGTCCGCGAGCGCGAGGGCATCGAACGGCAGGCGGCCGAGACGCTGGAGGGCAGCCGCCGCGACGTGTCCATCGAGGTGACGCAGGCCCGGCGAAGCATCGATGTGGCGCAGGCCCTGGTGAAGACGGCGTCCGAGTCGCGCGAGCTGGCGGACCGGACGGACCGGCTCACCCGACGTTCCTTTGAAGTGGGCCGCGGCGACAGCCTGGCGCTGGTGCAGAGCGGAGCGGCCCTGCGCCAGGCGGAGCTGACGCTGGCGCTGCGTGAATTCGAGCTTGTCCAGGCGCGCCTGGACGCATTCTTGACGGAGGCCCGGTGCGATTGGTGATGCGGGTGCGCCCCCTGAAGGCGCTGAAGATGACGTTGTGGAGTACCGCCCTGCTGGTGGCGGCGGGGTGCTCGGGCAAGACGGCGGCTCCGGCCGCGCCTCCTCCTCGTGAAGTCCAGGTGCTGACGCTGACCCCCAGCGAGGTGCGGGACACCGGGGAGTACCTGGGCTCGCTGTTGTCGCGGCAGAACATCACCGTGCTGCCTCAAGTCGCGGGCTACGTGCGCCGCATCCACGTGAAGCCGGGCCAGAAGGTGGAGGCCGGGGCGCCCATCCTGGAGGTCGACTCCCGCACGGAGACGGCCGCGCTCGACAGCGCCCAGGCGCAGCAGAGCTCCGCGCACGTCAGCCGGGAGCTGGCGCGCACCACGCTCGCGCGCACGGAGGCGCTCTACAAGGAGGGCCTGGCGAGCGCGCAGGAGCTGGAGCAGGGCCGCGCCCAGGTGGAGGCCGCCGAGGCCGCCTCGCGCTCCGCCGCCGCGCAGGTGGCCCAGCGCCAGGTGCAGCTGCAGTTCCACGCCGTGCGCGCGCCCTTCGCGGGCACCGTGGGCGACGTGCTGGTGCGCATGGGTGACTTCGTGGGCGCGACGACGCCGCTGACGACGATTGCCCAGGCGGATGTCCTGGAGGTCAGCGTGGCGCTGCCGTCCGAGCGGGCCCGCGCGCTCAAGCCGGACACGATGCTGGAGGTCCTCGACTCGCAGGGCAAGGTGCTGCTCACCAGCCCCTTGTTCTTCGTCGCGCCGCAGGCGGACCCGCGCACGCAGCTGGTGGAGGTGAAGGCGGCCTTCCAGAACACCGTGGGCCTGCGCCCCAGCGAGCTGGTGCGCTCGCGCGTCGTCTACGCCAAGCGGGACGCGCTGCAGATTCCCGCGCTCGCGGTGGTGCGGCTGAGCGGTCAGCCCTTCGCCATGGTGGTGCAGGACAAGGAAGGCAAGACGGTGGTGGAGCGCCGCCCCATCGTCCTCGGGACGCTGGGAGATTTGTCCTACGTCATCGAGGGCGGCCTGAAGCAGGGCGACCGCGTCGCCGTGTCCTCGCTGCAGGCGCTGCGCGACGGCATGGCCGTGAAGGTGAAGTCCCCCGACGCCGCTCCGGCCGCCGGGGCCGGTGCCGCCACGGCGGGCAGCCGCTGAGCAGGGGATGGACCCGAGCCTCGCTGGCAGCAGCGCGAGGCTCGGATACCGCCATGAGAATGAGGGCCTGAACGCCGTGTTCGTCGACTTCTTCATCCGCAGACCCGTCTTCGCCATCGTCTGCTCCATCTTGCTGACGCTGGTGGGGGCGATTGCCATCCCCACCCTCCCCATCTCCCAGTACCCGGACCTGGCACCGCCGCAGGTGACGGTGACGGCCAACTACGTGGGCGCCAGCGCCGAAGTGGTGGAGAGCGCCGTCACCATTCCCATTGAACAGGAACTCAATGGCGTGGAGGGCATGCGCTACATCACCTCCACGAGCAGCAACGACGGCACCAGCCAGATTACCGTCACCTTCGAGCCCACGCGCGACATCGAGGTCGCCGCCGTCGACGTGCAGAACCGCGTCAGCCGCTCCGCCGCGCGCCTGCCCGCGCAGGTGAACCAGACGGGCATCGTCGTCAACAAGGCGTCCAGCCAGATGCTGATGACGGTGGGCCTGTCCAGCCCGGACAACCGCTACGACGCGAAGTTCCTCAGCAACTACGCCGACGTGAATCTCAAGGACGCCATCAAGCGCGTGCGCGGCGTCGGTGAGGTCCGCATCTTCGGCGAGCGCAAGTTCTCCATGCGCCTGTGGTTGGACCCGACGGAGCTGGCGCGCCGCAAGCTCACGCCCCAGGACGTGACGCGCGCGCTCCAGGAGCAGAACCTCCAGGTGGCCGCGGGACAGGTGGGCCAGCCGCCCTCCAGCACGGAGCAGCCCTACCAGCTCGCGGTCCGCGCGCGCGGCCGTCTGGTGGAGCCGGAGGAGTTCGGCGACATCGTCCTCATGCGCGACGCGAGCGGCAAGAGCGTGCGCGTGAAGGACGTGGGCCGGGTGGAGCTGGGCGCGGAGAGCTACGGCACGCTCTTGCGCTTCAACGGGAAGACGGGCGTGGGCCTGGCCATCTTCCAGCTCCCCACCGCCAACGCGCTCGACGTGCGCGACGGCGTCTTCAAGGAGCTGGAGCGCCTGTCCGTGCAGTTCCCCCCGGGCATGACGTTCCAGACGGGCACGGACACCACGCTCGCGGTGCGCGCCTCCATCCACGAGGTGCTCCAGACGCTGGTGGAGGCCATCGCCCTGGTCATCCTCGTCATCTTCCTGTTCCTGCACGGCTGGCGCAGCGTGCTGATTACGGCGTTCACCCTGCCCGTCTCGCTGGTGGGCACCTTCGCCTTCGTCCAGTTGATGGGGTTCTCCATCAACACCCTCACCCTCTTCGGCCTCACGCTGGCCACGGGCCTCGTCGTCGACGACGCCATCGTCGTCATCGAGAACATCGAGCGGTTGATGGTGGAGCGGCACCTGACGGCGCGGCAGGCGGCGCGCGAGGGCATGAAGGAAGTGGCCGGCGCGGTCATCGCCATCTCCGTCGTGCTGGTGGCGGTGTTCGTCCCGGTGGCCCTCTTCCCTGGAACGACGGGCGCCATCTACCGGCAGTTCGCTTTGACCATCGCCGCGTCCGTGGCGCTGTCCACCTTCTGCGCGCTGACGCTCACTCCGGCGCTGAGCGCTCGGATGCTCAAGCACCACGTGGGTGAGAAGTGGGTGTTCTTCCGCTGGGTGGACAAGGTGCTGGACGCGACGCGCGCCTGGTACGGCCGGAGCTTGCGCGCGCTGCTCAAGCACCCGCTCATCGTCCTCGTCGCCTTCCTGGCCTGCATCGCGGCCACGGCGGTGCTGTTCCGGGTGACGCCCACGGCCTTCATCCCCGACGAGGACCAGGGCTACGTCATCATCTCCATCCAGGGTCCGGAGGGCATGTCGCTGGCCCAGTCGGAGAAGGTGCTGGTCCAGGTGGAGGAGGTGCTCAAGGCGCAGCCGGAGGTTCGCGCCATGTTCGCCATCGGCGGCTTCTCCTTCCAGGGCACGGGCCCCAACCTGGCCACGGTGTTCACCAGCCTCATTCCCTGGGAGGACCGTCCGGGGAAGAACCAGTCGGTGGCGGCGATGGTGGAGCGGCTGCGCGGGCCGCTGAGCCGCATCGGTGGCGCGCGCGTCATCCCCTTCCAGCCTCCGGCCATCCGTGGCGTGGGCAGCGTGGGCGGCTTCCAGTACATTGTCGAGGACACGGCGGGCTCGCGCTCGCTGGACGAGCTGGCGACGGCCACGCAGGAGCTGGTGGCGAAGGGCAACGCGGACGCGCGGCTGCGTGGCGTGCTCACGGCGTTCAACGCGGACACTCCGCTGTTGGACGTGGAAGTGGACCGGCAGAAGGCCAAGGCGCTCGGCATCCCCATCGAGCAGGTCTTCGGGACGATGCAGGTCTACATGGGCAGCCAGTACGTCAACGACTTCAACTACGCGAACCGGACGTACCGCGTCTACGTGCAGGCCGAGCAGCAGTACCGCGACAGCCCGCAGGACATCGGCGCGTTCTATGTGCGCAGCGACAACGGGGAGATGATTCCGCTCGAGTCGCTGGTGAAGGTGACGCCCACGGTGTCCGCGCAGGTCATCCGCCACTACAACCTGTTCCGCTCGGCGGAGGTCAACGGCGCGGCGGCGCCGGGGGTGTCCTCCGGTCAGGCCATCGAGGCGATGGAGGCGCTGGCGGCGGAGACCCTTCCGCAGGGCATGACGGCGGAGTGGACGGGCATCAGCCTGGAGCAGAAGGAGAGCGGCGGGCAGACGATCATCATCTTCGGCCTGGGGCTCTTGTTCGTGTTCCTGGTGCTGGCGGCGCAGTACGAGAGCTTCAGCCTGCCGTTCGTCATCATCCTCTCGGTGCCCCTGGCCATCATGGGCGCGCTGGGGCTCCAGTTGTTGCGCGGGTACGCCAACGACGTGTTCTGCCAGGTGGGTCTGGTGATGCTGGTGGGTCTCGCCAGCAAGAACGCCATCCTCATCGTCGAGTTCGCCGAGCAGCTGAGGGAGAGCGGCAAGGACGCGCTGGAGGCGGTGGTGATGGCCGCCGAGGTGCGCCTGCGGCCCATCCTGATGACCTCCATCGCCTTCCTCCTCGGCGTGGTGCCGCTGATGACGGCGCAGGGCGCGGGCGCGGCGGCTCGCAACTCGCTGGGCACGACGGTGTTCGGCGGCATGTTGGTGTCCACCATCGTCAACCTCATCTTCATCCCGGGCCTCTACGTGCTGATGCAGAAGGTGCGCGGCGAGTCCCGGCGGGAAGCGGCGGACGACGACGAAATCCCGGCTCCGGCTCCGGCGCCGTGAGGCAGTGAAGGACCCGCTGGTGGGCGAGGGAGCGAGCTGCTCCCACGTCCCGGCGGTGAGGCCGCCCACGCTCCAGGACTCAGGAGCGTCGGGCGGCTTCGATGAGCTCGGCGAGCAGTGTGCGGTGACAGACCGGCTCCAGGATGCAGTCCTTGGAGCAGAGGAGCGTCACTGTCTCACCTCGGTCCACACGCTCGGCCAGCTCCGCGATGATTTCCCGCTGTGACTGCATCTCCTGGAGGTACCGCTCTCGGTAGGCATCGAGGGTGATGGGCGTCTGGCCCTTGCCGTAGAAGGCCTCGAAGAGGTCGGGGCTGGGGGCGAGCTCGCGGCGCCACACATCCCAGGTCTCCTTGGCTTTGGGGAGGCCGCGCGGCCTGTAGCGGCAGACGAGGAGCCGCAAGCCATCATCGGGCTCGCCAGGCACACACCAGCGACGGGTCTTGATGGGCATCGAGGGGCAACGCGGTGTGGATGGCGCCCATTCCGGAAGGGTTCACCCGACTTCTTACCGGACCCGGACCGATCACTTGTGAGACCTGTGTCGCAAGTCCTTGGAAACGCTTGGATCTGCCGAGGTGAAGGAAGCGGCACGCGCCCTGCTATGGGATGGCATCACGAAGCGCGGCGGAACGGCGCAGGGTTGGGCAGGACGGGCGGCGGGTTGGACGGGGCGGTACGGGCGGCGGGTTGGACGGGGCAGCACGCAGGACGGGCGGCGGGTTGGACGGGGCAGCACGCAGGACGGGCGGCGGGTTGGACGGGGCAGCACGCAGGACGGGCGGCGGGTCGGACGGGGCAGCACGCAGGACGGGCAGCACGGGGCGGTACGGGCGGCGGGTTGGACGGGGCGGTACGCAGGACGGGCGGCGGGTTGGACGGGGCGGTACGCAGGACGGGCGGCACGGGGCAGTACGGGCGGCGGGTTGGACGGGGCGGTACGCAGGACGGGCAGTACGGGCGGCGGGTCGGACGGGGCAGCACGCAGGACGGGCGGCGGGTTGGACGGGGCAGCACGCAGGACGGGCGGCGGGTTGGACGGGGCGGTACGGGCGGCGGGTTGGACGGGGCAGCACGCAGGACGGGCGGCGGGTCGGGCGGGGCAGCACGCAGGACGGGCAGCACGGGGCAGCACAGGGCGGCGGGTTGGACGGGCGGGGCAGCACAGCGGGACGGCTCGGGCGTGAGGGATGGGCGGTGGGGGCCGGTCCTCAGCGGAAGAACATCTTCGCGAGGACCGGTTTACCTTCAGCGCCACCCATCCCCATCAAAACACCGAGAGTCCGGTCAACGTCGTGAAGCGGTCCAGCGCTTCGACACCAGCAACGGAGTTGCCGTGGGCATCCAGCCCCGGACTCCACACACACAAGCCACAGCGATTCGGGATGACGGCGATGATGCCGCCACCGACACCACTCTTGCAGGGCAGGCCCACGCGATAGGCGAACTCGCCCGCGGCGTCATACGTGCCGCACGTGAGCATCACCGCGTTGACCTGCTTGGCCTGGCTGCGCGTGAGCAATCGCTCACCTTTCGCGCCCTTCCCATGCCGCGCCAGGAAGCCACAGGCCCGCGCCAGGTCCGCGCAGCTCATCGACAGCGAGCACTGCCAGAAATAGTGCTCCAGCACGAGAGGCACCGGGTTCTGGATGTTGCCGTAGCTCGCCATGAAGTGAGCCAGCGCGGAGTTGCGGTGGCCGTGCTCGGCCTCGGACGCGGCGACCACCGGGTCGAAGTCCACGGACGCGTTGCCGCTCTCCGCCCGCAGGAACTCCCGCAGCAACCCACGCGAATCGCCCGTGAGGCTCAGCAACCGGTCCGTGACGACCAGGGCCCCCGCATTGATGAACGGGTTGCGGGGCACGCCCTGCTCGTACTCGAGCTGCACCAGCGAGTTGAACGGATTGCCCGAGGGCTCCTTGCCCACGCGGCGCCACAGCGCATCTCCATCCCGAGCCAGCGTCAGCGCCAGCGCGAACACCTTCGAGATGCTCTGCACGGAGAACGGCACCCGCCAATCCCCCACACCGAACACCTCTCCCTCCACCGTCGCCAGCGCCATGCCGAACCGCGAGGGGTCCACCGCGGCGAGCGCCGGGATGTAGTTGGCCACGCGCCCCTGCCCCACCGTCGGCCGGATGGCCGCCATCACTTCATTCAGAATCGCCTGGAAGTCGTCCATCACGTGCCCCGTCCGCCGAGCCCCGGATGATAGCCGTGCGGGGAGCGTCGACTCATTCACATCGGTGAACTGGCGAACCTGACCTCATGCCCCAGAGCACTGGGCATTCGCCAATCACCCTCCACATTCCGCGTACCCGGATGAACGTGGGTCCGGGGAAAGGAAATGAATCGATGCGTCATCCCCATTCCTACCTCTTGGCCAGCGGTTGTGCGCTGCTCTGCGCCTGCGGTCCCATGGAGGAGTCCGTGGACCCACCCGCCGCCGATAGTGACGCCCCGCTCGAGCTGAGCCAGGACCTGCACAACCCACCCCAGTGCACCGGCCCCAAGCTCGTCGCCGACCTCGCGCCGGGGCCCGGCAACACGTTCCCGTTTGATCGCGCCGAGGTGGATGGCGTCGTCTACCTGAGCGTCGTCTACGGCCCGAGCCTCGACACCCATGCCCTGTGGAAGCTGGAGGAGAAATCTTCCGGATGGAAGACCACCCTGTTGCTCGGAAACCTCCCCGACTACCCCAAGCGCATGACGGTCGTGGGCTCCAATGTCTTCTTCATCATGGACGATGGCATCCATGGCAACGAGCTGTGGAAGACGGACGGCACCACCGGAGGGACTCGACTGGTCGAGGACATCAATCCCTTCGGCGATGCCTTCCCCGACAACCCGCCCTTCCAGCTCGTCGCCGTGGGCAAGACGCTCTACTTCCCCGCCGATGACGGCACGCGGGGCACGGAGCTGTGGCGCAGCGACGGAACGACGGGGGGAACGAACCTCGTGAAGGACATCGCCCCGGGCTTCGCGAGTTCCTCACCCGGGCAACTCCTCGTGGATGGCAAGCGGGTCCTCTTCGCCGCGGACGACGGTGGCAAGGGTCGCGAGCTGTGGAAGTCCGACGGCACGAGCGGCGGAACCCGGCTGGTGCGAGACATCGCGCCTGGAGCCGCGAGTTCGTCGCCCGACCAGCTCTTCCGACTGGAAGACGGCACCCTGTTCTTCGTGGCGGACGACGGCACCCACGGTCGGGAGCTGTGGACGACGGACGGAACGAAGGAGGACACCGAGCTGGTGGAGGACATCCGCGCGGGCTCCGCGGGCTCGGACATCGCTTGGATGACGTCCGGGAAGAAGAAGCTCTATTTCACCGCGAACGACGGCGTCCACGGCGCGGAGCTGTGGACCTCGATGGGCTGCGACGACGACACGCGCCTGGTGAAGGACATCCGTCCCGGTGCCACGGGCTCGGAGCCTCGCGAGCTGGTGCCGCTGAAGGGCAACGTCATCCTGTTCGCCGACGACGGCACCCACGGCCGGGAGCCCTGGCGGAGCAACGGCACGACGGCGGGCACCTTGATGCTCGCGGACACCCATCCGACGTCGCCACCACCAGGGTACGAACCCTCGAGCCTGTCCGCGGGGAAGAACAAGGTCTTCTTCTACGCCACCACGCCCGGCGAGGGGAAAGAGCCCTGGGTCACCGACGGCACGCCCTCGGGCACGCGGCTCATCAAGGACCTGAATCCAGGGCCCGCGAACTCCATCTCTGGAGACCCCTACCCGCCCTTCGTCGTGGGTGGCGGCGCGACCTTCCTCTACTACGAGGGGTCGGTGGGCGCGGAGCTGGCGTGGACCAACGGCACCTCGTCGGGAACCCGTGTCGCGGACATCAATCCGGGTCCGGCTTCGTCCAATCCGATCATCTACCTCGCCACCCGCAACTGGGTCTATCTCGTCGCCAATGACGTCCTCCACGGTGGTGAGCCGTGGGCCCTGTCCGTGGGCTGCTTCCCGAAGAACTGACCTTCGCGAGTGAGTGTCCGGAGCCGGGAACCGCGTGTCCCAGCTCCGGCCACTCCGCCAGGAGGCTCGCCGCACGGTCCGTCCGGCGACAGGGTGTGAGCCTTCATGGCACGGTCCGTGCTGTCGGGCCGACTCCATGGACATTCTCCGCCAGGATTTCCGTCACGCGCTGCGCCGGTTGCGACGCAGTCCCACGTTCACCCTGGTGGCGGTCGTCACGCTCGCGCTCGGAATCGGTGCGAACGCAGCCATCTTCAGCGTGGTGCACGGCGTGCTGCTGCGTCCCCTCCCCTTCCAGGACGACGCGCGCGTGGTGCGGCTGTACAGCGTGGGGAAGCAGGGCCCTGGGCCCACCTCGCCTCCAGACCTGGTGAGTCTGCGAGAGCAGGCGCGCTCCTTCACCGGGTTGGCCGCGCTCGCGAGTGCCGAGCTGACCCTGGGCGCACATGACGCCGAGTCCCTGCCGGAGAAGGTCCAAGGCACGCTCGCCACGGCCGAGCTGTTCCAGGTGCTCGGCCCGCGCGTGCACCTGGGCCGAGCGCTCCAGCCCGGAGACGATGCGCCGGGCGCGCCGCCAGTCGCCGTCATCTCGCATGCGCTGTGGCAGCGTCGCTTCGGTGGAAGTCCGACGGTGGTGGGACGGACCTTGCGCACGGGGGCTCCCGTGCCCGCCACGGTGGTGGGAGTCATGGCACCGGGCTTCGACTTCCCGGCGCGTTCGGAGCTCTGGCTGCCACTGACCCTGGGCGCGGACTCGTTGACGCCGGAGGCACGCGGTGCGCACTGGCTGGAGGTGTATGGCCGACTCGCGCCCGGTACGAGCCTCGAGCAGGCGCGCGCCGAGGTCTCCGCGATTGCACGGGGCCTGGCGGAGCAGCATCCCCGGACGAACGCCAACGTGGGAGCAAGCGTGGAGTCCCTGCGCGACGTGCTGCTGGGACAGGTACGCCCCTCGCTGCTGATGTTGATGGGCGCGGTGGGATTGGTGCTGCTCGTCGCCTGCGCGAACCTCACCCACCTGCTGCTCGCACGCGCGGCCTCGCGTGAAGGCGAGCTCTCGATTCGGCTCGCCCTGGGCGCGAGCCGGGGCCGTCTGGCTCGCGAGCTGTTCGTGGAGAGTGGTCTGCTGGCGGTGGCGGGGGGAGCGATGGGGCTACTCGCGGCCATGTGGGCGATGGATGCGCTGGTGGCGTTCGGTCCCCAGGACATTCCGCGTCTCGGCGAAGCCTCCATCGACGGCACCGTGCTGGCATTCACCGCGGTGTTGGCGATGCTCACCACGGTGTTGTTCGGACTCGTTCCCACGCTGAAGGCCACGCGCGTGTCGCTCGGCAGCGGACTTCGCATGGCGAACGGGGGGAGTGGCGGCGGCGCCCATCACCACAAGACGCGCGCGCTGCTCATCGTCGGAGAGACAGCGCTCGCGGTGTTGCTGCTGGTGAGCGCGGGGCTGTTGTTGCGCAGCTTCGTGCACCTTCAGCGCGTGGCCCCGGGGTTCGAGTCGGAGGGAGTCCTCACGGTGAAGCTCGACCTGCCGCCCAATCGGTATGGCTTCGGCACGGCCGCGCCCGAGGCCTTCTTCGACCAGCTCCTCACGCGGGTGCGCGCCCTGCCCGGCGTCGAGGCAGCGGGAGTCGTCGCCGGACTGCCGATGGACGGCGGCAAGATGCCCCTCGACTTGAAGGACCCCCAGCGCCCGTTGCCTCCAGGGACGGAGCCTTGGAAGGCCAGCGTGCGCATCGTCAGTCCTGGCGCGCTGGAGACCCTGCGCGTGAAGCTCTTGAGTGGCCGAAGGTTGAGCGACGCGGACAGGGGTGAGGGCAGGCGCGCCGTGCTCGTGAACGCGGAGGCCGCGCGCCGGTTCTGGCCGAACGAGGACCCGCTGGGGCGGACGCTGAGCACGGAGATGAACTGGGGAAACGGCGCCTTCGGAGGTGTCGTGGTCGGCGTGGTGGACAACCTCGCCATCGATGGGCTGGCGGCGCCGGCCGTCGCGGAGGTCTATCTCCCCTATGAGCAGGCGCGCGGCACGCAGATGACGCTGGTGCTGCGGACGTCGGCGGACCCGCTCACGCTCGCCTCGGCGGTGCGCGCGGAGGTCCGGTCGCTCGACTCGAGCCTCGCGCTCGGAAGCGTGCGCACGCTGGCCTCGGTGGTGGACCGCACGGTGGCGCCGCTGCGCTTCTATCTGCTGCTCGTCGGAGTCTTCGCCGGGGTGGCGCTGCTGCTGGCCGCGGTGGGGCTCTATGGCGTCGTCGCCTATGCGGTGTCCCAGCGCACGCGAGAGCTGGGCATCCGCCTTGCCTTGGGCGCGAGGACACACCAGGTGACGAACCTGGTGCTGCGCCGATACGTGGGACTGACGGCGGTGGGGCTGGGACTCGGGCTCGTGCTCGCGGCGGGGGCCAGTCGGACGCTCGCGCATCTGCTCAACGGGGTTCAGCCCGTGGATCCGCTCACGTACGCGGTGGTGCTCGTGGTTCTGGGAGGGGTGGCCTTTGTCGCGGCCCTGCTCCCCGCGCGGAGGGCGGCGAAGGTGTCGCCCTCGGTCGCGCTCCGAGGCGACTGACGAAGCCGGGCGTGGGGGCCTTCAACGGGCATCGTGGAAGATGATGCCCACCGTGTGACGGTGGCCCGAGCGAAGGCGGCTCACGCCGTGGCGCATGTTGACGCGGTAGATGCCGCGCGTGCCCTGCACGGGGCGGTGGTGGACCGGGAAGATGACGCCATCTCCCTGGCGAAGCGGCACCACCTCCACGCGGGACTGCATGCGCGGGCGCTGCTCGGTGAGCACCAGCTCGCCGCCGGTGAAGTCGCGCTCCGGCTCTGACAGGAGGAAGGCCACCTGGAGCGGGAAGACCTCGTCGCCATAGAGGTCTTGATGGAGGCAGTTGTAGTCGCCCTCTCCATATTGGAGGAGCAGCGGTGTCGGCCGGAGCTGCTCCGCCTGATGACAGCGCTCAAGGTAGGCGGCGTGCGTGTCGGGGTAGCGCGTGTCGATGCGCATGGCCTCGTTCCAGCGATTCGCGATGGCGGCGAGCTGGGGGTAGAGCCCGCTTCGTAGACGGGCGACGAGGTCGGGGAGCGGATAGGCGAAGTACTTGTATTCGCCCCGACCAAAGCCGTGCCGAGCCATGACGACGCGACTGCGGAACGGCGCGTCGGAGGCGTAGAGCGACGAGAGGGCCGCGCATTCGTCGGGCGTCAACAGGGAACCCAGCGTGGCGCACCCGCGTGTACCCAGCTCCGAGCCGAGCACGTCCCAGTCGAGCGCCTCCAAGCGCTGCTCCACGGTGGGACGGCTCGACGAGCGCATCCGTCGAACGGGGGCGGTCATGACCTCCCCCTGTACACAGAGACCTGTCCTGACATTGAGTCCTGCCTCGTTCCCCGCGCCATACAGACACTCCCTTGGGTCATCGGTGGCTCGGTCAGCGCACCGGACAGACTCAGGAGATGGCGCACAGGGAAGCAGGTTGCGACCCGGTTGTTGCGGCGAACGTACCGCGCGGGGCGACGCTTCTAACTCACGCGCCACAAGCACTGACTGTATCGCGCTCCATGCGACGCAGCCGCGCTCCCAGCGCCTCCACCGCAGCCCCTTGCGCCGCCGACAGCCGTACGCCCGGCCGAGCCTTCTGAACCATGGCCAGGGCTTGCCTCGCATCGGGAGCCAGTCCCCGTGCCATGAGGACCGCGGCAGCCACCATCCCCGTGCGCCCATGTCCCTGCGCGCAGTGGATGTAGAGCGGCGTCGGCAACGCGGCCCAGGACTCGAGATGGGACGCCAGGCGCTCGATGGACGGCGCCGTCGCGTCGAGGATGGGCAGACACACGTAGTGCTCGACACTCCGGATGCCTTCGGGCTCGATGAACTCGGACGTCAGGTCCACCACTGTCCGAGTCCCCTCCGGCAGCTCCCCCGCCAACAACCTGCGCCCGATGACGATGCCGGGCGCGACCTCGTCATGCACGGACTCACGCGAGAGCCGCCGCGCGAGTCTCCACGTCGCCCAGGTCATCAGCAGATAGGGCAACAAGACGACCAACGCCCAGGGCTGCATCCGCCCATCAGCGCGCTTGCCGAAGACCGCCGGCCCCGCCCCCGCGTACGCCACCGCCACGAGCGAGAAGCTCAGCGCGGGCCAGAGCAGCCCCCATCCCAGGCCCCGAAGCTGGAAGGCCAGGACCCCAAGCAGCGTCGCGAAGACACCGAAGACGAATGAGTACTTCAGGCCCGCCATGGGACGACCCCACTCAACCCTTCATCGCTCATGCGCTCGAGTATCGGGCGGAACCCCGCCCCACGCGAGCGCATGGAGCCCCCGACAACCACTCAGCGCGGCGTCAGCTTGAGCAGCTTCCCGTCATCATCATCGGTGAGAAGATAGAGCGCGCCCTCCGGGCCCTGGACGACCTCGCGGATGCGCGCGTCCTGGTCCAGGAGCAACCGCTCCTCGCCCACCACGCGGTCGTCCTTGAGCACCAGCCGCACCAGGGCCTGGCTCGACAGCCCTCCGATGAAGAAGTTGCCCTTCCATTCCGGGAACAAGTCTCCGGAGTAGATGGTCATTCCCGAGGGCGAAATCACCGGGTCCCAGTAGTACACCGGCTGCTCCATGCCCGGGCCCTGCGTGGACTTGTGGATGGGCGCACCCGAGTACTCCTCGCCGTAGCCGATGGTGGGCCAGCCGTAGTCCTTGCCCTTCTCGATGAGGTTCAGCTCATCACCCCCGCGCGGCCCCATCTCCACCTCCCAGAGCCGATTCTGGCTGTCGAGCGCCGCCGACAGGATGTTGCGGTGGCCCAGCGTCCAGATTTCAGGCCGCGCGTCCTTGCGGCCAACGAACGGGTTGTCCTTCGGAATGGAGCCGTCCGGGTTGATGCGGACAATCTTCCCGAAGTCACTCTTCAGGTCGCGAGCCTGGACGCGGCCCGGGAGAATCGAGCGCTCACCCAGCGTGACGAACAACTTCCCGTCCGGCGCGAAGACCAACCGCCCACCCGCGTGCAGCGTCGACTCCAGCGTGGGCTCCATGCGGAAGATGACCTTCAGCCCCTCGATGCGAGGTTTCGCCCCATCCACCAGCTTCGCGCGCGCCACCGCGAGCCCATTGCCGCCTTTGCGCGGCTCGTAATAGCTCCAGTAGATGAGGCCGCTCGTCGCGTAGTCCGGTCCGACCTCCACGTCGAGGAGCCCGCCCTGGTTGCGTCCATCCACGGGAGGCAGCCCCGCGACGGGCTGCGACTTCTCGCCCTTCTGCGTAACGATGAAGAGCTTCCCGGTCGGCTTCTCCGTCACCAGCATGCGCTGGTCCGGCAGGAAGGCGATGGCCCACGGCTTGTCGAAGCCCTTGGCCACCTCGGTGACCTGGAACGGAGTGTTCGTCTTGATGCCCGGAGCGCGCGTCTGGCCCGGGAAGGCCGGCTTGAACTCGGGCACGTTGGGCGGCGCCGTCTCGACGGGAGCGCCCGTGGGATTTGGCCCCTGGCGAGGCTCGGACTGCTGACTGCCCGCGGCGCCACCGGGGGCCATGTTGCCACTCGGCTTCGTGGGCTTGTCGGGAGCCTGCCCGTGGGCGGGCCCCGCGAAGGACAGCAGGGTGGTGCAGGCCAGGGTCGTCAGCAAGGTACGCATGGGCTCACTCCGCGAGCTGGGATGGAAACGAAGCTCTGACGGCGCGCAGCAAACCCGAAGAGCGCTGCGGGGTGGAAGAAGGAAGCGCTCAACGCGCGGAAGTGGACGATCCGCCAGGACACCTCGTGGAGACAGCCATGGCCCCCGCTCAATCGATGGGCATCTCGTCGCGAATCCACGCCGTCACGGAGTCATGACGCGGCGCCCAGCCCAGCTCGCGCCGTGCCCTCTTCGCGCGCACCCTGCTGTTCGAGCCGAACGAGTAGCGCGCGTGGCCCTCACCCCACTCGCGCGAGGCCTCCTCGACGCTCCAGGACTGCACCGGCCCCAGCTTCAGCCGCGCCGCGATGGCCTCGCCAATCTCCGCGTAGGACGCCTCGCCGTTCTCCACGAAATAGAAGGCCCCCGCTGGCGCCCGCTCCAGGGCCAGCGCATAGAGCGTGATGACATCGTCCAGGTGCACGTTGGACCAGCGGTTGATGCCCTTGCCGACGATTCGCACCACGCCGCTCTTGCGCGCCTGGGCGACGAGCGGCGGAATCTGCACGCTGTCGCGGCTCAGGCCCTTCCCCGTGCCGTAGATCATCGTGTTGCACAGGACGATGCCGCGCGCGCCCTCGGCGGCGAGGACGCGGTTGTCGAGCGCATGCCGCGCCTGCTTCTCCGGCTCGACGATGAACGGCGTCTCCTCGTCGAACACGTGGGGCGACAGCGCGTTGCCCTTCACGTCATCGCCAATGACGCTGGAGCCGCTGGTGTGAATCAACGGCTTGCCGGAGCCTCGCACGCCTTCAATCAACGCCAGGATGGCCTCGTCATGGTCGCTGCTGGCCGCGTTGATGACGCCGTCCGCGCGACGGGCCTCGGCCGTGAGCAGGGCCGTGTCGTCCAAATCCCCGCGCACCGGCTCGATGCCGAGCGCCGCGAGCTTCTTGCCCTTCGCGTCGTCGCGCACGAGCCCGCGAATGACATGCCCCCGGGCCTTCAGGTCCAACGCCAGGGAGCCGCCGATGAAGCCAGTGGCGCCAGTGATGAAGAGGTTCATCGCGAGGTCTCCAGGGAACAGGACGGCGTCAACGTGCGCACAGCATGCTCACGGATGAAGCCGCTCCCTGGCGGGGTTTTTCCGCCGCGCGGTGAACACTGAACACCCCGGCCCTGCTCACCCAGCGGGCTTCGCGGGCGCCCAGTCCAGCGCCGTCCCGCACGCCTTGCAGAAGCGCGCGTCCAGGTCATGTCCCTGCTTGCCACAGCCAGGGCAGGCCTGCGTATCCGGGCGCTGCTTCGTGGCGGCGGCCAGCTCCACGGAGACGATGCCGGTGGGCACCGCGAGGATGCCGTAGCCCATGATCATCAACACCGACGCGATGAACTGACCCGGCACCGTCTTGGGAGTGATGTCGCCGAAGCCCACCGTCGTCATCGTCACGATGGCCCAGTACATGGACCTGGGGATGCTGTCGAAGCCGTGCTGCTCCCCTTCCACCAGGTACATGATGGCGCCCATGACCACGTCCACGGTCAGCACGAAGCCGAGGAAGACGATGATCTTCCCCCGGCTCGCGCGCAGCGCGGTGAGCAGGACCTCCGCCTGGCCCAACAGGTGCCCCAGCTTCAGCACCCGGAAGACCCGCAGCAGCCGCAGCACGCGGACCACGAGCAGCGTCTGTGCGCCGGGGAAGATGACGCTCAGGAACGACGGGAGGATGGCCAGCAGGTCCACCAGTCCGAAGAAGCTGCGCGCATAGTCCAGCGGCCGGCGCACGGCGATGAGCCGCAGCACATACTCGAGCGCGAAGATGATGGTGAAGAACCACTCCGCCACCTGCAGGGCGGACGCATACTGGACCCGGATGGAGGACACGCTCTCCAGCATCACCGCCGCGATGCTGAAGACGATGGCCCACAGCAGGGCCACGTCGAACGCCTTCCCCGCCGGAGTATCCGCCTCGAAGATGATGGTGTGGAGTCGGGCGCGGAAGCCGCCTTGGGGGCTCTGCTCGGAGGACCTGGACACGGGGCGGCAGTCTAGGCGCAACCCGCCGCAGGACGCAGAAGCTTCGCACCCCTGGTGGGTTGACGTGAAGGAGCTACAGACGCCTGGACCCCTTCGAGGGGTGCGCGGGCCGGCGGACGCGCCCTCCGCGCTTCACCTCATCGGCCCTGCACACGCGGACCCGCAGGAAGCGCTGGAGCTGGTCCAACGCCAGGTCGTGGTCACCGTCGCTCTCCGCGCAGCAACAATCGCTCAGCACGGTGATGTCGTACTCGAGCATGTGCGCGTCATGGGCGCTGAAGAAGACGCACAGGTTGGTGGCAATGCCCGCCATCAACAGCTTCTTCGTCCCCAGATACTCCAGGAGGGGAACCAGCGACGTGGCGAAGAAGGCCGAGTGCTTGGGCTTGAGGACGAAGTAGTCCGTGGCATGGGGCCGCAAGGCCCGGGCGATGCCTCGGCCACGGCTGCCCGCCCGGGTGCAGTGCCGATAGACGTCCCGGAAGTTGCTGCGCCAGTGGTTGAAGTTGTCGTTGACGTAGATGACCGGCACCCCTGCCTTGCGCATCCGCTGGGCGAAGGGCGCCAATCGCTCCACCATGCGCGACGCCCAAGGGAGCACGTGCTCTCCCCCGGGGAAGTCCAGGTCGTTGATGACGTCGATGATGAGCAGCGCGGTATCCGAGCCCCTCATCGGCTTCGAGCGCGACCTCTTCCCGGACTTCGGGCCCGACGTGGCCACAGGCACCTCCCGGCGCCTCAAGGTAGCCACGGCCCCGGCGCCTGAGCAGCCCCCTGGGAGCCACGGGCCCGAGCGCGGCGCGCCCGGGTGGACTACTGCCTCGCCGTGGCGCTCAGGAGGCGAACCTGGTTGTTGATCCACGGGATGTAGTTGGGGACCCGGGCATAGATGCCGGGCAGGCCGGGCCTCGCGCAGCCCACGCCAAAGCTCACGACCCCCTGGAGCACGGGCTTGCCATTCGCTCCGCGGATGTAGAACGGTCCCCCGCTGTCGCCCTGACAGGAGTCCTTGCCCCCCGCCTTGTACCCGGCCCCGAGCATCGCGTTGCGGTCGATGGTGATACCAGCCGCCCTGTACATACTGGCCAGGTCCGCATGCGCGATGGTGGGGACCCCCACCTCCATCAGGATGGGGGACACATCTCCATCCTCTTGCGTGAGCCCCCACCCCGCCACCGTCGCGGTGACTCCGCCCGGGACGAACTCTCCCGCGAGCGGGAGCAGGATGGGCTGGACCGTGGCGGAGAACTTGATGGGCTTATCGAGCTTGATGATGGCGATGTCGTTCATCGTCGTGTCCGGGTTGTAGGCCTGATGGTAGACGGGCGCATACAGCCTGGCTTGGACCGTCTGGGCACCCGCCCCGGGCCTCCGGAGGTCGTGAACGCCCGCGGACACCGTCAGCGATCGCACGCCGTCGTAGACGCAGTGCGCGGCCGTGACGACGATGTCCGTCTCCTCCTTCGTCGCGCTGACCCGGATGAGCGAGCCGCCGCAGAAGTGGCTCCCGTACTGCTGCAGGCTGACAATCCAGGGGTGGGCTCCCGGGCGCGCCTCCACGCCTCCGACAATCTCCTGGCCAATGCTCTCCACCGCATCGACACCCTGCATCTCCGGACCACCACAGCCCACCAGCCCCACCGCGACAACGACTCCCAGCACGAAGCGCATCGACCCCTCGGATTTCAAGTTCGAGGCACTTTGTGCAAGCCGAAGACCACGCACGTGAGGGGACTGCTTCGAGGCGAGCCGCGCGCGCGCGCCGGCCTGAGTCGAGCCGTTGACGTGTCAGGCGCGGTCCAGGTCGCCACCTGACACGTCAGGGTCCCTCGGCTCATTGCCCTTCGGGCTCGCAGGCGCGGACGTAGCACGTCCGAGCGGACTACTGCCTCGCCGTGTCGCTCAGGAGGCGAACCTGGGTGTTGATCCACGGGATGTAGTTGGAGACCCGGGCATAGATGCCGGGCATGCCGGCCCTCGCGCAGCCGATGCCAAAGCTCACGACGCCCTGGAGCACGGGCTTGCCCTGCGCTCCGAGAAGGAAGAGAGGCCCCCCGCTGTCACCCTGACAGGCGTCCTTGCCCCCATGCTTGTACCCGGCCCCGAGCATCGCGTAGCGGTCGATGCTGATACCTGCTTTTGCGTACATCTGCCTCAAGTCCTCATGCGCGATGGTGGGGACTCCCACCTGCAGCAGGATGGATGACGATGTTCCGTTCTCGCGCGTGAGGCCCCACCCCGCCACCGTCGCCTCGGCGTTGTCCGCAACGGTCTCTCCCGCGAGCGGAAGCAGGATGGGTTGGACGGTGGCGGAGAACTTGAGGGGCTTCTCGAGCTTGACGACGGCGATGTCGTTCATCGTCGTGTCCGGGTTGTAGGCCGGATGGTAGACGGTCTTCACTCCGTTGACCGTCTGGGCACCCGCCCCAGGACGACTGAGGTCGTGAACGCCCGCGGAGGCCGTCAGCCGCGACGTGCCGTCATAGACGCAGTGCGCGGCCGTGACCACGATGTCCGACTCCTGCTTCGTCGCGCTGACCCGGATGAGCGAGGCGCCACAGAAGTGGCTCCCGTACTGCTGCAGGCTGACAATCCAGGGGTGGCGCCCCGGGCGCGCCTCCACGCCTCCGACAATCTCCTGGCCAATGCTCTCCACCGCATCGACACCCTGCATCTCCGGACCACCACAGCCCACCAGCCCCACCGCGACAACGACTCCCAGCACGAAGCGCATCGACCCCTCGGATTCCAAGTTCGAGGCACGTTGTGCAAGCCGAAGACCACGCACGTGAGGGGACTGCTTCGAGGAGAGCCGCGCGCGCGCGCCGGGCCGGGTCGAGCCGTTGACGTGTCAGGCGCGGTCCAGGTCGCAACCTGACACGTCAGGGCCCCTTGGCTCAGTGTCCTTCCGCGCCCGTCGCTCCCGCCGGAATCACGGGGGCTTCCCGCTCCGCCCCACGCAGGGCGAACTTGCGGATGACGATGTAGAAGATGGGCGTCAGCACCAGCCCGAACAGCGTCACGCCGAGCATGCCCGCGAACACCGCCACGCCCATCGCCTGGCGCATCTCCGCGCCCGCGCCCGTGGCCAGCGCCAGCGGCACCACGCCCATGATGAAGGCGATGGAGGTCATCAGGATGGGCCGCAGCCGCAACCGGCACGCCTCGAGCGCCGCCTGCACCACGCCCATGCCCTCGTCTTCTTGAGCCCGCGCGAACTCGACGATGAGGATGGCGTTCTTCGCCGCCAGGCCCACGAGCACCACGAGCCCAATCTGCGTGAAGATGTTGTTGTCCCCACCCACGAACCACACCCCGGCGATCGCGCTGAGCAACGCCAGCGGCACCGTGAGCAACACCGCCAGCGGCAGCGACCAACTGTTGTACTGCGCCGCCAGGATGAGGAAGGCCAGGAGGATGGCGAGCGGGAAGACGAACAGGCCTTCCTTGCCGGCGAGCTTCTCCTGGTACGTCAGGTCGGTCCACTCGAAGCCCATGCCGGCCGGCAGTGTCTCGGCCGCCACGCGCTCCATCGCCGCCACCGCCTGTCCCGTGCTCACGCCGGGCGCCGCCGCGCCGTTGATGTCCGCGGACGGATAGCCGTTGTAGCGCAGCACCTGGTCCGGCCCGAACGAGGGCTTCACCGTCACCAGCGACGCCAGCGGCACCATGCCGCCCTGCGGGTTGCGCACTTGCAACCGGCCGATGTCCTCCGGCTCCATGCGGTGCTTCGCGTCCGCCTGGACGTTCACCTGATACGTGCGCCCGAAGCGGTTGAAGTCATTCACATACAGCGAGCCCAGGTGGATCTGCAGCGTCTCGAACACCGAGCCGAGCGGCACGCCCTGCTGCTTCGCCTTCACCCGGTCCACGTCCGCCTGGAGCTGCGGCACGTTGATTTCAAAGCTCGACATCAGGCCCATCAACTGGGGCTCGGCCGACGCCTTCTGGACCAGCGCCTGCGTGGCGGCGTAGAGCGCCTCCGGCCCCAGGCCCGCGCGGTCCTCCACCTGGAGCTTGAAGCCCGCCATCGAGCCCATGCCCGGCACCGGGGGCGGTGGGAAGACGGCCGCGAAGCCCTCCTGGATGCCCCCCAGCTTCATCTGGATACGGCCAGCGATGGCGTTCGCCGACATGTCCTCCGTCTTGCGCTTCTCGAAGTCGTCGAGAATCGCGAAGACGACGGCGGAGTTGGGCGAGTTGACGAAGCCGTTGATGCTGATGCCGGAGAAGGCCACCACGCTCGCCACGCCCTTCTCCGCCAGCATCAGGTCCGACATCCGCTTCACCACGTCGTCCGTGCGCTCCAGCGACGACGCGGGAGGAAGCTGCGCCAGCCCCACCAGGTAGTACTTGTCCTGCATGGGCACGAAGCCCGCCGGAACCTTGTTGAAGCCCAGCCACGTCAGGAGCAGCAGGCCCCCGTACACGACGAGCGCCATCCCGCTGACGCGCACCACCCGCTTCACCAGCGACACGTACCCTTCGGAGGCCTTGTCGAAGAAGCGGTTGAACGGCCGGAAGAGCCAGCCGCCGAACGCCTTCTCCATGAAGCGCGTGAGGCCATCCTTGGGCCCGTGGTGCCCGCGCAGCAGCACGCCCGCGAGCGCCGGGCTGAGCGTCAGCGAGTTGAAGGCCGAGAGGATGGTGGAGATGGCGATGGTCAGCGCGAACTGCCGGTAGAACTGGCCCGTGAGTCCGCCGAGGAACGCCGTGGGGACGAACACCGCCGACAGCACGGAGGTAATCGCGATGATGGGGCCCGTCACCTCCGTCATCGCCCGCCGGGCCGCTTCCTTGGGGCTCACGCCCTGGGCGATGTGCCGCTCCACGTTCTCCACCACGACGATGGCGTCGTCCACGACGATGCCGATGGAGAGCACGAGCCCGAAGAGCGACAGCGTGTTGAGCGAGAAGCCCAGCAGGTGCATCACCGCCGCCGTGCCCACCAGCGACACGGGCACCGCCGCCAGCGGGATGATGGAGGCGCGCCACGTCTGGAGGAACAGCAGCACCACCAGCACCACCAGCACCACCGCCTCCAGCAGCGTCGTCACCACGTTGCGGATGGACGTGCGCACGAAGAGCGTCGGGTCGTAGGCGATTCGGTACTCCATGCCCTCGGGGAACGCGTGGCTCAGCTCGTCCATCCGCGCGCGGATGCCCGCGGACACGTCCAGCGCGTTGGAGCCGGACGCCTGACTGATGCCGATGGCCACCGCCGACTTCCCATCCAACCGGGCACGCACCGAATAGGAGTTCGAGCCCAGCTCCACCCGGGCCACGTCCCCCAGGCGCGTCACCTGCCCGCCCTCGCCCACCTTCACGACGATGTCGCGGAACTGCTCCTCGTCCGTGAGGCGTCCCTGCGTGGTGACGGTGAACTGGAAGGCGGAGCGCTCATCCGGCTGCTGACCGATGACCCCCGCCGCCACCTGCACGTTCTGCTCACGGATGGCCCCCACCACATCGCTCGCGGTGAGGTTGCGCGCGGCGAGCAACTGAGGGTCCAACCAGATGCGCATGCTGTATTCGCCCGCGCCCAGCACGTTGACGCTCCCCACGCCGGGGACTCGCTGGAGCACGTCTCGCACCTGGAGCACCGCGTAGTTGGAGAGGTAGAGCGGCTCCAGCGTCCCGTCGGGCGACACCAGGTGCACCACCATCAGCAGGTCCGGGCTCGACTTCTCGGTGAGCACGCCCAGCCGCTGCACCTCCGCCGGCAGGCGCGGAATCGCTCGGGCCACGCGGTTCTGCACCTGCACCTGCGCGGTGTCCGGATTCACGCCCATCGCGAAGGTGACGGTGACGGCCACCCGGCCATCGCTCGTCGCCTGCGAGGACATATAGAGCATGCCCTCCACGCCGTTGATCTCCTGCTCCAGCGGCGCGGCCACCGTCTCCGCGATGACACCCGGGTCCGCGCCCGGATAGGCCGCGCGCACCACCACCGTGGGCGGGGAGACGGCCGGGTACTCGCTCAACGGAAGCTGAATCAGGGACAGGCCACCGCCAATCAACAGCAGCACGGACAGCACGGCCGCGAAGATGGGCCGGTCCACGAAGAAGTGCGCGAACTTCACGGCCGCGCCCCCTCGGAGTGCTCGGAGCCGGCCATGGCCACCACCGTCGGCGCCACCGTCATGCCCGGCCGCGCCATGCCCTTGAGCACCACGCGCTCACCCGCCGACAGGCCCTGGCGCACCACGCGCAGCCCGCCCTCGGTGGTCCCCAGCTCCACGCGCCGCTGCTCCAACGTCTGGTCCGGACGGACGACGAGCACATAGCGCCCCTTCTGGTCCGTCCCCACCGCCTGGTCCTGGATGAGGAAGGTGGGGTGCGCCGCGCCCGTCTCCAGCCGCACCCGGGCGAACAGGCCCGCCGTCAGCTTCCCGTCGGAGTTGGGCAGCACCGCGCGCGCTCGCGCCGTGCCCGTCTGCGTCGCCACTTGGTTGTCCAGGAAGTCCAGCCGCGCCTCCCGGGGGAAGTCCTCCTCGCCCGTCAGCCCCACGCGCACCGGCACCGCGTTGACGCGCCCATCCTTGCCGCGAGCGCCCGAGGCCGTGCCCGCGAAGCGCAGGTACGTCGCCTCGTCCACGTCGAAGTAGACGTAGAACGGCTCCACCGAGACGATGGTGGTGAGCAGCGTGGCGTTGGCGCTGCCGCCGCTGACCAGATTGCCCGCCGTCACCAGCGCCCGCCCCACCCTGCCGCTGACGGGTGCGCGCACGCGGGTGTCATGCAAGTCAATCTCCGCCGCGCGAGCCGCCGCCTTCGCGGACTCCACACGCGCACGCGACTCCGCGCGCTCCGCCATCAACACATCGAAGTCGCCCCGGGAGATGGCCTGCTCGGCCACGAGCTTCTCCCCGCGCTCGAACTTCTTCTCCGACAGCGTGCGCCGCTCCTCGGCCTGACGCAGGTCCGCCTGGGCCCGGGCGTGCGCCGCCTCGAAGGCGCGCGCGTCGAGTTGGAACAGCACCTGTCCCGCCGTGACGAGGCCACCCTCCGCGAAGCGCACCGCGTCGATGTAGCCGCCGACGCGAGGCCGCAACTCCACGCTCTGCACCGCCGCGAGCGTCCCGGTGAACTCGGCGCTGTCCGCCACCTGTCGGGTGACGACCTCCGCCACGACGACGGGCGCCGCCGCCTGCTTCGCGGGCCCGCCTCCTCCTTGCGCGTCCGAGCCCTCGTCGCGCGCGAGGACAAGACCGCCCACCACCAGCGGGAGGGCCAGAGCCCCTCCCACCGCTGCACGTCTCCAATTCATGGCTGACTCCAACTTCTTCTCTCAGGGGTCGGGACACACCGGTGGCGCTCGCATGCCCGCGATTGCGCCTCCGGCGGCCCGTGGGAAACAGGACGAGGAACGACTGCACGAACGTCTCCCGGCCAGTCGGTGCGTCACCGCCGGAAGACAGGGTGTGTGGAGGTCTGGGACTGGTTCAGGAACCGGGACCGCGGCGCACCGAGCCTGGAGACGCGCTCGGCCCTCCGCGCGAGGACCGGTGGGGTGCTAGCGAGAGGAGGAACGACAACAGCGCCCCGAGGAACGGGACGCTCGAGGCGGAGCACGCCTCACCGCGGAGGTAATTTGCAACATTTCCTATTACTAATTAACCCGACGCCTGACGCGCAACGCAATTTGAAGCAGCCGGCCCCGAGGTGTGAGGTCACTTGCCCGTGACAGGGGTGGTGCACTCCGGTGGGGGCTTCCAGTCGCGCAGCGCGGTGACCAGCTCGTCCTGTTCCTGGTCGACACCCTCGGGCGCATCCACCGCGCTGACGGCGGCCGGGCGCGTGAAGTCGAGCAGGTCCACCGGCACGGGACGTGACGGGCAGCCAGGCTTGAAGGTCCCTTCCAGTGACTCAATCAACTGGTCCGCGTGGTCCTCGGCGGGGTCAGCGGACTCGGGCCACGTCACCTCACCCGAGAGCGGCTCACCCTTCCCAGGCGGGAACCAGTTCCACCGCACCTGGGTCTGCCCGCTGTTGAACCACATGGCGCCGCCGCCCACACCGCCCAGGGTGGTGATTCCCGAGGGCCGCTCCCGCCATTCGATGGGATAGCCCGCTGGCACCGTGCGCGTGAGCGGGCGAGCACGCTCCACGGAGACGACCTCGTCAACGAGCAGGAGCACCCACGTCAGCTCGCGCAGCAGCTCTCGCGACAGCGTCCCCACTGTCACCTGGGGAAGCCGGTGGGCCTGCGTGGTCTCTACATCCACACGACCGATGCGCTCCGCGTCTTCATACAAGGTCAGCTTGCTGCAGCTCTGGGACACAAAAGCCGCGCCCGTCTCCAGGTGGTAGGCGCGCACCTCGTCACAGAATGAGTAGTGCCCCCGGCGCCCTCGCAGCACCAGCCAGCCCTCCGTCGGCGCCCGGAGACGCACCACCGGCAGCACCTTCTCGAAGGACTTCGTCCCGCCCTCGCAGCCGCGCCAGGCCGTGTAGCGCCAGCGCTTCGGCCGGGACTTCGCGTCATCCACGCAGGCCTTGCGAGCCTCCGCCTCCGACGCCGCGTCCGCCTTGTCGGCCCGCCGCTCCAGCGCTCGCGGGAAGGCCGCCTCCATCCTCGCGTACCAGGCCTCCGTCGCCTTCGCGCAGGCCGCGTCCTTGGAGGCGCACAGCAGCCCCGCGAGCCGGTGGTCCGGCTTCACGGTGTCCAGCGTCAGCACGTCACGCGCCTCCGGAGGCAGCACCACCGTGCGCGCGCCGGGCTTGCCCAGCTCCAGGTACGACTCCGCCCAGGTCCGTCCGCCCTGCTTCCACCAGGTCTTCAAGCCCAGCAATGGCACGTCCTCGGGGACGAACTCGGGCTCCTCCCGGCTCATCTCGAAGCAGCGCGACGCCAGCAGCTCGTGCAGGGCCGACACACCGAGCTTGCCGTCACCGTCGTCCGGCAGCGCCTCCAGCCTCGCATCCAGGGCGAGCAGCCGCTCACGGGCCGCCATCCACTCGGGCGCGGACGCGGGGCACGGGGTGAAGACCTTCTCGTCAGAAGGTGGCTTCGCGAACAGGAACACACCCAGGGTGAGCAAGGGCAGGAGCATGGGCCTTCCAGAATCGTGCGATTCACCGGGCTGGAGCCAGGACGTCCCGGGGCGCGAGACTTCCCGGCGGCTGCGACAGATGCTAACCCCACTCCTGCCCATGCCCCGTACGACGACCCTGGAGCTCTACAAGGAAGAGATGAAGTTCTCGGCCGGGCACTTCACCATCTTCTCCGCGACACACCGCGAGAACCTGCACGGCCACAACTTCACCGTCTACGTGGCGCTGACGGGCGAGGTCGCCGACAACGGGATGCTCTCCGACTACGGCCCCCTGAAGCAGACCATCATCGCCCGCTGCCGCGCCTGGAACGAGACGTTCTTCCTCCCCGAGAGGTCTCCTTTCTTGAAATTGGAGCGGGACGCGAAGGGCAATGTCCTGGCGCACTTCAACGGGGAGGAGCTGCGCTTCCTCGCGCGCGACATCACCGTGCTGCCGGTGGAGAACGTGACGCTCGAGGAGCTGGCGCGCGTCTTCGGCGAGGAGCTGCTGGGAGACGGCACCGCCCTGCGCGAGGACGGCGTCACGCGGCTGGTCGTGAAGTGCGCCTCCGGTCCGGGCCAGTCGTCCTCGTGGGAGTGGGACGCGCCATGACGGATTGGGCCATCGTCACCGGCGCCAGCCGGGGCATCGGACAGGCCCTGGCCGCGCGCTTTCGCAAGGAAGGTTGGGGCGTGCTGAACCTGGCGCGCCAGCCGAGCCACGTGCCGGGGGTCGTGGACCTGAGCGTGGACCTGGGCTCCGGAGACTGGGAGCCGCGCGTGGAGGCCGCGCTCCGAGACACCGTGGGACAGGCGAAGGGGCGCGTCAGCCTGGTGCACAACGCGGCCATCTATGACCACGACGACGCGCTGGCGCTGACGGCGGAGCAGCTTCGCCGGGTGCTGGAGGTCAACGTCGTCGCGCCCGCCGTGCTCAACCGGCTGACGCGGCCCTACCTGGGCGAGGGCTCCTCCATCCTCTACGTGGGCTCCACGCTCTCTGAGAAGGCGGTGAAGGGCAACGCGTCGTACGTGACGTCGAAGCACGCGCTCGTGGGGCTGATGCGCTCCACCTGCCAGGACCTGGCGGGCACGCGCATCCACACCGCCTGCGTGTGCCCGGGCTTCACGGACACGGAGATGCTGCGAGAGCACCTGGGCGACGACGCGAAGCGCGCCGCCCTCATCTCCGCGAAGTCGACCTTCGGGCGCCTCATCACTCCGGAGGAGATAGCGGACGTCCTCTACTTCTGCGCCACCACGCCCACCGTGAATGGCGCGGTGCTCCACGCCAACCTGGGACAGGTGGAGACCTGAGAGGGCCTCAGCCCTCGGCCGGGTAGACCGTGCACTGCGAGGTGCACGTCTCCGACACGCGCAGCTTCACGACGCGCGCGGTGGCGAAGCTCAGCCGCTCGAAGACCCAGGCGGCGAGCAGCTCGCTGGTGGGGTTCTCCAGGCCGGGCACGTCGTTGAGCAGCCTGTGGTCCAGCAGCGCATGCAGCGGCTGCCACGCGGCGTTCAGCTCCGCGAAGTCGACAATCCAGCCGAAGTGCGGGTCCACCGGCCCCCGCACGGTGATTTCGATGCGGTAGCTGTGCCCGTGGACACGCGAGCACTTGTGGCCGGGGGGGACGTTGGGGAGGCGGTGCGCGGCCTCGAAGGTGAACTCCTTCGAGATTTCAGTCACCAGCGCGGCTTTCTTCGTCGAGACGGGCTCCATTGGACCGGCCTTCTACCCACGTTTGCCTCCGGGCGTCGAGCCAAGACGCGGGCCGGGCTCCCACCCCTGCCTACCGGCGCACCGCCGCGAGGATGTAGCGGGGCAGCAGCTCCTCCCGGAAGGTCTTCCAGAGGTTGAACTGGCCGTAGTTGCCTCCGGTGAACATCACCGTCAGCTCCAGCTCGGGGATGACCATGACGTACTGCCCGCCGTTGCCACCCGCTTCGTACTCCGCGTAGACGCGCTCGCCCACGCGCAGCTCGTGACGCCACCACGCGTACCCGTAGGTCCGGTCAGGGCCCATCACCGAGTGCCGTGAGATGGAGCGCTCGACCCAGCGCTTGCTGACCACGCGCTTGCCGTTCCACACGCCGCCCGCCAGGTAGAGCTGCCCCAGCTTCAGCGCGTCGCGAGGCCGCGCGTAGAGGCCGCCGCCCAGGTACGCCTCGCCATCCGGCATCAGGTTCATGGCGTAGCGGCGGAACTGGAGGGGCTCCGCCACGGTGCGCGCGAAGTGCTCGGGCAGCCACGTCCCCGTCGCGTTGCGCACAGCGCCGCCCACCAGGTTGATTCCCGCGGAGCAGTACACCGCCTGCGACTCTCCGGGCGCCTTTCCCAGGGGCAGATTGAGGGTGTACGTGTACCAGTCCCCCTCCTGCTCCTGGAGGGCGTTCTCGTTGCCGGGGGACTCGTCGTTGTTGTCGTCGCAGTCCAGGCCCGACGTCATCGTCATCAAGTGTTCCAGCGTGAGCTGGGCCTTGCGCGGGTCCGCGGGCGCGGCGCTCTTGTACGCGGGGAACAGCGAGTAGACAGGCGTCTCGGGGGCGAGCTTCGCGCCCTGCTCCATCGCCGTGCCCACGAGAATCGGCGCCAGCGTCTTGGCCGCGGAGCGCAGGTCGTGAAGGCGCTCCTTGTCGAAGCCGTGGAAGTACTCCTCGACGACGAGCTTGCCCTTGCGCGCGATGAGCACGCCCTGGATGAGCGGCCCCGGCGTCGGGCCCGGCTCGGTGTCGAGGATGCGCTGCATCAGCGCCGCGATGGGCGCGGGGTCCATGCCCACGTCGGCGAGCGAGCCCGTCGCCCAGCCGTCCTGCTCCGCGATGGGCGGACGGTAGGCATAGGCCCCCGGCGCGGGAGTGCGCGGGTAGAGCCCCACGGCCTGCGCCCGCTCCTTCTTGGTGAAGTGGATGGGACCCAGGAAGAGGATGGGCACCGTCAGTCGCTCGAAGCGCGGGTCGAAGGTGCCGTCCAGCGTCGTCGGGCCACGCGGGTCCACCAGCTTCACCGCGTTGCCCTGCATGGAGACGTTGAACGCGAACTGCCTGCCGAAGCCCTTCTCCGGGTCCTTCAGGTACGCGGCGACGGTGCCATCCGGCCGCGTGTACACGACGAGGTACAGCGTGAAGCGGTCCGCCCACGGCGTCACGCCACCCCGCCACACTCCCTTCTGGAGCGCGCGCAGCTCCACGGGCGTGGCGTATTGCACGCCACCGATGACGACGCGCGGCTGCACCCAGTGGCCCCGGATGAGCTTGCCGTCCGCGCCCACCACGCCTCGGAACGTGCCCTGCCCTCCCGGCATCGTCACCGTCAGCTGGTTCTTCTCCAGGCGCCCGGGGGCCTCATAGCCGCCGATGCGCGCGCGCCACGTGTCGCCTTCGCGGAACACCGTCAGCTCACCTTGAACTTCGGGACCGAAGACGGGCTCACCGGCCCAGATGCCCACCAGCCGCGACGCCGGGTCCGCGGGGGCCTCCACCTTGGGGGGCTCCACGGCGGCCTTCGCGGGCCCCTCGGCCGTCGAGGAGGACGGCAACGCGAGCAGCGCCAGCAGGGCGCCCAGGGAGACATGGGCCGTGGGGGTCATGGAGTGAGTCCTTGGTGGACGAGCGAGGGGGTTCACCACGCCCTGCCCTACGCTGGGGTCTTCATGACGATTGCCACCCGCTCGCACGAATGACCCCGGGCGGGACGGAGGCCCTCGGGCTATCCTCCGGAGTCATGATTCAGGAGGCCAGCACGGCCGGTTGCCCCGCTGGGGGGCTGGCGGGAGGACGGCGCTGCTTGCGTGCCGGGCACGGGCCGCTTGGCGATGACGCCCTGGCCGTTGCACGGTCCTCGCGCGCATGAAGCTCTCCCTCGCCACCCGCATCTTCCTGGGCTACGCGGTGGTGCTCGTCACCTTCGGCCTGGTGTCCCTCTTCAGCGTCGCGGAGCTGCACCGCAACCGGCTTGAAATCCGTCTGTTGAGCCAGGGCTACCTCCAGCTCTCCCAGGACGCGGCGGAGATGGAGATGAACCACGCCAACCAGCAGCGGCACACCGCGCGCTTCCTGGAGGAGGACAGCGCGGAGATACGGCGCGCCATCATCCGCCTGGCCCGCGTCTACGTGCCCACGGCCTTCATCTCCCAGCGGCTGGCCACGACGCGCGAGCGGGCCACCCAGCTCCACGACATGGCTCCGGCGAGCGAGGCGCCCTTCATCAGGGAGCTGGAGGCGCGCCTCGCCGAGCTGGACTCGCGCTACCAGGAGTATGGCCGCGCCGCGGAGAGCGTGTTCGACGCGTTCTCCACGCAGGCGCCGGACAAGGCCCAGGTGGACCGCGCCACCGCCGACGTGCTCACCATGGAGGACGCCATCGGCCGCGAGCTGCGGCTGCTCCGGCTGTCGCTGTCCAATCGCATCCGCCAGCGCGTGGACGGCGCCGAGGAGCGCGAGCGTCAGACGGGCCTCGCCATCATCAGCCTCTCCGTCGCGGCCATCCTGCTGGGCCTGGGCGCCACCGCGTGGTCGGCCCGCACGCTGCGCCCGGTGCGCACGCTCATCGAGGGCGTGTCGCGCATCGGCAAGGGTGACTACAGCGCGCAGCTGGGCGTGAAAGGCCACGACGAGGTGGCGGTGCTGGCGCGAGCGTTCGACCAGATGGCCCGCTCGCTCCAGGCCCGCGAGGCGCAAATAAAGGCGCAGGCGGAGGCGCTGATGCGCGCCGAGCAGCTCGCCGCCGTGGGCCGCATCTCCGCGCAAATCGTCCACGAGGTGCGCAACCCGCTGTCATCCATCGGACTCAACGTGGAGCTGCTCGGGGACGCGGTGGAGCGCGCCACGTTCCCCGCGCCCGACGAGGCCGACGAGGTGAAGGACCTGCTCTCCGCCGTCACCCACGAGGTGGACCGGCTGGCGGACGTCACCGAGCACTACCTGCGCATGGCGCGGCCCCAGCGGCCGGACCTGGACCCGCGCGACGTGACGGCGGTGCTGGACGGCGTGCTGGACTTCTCCCGCGAGGAGCTGATGCGCGCGGGCGTGGAGGTGGTGCGCGAGTTCGCCCCGACGACGCCCCCCGTGCTCGCCGACGAGGGGCAGCTGCGCCAGGTCTTCCTGAACCTCTTGCGCAACAGCCGCGAGGCGATGCCCCACGGAGGACAGCTCACCATCGCCACCCGCCCCATTGAGCAGGACGTGGAGGTGACGGTGACGGATACAGGTCAGGGCATGACGGAGGAGGTGCGTCGTCACCTCTTCGAGCCGTTCTTCACCACCAAGGAGGGGGGCACGGGGCTGGGGCTCGCGGTGAGTCAGCAAATCCTCCAAGCCCACGGGGGCTCGCTCTCCTGCCAGAGTATTCCCGGCCAGGGCACGGCCTTCGTGTTAAGGCTTCCACGCGCATGAGCTTCACACCGTATCGGGACGTGCTGCCTTCCGGGCTGCGCGTCGTCACCATCGAGACGCCCCACCTCCACACGGCCCTGCTCGCCATCTACGTCCGCACGGGCAGCCGCCACGAGACTCTCGCCAACAACGGCGTCAGCCACTACCTGGAGCACCTGTTCTTCCGGGGCAGCGCGGGCTGGCCGGACACGGTGAAGATGAACGCCGCCGTGGAGGAAGTGGGCGGCAACCTCAACGGCGTCACCACCCGGGACCACGGGTACTACTACACGCCGCTGCACCCCGCGCACATGCGCGTGGGCCTGGACATCCTCGGGGACATGCTCACCCGTCCGCGCCTCACGGACATGGAGGTCGAGCGGCAGATCATCCTCGAGGAGATGCTGGACGAGGTGGACGAGAAGGGTCGCGACATCGACCTGGACAACCTCTCCAAGAACCTCCTCTTCCCCGACCATCCGCTGGCCCTGAAAATCGCGGGCACGCGCGAGTCCGTCTCCGCGCTCGCGCACAACCAGGTGCTGGAGCACTTCGCGCGGCACTACGTCACCGGCAACCTGGTCGTCACGGCCGCGGGCCGCGTGCGTCGCGAGGAGGTGTTGGAGTTGACGGAGCGCGCCTTCGCGCACCTGCCTCGGGGCGTGGCCAGCACGGAGGCGCCGCCGCCGTCCGTCTCGCCCGGTCCCCGGCTGCACTTCGTCTCCCACGACGAGTCGCAGACGGAGTTCCGCCTCAACTTCCGCACCGTGCCCGAGCAGCACGACGACTACGCCGCGCTGCAGATCATCCGGCGCGTGCTGGATGACGGCCTGTCCTCGCGGCTGCCGTTCGAAATCGTGGAGAAGCGGGGCCTTGCGTACTCCGTCCACGCGTCGCTGGACGGGTACCACGACTCGGGCCTGTTCGAGATTGAGGCCGCCAGCGCGCCGGAGAAGGCCGCGCAGGTGGTGGCCGAGGCGTTCCGCGTGCTGGGCGCGCTGTGCGACGAGGAGATTGGCGAGGAGGAGCTGGCCCGGGCCAAGCGCCGCCACCGCATGCTGCTGGAGTTCTCCCAGGACTCACCGGGGGAGCTGGCCGGGTGGTTCGGCGGCACGGAGCTGTTCCGCGTGCCGGAGACCTTCGAGCACCGAGCGGACCTGGTGGACTCGCAGCCCGCCGCGCGGGTGCGCGAGGTGGCTCGGCGCTACTTCCACCGGGACAACCTCACCGTCGTCGCGGTGGGGCAGCGCAAGGGAATCAAGGCCCTGGAGCGCGTGGTGACGGAGGCGCCGGGACTGCCCGGAGCCCCCACCACGAAGCTGCTGGTCAGCGGCGACCGCCGCGGATGATGAGGGGGCCGCCGGTCGGCTTCTTCTTCGGCTTGGGCGCGACGGCCAGGAGGGCTTTCTTCACCTCCTGGTACTCGACGTTGTCGGGCTCTCGCTTGAGGGCCTCGTCGATGATGGTCATGGCCCGGGTCATCTGCGTCTGCAGCTGAGCGGAGAGCTTCGCCAGGGCGACCTTCTCCTCCTGGGAGGCCTCGCCCAGGGCCAGGAGGCGCTCCAGGGACGAGTACGCGTCCACCTTGCGCTCGGACTGGAGGAACAGGCGCCACAGCCGGGTGTGCACGGGCGCGAAGCGGGGCTCGGCGCTGAGGGCGAAGCGGTAGCTCTCCTCGGCGCCCTTCAAGTCCTTCGCCTCCTCCTGGGCACGGCCGCGCACGTAGAGGGCGCGGGCGAGGCGGGGGCGGAACTGGAGGGCGCGGTCCACCAGCGCGAGCGCGTCCGCGCGGCGATTCTGGGCGAGCACCGTCTCCGCCATCCACGCGAGGGCTTCGGCGTTCTGGGGTTCGGCGTCGACCAGGGGCTTGAGGGCGGCCTCGGCGTCCGTGGCGCGGCCCTGGGCCAGGAGGGCGCGGGCGCGCAGCATGACGACGTCGCCTCGGTTGGCGTCCTTGCCCGCGACGGCCTGGAGGTCGGCCTCGGCCATCTGCGGCACGCCGCTGACGAGGAAGTAGCGGGCGCGCAGCAGGCGCGCGGAGGTGTGCGCGGGGTTCTGCTGGAGCAGCTTGTCCATGAGGTTGGCGGCGAGCAGCTCGTCGCCCTTCATGAGGAGGACCTCCGCCTCCATGGCCTTGGCCTCCGGGTCGTCCGGGCTGTCGCGCAGGACGCTCTCCAGCGTGGCGAAGGAGGCGTCAATCTGCCCCTCGCGGGCCTGGAGCCGGGCCAGGCCGAGCACGTCCGACTCGGTGAGCAGGCCGGAGTCGCGCAGGGTGGAGAGGATGGTGAGGGCCTCCTGGGTGTTGCCGTTGCCGAGGTACAGGTCGGCGAGCTGCTTCTGGATGGTGGGGTCCGTGCCGGGGATGAGGGCCTCGGCCTGCTTGAGGGACATGATGGCCGCGCCCATGTTGTTGTTCATGAGGTGGGCATCGGCCATCAGCAGGTAGGGCTCGGCGCTGTCGGGGGCGGCGGTGGCGGCCTTCTTGAGGGCCGCGAGGGCGGGGAGGGCCTGCCCGTTGGCAAGCTGGGCGCGCGCTTCCCCGAGGGCCGACTGGGCCTGTTGGGCACGGTTCTGGACGGCGGCCACCTCCGGTTCCTTGCAAGCAAGCGGGAGGAGGAGCGCCAGGGTCCAGGGAAGGGTTCGAATTCGCCAGGGCATCGCTGAGCGGGAGGGTACCGGATGTTATCCTCCCACGTCGATGGACCCATTCGTTCGGCGCCTCGTGGAGAGGCTCCATGACCCCAGCAAGCCACTGTCGCGTAATCGGCACTTCCACACCTTCGACACGCCCGAGGGGCGGATGGCGCTGAAGGTGTTCCGGCGCCTGCGCAGCCTCCAGAAGGACATCCTCGCCTGTCGGGCGGAGGGCCGGTTGGCCCGCATCTTCCGGCGCGTCAACGCGGCGGGGGACCACCGCATCGAGCTGACGATGGAGCGCATCTCCGGCAAGCGAGTCTCCGTGCTCCAGAAGGCGGAGCTGGAGCTGCTGTCCGCGCTCCCAGGGGTGCGGGAGGCACTGGAGATTCGGGAAGAGGCGGCCTGAGCCTGTTCGAGCGTCGTGAACGGCGGCTCAGGAAGTGAGGCGGAGGAGGGACACGAGGGACGGGCCGGGCTCCTTGGCCTCGAACCCACCGAGTCTCGTGATGTAGTCCGCGAGCCCTCTGTAGTGTTGCGCGCCCACCAGGACCGACGCGTAGCGCCAGCGGCGGCGCCCGAGCGCAAGGCGATCGGGGTCCTTGGGCTCCGCTGAATCCATCCATCCGCTGAGCTGGTCGTAGATCTCCGTGTCGGAGGCAACCAGCCGACCGATGAGCTCGCCGACGTCATCCCCCACACTCATACCGAGCTGCGTTGTCGCATTGAGCGTGGCCTCATCGGAGTCCATGTCCAGGACATGGCCGTCAACAGCTCCTTTCTGGAGGGCGCCGAGCGTCTTGTCGAAATACTTCCGCTGCCCGTCACTGAAGCGCTCGCGCCAATCAGCGTAGTCCTCGCGGCCCTTGACGACCTGCCCCACGTGCAGGTTCTTCTCCCAGAAGCGGGTGGCCTTGTCGTTGAACAGGTGTTCGGCGAGATGCTCCATCCGATTGTGGGTCTCCCCGAGCAGGATGATGCGACGACGCTCGTCGCCTTCGCCCCTCTCGAACCACCCTCGCATCGGAGCGCTCCACTCACCGCTCTTGATCAGGGGCCAGACCCGAGGGTCCGTGGCGAGGTGTTGGTCCATGGGCGTCACGGACCAACCGTCCATGCCCTTGAGCGCCTCGACGGCGCGTTGCTGTTGATCCTCCTGCGCGCCGGTGAGGGGCACCGCAAGCGCCCTGGCGGTGGGATCCCACTCCTCCTCTTCCTCTTCCTCCTCTTCCTCAACCTCTTCGAGGAGTTCCTCGAGCACCTCTTCATCATCAGAGCCATTGTGCATGCGCTGCACGGGGAGGCCCCCCTGGCCAGAGGTTGACGCCGCCAGTCGTTGGATGGGATGCGCCGCTCCGGTCGAGGCCGCCCGCCGCTGCAATGCCTCGACCTTCGGGCTCGAGTTCAGCAAGTGCTGGTAGCCGGACGCCCTCTGGACTGTTGGGCTCTGATTGGCGCGCGACTGCCGTTGGACGAGACCACGCTCCGACACCGTGCGACCGGGACTTGCGTGGACACCACCCTCGCTCACCTTGCGCTGGGCGAGGCCCGAGTCGTGTGCCACCTGAGGGGATTCCTGGGGAGTGGCACGCATGGTTCTGGCTCCTGACGAGAGCCCTCAGCATAGGCCTGGCGCCTTCGCCGCCAACAGTTGTTGGCGGGTTGACCCGACAGGAGAAACTCGCCGCGTCGGAACGCCTGCAGGAAGCCTACGGCCGCAAGAGCCAGGACAGCGCGAGCCCCAGGTACGTCCCCAACGCGAAGCCCATCAGCCCCGTGGTGATGCCGGAGACCATCAGCTCGCGGTTTCGCAGCGCTCGGGCAACAGGAGCAATGAAGGCCGGTCCGAAGATGGTGGCCGTGGAGGTAATCAGCACCGTGTCGGCGTCGATGCGGAACAGCGCCGCCAGACCGAAATGCAGGACGATGGCCAACACCATCACGCTGGCGCAGAAGAAAAAGACAGACAGCCCCGCGCTCCCCAGCTGGCTCGCATCCGCCAACGTCCCCACCGCCACGCAGAAGACGAGCAGCGCGTAGTCCCCCAGCGCGTAGCTCCCAGGCAGTGAGCGGACCGCCGGAACAAAGGACGCCGCCAGCGACAGCGTGGTGATGAGCAGCAGCACGACCGTCACCTCCAGTCGCCCAGCGAGGCCCAGGCTCGTCCCGGCGGACACACCGCAGATGGCGACGGCCAGCAGCAATGACAAGGCCAGACCTCGCGTGAACCGCCACGAGAACCCCTCCTGTCGCGTCCCCTCCTCCGTGCTCGACCCATCCCAGGCCGTCGGATTCGGGAACGGCGGCAGGAAGGCCAGCGCGATGCGCTGCGCCACCGTCACCAGCACGAGCAGGTAGGCCGCTCCCGCGACGATGTCCGCCGTGTTGAGGAGCACGAAGGTCTCCTCGCGCACCTGGAGCGCCATGCCCACGGCGTTCATGTTGGCGGTACCGCCGACATAGACGCCCACCAACATGCCAGCCATCTTCCACCACTCGTCCATCCGCCCCGAGAAGGCGAGCCCCACCACGGTGGCACTCACGAGTGCGGACACGCACGCGAGGACGAAGGACAACAGCGTCGTCCGAGCCAGCCGCGTCCAGCGCGGCACATCCGTGGAGAACAGCAGCAGGGGAATCGCCAGCGGCACCGCCGCCTCGCTCACGGAGAGACTCACGCCCGTCTGAAGCAACAACCCTGGCGCGTTTCCCAGGAGGATGCCCGCCGCGTAGCACATCACCACGGGCCCCACCCACGCCACGGGCTTGAAGGCTCGCGCCCCGAGCAGGACGAGCCCGGGGAGTCCCACCACGACAAGGACCTGGACGAGCGCGCTCATCGGAGGGCCCCCACAAGTCCGAACCAGGATGAGGTCGCCGCGCCAATCGGGATGAGCGCGCTCATCCGTAGATGGAGTCCATGAACTGACGGATGAAGTCCGCGGCCTCGCGCCGGTCCGGAATCGCGCCAAACATTCCGTACATGGCAGCGCTCCCCTCGGGCGCCGGCTCTCCACGCGCCAGACTCCCGGCACATTCGTGCAGGTCCGCGAGGAACGGCTCCACCACCTTCTCGTGCGCGGGCGTAACCATCAGGTGCAGCGCGGGCGGCCCCATCTGCCGGTCCAGCTTCCACCCTCGCGCCTCCATCGCATCCCCCAGCGCATACACATCCAACGTGTCCGACGCGAAAGCGAAGACACTCAGCCGAGGCTCACCCACCAGCTTCAAGCCCGGAATCGCGGTGATGCCATCACGCAATGCCCGCGCCGTATCGAGCACCGTCCCAGCGAGCCGCAGATACCCCTCCTCGCCCAGGTACTTCAGGATGGCCCAGGCCGCCGCGATGGCACCTCCCGGCCGCGTACCCGCCATCGATGGCGACGCATAGATGCCGCCACACCAATCCGCGTACGTGAAGAACTGATACCGACGCAGTTCCGGCGTGCGGTACAGCACGAGCGACGCCCCTTTCGCCGCATAGCCATACTTGTGCAGGTCCGCCGACAGACTCGTGACGCCAGGCACCGCGAAGTCGAAGTCAGGCACGTCGTGACCCAGCTTCCGGGCAAACGGCAGCAGGAAGCCCCCAAGACACGCATCCACGTGAAAGAGCACACCGTGCTCCTGTGCGAGCGCCGCCAGCTCGGCAATCGGGTCCACCAATCCGTGCGGATAGGCCGGTGCCGACCCGACGACGAGCACCGTGTTCGCCGTCAGCACGGCCCGAGTCGCCGCCACATCCGCGCGAAAGTCCGGTCCCAGGGGCACATTGACGGGCTTCACCCCGAAGTAGTGCGCGGCTTTCTGAAACGCCGGATGCACGGACGCGGGCAGCACCATCTCCGGCGCGGTGATTCCCCGCTCCTCCCGAGCGAAGTCTCGAGCCGTCTTCACCGCCATCAGGATGGACTCCGTCCCTCCCGACGTCAGCGTCCCAGCGGCCGTGTCTCCATGAAAGAGCTCCGCGCCCGTGGCCACCACCTCCGACTCGAAGCGCGCGAGGCTGGGGAACGCCAGCGGACTCAGCCCGTTCTCCGACATGAACTCCGTATAGGCATCCGCGAGCAGCCGGCGGATGTCATCCCCCGCGTGATAGACGAGGCTCCACGTCTTCCCCTCCTTCCAGCGCGCATCATCGGCGCGCAGCTCGCGCATCTGGTCGAGGACGTCCTGGTGACTCACTCCGTGGGGGGCCAGTCGAGGCGAAGCGGGCATGGTGTTCTCCGGGGTTCAACGCGCATCGAAATACACACCGCGAACCCAGCGGGCACCCGTGAACGAGGTGCGAGCGTGAAGCATTCGCCAGTTGTCATAGAGGAGGAAGTCACCCGCCCCGAGACGGAAGCGGAACTGGTGGCGCTCATCCCGGACCAGCGTCGCGAAGCGGTTGTACGCGCGGTACCACGCCTGCATTCGAGCAAACGGAACCCGATGCGGCGCGAGCGTGAAGTAGCTGTACCGGATGCGAAACCCGCCCGGCGCATCGAAGTCGAGCACCGGTGACACCAGCACCCGCTCGAACGCCGCCTGCTTGCGATGGAACGTCACCGGCACCGTGCGCAACAGCTCGAAGGCCTGTTCGTCCTGGTCCGCGAGGTAGCGCGCCGCCGCGAGCCCATCCACCACGCTGTTGTCTCCCCCTGTCTCCGCGGGCCGCTGGCAATGCAGCAACTGGTAGCGAGGGGGTCGGTCCAAGAAGGGCTGGTCCGTGTGCAGCTGCACCGCGCTGTCCGTGTAGCCCAGCTGGTCCGTGTTCCGATTCGTCGTGTTGTCGGTGCGCAGGTCCTCGATGCGACCGAAGTGCGTCTCGATGACAGCGAGGCCGGCGCCGCCAAAGAGGTCGATGAGCGCCTCCGTGTCCGCCCCGAAGCCCCGCACGATGACGGCCCCTGATTCTTCGAGCCGCTTCAGCGCGAACGGCACGAGCGGCTCGCGAACCCGAGCGGCCTCCACCGTGAGCAACCCACTGTCCGAAGGCGGCGGAGGCACCGCGACCCGGTCAGCCGCATAGGCATTCGCCAGTAGCCAGTCCGCGAGATACCGGCTCACCTGCCCGTCGGCACGGTCTCCCCAGTCGATATCGAGGGCGGAGGCATCCTCCGAGACGCTCACCCCACGAGGCCGCAACTCCAGCGGAAGCTCCGAGGAACAGACGATGCGCTCGCGGGTGAGCGGATGACGGTCCAGCTCCGAGTTGTGCCGCAGCCAGAACCAGTGGAAGTCCGCATGCCGGGGGACACCGTCTCCAGCGAAGTGGACGCGCAGGAAATCGTCATGCGGCTCGAAGCGGGTGATGGGCATGCGGAAACTCCGGCGGAGGGACGCGAGGCCACGCACGCGCGACGAGGTCAGGGCCTCATCGCCGGGACGCGGGACGCCACCGGAGCAGCGAGCCCGAGGCACAAGGCCCAGGGCGCATCAGCGAATACGAACCGGTGGGAAGACGGACGCTCGAAGCGACTCGACTAACAACACGCGCCACGGCAACAGCGGCCGGTGGCGGTCGTCAGGAAGCTCGCGTTCGAGAGCGTCATCGTGGCGTCACGCTAGCTGGCGCCCTCCGCGGGCGTCAATGCCACCGGATGACATCGACCACTCAAAACATGTGGTTGAAGTCGAGATAGAAGGCGGACGTGCCATCCCGAGGACTCACGCCGTAGTCCGCTCGGACGATGAAGGCGTTGTCCCAGGCCACTCGCAGGCCCCCACCTCCCGCGTACCGGAACAACCCCTTGTCCCGAAAGCGAAGGTCCGTCCACACCTGTCCCGCATCGAAGAAGGCCACCAGCGTGAGCTCCAGCCGCTGCTCCCACGGCCGCACGTCGAGGAAGCGCCAGCGCAGCTCGCCGTTGCCCACCGTCTTCACCTCTCCCTGCAGGCGGTTCTTCAGCAGCCCTCGCGCGGTGAACAGGCCGCCCACGCCGCCCCAGCCATCGCGCCACTCCACTCCGCCAAAGCCGCTGAGCAAGAAGAAGGGCACATCCCCTCCAAGCACGTCGGCCATCAGGCGCAACGCGGCCACCAATCGCTCATGCCCCAAGGGGTGGTAGAAACGCAGGTTCGCCGTGGAGCCCCAGTAGCCGAACGAGCTGCCCGTCACCCCCACCGCGCCGCGTGCCGCCAGCTCGTGGAACATGCCGCGCACGGGCGCGGGCTCGTTGTCGCGCGAGTCCCACAAAAGCCCCGCCGTCACCTCCGCTGTCCGGAACGTCCCCTCCCCTCCTCCAGCCTCCAGCCCCGTCAACAGCCCCGCCCGAGCATCCTCCTCGAGCCGCGAGTCCCGCGACTGCCCCAGGTCCTTCGCGCTGTAGCGCGAGCGAATCCGCGTCAAGCGGAAGCGATAACCCACGGACACCTGCAGCGGCCCTCTCAGGGTGCGCCGCGCGTTGAACACGACGCTCGGCAGCGTGCGCTGCTCGAAGCTGTAGTAGCGCAGGCCCCGGAATGAGGGATTGCCCGCGCACACATCCCGCGCGTCCTCGAGCTGCTCCCGGTCGTCACATCGGGCGAAGTCTGGCTCGTATCCGGCGGCGGCGCCCTGGCCGAAGTAGGGCGAGAACCGCTCGTTGATGAAGCTCAGGTCCAACCCCAACCGCCAGTCCGAGTCGAAGAAGCGCGGCGCATCCATCATCAGCCGATGGGTGGCCACACCCCGCGTCGTCTGGAAGAACTGCGCGATGAGGGAGTGTCGATAGGGCCGGTACGTGCCATCTCCCGCATCCACCAGCAGGAGCCTCGCGCCGAAGCCGAACCCCTCGTCGCTGTTGAAGTTGAGCAGCGGCAGGCCCTGGACGCGCCACCCCGTGCGCGGCGGTGGCACCAGCGCTTCAACGGGAGGCTCGTCTGCCCAGGCCGAGGTCGCCCCCATCAGGACGACCATCACCACGCTCCACGCCAGGCGACACTGCGGCATGCGAAGTCTCCAGGCTCACGTTCGAGCCTGGAGACACCATAACCTTCCCCGCACAGCGCATGACACTTCGCCCCGCGCGTGGGCCCGCTCTCACTCCAGCGGTCTGGACACGGCGTGCGCGGTGGCTGCCTCGGAGAAAGCTCCGCGGCGCGCCGCCAGCTCGCTCACGAGTTCTGGAGGTAGACGCCCGCGGACAGGCCCTGCTTCACGTTGCGGCTCACCTCGTCGGCGAGCACCTCGTCCTGGCCCGCTTCGAGCGCATCCAGCGTCAGGCGCACCACCTCGGAGGTGCTCGTCTTCGGCGCGGTGACCTTCTCCGCCATGTCCGTGTCCATGTAGCCGACGTGCAGCGCCACCACCTGCGTCTTCTGGGCGCCCAGCTCCTTGCGCAGCCCATTGGTCAGCGCCCAGGCGGCGGCCTTCGAGGCGCTGTAGCTGGCCGACCCCGGGAAGGCCACCCAGCTGAGCACCGAGAGCACGTTGATGATGGCGCCCCCGCCGTTCTTCGCCAGCACGGGCGCGAAGGCGCTGCTCGTCGCCAGCGGCCCCAGGTAGTTCGTCTCCAGCTCGGCGCGCGCGGCGGACAGCGCGTCCGTCCCCAAGAGGCTCGTCCCCTTCAGGATGCCCGCGTTGTTGATGAGCAACGTCACGTCGCCTGCCTCGCGGACCAGCGCCTCCAGCTGCTCGGGGCGGGTGACATCCAGGCGGACCGGCACGACGCCAGGAAGCTCCACGCTCGTGGGCTCCCGGGCCGCCGCGTAGACCTTGCGGGCCCCCCGCTCCAGCAAGGCCTTCGCGAAGGCGAGCCCCAACCCACGATTGGCACCAGTGACCAGGGCGACAGCATTCTTGATCTGCATGACTCGACTCCCACGCGACGACAGGCGGATGGATGACCCGGACGCCGCAGGGCGAGCGACCTGCAGCCGGGTGGGTGGGCCCGCGGACCACACCCCTGTTCATATGATGAGCATAATATGGAGGAATTCGAGCGTCATCGAAAAGCGACATGGGTGGAGGACCGGGCCATCCGGGCGCCGCTCCCCCAGTCGCTCGCCTGACAGGGCAAGTCCTCGCTGACGCGTCCGTCCAAAAGCCTGACACGTCAGCGATTCCCCAGCGACGCCCCCCCCGGGACCTCCCAAATCCATTCGCGTGACGCGTCAAGGCCGCATCCCCTGCCCCGCATGTCCTTGAAGACAGACACCCAGGACAGGGAAGGACCTTGGTGCACCAATTGCAGTGGACCGGACCGACGCAAGGCGAATCCCACCCTCCCCCATGAGGCAGACATGTCACGAGTCGACCCACCAGCGATGGACACCGGAATGGACGATGGGCTCCAGCTCGACGTGGCCATCATCGGCGCCGGAGTCTCCGGCCTCTATGCGGGCTGGAGACTGCTCGTGGGAGACCTGGCCCCGGAGGGAACCCGCTCCGAGACGGTCCACATCTTCGAGCTGAGCGAGCGCCTGGGTGGACGCATCGAATCCGTCTTCCTCCCTGGCATCTCCCTGGCCGCGGAGATTGGCGGCATGCGCTATCTGCAATCGCATGAGATCGTGAACTCGCTCATCACGAAGGTCTTCGAGCAGGAGGTGACGCCTATCGACTTCCCCCTGGGCGACGACAGCAATCACTACCGCTACCTGCGAGGGCAGCGCTTCAAGGCCAATGAATGGGAGAACGCCCAGGCCGACCGCCGCACGTACAAGACGCGCTACTTCCTACCCGACGCGGTGGTGGGCTTCACCTCGGACCAGCTATTCAACAAGATCATCTACGACGTGCTCATGGCGGACCCGTGGTTCCGGGAGCGCTATCCAGGCAAGGCCACCTTCACGGCGCCCTATGACTACGCCTTCACCCTGACGGCCCGCGAATGGGATGACGTCAAACCCAACCTGACCTATCACCAACCAGGTCCATACGACGGCCTGAAGGTCAACGACCTGGGCTTCTGGAACCTCATCAAGGACCAGGTGGGCCAGGAGGCCTACGAATTCCTGTCCGTGGCCGGCGGGTACTACTCCAACACCATCAACTGGAACGCCGCGGAGGCCTTCCCCTACCTCGTGGGCGACTTCTCCAACGCGGAGGTGAAGTACCAGACGCTGGCGGGCGGCTATGACCAGGTCGGCAATGTCCTCGCGCAGCGCTTCCTGGCGCAGGACCCCAGCGGCAAGCGCGCCCATCTCTGGGGTCAGAATGGCCTGCGGCGAATCGACCCGGCGCCGGGCGGCAGTCCGTACAAGTACGTCCTCACGGTGGCCAATGCACAGAGCGGCAAGAGCTGGACGGTGTACGCCAAGGCCGTCGTCCTCGCCATGCCCCGCCGCGCCCTGGAGCTGCTGGAGGTGGACCGCTTCTTCACCACGCCGGAGGTGAGCGAGCAGGTCCGGAAGAACCTCGACTCGGTCATCTCCGAGCCGTCGTTCAAGCTCCTGATGGGCTTCGAGTCTCCCTGGTGGCACGCGGAGTTCAACGCCCTGGCGGGCGAGTCCATCACCGACCTGCCGATGCGACAGTGCTACTACTTCGGCACCGACCCCTCGAACAGCCACTCCATCCTGCTGGCCAGCTACAACGACATGCGGACCACCCCCTTCTGGTCCGCGCTGATGGCCTCTCCCCATCGGAACCTGAAGCGTTTCAAACCCCGGGCCACGCGACTGGCGTCCCCGGAGTCCCTGGCCCAGGTGGAGTCCCTCCAGGCTCCGGCGGTGATGGTCCAGGAGGCCGTCCATCAGCTCCAGGAGCTGCACGGCCCGGAGAACCCCGTCCCCGACCCGTACGTCTCCTACTTCCGTAACTGGACGGATGACCCCTACGGCGGCGGCTACCATGCGTGGCAGGCCGGGGTGAGCGTGCGCGACGTGATGCCTTTCATGCGCCGCCCGGACCCCGCGGAGCGCCTCCACATCTGCGGCGAGGCGTACTCGGACCAGCAGGGCTGGGTGGAAGGAGCCTTCTGCGAGGCGGAGAAGATGCTCCAGGCGCACTTCGGGCTCGCGTGGCCCTCCTGGCTGGACAGCCAGTACTACCTCGGCTGGTAAAGCCAGACACCTTCGTCCCTCCAGAACGAAAGCAACGAAGACATGGACTCCTATGACGTGGTGGTCGTGGGCGCGGGCGCCATTGGCCTGTCCGCCGCCTACTGGTGCTCGAAGGCCGGCAAGAAGGTCCTCCTGTTGGACCAGTTCGACTTCGACAACGACTTCTTCTCCTCCAAGGGAGAGTCCCGCTTCTTCCGGGTGATGTACTCCAATCCGCACCTGTCCCTGCTGGCGCAGTCCGCCTATCCGCTCTGGCGGGAGCTGGAGGACGACAGCGGCCTGGACGGCATCCTCAACGACACGTCCCTGCTGTTCTTCGGCCCGCCCAGCGGGGTGAACACGCCCGAGGGAGACCTCAAGGACTCCCAGGCCGTCCTCGAGGAGCAGGGACTGCCCTTCACCCGCCTCACCGCGGCGGACTTCCCGGAGCGCTACCCCGCGCTCAAGGGGTTGAGTGACGACGTCGTCGGACTGGCGCAGCCCCAGGCGGGCGTCATCGCGGCGGACCGGGCCCTGCAGGCCCTCGCCCAGCTCTGTCGCAAGCAGGGCGTCACCATGATTCCCCGCCGGACGGTCAGCCGCATCCAGGACGCGCCGGGACAGGTCACCGTCACCACCGCGCAAGGGAACTACACCGGCAAGAAGCTCATCCTGGTGCCCTCCGCCTGGACGAACCCGGTGCTCGACAGCCTGAACCTCCAGCTGGAGCTGGAGATCTGGACCATGACGTATGCGTACTTCACGGTGGCCCAATCCCAGTACAACTACCCGCTCTGGTTCTACTTCGGCGCGCCCCAGTTCCCTGGCGATGACCAGACGACCTACTACGGCCTGCCCCCGCTCCTGACGCCCGGGCGCCTCAAGGTGGGCACGGACTTCACCTTCCAGAAGTCCCCGCTGCCGCCCACCTCGCCGCCCCAGGCGGACCCTCGGATGGTGGAGCTGCTCAACAGCTTCATGCGTGCGCACTTCCAGGGGCTTCAATCCCTGGCACAAGACGCCGTGGGCTGCCTCTACACGATGACCCCCGACCTGAACTTCGTCCTGGATGCCCTGCCCGGCCATCCGGACATCCTCCTGTTCACCGGTGACACGGGGCAGGCGTTCAAGTTCACCCCGCTGCTCGGGAAGATTCTCGCCGAGCTCGCGCTGACGGGCGTCACCCAGTTCAACATCCAGCCCTTCTCCATCCAGCGCCCCGGAATCCTGCGGCCCCGCTGAGCCCTCTCACCCCGTCTCAATCAGGAGTGGTCCATGCCGGATACTGAAAACACAGCCAACGTCCTCGTCGTCGTGGATGCGGAGAGCATCTACCAGGCCTACCAGGGGAAGTTCAGCACGGACGCCAACAGGCCCGTGTCCCTGGGCGAGAGCACGCCCTACATCTACATGTTCGTCCGTCAGGACGAGGTGCTCTCCGGACAGGCCACGGATGACCTGGTCATCACCCTCAACACCAACAACAACATCCGCTGGCGCATCACCTCGCTGACCGGGAACACTCGCTTCAGCGTCGCGCTCAGCCAGTGCAACATCCTCCGGGGCGTGGGGCTCATCACCCAGCCCGGCCTCATCGAGCCCACGGTGACGGTGCCCCTCCCGTCGGTGAATGGCTATCAAGTGACCGTCAACCAGACGCAGACCTATACGGACGCCTATTTCCAGGCGACGGCGGTGAACCCCTCGCCTCCCAATGTCTCGTACCAGTTCTCGTTCGTCCTGGCGAACAACGACGGGAACATCCTGAGCTACTTCTCGTGGGATCCGCAGATCTCCATCACCTCATGACGTCATCGGCTGGCTCGCCGACGGTGTCTGACTTCTTCTTCCGAAAGGATTGGATGCGATATGGGACAGGATAACGGCTTCATCGATGTGCTCACCGTGGTGGACGTGGACAAGGTCGTCGGCAAGTACGGCCCCAACGCGTCGCTCGACAACCCCGGAGTGTCCATCGCGGACTGTGTGTACATGCTCGTCCGGCGGGACGCGGCCGTGGGGGCGGAGGCGATATCGGAGCTGACGGTCGCGGCGAAGACCAACGACAACCTCCGGTGGCGGCTGGCGTCGCTGACGCTCAACACGCGCTACAGCGCCCTGCTCTACAAGATGAATGTCTCCGGGAATGCGCAGTGCATCACCCAGCCCCAGCCCTTGGTGTCCCACATCAAGGTGCCAGTCCCCGAGGTATCGGGCGGGCAGAGCAGCGGCTTCAACGTGCAGCCCTACGTGGACTTCTTCTTCCAATCCACCGCGCAGCTGCCCACCGCCACGCTCCCCGGCGCGCGCGTGACCTACCAGCTCTACCTCCAGGTGACGGACAACCAGGGCAACAAGGTGGGCACCTACTCGTGGGACCCGTACATCACCATCACGTCATAGGCCGCGCTTCCCATTCACGAGGAGACCCATCATGAGTGACAAGAACCGGCCCTCGGGCCACACCGCGCTCCCTGGGAGCGGCTGTCCGTTCCACCGGGGCGCGGGAAACGCGATGCTGTCCAAGGCGCCCTCCGGCAACCTGGTGCGCCCCCACGGCGGCGTGGGCACGGCCGTCTCCAGCAAGTCCGCGCAGTCGCTGAGCGGAGACAACGGCCCCGTCGTCTCCGACTTCTTCCGCATGTTCCCGGACCTGGGCCCTTCCCTCTTCAACGTGGAGGACCTCCGGGCGCTCACCCTGCCTGGCGGCCCCATGGACGTGGCCAACCAGAGCCCGGGCCTCCCCCAGGACAACCCCACCATCCCCGCCGGCTACACGTTCCTGGGCCAGTTCCTGGACCATGACCTGACGTTCGACGTCTATTCGAACATCAATGGTCGGGATACCCAACCCAACCAGACGCGGGATGCCATCACCCCCACCCTGGACCTGGGCAACATCTATGGCCGAGGGCCCGTGCAGGACGCCTTCCTCTTCGACCAGAAGGACGGCGCCACGCTGCTGTTCGGCCGGCCCGACAACCCGGATGGCGACGTGCTCCGCAACTCCCAGGGCACGGCCATCATCGGGGACCCGCGCAATGACGACAACATGTTCGTCGACCAGCTCCACCTGGCCGTCATCAAGTTCCACAATCAGGTGGTCAAGGACCTGTCGAGCCAGTTCTCCGGAGGAGCGCTCTTCTCCGAGGCGTCGCAGCGCGTGCGCTGGCATTACCAGTGGATTGTCTACCACGACTTCGTGCGCCGCTTCGTCGGGGATGAGCTGTATGGGAAGTTGTTGAGCCAGGGCCCCCAGTACTTCCCGCCCAACCTCCAGGCGATTCCCATCGAGTTCTCCGCGGCCGCCTACCGCATGGGCCACGCGACGATTCGCGAGTTCTACCAAGTCAATGACAACTACAAGGGCGCGCAGATTTTCGACCTGCACCAGCCCGGGACGTTCCTGAGCCCGGAGAAGCGCGTGGACTGGAAGTACTTCTTCAACACCGACTCCCGCGTCACACCCCAGGGCGCCAAGCTGTTCGACACGCTGGTGGCGTCGGAGCTGCTTCAGTTGCCCGAGGCCCTCATCCCCGGCTTCGACAATCCCCAGTACCAGGGCAAGCCGGATCCGCTCTACCTGTCGCTGCCAGGCCGCAACCTGCTGCGCCAGAATGAGTTCACCCTTCCTGCGGGACAGACGGTCGCCAGGGCGCTGGGGACGACCCAGTACTCCAATTCCCAGTTGGGCCTGCCCACGAGTTGGGGGAGCACGCTGGCGCCGCTCTGGTTCTACATCCTCAAGGAGGCGAAGCTCGCCAACCAGGGCCGCTTCCTCGGGCCCGTGGGCGGTCGCATCGTGGGTGAGACGTTCTTCAGCGTGCTCATCAACGACCCCCAGTCCTTCCTGCACAACAAGGGCTGGAAACCCACCTACGGCACGGGCGGCGACTTCACCATCGTGGACCTGCTGCGCATCGCGGACGCGTACAAGTCCTCCTGAGATTCCCCCGGGCACGACGCCACGGCGGCATCGTGCCCGGGTCCCTTGCTCACTCCGGCGGTCCACGCCTCGGCGGTGGCTGGGTCTTCATGCGCTCGTATTCCTCATCCGTGAAGACACGGCTGCGGGTGAGGAAGCGCACGCCCAGGGGCGACTCCAGGCTGAAGCCCGCGCCCCTTCCTGGCACCACGTCCAGCGTCAGGTGCGTGTGCTGCCAGACCTCGAACTGCGCGCCGCCGATGTAGACGGGACAGTCCTCGACGTCGCCCAGGAAGACGTCCCGCTGACCGACACGGAACTCCCCCGCCGGATAACACATGGGCGCGCTGCCATCGCAGCAGCCACCCGACTGGTGGAACATCAGCGGCCCATGGGCGGCACGCAGGGAGCGGACGACGGCGGCGGCCTCGGGCGTCATCTCCACCCGGGCCACCACCTGCCCACCCGCGCCGGGCTCGGCACGGGTGTCGCTCATCAGAAGAACCCCATCGCCTTCGGGCTGTAGCTGACGAGCAGGTTCTTGGTCTGCTGGTAGTGGTCCAGCATCTTCCGGTGCGTCTCGCGGCCGATGCCCGACTGCTTGTAGCCGCCGAACGCCGCGTGCGCCGGGTACAGGTGGTAGCAGTTGGTCCACACGCGGCCCGCTTCGATGGTGCGGCCCGCGCGGTACGCGGTGTTCGTGTCACGCGTCCACACGCCCGCTCCCAGGCCGTACAGCGTGTCGTTGGCCATGCGCATCGCGTCGTCGAAGTCCTTGAACGTGGTGACGCTCACCACCGGTCCGAAGATCTCCTCCTGGAAAACGCGCATCTTGTTGTTGCCCTGGAACACCGTCGGGGCCACGTAGTAGCCACCCTCCAGGTCGCCCGGCAGGCGCACGCGCTCGCCGCCCAGGAGGAGCTTGGCGCCCTCCTTCTTGCCGATGTCGATGTAGCCGAGGATCTTCTCGAGCTGGTCATTCGACGCCTGCGCACCCAGCATCGTCTCCGTGTCCAGCGGGTTGCCCGGGCGGATCTTCTTCACGCGCTCCAGCGCCCGCTCGATGAACTGGCCGTAGATGCGCTCACCCACCAGCGCGCGGGACGGACACGTGCAGACCTCGCCCTGGTTCAGCGCGAACATGGCGAAGCCCTCCATCGCCTTGTCCAGGAAGTCGTCGTCCTGCGCCATGACGTCGTCGAAGAAGATGTTCGGGCTCTTGCCGCCCAGCTCCAGCGTCACGGGGATGAGGTTCTCGCTCGCGTACTGGAGGATGAGCCGGCCCGTCGTCGTCTCACCCGTGAAGGCGACCTTCGCCACGCGGGGGCTGCTGGCCAGCGGCTTGCCCGCCTCGACGCCAAAGCCGTTGACGATGTTGAGCACTCCCTCGGGCAGCAGGTCCTGGATGAGCTCGGCCAGGACGAGGATGCTCGCGGGCGTCTGCTCCGCGGGCTTGAGCACCACGCAGTTGCCCGCCGCCAGCGCCGGCGCCACCTTCCACACCGCCATCAGGATGGGGAAGTTCCACGGGATGATCTGCCCCACCACGCCCAGCGGCTCGTGGAAGTGATAGGCGACGGTGTCGTGGTCCAGCTCTCCCACCGTGCCTTCCTGCGCGCGGATGCAGCCAGCGAAGTAGCGGAAGTGGTCGATGGCCAGCGGCAGGTCCGCCGCGAGCGTCTCGCGCACCGGCTTGCCGTTGTCCCAGGTCTCGGCCAGCGCGAGCATCTCCAGGTTCTGCTCCATCCGGTCGGCGATCTTCAGCAGGATGTTCGAGCGCGCCGTGGGCGACGTGCGGCCCCAGGAGACTCGCGCCGCGTGCGCCGCATCCAGCGCCAGCTCGATGTCCTCCGCCGTGGAGCGGGGAATCTCGCAGAAGGCCTTCCCCGTCACGGGGGAGATGTTTTCAAAGTACTGCCCGCGCTTCGGCTCGACCCAGCGACCTCCGATGAAGTTCTGGTAGCGGGACTTGAACTTCACCTTCGAGCCGGGCTGGTTGGGGGCGGCGTAGATCATGAACGCTCTCCTTGCGGGTGGGGCTGCGGGGAAGCCCCCTCCTCCAGAGCAGCGCGCATGCCATGCCCCGCACGGACGACGTCGCGGCGCGTCGTGTCCCGCGATGCGACACCTTCGTCCGGACACGTGGCGCACCTCGCGACAGTGTCGCGTCCCGATGTGCCACCGCCTGGATGGAATGTTCCGCTCGCGTCAGGAACGAGGAGGGAGCTTCAATCCGAACCGCTCCACCATCCGGTACAGCGTGCTGCGCGCAATCCCCAGCAGCCGGGCCGCGCGGGCCACGTTGCCGCCGCTGCGCGACAGCGCCTCCAGGATGGCGTGGGCCTCCAGCTCGCGCAGGCCCGTGGCGCTGACAGGCTCGACACGAGGCGCGGGCGCGGGCGCCCGATTCAGCTCGGAGGGAAGCGCGGCCAGGCTCACCACCGCCTCTCCTCCCGCTCGGACCAGGGCCAGGCGCAACACCGTCTTCAGCTCGCGCACGTTGCCCGGCCAGGTGTGGGCCCGCAGTCGCGCCAGCGCCTCGGCGGACAGCGTGCTCGGCGGATGGCCTCCTTCGACGCACAGCTCGCTCAACAGCGACCGGGCCAGCTCCGGCAGGTCCACCCGCTCGCGCAGCGGAGGAAGCCGCAGCATCGCGCCCTGGAGGCGATAGTAGAGGTCGCTCCGGAAGGTGCCCTCGCGCACCGCCTCGTCGAGGTCTCGACACGTGGCGCCGATGAGGCGGAAGCGTGATTGCCGCACGCGCGACTCACCCACGCGCGAGTACCCGCCATCCTCCAGCACGCGCAGCAGCATCACCTGCAGCGCCGAGGGCATCTCCGCGAGCTCATCCAGGAAGAGCGTGCCACCATCCGCCGCAGACAACTTCCCATCCGCCCCGCCCGAGCGAGCCCCCGTGAAGGCGCCCGGCGCATGGCCGAACAGCTCGCTCTCCAGCAGCGTGGCGGAGAGCGCGCCGCAGTTGACGGCGACGAAGGGCCCGGATGCCACCGCGCTCGTCTCATGCACCGCGCGCGCGAGCAGCTCCTTGCCCGTGCCCGTCTCCGAGAGCAGCAACACCGGCAGCGTCGTCGGAGCGAAGCGCGCGGCCTCCCGCAGCGTCGCGCGATGCTCGGGGTCACTCCCCTTCAGTCGAGCCCAGACGCCTTCATCGGGAGTGGCCTCCACCACCGCGGACGGCATCCGCGCCGTGACGTGCGTCGCGCGGGGCTCCAGCCGCACCAGCACCGCCAGCGCCGAATCCCCCTCCCCCACCGCCTCCGCATGCACCCGCCACGTGGCGCCCGACGGCTGGTGCCGCGCCTCCAGCGCGTGGCCTCGCAGCGCCGCGTCCTTCAAGGCCCGCCAGGACAAGCCGAGCACCCGCCCCGGCGCCGCGTCCTCCCGCGAGGGCTCCACGCCCAGCAGCGAGCGCGCCGCCCCATTGAGTCGCCGCACGCGGCCTGGCGGCTCGATGAGCAACACGGGCCCATCCTCGCGCGACAGGCGCGCATCCAGCCCTCCTCGGGCCGCGGTCGCCACGCGCGCCCAGGCCACCTCGCGCAGGCGCGCCTCCGCCGAGTGCGCGATGCTCGCCACCGCCACCAGCACCAGCGGGTCCGCGCCGTTCGCGGGGCCCGTGACGTCCAGCACGCCGATGACCTCGCCGAACGGGTCTCTCACCGGCGCCGCGTAGCAGACGAGCCCATGGTGCCGCTGCGCGTAGTGCGCGGGCCCCACCACGGCCACGGCCGAGGACTCCGCCAGCGCGGTGCCAATCGCATTGGTGCCTCGCGACACCTCGTCCCAGCAGGCGCCGGCCACCAGTCGGACGTAGTCGGCGTGATCCCTGAAGTCGCCCCCCGCGCCGCGCGTGGCGAGGATGACGCCCTCCCGGTCCGCCAGCAGCGCCACCCGCCCCGAGGGCATGGGCGCGGCGGCGAGCACGTCCAGGATGTCGCGGACCTCGTGCCACACCGGCTCCAGGCGGGCGCGACGCTCGATGAGCGCGACACCGGCGACGCTGGGGCCCTCGTCTGGCAGGCCGGTGCTCGGAGCGCCGAGCGCGCGCGAGCGCTGCCACCGGGACAAGATGGGCGGGGCCTCCGGAATCGAGGCCACCTCCTCGTCGAGCGCGCCGACGAGGAACTGCTCCCACAGGTGCGCGGAGGCGCTGAGCGTGAGCGTTCCCATGGGACGTGATTATTCGGCCAGTCCCCACGCCCACGGCAACCCATGGCCTCCCCGAAACGCAGCTGCTGAACCAACGCAGTGCGGCGTCCGGGAAGGCCAGGGGCCTCCCACCTGACTACTTGTCGGTGGCGTCCTCAATCTTGTCGCCCGCCTCCTCGGCGGCATCCTCGACCTTGTCGCCCACCTTCTCGGCGGCGTCCTCGGTCTTGTCCGCGGCGCGCTCAGCATCATCCTTCGCGCTCTCACGGGTGTTGCGGTGGCAGCCCACTCCGAACGTCAGGGAACCCACCACCAGCGCAACCAGAATCTTCGCCTGCACCGTCAGCTCCTCGCGTGACAACACCGGGGCATCGCGCCTCGGTGCCGCATTGTGCGCGGGAAACTAGTCACGACCCGCCGGCTGCCAAGTGGTCACCCGTGAGCTTTTCGTCGGGCTCACAGGCTCAAAAGACGCAATAGCCATTGGAGCCGCAGGTGCCCTGCAGGCCCTCGCACACACAGTTCCAATCTCCGCCACAGCGGTAGTCCGTGCACTGCGAGCCAGGGCCCCCGCCACCAGGGCCGCCGCCGCCCGGATCCGGGTACGTGTACTGGCAGTAGAAGTTGACGCAGACAGCGGTGGCCGCCTCGGGGCAGTTGTCCTCGCAGTTCCAATCTCCACCACACCGGGCCGGCCCACAGGTCAGCAGCGAAGTCTGGCTGCTGGAGTCCTCGCGAGAGACCAGCTCCTCCCCTGACCCGGCGAACGCGGTCAGCGCGGTCAGCGCGAAGGTGAGCACCACGGCAAGGCTCCAGGGATGCGACAGGCGACGTGAAGTCATGAGCGGCTCCTCCAGGTGACCCGCCCGGGCTGCACTCCAGGTCCCGTACGGGGAGTGCGAGACTAGCACTCCTGCATGGAGACGCTCGCGCGAGGCTTCATGAGTCAATCATTCGCCGTCAGGGCGAAGTGCCCGCGACGGCGCCCGGCTCGGCGAGCCACTGCGCCAGCGCCTTCGCGTCGAGCGTCTCGAGCCCCGACTTCTTGGGACCGCAGCGCACCCCACCGTCGCGCTCGCGGACCCGAGGGTCTCTGGCGAACACCACGACGACCGTCTCGCCCTCGGGGCTCACATGGGTGACCACGTGCTGCGCCTCCACCAACGCGTGAAGCGAGGGCTTCGCGAGCAGCTTGCGAGTGAGCTGCTCGACGGGTGTCCCCGCCTGGACCAGCTCTCGGGCCTCGTCGCACAGCCAGCTCGAGGTCCGCGCGCCCTCCAGCTCGAAATGGGGCCATGAGCTGCGCACCAGACGCGCGCGCCCCGACATCAGCCAGCCCACGTGGTGGCCGATTCCCACCGAGGCCATCGTCGCGGCGAAGAGCAAGACGACCCCCAGCAGCAGCGACGCGCTCCAGCGCGGACGCCACGCGGAGGCCTCTGGAGTCTCCACATGAAGCTGACGCCACAGCCACCGGAGGAACAGGTGAGCGCCCGCGCCGAGCATCGTCGCCACGACGAGGAACTCGACGATGGCGCCCCACCGCAGCGTCACCTCCGGCACCACCTCCTGGAGGAAGGTCAGCCAGCCGAAGGCGAGCAGCAACGGCACGCTCATGACCCAGACCTGCCCCATGCAGAGGAAGAGCATCATCACGGCGACGACGCCCAGGAACGCCACGCCCTTGTAGGACTTCACGGCGCACCCTCCGCCACGAACGCGCGGTGGATGTCCTCGACGGGAAGGCGCCGGAGGTCTCCATCGGTGAAGAGCACCCAGCGCTCCTTGCCGAAGAGGCCGGGCTCGTATGCCAGCGGCGACGCGGGCGCATCCGCCTTCTGTCCGCCGATGTAGATGAAGTGCAGACCGGAGTCCCCGAGCACCTTCCAGCGCGCGGCGGGGAGCTCCGTGCCCAGGTCGCTCTGGGGGAAGTCGCGCCCATGCTCCGCGGCATAGGCCCACAGCGCCACGCGCAGCTCATCCAGCCGCTGACGCCGCGCCTGGACCAGCAGGTCCGCGTCCGAGGGCGGCGGCGCGGGGATGACCTGGTACGTGACGCCCTTCTTCTCCCAGGCGCCCGGCGTCATCAGCTCACGGCCACCGGCAATCATCGACAGGACGAGCTGAAAACCCAGCCCGAGCAGGAACACCAGCGCGAGCGACGCCCGGTAGCTCAGCTTCGGCAGCCGGGGCACATCCCGCCGCAGCCAGTTCCACAGCCCCCAGACGCCCAGCGACACGAGCAGGAAGATGGCGATGAAGAAGGAGATGGCCTCCAACCGCTGCTCGGCGATCTCCGTGAGCGAGAAGCTGGGCATTCCCGCCAGGGCCACGGCCGGGGTCAGCAGCAGGAACGAGAGGAGGGGCTTTTTCACGCGCACGACGAGCAGTCTGCCTTGCTCGGGTGACAGGAAGTCAACCAAGGGGCCGGCTGTGCTGGGCGACCGGGCCTTCCAGGGCATCGCCCCCGAGGGTCTCTGCGTTCAAGGGGAAGGCACATCCTGAGACGAGCGGGACACCCATCGAGGAGGACCGACGATGCGCACCTGGAATCAAACCTGGCGCTGGCTGCGCCTGGGTGGAGTGAGCGCGGGCGCGCTGCTGGCGTCACTGGGCTGCGCGATGGGGCCCGAGGAGTTCGGTCCCCAGGTGAAGTCGAACGCGACGACCCTGGGCAGCAACATCTCCATCTTCCGCGATGTGATGGCGCCCTATGGCGAGTGGATCCAACTCCCCGAAGTGGGCTGGGTGTGGCGCCCCGACGCGAAGCTCGTGGGCCTGGACTTCGTGCCCTACGCCACCAATGGCCAGTGGGTGTTCAGCGACTGGGGCTGGACGTTCCAGAGCGACTGGGACTGGGGCTGGGCCCCCTTCCACTTCGGCAGGTGGTTCGTCACGCCCTCGGAGGGCTGGGTGTGGTGGCCCGACGACGAGTGGGCCCCTTCCTGGGTGGACTGGCGCTGGGGCGAGGGCCTCGCTGGCTGGCAGCCCATGCCCCTGCCGGGAATGAATGTCCGGAGGCCGTGGACCTTCGTCGCCACCAGCGACCTGGTGCAACCCGATGTCAGTCGCTACCTGGTTCCACCCGACCAGGAGGCCGCGCTGGTGGGGAAGACGCAGCCGGTGGGCGAGCGCGTGACGGGACGCACGGGCCAGTGGAACGTGGGCCCCGCGCCCGACGAGGTGGCGAGCGCCACCGGGGCGCCCGTGCCACACACCGGCCCCATCGCGCCGCCCACGGGGCAGCCTCCCATCGCGGGGCCCCACGCGGCCGCGCGATGAGGAGCACGCCCACCACGAGTCGTCACGACACCGCGTGCCCCTCGGAGGAGACCGCGCTCCGGGCGGGCGCGTCGGTCCGAGCCTCCCAGGTGCGCACGCTGGCATCGCGATAGCGCACCATCCGCCCCAGGGAGGGCTCCCACAGGTTCAACCGCAGGCAGTGGATGATGTCGCGCGGGCTCAGCGTCGTGACGTGCGGATGCTGGAGCTCCGGGATGGCCGCCATCGCCTCGGGGAGTCGGTAGAACGGGATGCGCGGGTTGAGGTGGTGCACGTGGTGGTAGCCGATGTTGCCGGTGAACCACGCCATCACCTTGCCGCAGCGCAGGTAGCTGGAGGCCTCCAGCGCGGAATCCGCGTGGGTCCACTGGTGCTCCGGCAGGATGCGGACCTCGTCGAAGTTGTGCTGCGAATAGAACAGGTACGTGCCCAGGGCGTACGCGAGGAACAGCGGGCCCACGAAGGCGACCAGGTACACGGCGGGCCCGAAGAAGACCCAGAGCGCCACGGACAGGGCCACGTGCACGCCGAGCGCGAGCCCGGACGTCCAGTAGCGCTTCGGGTCCTTCACGAAGGGCACCAGGCACAGGCTGATGAGGAACGCGGTGACGTAGCCGAACAGGATGGTCACCGGGTGGCGCTCCACCACATAGCCCAGCCGCTGCCAGCCGGAGGCATTGCGCCACTGCTCGGTGGTCCACGTGGCGAACGTGCCCGCCGAGTCCGCGGCGATGCGCGCCGTGTTGGCGTGGTGATGGTTGTGCGTGTCGTTCCAGATGCGCGCGGGCGTGAGCGTCAGGATGCCCTGCACGTGGAAGAGGACCTTCGCCCAACGAGACGAGGGCAGCAGCGCGCCGTGCATGGCGTCATGGAAGAGGATGAACGCGCGGATGAGGACGAGCGCCTCCAGCACGCCGCCCACCACACGCAGGGGCCACCAGGGCGCGGCCACCGCCAGCGTCACGGCCGCCGCGAGCGCGGCATAGGTGGCCGCCAGATTCCAGCCCGAGCGCGCGACATCCTGCACGGCGAAGGGGCGCGTCCGGGCAATGAGCTCCTTGCTCGACGGCGGTGCGGCTCGTTCCATTGAGAGGGGCTCCTGCTGAAGTGGGGTGTGTCCGGCCCTGTGCCGGAGATGAGGAGCCAGCGTTGTCCCATCGCCATGTCACGCGCGGGTCAGCCGTTGAAACGACGCACGCGGAGGCCGGGATGACGCGGCTCGCCGTGCGCGGTGTGCAATGCCATGCACAGTCGCGCCTCCCTCCTCACCTGGCGACCAGGAGGAGAGGGGCCTGGCTTCCTGGTGGGATTGGGTAGAATCGGGAACTGCTCACTGTTAGGTCGAAACGTTCTCCAAGGAGCAGCCGTGTTCCGATTCGAAACCGACCGGGACCTCATCCAGTCCTTCCGCCCGAGGGACCGCCGCGTCATGGAAATGCCGCCGGGTCTCACCTTCCCCTTGTTCGTGCGGGACTACCTGGCCTGGACGGAGACGTCCGGCGCGCGCGTGTACCTCGTCTTCTCCGCGCCTGGCAGCCACCAGCCCATCGGCATCATCTTCCGACGTGATGTCGGAGGTGGCCCCGACATCTCCCGCATGTGCGAGTGGTGCCACGACTACGGCTCGTCGGTGGACCTGCTCACCACCGACGTGAACAGCAAGCGCCGCGTGGGCATCAGCCTCTGTGTCGACCTGCGCTGCAAGGACAAGCTGGAGGACGCGGCCAACCGCGCGGGCAGACACACGCTCGCGTCGTTGGATCAGCTCCGGGCCCACATGTACCGCTTCGCGAACGAGGCGCTCGGCATCGAGGCCAGGCCCTCCGCGCCCGCCGCCTAGCAGCGGCTAGCCGACGGAGGCGTTGGCCCGCTGCACCTGCGTCACACCGGGCAACATGGGCGAGGGGTTGAGGGCCTGCACCAACAGGGACCTCAGCGCCTCGCCCAGGTCGTCCACCACGCTCAGCGCTCCCGCGGGGGCGCCCTGGAGCGCGGCCGGGACTTCGGCGCCCACGACGACGATGGGCATGCGCGCTTCCCACGCCAGATAGTGCGCCAGCCCCACCGCCGGCTCGGACACGTCCAGCAGCAACGCGCCCACCGCGCCCGCGCTGAAGGGCCGCCACAGGGGCTTGGCTGCCTCGGCCGGGGGCAGCGTGCAGAAGTCCAGCCGCAGCACCTCGCTCAGCACCAGCCGCCCCAGCGTCCCGAAGCCGCTCTTCACCGCGGTGGGCTCCGCCGACAGCGCCTCCAGGCCCGGCACCCGCGCCATCACCCGCCGCGCCGCCGATGCGCCGCTGCCGCACACGAATATCTTGGCGGTGGCCACGCGTGACGGCGCCTTCGTGCGGAGGATTCGACCGCGCAGCGCGTGCACCTCCGCCGCGCCCAGCAGCTCGTTGGCGTTGGCGTCCGTGCCATTCACGTCCGCGGGCCTCGCCACCCCGCGCTGAATCAGCGTGGACAGCACGCTCAGCACTTCCAGGTCCGTGGCGGGCGCCAGGTCCAGCACCTCACCCAGGGCGCGCGGCTGGCGCAGCAGGTCCATCACCTGCGCCGTCACCGGGTGCTGGTCCTGCTGGAAGGCCACGTCCGGCGCCAGCATCAGCCGCGTGTGGCGCGGCGGCAGGCCCGGCATCAGGCGATTCACCTCGTCCGACTGCCGCATGCCCTCCAGCAGCGCGTCGTCCATGGCGCGGTTGATGCGCGCCTTCGCGGCGCTGGCGCCGGGGGAGAAGGTGAAGGTCCCATCGCCCCAGGCCAGCAGGCGGAACAGCGCCTTCTCCCCCTCCACGCGCCCCAGCTTCGCGTTCACGGGGCGGCCCTCCACCACGTGGATTTCACCGCGCTCGTTGCCCCGCTCCAGCGAGAGCTTCCCGCTGCGCCGGTTCATCCCGAGCAGCTGCATCAGGTCCGGGATGCTGAGCTGACTGAGCGAGCCTTCGATTTCCTGCTGCTCGACCTTGAGGTCCTTGGCCGCCTCGTTGCGCCGGAAGATGTGCTCGATGCGGCTGAGCACCTCGTCCAGGTTGAAGGGCTTGCGCAGGTAGCCGTCTCGCAGGCCACGGTACCGGTCCCCATCGAAGCTCGACGTGGTGAGCACCACCGGGATGTCTTCGGTGCGCGGGTTGGTGCGCAGAATCTGGATGAAGGTGCGCGCCTCCAGCAGCCGACAGTGCTCGTCGAACAGCGTGAGGTCCGGGTGGCGCAGCACCGCCACCTCCAGCGCTCGCGAGCCATCCGGCGCGTAGTGCACCTGATAGCCCTTGGTGCGCAGCGCGCGGGACAGCGCGCGCACGGACTCGAGGTCGGGGTCGGCGATGAGGATCTTCCGGACCTGGGCCACGGGTCGCTCCGCTTCGTGTCAGTAGGGCTGCAGGTCGTATTCGGCCTGCAGCTTGGAGATGAGCCCGTCCACCACGGCGGTGTCCGAGGTGTGGAAGCCCCACGTCGCGCCCCGCCCCCGCCGCTGGATGAGCGCGTAGGCCGCGCTCTCCGACAGCCAGAGGATGAACTCGTGCCGGGACACCCGCTCGTCGCCCTCCAGGAACACGGGCGTCAGCGCGGGGTGCGACTCCAGGTCCACCCGGCGGCCCAACAGATAGATGCGCGAGGACAGGTCTGGCGGCGCCGACTCCAGCCCCGCGGCGATGGGCAGGTCCGCGCGAATCTCCGGCCCGCCCACGTACAAGAGGCCGCGCGTGCCCGGGTCTCTCGTCAGCTCGCGAGCAATCTCGGCCTGGAGTTCGTCGAAGAGGACATCCGCCACCTTGCCTCGGCGGCTGGGCTCGGCGCGCTCGTCCACCGGCAACCGGGGGCTGTTGGGCGTGCCCAACAGGAGGTCCACCTCGTCCCAGAACGGCAGCCCGTCCAGCATCAGCCGCCGCTGGAGCGACGCGCGACGCTCGTCCATGCGGCGACGGCAGCGGTGCACCAGCTCGTCGAAGTCCTCGCCGTCCTTGGGGAAGGTGCTGGCGCCGCCCACCAGGGCCAGCGGCAGGCGCGACTCCACGTCCTGCACTTCAGGCTCCTCGCGCACCGCCGCCACCGCGCGACGCACGAACATCATCGCGCCGAAGAAGTCCGTCTCCGGCAACAGGAGGTAGAACTCCTGGTCGCTCGCCTTCGCGATGACGTCCGAGTCGCGGATGATCTTGCTCAGCGCGCGGATGATGCCGCGCACCGCCTTCTTCGCGTCCGCCGCGCCCTGGCGCACGCGCACCAGCGGCAGGTTGTCGATGGAGAAGGTCAGCAGGGAGAAGGTCCGGCCATACCGCCGCGCCTTGTAGATCTCCTTGGAGGCGTAGTCGGTGAAGTAGCTGAGGTTGTAGGCCGCCGTCTCGCGGTCCCTCAGGCCCAGGCGCTGGAGCGCCATCATCCGCCGGCCGTTCTTCACGCTCACGGCGGCGAAGTCCGCGAGCACGCGGGCATCCCGCGAGTGCTCGGCGCGGAAGTCCCCGGTCAGCGGGTCGGAGAGCTGCGCGAGGCCGACGATTTCTCCGGAGACCATCAGCGGCACGTACAGCACCACGGAGCGCTCATCCCGCGCGAACCACGGCTGCGCATCCCGCAGACGCCCCGCCAGCGGTCCTTCGGGGTTCATCTTCTCCGCGAGGAACTGCTTGTCGAGCAGCCCTCGGTACGCGCGCAGCACCAGGTCTCCCCGGTCGTCCAGCACCCACAGCGCGGCGCTCTGCGCGTCGCACACCGCGGACAGCTCCGAGATGATGCGCTCCTGCAGCCACTCCAAATCCGACTGGGAGATGAGCTCCAGGCAGCGCTGGTGCAGGTTGTGGAAGCGGGCGAACTCCAGATTTTCATCACGGAGCTGGGTGCGCTCCCGGCGCAGGGCGGCGCGCTCCAGGGCGCGGTCCACCGCGAGCACCAGGTCCGCCTCTTCGATGGGCTTGGCCAGACAGTCCGCCGCGCCCGAGCGCAGCGCCATCTCCGAGCCCTTCACGTCGGTGCGCTGGCTGACCAGGAGGACTTCCTGGTCCGGGTCTCGCTCGCGAAGGCGCGCGGTGAGCGCGAAGCCGTCGACGCCCGGCATCACCACATCGGTGATGACCAGGTCGAAGGGCGTGCGAGCCGCCTCCTCGAGCGCCAACGTGCCGTTCTCCACCGAGACCACACGGTGCCCATGACGGGACAGCATGTCGCTGGCGAGCTGGCGGAAGAACAGGTCGTCGTCGACGACGAGAATGGGACCGGCCACGCGCTGTCTGACCCGGGTGCGAAGGGGGAGGTCGGAGGTTACCGGCCCCCAGCAAGCGCGACAACGCCCTCGAAGACGAAGGCGACAGGTCCACGGAGGCGGATGTCGGACAGGTCGGCCGGCACGCGGATGCGCAGGTTGCCTCCCGGCAGGGTGACGCGCAGCCAGGTGTCCGAGGGCAACCGCCCCGCCAGCACCGCCGCCACCGCCGAGGCGCAGGCCCCCGTGCCGCACGCCTGGGTGAGCCCACAGCCCCGCTCCCAGACGACGACGGTGAGGCCGTCCTCCTCCACCCGGACGAACTCTACGTTGGTACGGTCCTGGAAGGCAGGGTGCCGCTCCAGCTCCGGCCCCAGTCGAGGCGCGTCCTCCAGAGGCTGGTCCAGGAGGACCAGGTGGGGATTGCCCATGCTCACCGCGGAGGCTCGAAGCTCGGGGTGCCCTGGCAACGGAAGGTCCAGGAAGGGCTTCCCCGTGGCGCCCGATGGCAGGTTCGGGGCCACGAGCCGTGCTGGCCCCATGGAAATGTCCACCGCGACCACCCCGCCGTCACCGTAGCCAGGCATGCAGGAGAGCACTCCCGCGCCCGTCTCCACGTCGATGCGACCCGGGTTTTCCCCGGACTGGTCGACCAGGTACTTCACGGCGCAGCGCAGGCCGTTGCCGCACATCTCCGCGATGCTGCCGTCGGCGTTGTGGACGACCATCCGGGCCAGGCCGTGCTCGGAGGGGAGCAGCGCGAGGACTCCGTCGGCGCCGATGCCGAGCCGGCGCTCGCACATCCAGCGGGAGGTCTCCGCGTCGATGTCCACGCCGGACCGGCGACGGTCGAGGACGACGAAGTCGTTGCCCAGCCCCTGGTACTTGAAGATGCGTTCACGAACGTCCACGAACGCAATCCTAGCCGGGGGCCGTCACTCGCGCTCGTCCGCCTTCTTCGGAGGTGTCGGCTCGGGCATATCGAGCGCGGGCACGGCGGTGCGCGGGGGCTTGACCTGGGGGATGGTGGGGGCCCGGACGGGGGTGCCACCGGGAGGGGTCAACGCCACGCCCGTGCGTCGGGACAGCTCGCTCTTCACCGCGTTGATTTCCGCGTTGGCGCGCTCGTAGAGGTCCTGGACGGGGTTGCCGCCGGAGCGGGCCACCTGACGGCGCAGGGTGCCCAGCTCCGTCTCCTGGGCCTGGAGCTTCTCCTGGAGCGAATCCACCTCCGACTGGAGCTGCTCCATCTCCGCGGCCATCTCCAGGACGGCGTCCGTCTGCGAGGCGGCCCTGAGCTCCTCGGTGGCCTTGAGCAGCTCGTTGCGCTCGGCCTCCAGGGCGGTGAGGCGGGTCTGCTGGTCCTTGATGAGCGGCTCCAGCCGCTCTCGCTCGAAGCGGTCCTTGAGCAGGTCCTGCTTCTCGGCCGTGAGCGCCTGGGCCTGGTCCTGGAGGCGCGTCAGCTCGGTCTTCAGCGTGGCGAGTCGGTCGGACGTGGTGCCATCGCGCTGCGCGAGCTGGCGGCGGGCTTCCTCCAGCGCCTCGGAGGCGCGGGTGCGCTCGGCGCGCTCGGAGTCGAGCAGGCGGACCGCGTCCGTGGAGGCGGTCTCCAGGGCGGTGATGCGGCCTTCCAGTCGGACGCGGGCGGCCCGGGCGACGGTGAGGTCCGATTGGAGGCGCTCGCGTTCAGACTCGGCGCGAGACAGGCGCTCCTGCACGGACTGGAGCGCGGTGGCGCTCCCCGTCGTGGCGGTCTCAAGTTCGAAGAGGCGGGCTTCGAGTTCGACGCGACGGGCCTCGAAGTCCGTGGTGGCCGCCGCGAGCTTCGTGGTGTGCTCCTCACGCAACGCCTCGGCACGAGCCTGGAGCGCGGTGAGTTGGGACTCCAGCTCGGCGCGCCGGGTCTCGGTGTCGACGAGGCGCGAGGCCAGCGTGGCCTGGGCCGTCCGCTCCGCTTCGAGCCGGGACTCCAGTTCCGTGCGCTCGGCACGCTCCGCTTCGAGCTGCGACGTGGCCTCCGTGAGGCGAGCATCCAGCGTGGCTTGTTCCGCACGGTGTGCTTGGAGCTGCACGTCCGTCTCGGTGCGCTGACGTTCGAGGTGCGCGGTGAGGTCGGCGAACCGGGCCTCCCAGTCCGCGCGGGCCTGTTCCAGCGACTCCGTGGCCTCCCGCAGTCGCGCTTCCAGGCTCGCGGAGCGCTCCTGCTCGACGCGCGCCGACTCGGTGACCCGTGCCAGCTCCGAGCGCACGGTCTCCAGCTCAGCGCGTGTGGTCTCCAGCGTGGCCCGCTCGCTTTCGAGCGTGTTCTCCATCGCGGTGGCCTTGCCCGCGAAGCGCCGCGCCGTCTCGAGCTGCACCATGAGCAGCTCGGCGTTCTCGCGCTGGGCGACCAGTCGCTCCCTCGCGTCCACCAGCTCCTCATCGAGCCGGGTGAGGTGCATGCCCCGGTCGTGCAGCGCGGCCATGGCCCGCTGGAGTTCCATGCCCAGGCGCATCACTTCCTGCCGCGCCGCCATCAGGTGGGTCAGCTCGCCGCGCAGGTCCAGGACTTCCTGGCGCGTGACCTCCAGCGTGGCCTCCGTTGCCTCCTGCGTCCGCAGCTGCTCCCGAAGCTCGCCTTCACGAGCGGTGGCCTGGGCCTGGAGCTCTTGCAGGGCCCACTCCCGCTCGGAGAGCGTCGCGTCCACCGCGCGTTTCGCGGTCTCCGCTTCGCTCAACGCCTGCTCCACGGACGCCAGTCGCGCGCCCATGGACTCCGCGTCGGCCAGCCGTGCATCCAGGGTCGCTCGCAGCTCCCGCGCCGAATCCTCGGCCTGGGCGCGTTCACCGTCCAGGCGCTCCACGCTGGCGCGCAGCGACTGCTCGCGGGCCTCGGAGGCCTCACGAAGCTCCGTGAGGGACTGCTCGCGGGCCGCCAGTTCGGCGCGAACCTGGGCCAGAGCTTCGCGCTCTGCCTGGAGGGCCGCACGCGCCTCGGCATGCGTCTCCCGCTCACGGGTCAGCTCGGCACGCGCCGCTTCCGCGCTCTGCTGCTCCGTCGCCAGCGCGGCTTCCGACGCCGAGCGCGCTGACGACTCATCAGCCAGCGCGGCTCGAACCTGAGCCAGCGCGGTCTTCTCTGTCGACAGGGCCTCGCGAGCCCGAGCCAGCGATGACTCGACCTCCGCGCGCGCGGTCTCTTCGGCGGACAGTGTTTCGCGCGTACGAGCCAGCGACGACTCGACCTCCGCACGCGCGGTCTCTTCGGACGACAGGGCCTCGCGAGCCCGAGCCAGCGACGACTCGACCTCCGCGCGCGCGGTCTCTTCGGACGACAGGGCCTCGCGAGCCCGAGCCAGCGATGACTCGACCTCCGCGCGCGCGGTCTCTTCGGAAGACAGGGCCTCGCGAGCCCGAGCCAGCGACGACTCGACCTCCGCGCGCGCGGCCTCCTCCGTGGACAGTGCTTCGCGCGTGCGCGTCAGCGAGGCTTCCACCTCGGCGCGCGCGCGCTGCTCTCCGTCCAGCCGCTCGTGTACGCGAGCCAGACCCGCCTCGCCGTCACTGCGCTCCTGCCGCTCGGTCTCCAGCTCCGCACGAGCCGCGCTCAGCGCCTCCCGCTCGGACGTCAGCGCGGTCTCGACCCGCACCCGGCCTTCGCGCTCCGAGACGAGCTCCGACTGGAGTCGGGTAGCGGCCTCGTCCGCGACGGAGACACGCGCTCGGGCATCGGACAGCTCGACGGTGAGCGCTTCGCGTGCCTCACGCTCGGAAGCAAGCGACCGGCGAGCCTCCGCCAGCGCCGCCTGGGCCTGAACCTCACCCTGCCCCCAGGACTCGCGCTCCGTGGCCAGCGCCTCTCGGGCCTCGGCGAGGGCCGCATCGGCCCGCTCACGCTGCCCTGCTTCCGCCTGGAGTCGAAGCTGGGTCTCCGACAGCGCCTCATCGGCACGCTTCCGCAGCACCTCGACTTCTTCAAGCCGCGCACGAGCCTCTGTCAGCGCGGCTTCGACGCGAGACTTCTCCTCGGTCTCCGCGAGCAGGCGTGCTTGGGCCTCGGCCACTGTCGCTTCGGCGAGAGCCCGCTGTTCGGTCTCACGCTGAAGCTGCGTCCGGGCCTCGGCGAGCGCCGTCTCGACGCGGGCCCGCTCCTCGCCATCCTCGTGACCACGGCTCCGGGCAGTCGCCAGCGCCGTCTCGCCCCGCGCTCTCGCCTCGGTCTCTTCCTGGAGAAGTGCCTGGACCTCGGCGAGCGCGGTCTCGACACGAGCCTTCGCTTCGGCCTCCGACTGGCTCCGGGCCTGAGCCTCGGCCAGCGTCGCCTCGACGCGCGCCTTCGCCTCGGCCTCCGACTGACCGCGAGCCTCCGCCTCGGCCAGCGCCGTCTCGACCCGCGCCTTCGCGTCTGCTTCTGACTGGCTCCGAGCAAGAGCTTCGGCGAGCGCCACTTCAACGCGCGCCTTCGCCTCCGCCTCGTCCTGGAGACGGGTCGTGGCATCCGCCAGCGTCGCCTCGACGCGCGCCTTCGCCTCCGCCTCGTCCTGGTAACGGGCCGTGGCGTCCGCCAGCGCCGCCTCGAAGCGCGTCTGGGCCTCGGTCAGCGCCGCTTCGGCACGGCTCCTTCGCTCGGCCTCGGCCTGGAGGCGCGCCTGTGCCTCCGCCAGCGTCCCCTCGACATGGGTCCGCTGCTGGCCTTCGCCCTGAAGCTGTCCGCGCGCCTCCGCCAGCGCATCCTCGGCGCGAGTACGTCGCTGAAGCTCGTCCTGGAGCTGGACCTGCACGTCCGCGAGCGCCGCTTCCCAGCGAGCCCGACGCTCCGTCTCCGCGTCCAGGGCCTCCTTGGACTGGGTGAGCGCATGTCGCGCCTCGACGAGTCCCGCCTGGGCCTCCGCGAGCGTCGCCTCCGCGCTCTCCCGACGCCCGTGCTCCGTCTCCAGCTCCGCGCGCAGGGTCTTCAGCGCGGAGCCCGACTTCAGGCGGCCATCGCGCTCCGCCACCAGCGTGGCCTGGACCTCCGCCAGCGAAGTCTCCAACGCGGCGCGACGCTCCACCTCCGCATCCACCGCCTCGCGGGTCCGGGCCAGCGTGGCCTCGGCCTCGACGAGTCGCTGCGCCGCGCTCTCCAGCTTGCCGCGTGAGACGCGCAGCGCGTCCTCGACAGCGGCGCGCGACTCACGCTCCTGGTCCAGCTCTCCGCCCACACGAGCGGCCAGGGCCGCCGTGGAGTCCCGCTCCTGGTGTGCCGTCTCCAGGTCCGACTGCACGGACTGAAGCGAGGCCTCCAGCTCCTCCGCGCGCTCCGACTCCTCGCGACGGGAGCGACTCAGCGTGGAGACCTCCGCCTCCAGCTCCACCACCCGGCGGACCAGCGCCTGCCGCTCCTCCTCCAGCTCGAGCTTGCGCGCCTCCGTCTCCGCGCGAATGGCGGCCTCGGTGCGAGCCTCCTCCGCGAGCGCCTCCGCGCGCACGCGCTCCGACTCCAGCACGCCCTCCAACGCCGACAGCCGGGCCTGAAGTCCGGAGCGCTCCGTCTCCAGCGCCCCCGTCAGTCCCGCCTCCACGCGAGCGCGCTCCGCCTCCAGCTCCGTGATGCGCTGTCCTGCCTCGTGGAGCGACTCCTCCAGCTTCCGCGCGGTGGCCCGAGCGGACGCCTCGCCCTCGGTCAGCGTCTCCAGCTCGGCCCGCAGCCGTGCTTCCCGCTCCCGCGCGGCGACGAGCTCCGTCTCCTGACCACGACCCTCGGCCTGGAGCGCCGCCAGCCGTTCTTCCGCGTCCCGGCGAGAGCCTTCGGCCGACGCCGCCCGCTGGGACGCCTCCGTCAGCTCGCGAGCCGCGCGCGCCAGCTCCGCTTCCTTCACGGACAGGGCCGCCACGGCATCGCGCGCGGCCTCCTCCGCCCGAGCCGTGCCGTCCTTCAGGTGCTCCACCGCCGCGAGGGCCGCCGAGTACTGCTCGGCGATGCGCAGCTCCCGCTCCCGGGCCGCGTCCGCCGCGCGACGCCGGTCCTCGGACTGCTCCCCGGCGCGCTCCGCCAGGAGCCGGTCCTTCTCCCGGTCGATGCGCAGCGTGGTCAGCTCATCCTGAAGCTCACGCACCTGGGTATAGGTCTGCGTCAGCCGCTCCCGGGCCTCCTCCAGGGAGGTGGCCAGCTCCTCGCGGCGCGCGCGCTCCAGCCGGAGCGTCTCCTGCCCCGCGAGCACCTGGACCCCGGCCTCCGCCTGCACCCGCTGCGCGGCCTCGACCTCCAGCCGCTGCGCCGTCAGCCGCCGGTCCGCATCACCCAGCCGCTCGTGCGCGACCTGGAGCTCCAGCTCACGTCGGCGCAGCCGTCCCACCAGGTCATCGCGCTCGCGCTGCGACTCCGGCGTGCCCCGCGCCTGCTCCAACTGCGCGGTGAGCCGCGCCACCTCGTCCCGAGTCACCTCCAGCACGGGCTTGAGCGAGGCGACCTCCGCCTCCCGGTCCGTCAGCTCGGTGCGAAGCCGCGTCAGCGACTCCTTCAACCGCGCGCTGCGCTCCTCCCAGGACTTCGCGCGCGCCACGACTTCGTCCAGCTTGCCTCGGGTGAAGGCCAGCGGCTCCGGCGGCAGCTGCACCCACGTGGGGTCCACCGAGCGCGCGGGCTCCTGCCCGGCGACGACCACGAAGTACGCCGCCTCGCCGTTCTCCACGAGCGAGCCGTCCACCTGGAGCCCCTCGCCTCGCTCGAAGGCGAGCTGGTACCCCAGCACCGGCGACTGCGTGGCCACCTCCACGTGAGGGAAGTGCACGTTGAGCGCATCCAGCAGCAGCCCGTAGGTGGGCGGAACATTCCCTTCCTCCGCCTCCACCAACTGCGGCAGCGCCAGGCCCGCGACGTTGCGCAGCCCGCCCACCAGGAAGCCCTGCTTCGCCACCAGCCGCGCCAGCTCCGCCAAGAGCTCCGGGGCCCGGACGTACGGCGCCAGGTCCGCCACGAGCACCACGTCGAAGCTGCCCGGCTCGAAGTCGTCGTAGATGTTGGCGCGGAAGCGCAGCGTGGGCCCACCGTGCGCCTTCTGCGCGGCCTGGACCGCCTTCACGTCCTCGTCACAGGCGACGACAGCCCGGGCTCCCCGCTCCAGCAGGAAACGCGCGCTCTCTCCTCCGGTGGAGGCCACCGCGTCGACCTCCAGCACGCGGCGACGCGCGAAGAGGCTCTCGGCGAAAATGTAGCGGGGCAGCAGTTCACTGGGCCCCATGCGACGGAATGTGTGATGCATGGGTGTGTTCGGGGGTGGGAGTATAGCCGTGGGCCTCCGCGCCCCAAGGAAAGCGCCAGGGGCGGAAATCAGCCCGGCGCCCGGACGTCAGGAGAGCAGGCGATATGAACGGATCGGCACAGCAGGGCTTTGGCTATCGGGCACGGCGGACCTTCACCAGGCTGCTCGTCTTCTTCATCATCCTCGGACTGGGCGGCGGAGTGGTCTTCCTCCTGTCCCAGCTCAACTCACGCACCTTCACCCTGGCCCCCGTGGACGGCCAGCTCGTGGTGATGAAGGGCCGCATGGCCCCCATGGGCGCCGTCCCCTACCGGCCCGGCGACCCCCGGCTGGCGGACGCCTACGCCCCCATTCCCCTGGAGGGCCAGGACGTCGGCTCCCTCATCCTGCGCAGCTTCACCGAGCGTGACGAGCTGGACCGGGCCCTCTTCCCCCTCCTGGAGTCCATGGCCCGCCCCCGAATCGCCTCCGAGGAGCCCCCCCC
>NZ_JBLZWL010000076.1:0-118241 GCF_049194865.1 Corallococcus terminator | reverse complement strand
CAGCGTCTCGTACAGCAGGGTGCCCGCCGCGAAGATGTCGGCGCGCGCGTCCAGCTCCCGGCCCCGGGCCTGCTCCGGCGCGAAGTACGCGTACTTGCCCTTGGCCTCCGCCTCGTCGGACTCGCCATGGCCCGCGAGCCGGGCCCGGGCGATGCCGAAGTCCACCAGCTTCACCTGGCCCTCGAAGCTCAGGAGCACGTTCTGCGGGCTGACGTCGCGGTGGATGATGTGCAGCGGACGGCCGCGGTCATCCAGGCGGGTGTGGGCGTAGGCCAGTCCCTCGAGCACCTCCACCGTCACCAGCAGGGCCAGCGGTTGGGGTAGGGTGTAGAGCCCCTTCTCGCGGGCCCTTCGCAGCACCCGTGACAGCGGATGCCCGTCCACCCACTCCATGGCGATGAAGTACTGGCCGCCCACTTCGCCGAAGTCGAAGACCTGGGCGATGTTGCCGTGGCTCAGCCCCGCGGCGATGCGCGCCTCGTTGACGAACATGGAGACGAAGGCGCTCTTGTCCGCGTAGCCCGGGAGGATTTTCTTGATGACGACGGGCTTGGTGACCCCCGCCACCGCCGTCATCCGGGCGCGGTAGATCTCCGCCATGCCGCCCGTCGCGATGCGCTCGAGCAACGTGTACCTGCCGAAATCGAGCCCTTCGGACGGGTGCTCCACGTGTCTTCCGGCTCCTCTGGGCGCACCGGGCCGCTGTGCCGCCCCTCCACGACTCCACGACGCGTCTCGAGGCCCGCGCGAAGCTATCATCAGGCCTCCGGAAACGTTAACACGGGAAAATTCCGTTGAACATGCTCACTCGTCTCTTTGTCCTGGTCGTCTTACTCGGGGGCTCCCACGCGGTGGCGGCGCCGGCGGTGTTGCTCGCGCCCGTGCTGGGGTTGCCTGAGCGCGTCATGCTTCAGGGGCGCGTGCTGAAGGAGGCGCCCTCGGACGGTAGCTCGGCGCTGTCGCGCAACCTGCGGCGGTTGACGGCGCCCAACTGGGAGGGCGCGAAGGTGTCGGTGCGCTTCCAGGGCGTCACCGCCATCGTGACGAGCGGGCATGACGGAGGCTTCGAGGTGACCTTGATGCCGCCCGAGGGCAGCCGCTTCAAGGAGGGCGCGTCTGAAGCGGAGGCGTGGGTGGAGGGCGCCATCGCCAGTGCTCGGGTGGAGGTGCTGCCGGCGACGACGTCGCTGCTGGTGGTCTCCGACTTCGACGACACGCTGGCGGTGACGCAGGTGACGAAGCCGACGAAGCTGGTCGAGACGGCGTTGCTGAAGGACTCGGACACGCAGGAGGTGGTGCCGGGCATGGCCGCGCTCTACGGCTGCATGCGGGGCGCCGCGACGTCGTCGGCGTTCGCGCTGGTGAGCGGCTCGCCCGTCCAGTACCTGCCGCGCGTGCGGGGGTTCCTGGAGCGGCATCAGTTCCCCGCGGGCTTCGGGGTGTACCTGCGGGACTTGGGCCCTTCGTCGCTGTCCAACTACAAGCAGCCCATCATCCGCCGTCTGCTCACGCAGTTCTCGCTGCCTGTCGTGCTGGTGGGGGACTCGGGCGAGAAGGACCCGGAGGTCTACGCGCAGATTCGCGAGGAGTTCCCGGGGCGGGTGAAGGCCGTCTACATCCGCGACGCGGGGCGCACGAAGGACACGAAGCGCTTCCAGGACATGGTGCTGTTCAAGGACGCGCGTGAAGCGGCGGAGCACGCCGTGGGACTGGGGCTGGCGGACACGGCCTGTGTCACGAGCACGCTGCCGAAGCCCGCGCTGCCCGCCACGGCGGGTCCGACGACGCCATGATGTTCGTGCGGTGGGGCGCGGGGGCGCGGGGCCGTGGGGGGCGTCGGTGGGGAGTCGACGCACGGGAGCGAATCGCGTCTCTCGGTGCTCGAAGCCTCGTGGTGCTGCTGCTCGTCGTGGTGGGCTGTCGCGAGGAGAAGGCCGCGGAGCCGCTGCAGTCGCTGAAGCCCGAGCCCCTGCCGTCGCTCTCCCCGGGTGGCGGCCGAGCGCCCGAGGATGGAGGCTCGAGCACTCGTCGCGACGCGCCCGTGTATGGCGAGGCCCTTCCGTCCGATGCGCTGCGACTGTCGCTTTCGGGTGAGCAGGCGCGACTCGGGTCGGAGGTGTTCGAGCCCTCGCGTCCGGAGTCCCTCGGGCGGCTCGCGGAGAGGGTGAAGGGGCGTGAAGTCCTGCTGGTGCCGGACGCAGACACGTTCCTGGTGCAGGTCTCCGAGCTGCTCGCGATGCTTCGAGACTCCGCCAAGGTGGTGTGGCTGGCGCATCCGGACGCGCCGGTGGCGTATCCGCTGGTCCTTCGTGACGAGGACGGCTTTCGCGCGTGGCTGGCGGAGGTGGCGCCGGGAAAGCTGCGCATCATCCAGCGCGCGGATGGCTTCGAGCTGAGCACCAGCGTGGGCAAGCTCCCCGGGCCGGATGCGAATGGCCCCTCGGTGCCGGTGCGCGAGGGGCGTCAGGACCTGGCGATGCTGCGGCACGGGTTGGTGCTGCTCGAGGGACGCTTCAAGCAGTCCGAGGACATCTGCCTCGTGCCCTCGTTCGGCACCGAAGTCGCGCAGGCCGCGCGGGCGCTCGGAGCCGTGTACACGGCCCCGGGCGAACCCTTGTTCGACACCCTGTGCCTCGTCTTCCCGACGCCTCACGTCAGGGACGGGGGCTGACGCTCAGGGCTGGAAGCCGAACAGGAACAGGTCCGAGATGCCGCTCGCGGTCCACGTCTGAGCGCCCACCTGGAGCGTGTCGTGGAAGACGCCGAGGACCGTGGCGCGGCCGTCCTTGGTGACGGCGATGGAGCCGTCGTCGAGACCGGGAGAGCCGCGGTCCAGGCCGCTGGGGAAGGTGCGCACCCAGCGGCGCTGGCCCTGGATGCGGTCGAACTTCGCGACGTAGACGTTGGCGGCGCTCGACGGGTTGCCGGGCAGTGGGCCCAGGATGCCCAGGTCGGAGCTGCCCGCCTGATAGCCGCCGACGACGGTGACGCCGTCGTGCTCGTCCATGGCGACGCTGTCGATGTCGAAGCCGAAGTCATGCGCCCATCGCTCCTCGCCATCCAGCGTCCAGGCGGCGATGAACGCGTCCTGGTTGATGCCGAGGTTGCCGCTGGACGTGTGGCTCTGTCCGGCGAAGGTGAAGGTGAAGGCGTACGTGCCGACCATCACCACGCGGTTGCCATGGGTGGCGATGCCGAGGCCGAAGCCCAGCGCGCCGACCAGTCGCCGGCGCCAGAGCGGCTGTCCTCCGGGTGAGAGCTTGACGAGGTAGGGCTCCGAGGAAACCGTGGGACCCTGGGCATCGCCCGCCACGTAGAAGTTGCCGTCGCTGTCGGCGATGGCCGTCCGGCTGAAGCTCTGGGGGGTGTTCGCGTCGACGAAGCGCCACAGCCGGGTGCCCTCGGAGTTGTGCTTGAGAAAGGTGAGCCTGGGGCTGCCTTGTGACGTCACGGTGTAGCCAGCGATGCCGATGTTGCCATCGCGGTCAATCGCGAGCCCCTGGACGAAGATGTCCGTGGTGGGGATGGGACGCAGCCAGAGCAGGGTGCCGGTGGAGTCGAGCTTCACCAACTGGAATCCGTCGCTGAACAGACTGCCAGGACCGACGCCGAAGGTCGTGACGAGGATGACGATGTTGCCCTGGGCATCCACGACGTGACGAAAGCCGTAGAACCCGCTGATGACGCGGAGGACGGTCGGCGTGCCCAGAGCGTCATACCGGACGAGCGCGAGTGCCTGGGCTGTCGGACCCCCCGGTGCCTGGATGGGGCCCGCACCGACGTTGATGCTTCCGGTGAAGTTGATGAAGGAGACGACGCTTCCGTCCCTGCCGGAGGCAATCTGTCCGGCCTCTTCTCCGGGGCCGCTGAGCTGACGGGACCACGACAACTCTCCCACGAGAGGCTCGGCGGCGGTCGACCTCGCGCTCCCCGCGATGACGCCCACGACGCACAGCCACGACAACACCCGTGTTCCCATTCGCATGAACTCCCCCATTCACAGGAGCGGAAGAGGGCTCCTGATTGAAGTGAGGACGCATGGGTAGGCATTGTGAAAGGCGAGGGCCCGAGCCGGCGCGAGCGACTGTTCCTGGCGGCACAAACACGCGGGCTCGATAGCGGGGCAGACGTTTCCCCGCAGGGTTCTTCGCGAGGAGATGTGCTTGTGAGTGTGCTCTTTCTCCTCTGTCCCCGTGGCCAATGGAGACCGTGAGGCGGCGTCCCGAACATGGAACTGCCCTCAATCCAGAGGGCTCTCACCAAGGCACGTCCATGTTCACGAACTGGCTGCGAAACGCATATCCAGGTCTCCGCTGAGTCCAGTCCCTGTTGCTCGTCATGGCGGTGCCGTCGGACCGACGTCGACGCGCACCGCGAAGGTCTCGGGAGCCGAGGGCATGAGGCGAGTGTGCCCTCGGCGCTCGACAGCGACGGTTCCGCCCAGCGGAACGGTCGTGTGCCACCTCGGTCCCGCCTGGCGAAACCGCCGCGCTGAACCCGAGAGAAAAGGGCTGGCCTGCTCGCCACTCCTCCTATGATGCGGCGCTTCATAGCTTGCCAGGGATGGGCCGCGTGTCCGCTCGACGGAAGCGAGGCCCTCCGCACATCTGGGAGATCATCGATGGCCGCAGTCAACGAGCCCGCCGCGTCGAAGGAAATTCCCACCGGAGGGGCCTTTCTCTTCCAGGAGGTCGGCACCTCCCGCTTCGTCACGCCGGAGACCTTCACCGAGGAGCAACGCCTCTTCTTCCGGACGGCGCTCCAGTTCAGCCGGGAGCAGGTGCTGCCCCAGGCCGCTCGAATCGAACACAAGGACAACGCGCTCTTGCGCGAGCTGCTGCGCCACGCGGGCGAGCTGGGGCTGCTCAGCGTGGACATCCCCGAGGCCTACGGCGGCACCGGCCTGGACAAGACCACGTCGCTGCTGCTCGCGGAGGCGATGAGCCTCAACGGCTCCTGGTCCGTGACGTTCGGCGCGCACACGGGCATCGGCTCGCTGCCCATCGTCTGGTTTGGCAACGCCGCGCAGAAGGCGAAGTACCTGCCGAAGCTGGGCACCGGCGAGTGGGTGGCGGCGTACGCCCTCACGGAGCAGGGCAGCGGCAGTGACGCGCTGGGCGCGAAGACGAAGGCGGTGCGCTCGCCGGACGGCAAGCACTGGATTCTCAACGGCTCCAAGCTCTACATCACCAACGCGGCCTTCGCGGACGTCTTCATCGTCTTCGCCAAGGTGGATGGCGACAAGTTCACCGGCTTCATCGTGGAGAAGGACACCCCGGGCCTCACGGTGGGACCGGAGGAGCACAAGATGGGCATCCGTGGCTCGTCCACATGCCCGCTCTACTTCGAGGACGCGCGCGTCCCCGCGGAGAACCTGCTGGGCGAGGTGGGCAAGGGCCACAAGATTGCCTTCAACATCCTCAACTACGGCCGGTTGAAGCTGGGCGCGGGCGTGCTCGGGGGCATGAAGCTCCAACTGGGCAACGCGCTGCGCTTCGTGCAGGAGCGCAAGCAGTTCGGCACGCCCATCGTCCGCTTCCCGCTGTCGCGCGAGAAGCTGGCGCGCATGGCCGCGCTCGTCTACGCGCTGGAGAGCATGACCTACCGCACGACGGGGCTCGTCGACGCGCGCCTCGCCGCCCGCGACAAGTCCGCCCCCGGCTACGAGGGGCATCTCCTGGCCGCCGTGGAGGAGTACGCCATCGAGTCCTCCATCATGAAGGTCTACGGCTCGGAGGCCCTGGGCCACGTGGTGGACGACGCGGTGCAGCTGCACGGCGGAGCGGGCTACATCGAGGAGTACCCCGTCGAGCGCGCCTACCGCGACGCGCGCATCAACCGCATCTTCGAAGGCACCAACGAAATCAACCGCATGCTCATCACCGGCATGCTCCTCAAGCGCGCGGTGAAGGGCGACCTGCCGCTGTTCGCCATGGCGGGCAACGTGGCGGAGGAGCTGGCGCGAGGCGAGAAGCCCCAGGCCCGGACCCACGACGCGCTGGCCCCGCAGGAGGTGGCCGCCGAGGTCGCCAAGCGCCTGGCGCTCCACGGCCTGCGCGTGGCGGCGGAGAAGTTCGGCCCGGAGCTGGAGCAGCACCAGGAGGTGCTCGCCGCGCTCTCCGACGTGGTGATGGACGCCTTCGCCCTGGACTCGCTGGTGACGCGCACCCGGCAGGCCGCGGCGGGTGGAACGTTGGATCCGGTGCGGCTGGCGCTGGTGCGCCTGTTCGCGTTCGACAGCATCCCCCGCTCCTACGACAGGACGCGCCGCGCGCTGTGCGCGACGCTCCAGGGGGACGCGCTGGACAAGGAGCTGAAGCGGCTGGCCACGCTGGACGTCTTCACGCCCTACAACCCCGCGGAGCTGCGCGAGACGGTGGTGGCCGCCATCGAGTCCGCCGGCGGCTACCCCTTCACGGAGTAGCGAAGCGCCGTCACGGCATCCGCGTCACGGCGTCCATTCCAAAGCTCACCCGCGCCTTCCAGGGCGCGGGGGGCAGTGACTCCAGCGCGAGCAGCGCGTCCAGCCGCTGCTGCATGGGCGCCCGCAGCCGGCCGAAGGTCGCGCCGAAGCCCGGCGTCGCCTCGGTGGCGTTCTTCCGGGGCACCGACGACGTCCACACCACCTCGCCGTGCAAGAGCAGCGACCCTTCCGTCAGGTCCATCTCCAGCAGGAAGGGCGTGCCCACCCGGACATGGCGGGGCAGGGTGGGCGCCAGCACCTCCAGCCCCACGCCGCCGCGAGAGATATCCCGGACGAGGAACGTCGGCGACAGGGGCGTGGCCTCCACCGCGCGCAGGTGCAGCGGGAGCCGGGGGAAGCGCCGCAGCCCCTCCTGCTCCTGGGCGGCGAAGATCCGCTGGAGCACGGCGTCCAGCGCGGTGCGGTCCTCGCTGGCCCCGTAGCGCACGGTGACCAGGTAGTTGCGCTCCTCGCGGGGCTCCACCTGCACCACCTCGCCCAGCACCTCCACGGGCCGTGGCACACCTCCGGCATGCAGCTCGAAAGTGAAGCGGGTTCCCAACGGGAGACTGCGACGCGTCTGGAGCGTGGCGCCACCTTGACCCACGCTGCGCGTGTATTCCCCCACCAGGGACTGCGGGCTCTTGTAGGCCACCTTCAGTCGCACGTTCGTGTTCACGCACCCGTCACTCTGCGCCCTTCCAGGAGGGAGCTCAAGTTTGCCCCCTCCCCACGGGTAGGGCGCCGCGACGCGCCAAACACCTGACCTTCCAGGTGTGACGGGTTGTCTGGATGTCGGGAACCCACTGGCGGCGTGTTCCAACCTGTTGCGCTTTCTTGACCCCCCCTGGGGGGCCGCGTATGAATGCCGCCCGGTAGTGGCAAGAAGTGGGAAGGAGTGGAGCTTCATCCCCTGAAGGGCTGAAAAGGTGGATCGTCCCCCGTGTTCCGAGGCGTCTATGAGCACCAGATCGACGCGAAGGGGCGGACCAGCCTCCCGGCGAAGCTCCGGGAGACCTTGGTGGGGGCCTATGACGAGCGGCTCATCATCACCACGGCCCTGGACCGGTGCCTCCACGCCTACCCGGTGCGGGAGTGGGAGGCGCTCGAGGCGTCCCTCGCGCGGCGCAATCCGATGGAGCCCGGGGTGAAGACGCTGATGCGCCTGTACGTGGCCAGCGCTCAGGAGTGCCCGTTGGACCGGCTGGGGCGGCTGCTGATTCCGCCGTCGCTCAGGACGTACGCGGGGCTGGAGAAGGACGTGGTGTGGGCGGGGATGGTGAAGGTGATCGAACTTTGGAGCCGCGAGGGTTGGGCGAAGGCCCAGGAAGAGGCCCGGCAGGAAGCGGCCTCCGCGGACGTGATGAAGGTGCTTTCCGAGCTGCGGCACCCATAGCTGGAAAGTCGACAGAAGGCCGGAGTCCCGAGAGGGTGGCACGCGTATGAATCAGGTTCTGGAGGTTCGGCGGAGGGCGGCGAGCGCGCTGGCGGGGGCCGACCGCGTGGAGACGCTCATGCTGGAGGGCGAGCTGAGCGAGCAGGACCTGCTGAAGCTGTGCGACGAGCTCACCCAGCGCATGCACCGGGGCCTGCGTCAGGTGGTGTTGGACCTGTCCGAGGTCGGCCACCTCAACTACCGGGGCGTCAAGCCGCTGATGGCCCGGGCCGAGGCGTTCCGCCGCACGGGTGGTGACTTGAAGCTGTCCGGACTGTCGCCGTACCTGGCCGCCATCTTCCGGGCGGCGGGCGCGCACGACGCGTTCGAAATCTACCCGCACATGAACGACGCCCGCGCCGCTTTCAGCCTCGCGCGGGCTCCCTTCGTCTGACCGCGTGGGGGACTTGGACTTCCAGCATCAGACCGTCCTTCTGCGTGAAGCGGTGGAGCTGCTGCGAGCCGGAGCGGGCAAGGTGATCATCGACGGCACACTGGGGGGTGGTGGCCACACGGAGGCGCTCCTGGCTCAGGGCGCGTCCGTGGTGGGCGTGGACCGCGACCCGGTGGCGCTCGCCGCCGCCTCCGCCCGCCTGGGGCCCAACCCCCGCTTCCAGGGCCGCTCCGGCAACTTCGCGGACCTGACCCGCGTGGCCGCGGAGCTGCTCCCGGTGGACGGCGTGCTGGTGGACCTGGGGGTCTCTTCCCCTCAGCTCGACGTGGCCGAGCGCGGCTTCTCCTTCATGAAGGAGGGCCCGCTGGACATGCGCATGGGCCCGGACGGCCCCACCGCCGCGGAGCTCATCGCGTCCACGGACGAGTCAGAGCTGGCGCTCATCCTGAAGGAGTACGGCGAGGAGCCCTTCGCCCGGCCCATCGCCCGCGAGCTCAAGCGCGCGCTGCCCACGCGCACGCTGGAGGCCGCCGAAGTGGTGAAGCGCGCGGTGCCTCGCAAGGCGTGGCCCACGCGGATCCACGTCGCCACCCGGACCTTCCAGGCGCTGCGCATGGCGGTGAATCAGGAGCTGGAGGCGCTGGACTCGCTCCTGGCCGCGCTGCCCGCGCTGCTCAAGGTGGGTGGCCGCGCCGCGGTCATCTCCTTCCACTCGCTGGAGGACCGCAAGGTGAAGGAAGGCTTTCGCACGCTGGAGGGCCGCTGCACCTGTCCTCCGGGCCTTCCCATCTGCGTCTGCGCCAGCGTGGGCAACTTCATCGTGGTGACGAAGAAGGCCGTGGCCGCCTCGGAGCAAGAGGTGGCGGCCAACCCCCGCTCTCGAAGCGCGCACCTGCGCGTGGTGGAGAAAGTGCGATGAGCAAGGCGTCGTCCTCCCAGCGTGGCTCCGTGTCGTTGACGGGGGTGTTGTTGCACCTCCTGCCCGCCGTCCTCCTGTTCTCCCTCTTCGCTGGCGTGGGCATGCTCCACGTCACCAGCCGGGTGATGGTGGTGGACATGGGCTACCGGCTGTCCCGCGCGGAGGCGGAGAGCCGCTCGCTCACGCGGGAGAATGACCGGCTCAAGCTGGAGCTGGCCACGCTCAAGGCGCCGGGCCGGCTGGAGCGCGTGGCGCGCGAGCAGCTGGGCATGACGATGCCCGCCGGCAGCGCGGTGGTGTCGCTGTCCGCGGAGAAGCCGTCTCGAGGCAGCGCTTCCGCGTCCGCCCCGTCCCCGTCGCAAGACAAGCCTGGCGTACGCGTGGCGGGCCGTGGAGGCTCGGGCCGGTGAGGGATTTCAAGGCGACACGGGCCCCGGAGTCCAACGCGAAGGGACTGAAGCTGCGCGTGCAGCTGCTGTTCAGCCTCTTCCTGTTGCTCCTGGGTGTCGCCTTCGGTCGGGCCGTGCAGTTGCAGGTCTTCGAGCAGGAGAAGCTGCGCGGAATGGCGCAGGACCAGTACGTCCGCCAGATTGAGATTCCCGCCCGCCGGGGCGACATCTTCGACCGGCGCGGCACGCCCCTGGCCCAGAGCGTGGAGGTGGACTCCATCTGGGTGGATCCATCGATGCTGCCCGACGTGCGTCAGGCCGCTCGCTCGCTGGCCAAGGCGCTGAAGGTGGACGCGGACGAGCTGGGCGCCAGGCTGGCGCGCTCCAAGCGCTTCGCCTGGGTGAAGCGTCAGGCCAAGCCCCAGGAAGTCGCCGCCGTGAAGGCGCTGGGCCTGCCCGGCATGGGCTTCACCAAGGAGCCCAAGCGCTTCTATCCGCAGCGCGAGCTGGGGGCCCACGTCGTGGGCATGGTGGGCATGGACGGCAAGGGCCTGGAGGGCCTGGAGCTGGCCTTCGAGGACGAGCTGTCCGGGCAGAACTCCCGCATGTCGGGCTTCCGCGACGCCAAGGGCCGCAAGCTGCTGGTGCAGGGCGTGTTGGATCCGCTGGAGCGCCAGGGCGCCGCCGTCACGCTGACCCTGGACCGTCATCTCCAGTACGTGGCGGAGAAGTCGCTGGCCAAGGCGGTGGAGGAGGCCAAGGGCATCGCCGGCATGGTGGTGGCGTTGGATCCGAAGACGGGGGAGCTGCTGGCGCTGGCCAACCACCCCCGCTTCAACCCCAACACCCCGGAGAGCATCACTCGCGGAGCGGTGCGCAACCGCGGAGCGCTGGACACCTTCGAGCCCGGCTCCACCACCAAGCCCTTCGTGGTGGCCACGGCGCTGGAAGAGAAGTCCGTCACCGAGGAGAGCGTCTTCTTCTGTGAGAACGGCGCCTGGCGCGTGGGCCGCCACACCATCAACGATACGCACTCCTACGGGTGGCTGGCGCCCCGGGGCATCCTCCAGGTCTCCTCCAACATCTGCATGGCGAAAATCGCCCAGGTGCTGGGACGCGAGAAGATGGTGGCCGGCTACCATGCCTTCGGCTTCGCCGAGCGCACGGGGCTGGCCCTGCCGGGCGAGGGGCGGGGCGTCATCCCCTTCCCGAAGGCGGAAGTCTCCCTGGCGACCCAGTCCTTCGGGCAGGGTATGACGGCCACCGCCGTGCAGATTGCGGCGGCCTATGGTGCGCTGGCCAACGATGGCGTGCTGATGCGGCCCTACCTCGTGTCGAAGGTGGTGGACCCGGATGGGGTGGTGCTGCTTGAGAATCGCCCCACCGAGGTCCGCCGGGCGGTTTCCGCGAAGGTGGCCAATCAGGTGGTGAGCATGCTCGAAAGCGTGGTGGTCAAGGGAGGCACCGCGCCCAAGGCCGCCATGGAGGAGTACCGGGTGGCTGGCAAGACCGGAACGGCCCAGAAGGCGGATCCGGTGGCTCGGGGCTACTCGGACAAGCGGATTGCGTCCTTTGTCGGCATGGTGCCGGCCGAGGATCCGCGCATTGTCATCCTCGTGGTGGTGGACGAACCCAAGACAGACGTGTACGGGGGGCTCGTGGCTGCCCCTGCTTTCAAGGAAATTGCGACCGCTGCCATGGCCCACCTGGCCGTGCCCCCGTCTCGGACGGTGGCACCCGGGGTGGCCGTGGCCGCCGCATCCCCCGTGCCTGTCGCGGCGAAGCCGGTGGCGAAGGCCACCGAGCCCGCTCGGCCGGCGTTGGAGGAGGCGGTTTCGGAGAGCCCTGAGCCCGGCACGGTGCGTGTGCCGGACGTCCAGGGTGCCGGAGGTCGCGAGGCCGTGGTGAAACTGCTCGCCGCGGCGCTCGAGCCACAAGTACTGGGCAGTGGTCGTGTGGTGTCTCAAACCCCCGCCGCCGGCTCGCTGGTGGAGAAGGGGGCCCGGGTGACGCTGGAGCTCGCGACGCGGCAATGAGGCCGCGCTCGTTCCAGGCCCCGCGCTTGCAATGCGTGTGAAGGGGAAGAGATGAAGCTGACGGATGTCCTCGCAGGGTGTGGTGCCGAGCAGACCTCGGGTGGTCGTTCCGCGGTCGACGTCACCGGTGTGACCCAGGACTCGCGGCATGTGAAGCCTGGCGACTTGTTCATCGCCATTCCCGGCACCAAGGAGGATGGTGCCCAGTTCATCGGGGAGGCCGTGTCACGCGGAGCCGTGGCGGTGGTCTCCGAGAAGCCGGTGCCCTCCTCGCAGGTGCCCTTCTTCAAGGTGGGCAGCGCGCGCAAGGCGCTGGCCCTCATCGCCGCGAACTTCCATGGCCGGCCGGCCGACAAGCTGACGTTGCTGGCTGTCACCGGCACCAATGGGAAGACGACGACGTCGTTCCTGCTGGAGGCAATGAGCGCGGCGGCCTACGTGTCCACGGGTGTCATCGGCACCCTGGGCTACAAGTTCGGGGGCAAGACGGTGGAGACGGCCAACACGACGCCGGATCCGCTGGAGCTGCACCGCATCTTCCGGGAGATGGTGGACGCGGGTGTGGAGACGGTGGTGATGGAGGTGTCCAGCCACGCGCTCGCGCAGGAGCGCGTGCACGGGTTGACCTTCAAGGCCGCGGGCTTCAGCAACCTGAGCCGCGACCACCTCGACTACCACAAGGACATGGAGGACTACTTCCAGGCGAAGCGGAAGCTCTTCGCGGAGAACCTGTCCGCCACGGGCGTGGCCGTGGTGAATGGCGACGACACGTACGCCAGCCGCATCTACAACGAGCAGCGCGGTCAGAAGCGCATGGCGTGGAAGTTCAGCCGCGCGGGCAGCGGTGAGATTTCCGCCTCGGACGTCACCTTCACGCTGGCCGGCATCACTGGCACGCTGAAGACGCCCTCGGGTGACATCGCGCTGAAGAGCAAGCTGCTGGGGCCCCACAACCTGGAGAACATCCTCCTGGCGGTGGGCATCGGCATCGGCGCGGGCTTCTCGCGCAGCGACGTGAAGGTCGGCATCGAGCGGATGACGCCCGTGGCTGGCCGCATGGAGCGCGTGGAGAACTACGGCCCCGCCGGGGCTCCGGCCGTGTTCGTGGACTACGCGCACACCGACGACGCGCTCAAGCGCGCGCTGGAGGCCGCCCGTGCGATGGCCAAGGGCCGTGTCATCACGGTCTTCGGCTGCGGAGGCGACCGGGACAAGGGCAAGCGTCCGCTGATGGGCGCGGTGGCGGCGGAGTCCGCGGACCTGACGGTCATCACCAGCGACAACCCGCGCACGGAGGACCCGGAGGAGATCATCAGCCAGGTGACGTCGGGCGTGGAGAAGGGCGGCCTGCGCCGCATCTCCGCGAACAAGGCGAAGTCGGGCGAGAAGGGCTACCTCGTGGAGGCGGACCGTCGCACCGCCATCGAGCAGGCCATTGCACTGGCGGGCGCGGACGACGTCGTCCTCATCGCTGGCAAGGGCCACGAGACCTACCAGCAGGTGGGCAAGGAGAAGCTCAGCTTCGATGACCGCCAGGCCGCCGCCAAGGCGCTGGCGAGCCGCACCGCCGGCTGAGAAGGCTCGCGGACGGGACGCCCCACACCCCTATGGCAGCTCGATTCAGCGACGAAGAGGTGGTGCAGGCGACGGGGGCGACCCGGCTCGGAAGTCCCGGGCCGGCCGCCTTCGAGGCCGTCTGCACCGACACGAGGTCACTCACCCTGGGGTGCCTCTTCGTGGCGCTGGTGGGTGAGCGCTTCGACGCCCACGCCTTCGTGGACGTCGCGGCGAAGGGTGGGGCGTCCGGCGCGGTGGTGGGGCGGGGCCGTGCCCTGCCCGCGCTGCCGGAGGGCTTCACGCTCTACGAGGTCGACGACACGCTGATGGCGTTGGGGGCCCTGGGCCGCCACCACCGTCAGCGCTTCCGCATCCCCATCTGCGCGGTGGGCGGCTCCAACGGGAAGACGACCACCAAGGAGATGGTGGGCGCCATCCTGGCCACGCGCGGGCCGGCGCTGAAGACGGAAGGCAACTTCAACAACGAAGTGGGCGTCCCCCTGACGCTGTTCCGGCTGGAGCCCCAGCACGTGGCGGCGGTCATCGAGGTGGGGATGAACCGGCCCGGCGAAATCCAGCGGCTCACCCGCGTGGTGCGGCCGGACGCGGGCGTCATCACCGTCGTCCAACCCGAGCACCTGGAGGGGCTGGGCAGCCTCCAGGGCGTGGCGGACGCGGAAGGGGAGCTGTTCCAGGAGATGGGGCATGGGACCACGATTGTGGTCAACGCGGACGACGCGCTCATCCCCGCGCAAGCCGAGCGCAGCGAAGCGAACCGGCTGACCTTCGGCCGCGCGGACGGCGCGGACGTGCGGCTGATGTCGGTGGAGACGAAGGGCCGGGACGGCATGGTGGCCACGGTGCGCCACCTGGGCCGCGAGTGGCCGGTGCGGCTGAGCTTCATCGGGCCGCACAACGCGCAGAACGCGACGGCGGCCTTCGCGGTGGCGCTGGCGCTGGGCTACACGGCGGAGGAGTGCGTGAAGGGGCTGGAGGCGGCGAAGCCGTACGCGCGGCGCCTCAACGTGGTGGATGGGCGGGGTGGCGTGACGGTGATTGACGACTGCTACAACGCGAACCCCGCCTCCATGGACGCGGCGCTGGAGACGCTGGGCACGCTGGTGACGCCCGGGGGCCGCGCGGTGGCGGTGCTGGGCGACATGCTGGAGCTGGGGCCGGGCGAGCTCGAGGAGCACGCGCGGCTGGGCGGGCAGGTCGCGAGCAAGGCGGCGCTGGTGGCCTTCTTCGGCCCGCGCTCGGCAGAGGGTTTCAAGCACGCGGGGCTGGGCGAGTCCGCGGCGCATTTCACGGAGGTGGAGCCCCTGGTGGCGTGGTTGACGCCGAGGCTTCGCCCCCACGACGTGGTGCTGGTGAAGGCGAGCCGCGGAATGCGGCTGGAGCGGGTGGTGGCCGCATTGACGGGCACGCCCGCGTCCTCCGGAGGAAACCACTAGTGCTGTATCTGCTCTACGAGCTCATCCAGAACACGGAAGCGGGGCGGGTTCTCAACTTCCTGCGCTACCCCACCTTCCGCATCATCGCCGCCGGGGTCTTCGCGCTCGTGCTGGGCATGTTGATTGGGCCGCGCCTCATCGCGAGGCTGCGCCTGAAGCAGCACGGACAGAGCAACGTCCGCGAGGACACGCCGGACTCGCACCAGAAGAAGAAGGGCACGCCCACCATGGGTGGCGCGCTCATCCTCATCTGCATCGCGGCGGGCACGCTGCTGTTCGCGGACCTGAAGAGCCGCGCCGTCTGGGTGGTGCTGCTGCTGACGTTCGGCTACGGCTTCATCGGCTTCCTGGACGACTGGCTCAAGCTGTCCAAGCGCAACTCCAAGGGCCTGGCGGGGCGCAAGAAGATGGCGCTGCAGACCGTCTTCTTCCTCATCGCCGTCTTCGGCCTGCTGACGACGTGGACGCAGCCGGACGGCTCGTTCGGCCCCACGCTGCTCATCAACACGCGGCTGACGATGCCCTTCATCCCGTCCCACTGGTTCAACCTGGACCTGGGCTGGTTCTACGTCGTCTTCGCGTGGATCGTCATCGTGGGCACGTCCAACGCGGTGAACCTCACCGACGGCCTGGACGGGCTCGCGATTGTCCCCACCATCGTCTCCGCGATTACCTTCGCGGTGCTCTGCTACGTCGCGGGCACCACGCTGAGCATCGCGGACTCGGTGACGGCGGGTGGCACGACGAAGCTGGTGGCCACGCCGCTGTGGCAGTACCTGGGCATCCTCCAGGTGCCGGGCGGCGCGGAGCTGGCCGTGTTCTGCGCGGCCATCGTCGGCGCGGGCATCTCGTTCCTCTGGTTCAACACGTATCCGGCCTCCGTGTTCATGGGGGACATCGGCTCGCTGGCGCTGGGTGGCGCCCTGGGCGGGCTGGCGGTGCTGTCCAAGAACGAGGTGGTGTCCGCCATCATCCACGGCATCTTCTTCGCGGAGGCGCTGAGCGTGATGATTCAGGTGGCCTCCTTCAAGATGACCGGCAAGCGCGTGTTCAAGATGGCGCCGGTGCACCACCACTTCGAGCTCAAGGGCCTGGCCGAGCCGAAGATCATCGTCCGTTTCTGGATCGTCTCCATCCTCTGTGGTGGCGTGGCGCTCCTGTCGCTCAAGCTGCGCTGATTCTCCCGAGGGGTGGAACATCCATGACGTTCGCGCTGTCCGGGCAGAAGGTGCTGGTGTACGGGCTTGCGAAGAGCGGCGTGGCGGCGCTGCGCCTCTTGTCGCAGCGGGGCGCGAGCGTGACGGCGCTGGATGCCCGGAGCGAGGACGCGCTGGGCGATGTGGCCCGTGAAGTGAAAGCGCTGGGCGCAACGCTCGTCACCGACCCCGCGACGCCGGGCCTCCTGGAGTCGCAGGCGCTGGTGGTGGTGAGCCCGGGCGTGCCGCTGGCGCTGCCGGAGCTGCGCGCCGCCGCCGCCGCGGGCGTGCCCATCTGGGGCGAGGTGGAGCTGGCGTGGCGCTTCCTGGAGTCGGTGCCGCTGTTCGGAATCACGGGCACCAACGGGAAGAGCACCACCACGGCGCTCACCGGAGAGCTGTTCCTCCAGGGCAGGAAGCGCACCTTCGTCGGTGGCAACCTGGGCCGGCCCTTCAGCGAGGCCGCGCTGTCACCGGGTGACTGGGACGCGCTGGTGGTGGAGCTGTCCAGCTTCCAGCTCGAGAGCATCCAGACGCTGCGCCCGCGCGGCGCCGCCATCCTCAACCTCACGGCGGACCACATCGACCGGTACGCGGACCATGGCGCGTACGGCGAGGCCAAGGCCCGCATCTTCCACCACCAGCGAGAGGGTGACTTCGCGGTGGTGAACGCGGACGACGCGGACGTGCTCGCGCTGGCGCGCCAGGCGCGCGTGCCCGTGTACGGCTTCAGCGTCACGGGCAAGCCGGTGGTGGACGCGCCGAAGCTGGCGGGGCTCGCGGTGGCGGAGGAGGGCGGCTTCCGGCTGGACTTCCAGGGCGAGAAGTACCGGCTGAACAACCGCGCGCTGCGAGGCGCCCACAACGCGCAGAACGCGATGGCGGCGACGCTGCTGGCGCGGCTGGGCGGCGTGTCGGTCGAGGCGGTGCAGGCGGGACTGGACAGCTACCCGGGCCTGCCGCACCGGCTGGAGAGCGTGCGGGTGCTGGACGGGGTGGAGTGGGTGAACGACTCGAAGGCCACGAACGTGGACTCCGTGCTCGTGGCGCTGCACGCGTTCCAGGACGGGCTGTGGCTGATTGCCGGTGGCAAGGGCAAGGGCGCGCCGTACACGCCCATGGTGGAAGCGGGACGGGGCAAGGTGAAGGGCGTGCTGACCATCGGCGCGGACGCGGAGCTGCTTGCCCGGGCGTACGAGGGGCAGGCGGCGGTGCATGCGTGCGGCACGCTGGCGGCGGCGGTGGCGAAGGCGCGTGAGCTGTCGAAGGCGGGTGACACGGTGCTGCTGTCGCCCGCATGTGCGTCGTACGATCAGTTCAAGAACTTCGAGGACCGGGGCGATAGTTTCAAGCGCCTGGTCGGAGCGCTGTGACGGCATGAAGACCTCTCCTCCGTCGAACGCTCCCGTGCGGTTCGACCCCATCCTCCTGTGCGCCGTGCTCGGCCTCGTGACGATGGGCCTGGTGATGGTGTACTCGGCGAGCGCGGTGCTGGCGCAGGACAAGCTCGGCGACAGCCTCTACTTCTTCAAGCGGCAGGTCACCGCGGCCGGGCTGGGCCTGGTGGTGATGGCCGTGGCGATGAAGGTGGGCTGGCGCAAGCTGGCGCGCTTCGCCTATCCGCTGCTGCTCGCGGCGATTGTGCTGCTGGTGCTGGTGGCCATTCCCGGTATCGGCTCCACGGCGGGTGGCGCGCGGCGCTGGATTCGGTTGCCGGGCTTCAGCCTCCAGCCTGCCGAGGTCGCCAAGTTCGCGTGGGTCGTCTACCTGTCCTACTCGCTGGCGAAGAAGCGCGAGAAGGTGGCGACGTTCTCCGTGGGCTTCGTCCCGCACCTGGCGCTGTGCGGCATCCTGGTGATGCTTTGCATGCTCCAGCCCGACTTTGGCAGCAGCGTGCTGCTGGTGTTCATGTTGTTCGTGCTGCTGTTCGCCGCGGGCGCGAAGCTGAGCTACCTGGTCGGCTCCATCCTGCTCGCGCTGCCCCTGGCGTACGTGGCGATTGCCTCCAGCCCGTACCGCATGAAGCGCATCCTGGCCTTCCTGGACCCGTGGGCGCACCGGCACGACGTGGGCTATCAGGTCGCCGAGTCGCTCATGTCCATCGGCTCTGGTGGCGTGGTGGGCCTGGGGCTGGGCGACGGCCGGCAGAAGCTCTTCTTCCTGCCGGAAGCGCACACCGACTTCATCTTCTCCATCCTCGGTGAGGAGACGGGGCTGATTGGCGTGGGCGTGCTCGTGTCGCTCTACGCCCTCGTCCTGTGGCGCGGCGTGCGCGCGAGCCTGGCGGCGGGGGAGACGTTCGGCACGTACCTGGGGCTGGGCTTCACCTCCATCATCGCCTTCCAGGCCACGGTGAACATGTGCGTGGCCATGGGGCTGCTCCCGACGAAGGGACTGACGCTGCCGTTCGTCTCGTACGGTGGCACGTCGCTGGTGGTGCTGATGGGCGCGGCGGGCGTGCTGCTGTCGCTGAGCGCCAGTGCGCAGGGAGCGCCTCGGAGCGCGCGTGCGGGTTCGGACTTGAGGGAGGTGGCGGCGTGAAGGTGCTCATCGCGGGGGGCGGCACCGGTGGTCATCTCTTCCCGGGCATCGCCCTGGCGGAAGAGGTGGTGACGCGTCACCACGCCAACGAAGTCGTCTTCGTGGGGACGGAGCGGGGCCTGGAGGCGCGCGTCGTTCCGCGCGAGGGTTATCCGCTGGAGCTGGTGAAGGTGCAGGGCCTGAAGGGCAAGGGCTTCTTCTCCCTGCTCAAGGCGCTCTTCGCGCTGCCGCTGGCCTTCATCGAGTCGTTCCGCATCCTCGCCCGGCAGAAGCCGGACGTGGTGGTGGGCGTGGGCGGCTACGCGAGCGGGCCCGTCGTCCTGGCCGCGTGGCTGATGGGCATCCCCACCGCCATCCAGGAGCAGAACGCGCTGCCGGGCCTCACCAACAAGCTCCTGGGCAAGGTGGTGCGCGTGGTCTTCATCGCCTTCGATGAAGCGCGGCGCTTCTTCCCGGAGAAGAAGGTGCAGCTCATCGGCAACCCCATCCGCCGCAAGCTGATGGACAACTACCTGCGCAGCCATGTGGCGCACGAGAACTTCTCGGTGCTCGTCTTCGGCGGCAGCCTGGGCGCGCGCGGCATCAACCAGCGGATGTTGGAGGCGCTCGACTCGCTGGGCGACTTGAAGGAAGGCCTGCGCTTCGTGCACCAGACGGGGAAGAACGACCTGGAGATGGTGCGCAAGGGCTACGCGGACAAGGGCTTTCACGCGGACGTGGTGGAGTTCATCGACGACATGTCGAGCGCGTACGCGATGGCGGACCTGGTCATCTGTCGCGCCGGTGCCACCACGCTGGCGGAGCTGACCGTCTGCAAGAAGGCGAGCATCCTGATTCCCTTCCCGCATGCGACGGATGACCACCAGACGGTGAACGCGCGGGCGCTGGTGGACGCGGGCGCGGCGTTGATGTTCCAGGAGTCGGAGCTGTCGGGCGCGAAGCTGGCGGAGACGCTGCGGGCGCTGAAGTCGGAGCCCGGGCGGCTCAAGGGCATGGAGAAGAAGGCGGCGCTGCTGGGCCGTCCCGAGGCGGCGAAGGAGCTGGCCGACGTGTGTGTGGACCTGATGGTGCAGACCTGGGGCCCCACGGGCCGCGAGCGTCCCACCCCCGAGGCGAAGACGGCACCCAGGAGCAAGTCGTGACGAAGAACAAGCCCCCCAGCCTCTTCAAGACGCGGCACGCCGCGCAGGTGCACTTCGTGGGCATCGGCGGCATCGGCATGAGCGGCATCGCCGAGGTGCTCATCAACCTGGGCTACCGGGTGTCCGGCTCCGACTTGAAGGAGAGCGACATCACCCGACGCCTGACGCGCATGGGCGCCACCATCTTTGAGGGGCACAAGGCGCAGAACCTGGTCCAAGCCGACGTGGTGGTGATTTCGTCCGCGGTGCGCAAGGACAACCCGGAGGTCGTCACCGCGCGCCAGCGGAAGATTCCCGTCATCCCCCGCGCGGAGATGCTCGCGGAGCTGATGCGGCTGAAGTACTCCGTCGCGGTGGCGGGCAGCCACGGCAAGACGACGACGACGTCCATGGTGGCCACCGTGCTGAGCGCGGCGGGCCTGGACCCGACGGCGGTGGTGGGCGGCAAGGTGAACGTGCTCGACTCCAACGCCAAGCTCGGCAAGAGCGAGCTCATGGTGGTGGAGGCGGACGAGAGCGACGGCAGCTTCCTCAAGCTGCACCCGTCCATCGCCATCGTCACCAACATCGACCCCGAGCATATGGACCACTACGGCTCGCTGGAAGTGCTCCAGACGGCCTTCGTGGAGTTCTGCAACCGGGTGCCCTTCTACGGCCTCAACGTGCTGTGCCTGGACAACCCCAACGTCCAGGCGCTGTTGCCGCGCATCGAGAAGCGCTTCGTCACCTACGGCAGTTCGCACATGGCGGACTACCGACTGGAGAGCATCGCCCTGGACGGCTTCACGACGACGTTCCATGCGTTCCGCCGCGAGGAGGACCTGGGCGAGTTCCGCGTGCGCATGGTGGGCGCGCACAACGCCTTCAACGCGCTGGCCGTCATCGCCGTGGCGGAGGAGATGGACATCCCGCTGGAGACGGTGCGCACCGCGCTGGCCGAGTTCGGCGGCGTGCAGCGGCGCTTCACCGTGAAGGGCGAGGCCAAGGGCATCACCGTGGTGGACGACTACGCGCACCACCCCACGGAGGTGCTGGCCACGCTGGCGGGCGCCCGGCGCGCCTTCGGTCGCCGCGTGGTGGTGGCCTTCCAGCCGCACCGCTACACGCGCACGCACGACTTGCTGAAGGAGTTCACCACGTCGTTCAACGACGCGGACGTGCTCTTCGTCACCAATGTCTACGCGGCCGGCGAGGAGCCCATTCCGGGCGCCACCGGTGACGCGCTGGCAGAGGCCATCCGCGCGCACGGCCACCGCGACGTGACGTTCGTCCCCAAGCGCACGGACCTGCCGGCGGCGCTCTTGCCCCGGCTGCGCGAGGGAGACCTGGTGCTGACGCTCGGCGCGGGTGACATCACCCACGTGGGGCCCGACCTGCTCGGCCTGCTAGGCAACGCGGCTCTGACGAAGGGCTAGCCGACATGGTGGAAGCAGGCGTGAAGACGGCGCTGGCGGCTCGCGTGGAGCGACTGCCGGACTGCGAAGTGAAGGCCGGCGAGCCGCTGGCTCCGCTCATCAGCGTCCGGGTGGGCGGCGCGGCGGAGGCGCTGGTGCGTCCGCGCACGCCCGATGCGCTCGTCGCCTTGCTGAAGCTCGCGCGGGACGAGAGCGCTCCCGTGACCATTCTCGGCGGTGGCGCCAATACGCTGGTGGGTGACGGTGGGGTGCCCGGTGTCACGGTGAAGCTGCCAGGGGACCTGTTCCCCGAGCTCATCGAAGTGGGGCCCGAGGACGGGCTCGTCACCCTGGGCGCGGGCGCGGCCATCGTGAAGCTCGTCAACGTGATGCGTGGCCAGGGCCTGGTGGGCGCGGAGTTCCTCGCGGGCATCCCCGGGACGCTGGGTGGCGCGGTGGCGATGAACGCGGGCACCAAGAACGGCGAGGCCTTCCGGGTCATCGAGGCGGTGGAGATCGCCTCGCCCGACGGGGTGGGGTGGCTGAAGAAGGCGCAGATACCGCATGCGTACCGGCACTCGGAGCTTCCTCCTGGGGGCGTGGTGACGCGGGTGCGCTTCCGGCTGCCCAAGGGCGATGTCGCCGCCTCCAAGGTCGCCATGGACGCGGACCTGGGCTACCGCAAGCGGACGCAGCCGTTGAGCCAGCCCAACTTCGGCAGCGTCTTCACCAATCCCCCCGGAGACCATGCCGGGCGGCTGATTGAGCTCGTGAGCCTCAAGGGGCACACGCTGGGGCGGGCTCAGATTTCGACGCTGCACGCCAACTGGATTGTCAACCTGGGCGGGGCGACTGCCCGGGACGTGCTGGGGCTCATCACGCTGATGCGGACGCGTGTACATGAGCACTCCGGTGTCGATATGAAACCCGAAGTCAAACGCGTGGGAGAGTTCCTGCCATGACAGCGAATCGCGGCGCCTTCTCGAAGGACGAGCTCAAGAACAAGCGCGTGGGTGTGCTGTATGGCGGGCTGTCGTCCGAGCGCGAGGTGTCCCTGCGCACGGGAGCCGCCGTGGCGGGCGCGCTGCGCTCGCTGGGCTACGACGTGGTGGACATCGACGTGGGCAAGGACCTGCCCGCGCGCCTCATCGCGGAGAAGGTGGATGTGGCGTGGCTGGCGGTGCACGGCCGCTACGGCGAGGACGGCAGCCTCCAGGGACTGCTGGAGTCCATGTTCATCCCGTACACGGGCAGTGGCGTGCTCGCGTCGGCGATGGCCATGGACAAGGTCTACGCCAAGCTCGTCTTCATCGCGCAGGGCATCCCCACGCCCGCATACCGCGCCTTCGCCGACGAGGCGTCCGCGCTGGCGGCGGGGGACTCGCTGGGGTTTGGCTTCCCGGTGGTGGTGAAGCCCAGCCGCGAGGGCAGCAGCGTGGGCGTGCACATCTGCAAGGCTCGCGCGGACTACGACGCCGCCGTGAAGGACGCCGCGAAGTACGCGGGCACCCTCCTGGTGGAGCAGTTCGTCAAGGGAAGAGAAGTGCAGGGTGGAGTGCTGGACGATGAGGCGCTGGGTGTCATCGAGGTCCGCGCCGCCCGCGAGTTCTACGACTACGATGCCAAGTACAAGGCGGGCACGGGAACGCAGTACCTCTTCCCCGCACCCCTGCCTCCGGATCAGTATGCACGGGTCAACGAGGTGTGCCTGGGCGCGCACCGGGCCCTGGGCTGTGCGGGGGCTTCGCGCTCGGACGTCATCGTCACCGACGGAGGCGATGTGTTCTTGCTGGAAACCAACACGCTGCCGGGCATGACGGCCACCAGCCTCCTGCCCAAGATTGCCGCGGGACGTGGTATCGACTTCCCGGCCCTGTGCGAGCGCCTGTTGCAAGGCGCATGTCTCAAGGCCTGAAACAGCCTTCCCCCTCGTCGAATCCCCCTCGAAGTCCCGGCCTCTCGTGAGGCTGGGGCGCTACAGCGACGTCGCTGTAGCCAAAAACTGGCGTGGAGATCCATCCGCGCGCAGCATGGGTCCCAGCGTTCCCACACCATGGCCTTCGGTCGAAGCAAAAATCGCCGCCGTCAAGACACTGCCCAGCGAAATGAGGCCGTGAAGGGCGCCGTGCGCTCGCAGGGGCCGGGCGTGGTGAAGGTGGTGGCGCTGACGCTGGTGACGGGGTTGTTGGTGTGGGGCGGGGTGGAATTGCGCCGGTGGGCGCTGGTGTCGCCCCGGTTCGAGTTGGCGGCGGTGTCCTTCACCGGACTTCAGCGCGCATCGCGCGTGGAGCTGCTGCGCCTGGCGGCTTTGACGAAGGGTCAGAACCTCTGGGCGTTGGAGGTAGGGGCGTTGGAGCGAGCCATGCTTCAGCACCCGTGGGTGAAGAAGGTGGAAGTGACGCGGCGCTTCCCGAACCGCGTCTCCGTGGAGGTGTCCGAGCACGTCCCGGAGGCGCTGGCGGTGATGGGGGAGCTGTACGTGCTGGACGAAGAGGGCGAGCCCTTCAAGCGGGTGACGCCGGGGGACGGGCTGGATTTGCCGCTCGTCACCGGGGTGGACCGCGAGGGCTACGTGACGGACCCCGCCGTGGCGCGCCAGCGGTTCCAGGCGGCGCTCGAGGTGGCGCGGGCGTACGCGAAGGAGTCGCCGGGCAAGCCGGAGCGGTTGTCCGAGGTGCGGATGGATGGGCGGGACGTGACGCTGGTGGCCGCTTCCGGACAGGAAGTGCGCCTAGGCGAAGGAAATTCCGAGGTCAAGCTGCAGCGGATGGGCCGTGTCCGGCGCGAACTGGGCGCCAGGGGGCTTGCAGCGGAGATCATTCACCTGGATAACCGGGCCCGGCCCGGTTGGGTGGCGGTGAAGCTTTCGAGCCCCGTGTCCGAGAGGAACGGGAGCGCGAGGCAGTAAGAGGACGCCCCTTTCACGAGAGTGGGGGGCCTGGGAGGGTTGTCATGGCGAAGCAGAAGTCGGGGGAGATTATTGTCGGCCTCGACATCGGCACGACGAAGATTTGCGCCATCGTCGGGGAGCTGACCGACAGCGGTATCGACATCATCGGTATCGGGACGCATCCGTCGAAGGGGTTGCGCAAGGGCGTGGTGGTCAACATCGAGGCGACCGTCTCCTCCATCCGCCGCGCGATTGAAGAGGCGGAGCTGATGGCGGGCGCGGAGATCTCCCACGTCTACACGGGCATCGCCGGTGGCCACATCAAGGGCTTCAATTCCCAAGGCATCGTGGCGGTGAAGGACAAGGAGGTCCGCGAGGCGGACATCGCGCGCGTCATCGACGCGGCGAAGGCGGTGGCCATCCCCCTGGACCGGGAGGTCATCCACGTCCTGCCCCAGGAGTTCATCATCGATGACCAGGGCGGAATCAAAGAGCCCCTGGGCATGGCGGGCGTGCGCCTGGAGGCCAAGGTGCACATCGTCACGGGCGCCGTCTCCAGCGCGCAGAACATCGTCAAGTGCGCGAACCGGACGGGCCTGAATGTCTCCGACATCGTCCTGCAGCCGCTGGCGAGCGCCGAGGCGGTGCTGGGCGAGGACGAGAAGGAGCTGGGCGTGTGCCTCGTCGACATCGGCGGCGGCACCACGGACATCGCCATCTTCTCTGGCGGCTCCATCGTCCACACGGCGGTGATTGCGCTGGGCGGCAACAACCTCACCAGCGACATCGCCATCGGCCTGCGCACGCCGGCCCATGAGGCCGAGCGCATCAAGCAGAAGTACGGCTGCGCGCTGGCGTCGCTCATCAACAAGGACGACACGCTGGAGGTTCCGAGCGTGGGCGGCCGTCAGCCCCGCGTCCTCGGGCGGCAGATTCTGTGCGAAATCCTGGAGCCGCGCGTGGAGGAGATCTTCCAGCTCGTGCACCGTGAGATTCAGAAGTGCGGCTACGAGGACCTGCTGGCCTCGGGCGTGGTGATTACGGGCGGCTCGACGCTGCTGGCGGGCATGCCGGAGCTGGCCGAGGAAGTGCTCGGGCTGCCGGTGCGCCGGGGCATGCCGCGCGGCATCGGCGGGTTGGTGGACGTGGTGAAGAGCCCGATGTACGCGACGGGCGTGGGCCTCGTGGTCTACGGCGCCAAGCACCTGGACCGGCGCATGTTCCGCATCCGCGAAGAGAACGTGTACAAGAAGGTGAAGGGCCGCATGCGCGAGTGGCTTGAGGAAATCTTCTAGCGCTTCGACGGACGCAGCCGCGTCCTGGCGCCACGCGAAGGGGCTCTCCGGAAGGGGGGCCCCTTTTGCTTTGGCGGGGTGCGTTACGGTTCGGCCGGACGCTCATGGCCCGGGCTGACACGTCAACGCGGACCCGTCGCGTTGGGTTGACGGGTCAAAGCGAGCCCGCAGTGCTCTACCCGGGTGGGTCATTCGGTCCGGTTTCCAGAATCTGGATCCGTGATTCGGATCCGCCGCTCCGTCTCAGAGGGGGAAAGGGAGGGAACCCCCCTGGGCGTAGGTAGGACCAGAAGTGGACGGAGGGTGGCTCCTGGATTGCTATGTGCGATCTCCGCCGCCCGGGCCCCACTTCACTCCGCGCGGCCCCAGGCCTATGAAACCGAACCCACAATCTCCTACTTCGCTGGTCGAGTCGCGGCGCGTACGTGCTCGCTTGCCCGCCGTCGGCCTGCTGGCGCTCCTGTGTGCCGCGCTGGTGGCCCCCGCCGCCCATGCGTCCGCCGACAACTTCCACCTGGGTGACGGCTCGGATGGCGCGCTCACCGTCAACGCGGCTGGCACCATCGTCAATACCTATACACGGGTGACGGCGGCGGTTCCGGCGGGCCAGAACTTCGTCGCGGTTACCTCGTCGACGGGCTTCGCGGTGAACGACCTGGTGCTGGTGTACCAGTCGGCGGGCCTCACGGCGCCGGCCTCGGGCAGCCAGACGCCCATCGATTTGAACGCGGTCGCCAACGCGGCGGTGGGCCGGTGGCAGTTCGGGCGCGTGTCGGCGCTGACGGGGACGCGCCTCACCTTCACCGCGCCGCTCACAGTGAACTTCGAGGCCAGTAACACCAACTTTGCCACGCAGGCCATCCGCGTTCCCGAGTACTCGACGGTGACCGTCAACGCGGCGGGGAGCCTCGTAGCCAAGCCGTGGGATGGCACTACGGGTGGCGTGCTCATCTTCCTGGCCACGGGCGCGGTGACCAACGCGGGCTCCATCTCCGCGACCAACACGGGCTTCCGCGGCGGCATCTTCTGGAATGGCTCCGGGGATGGCTGCACCAACATCAACCAGACCTTTCCGGGCGGCGCGCCGAAGGGCGAGGGAGTGGTGCTGGGGAGCTTCGACAACTCGGCTCCCTTCACGGCGGGAACGACGGGTTACGGCAACATCGCCAACGGCGCGGGCGGCGGCATCTGCCACAACTCGGGTGGTGGTGGCGGCGGCAGCGCGGGCGCGGGTGGCAAGGGTGGTCGGACGTGGAGTGGCGATACCATTCCCTCCCGTGACGTGGGTGGTCTGGGCGGCACGCGCATGGACTTCAGCGCGGTGGACAAGCTGCTCTTCGGTGGCGGTGGCGGCGCGGGTCACAGCAACGACGACTTTGGAGGCGCGGGCAGCGCCGCGGGTGGCATCGTGTTCATTCGCGCGGCCTCGCTGGCTGGCGCGGGGACGATTTCATCCGATGGCGTGGCGGGAGGGAACGCTCGCGAAGACGCCAACGACGCGGCGGGCGGTGGTGGCGCGGGTGGAACGATTTATCTGCGCTTCACCGGCGCGCTGACCTGCGGCGCCAACCAGATGTCGGCGCGCGGCGGCAACGGCGGTAGCACGACCTTCGCGGAGCACGGTACGGGTGGTGGTGGTGGTGGTGGTCGCATCCTGCTCCAGGGCAATACCGTGAACTGCACCCCCGTCGTCCCGGGCGGTGCTCCTGGCACGCAGCCCACGGCCGGTGCTCCGGACGGCCTGACCTACGGCGCCATCGCGGGCAACCCCGGTGTTGTCACCGTGCTGGCGGGCCCCTTCGTGACGCCGACGGCCCCGGTGGTCGTGACGCCGGCCAACGGCTCCACCACCTCGAACGTGCGTCCTCCCATCACCGGCACGGCGCCCCCGAACTCCCAGGTCACCATCTCGGTGGACGGTGTGGTGCTGGGCACCGTCACGGCGGACGCCTTGGGCGGCTTCACGTACACGCCGACCATGGACCTGACGCCGGGCAACCACACGGTGAATGCCGTGTCCGTGCTGAACGGCGCGGTCAGCCCGGTCAGCAACACCAATACCTTCACGGTCACCAACGCGCTGCCTCCGCCGGTGGTCGTCACGCCGGCGAACAACGCGGTGCTCACGACGGCGCCGACGCAGATCACCGGCACGGCGTCGGGTGGTGCCACGTCCGTGGTGCTCACGATCAACGGCACGACGTACCCGGCGGTCGCGGTGACGGGCGGTAACTGGACGTTCCCGATTCCCTTCGCGGTGACGGACGGCGTCTACAACATCTCGGTTGTCTCGCAGGATGCGGCCCGTACGAGCACGGCCACGACGTCCACCTTCACGGTGGACACGAGCACGTTCGTCACCGTGACGACGCCGGCCGAGGGTGCGGTGCTGACCAACGGCGTGGTGACGTACACGGGGACGGGTGAGCCGGGCGCCACGGTGGTGGTGCGCGTCGATGGCGCGACTGTGGGCACGGTGACGGTGCCGGCGAATGGAAACTGGTCGGTGCCGGTGGCCGCGGCGCTGGCGGATGGGCCGCACTCGGTGACTGCGACGGCGACGGACGCCCGGAACAACACCGCGACGGACACCAACGCCTTCACGGTGGACACGAGCACGTTCGTCACCGTGACAACGCCGGCCGAGGGTGCGGTGCTGACCAACGGCGTGGTGACCTACTCGGGTACCGCGGAGCCGGGCTCCACGGTGGTGGTGCGTGTCGATGGCACCACGGTGGGCACGGTGACGGTGCCTGCGAACGGAATCTGGTCGGTCCCGGTGGCGGCGGCGCTGGCGGATGGGCCGCACTCGGTGACGGCGACGGCGACGGATGCCTTGAACCACACCGCGACGGACACGAATGCCTTCACGGTGGACACGGGCACGTTCGTGAACGTGACGACGCCGGCCGAAGGCGCGGTGCTGACGAACCGGATCGTGACGTACTCGGGTACGGGTGAGCCGGGCGCCACGGTGGTGGTGCGCGTCGATGGCGCCACGGTGGGCACGGTGACGGTGCCTGCGAATGGAATCTGGTCGGTGCCGGTGGCCGCGCCGCTGGCGGATGGACCGCACTCCGTGACGGCGACGGCGACGGATGCGCTGAACCACACCGCGACGGACACCAACACCTTCACGGTGGATGCGACGACGTCGGTGAGCATCACCACGCCGGCGGAAGGCTCGACCACGAGCAACCCGGTGGTGACGTATTCGGGTACGGGTGAGCCGGGCGCCACGGTGGTGGTGAGCGTCGATGGCACCACGGTGGGCACGGTGACGGTGCCCGCGAACGGCAACTGGTCCCTGCCGGTGGCGACGCCGCTGAGTGACGGGGCGCACACGGTGACGGCCACGGCGACGGACACGAATGGAAATACGGCGGCGGACACGAACGCCTTCACGGTGGACTCGGGCACGTCGGTGAGCATCACCACGCCGGCGGACGGTTCGACGGTGACCAACCCGGTCGTGACGTACTCGGGCACGGGTGAGCCGGGCGCCACCGTGACGGTGGTGGTGGACGGCACCACGGTGGGCACGGTGACGGTGCCGGCGAACGGCATCTGGTCCGTGCCCGTGGCGACGCCGCTGGGCGAGGGCGCCCACACGGTGACGGCCACGGCGGAAGACACGAATGGCAACACCGCCACGGACACGAACACCTTCACGGTGGATTCGCAGACGTCGGTGGTCATCACCACGCCGGCGGACGGCGCGGTGCTGGATGACGGCGTGGTGACCTACTCGGGCACCGCGGAGCCGGGCGCCACCGTGACGGTGGTGGTGGACGGCGTCACCGTGGACACGGTGACGGCTGGCCCTGGCGGCACCTGGTCCCTGCCAGTGGCGACGCCGCTGGGCGAGGGTCCTCACACGGTGACGGCCACGGCGACGGACACGAGTGGCAACACCGCGACCGACACGAACACCTTCACGGTGGACTCGCAGACGTCGGTGAGCATCACCACGCCCGCGGACGGCGCGGTGCTGGATGACGGCGTGGTGACCTACTCGGGCACCGGCGAGCCGGGCGCCACCGTGACGGTGGTGGTGGACGGCACCACGGTGGGTACGGTGACGGTGCCCGCGAACGGCAACTGGTCGGTGCCGGGCATCTCGACGCTGGGTGACGGACCGCACACGGTGACGGCCACGGCGACGGACGCGAATGGCAATACGGCGACGGACACGAACACCTTCACGGTGGACACGTCGACGAACGTGAACATCACCTCGCCGGCGGATGGCTCGACGGTGGGCGACCCGATGGTGACGTACTCGGGTACGGCGGAGCCGGGCGCCACGGTGACGGTGGTGGTGGATGGCACCACGGTGGGCACGGTGACGGTGCCGGCGAACGGCATCTGGTCGGTGCCGGGCAACTCGTCGCTGGGCGAAGGTCCTCACACGGTGACGGCCACGGCCGAGGACGCGCTCGGCAACACCGCCACGGACACGAACAACTTCACGGTGAACACGTCGACGAACGTGAACATCACCACTCCGGCGGATGGCTCGACGGTGAGCAACCCGGTGGTGACGTACTCGGGCACGGCGGAGCCGGGCGCCACGGTGACGGTGGTGGTGGATGGCACCACGGTGGGCTCGACGACGGCGGGTGCCGACGGCAGCTGGTCGGTGCCGGTGGCCACGACGCTGACGGACGGCTCGCACACGGTGACGGCCACCGCCGACGATGGCGAGGGCAACACCGCGTCGGACACGAACACCTTCACGGTGGACACGGCCACGACGGTGAGCATCACCACGCCCGCCGAGGGCGCGGTGCTGACCAATGGAGTGGTGACGTACGTGGGGACCGCGGAGCCGGGCGCCACCGTGACGGTCACGGTGGATGGCGTGCTGGTCGGCACGGTGACGGCGGCGGCGAACGGCTCCTGGTCGGTGCCGGTGGGCGCGACGCTGGCGGATGGGCCGCACTCGGTGACGGCCTCGGCGGAAGACACCGAGGGCAACACCGCGACGGACACCAACGCCTTCACGGTGGACGCGACGACGTCGGTGAGCATCACCACGCCGGCGGAGGGCTCCACGGTGACCAACCCGGTCGTGACGTACTCCGGTACGGCGGAGCCGGGCGCCACGGTGACGGTGGTGGTGGATGGCACCACGGTGGGCACGACGACGGCGGGGGCCGACGGCAGTTGGTCGGTGCCCGTGACGACGCCGCTGTTCGACGGGCCTCACACGGTGACGGCCACGGCGGAGGACGCGAGTGGCAACACCGCCACGGACACGAACACCTTCACGGTGGACTCCGTGCCGGACACGCGCATCACCGCGAGCCCGCCTGTGAATACCTCCAGCACCGACGCGGAGTTCAGCTTCAACTCCGTCACGGGAGACCCGCGTGACACCTTCGAGTGCTCGCTCGACGGCGCGGCCTTCACGCCCTGCACCAGCCCGATTGACTTCACCGGCCTGCCCGAGGGCACGCACACCTTCCAGGTGCGCGCGGTGGACGCGGACGGCGACGTGGACCCCACGCCCGCCAACTTCATCTGGTCCATTGGCCTGGACACGGACGGCGACGGCCTGACGGACACGGAGGAGATCGCGATCGGCACGGACCCGAACAACCCGGACACGGATGGCGACGGGGTGTCGGACGGCATCGAGGTGGAAGTGGGCGGGACGGATCCGCTCGACGACGACTCGGATGACGACGGTCTGATGGACGGCACCGAGGACAAGAACCACGACGGCATCGTCGACGCGGGCGAGACCGACCCGAACGAGGCGGACACGGACGGCGACGGCATCCAGGACGGCACGGAGCTGGGACGCACCGTGCCCGAGGGCTCGGACACCGACGCGACGGTCTTCATCCCCGATGCGGACCCGACCACCGTGACGAACCCCCTCAACGTGGACACGGACGGCGGCAGCGTGCGTGACGGCGTGGAGGACGCGAACCACAACGGCCGCATCGACCCGGGCGAGACGGACCCGAACCTGGCCGCGGACGACGTGGACTCCGACCTGGACGGCGTGAGCGACGAGCGCGAAATCGAGCTCGGCATGGATCCGCATGACGCCGACAGCGACGACGACGGCGTGCGTGACGGCGATGAGGCCCTCACCGACACGGATGGGGACGGCACCATCGACGCGTTGGATCCGGACAGCGACAACGACGGCATCAACGACGGTACGGAGCGCGGCGTGACGCGGGAGACGGCGCCTCCGGGCACCAACGTCGACTCGCCGAACTTCGTGCCGGACCTGGACCCGAGCACCACCACCGACCCGAGGAACCCGGACACGGATGGTGACGGCCTGAACGACGGCCGGGAGGACGCGGACCACAACGGCCGCGTGGACGCCACGGAGACCAACCCGAACGACGCCGACACGGACGACGATGGTCTGAACGACGGCGTGGAAGTCATGGGCTCCAACGCGACCAACCCCCTCAACCCGGACACGGACGGTGACGGCCTGAACGACGGCCGCGAGGACACCAACCACAACGGCGGCTTCGACAACGGCGAGACGGACCCGAACAACCGCGACACCGACTTCGGTGGTGCGAGCGACGGGGAAGAGGTCAACGGAGGCACCAACCCGCTGAACGGCGATGACGACTTCATCGTCGTGGGCCGTGGCTGCAGCACGGGCGGGGCGGGCACCTTCGCGCCGCTGGCGCTGCTGTTCCTGGCGCTGCCCTTGTTCGGTCGCCTCCGCCGCGTGGCGGGGCGCTCGTCGCGGGGCGTGGCGGCGGCCGTCACCGGAGGCCTGGTCCTCGCGGGGACGTTCGCGGCCCAGCCTGCCCACGCGCAGGTTGTGCGGCCCAGCGCCGTGTCGCAGTCCATCGACGTGCAGCGCTTCAAGCCGGGCCCGGGCGCCGAGGACATCCTCGGCATCCACAGCGCCCGCGTGCAGCGCCACCTGGGGTTGAACCTTGGCCTGTCGCTCAACTACGGGAGCAAGCCGCTCAACTTCCTGGACCCTCGCTCGGACCGGTTCATCACCGCGCTGGTGAGCCGTCAGCTGGGCATCGACCTGATGGGCGCGGTGGGTCTGTTCGACCGCTTCGAAATCGGCGTGATTCTGCCCGTGACGGTTCAGGGCTCGGACCCGGCGCCGCAGGTGGACTCGTCCTTCTCCCAGGGCGTGGGCGGCGGTGGCATCGGCGACCTGCGGCTGGTTCCGAAGGCGCGCCTGATTGATGGGGAGCGCTTCGGCCTGGCGCTGGCCGTGCCGGTGTCGCTTCCCACGGCGGGTGGCAACGACTTCCTCGGCAGCTCCGGGGTGAGCGTGCAGCCCAAGCTGGTGGCCGAGTACGGTGAGAAGGTCCGCTTCGCCGCCAACGTCGGCGTGGACATCCGCGAGAAGCAGGTGCTGCGCAACCTGACGGCGGGCAACGCGTTCACCTACGGCCTGGGCACGGAGATTCCCTTCACGCTGGGCCGGGTGCCGCTGTCGGCCGAGGCGACGGTGATTGGCGCCATCGGCCTGGAGGAGCAGGACTCCGAGGAGAGCCCGCTGGAGCTGCTGGCCGCGCTGAAGTACCGCGCGGTGAGCGGTTTCACGGCGCACCTGGGCGGTGGACCGGGCCTCACCCGGGGCTACGGCACGCCGGGCTACCGGCTGCTGGCGGGCTTCGGCTACAGCCCTCCGCCCGAGCCGAAGAAGGCGGCGCCTCCGCCGCCGGTGGACACGGACGGCGACGGCCTCTACGACCCGGACGACAAGTGCCCCACGCAGCCGGAGGACAAGGACGGCTTCGAGGACGCGGATGGCTGCCCGGACCCGGACAATGACCAGGACGGCATCCTCGACGGCGACGACAAGTGCGTGAACGAGCCGGAGACGAAGAACGGCTTCCAGGACGAGGACGGCTGCCCCGACGAGGCTCCTCCCGTGGACACGGACGGCGACGGCCTCTTTGACCCGGACGACAAGTGCCCGAACCAGCCCGAGGACAAGGATGGCTTCCAGGATGAGGATGGCTGCCCGGACCCGGACAACGACAGGGACGGCATCCCGGACGTCGCGGACAAGTGCCCCAACGAGCCCGAGGTCATCAACGGCGTCGCGGACGAGGACGGCTGCCCCGACAAGGGCAAGGTCAAGGTCCAGGTGGATGGCGAGCGCATCCTCATCCTGGAGAAGGTCTACTTCGCCACGGGCAAGGACATCATCCTCCCGCGCTCCTTCCCGCTGCTGAAGCAGGTGGCCGCGGTGCTGCGCGCCAACCCGCAGGTGGAGCTGCTGAAGGTGGAGGGCCACACGGATGACCAGGGCAACGACGCGTCCAACCTGGACCTGTCCAAGCGCCGCGCCGCCAACGTGCGCGCCTTCCTGGTGAAGGAGGGCATCGACGCCGGCCGCCTGGAGTCGCAGGGCTACGGCGAGACGAAGCCTGTCGACAGCAACAAGACGGCGAAGGGCCGCGAGAACAACCGCCGCGTGGAGTTCAACATCCTCCGCATCGGCAAGGTGGAAGTGGAGCGCGTGGCCCCCTGAGGTCGTCGCGCCGCCCCGGGCGCCCACCGTGGTGCCCCGGGGCTGACAGCCGAAGTCGTTGACGCGAGGGTGGTTCCGGGAACGGAGCCACCCTCGGTTTTTTGCGCGAGGGCCGTCCGCCACCCGGAGTCGGAGTCGCGTGACGCTCCGTGAAGACCTTCCACGTGTGTCGTGGAACGGGGGGAAAGGGGTGGCGGCAACGCGGGGAGACCTGCCAGGGTGAGCCGTCCAGCGCGAGTCAAGGGGCGAAGTAGACCCGCCACGCCGCGCTGCTTGCTTTCGGGGCCGCTGCGTAAGTCCGCGTCAGGACTCGGCGCAGTGCCATCCCGCTACATGTGCGTAGCGGAATACTTGCCAAAGATCCGGACTTGCTGATGATTGCGGAGGTTGGAGGCTTGCGCGCTGCATCGCGCGACGCCTGCCGAAAGGACCGCCATGGACCAGTTCGATCAGAACAAGCAGGCCGCCAAGATTCGGGTCGTCGGGGCGGGTGGGGCCGGCTGCAACGCGGTCAACACGATGATTCTGTCCAAACTGGACCGCGTCGACTTCATCGCGGCCAACACCGATATCCAGGCGCTGGCCGCCAGCAAGGCGCCCACGCGGCTGCAGCTGGGCCAGACGCTGACCAAGGGCCTGGGCGCTGGCGCCAACCCGGAGATGGGTCGCGAGGCCGCGCTCGAGTCGCGAGATCAGATTGCCGCGGTGCTCGAGGGCGCCGACATGGTCTTCGTCACGGCGGGCATGGGCGGCGGCACCGGCACGGGCGCGGCGCCCATCATCGCCGACATCGCCAAGAGCCTGGGTTGCCTCACGGTGGGCGTCGTCACCAAGCCCTTCCTCTTCGAGGGCAACAAGCGCCGCAAGCAGGCCGAGCAGGGCATCGTCGAGCTCAAGGCCGCGGTGGACACGCTCATCACCATTCCGAACCAGCGCCTGCTGTCGCTCTCCAACGGACCCATGCCGCTGCTGGAGACCTTCAAGCGCGCGGACGAGGTGCTGCTGAATGCCGTGCAGGGCATCAGCGACCTCATCCAGTACCACGGCTACATCAACGTCGACTTCGCCGACGTGAAGACCATCATGAGCGACAAGGGCCTGGCGCTCATGGGCACCGGCCACTCGTCGGGGGAGAAGCGCGCGCTCACCGCCATGCAGCAGGCCATCTCCAGCCCGCTGCTGGAGGACGTCTCCATCGACGGCGCCACGGGCCTGCTCATCAACATCACTGGCGGCCGGGACATGACGCTCCAGGAGGTCAACGAGGCGTTGACCCTGGTCCACGACGCGGCGGACAGCGAGGCGGAGATCATCTTCGGCTCGCTCATCGACGACCAGATTCAGGATGAGGTGAAGATCACCATCATCGCCACGGGTTTCGTGCACCGCGACGCGCCCAAGGTGCGCACGGTGACGCCGGTGGTTCAGGTCCCCCTGGCGCGGCCCGCGCAGCAGTCGGTGCTCATCCACAGCGCGCGCGAGGAAGTGGCCAGCCTGGTCCCCGCGAAGAGCGGCGCCTCCCGTCCGATGTCGACGGTGGACAACAGCAAGTCCGTCAGCAACCGGACGGCCGTGGTGAAGGACTCCGCGCTCCCGCTGGACGAGGACCAGTTCGACATCCCGACGTTCCTACGCCGCCAGGGGCAGACCGAGCTCCCGTAAGCCGCAGGGGCGGCGGGGGACGGCTCAGCGGGCGGGCAACCGCGCCACGCTGGCCTCGTCTCGGCCGGCCAGCTTGTCCGCTCGGGCGAAGAGCGTGTCCAGCTCCTCGTACAGTGCGTCGATGCGCTCCTGCTTGCGGGGCGCCGGAATCACGCCGCCGCCGGCCAGCTCCTCCAGCCGGGCACTGGCGCGCTGCAGCAACTGGAGCGCCTTGAGGAGCGACAGCCCTCGGCGCGTGCCTTCCTGGGTGAACAGGGTGCCGCTCTGCGTGAGGGCTTCGAGCGTGCCGCGGACGCTGCGGACGCGGTCCGACTGGCGGGTTCGGTAGAGGTCCAGCCGACGCGCGCGGCGAGCGCCATGGAGGTCGACCACGCCAACGCCAGTGCCTGAGGAAGAGGTGGGCTTCACGGTGTGGCAAGGTACGTCATGCCTTTGTAGAGCCGCAAATTTACTGGACTGTAGGGACCTGTTGCACGCCTGCTCGTGCCCTTGTCAGGGAGGGGGGCGGGGGTTAGGTTCGCCGCCCTTTCGCACACGAGGGCATGCGCCATGTTCCAGAAGTTGCTCATCGCCAACCGGGGTGAAATCGCGCGTCGGATTGGCGCGGCGGCCCGGCAGATGGGGCTCAAGACGGTGGCCGTGTACTCGGACCCGGACGCGGAGCTGCCGTTCGTGAAGGAAGCGGACGAGGCCGTGCGCATCGGCCCCGCTCCGGCGAAGGACAGCTACCTGAGCATCCCGGCGATTCTCGAGGCCGCGAAGCAGACGGGTGCCCAGGCCGTGCACCCCGGCTACGGGTTTCTGTCCGAAAACGGAGACTTCGCCCAGGCGTGCAAGGACGCGGGGCTCATCTTCGTGGGTCCGCCGCCGGAGGCCATGGCGCGGATGAAGGACAAGAGCCAGGCGCGCAAGCTGGTGTCCGCGGCGGGCGTCCCGGTGGTGCCCGGCAGCGAGGGCCTGGTGCCGGACGTGGCCACCGCGCTGGCCGAGGCGGAGCGCATCGGCTACCCCGTCTTGTGCAAGGCGGCGGGCGGCGGCGGCGGCATCGGCATGGCGGCGGCGAACAATCCCGCCGAGTTGGAGAAGGTGTTCCGCCAGTGCACGGACCGGGCGAAGTCCGCCTTCGGCCGTGAGGGCGTGTACCTGGAGCGCTACTTCCCCGCGCCGCGCCACATCGAGGTGCAGATTCTGGGGGACCACCACGGCCACCTCATCCACTGCCTGGAGCGCGAGTGCTCCATCCAGCGGCGCCACCAGAAGGTGGTGGAGGAGGCGCCGTCCGTGCTGTTCGCGGACGGGAAGAACGGGGAGCTGTCCCAGACGCTCTTCACGGCGGCCGTCACGGCGGCCAAGACGTTCGGCTATGCGAACGCGGGCACGGTGGAGTTCCTGTACTCGGACGGGCAGGTCTACTTCATCGAGATGAACGCGCGGCTCCAGGTGGAGCACCCGGTGACGGAGCTGACCACGGGGTTGGACCTCATCGGCTGGCAGCTGCGCATCGCCGCGGGCGAGCACCTCACGGTGAAGCAGGAGGACGTGGTGCGGCGCGGTGCGGCGCTGGAGTTCCGCATCTACGCGGAGGACCCGGTGAAGTTCTTCCCGTCGCCTGGGCCGCTGAAGGTGTTCCAGCCTCCCACGGGCGAGGGTGTCCGGTTGGATGCGGGCTACGCCGAGGGCAACACCGTCACGCCGAACTACGACCCGCTCATCGCCAAGCTCATCATCTCTGGCGCCACGCGCGCGGAGGCGATTGAGCGCGCGGTGACGGCGCTCCAGTCGTTCCGCATCGAAGGCATCAAGACGAACATCCCGCTCCACCTGCGAATCGTTCAGGATGCGGCCTTCAAGGCCGGCGAGCTGGATACGCATTTCCTGGAGCATCACGCGAAGCCGGCGTAGTGGCAGGCTCCTGTTTCATCACCCCTGCGGAGGAACGGACTCATGGCGGACGTTGCGGCGCATATCACTGGCACCGTGTGGAAGATCGAGGTGCAGGTCGGCCAGCAAGTCAAAGAGGGCGACACGCTGGTCATCCTCGAGTCCATGAAGATGGAGATGCCGGTGGAGACGACCGAGGCCGGCACCGTGAAGGAGATTCGCTGCAAGGAGGCTCAGTCCGTCAACGAGGGTGATGTCCTCGTGGTGCTCGGCTAGTCGTGGTGGAGCCCTCGGTGGAGGTGGAAGACCGCGAGGGCGGCGTACGGGTGTTGACGCTGTCCAACCTGGCTCGGCGCAACGCGCTGAATGACGCGATGCTGGCCCGGTTGGACGCGGCGCTGGAGCCGGCTCCGCACGTGCGAGTGCTGCTGGTGCGAGGCGCGGGCGGCACTTTCTGTGCGGGCTATGACTTGACGCACCTGGGGCCACCGGGTGCGGATGGGCGCCTGCCGGATGACGCGCTGGTGGAGTGCCTGCTCAAACTGGAGCACCACCCGGTGCCCAGCGTGGCGCTGGTGCAGGGCGCGGCGGTGGGCGCGGGCTTCGACCTGGCGGCCTCGTGCGACTTCCGGGTGGGCGCTCCGGACACCGTCTTCCTCATGCCTCCGGCGAAGCTGGGCATCGTCTACTCGCCGGAAGGCCTGGCGCGAGCGACGCGGCTGGTGGGCCTGTCCCGGGCGAAGCAGCTCTTCCTCACGGCGCGCAAGCTGGATGCGCGTGAGGCGCTGGACTGGGGACTGCTCGACGTGTGCGAGGAGGACGCGGAGGCTCGGGCCTTCGCGCTGTGCGCGACGCTGGCGGGTCATGCGCCTGGCGCGGTGTCGGGGATGAAGGAGTCGTTCGGACTGCTGTCGCGGGCGCCACTGGGTGACGCGGAGCAGGCGAGGCTGAGAGGGCTTCGCGCGACGGCGTTCGGTAGCGAGGATGCGAAGGAAGGGCGTGCGGCCTTCCTGGAGAAGCGTCCGCCCCGCTTCACCGGCCGCTAGTCACGCGGCCGGCGAGGCGGTGTCGGGGCTTCAGGTGTCGCCGAACAGCTCGCCCATGCGCAGCTGCAGCGCCGAGGCAATCTTGTAGAGCGACGAGATGGACGCGGAGGATTCCGCGCGCTCAATCTGGGACAGCAGTGACACGGACAAGCCGGTGCGTCGCGCGAGCTGCTTGAGGGTGAGCTCTTGCGTCTTGCGCGCGTCGCGGATGGTGCGACCGATGGCGCGGTGCAGGTCCGCCTCCGGGTCCTGGGACAAGCCCTTCTTCTGGAGGGCGTTGCGGACCGCGGTGATGAACTGCTCCGGCTCCATGGGCTTCTTGACGTAGTCAGAAGCCTGGGCCTTCAGCGAGGCGACCGCCGTATCCACCGTGGGGTACGCGGTGGCGACGATGACGGCAACATCCGTATCGTACTTGCGGATCAGCTCCAGCACCTCGGTCCCCGACATCTGCGGCATCATCATGTCGAGGATGACGAGGTGGAAGTCGGAACCGCGGAGGATCTCCACCGTCTGCGTGGGGTCCGTCGTGGTCACGACCTCGTAGCCTTCGCGGGTCAGCACCAGCTTGAGGTAGTCGCAGTTGTCCTGCTCGTCATCAACCACCAGGATGCGAATCTGCACAGCGTCTCCTCGCTGCAGGTGAACTTCGTCGTGCTGGGGCTCGGGGAGGGGGGGCGAGCTCGCACAGCCGATGGGGGATGGTTCAGCCTCCCTTGTCCTTCTTCTTCTTCAATTCTTCGTAGTTCTTCAGGAGTGCTTCGACGCCTGAGCGATAGGGATGGTCGGCTGGGGCGAGCTCCAGGAACCGCCGGTAGTGCGTCTCACCCTCTTCGCTCCGCTCAAGCCGCGCTTTAGATACGCCCAACATGAGTTCGCAATCGGGCTTCGCGGGGGTCAAACCCGAGCACTCTTCGGCAGCCGTCAGTGCCTCTCGGTATTTCTGACCTTTGATCAGTTTGCGTGCCTTGGTGACAAGCTCGTCAGCCTTCGCATCGCGCTCGGCAGCGGCAATCGCTTTGGGATCTTCCTTGCCGGAGGCCGGCACCGCCGCTGGAGGGGGCTTGGCCGCCACCTTGGCGTCCTCGATTTCCTTCAGCTTCGCGTCGAGCTGACCCTTCAGCTCCGCATGCCGCTCCATGAAGAGGCCGGTTGTCGCACTCGCATCGAGGGCTGCCTTCGCATTGTCGAGCTTGCCCGTGCCCAGCGCCTGCTCAGCCTTGTTGAGCTGAGTCTTGAAGGTCCGCTCGGCTTTGACCTCTTCCAAGAGCGTCTTCGCTCCAGGGGGGAACTTACCGTCAGCGTTGCGGGTCTTCTCCAGCACAGCCTCAGCACCCTCGAAGTCCGCAGCCGCGAACGCCGTACGGGCGTTAACGAGGTGTTCCTCAAGAGTCGGCTTCGGAGGCTCAGGCGGCTTCGAGGGCGCCGTCTCCGGAGGCGGAGTCGCCCCAGCCTGCACCGTCGTCGGGACCTTGTTGTCCTCCGGCGGTTGAACGGGAGGCGCGGGCTGAGGCTCCACGGGCGGAGGCTCCACGGGCTGGGCCGGCTGAGCCACGATCGGCTCCGTAGGAGGAGGCGTCGTGCCAATTCCCAGTCCCTGCTGCTTGGACATCCAGAACGCGACGCCACCACCACCCAGCAGCAGGGCGATGAGCCCGGCCACCAGCGGCATCTTCGACATGCCGCCTTCGCTGGCCGGTGCGTCGTCGGCGTCGCCGGTATCCCCCGCGGCAATGAAGCGCAGCTTGACGTGACCCAGCTCGACGATGTCGCCGCTGTTCAGCGTGGCCTGGGCGTAGCTCTCGCCGTTGACCGTCATCCCGTTGGCGGACTGCATGTCGATGACACGCCACTCGCCCGTCGCCTCACGCACCAGCTTGGCGTGGGTCCGCGATAGCGAGCGATGGTCCAACGTGATGTCGTTGTCGTCCGTCCGCCCGATGCGCAGCTCAGTCCGGATGCACGCGAACTCCTGACCGCGGAGCTCGTCCGGCGTCAGCACCATCAGCCGGGGCGCATCCTTTGTATCGATGTCCTCCAGCTTCCGGGGCCGGTCGGCCTCCACCTGGTCAAGCCGGATGATGGAGGTCGAGTTCCGGCGCTTGTCCGCGGAGGCTTGGGACGGAGGCGTGTGGTCGTGCTCTTCGCCGTCTCCAGGGGCCTCCTCTTCGCTCTCCGAGCGTTCAGGCTCCTCGGGCTCGGCTTCCTGCCGGCGTGTAGGTACCTTGGTGGTGATGGGGCCTACGGCATTGGCGGCGCCTTCGGCCTGGAGAGCCAGGTCGTAGTCGCCGATCTGGATCAGGTCGCCCTCACTGAGGGGCGACTGACCCGCGATACGCTCGCCGTTGATCCGGGTGCCGTTATAGCTACCCAGGTCCTCCACCACGACATGGCCGTTCAACCGCACCAGTCGTGCGTGACGTCGAGACACGTTTCGTTCGGTCAGGCGGATGGTGTTTCCCTCCTGACGTCCGATGGTGATCTCGTCGCGCACGAAGGGAACAACGGTCTTGCGCCCCTCGTCGTCTTCGATGATGAGCTTCAGCACGGGTCCGATCCGCGTACAGTCATAGCAGAACGGCCTTTCAACGCACAAGTCATGCATCCCCCTCAAATGACAGGGCTTTCTCCCCAGGAGGGCGGGGAGCCGGGGTTGTTGTCCATCGGTCAATCGGCCGACCAAGGGAGCGCTCGGGTGTTTCCCTGGGTCACCGTGGTCCTCGCGGGCCTCCTGGTGGCTGTCCACGGGGTCCTCGCCGCCCTGGGGCCTGTCGACGTGGATGCGCTGGTGCGCTGGGGCGCCAAGGCGGGCCCGCTGGTGCTGGAGGCGGGACAGGTCTGGCGGCTCTTGTCGGCCAACCTGCTGCACCGGGACGCGCTGCACCTGGCGCTCAACGTCATCGTGCTGGTGGCTGCGGGCACCGCACTCGAACGGGCCTGCCGACGCCGCGACTATGTCGCGCTGTTGATCTCCACCGCGCTGACCACGATGGCGAGCTCGCTTGCCTGGTCTGGCGCGGTGAGCGTGGGCGCCTCCGGGCTCGTCTATGGATGCATGGGCGCGTTGCTGGTGTTGGGCCGGCGTCACCGTTCTCGCCCGGGTTTCCGAGTGCGTTGGCTATCCGGAGAGAGCGCGCTTCCCACGGTGCTCGTGTTCCTCTGGCTGGGCTGGACATCCGTGGGCGTGGACAACGCCGGGCACCTGGGTGGACTGGTGACGGGCTTGCTGGCGGGAGCGTTCCTGGATCCGCGCGATTCGGACCGCGCCGCGCGGACAGGCGTGGCGCGGCCGCTGGTGGGAGTGGGGGCGGCGCTGCTCGTCGCGGGGCTGGTGGTGATGGAGCGCTCCGGCTGGCGCGTGGAGCGGGATGATGGTTTCGGCGTCGCGGTGGCGATGCCCGAAGGCTGGCGGGGCGAAGTGGACGGGCAGGGGCGGCGCACGTTCTCCAATGGGCTGCCGGGACTGGGGCGCGCCACGTTCTCCGCCGAGGCCATCGAGGCGGGTGAGTCGGTGGATGGCCTGTCGCACGCGCGGCACTTCCATGAAGAGACGCTGCCGCTCGGCGTGCCCGGGCCCGAGGGCCGGACGCTGTCGGTGCAGGGGCCCTCGCGGACGCTGGTGGGCGGACGTGTCGCGCAGCGCCTGCGCGCGCAGTTGGAGGGGCCCGATGGCGGGCGCCATCTGCTCGCCTTCTTCGTGCCTCGGGGAGAGTGGGTCTACCGCCTCGTCTTCACGTGGCCCGCGCAGTGGCCCGCCTATCAGGACGTCGTGGCACGGATGGTCGCGGAGCTGAGGTTCGACGAGCCCTCGGTGCTGCGCGAGGCGCGAGGGCGGGCGCTGCTGTCTCCCGGCGCGCCCGGACCGCAGCGGGAGCTGGGTGCGGTGTTGCGACGACTGGGGTTGTCGCGAGAGGCAGTCACTCCGCTCGCGGAGGCGGTGCGCCTGTCACCCGCGCACGTAGGGGCTCGGGTGGAGCTGGCGCGCGCGCTGCTCGACGCCGGTCGCGTGGAGGAGGGGTGTCACGCCGCGGACGAGGCCCAGCTCTACGGGCCTTCGGACACGGGAGCACTGGAGGCGGGCGTGAGGTGCGAGTTGTCCCGAGGCGCGCTGACTCGGGCGCTGGAGCGACTGGAAGAAGCGCGCCGCGTGGACCCGCAGGATGCGCGCCTGCGGGCCGCCGAGGCCGCGTTGAGGACGGTGCTGGAGGCGTCTCCGTCCTCCGTGCACCGGGAGACCTCGGGTCCAACGCCGCGCTGACGCGTTGGCTCCGAGGCCTCGCTCCTGAAGCAGCGGGCCCGTGGTGGGCACGCCCGGCTTCAGTCCTCGTCCTTGAGCAGGAAGTCGTTGTTGATGACCTTGAACGACAGCCGGCCGCTCAGCGTGGGCGAGTGCCGCTCGACGAGCGGACGGATGACGATGCCCTCCTTGCGGTTCTTCGTGCCCGGGTAGAGGCCCTGAGCGAGCTGCAGGTAGTGCTCCAGGCCGTGGTCGAACGTCCGCGCGGCCTCCCCCGTGACGAGGTGCTCCACCGGCACCGTGCGCAGCCCATGCTTCGCGCAGAACGCGATGAAGTCCTCGTGGCCCAGGAACTGTCCCGTCCGGGTGTCATGAACGCTGAACACGAACAGGTCCACCTCGGTGAGCCCCAGGCGGTTCTTCTGGATGCCGGGGCCGCACAGCTCTCCCTGGATGGCGAAGCCCGGTGGCAACGCGGTGTCCAGCGAGTACCGCTTCGCCACGGTCCACGCCCGGTTCGTTCCGGGTCGCAGCGACCAGTTCCGGGAGCACGCCACCAGCGGCCCTTCGAGCGGCCTGAAGTACGTCGCGGAGGTGCCGTCCAGCTTCATCGTCACGAAGAAGTCGTGGCCGCGAAGCTCGTCGAGCACGCCGAGCGCCGACTGCAGGCGGATTTCATCCGTCCTCGGCACCTCGATCGGGAAGGGCCCGGCCACGTCGCTGCCCTCGGGCGGCGCCGGCTCGTACTTCACGACGCCCAGGCTGTCGCGCACGTCCGTGCCCTCGGGGGGCACCAAGCCCTCCAGGATGGACGTGGGAAGCGCGAGCCCCTGGGACAGCACGCCCCGCAGTCGCGCGGTCTTCACGCGAAAGCTCCGGGCCCTGAGGAACTCCGCCCAGGGCGCGCCCTCGGGAAGCTGGCTGTCGATTTCGAAGAAGATGCACGCGTCACCGGGGGCGAACTCGCCCTTCCTCACCACCGCGTCCCAGCCCATCACCCGTGCCTTCAGGATGTTGTCGGCTCCAGGGATGTCCTCCAGGTGGTCGATGCGCTGAATCGAGACGAGCTTTCTCTCCATGACGGCACCTCCTTCCTCGCCACCGACGAGGGCCGGGGCTTCCCAGCGACGCCCTGGAATGCCCCGGCTGACGGTACCTCGATACCAGGGAACGAACCCCGGGCGTGAGGCACGGCGGACTCACCAGCGCGCGCTGAAGGCACGGACCACCAGGCCCACGCCGAGCGTCCACTCGTCACGGCGAGCGAGGCCCGCGTCACCCAGGACGTAGCCGCCGGAGAGCCGCAGCGCCACGGGCTGGTCCGCCACGGCGAGGAACACGCGCTCCAGCGAGGCGTCGGCGCGAGCGCGGAAGTCCGTGCCGCCCTCGAGGCCGAAGGTCCACCCCGCGAGTCCCGACGCGCGCAGGGCCCACAGTCCATCGTCGCTCTCCAGGCCCAGGTCGAACATCAGCGAAGTGAAGGGAGACAACGCGTGCTCGGTGGTGTCTCCCGCGTGGCGCAGCGTGTGGCTCGCCACCGGTCCGAAGCCGAGCCAGGTGCGTCCCGTCTCCGAGCGCAGCGGGTCCACCAGGAGGCCCATGCGTCCCGTCTCCAAGGTCCACCCCGAGCCTTCCCACTCGCGTCGCTCCAGGTGCGCCGCGCGCATCGCCACCGTCACGTCGAAAGGGAAGGGGATGCGCACCGGGCGCGCCGTGGGAATGAGGATGAAGCCTTCCTCCAGATGACGACGCAGCAAGCCGTCATAGGCAGTGATGCCCCAGCCGCGCCGCTCGCCGTCCCACAGGTCCACGCCAAGGAGTCGGTGGTTGGTGAACCAGGGCGTGCCCTTGCTGCGGCTGGTGCGCCCGGTGCGGAGGCGCACGCTCGAGTGCAGCGTCAGCGCGCCCACGCCGTCGCGCATCGCCGCGCCCGTGCCCACCACCCAGCCGTCCCCCGGGTTGAAGCAGGTGGGGAACTGCTCGCCCCGCGAGTCCGTGGGAAGACACGGGTCCGAGGACGGGGGGCCCGCGCCTGGCGACGAGGCCAGGAGCAATGCGAGTCCAAGCGCGAGCACGGTCAATCCCGGGCCTTCTCGGCGATGGGTGCGGAGCGGCGTGCGGGTGCCCACAGCGAGAAGCGCAGGCCCGCCGAGGCGGACCACTCCCAGCGCTCCGGCAGGAAGGCGATGTCGTTGCGCCACGTCCCTCGCGCATCCGCGACAAGGCTCAGCGGCTGGTCGTTGATGGCCAGCAGGATGAGCTCATAGCCGGCGGAGAGCCTGAGCCGCTCGGGCCTGAGCGGACGGCCCTCCACGGCGCGCGACAGGAGCACCTTCTCCGCCTCCACCCCGAAGCGCAGGTGGTGGAACCCATCCCTGTCCAACGTCAGATTGCCTTCGAGCGCCGCGCCGGGCACCAGCGTGCTGATGCCGTTCTCGTAGTCGCGCTCCGCGGACGGGCCCGCGCGCACGCGCACGTACGACACCATGTCGCGCGAGTGCCACAGGTCCAGGGTGGCGTGCAGGGTGCCCCACGTAAGGAACCCACCCCGAGCCTCTCCGCGCTCCAGGTCCTCCACGTGCAGCGCCTCCAGCCACACGCCCAGGTTGATGCTGACGTCGTACCGGCGCGGCTCGCCGAAGAAGGTGGTTATCCGGAAGAGCGGCTCATCGCGCTCGACGCTGAAGTCGTAGCGCATCATCGTGAAGTCGACGGAGGGTTCTCCGAGTGAGAGCTCCGTCTCCAGGAAGTGCAGCCGGTGCAGCCGCTTGCGCTCGGCCACTTCCAGCGCGATGCCGAAGTCCAGGCGCACGCGGTCCTCGCGCGCCTCGTCGTCGGGCCAGAGCGGACTCCACGCGCCGCCCAACCAGACGCGCCGGTGCAGGTCGAAGTTGAACTGCATCACTCGACCGCGCTCGTCGCGGTACCAGCCCGGCGGCGCGTCGGCGATGGACGGCTCCAGTCGATAGGTGTGCAGCTCCGCGTTCGGGACAGGCGCGGCCTCCTCGGGGACGCAGGCTCGGACCCGCTCTAGGAAGCGCTCCGTCTCCTGACCGTCGGCGTCCAGCTCGTGGCCCGGAGTGACGAGACACCGATGCGCGGTGAAGTCGCACTGCGCGCGCCACAGCCCCGAGGGCACGGTCGGCGTGGACGGCAGTGTGAGGCACAGCACGGGGCGGTCCGCGTCCTGGAAGGGCAGCGGCACGGCGGGCGGCTGAAGGATGGGTGCGGCGACCTCCGTGGAGGCGACCTGGGTGGGGGCGACCTCAGCGGGCGGACCGCCTTCAACCTGCCCCAGGAGCAGGGCACAACCCAACGTCACCGCTGATACGAGCATGGAGCCTCCGAAGCTGGACGGGGGCGGGCAATACAAGGCCCGTGCCCCCGCTCCCCCAGCGGGCTCCCTCCATGTGGGCCTCCCACCTCCGTGCAGGCTCCTGCACAATGGCGCGCACGCTGCCTCACGCTGTGCCTCCAGAGGAGGTCGACCGGCGGGGGTGGCGGGGATATAAGGCCGCGTCCTGCCCGTGGTGCGCAGGCAACCGCCCGAAACGACTCAAGGAGCCCTTCACCCGTGGCGAGCGACGGCGAACAGCAGGAGCAGCAGCGAGAGCAGACCTTCGCCGAGGCCATTCTCGGCAAGGAGACCTTCTCCGCGCGGTGGATGCAGCGGTGGGTTTCGCTCTCGGCGACGACCCGGACGGTGTTGTCCACGGCCTTCTTCGCGGGGCTGCTCTTCCTGCCCTACCTGGGCGCGGTGGGGCTGTGGGACTGCTGGGAGACCCACTACGGCGAAGTGGCGCGGATGATGATCGTCCGCCGCGACTACCTGTATCCCTTCTGGGAGAACGCGTGGTTCTTCTCCAAGCCGCCGCTGACCATGTGGATGCAGGCGCTGGGCATGCAGGTGGTGGGAACGGTGCGCTCGGGAGGCCAGCTCGGGCTGTACACCGAGTGGGGCATGCGCGTGCCCTTCGTGGCGCTGAGCATCACCGCCGTGACGCTCTTGTCCCTGGCTGTGTCGCGCGTGGTGAGCCGCCGCGCGGGCCTGGCCACCGGCTTCGTCCTGGCCACCATGCCGCTGTACTTCCTGCTCACCCGGCAGACGGTGACGGACACGCCGTTCGTCACCACGTTCGTCTGCGCGATGGCGTGCGCGCTCATCGGCCAGTTGGATGACACGACGAAGCACCGCGCCGCGTGGTGGTACGGCTTCTATTTCTTCGCGGGCCTGTCCACGCTGGCCAAGGGCCTGTTGGGCGTGGGCCTTCCCGCCGTCATCCTCGTGCTCTACGCGGGCCTGGCCGTCATGCCCTGGGACGGGCCGAGCCTGGATGCGCACCTGCGCTGGCTGACCGACGGAGGCTTCCGCAAGGACGTGCGCGAGGGCCGCCAGCCCATGCCGGTGCTGTGGGCGCAGATGCACAAGATGCACCTGGGCACGGGCATCCTCGTCTTCTTCGCGGTGGCCGCGCCCTGGTACGTGGTGATGTCCCTCTTCAAGAGCGTGGACGACGAGGGCAAGCTCTTCTGGTACCGCTTCTTCGTCCACGACCACCTCAACCGCCTCACCGCGGGCGTGCACACCACCACGCCGGGTGGCACGTTCATCTACTTCATCGAGCAGGGTGGCTTCGGCATCTTCCCCTGGGTGGCCCTGCTGCCCGGCGCCTTCGCCATCGTCGCGAAGCTGAAGCTGCGCTCGGAGAAGAAGGCGGACCACCTGGCCATCATCGCCGTGGTGTGGGTCGCCTTCTCCTTCTGGCTGCTGGCCTCCAGCGCCACCAAGTTCCACCACTACGTCTTCCCTGTCCTGCCCGGCCTCGCGGTCCTCATCGCGCTGTTCATCGACCGGCTGTGGGAAGAGGGCATCTCCGCGCACGCGGTGAGCCTCATCTTCGGCCTCGTCCTCTTCGTCCTCGTCGGCAAGGACCTGGCGGAGAACCCGAAGAACTTCACCGACCTGTTCGTCTACAACTACGACCGGCCCTATCCGCAGGAGCTCGTCACCAAGCCCATCGCGTTCTTCTCGCGCGCGCTCTGGACCGGCGACCTCGTCACGCTGGTGCTGCTCGCCTTCGGCGTCTACCTGTCGTTCGAGGCCTTCTCGCCCAAGACGCGGGAGAAGGTGACTCCGGGTTCTCGCGCGGTGGCGCTGCTCATGCTGCTGGCCGGCGTGGCCACGCTGGCCGCGGTGGCGTCCGGCGCGAAGGTGTCCGCGACGGGGCTGGTGGGCGTGGCGGTGGCGGTGGTGGGCGGCTTCCTCGGGTGGCAGTCGCTGCGTCCGAACACGGAAGGTCGCGTGTCGCTCCAGGCGCTGGCCGCGGTGCTCGCGCTGGCGGGCGTGGTGCTGGCGGTGCGCGGCTTCAAGAATCCCGCGGGTGAGGACTCCCTGCTGCGCTCGCTGTCGGAGCCCGTCAACGTCAAGGGCGCGCTGGGCTTCGTCTTCGCGGTGGCGGGCGCCATGGCCGTCGTGGCCACGCTGATGCGGGCGCGGGTGATGCTGTTCGGCACCTTCTGGGTGCTGGCCGCTGGCTTCGCCCTCTGGTTCAACTGGAACCACTGGGTGGACCTGTCCCACCACTGGACGCAGCGCGACCTCTTCTGGCGCTACTACTCGCAGCGTCAGGAGGGTGAGCCCATCGTCGCGTACCTGATGAACTGGCGCGGCGAGACGCTCTACTCCAGCAACACCGTGGAGCAGTATCGCAGCGGTGACTACAACGCGAAGCTGCGCTCGCTCGTCGCGCGGCCCGGTCGCGAGTGGGTGCTCGCCGAGCAGAAGATGCTCTCCTCCCTGCGCAGCGCGGTGGGCGCGGACAAGGTCGTCACCCCGGTGGACAAGGACATCAACAACAAGTTCGTCCTGGTGACCATCGATTGAGCGGCATCGACGTCCGGGGACTGGGCAAGCGCTTCGGCGAACGCGTCGCCGTGGAGGGGCTCACCTTCCACGTGCGGCCTGGAGAGGTGTTTGGCCTGCTGGGCCCCAACGGCGCCGGGAAGACGACGACGGTGCGCATGCTCACCGGCCTGTTGCTCCCCACCGAGGGCGAGGCCGTGGTGTGGGGCCACCGCGTGGACCGCGACGGCGAGGGGCTCCGCAAGGTGGTGGGGCTGCTCACCGAACAGCCCGGCCTCTACGAGCGGCTCACCGCCCGGGAGAACCTGCGCTTCTTCATGAAGCTGCACGAACTGGACGAGTCCAAGGCCTGGCCGCGCACGCAGCACTACCTGGAGCGCTTCGGGCTGGGCGGTCGCGAGGAGGAGCCCGTGGGCGGCTTCTCCAAGGGCATGCGCCAGAAGCTCGCCATCGTCCGCACGCTGGTGCACGACCCGCGCGTCATCTTCCTGGACGAGCCCACCAGCGGCCTGGACCCCGAGTCCGCGCGCACGGTGCGCGACGCGGTGGCGGAGCTGGCGTCGGAAGGGCGCACGATTGTCCTGTGCTCGCACAACCTCTCGGAGGTGGAGCGGCTGTGCGAGCGCGTCGCGGTGGTGAAGCGGCGGCTGCTCCTGATGGGGCCGGTGCGGGAGCTGCGGCGCTCCGGGCAGGCGCTGGACGTGCGGGTGGATGGCGAGGCGGAGCGCTTCCGCGTCGCGCTGGCGGCGCTGCCCTTCGCGCCCAACGTGCTGGCCGAGGGCATGCGGCTGCGCGTCATGCTGGAGGACGAGGCCCACGCGCCGGACGTGCTGGCGTGCCTGGTGGGCGCGGGCGCGCGCGTGCACAGCGCGGTGCCGGCGCAGCGTCCCCTGGAAGAGGTGTACCTGGACCTGCTTCGTGAAGAGGGCGTCTAGCCATGGCATTCCGTCCGCGTCGAGCCCTGGCCGTGTTCTGGAAGGACTTCCTGGACCTGCGCAAGAACGTGGGGCTGCTCGTCTCCATGGCGGTGCTGCCGGCCGTCATGGTGCTGGTGCCCATCGTCGTCGTGTGGACGTACGTCAACACCCCCAACAGAGCGGACCTGCGCAGCGTGGCGCAGTTCTATGACCCCACGCTGCCGTTGGGCGCGAGCGCCGCGCGCTTCCTCATCGACAAGACGCTCACCGACTGGTTCGGCCTGTTCCTCGTCATGCCCGTCTTCGTGCCCATCCTCATCGCCTCGCAGAGCGTCGCGGGCGAGAAGGAGCGGCGCACGCTGGAGCCGCTGCTCGCCTCGCCGGTGACGGCCGCGGAGCTGGTGGCGGGCAAGAGCCTGGCGGCGCTGGTGCCCGCCGTGGTGATTACCTGGGTGGCCTTCATCTTCTTCTGCGTGGGCGTGGACATCGTCGCGTGGCCGCTGGTGCAGGGGCCGCTGATGCCCAACGCCCTGTGGACCTTCGGCGTGCTGGTGATTGCCCCGCTGTTCGCCTTCTTCGGCAACGGCGTCGCGGTGCTCATCTCCGCGCGGGTGAGCGAGGCCCGCATGGCGCAGCAGATTTCCGCACTCGTCGTCCTGCCGCTCGTCGGCATGGTGGGCGGGCAGGTGGCGGGCGTCCTGAAGGCCGGGCTGGGCTTCTACGCGCTCCAGGGGGCGGTGGTGCTGGTGCTGGACGCGGTGCTCCTCGTCGCCAGCATCCGCCTGCTGGACCGCGAGCGCCTGGTCAGCCGCTGGGGCTGACCCTCCCCTGGGGCTCCCCAGCGGGGCTCCCCCGTTCACTGGAGGCGGGCCGAGGCCGCCCGGAGGGCGAGCGGCTAGGCAATGGCCAGTGAAACTGGCATCTTCCGGGGAGGGCTGACGGGCGGAAAGCGGGCACGCTTTCGTCGCGGACGCCATGTTCTTAGAGAGGGTCGGGTGGGGGCGCGGATTTGCCGGCCGCCATGGCGGCCACGGAGGCGCTGACTAGCAATGGGTATCTTCGACACCATCAAGGGTGAGGCGAAGCGCAACTTCATCGCTCGCGCGGACACGGCGAAGGGGGAGATCATCTACAAGTATCCGGAGAACAACATCCGGATGCTCACCCAGCTGACCGTCGACGCGGACGAGGTCGCGCTCTTCGTCAAGGACGGCAAGGTCGAGGGCAAGCTGGGGCCCGGCCGTCACCAGCTCGACTCGAACAACATCCCGTTCCTGTCGAGCCTCCTGGAGAAGTTCACGGGCGGCAACCTCTTCGTCGCCGAGGTCTTCTTCGTCTCCGTCCGCGAGTTCGCGGGCGTGAAGTTCGGCGGGCCCATTGGCGATGCGCGAGACCCGGAGACGGGTCTGGGCATCGGCACCATGGTCTACGGCGACTTCTCCATCCGCGTGACGGACCCGGAGAAGCTCGTGGTGGGCCTGGTGGGCATGGGCCGCACCAGCAACGAGGAGCTGCTGGGCTGGTTCAAGAACCAGGTGCTCAAGGTCACCAAGGACCGCATCGCCGAGCTGCTGGTCAAGAAGCGCTGGCCGCTGCTCGACGTGACGAGCGGTGCGTACACCGAGGAGATCGAGACCGAGGTCATCAGTGGAATGAAGCCCCACGTGGACAGCTACGGCCTCACCGTGGTGCGTCTGGGCAACTTCCACGTCAGCATCAAGGAGGAGGACGAGGCGACGCTGAAGAAGCTGTCGAAGGACGTCGCCTACTCGCGGCTGGCCGGTGGCTTTCAGCAGTATGCGCAGGGCCAGGCGATGCTGGGCGCGGCCGAGGGCATGGCCAAGGGCGGCGACGGCGGCGGCTCCGGCAACGCGCTGGGCGGCATGGGCATGGGCATGGGTTTCGGCATGGCCCAGCAGTTCATGAACCAGCAGGGCCAGCAGCAGCAGCGTCCTGCGGAGCCCGCGCAGCAGGCGGCTCCCGCCGACACGCGCAGCCCCGCGCAGCGCCTGAAGGAAATCAAGGAGCTGAAGGACGCGGGCGTCCTCTCCGACGAGGAGTACAACGCCAAGCGCGCGGAGCTGATGAAGCTCCTGTAGTCCTTGGCTGACGGGGACTCAGCTCCCCGTCGCACCGTCAGGGCCTCCGTCCCCATGTGGGCGGAGGCCCTTCGTGTTTCTAGCGACCGTCGCCGGTGCCCGCCTTGGGCGGCAGCGTGGGGCCCTGCGGCGTCCCCTGCGGCGCGGAGAACTCCTCCAGCCCCGGAGGCGGCGCGGGCTGGGTGAAGCCCTCCAGGCCGGGGGCCGCGGGGAGGATGCTGTCCTCCACGCCCTCCAGGTTCAGCCGGATGGGCACCTGCAGCGTGGTGCCCAGGCGCAGCAGCAGCACGTCAGGCTCGATTCCCTTCTCGCCGATGGCCTCGGCCACCTCGCGCGCGGACAGCCCGTTGCCCTTGGCCCACAGGGCCTTGAGGAACTCGCCCGACTGCGGCGCGTGCCACCACGCGGGGCCGAAGCGCGCCTTGAGCTGCGCCTGGAGCTGGCCCGCCAGGAACCACGCGCGGAAGCTGTCCGCGGACTGGAAGAAGTCCTCCTGGTCCACCAGGTAGCGCGCGGTGTCCTCGTCCGTCATCGGGATGTCGTCCGTGCGCGACATCACCTGTCGGTACAGCTCCTTCGGGTCCACCTCCACGCGCCGGTGCAATTCCAACTGGTAGAGGAGCCGGCCCGCCGCGTGGCGGATGAGGTACAGCTTGTGCGCGCTGGAGGCCGCCAGGAACTGCGCGCGCTGGTCTCCGCTGACGCCCGCGTGCTCCTCCAGCCACACCGGGTCCTCCAGCAGGTCCTCGAACAGCGACGAGTACGCCTCGCCCACCGTGGGGTTGCCCAGCCGCGCCAGCTCGAAGCGCGTCTCCTTCGTGAAGGCCGAATGCAGCGTGTGCCCGAACTCGTGCAGCACGCGCGCCTGATGCAGCGCGCCCGAGCCCGGCTTGAAGGACAGCCGCACGTCGTCCGGCACGCGCACCGCCAACGCCAGCGGCCGGGTGTTCTTGCGCGGCAGCTCCCTCGCGTCGATTTGAACGTTCTTCAGCTCGGCCAGGTCCAAGCTCATCCCCGACAGGGTGCCGTGCGCCTTGAGCAGGGACTCGCCCTTGGGGAAGGCGTCCTCCACTTCGCGCGAGCGGAACAACCGGGGGATGTCCGCGCGGGTGATGTCCTTGAAGGGCAGGCCCAGCTCACGCTGCGCGAGTCGCTCCATCACCAGCCGGTACGGCGCCTGCGTGGCCTGGAGAATCTCCTCCGCCAGCACGCTCAACTTGCCCAGGTCCGCCTGCCGCAGCTCGCTGCCGAAGGCCTCGTACGAGGGGAAGCCCAGCTCCTTCACCAGCTCCTCGGCGCGCTCCTCCTTGCGGCGCAGCGTCTGGTTGAGTCGCTCCAAGAGAGGCGTCACCGCCGCGTAGAGCGCCTTGCGCCGCGTCGCGCTCCGCTCGTTGGCCAGGAGCCGCTCCAAGTCCCGGTAGCGCAGCTCCTTGCCGTCCAAGGTGAAGGTGAGGGACGCCTCCAGGTTGGCGGACGCGTCGTTGTACTCGGCCAGCGCGTGAGACAGGTACTCGCCGGCGAAGTGCGAGTGCAGTGCGGTGAGGGCGCGCACCTCGCGCGGGTCCTGCGTGAGCTGCCGCAGCCGGTCCACCTTGCGGATGTTGTCGAGCGTGAAGAGGTCCTCCTGCCCCGAGTACGTCCCGGAGACGTCCACGTGGCGGCCCTCTGTCCAGAACACCCAGACGAGCCGGTGCTGCGCCTCCAGCAGCGTCTCCGCGCGAGAGGCCAGCGCGCGCACGTCCGTCGTCAGGCGCTGCTCCTCCGTGGGGGGCAGCCGGGAGTCCGCGGGAGGGCCCTTGGGGCAGGCGCTCAGAAGGCAGGCCAGGGCGAGGAGGAGGGGAATCCTTGGGTGCATGTCGGGCCTCATGTTACTTCCGCCTCGCCCATGCCCAACCTTTCTCAATGGCGGGCCGCCCGGGGACGCCAGGCCCTCTACTCCGCCCTTCGACGTTTCTTCGTCGCCGAGGGGTATCTGGAGGTGGAGACGCCCCTGCTCATCCCCACGCCCGGAATGGAGCCGCACATCAACGCCTTCGAGGCGGGCTTCATCCCCGAGACGGACGTCGGCTCCGCTCGCACCCTCTATCTGCACACCAGCCCCGAGTACGCGATGAAGCGACTGCTCGCCGACGGGGCCGGCCCGCTGTTCCAGCTCTGCAAGGTGTTCCGGAACGGCGAGGTCTCCGGCACGCACAATCCGGAATTCACGATGCTGGAGTTCTACCGGCCCCAGGCGGACTACCACGCCATCATGAAGGACCTGGAAGGCGCGCTCGCGGAGGCCGGGCGCTCCGCGACGGAGGGTGAGCCCGGCGCCGACCCTGCCTTCTTCACGCGCACGCCGTACGAGCGCCTCACGGTGCGCGACGCCGTGCTGCGGGCGACGGGCGTGGACATCCTCGTGCACTCGGACGGGCCCTCGCTCAAGCGCGCCGCCGAGGCCGCGGGCGTCCGGACGGGCGACGCGGAGAGCTTCGACGACGTCTTCTTCCACCTCTTCCTGCAGCGGGTGGAGCTGGGCCTGGGCCACGAGCGGCCCACGTTCCTCATCGAGTACCCGGCGTCCATGGCGGCGCTCTCTCGCTTGAAGCCTGGGGACTCCGCCGTGGCGGAGCGGGTGGAGCTGTACGCGAAGGGCCTGGAGCTGGCGAACGGGTTCTCCGAGCTCACGGACGCGGCCGAGCAACGGGCGAGACTGCTGGAAGAACAGGACCTCAGGCGCAAGCTGGGGCGTTCCGTGTATCCTCTGGATGAGCGGTTCCTTGACGCAGTAGGTCGAATGCCGCCCTCGGCGGGTATCGCCGTGGGGCTCGACAGAATCCTGATGCTGCTGCTCGGGGTCCAGCGCATCTCGGACGTGCTCCTGTTCCCCGCTCACGAGTTCGTGTGATTCGAGACATCGTCCGGACAGCGTTCGCGGGTGTTTCAGCGGTGGGCCTGACGGGGGTGTTCTCCTCGGTCATCTCCGCGTTGTCGGTAGGCGGTGCGCACGGGGAGGCGGACAAGGCCCTGCGGCTCTGGGCGCGGGGCGTGCTGGCGTCAGCGGGCGTACGTCACGAGGCGGTGGGGCTGGAGCACATTCCCACGGAAGGGCACGTCGTCTTCGTGTGCAACCACCAGTCGCACTACGACGCGCCGCTGAACATGGCGTACGTGGAGACGCACACGCGCTTCGTGGCGAAGGCGGAGCTGTTCAAGATTCCGGTGTTCGGCGCGGCGCTGCGGCGGGCAGGCAACATCCCCGTGGCGCGCAGCGGTGGCAGTGAAGACAGGGCCCGGTTGGAGGAGGCGGTGACGGCGCTGCGTGAGCGGGTGAGCGTGCTGTTCTATGCCGAGGGCACGCGCAGCGAGGACGGACGGCTGCGGCCGTTCAAGAAGGGGGCCGCGACGCTCGCCATCCAGGCGGGCGTGCCAGTAGTGCCCATGGCGGTGTCGGGGACGCGGCTCATCCTTCCCAAGGGAGGACGGGCGGTGCAGTGGGGCCAGCGCGTGGCGCTGGTGGTGGGCAAGCCCATCCCCACGCAGGGCCTGACGATTGAAGACCGCGACGAGCTCACGCGCGAGCTGGAGGACGCGGTCGCGCAACTCTACTCCGAGGCGTGCAGGCGCTCGGGAGACGTACCCACATGAAGAAGTCAGCACCTCAGAAGTCGTTCGCGGCTCATCCCTGGCACGGCATCACCCCTGGGAACGAGTCTCCTGAAATCGTCACCGCCTATATCGAAATCGTCCCCACGGACGCGGTGAAGTACGAGCTGGACAAGGAGTCGGGCATCCTGAAGTTGGATCGGCCGCAGCGGTTCAGCAGCCAGTGCCCGACGCTCTACGGCTTCATTCCCCAGACGTACTGCGACGAGCTGGTGGCGAAGCGCTGCGCCGAGCGCACGGGCGTGAAGGGCATCAAAGGCGACGGAGACCCCATCGACATCTGCGTGCTGACGGAGAAGGTCGTCAGCAACGGCAACCTCCTGGTGCGCGCGGTGCCCATCGGTGGCTTCCGGATGATCGACGGCGACGAGGCGGATGACAAAATCATCGCGGTGCTCGAGTCCGACCTCGTCTACGGCGAGCTGCAGCACATCGCCCAGCTCCCGCGTCCGCTGCTGGACCGCCTCAAGCACTACTTCCTCACCTACAAGCAGATTCCCGGTGAGGGGAAGCGCAGCGTCGAAATCGCGGAGGTCTACGACAGGCCGGAGGCGATGGAGGTCATCCGCCGCAGCATGAAGGACTACGACCGCGTCTATGGGCAGTCCCCGTCGACGCCGGTGCGCAGCCGCACGCGGCGCCCTGCTCGGAAGTCTCGCGCTTCCTGACGCTGAAGCCTCGCGCGGAGCGGGAGTGAGTCCCGCTCCGCGTCGTCAGGCGTCGCCGCTCAGGGCTGGTTCGGGTCCGTGCCGATGCCCTTGAACGGGTTGAAGGTGTACGTCGTGGAGAACTGCGACGACGGGCTGAAGTAGTAGGCCGCGAGCTTCGCCGGGTCGTTCGCGATTTCGCCGCGGAGGATGGGGCCGTCGTTCTGGTCATCCCAGCCCCACGGCGAGTTGGCGGAGTTCGTGCCGCAGTTGCCCGCGACCAGGCCGCAGCCGCCGCTGGTGTCTCCCCGGAACGTCCCGTACGAGGAGAACAGCGTGGTGAGCTCGCGACGCGGCCAGAGTCCCTCCGAGCCGTAGATGTCCACCAGCTTGTAGCGCACGTCGGAGTCCGTGGCGGACGAGGGCTGCTCGGCGAGCGAGAGGGACGGGAAGTACTTCACTCCGTCACCGACGATGTCATACGCGGGCCACGCCTTGAGGCCATGGCCCTTGGCCTCCTGCGCGGTGATGGGGTGGAGCTGTCCCTCGAACGAGGCCAGCGACAGCGTGCCGTCGAGCGACTCCGAGCCCGAGCTGAGCGGACTGCCCGAGGGCACGAACGAGAAGAAGTCCTTGTGCGCCACCGTCACCGCGCCCACGAGCGAGCCGTACTCGCTGCCGTCGCGCTGGACGACGAGCAGCACGCCCTCGCCGTCGTTCTCGTGCTCGGTGTCGAAGATGCTGTCGGACCAGTCGCGCGGGTGGAAGAACGTGTAGAGCAGGTACCAGTGCGTGCTCGTCTCCACCACGGACTGATATGCGTGCGCGGAGAGCACTCGCGAGCCGGTGTTGTCCCAGTTGTTCGTCCCGCTCCAGTCCCCGTCGAAGTCCACGCGGGTGAGGAAGTCGGACTTGCCGCTGAGCGAGTGCGAGCCCGTCACATCCACGTCCTGGTAGTGGATGGGTGCCCACCGCTTCGTGAGGGCCGCGCGCGCCGCCGTGGAGCCCACGCCGTTGAGCAGCGCCCGCTGCGCCTCTCCGAACGGGTCGTCTTCCGAGTAGCCCTCCCCGCAGCCAGGCAGCAACGCGAGGGTCGACGCGACGACAGTGAGGACGAGGACATCGGAAACACGACGGAGGAGGGGCGTCATGCGGGCCTGCCTTTCAAGAGGCAGACACTCAATGTCATCCCGGATTGTTTGTGAAGTCAGTGTTTCGTGAAAAACGAGTTAAGCCCGAGTCACCTGGTGGTTCCAGGGGGGAGGTCCGTCGGGATGAGCATGCGTTCATGGTGGGTGCTGTCGATGCTGGGGCTGTCGTCGTTCGCTGGGGCGGAGGTGCCCCAGGAAGGGGTGTCCTCGCGGCCCCTGGAGCGGCGGGCGAAGTCGTATGTCGATGCGGTGAGCTACTTCCAGTCGGAGGCGGAGTTCCAGGCGTGGTTCGAGCTCCGTGCCCACTTGAAACAGAACTTCGACGACATCTGTGGCGACACGTTCTGTGAGGGGGATTACGCCAACATCGAGTCCATCGTCTTCCGTTGCTCGGTGGAGACGCGGACGGGGGTCATCGGTCAGTGCCTCTGGGTGTTCGGTGGGAGCGCCGAGGACATCGATGCGCGCACGGGTGTCATCACCACGCAGACGCGGACGTGGGCCTGCACGAGTCCGCTGGCGCGCGGCACCACGATGGCTGCGTTGCTGACGGCGCTCGCGGGGCCGGAGCCGCTCTACGCCCCGTTGCCGAAGACGCAAAAGACGCTCTACGACGGGCTGGTGGACTGTCTCTAGCCTGGCGACGTTCTAGCGAAGCTCGACGAGGCGCACGCGTTTGTAGATGCGCTTGTCCAGGGGCAGACGGGTGTCGATGAAGCCGAGGGCCTCGTCGAATTCGAAGGTGAAGGTGGGGATGGGCGGGCTGATGGAGATGATCAGCTCGAACTCCCAGAGGCTGACGAGTCGCTCGCGGCTCCCCACGGCTTCGGCGGGCGGCGGAGGGAGCTTCTCCGCGGCGGCGCGCACGTCCTTCACGGCCTCCTGGTCGACCTCGGGCTGGTGGCTGGGGTCCACGAGCACCACGTCGAGCAGGCGCCCGTGGCGGTCCTGGACGACGCGGATGAGGGCTCGGCGCGTGGAGCGGAACCCCTCGCGCATCTTCTCGCGCAACTCGCTGCGCATGCGCAGGGCCGGGTCTCCCACCGTGCTGACCGGACGGCGCTTGTCATCCAAGGGCTGGTTGTTCGCGACGAACGCGCCCGAGGAGCCGTAGTTCGAGGCGCGCTCGCTCCAGGCGCGGCCATAGGCGCGACTGCGCTCCATGCCCATGTCGAGGTAGCCCTGGAGGCCGTGCTCCTTCACGGAGCGGTCCGCGTCCCATACGGCCACGAGCTTCTTGCCGAGCTGGCTGAAGTAGGGATGCACGAGCCCTCGGTCCACCTTGCCGCGTCCCACGCTCTCCGAGACGAGGTCCTCCACGAGCGCCTGGGGCGTGGGGGCTTTGCGCGCGTCCCGGATGCCGACGTCTGGCGCCGTGGTGGTGGTGTCTCCGCGGCGCATCGGCGGCGACTGGGTCCGCGCGGCCAGGAGCAGTCCCGTGCCAGGGGACTCCGTGAGCCGCGCGGTGTCCGAGGCTCGCGCCACGGCCTCGGGGGCGTGCGCGAAGTCCGTGAGTGCCGAGGAGGCGGGGGCTGCTCGCGGAACATCGTCGGCCAGACGCAGAGTCGCTCGGGGGAGGTCGCTCGCGGGATTGAGTGACTCCTGTGTGCGAGCTTGTTTCGTGGCGACGGCCGTATCGGCCACGGCCAGCGGGCTGTCTGCTCGACGCGGGGAGGTATCGGCGCTGCTGCCGTCTGCTGGGCGCGGCTCACGCGTTGCCGAAGCGGAGGTATCGGCTCGGATGCTGTCTGTGGGGCGCGGCTCCGTGGACGCGGAGGTATCGGCTCGGATGCTGTCTGCTGGGCGGGGCTCAGGCGTGGCCGGAGCGGACGTATCGGTGCTGCTGCCGTCTGCTGGGCGCGACTCACGCGTGGCCGAAGCGGACGTATCGGCTCGCGGGCTTTCTGCTGGACGCGGCGCACGCGTGGTCGAAGCGGACGTGTCTGCTCGCGGACCGACTGATGGACGCGGTGCATGCGCTGAGGCCGAGGACGTATCGGGCGGTGAGCCGTGCTGCGCGTTCTCTCGTCCTGTCTCCTGCGTGGCGGGCTCCCTTGGTAGCGGCTTGCCGTGGCCAGTCCGCGCGTCGGCCCGTGCCTCGCGAGGCGGGCGGGGTGCGGACGATTCCGTGCCGCTCTCGGACCTGGGCGTCGGCCCGTCACGCGGAGCGCGTTCAGGCGCGGACACGGTCGCCGACGGCACCTCCACCTCCACCCATTGCAGCGCGGCGGGACGAGCAGGAGGCGCGGCCGGCCGGGGCGCCTGAGGCAATCCATCGACGAGCAGCCACAGCAGCCCGTGCACGGCCACACTGGCGGCGAGCGCGGGAAGCAGGCGTCGGGAGGGGGCCGGCGACATGGCCCCTGCTTTTAATCGCGTCGACAAGGCATGCCCGGGAAAGCGAGCCAGAAGGGTAGGAAACCCATCATGCCGCGCGTAGTCTCAAGAAACACCGGAGGAAGGCACCCAGGATGGCGACCTCGCTGCTCGCGACGGATGGCTACAAGTTCAGCATGGCGGAGGCCGGCTGGCCGTTGCGCCGGGAGACGTTCTATTACTCACACCGCAAGGGCGGTCTCCAGGTCATGCCCCTGGACCTCGCGGCCTACGTGCGCGCGCTCCTCCCCGAGCCCACGCCGGAGGACTACGACTTTCTCGCGCGCTACGACTACGAGATGGGCGTGGGCTTCAAGGCGGCCATCCTCCGCAAGGAGAAGCTCTCCGTCCGCGCCATTCCGCGCGGCTCGGTCTTCTTCCCGCGCGAGCCCATCCTCACCCTCACCGGCCCCTCCGCCCTCGTCTCCTGGGTGGAGCCGCTGCTGCTCCAGCTCAACTTCCGCATCCAGGTCGCCACCCAGGCCCTGATGGACCGGGACGTGCTGGCCCGCGCGCTCGCCCGCGTCACCTGCGAGGAGCAGAAGACCATCGCCCTGGAGACGCTCGACGCGGTGGGCGTCAAGCCGGTGCCCATCACCGTCGACTCGGAGGGCTATGCCCAGCGCGTGCGCGCCACCGTCAAGGAACTCGTCGACATCGTGGAGGACCCCGCGCGCATCTTCGAGGTGGGCCTGCGCGCGGCGACCTGTCTGGGGCAGCACGACATCGCCCTGCGCGCCTGCAAGGACGTGGGCGTGACACGCACCAGCAACGTGGAGGGCGCGCGCTCGCTGGGGATGATGCCGGTGGGCACCATGGGGCATGAGCACATCCAGCGCTACGGCTCGGATGATGCCGCGTTCCGCGCCATGCGCGAGCGCCGTCCCCAGCGCTCCAGCTACCTGCTGGACACCTTCGACACGCTCACCTCGGGCATCCCCGCCGCCTTCCAGCTCATCCGCGAGGACCCGGGCTCCGGCGACTCCATCCGCTTCGACTCCGGCAACAAGAAGCTCCAGTACCTCTACGCCGTGACGCGCGCGCGCGACATGGGCATCCGCCCCGTCAACATCCTCGAGGACGGCCTGGACGCGGAGGCCACGCGCGAGTTCGAGGAGCTGCGGCGCCAGGTGGGTTGGGATCCGAGCGCGCAGTTCTACGGCTACGGCGGGCACATCGTCGCGCGCACCATGGACTGCCCCTTCACGCGCGACAGGGTGGCGGCCATCTACAAGCTGTCGCAGACGGGCCCCCAGCCGGTGATGAAGTTCGGCAACGAGCTGGCCGAGGGCAAGCAGAGCATCCCCGGCACGCCGGTCCTCTTCCGCCGTCGTCACGGCTCCGGCCCCATCGGCCTCGTGGGCCAGGAAGGCGAGTCGGCGCCGGAGGGCTACTTCCCGCTCATGGAGGCCGAGCCGGAGACGCCGTCCCTGGTGGGCGCGCTGGAGGAGAGCGCGGAGCCCGCGAAGATTGCCCAGACTCCCGCTACGAAGGCGCTCGTCGAGGAGCTGACGCGCCGTCACTTCCCCAAGGGCCGCTGACACAGGCCCACCCTGGAGGACCTCATGTCCCTGCCTATTCCCCGCTTCCACGACGATGCTCGCGCCGGTCAGCTCTACCTGGAGCGCACCGCCGAGGTCGCCGACGAGGCCCGGCGCCATGTCTCCGAGCACGGCCTGCGCCCCGCGCGCGAGGACCGGGTGCGCATCGCCGCCTTCGGCATCGACGTGCAGGTGGCCTTCTGTACGCCCGGCGCCAGCCTCTTCGTCCCCGGCGCCGTCGAGGACACCCAGCGCACGCTGCGCTGGCTCTACTCGCACCTGGACCGGGTGACGGAGCTGGTGTTCTCCCTCGACACCCACCGCATCTTCCAAATCTTCCATCCCGCGTGGTGGAAGGACGCGGAGGGCCGGCACCCCGCACCGATGACGCAGGTCTCCGCGGCGGACGTCCGTTCGGGCCGCTGGCGGGCCACGCGCTTTCCGGAGGAGAGCCTGGAGTACTGCGAGCGTCTGGAGGAGCGGGCGCGCTACGTGCTCACCATCTGGCCGTACCATGCGCTGCTCGGGGGCATGAGCCACGCGCTGGCGCCGGCGTTCTACGAGGCGAGCGTGTTCCACGCCCTGACGCGGGACACGGCCACCCACTTCGAGCTCAAGGGCGAGCACCCGCTGACAGAGAACTACTCCGTGCTCATGCCCGAGGTGACGGAGGTGAAGGGGCAGCGTGTGGGCGAATTCAACACGCGCCTCTTCGAGCGGTTGATGACGTTTGATCGCCTCTACGTCTTCGGTCAGGCCAAGTCCCACTGCGTCCTGTCCACGCTGCGCGACCTCCGGGAGCACATTGAACGGACGGACCGCTCGAAGATGGGGCGGGTGCACATCCTGGTGGACGCGATGAGCCCGGTGCCCGCGCCGCCCCTGGAGCCGCTTCCGCCATCGCTGGACTTCCCTCGACTGGCGGACGAGGCCATCGAGGAGCTGCGGCGGGCGGGGATGCGGGTGGTGCGCACCACGGAACCGCTGGACGTTTGAGCCAGACTTCTGGCGCGGGGTGTGCGCCAGGGTTCACGCGGTGTGGTAGAATTCCGCCTCCGTCCCCGGCCCGCCGTTGATGGCTTGCCGCTGCTGAAGGGGGAGTCATGTCACGACAGAGCTCACCGGCGTTCTCGCTGAAGGTCGGCCCCCATGGCCCGGACGGGCTGGGCGTGTCGGGAGTCTCCGGCTCCGAGGGCCTCAGTCGGTTGTTCGACTTCCGTGTGGACTTCTTCACGGTGGAGGGCGAGCCGCTCGACGTCGCGGAGCTGGTGGGACAGGACGCGCTGGTGACGTTCTCGGTGCGGGACTTCGCCGCACGGCACGTGCACGGCTGGGTGCGCGAGGTGGAAGCCCTGGGGATGAAGACGGGGCGCCGGCGCTACCGGGCGCACGTGGTGCCGCGACTGTGGCGACTGACCCAGTCCCACAAGAGCCGCATCTTCCAGGAGAAGACCGTCCCCGACATCCTCAAGGCGGTGCTGAAGGAGAACGGCATCGAGGTGCGCGCGGCCCTGTCCGCCACCTACGCGCCGCGTGAGTACTGCGTGCAGTACCGCGAGTCGGACTTCGCCTTCCTCAGCCGGCTGATGGAGTGGGAGGGCATCTTCTACTTCTTCGAGCACACCGAGGACGGGCACACGCTGGTGCTGGGCGACAAGCCGAGCGCCCATGCGCCGCTGCCGCAGGGCAAGGCGCTGCCGCTGCGTCCCAGCCTGGGCAAGGCGGTGGTGGAGGAGGAGTACCTCTCCGCGCTGGAGGTGGTGCACCGGCTGCGCCCGGGCGCCGTGCACCTGAAGGACTACGACTTCGAGAAGCCCGCCCTGGATGTCTCCGGAAAGACGGAGGCCAAGGAGGGCGTGACGGCGCTGGAGCTGTACGACTATCCCGCCGGCTACGTGACACCGGGCGTGGGCAAGTCCACGTCGAACGTGCGCGTGGAGGAGGCCACCGTGGGTGGCCGGACGCTCGCGGGTGACAGCGTGGCGCCTCGGCTGACGCCGGGGTTCCTGATGGAAGTGGAGCTGTCCGAGGATGACGCCTTCCAGGGGGAGTACCTGGTCACCGACGTGGTGCACTCGGGTCTTCAACCGGACGTCACGGCGGGCAGCGAGTCGCTCCAGGGGCTCTACCGCAACCAGTTCCAGCTCCTCCCCAAGGAGGTGCCCTTCCGGCCGCGCCGCAAGACATCGCCGCCGCGCATCGCGGGTCTGCAGACGGCCACGGTGGTGGGGCCCTCCGGCGAGGAGATCCACACCGACGCGCACGGCCGGGTGAAGGTCCAGTTCCACTGGGACCGCGAGGGCAAGAAGGACGAGAAGGCCTCCTGCTGGGTGCGCGTGGGGCAGCCGTGGGGTGGTCCGGCATGGGGTGACGTGTGGCTGCCGCGCATCGGCCAGGAGGTGGTGGTGCGCTTCCTGGAGGGTGACCCGGACCGACCGCTGATCGCGGGCGCCGTCTACAACGGCTCCAACATGGCGCCGTACCCGCTGCCGGACGAGAAGACGAAGAGCACTCGCAAGAGCGCGTCGAGCCCCGGCAGCAACGGCTTCAACGAGGTGCGCGTCGAGGACTCCACGGGCGCCGAGGAGATCTTCACCCACGCGCAGAAGGATGAAGACCTGCTCACGGAGAACAACAAGGACCAGCAGGTGGGCGGGTACGAGGCGCTGCTGGTGAAGAAGGACCGCAAGCGCACGGTGGACGGCTTCCAGACGTTGCTGGTGAAGAAGCACGACGTGTCGATGGTGGAGGGCAACCAGTCGCTGCTGGTGCAGAAGAACCGCGAGAGCGCCACGCTCGGGAGCCACGACGAGGAGGTCGATGGCAACCAGGTGATGACGGTGGGCGGCAACCTCTTCGTGGATGTCTCCAAGGCCTCGTCGGAGATGGTGGGCGCGGCGAAGGCCACCACGATTGGCGGGGCGCTGGCGGTGTCCGTCGCGCTGGCGCTGAACGAGGCGACCGGTGGTGTGAAGTCGATTCAGGTGGGCGGCGCGCACGTCGAGAACGTGATGGGCCACCGCAGCGAGACGGTGTCGGAGAAGACCGAGCGGAAGATTGGCACCGACTGGAAGACCGAGGTGAAGGGCGGCACCACCGTGACGGTGGGCAAGGACTTGAAGGAAGAGGTGAAGGGCCTGTTCCAGCTTCACATCAAGGAGGAGACGACCTTGATGGCGAAGACGTACTCGCTCAAGTCCGACAAGCTCTCCGTCATCGTCAACGGGAACCTGGCGTTGCAGGTGGAGAAGTCCGGCAACGTGAAGCTCATCGCCAAGACGCTCACGCTGGATGGCTCCGAGGTGAAGATCAAGGGCGCCAAGGTGAAGATGGAGGCGGCGGGTTCGGCGAAGAGCGAGTCCATCACCCTCAAGGAGATTGGAAAGCTGCCGCCGGCCGAGTCGGGCTCCATGAAGCTCAAGATGAAGAGCCGGAGCGGCGGGTCCGTGGAGGGGCGCGAGTTCGAGCTCAAGCTGCCGGATGGCAGTGTCCGCAAGGGCACGCTGGACGGGCAGGGTGGCGCGAAGCTCGAGAAGCTGCCTGAGGGTGAGTCGGTGCTGTCGTTCCCGAAACCGCAGGGCTGATTCGCTGGAAGGACCCAACGCGCGATGAGCACACGGCACAAGGTCAAGCAGGGCGAGTGGCTGTCGAAGATTTCTCGGCAGTATGGGTTCGCCAAGTGGCAGGAGCTCTGGGACCACCCTGACAACGCGCCCCTGCGCGCGAAGCGGGCGAATGCGTTCTGCCTCCAGCCGGGTGACGAGGTGGTCATCCCGGAGCTGCCGGGACTCAAGGTCTCCACGGGCTCCAGCTACAGCTTGCAGGGCGGAGACCCGCCGGACCGCATCCGCCTGGGCATGCGACGGGCGAACGCGCCGCTGGGGCTCAAGCGCTACGAGCTGAAGCTGGGCGAGAAGCTCTTGAAGGGGACGCTCACCTTCCAGGGGCTCCTGGACCAGCCGCTGCCGCCGGAGGCCACGGAGGCCACGCTCAAGGTCTGGACCTCCGAGGAGCCCGAGCTGGCGTGTGAGTGGAAGTTGAAGCTGGGCTACCTGGACCCGCTGGACGCGCTCAGTGGCGTGCAGGCGCGGCTGGCGAACCTGGGTTGGTACAACGGGCCCATCAACAACGAGCTGACGGAGGCCACCCGCACGGCGCTGGCCAGCTTTCAGTTGGCCCTGCTCCTGCCTCCCACGGGAGAGCTGAGCAAGGAGACGCTGGAGAGCCTCGAGGAGAGGCACGAGCAGAACGGTGGCACGGAGGTCATGCCCCCGTCGTTCGGGTCGGATGCGGACGAGGAGGAGGAGCTTCAGGAGGGTGGGGGCTCACCGGGTGGTGGGGCTTCGGCGGGAGAGGGAGCAGCTCCGCCTCCGGCGACGGGCTCGGCGACTGCGAGTCCCGGGGGCACGGGCGGCTCGGGCACGACGACCACCGCGAGCACTCCGGGAACCACGGGCACGGGCGGCTCGGGCACGACGACCGCCGCGTCGCAGCAGACGGGCGCGGGGGCCACCACGACGGGCGGCGCGGCGACAGGTGGCACGGCTGCCTCCGCCACCGCTCAGCAGAGCGCCACCGCGGTGGACACGCACCGCTATGGTGGCTTCGTTCTTCAGCGCAGAGACCGCGACGACCAGCACCGCTGGGGTGGCGCGGTGCAGCCGGTCGCCCAGGGCAACAACGGCGCACCCACCCTGGTCGCTCCAGGCACGGGCACCGCGGGCAATGCCCTCACGGCGCCCACCCACGTGCTCCGGCTCCAGCGCGACCTGCGCGAGCTGGGCTTCCTCATCGGCGGCACTCCTGACGGCGCCTTCGGTCTGAGCACCGAGTGGGCCGTGCGCGAGTTCCAGATCTACTCGAAGATGGAGAACGTCGCGCGGGAGGACACCGCCAACACGAGCACCAACTACGTGGAGCGGCTGTCCCAGGTGGCCAACTCCCAGGTCTATGACGGGGCGGTCAGCGGCTTCGTCAACGACGACACGGAGCAGCGCATCCGGCACTGGCTCGCCAATCGCTGGCGCTGCCCCGTCATCGTCCGCGCGATGAACGTGGCGAACGGCAACCCCACCACCGTCTTCCAGGACAACCTCTGGCGGCACGACGACTGCGCCAACACCGCGCCGCGCATCTACGTGCGAGACTTCTCCGGCTACTACACGCTGCCCACCGGCCGGAACGAGACGGACCTGCACGTGCTGGGCACGTACACCAACTACCCCAGCTACGGCGGCCCGGTGAGCATGCCCACCCGGCACACGTGGGCGACGTCGGAGCTGTTGCCCGCCAACTTCACGGGCGTGGCCGACTACAACTCGATGACGGCGTCCCAGCGCTCCACGTACAAGGTCGTCCGCGCCGCCGCGGAGCAGGAGAACCTGGGGTACTTCGACTCGCTCAACGCCTACGACAACGCCTTCATCTCACTGGGGCCGTGTCACTGGACGCTGGGCATCCTCTTCGCCGGAAGCCCCGAGCCCTCCGAGGGCGAGCTGTGCGGCTTCCTCTCCTATCTGCGCTCCAGCAACCAGGTCGCCTTCGAAGAGGCCATCGAGTTCTTCGGCCTGCGCATCGACGAGGACTGGAACGCGGGAGCCGGCAACGGCGCCACGCTCTACAGCAGCTCCGGCAAGAAGTACGCGGGCTGGCCCGCGCAGCAACTCGACGACGAGACGTGGGCTCGGATGGCGCAGACGGAGGCCGCGGGCAACTACTACAAGACGTATCACTGGTACTACCGTTTCCAGATGGCGGGACGGACCATCGAGGGCTTCCAGCGCGCCATGTGGAACGCGGCCCGCATCCGCCTGCGAGACATCCGCAACACGCCCTGGGGCACCGGCGTGGCCGACGTGGGCACGGGCGCCAACGCGCGTGCTCCGACCATCGGCGACGTGGCGACGTCCGAGAAGCTGATGGGCATCCTGCTGCGCTGGCACATCTTCCGGCCGGGCCATGTCGCCGGGCAGAACTCGGCGGGACAGCGGCTGCGCAATGCCTTCACCGCCGCGAAGGCGGCGAACGCCACGCTCAATTGGACCCAGGCCCCCAACCTGTGGACCAACGCGCATGAGACCGCCCTCATCACCCACATCCTCGCGGAAGCGTCGAGCGTGAATGACTCGGTGGACAACGTGGCGAACTGGCCGGGCTGGCTGGGGGGCACCGTCCAGACGACGAACCCGCGCAACTACCAGCTCGTGCTGCCCGCGGGCACCGTGCTGCTGTCGACGCGCAACTCGTTCAACTTCGACGTGCCCTGAGTCGCCGGGAGGCGGGGTCGCCCGTCAGGGCTTCTCCGTCTCCGTGGACGCGTCCTGGTAGGTGTCACCCTGGAAGCGCATCGTCACGCGCTTCACTGTGGGAGCGTCCAGGGTGCCGCCCTTCTCCCGGTGCACCACGTCGCGCCAGCCCTGGGTGCGTGTGTCCAGGGGCTTCAGCTCCAGCGTGTACTCGGGGCCCCAGACGGGGGCGTACCGGTCTCCACTGCAATGGATGTAGAGGGCCTGCATCGTGGCCCCATCGCTCCCCGCGTCCGTGGGGAAGATGACGTAGAGGTCCTGCTGGCCTCGGCCGTCCAGGTCCACCTCCGCCGCGCGCAGGGCCTTGCCGTAGCCGGGGTCCGGCTCCACCTGGACCGTGGGCTTCGCGCCCTTGCCCACCGTGGAGATGCGGAAGGTCTCGTCGCGCGAGCACGGGCCCGGTGAGGACGGCGCGCTGTTCGTCGTGGGCGCGGTGCTCCCCGGGCCCTTGCTCGCGCCTGGCGTGGCGGTTCCCTTTCCCGTCGTGGGAGAGGGCGGAGGCGCTTCACCGGAGGGGAGGGCGGCTCCCTCGCGGCTCAGGGGAGCGGAGGCGGTGGGGGCGGTTCGGAGTGAGCCCTCGGTGCAGGCGGTCGCAAGGCATGCTGCGGTAGCGGCGAGCAGGACGTGGCGCATGGCCGGGAAGTGTACCGCGCCTCTGGACAGGTCGCCGAGCGCGGCGAACCACAGCCAGAACTGTCAGCGACCGGACTTGAGTCGAGCGGCCGTCCAGCGCGCCACGGCTTCACAGAGCACCTCCGCCGCCGAGGCCCCCGGACGCGCCTGCGCGCTCAGGTCCACCACCGTGTGGAACAAGTCCAGCTCCAGCCCCTCGTCGCGTTGCACAGAGCCGGCGAACAGCTCCACCGGCGTGCCGTGCTCACGCGCCAACCGCGCCAGTCCACCCGGCCCCTTCCCCATGGACGTCTGCCGGTCGAAGCGCCCCTCGCCCGTGAGCACCACCTCCGCCAGCAACACGCGCCGCTCCAACCCCAACGCGCGCGACACCAGCTCATACCCGGGCACCAGCCGCGCTCTCGCGAGCACGGTCAGCCCGAAGCCGAAGCCTCCCGCCGCGCCCGTGCCGGGCCAGCCCGCCGCCAGGTCGCCCACCACGCTCGCGAAGTGCGCCAGCGCCGCCTCCAGCGCCTCCACCACCTCCGCGTCCGCGCCCTTCTGCGGACTGAACAGGCGCGCGGCGCCATCCGTCCCCAGCAGCGGCGACGTGACATCCGTGGCCCCCATCAGCTCGACCTGCCCGAGCCGGGGATGCCGTCCCGTCGAGTCCACCCGCGCCAGCGCCCCCAGCGCGCCACCACCGGGCGGCAGCGGGTTCCCATGCACATCCAGGAAGCGATAGCCCAGCGCCGTCAGCGCGCCCGTGCCTCCGTCCGTCGTGGCGCTTCCCCCCAGGCCGACGATGAGTCGCTCGCAGCCCGCTTCCAGCGCGGCGCGCATCAGCTCGCCCGTGCCGTACGTGGAGGCCCGCCGCGCGTTGCTGGGACTCGGCTCCATCCGCGTCAGCCCGGACGCCGCCGCCATCTCCACCACCGCCGTGCGACCATCCTCCAGCAAGGCCCAGGCGGCCTCCACAGGCTGGCCCAGCGGACCATGCACCTGGCGCACGCGGCGCTCGCCTCGCGTGCCCGACAGCAGCGCATCCACCGTGCCGGGTCCTCCATCCGCGAGCGGCGCGACATCCAGCACCACCTCCGGCGAAACCTCCCGCACGCCCTTGGCCATCGCCTCGGCGGCCTCCGTGGCCGTGAGGGTTCCCTTGTATTCCTGCGGTGCGACGAGCCAACGCGGTGCAATCACGGCAGGGACACCCGACCTTTCATCGGGTGGCCTCGATGACCCGTCGCTCCGCTCGTACGCCCTCTCCGCAAGCCCACGCCTCCGCAGCCGATTGACGATGCAATCATTGCCCCGTCAGCGCACGAGTTCACGCTGATACATGCGCTCTTGTTTTCGGAACTCCCCGAATTGCAGCGTTGCCTTGAATCCAAGAGCCGGATTCAGTGCAGACCGTGGCGCTGCGGTACGAGAGGACCCGTCAGGGTGTCTGTCCGGACGCCGCCAGCGTAAGGGCTTCCTCGTGCCACTCCAGCAGCGGACGCGGGGCCTTCAGCGTCGCGTCCCTGCTCTGGGACACGCGCTCCAAGCGCTCCAGCAGCGCGCCCACTGTCTCCGCGGGCTGGCGCGAGGGGCCTCGAATGCGCTCGCAGAAGAAGGTGCGGCAGCCGAACGGGCGGTCCGCGTACACCGTGCAGCGCTTGCCCGCCGCATCCAGGTAGGGACACCCGCCATCCGCGCGAGGCGAGGGCAGGGGACGGCCCTTCGTCAGCAGCTCCCACTCGGGCAGCCACAGCCAGGGCTGACGTCCGGTGCGAGCGAGCTGGCAGCACTCGCCGCTGGCCTGACATGAGAAGGGGGCGTAGGCGGTGTCCGCCTGCCGGTAGATGGCGCGCACTTCCTTCAGTGCGCGCTCCTTCTCGCGAGTGCCCCCTGTCGTGGGAGCGTCCTCGCCTTCGTCCCAGTCCCGGGTCCGCATGGTCCGTGCCGTTGTCTCACGCCACGGGTGCGCGGGTCGATGCGCGGCGCCTCACAGCGCGCGCAGCACGTAACACTTCAGGTAGCGGGTTTCCCGCAGGTTGAGCAGCACGGGGTGGTCCTTGCCGGCGCCACGTCGCTCGATGATCTGCATGCGGCGGCGCGCGTCCGCGGCGGCCGAGGCGAGCATGTCCTCGAACGCCTGCTCGTCCACGTGGTACGTGCAGCTCGCGGTGATGAGGATGCCGCCGGGCCGCAACAGCTGCATGGCGCGGAGGTTGATCTCCTTGTAGCCGCGCACCGCGGCGGCGATGGCGTCCTTGTTCTTCGCGAAGGACGGCGGGTCCAGGACGATGGTGTCGAACTTGCGACCCTCGTCCACCGCGTCGCGCAGGAAGTCGAAGGCGTTGGCCACCACGACGTTCAGGTTGGTGAGCTTGTTGGCGGCGGCGTTGTCGCGAAGCTGGGCCGAGGCCAGCTCCGAGATCTCCACCGCCGTCACGCTCTGCGCCCGCGTGGCGAGCTGGAGCGCGAAGCCACCCACGTACGAGAAGCAGTCCAGCGCCTCGCCATGCGCGTACTGCGCGGCCACGACGTGGTTCTCCCGCTGGTCCAGGAACGCGCCCGTCTTCTGGCCCTCGAGCAGGTCCGCGCGCACGCGCACCAGTCCCTCGTCGAAGGAGACGGGGCCGGGCAACTCGCCGCGCAGCAGTCCCTTCTCCGGCGTCAGGCCTTCCAGGTGGCGCACGCTCACGTCCGAGCGGTTGACGATGCCTTTCGGCTTGAACTGCTCCTGCAGCAGGTCCGCGATGAGCGTCTTGCGCTGCTCCATGGCGGGCACCAGGAACTGGACGCTGAGGTAGTCGCCGTAGCGGTCCACCACGAGGCCCGGAATCCCGTCCGCCTCGCCGTGCATCAGCCGGTACGTCGTCTCACCCGGGAGCGCGCGGGTGCGCAGGGCCTGCGCGGCCAGCAGGCGCTGACGGAAGAAGTCGTCGTCCACGGCGATGTCGTCGAAGCTGAGCCAGCGCAGCGAAATCTTCGACTGGCGCGAATAGAACGCCTTGCCGATGAACCAGCCGCGCCCGTCCACCACGCGCACCACCTCGCCACCGACGAGGCCCGGGTCGCCGTTGAGGTCCGCGCGATAAATCCACGGGTGCCCCGCCTGCCAGCGGTCCACGCCCCGGCGCACCAGGGAGACCTGGGGCAGTCCGTCCGGGCCAATCTCGGGGGAGGTCCGGTCAGGATGGACCTTTTCGGGACGGTGGTGGGGACGGCCACGGCCCGCGCCGTGGGGCGGGGAGGAGGGCCTGCCACCGCGAGGGGGGCCAGAAGGGGGCTTGGAAGAGGTGGGCATGGCGATTCGCGGCGTATACTCGCAACCCGCGTGAGATACGAGTTGCTCCTACAGACGATGACGCCGGGCACGCCTTACGAGGCGGCGCGGGTGGATGACCTCCTCTCGGAGAAGCGGGTGACCGTCCGTCCGGATGGAAACCGCCTCTGGCACTTCCAGAACGGAGACGTGGAGGTGGGAGTGCTGCGCGAGGGCGGGCGGGTCGTGGCCACCGAGCTGCGAATCCCCTTGGCCGAGCGCTCGGACCTGGTGCGCGAGGTGGTGGTCGAGGCCGCCCGGCTGGCCTCCAAGGCGGGGGCCCGGCTCGTGGACCCGCAGCTGGGCCGCTCGTTGGTGGCTTCCGACGAAGGCATGGTGGCGGACCAGTACATGCGCACGGTGCGCTACGCGGGCGGCTCCTCCGGGGCGTCCGAGACGATGGGCTCCGCGACGTACACGCCGCTGACGACGGAAGGGCCCAGGGGCTTCCAGCCGGGCGCGAAGTTCTTCCTCATCGCCATTGGCGCCTTCGTCTTCTTGTACATGCTCGTCAGCTCGATGCTGGGGAGCCTCGGCGGATGGTAGGCCGGGCGGGCGGGGAGGCGCCTCCTGGCCCGCGGGGTTGTCCGGCGCGAGGGAGCGCTCGGCGTTAGATTGCGGGGGTGTTCAAGTACTTCCTGCTCGCGCTCATCGTTCCCTTCGTGGAGCTGTACCTGCTGGTCGTCATTGGCCGCGAGGTGGGCTTCATGCCGACGCTGGCCCTGGTGCTGCTGACGGGCGTGGTGGGCTCCTGGCTCGCCCGTCGTGAGGGCGGCAGGGTGATGCGCCGCTGGCGAGACGCCCTGGCCCGAAAGCAGGTCCCCGAGGAGGGGCTGTTCAGCGGCGCGCTGGTGATGCTCGGCGGCGTGCTGCTGGTGATTCCCGGCGTCATCACCGACGTGGTGGGTCTGTCGCTGCTGCTGCCCCCCGTGAGGCACTTCGTGACGGCGCGCCTGCGCCGCGCCGTGGAGCGCCGCATGCGCGACGGCTCGCTGCGCGTCACCACCCTCGGTGGCATGGGCTTTCCAGGGCCGTTTCCCGACGAGACTGTCTCGCGGACTCCGTTCCCCGAGGCGTGGACGGAGGACGCCGCGAGCCCGTCCGCGCGCATGCGCTCCGGTGCGTCCAAGTCCGAGGTGGACGCGGAGTTCACCGAGGACGAGCCGCGACACTGACGCCGCGCGCGGCCTCGCGGAGCTTCAGGCCCGAGGGCTCATCCGCGTGCTGCTGCCGAGGCTGGCCTTGAGCGTGGTGGAGCCCGCGCGCCAGGGGCGGGCCTGGTCCAGCAGCCAGCGGCCGAGCCGGGCCACGCCAGCGCAGGTCAGCAGCAGGGCCAGTCCCACACCCACCGCGGCGGGGACCCCGAGGATGGGGCCCACGTGGCCGGAGAGGCCGCCGATATCCGCCCACCCGTACACGATGGGCAGGTGCAGCACGTAGACCCACAGCGACAGCCGGCCGAGCGGCGCCAGGAGCCCGCTGAGCCGGACGGGGGCCAGGTTCACCACGCCGAGGACGAAGAGTCCCTGACCCACGCGATAGGCCACCAGCCACGCGCTGGCGGGGCCCCAGTCGGCGGTCGTCAGGCGCGTGAGCCCGAGCAGCCCCGCGCCCAGCGCGAGCAGCGCCAGCCCCTGTGGCCAGCCCGGCTTCAAGAGGTGCAGCGCATAGGCGGCGAAGGCGCCCGCGAAGAAGAAGCCCGCCCAGGGGAAGAAGGGGAAGCGACTGCCCTCGCCACTGCCCAGGAACTGCTGCACCGGCATGGGCAGCCCCACGCCCAGCCGCCACATCGTCGCGCTCGCCAGGGGAATCGCCACGGCCAGGGTGAGCAGGACGAGCGGACGGCCTCCGCGCGCGGGCACGAGCGCGAGCAGCACCGAGCCCAGGAGCAGCGCGAAGCCGATGCACTGGAGCGCATCGAAGGCGAAGACGCGCGACAGCATGGCGTCCGTCCAGCCCAGGTCATGCACCACCGGCCAGCCGGGCCAGTGCAGGAAGTAGCCCAGGAACAACAGCAACAGAGAGCGGCGGATGCGGCGACCGAGTGTGTCGCGCGCTGCGTTGGGCTTGGTGCCCAGGGCGGCGATGACGGCCCAGCCACTCACCAGGAGGAAGAGGGGCGCGGTGATTCCGCGAAAGGTCCAGTAGTGCTGCACCCAGGGCAGTTGGCGAGCCTCGGGTGAGAGCAGCGCGTCCAGCGTATGTCCCAGCACCATGGCGAGGACCGCGAGGCCGCGAGCACCATCGAGCCCGGGGTGCCGGGTCGATTGCTGCTGGAAGGTGAACGAGGGACCGAGTCGTTTCACGCGACCTGGAGCATAGGACGACCCAGGGGCCGCGTCTCGAAAACGCGCGATTGCGGGAGGCCGCTTCCACACTCCGGGCGGGCCACCTGGACGGTCCGTGGGGTGCTACATCCCTGGGCATGCGGACCTCCTCTCTGAGCCTGCTCGCCCCGCTGCTGCTCCTGTCCACCACGCCATCGACGGCGAGGGCCGCGTCCGGAGATGACTGGCTGGGCCCCGACAAGCCGAAGCACTTCGCGGCGTGCTTCGTCCTGGCGGGCGTGGGCTACGGCGCCGGTGCGCTCCTCTTCGAGCCGCCCGAGGCGCGCCTCCTGACGGGCGCTGGACTGGCGCTCGGGGTGGGAGTGGGCAAGGAGTTGTACGACCTGGGGCGTGGGACGACCTTCTCGCTCAAGGACCTGGCGTGGGACGCGGCGGGGACGGCGACAGGGCTGGGCGTGGCGTGGCTCGTCGACCGGCTCGTCTTCGGGCCTCCCGCGCGCGCGGCGTCCGACGCGTCTCTACGACGGGATGTTCCGCTCGTCGTGTTCGTCCCCGGTGCGCTCGGGGGCGGGCTCGGAGGCGGGCTCGGACGACAGGAGGTCCTCGTCGGGACGCGCGCGCGCTTCGATGAGTCGCAGCAGCTTCTCGCGCTCCATGAGCGGATCCACCGTCATCAGGGCGCTGCCTTGTCGCGGGTCTCCGCCGGTGACGAGCACGGTGACCTGTCCTCGAGGGCACTGCCGCAAGCAGCCGGTGGGCATGACGTGGACGGTGTCGGAGAGCCCTCGCTCGCTCAGCGAGCGTTGGAGCCAGCGGGGCAACTCGATGCCACCGGACCTGGCGCCGCGGCGCATCAGGCACTTGCGACAGACGAGCACGTCGACGTCCTCGCGCGTCTCGTCCGTCTCTCCAGCGCGTTCATCCCGCATCCATCCTCCTCGTCGTCTTCGGGGCCAGGCACGTCGACCTCGCGGCACACCGCGGATGCGCCGCTGCGAGGGCGCTGAGCGGAGGTCGGCGGGTGCCCTGGCGAAGGCAAAGTTCCGTCTTCAGGAGGTAGCCGCTGGCCCGTGGCCGCGCAGCCCAGGCCCGCATGTCCGTGGAGCAGGGGAGCGGAGGGGCGGCTGCCGTCGCCGAGGCTGATGGACGCTGAAAGGGGACGTGGGGTGCGTCATCAAGACGCGGGCAACATGGCGGAGCGGGACTGCTAGCGTGCCGCTCCGGTCCACGCCCCTGGAGTGCCTCATGTCGCGCAACCGGTTCCTGACGCTGCTCACGTTGACCTCGCTCGGCGCGGGTGGGCTCACGGCGTGCGAGCGGAAGCAGGAGGTCGCGTCGGCGCCCACGCCTCCGGTGGAGCAGGCCGCCACGCCGAAGCCGCGCGCGCCGAAGCCGCTGACGCCCGACCAGCTCGCGCACTTCTTCCGCCCGTTTCCTCCGGCGAAGGACGCGAAGCCCGCGCCCAAGGACACCGAGGCGCAGGTGGCGCTGGGCCGCATGCTCTTCTTCGAGCCGCGCCTGTCGAAGAACCACGACGTCTCCTGCAACACCTGCCACGGCCTGGACACCTACGGCGTGGACAACAAGGCGCTGTCGGACGGGCACCGGGGGCAGAAGGGCACGCGCAACTCGCCCACCGTCTACAACGCGGCGGGGCACATCGCGCAGTTCTGGGACGGCCGCGCCGACACGCTGGAGGCGCAGGCCTCCGGTCCCATCCTGAACCCGGTGGAGATGGCCATGCCCGACGAGCGGCGCGTGGTGGCCACGCTCTCCTCCATCCCTGAGTACGTCACGCGCTTCCGTGAGGCATTTCCCGGAGAGAAGAAGTCGGTGTCGCTGACGAACGCCGCGCGCGCCATCGCCGCCTTCGAGCGAGGGCTCACGACGACGTCGCGCTTCGACCGCTTCCTGGCGGGAGAGCACGCCGCGCTCAACGAGCCGGAGCTGCGCGGGCTCCAGCTCTTCGCCCTCACGGGCTGCACCACGTGCCACAACGGCCCGGCGGTGGGGGGCATGTCGTTCCAGAAGCTCGGGCTGCTGGAGGACTACCCGGGGCTGACGGACGCGGGGCGGTTCGACGCGACGAAGAACGAGGACGACCGGGGCAAGTTCCGGGTGCCCACGCTGCGGGACATCGACCGGACGGGGCCGTACCTGCACGACGGCAGCGTGAAGGACCTGCCGACGATGGTGCGGCTGATGGCGAAGCACCAGCTGGCGCGGACGCTGACGGACGGGGAGGTGGATGACCTGGTGGCCTTCCTCCAGAGCCTCACGGGCGAGCTGCCGCCCCGGGAGCACATCGCCGCGCCGCCGCTTCCCCCCAGCACGAAGAAGACGCCCGAGCCGGATCCGTCTTGAAACGTGCGTCCCACCCCGTGCGTTGATAAACCGCGAGCCCCATGGACCGAATGTTCTTCTACGCCCACTCAGGGCTTCGCTATCTGGTGCTGCTCGCGGGCGTGCTGGCCATCGCCTACTTCGCCTACGGGTTCGCCACGAAGCGCCCGTTCGACAAGGGCGGGCGCATCCTCGGCGCTTCCTTCGCGGGGCTGCTGCACCTCCAGGTGCTGCTCGGCATCCTCGTGCTGGTGACGCGCTTCTACTACCCGGCCCTCATCGGCCACATCGTGTTGATGGTGCTGGCGGCCGTCGTCGCGCAGGTGCTCCTCTCGGTGAACCGCCGTCGTGCGCAGCCGGGCTACGCGCTGCCGCTGGCGGGCGTGGGGCTCGCCATCGTGTTCATCATCGGTGGCATCATGGCCATCGGCCGCGGCGTGTTCACCACCACCGCGATGTGAGCTGTGCCGCGCGGGTGGAGCAGCTCGCTCCCCGCGCGGCTTCGTGTAGCCCGTAAAGTCACCGCTGGAGAGTCCGCGGTGCGCTCAGCGTCGAGCAGGGCTGCGCTTCAGCCCCTCCTGCGCGGTAGCGCGAGCCCCTTCCTGTTCTTGGGGCTCGTGAGGTCTCGCGCTGGGCCGGGCACGCCATCGTGATGGCTGCGAGGACCTGCTCCTGCTCGCCTTCGTGCCCTGGCAAACGCTGCGTCCGCTCGCGCCGCGCGGCGCAAATGCTGCGCTCCCTTCTCACGATTTCCGGCGCTCCATGAGGTCGTGAGCTGGTGAGCTCCCTGGCCTCCTGGTTGCACTGAGTCCGCGTGTGCCGAGCAATGAGCTCGGCTTCCCCGTGAGGAGGGGCACGCAGCAATGCGGACACGTGTGCTGGGAGGACGGCCGCCTCAGGAGCGAACGCTCGTCCCCATCATTCCGCTCCTGGCCGTGCTGGCCGCGCCGACCGCGCTGGCGCAGGCGTCTCGACAGGGTGCGCAGCTCTTCACCCAGCGCTGCGCCACCTGCCACTCCGTGGGCGAGGGTGACCGGATTGGCCCGGACCTGCACGGAGTGCTGGAGCGTCGCGATGAGGCGTGGCTCACCCGCTTCATCAAGAGCCCGGGCTCGCTCATCGACACGGGAGACCCCGTCGCGGGCGAGCTGCTCACGAAGTTCAACGGCGTGCGCATGCCGGACCAGGCGCTGTCCGACGCGGAGCGCGCCAGCCTCTTCGCCTACTTCCGGGAGTGCACTCAAAAGGGGAAGGGCGGCTGCAAGCCCTCGCCCGCGGAGAAGATGGGCACGGACGCCACGCCGGAGGAAGTCGCACGGGGCCGTCGCCTCTTCGAGGGCACCGAGCCGCTGACCAACGGAGGCGCCGCCTGTATCGGCTGCCATGACGTGCGCGGCCTGGGCCTCGCTGGTGGCGGCACGCTGGGGCCCAACCTCACCTTCGCCTTCGCGCGCCTGGGCGAGAAGGGGATGCGGCCTGCGCTCGTGAAGCTGGAGGGGCCGATGATGGGCGCGCTGTACGCGAAGGCGCCGCTCGTCGAGGAGGAGCAGTACGCCCTCAAGGCCTACCTCGCGGACGCCTCGCGGGATGGCAGCCGTCCGCGCGCGGACCGCGACTTCTTCTACCTGGGCGTCGTTGGCCTGGTCGCGGCGCTGGGCTTCATCGGAGTGGTCTTCACCACGCCGTCCGCGCGAGGTCACTCGTGAGCGACTCCGTCCTCTTCTCCTTCTTTCCGTACCTGGCGGCGGGCATCGCGCTCGCGGGCATCATCCGCAGGCTGACCCTGCGTGAGACGCCCGCGCCGAACTCCCCCTGGACGCCAGCGGGACGGGCCGTGCTGGCGGGAGCGGCCGTCGTCGCGCTCAACCACCTGCTGGGCTTCGCGGCGCCGCGTGCGATGCAGGCCTTCAACGCCTCGCCGTCGCGGCTGTTCGCGCTGGAGTCGGTGAGCCTCATCGGCGCGTTGCTGCTGGGCTGGGGGCTGTTCTCGCTGACCCTGCGCCGGGCGCGCGAGGGCCAGTGGGGCTCGGCGGTCGCCCTGGGGCTGGTGTTCGCCCACGTGCTCACGGGCGTGTACGTGGCGGTGTCGTTGCGCTGGAGCTCCGCCTGGTACGTGCATGTGACGGTGCCGTACCTGCGCTCGGTGCTGGCCGTGCAGCCGGACTCGACGCTGATTCAGAGCGCGCCGCTCGTCTTCCAGGTCCACCTGCTCGCGGGCTTCGCCCTACTGGCGCTGGCTCCCTTCTTCCGGATGAGCCAGGTGCCGGCGCCAGTGCATGCGCCCGAGTCTGTCGAGCCTGGGCTGCTCGCCACGCCTCGCGAGGAGACGCCATGAGCCACGTTTCCTTCCGTGCCCTGGGGTACGTCGGTGCGCTCTGCGCGCTGAGCCTGGGTGGATGCAGTGGGCCGGTGAACAACCAGCAGGGCCACATGCCCGCGCAGCCGGTGGCCTTCTCCCACGCCGTCCACGCGGGCCAGTACGAACTCGATTGTCAGTACTGTCACGTGGGCGCCGAGCGCAGTCGCCACGCGGGAGTGCCCTCCGCCAGCGTGTGCATGAACTGCCACACGCAAGTGAAGAAGGACTCGCCGGAGATCCAGAAGGTGGCGGCGGCGGTGGCGTCGAATGCGCCCATCGCGTGGGTGCGGGTCCACCACCTGCCGGACCACGCCTTCTTCAACCACGCGAGCCACGTCACCGCGGGCCTGAAGTGCCAGACGTGCCACGGCCAGGTCCAGGAGATGGTGCGCGTGGAGCAGGTGGAGCCCATGACCATGGGCTGGTGCCTGGACTGTCACCGCAAGATGTCGGCGGAAGGCCTGTCCGCGCCGACGCCGTCCGCACCGCGCGCGGGAGAGCTGCTGGCCCTCACCTCCGGCACGCCCCTTCCCGAGCCATCGAAATCCCCCCGCATCCTCCGGCCGCCCTCGGATTGCTCGGGCTGCCACCGCTGAGGACCTCTCGCCATGTCCGACCCCCTTCCCAAGTACTGGCAGAGCCTGGCCGAGCAGGCCACCGACGCCGCGTGGCTCGAGCAGTCGCGCGACGAGTTCGCCGAGGAGCTCCCGGTGGGCGTCGCCGCCACGCCACCGGACGCGAGCAGCCGTCGCGACTTCTTCAAGATGATGGGCCTGAGCGCCGCGGCGGCCATGGTGGCGTGCCAGCGCGCTCCGGTGCAGAAGCTCATCCCCTACGTGTCCCGGCCGGACGAGGTCATTCCGGGCACCGCGCTCTGGTACGCCTCCACCTGCGAGGGCTGCTCCGCCCGCTGCGGGCTGCTGTTGAAGACGCGCGATGGACGTCCCATCAAGGTGGAGGGCAACGACGAGCACCCCGTGTCGCGCGGCGGCGTGTGCGCGGTGGGGCAGGCCTCCGTGCTCTCGCTCTACGACGCGAGCCGCGCCCGCTTCCCTTCACGCGACAGCCATCGAGTGCCCTGGACGGACCTGGACGCGGAGGTGAAGGCCGGGCTGCTCAAGGTGGCCGAGGAGGGCAAGTCCATCCGGCTGGTGCTGCCGTGGGTGATGGGGCCCACGGCCGAGGCCGGAGTGAAGCGCTTCCTGGCCGCGCACCCGCTGTCGCGCACCGTGCGCTACGAGCCGCTGGGCGAGCTCGCCGCCATCGGTGATGCCTGGCGCCTCACGCACGGCGCGCGAGTGGTGCCCGACTACCGCTTCGACCGGGCCCGGGTCATCGCCAGCTTCGGCGCCGACTTCCTGGGCACGTGGGTGTCGCCGGTGGCCTTCACGCGCCAGTACACCGAAGCGCGAGACGCGGCCGGGCGACGGTCGATGGCGCGGCACTACCAGATTGAACCGGTGATGACGCTCACGGGAGCCGCCGCCGACCGGCGCTTCGCGGTAGCGCCCTCCGAGGTGACGCTCGTTCTGGGCGACGTGGTGCGCCGGCTCGCGGTGAAGGCCGGGCGTGCTGTCCCGGGGCTCAAGGAGCTGCCTGCCTCGCGACTGGAGCCGGCCGCGCTGGACGAGCTGGCCGATGCCCTGTGGTCGCACCGCACGGAGTCGCTGGTGGTGTGTGGTGGTGACGAGGTGGCGGCGCAGGTGCTGGCCGCGACCGCGAACGTGTTGCTCGGCAACGAAGGCACCACGGTGCTGCCCACCGAGGGCGTGGCGCTGGACGAGCAGGCCCTGTCCTACGGCGAGCTGCTGACCGAGCTGGGCGCGGGCGGAGTGGGCGCGGTGCTTTTCCTCGGCGTCAACCCCGCCCATTCGGACCCGCGCGGAGCGGCCCTGGGGGCCCTGCTCAAGGCCGTACGGCTCACCGTGTCGCTCAATGACCGGATGGACGAGACGGCCATCTTGTCGCGGCTTCATGCCCCGGCCTCCACGCCGCTGGAGTCGTGGGGAGACGCGGAGCCGCGTCGAGGCGTGCTCTCGCTGCGCCAGCCCGCGGTGGCGCCGCTGCACGACACCCGGGACGCGGTGGAGTCGTTGCTGAAGTGGGCGGACGCCCCCGTGTCGCACCATGACTTCCTGCGAGCCCGGTGGGAGGTGGAGGTCTTCCCGCATGTCACTCAGGTGGGGACGTCCTTCGGTGCCTTCTGGGACGACGCGGTCCGCCGAGGTGTCGTGACGCTGCCTCCGGCTCCCACGGTGCCGCTGTCCTTCCGCGAGGAGGGACTGGCGAAGGTGCTGGGCGCGGTGGCCCGTCCGTCCGTGGAGTGGGAGCTGGTGCTGTTCCCCTCGGTGGCGCTGCGCGACGGCGCGCCCGCGAACAATGCCTGGCTGCACGAGGTGCCGGACCCCATCACCAAGGCCACCTGGGGCAACCCCGCGCTCATCGCGCCCTCGCGAGCGAAGGAGCTGGGCCTGCGCGACGGAGACGTGGTGCGGGTGCGTGTGGGCGGCGAGTCGCTGTCCCTGCCCGTGCTGGTGCAGGCGGGGACGCACCCGTCCGTGCTCGGTGTGGCGGTGGGCTACGGCAGGACGAGGGCGGGGCGCATCGGCGACGGCGTGGGAACGAATGTCTTCCCGCTGGCGGCGGTGGTGGAGGGGCGCGTGCGGCGCTCGGTGCCAGGAGCGACGGTGGTGGGCACGGGCGAGAAGCAGAAGCTGGCGCTCACGCAGACGCACTCGCGACTGGAGGGCCGGCCGCACGTGCGCGAGGCGGAGCTGGCCGCGTTCCTGGCGAACCCGCGCGCGGGCAACGAGGCGCACGGCGGGCATGGCGGCAACGGAGCGCACCCGCTCTCCATCTGGTCCGGCCATGAGTACAAGGGCCACCGGTGGGCGCTGGCGGTGGACCTGAGCGCGTGCACGGGCTGCTCGGCGTGCGTGGTGTCGTGCCAGGCGGAGAACAACATCCCCAGCGTGGGGCGCGACGAGGTGCTGCGGCAGCGCGAGATGCACTGGATGCGCATCGACCGTTACTACCAGGGCGACGAGGCGAACCCGCAGGTGGTGCACCAGCCGATGATGTGCCAGCACTGCGAGAACGCGCCGTGCGAGACGGTGTGCCCGGTGCTCGCGACGGTGCACTCCAGCGAGGGGCTCAACCAGCAGGTCTACAACCGCTGCGTGGGCACTCGCTACTGCGCGAACAACTGCCCTACCAAGGTGCGCCGCTTCAACTGGTTCGACTATCCGCACGACGAGCCGCTGGAGCGGATGGTGCTCAACCCGGACGTGGTGGTGCGCAGCCGGGGCGTCATGGAGAAGTGCTCGCTCTGCGTGCAACGTGTCCAGGAGGGCAAGGCGGCGGCGGCTCGCGAGGGCCGCGCGCTGAAGGACGGCGACATCCAGACGGCCTGTCAGCAGAGCTGCCCCGCGAAGGCCATCCACTTCGGGGACGTGAATGACCCGAGCAGCCGCGTGGCGAAGCTGGCGAAGGACGGGCGCGCGTTCCGGCTGCTGGAGGAGCTGAACATCGGGCCGTCCATCACCTACCTCACGAAGATCCGGAACACCGGGTCGGGAAGCGGAACATGAGCCAACAGCACCTGTCCCCGCTGCGCGTGCCGCTGGTCACCGAGCCGCGCACCCTGGGCCAGCTCACCGAGGAGATCTGCGCGCCCATGGAGCGTGCGCCCACGTGGAAGTGGTGGGCGGCATTCGCGATAGCGGTGTCCGTGTTGGGCACGGGCGCGGGAATCGTCGCGTACCAGGTGGGCACTGGCATCGGCGTATGGGGATTGAACAAGACCATCGGCTGGGCCTTCGACATCACCAACTTCGTGTTCTGGGTAGGCATTGGCCACGCGGGCACGCTCATCTCCGCCATCCTCTTCCTCTTCCGGCAGAAGTGGCGCACCAGCATCAACCGCGCGGCGGAGGCGATGACGCTGTTCGCGGTCATGTGCGCGGCGCTCTTCCCCGTCATCCACATGGGCCGGCCGTGGCTGGCCTTCTGGGTGCTGCCATATCCCAATACACGCGGCAGCCTCTGGGTGAACTTCCGCTCGCCGCTCTTGTGGGACGTGTTCGCCATCTCCACGTACTTCACGGTGTCGGCGGTGTTCTGGTACGTGGGCCTGATTCCGGACCTGGCCACCGTGCGTGACAGGCTGAAGGCGGGCGTGAAGAAGGCCGTCTTCAAGGTGCTGTCGCTGGGGTGGACGGGCTCGCACCGGACGTGGAGCCGTTACGAGACGGTGTACCTGCTGCTCGCGGGACTGGCGACGCCGCTGGTGCTCAGCGTGCACACCATCGTCTCGATGGACTTCGCCACGTCGGTGATTCCCGGATGGCACACCACCATCTTCCCGCCGTACTTCGTGGCCGGCGCGGTGTTCAGCGGCTTCGCGATGGTGCTGACGCTGATGATCATCACCCGCGTGGTGCTGGGCTACGAGCACCTGATTACGCTGCGCCACCTGGAGAACATGACGAAGGTCATCATCGTCACCGGGGGCATCGTCTCGTTGGCGTACGCGACGGAGTTCTTCATCGCCTGGTACTCGGGTAATCCGTACGAGCGCTTCGCTTTCATGAACCGCGCCTTCGGGCCCTACGCGTGGGCCTATTGGATCATGGTGACGTGCAACGTGGTGTCGCCGCACCTGTTCTGGTTCAAGAAGATTCGTACGTCGCCCGCGGCCATCTTCGCCCTGTCGTTGGTCATCAACGTGGGCATGTGGTTCGAGCGCTTCGTCATCATCGTCACCAGCCTGCACCGTGACTTCCTGCCCAGCAGCTGGTCCATGTACACGCCGACGATGGTGGAGGTGGGGACCTTCATCGGGACGTTCGGCCTCTTCTTCACCCTGTTCCTGCTCTTCGTCCGCGTGCTGCCCATCATCTCCATCGGCGAGGTGAAGAGCGTCCTGGGCTTCGCCAGGGGCCCTCACGAGCACGCAGAGGCGCATCCCCCCACGCATGTCCCCGCGCGGGACGTGTCGGCGGAGCCCTCGTCGCCCCGCCTCAACCCGCCGCTGGCCATCGCCACCCGGAAGGACGTCCCCGTATGAGCGCCCCGGTCCTCATCGGCTATTTCGAGCACGAGGCGCAGGTCCTCGACGCGACCCGCGCGGTGCGCGAGGCGGGACATGACTTGCGTGACGTGTACACACCCTACGCGGTGCACGGCCTGGATGACGCGATGGGGCTCAAGCCCAGTCGGCTCACGTGGGTGTGCTTCGGGGCGGGGCTCTTGGGCTGCACGCTGGCCCTGTCGCTGCAGATCTACACCAGCGTGGTGAGCTGGCCGCTCAACGTGGGAGGCAAGCCGTTCAACTCGTTCCCTGCCTTCATCCCGGTGACGTTCGAGCTGACGGTGTTGTTCGCCGCGTTGAGCACGGTGGCGGCGTTCCTGGTGCGGGCCCGGCTGTTTCCGGGGAACAAGCGCCAGACGTTGCCCCGCGTGACGGATGACCGGTTCGCCATCGTCATCGCGCCGCGCCAGTCCCCGGAGTCGCTGGAGGCGGCCGAGGACCTGCTGCGCCGTCATGGCGCGGTGGCCACGGACTTGAAGGAGGTGGGGCCGTGAGGAGGACCTGGGTGGGACTGGCGGCGCTGGGCCTGGCCGTCGGGGGCTGTGAGCAGGACGAGACACGGCCGAACTTCGAGTACGCGCCGGACATGGTGGCCTCGGTGCCCTATGACAGCTTCGCGCCCAACCCGAACACAGGGGACGGCAAGACGCTGCTGACTCCGGCGAAGGGCACGGTGCCTCGGGGCCACCTGCCGCTGCACCTGGCAGCCGGCCCGGAGGCAGCCGAGCGCGCGGGGAGCGAGTTGCTCAATCCGTATCCTTCGTCGCCCGAGGTGGTGGCGCGAGGCCAGACGGCGTTCCAGTGCTACTGCGCGCCGTGCCATGGCTCGGGAGGGTTGGGGGATGGCCCGGTGACGGCGCGCTTCCCGATGCCGCCCTCGCTGCTGGCGGAGCACGCGGTGGGGCTTCCGGATGGACGCATCTTCCACATCATCACCCATGGGCAGGGATTGATGCCGGCCCACGGCTCGCAGGTGGCGCCGGAGGACCGGTGGAAGCTGGTCCACTATCTCCGCACGCTCCAGAACCCCGCGCGCACGGCGCGCAAGGAGACGCCATGAGCGCCCCCGTCGAAGCAGCCGCCACCGAATCGCGGGGTGGCTTCGCCGTCTCGCCCGTCTTCCATCGCGCCGCGCAGGTGGCGGCGGGGGCGGGGTTGGGGGTGCTCGTGCTGGGGCTGGTGCAGGCCCCGGAGCGTGCGCTGACCAGCCTGTTGACGAGCGGCTTCTATTTCCTGTGCCTGGGATTGGGCGGAGCGGTGTTCCTCGCGCTGATGTATGTGGCGAACGCGGGGTGGTTCACCGTCTTCAAGCGCATCCCAGAGGCGTTCGCGTCCTATGTGCCCTGGGGCGCTGCGACGATGCTGGCACTGCTGCCGTTCGTCACGACGCTGTACCCCTGGGCGAAGCCGGGGGTGATGGAGACGGACCACCTGCTGCATGAGAAGGCGGCCTTCCTCAACGTTCCCTTCTTCGCGATTCGGATGGGGGTGATGTTGGCGGTGTGGGTGGGCTTCACGTGGATGTTGCGGCGCAACTCGCTGCGGCAGGACGTGGAGCACGGCGAGCCGTTGACCCGGAAGAACGTGACGGTGTCGGCGGTGTTCCTGGTGCTCTTCTCGCTGACCTTCTGTCTGGCGGCGTTCGATTGGCTGATGAGCCTGGAGCCGCACTGGTTCAGCACCATCTACGCGCTCTACAACGTGGCGGGGCTCTTGAGCTCCAGCGTGTGTGCAATCACCGTGGTGGCGGTGCTGCTGCACCGGGCGGGGGCGCTGCCTCGGCTCAACTCCAGCCATCTGCATGACCTGGGCAAGCTGATGTTCGGGTTCGCCACGCTATGGGCATACCTCTGGTTCTCGCAGTTCATGCTCATCTGGTACGCGAACATTCCGGAGGAAACGGTCTACTTCATCGCGCGCATGCACGGCGGTTGGGAGGTGCCGTTCTACGCGAATGTGGTGTTGAACTGGGCGCTGCCGTTCGTGTTGTTGTTGCCGCGTCCCGCGAAGATGAACCCGAACCACCTGCTGCGCGTGGCGGGAGTGCTGCTGGTGGGGCGCTGGTTGGATTTGCAGTTGATGGTGGCGCCTGTGCACCAGCCGGAGGGGTTGACGGTGGGGGTGTATGAGCTGGCGGGGTTGGTTGGGGTGGGGGCGCTGTTCACGCTGGCGGTGACTCGGGCGGTGAGGACTTCGCCGATGTTGCCCGTGGGAGACCCGTACCTGGTTGAGAGCCTGCACCACCACACCTGACGCACGACACGAGAGAATCAAGTCCGTGGCAGTGGGACGCGGTCCAACTCCTCGATACGCTGTTGCTGGCGTGGGGAAATGCAGGGGAACGGCCGCGGGGTGAAAAGAAAAAGGCTCGAAAACCCCTGAGGATTACGAGCCCTTTCCAGTGGAGGCGGAGCGAATCGAACCCTCGTCTGGACGGCGCGAAGACCCAGCAGAATCGCGCCCTTACCTCGTAACCGTCCGGAACAACTCAACTTCGTTATCCCTCCGCGTCCCCTGTCGTCCCGCCATGTTCCAGCGCGTTCCGCAGGTTCATGCGACATACGCACAACATGGTGGGGCCTGCCAGCGCAAGGCTCCAGGAGGAGTAGAGGGGCCGAGCGACGAACGACTCGGTCCCTCGTATTCCTACGGTTGGGCTTGGAGCGGCTTCAACATCTCCGCTCGGTCCAGCAGATCATGCACCCGCTCGGCCAAAGCCACATGCTCCGGATTGCTCACAGTGAAGCGCTCGGGGGTCAGGACAATCAGCGTGCCCTTGTCCCCCACTGACTCTACACGCACCGGAGCGGGAAGGGGCGGCACCGTGCCTCGATGTTGCGCGAGGTACGTCACCCACCCAGGAAGGACAGCAAAGGGGATGCCCTTGTCGACCATCTGAAGATGGGAAGACGACATGCCGACAGCCGAGTCGGGCTCCCACGCAATAGCCATGCTCCGCACAAGATGAGAGACGACTTTTGAAGTCAAAACGCGTTCGGCATTTGGTCCCTGGCTTGGAAGGTCGAACACACAACTGTTGCACACCACGTCTGTAAACCCGCCACACGTCACGTTGAAGGAGCTTCCGTCATGGTCATCGTGCGCACCGTTCCAAGCGCTGAAGCGGAATCCCAGATCCTCGAACACACGATCCCGGCCTCGGCGGACAATCTCTTCCAGCGAAGTGCGAGACGGTTCGATTGGACGCTTGAGCGCGTCCTTGCGCGACTTGCCTTGCTGGAACCAGTTGGAGAATGACGAATCAACCTCCCGGAGGGTGGAGAAGAATGCCTCTGCACGTCGGGCGCACTCCTCCGCAGTCTCCTTTCGTGCCCCCCAGTATGCTCCGGCAAAGTACGTCTCACTCATGGTGTAGGCCCTGTGGCATTGGCACCATACCTATTGGGCTGCGACATGGACCACGTCGATGCCATAGATTTTCTCTTTCTGGAACAGCAGTCGGATGGCTTCGGCCGTCTTCTCCTCTGCGATGAGCCACCGGATCGAAGCTCCAGTTCCCTTCGCGGCTCGAAGCTGCCTCCGCGCCTGCTCAACGAGACTCTTGGCTCCCGACATTTCAAACCAGATTTTCGGCTTGAGGTTGTCGAGGAACTTGTTCGCATAGCCCGGTCCCTTCGCCTCCAGCAGCACGCGCTTCTCGTACCCATCGAACTTCACTCCTCCGCTGTCTCTGCCGACTCCTCCGACCCAGTATGCCTCGTCGGAAGTGTGGCCCGTGATTTGTTCCTGGTAGCGCCGCGCACGGGGGGACATGGACTCCTTGGCTGGCGCCCACTGTCCGGGCCCTTTGGAAGGTCCCCCCTGCTTCGCCGCCGTGCCCGCCCGATGGAGGATGATGGCCGCGCCAGGCCCACCGCTCAGTACCGCCGCCGCTCGCCCCACCGGCACCGCGACGCGCCCCATGACGAGCGCGCCTTGGGCAGATAGCGACAGCACTGGCACCTCGGCCGTCACAAACGTCGCACCTTGCAGTGTGCGGGTTGCGGCAGACGCTGTGCCCCATGTGGCGATGAGGTTCGTCACCAGCTTGGAGACGGCCTGCACCTGCTCGCCGCGTGTCAAGTACTGGAAGCTCTCCAGGTACTCAGGCGACGAGGCCAGCAGCGCCGCCACGGCGGCAGGCATCTGTCGCAGCGCCGCGAGGTTGTCTGCTGGGGACGTGGAGAGGAACTGCCCCACCGCCATCGCCAGCCCGACGAACGCCTCTTCAGCTCCGTCCAGCGTGCGGCTCACGTAGTCGGCATCGTCGTGGACGTCCGCGAAGGCGCCGCCTCTCGTCTCCTCCAGCCGTGCGTTCAACTGCCGGAAGACACCGCCCTTGCCCGAGTAGAAGACACCCAGCTCGAAATGGCTCGCCCGAAAGGCACCGTCCTTCCACTCCACGACGCCCACGCGCTGCTGGGTCTGCCCGCTGCGCACCCACGCGAGGCAACCGTCAGGACGGAGGACCGCCAGTTGCGTGAAGCGCTCCACACGCCGCACCAGCTCGGCGCGCGGCACTTCGCCCGTGGCTAGCACCTCGCGCAGCATGAAGCCCACCGCGACTCGTGCCGGGAACTGCCCCAGCGTCACGTCCTTGCCCGTCAGTGCCTCCAACAGTCGCGCGGCGTGTGTCGGCGTGAGCGAACTGCCAGCCACGGGACGCGCGTCGCGGTCCGCAATCCCCGCGTCACGAAGCAGCGCGTCGAACGCATCGCTCCTCTGTCCTCGGGAGTGCCGAGCCTCCGTGCCCCCTTCCCCGAGGAGTGAGGAGCGATGAAGGAGCGTGCCCCTGCGAGTCGAGGGTTCAACTCCAGCGCATCCCGTGGCGAAGAAAACGGCGCACAGCATCCAGAGACCAGCACGCATTCTTCACCCCCATGCCTCGCTCCAAGGAAGGCAAGTGGGGTGAATGCTGGCATTCCTGTCTGACAAGACGACGGGGAACCGACTGCGCGGCGAGGAAATGCGAGACACTACAACCACATGAAGAGAGTGCCGCACAGGTCACCCTGGTAGTCCCGCCTCGGGAAAGCCCCATAGGGGAACACCGCCGTAGCCCCAAACCGTGCCTTGCAGCTCGAAAGGCGCTCCCTCAGGCAGGAACGGAGGCGGTGCTGGAGGAGGAGAGCCCTGCCTTTGGTGCGACGGTGGAGGAGCCCAGGAAGGAGCGCACCCCCTGTTTGGACTGGGCCGGGCTGGTGCGCAGGACGTTCTCCCTGGATGTGTTCGCGTGCTTGAGGTGTGGAGGCAGGGGGCGGGTGTTGGTGTACGTGAAGGGCGCAGGAGGGGTGAGAGCGATGCTGGAGCACCTGGGGTTGCCCAGAAAGCGGCAGGGCAGGCGTGTGTCTGCTGGAGATGAAGGGCTTCTGCGCCGGCTCGGCGTGCGTGGGCTCAGCGTCAGCATCCCTCACCTCCCCCTCTGCTCCCGCCCGCTACGCCCAAGAGGGCTCCTGTCCTTCCTATTCTCCCACCGCCAGCCTCGGAAGAGGGGAAGTCCGTCCGGACCGTCACGGCGAGGCGGTGGTCCCGAAGCCCGCCTCAATCACACACAGTAGTACGTCGGCGCCAGCTCCAGGACGCGCTGCTCGGCCATGGGGGAGAGCGCGCGCAGGCGTGAGAGGAAGAGGGGCGCCTTCATCCCCATTCCGATGAACCCCCAGACATACGAACGCTCCTGGGACTCGGCCAGGTGCTGGTGTTCCTCCGGGGTGAACGCGCGCCCCACCGCCTTCTCCAGCGTCTGGATATCCAACGCGAGCTGGGCGTTCAACGTCCCCCGCAGCGCCTGGAGCAGCTCCGCGTACTCCGTGAGGGCCGCGTCCAGGGTGTCAGGCTCCCGGGCGAGGATCTTCTGCGCCTCCAGGAAGTCCAGCCGGGTGTGCTGCGCCTCTTCGAGCCAGTGGTGCTTGAGCAGGTCGCAGAACAGCGGATCCAACGTCTCGGTCTTGTTTCCCCGGATTGTCTCCAGATAGTGCTGCTGCGTCATCAGCTCCAGGTGCAGGTTGAAGATAAGCACCCCCAGGTTCGACTTCGCCATGATGGCCCGCGCCACTTCGACGTGGTTGTCGAGCAGGGCGGGGACGACCTTGAACCCCCGGGCGAACGCGCTGGTGAAGCGCGCGAAGAGTTGCTGGTGCTTCAGCTCCTCCTCTGTGAAGCGCAGGAGCGCGCGCATGTGCGTCGCGTTCCCGTGCAACTCCAGCCCGGCGCGCTGCGAGGCCAGGGCCACCGCGTACTCCTCCAGGAACAGGAACAGGTGCGCATAGCTGTTGGAGCGGATGTGATTCAGCATCAGCCGCTCCTCGGCGTTCAGGAAGGGAATGGCCTCCGCGCCCGTCAGCTCATTCGAGAGGAACCGACGACTGAAATCCAGGACGGTGTCTTTGGGCAACAGCTCATCAAGACGCCAGGACACCTTCTCCGAACTCTGGATACAGGATTGATACTCAGTGGTTTGATTCAGCATTTGAAAATAGAACAATTCTCTCCATGGGAAGTCAAGCATTGTCGACATGGAAGGCTTTGCCGCGAGGCGTCGGCCTTTTTGATGCCGAGATGCCCCTCCGGAGGCTCGTTCAATTGTCTATGTGCAACGTGATTCCTCACCGCTTCTCATCCAGCAAGGGCACGGCGGGCGCCTCCCGGACCGACGCGAGGGGCCACTTCACCGCGAGGCCCCGCCAGGGCTCGGACCAGCGAGGCGCACGCGCACGACACCATCTGGGTCGGGAGGGCCCCAGCGTGAACGTGGCCCATGACGGAGCCACCATCGAGCACGAGGTGACCCATGCGCTCCTGGCGCCCTTCCGCCCACGGAGCCCCTGGCGGCTCGATGCCGTCGGGACCGATGGCTCGCCTGGCGCCATCGACGAAGGGCTCACCGACTATTTCGCCGCCTCCATCACGGGAGCCCCTTTCGTCGGCGAGCATGCCGTGCGAGACGCTGCGGCCTGGCGCTCGCGACACATCCACACCCTGGCCCGATGCCTCGAGGCGATCGTGGGCCAGCGTCATACCGACTCCCTCATCCTGTCCTCCGCGCTCTGGGCCCTCCGCGAGCCCGCCGCGGTGCGCGGAAACGAGTGCGAAGCTACGGCTCGCCGCGGAGGGAGCCGGCGGCCCCTGACGCCTGACGGAGCAGCTCCGGATCGCGATTCAACGCTCCCGGACCGAGCCAGTCAGCGAATACTCCTGGGTCCGGAATCCCGCACCGAAGCGGCCGACGAGCCTGGCCATGTGTTCGGGCGAAACAGCTGACGTGACGACTTCTGTCAGGCGCGGCATGCCCTTCGCGCTCACGAGCGCGGCGATGACAGCATCCAGATCGGTTCCCTCGACCTCCTCATCCTGACTCATGGCCGTTGCGTCGAAGTCGAGGTGTAGCTCGGTGAGGTTGGGCAAGTCGGCGCGGCCGAGGCTGTCCGCGGTCGTGTGGTTGACCTCCAGACGGAGCTCGCGCAGGCGCGGCAGGCGCCGAGCGACGAGACCTTGCTGCGACGCCGTGAGCTCGTTGCTCAGGGTCAGGGACTCGAGTGCGCCAAGAAGCTGAGACCGTCCAAACCCGGTGAGGGTCGTGCTCGAAAGATTGCAGCTCCGTAGGCGCAGGTGGCGCAGCGCGGTCAGGTAGGGAGACGCGATGAGGGACGCGAGCTCGTCATCCTCGACTCTCCAGAGAACGAGGTGCTCGACGGTCGTCATGCGTGCCGAGCCGGCGACGATCGCGGCGGCTCCTGGGACGTCGCCCAGACCGAGATGCGCGACGGCCAGGCGCGGCGACGTGATGAGCGCCGAGAAGCCGGGGCCAGGCAAGGCCGAGTCGCCGGCATCGTCGAAGCCGAGACAGCCCTCGAGCTCGAGCCCACGAAGGCGAGACAGGCTCGCGGCCCGGGCCAGGGCGTGGCAGCCCTCTTCGCCGATCTCGGAACGTGCGAGGTCCAAGCAGGCCAACGCGGGCAGGTCGAACAGACGACTCAGCCCCGCCGGGCCGATGCCGACGCGGGGGAGCGCGAGGCTCTCCAGACGCTCGAGACCGGCATCAGCGAGAAGGTCGGCCAGATCATCACCCACGGGGATGTCACCATCCTGGGCGTCGGGCATCGCGAGGCCGAAGCGGCGCAAGTGGGGCATCTTGCGCCGAGCCAGCGGCTCGTATGCCTCGACCGTGTGGAGCCCGGCGGCCAGCTCGAGTTCGTCCAGGTGATGCAGGAGCGGTGACGCAAGCACCTCGGCTACCCCCGTGACACCGAGCCAGTCGCAGTCGATGCGCAGCTCGGAGATGGCCCGTAGCCGAGAACACCGGGTGAAGGCGGGCACCAGGTCCTCGGACCCGAAACGCTCGTTGAGCCAGGCGCGATGGAGGTCGAGCCAGGACTCGGCGACTTCCCTCTGGATACCGCGAGCCACGCGGCCAGCCAGGACTTCGTCGAGTCGAACGAGCCCCACCACGGACAGACGCGACTCGACGGGGACGTCATCGCGGATCAGCTGCCGCGCGGCGAGCTCAAGGGGCCAGGGCCGTTGGAGCATGGTCGGAAAAGTATTGCCGAATCTGGCGCGGCGGCAAGTACGGCCCGCGGATTCGGGGCCGTGCTGGGAGCAGCGCCGGGCCGAACCGGGCGCCCGAGCTCATCGACTTAGAGAGACTGCAGGAACTCGAGCAATGCCGTCCGCTGGGGGACGCTCAGCGCGCGGAAGGACTCCTTGGAGGACTCGGCCTCCCCACCGTGCCACAGGATGGCCTCGGAGAGGCTGCGCGCACGACCGTCATGCAGATAGGCCTCCCCGCCGCTGACGCCGACCGTCAAGCCAATGCCCCAGAGAGGTGGCGTGCGCCACTCCGCTCCCGTGGCCCCCTCCTCCGGGAGGTTGTCCGCAAGCCCTGGTCCCATGTCATGCAGCAGCATGTCGGTGTAGGGGTGAATCACCTGGCTCCGCAGCTCGGCGTACGGATGATACGGGCCGGTCGTCAACGTCGAGACGTGGCACCGGGCACAGCCCATGCTGTTGAAGAGGCCTTCCCCCTGAAGCGCCTGGGGGGCATTGAGATTGCGGCGCGCGGGGACCCCGAGCAGGGCGATGTAGCGCACCATCCTATCCAGGTCCGCATCCGCCAACTCGGTGCTTGCACTCGCACACGTCTGCTCCGAGCCGCAATCCGGTACGGGGAAGACAGAGGTGGTGACCCCCATATCGACACTGAGCGCGTTCGCAATCTGCTGCCTGAGCCTCGCCTTGCCCGCCTTCCAGCCGAAACGCCCGGTGCGCGGCTGGCCTGTCTGTGGGTCGACCACCATCTGCATGCGCCCGGAGATGCCGTCGCCATTGGCATCGTTGGCATCGGCGAGGCTGGCAATCGTGCCCTCATCGAGAGCCTCCAGCAGGCCCAACCCGACCAGGGGCGGCGTGATGCGGGCCGAATGGTGCGTGGGAACGGGACCCGTGAAGCTGTAGAGGGGGCGCCGCAGTTGATAGCCCGTGCCATCTCCGAACGCGCCACTCGTCACCGTCCAACCCGAGATGCTCACGTTGCCCTCGGGGCTTCCGATGGTGCTCTGCGGTTGAAGGACCCACCCCAGTGCCGGATGCGCCGTCACGGAGGAACCGACTGCTCCCACCCTGACGGTATAGCGGAGGGGAGGCGAGAGGACGACGTGGCCATGGGGGTTCCCTCCACTGGGGCCACCGCCGCCCACCGTGAAGCTCACCGAGGACGTGGTGCTCAGTCCCCCCGTGGAGTTGCCAATGGTGAAGTGGTACTGGACGACCGTACCCGCCGCGATGTTGTTGAGCAGATGGATGTTCGCGTTGGAGCTGTCATGCGCCATCCGGAAGCTCTGCTGGGAGCCGCCGTTGAGCCGGTAGTGAAGGTCCGCCCAGGGGGCGTCATTCACATAGAACCGCAAGGCATACACGGACGTCGCCGGGTCGGGAGGCAGCGCGCGGCCATTGTTGAGGTGGCAGGCAACGCAGGTGCGCGCGATATATGCGGGCCCGAGCTTGTTCTGCTGCACGGTGAAGCTCGGGTTGCCAGCCTCCGAGTGGGAGCCATCGCCGAAGTCGGTGTGATGCAGGCGCCGCCCCTCGACGAACGGCTGGGCGTTCCCGGGCGCCATGTTCGTCGCCATCTGCTTGAACAGGTGCACCGGCTCGTTCGAGTAGTTGTAGCCGAGCGTCGTGCGTCCCCCCAGCCAGGCTGTCTCGGGCAGGGGGAACGAGTCCAGGTTCGAGCCCCTTGCTTCCCAGGGCACCATGCCGCCCTGGCCCACGATGTAGAGGAACGCTGTCCCGTAATAGTTGGCGCGTCCCACGACGGGAGGGAGCATGAAGGGGCTGAATTCAATCTCCATGCGGTCGCCCAGCTGGATCCGTCGGTTCTCCTTCGCATTGTAGTTGAGGGTGGCCGTGTAGTGCAGCGGGTCCACCTGCGTCATGTCCACGTTGAACCAATATTGAGAGAGCACTGCCTGGCCTTGGTAGAACGCGCGGAAGTCTGGCGTGTCCAAGGCTCGAAGTGAGGTGACGTTGACGGTGATATCGGTGCCACCCTTGGCAACCCTGTCGATGATCTCGATGCCGTGGGTGCGGTATTCGAAGTACAGCGGCAGGTAGTGCTCGTAGCTCTGGAACTGCGCTTCACGGGCGTGGCGATCTCTCGACCGGTCTCCGAGACGGGTGATGAGCGCCGTCGGCGTATCCACCACGACCGCGGGCTCGAGCGGGGTGCTGGAATCGAAGAGCGGGACCACCGAGGCCAAGGACGCCGGTATGGAAGACGGGGCGGGCTGTGCTCCATCGCGATGGACCTGGGGCGCGTCCCCGCAAGCGCCGCTGAACACCCCCAGGATGGCCAGACTCCAAGCCGCCACTCGTGCGATGGAAGGTTCTCTCATGCTCTTGACTCTATCTCACTGAAAGCGGAAATAACCTGAATTCCGGCTTGGCTTTCCGCGCACAGGACATGCGTGTGAAATGAGACAGTCGAGCAACCAGCACCGACAAAGACATGCAGTTCGCATCATGCGATTCGCAATCACGGCGCTTCATCCGCGGGCGCGGCCCCTCCCTTCCGGGCCGCGGACGCGACAAACGCGAGCACCTCGGGTGCCAGCGCCGAGAGCGGGAGCCGAGCGGGCTTGCCGCGGTTCACGAAGGCGCCGCTCGGTGCACGCTGCCTGCCGAGCGCGGCGTCGAGGACTCGGCGCGCGCCCTTCTTCGGATGACCGAACAAGAACGGAACGACCCAGACGAGCCAGCTGGGCATACCCCGGCCGCGCGTCATCGACGTGTCGTTCGGGCCGGGGCAGACACTCGCCAGCGTGACGCCGTCTTTGGCGAGCGTGGGGGCGAGCGCGTACGTCCACAGCGCGAGCGCCAGCTTCGACTCCGCGTACGTCCCGAGCAGCTTCCGGAAGACCCTCGGCGCAACGAGGTCGGGCAGGTCGAGCCGCTTCACCTGGAGCAGCGCGTTCGATGCGACGTTGAGGATCATCCCGTCCGTGCTGGCGGCAACGAGCGGGGAGAGCGCCGTCGTGACGAGGTAGGGCGCGAGCACGTTCACCTCGAAGTGCACGTCCCGGCCACTCGGAGCCGCGCGCGGGGCATCGAGGCTGACGCCCGCGTTGTTGACGACGAGGTCGATCACTCGCTCGTCGCGCTGGATTGTCGCCAAGGTCTCGTCGAGCGTCGCGCGGTCCATCAGATCGCCGCGATGGACTCGAAGCCGGCCGTCGCGTTTCGCTTGCTCCACGAGCGCCGCGTCTGCCTCATCGGCGCCCACCACGTCCGAGCGGTTCAGCGCGATGGCTCGCCAACCGTCGCGCAAGAGCTGCAGCAGGAGCTCGTAGCCGACACCCGAGCTCGCTCCTGTCACTACGGCGGTCCTCGTCTCCATGCGCCTCTCCATTCTTCGAACTGACAATGGTCAGGTATCGAATAGAGACCTAGTATGCAGAAGCGACCAAATCCACAAGGAGGCACTTTCGTGAAACCAGGTACCCTCGACCTGCCCGCTGACGTCTGCCGCGCGGTCGGCGACGTGCTCGGCCGCATCGGCGACAAGTGGGCGGTGTTGATCATCCGCATGCTCACGGAGCGATCGATGCGATTCAATGAGCTGCGTCGTGCCATCCCGGCGGTCTCACAGAAGATGCTGACGACCACGCTGCGCAACCTCGAGCGCGACGGCTATCTCACGCGCAGCGTGACACCGACGGCGCCGCCCCGCGTCGACTATGCGCTCACGGCGCTCGGCCGCGACGTCATGGTGCCGATGAACCAGCTCGCCGAGTGGGCGCTCGCGCACCGCGGCCATGTCGAACGCGCGCGGAAGAAGTTCGACGCGGCGGCCACTCCTTCGCGCTGAGCGGGCCTTGGACATCCAGGTGATGGTCGCCGCGTTACGTCGAACCAAGCCTCATGAGGACTTCGGCGACTCCATCCTGGTGATGGGGGGCCTCGTCGATGATGGTGTGGAAGCCACACTTCTCGAGGACGCGGATCGACGCGAGGTTGTGGATCGCGACCCACGCATGAAGCGGCCGGATGGGCTCGACCACGAGAAACTCAGAGAGGGCCCGAGTGGCGATGCCCTTGCCCCAATGCTCGCGACCTATCCAATAGCCGATGAGGCGCTTGCCGTCCTGTTCCCAACCGCCGATGTACCCAACGACCACGCCACCCAGGACGATGGTGCGGGTGGTGTTCTCGGGGCGGAGAACGTTGGTGCGCCAGTGGGTCATGAACGCATCGCGCTCCCGCGATGGAAATGCGGCCATGCGCAGCGCTTCTGGGTCGCGCTGGTGTTCGAAGAGGATGGGAAGGTCCTCATCCGTGACGTTGCGGAGGAACATTCTGAAGAGGCTCCGTCCAGTCTGCGCCGCGAGGGAGGTCGCGAGGCGAGTGACAGAAGGGTTCTATCTGGGTCGGGCATGACGAAGCGCGAAAATCTGGACCGGCCTCGCGTGGGCTGGACAGGGCGGACCGCGACACACGCGGAGCGCGCGAGCGATACGCGTCTCCACTGATGACATTGGGCGGGGGCAGCCCGGGGCACGGGCGCGGTGCCGTGCCCCGGAGGAGAGACGGCTAGAGCGCGCCGTTCGTGTACGTCTTGCCCAGGAACACCTGCGTGCCCACGACGTTGGAGCCGAGCAGATCCACCTTGCCGTCGTTGTCGACGTCACCCAGGTAGCGGGGGGCCCCAGGGAACCAGGTGCCGCTGGCGACGGTGAAGTTCTTCAACACCGCCTTGGCGGGGAGGAAGCCCGTGCCCGTCGAGAACGAAACCCAGACATGGTCATGGCCGAACCCGATGATGTCCGCCCGGCCGTCTGCGTTGAGGTCGCCCAGGTGGCGAGGATAGGTCGTCGACGAGCTCCATCCGCCCACGCTCATGTCCGCGCCGTAGTCGGCGAGCCACGGCGAGGGCGCGGCGAAGGACGCCGTCGTCGCGGTGGACGTCGACAGCGCCACGATGACGCCCCACTCGGAGAACCCCACGAGGTCCGCCTTGCCATCGCCATTCACGTCCGCGACCCGGCGCGGGTGGCGCGCCCCATCCCAGCCGCCCAGCAACGGCGCGTTTCCAAAGGCCGCCAGGGCCAGCACCGGGGCAGCGAATTGTGTGCTCGCGGTGCAGAGCGCCCCCGTGCACTGGGACAGCGAGACCACCGTTCCGGCGTCATTGAAGCCGATGATGTCGGCCCTGCCGTCGCCATTCACATCGGCCACCATCCGAGGCGTGGAGCTCGCATCCGGCCAGCTCGGGTTGAGACTGTTGAAGCCGACGAAGGCGATGGCACCCGTCGCGAAGGCCGTGCCCGTCGAGTAGGACAGTCCGACGCCTGCGCCCCAGAACGAGATGAGGTCGGCCCGTCCGTCCGCGTTGACGTCGCCCACGGTTCGAGGCTGCGAGAAGCCCGGCGGCGTGTCCGTTCCGTAGTCCGTGCTCCACGCCTGGGATGCGAGGAAGAGTCGCTGGGCGGCGTCCACCTTCGCGACCCGTACACCGTCGTCGCGGAAGAAGACCATCTCGTTCTTCCCATCTCCGTCCACGTCAGCGATGTGACGCAGGTCGTACTCGAGAGAGAGGACGCTCAGGGTCGCGAACTCCTGCGACCAGCGCCGGGGGCCATACACGCTGGCCACGCCCACCTTGTCGAAGGCGCTCAGGGCCTCCGAAAGGTTGCCGTTGACGTTGCATCCGTCCATCGACTGCATGAGGGACGCCGGGTCATACCAGGTGAAGTTCGTGCCGAGGTTGATGGTCGAATTGCACGGCGCCACTGCGTCAGCCCGGTGCTGTTCGTGATTGAAGCCGAGGGTATGGCCCAGCTCATGGGATGCGAGGTATTGCAGCCGGCCGAGCCGGTAGGGGTAGGTGGTCTTCGGGACGGCGATATGGAGCGAGACGCCCTCTCCCGGAAGACGCAGCGCGCCCATCCCCAGGTATGCCGAACCTCCGCCTGGATCATCCGTGGCCGCCTCCAACTCGACACGGATGAACTTGTCCGTGCCGGTGGTGGGGCACGTGCTGGTCCAGGCGAACTTGACCAGGGACTCGAACTCCCAGGTGCGAGCCACCGATTCACGGATGAGCTGCTTCTCCGTGTCGAAGCCGGGCGTCACCCAGCAGATGGGGATCACTGGATTGGAGAGGGGCCAGAGCGTGACTCCGTTCTGGGAGTAGAGCGCGTCCGATGCTTCCGCGACCTCCTGCTCCTGAGACTGTACGTCAACCTCTCCAGCGCAGCCCGTGAGGACTGCTCCTGACACCGCAAGCCAACCTGCGCGCTGACGCCACGACACGAGGGTCTCCCGAAATGCCCCGGAAGGTGGAGCTGGGCATTCCTCCTTTCCATACGGAGGGACCCGCTCAATCGGGGCGTCGGAATCGCGTCGGCGCGTGTGCGGCGCGGCATCGAGCAGTCGACGGTAGTCCTCGCTCGGCGCTGATGACCTTGCCGTGCTGAATCGGGAAGGCTCCATGGGCCCACGGCCCCCGTGACGCGCTAGACTCCAAGGCCCCCTCGCTTGGAGTTCCCTGGATGAGAACAACCCTCCTCGTCGTCCTCCTCCTGCCGCTGTCAGGCGCCGCCGCCACGAAGAGCGTAACCACCGTGGCGGAGCTGCAATCCGCGCTGTCGTCAGCGAAGGCCGGCGACGAAATCGTGCTCGCGGATGGAACCTACACAGTGAACGCGAACCTGAACTGCGCGGCGGAGGGCACCGACGCCCAGCCCATCACCGTGCGCGCGGCGAACCGTCATGCGGCGCTCATCCGCTTCAACGCCACCGAGGGCTTCAAGGTCTCGGGTCGCGCCTGGGTCTTCGACGGGCTCACCATCGAGGGCATCTGTGACAGGGATCAGGACTGCGAGCACGCCTTCCACGTCACCGGCCACGCGGAGGGCTTCGTCCTGCGCAACAGCCGCGTGCGCGACTTCAACGCCCAGCTCAAGGTCAACGCGACGAAGAACACCAGCGACGTCTTCGAGATGCCACACCGCGGGCTCATCGAGCGCAACGAAATCTACGACACGCGCCCGCGCGCGACAGGGACGCCCGTCACCAAGCTCAACATCGACACGGGCGACGACTGGGTGGTCCGCGACAACGAGCTGCACGACTTCTCCAAGCAGGGAGGCATCGCCTACGGCGCCTTCATGAAGAGCGGCGGCAAGCGGGGGCTCTTCGAGCGCAATCGCGTCTTCTGCGCGAGGGACCAGCCGGCCTCGGACACGCGAATCGGCCTGTCCTTCGGCGGCGGGGGAACGGGGGCGGCGTTCTGTGCGCCAGCCTTCGACGCGACGGTGCCATGTGACCCCGAGCACTCGGATGGCATCCTCCGGAACAACATCGTCGCCAACTGCTCGGATGTCGCCGTCTACCTGAACCGGGCCGCGCGCACGCAGGTGCTCTTCAACACCTTCATCGGCACGACCGGCGTGGACTTCCGCTTCCCGTCCTCCACCGGCGAAGCCCACGGCAACGTGTTGTCGTCCGTCATCCGGGGACGCGACTCCGGCAGCTTCACCGCGGGCACGAACCTGACGAATGTGGCCATGGGCACCTGGACGTCCTGGTATGTCGCGCCGGTTCAGGGCGACTTGACGCTGAAGGGCCCGGTGACGCAGCTCGTGGGCGCCGCCGCCGCCAGGAGCAACGTCACCGATGATTTCTGCAAGCGGCCACGGCCCACCACCGGGCCCTCGACACTGGGGGCGCTGGAGCACTCGCTCGGCGACTGCCAGCCCGTCACGCAACAGCCTGATGCCGGCCTTCCCGATGCGGGAGCTCCGGACGCGGGAAGCGGACCCCCAGACGCGGGCACGAACACGGACGCGGGCACGAACACGGACTCCCCCAAAGACAGCGGAGGCTGCGGCGCCAGCCCGGGCCTGTGGCCCTTGCTCCTCGTGCTGTTGCTGCCGCTGAACCTGCGGCGCCGCCCCACCGTTCGCCGCTGAACCCCCGCCACTCTCGGCGACGACCGCTGTCAGACGCGAGCAGGGCTGGCCCATGAGTTCCCGGGCCTCTCGCAGACGGCGCGGCGCCATGCCAACGGCTCCATCACCACCGGCGCTCCGGAGCACTGGACGCTGGAGGGCTGGAACGGCAGCGCCTGGGTGACGGCGGACACGCGCGGCAACCAGACGGGCTGGGCCGGCCCTGACCGCCGCGAGTTCGCCTTCGCTGCACCCGGCTCGTACAAGAAGTACCGGCTCAACGAGGGTCGGGTCGAACAGACGACTCAAGGGGAGCAGTCCGTCCCTTGCTCGCCGATGGTGGTGCGGGACACCGGATGAGTGGTGCCCGTCCGGGAGTGTCACCAGTCCGCCTGTCGGTCCATGCGCCTGTCGGGAATCAGCCGCACCCCCGCCGCCCGGCCCGCTTCGTCACAGCACCTTGGTGATGACGAGGGTGCTCGTGCCCACCAGCGACGTCATGCCCGCGGGCGCCAGGCACGCCGCGAGCTGCGTGCTGACGTACGCGTTGGTGAGGACGACGAGGTCTCCGGCGAACCGGCCCGAGTTCACCCGGCCGAGCGAGACGAAGATCTGCAGGTTGCCCGCGACGTTCACGCCGGTGCCCGTTACGGAGAAGGCCGACTGGCTCCCGTCGTTCCACGTCACGAGCAGCTCCGCCCCGCCGATGTTGGCCAGGCAGCTGTTGAAGTACGTGGCCTCCATGTCCATGACCCCCGAGGTGATGGTGGGCTCCGTCGAGGTGCACAGGTTGTAGTTCGTGTAGTTCGTGTAGTGCACGTTCGCGGGGACCAGCTTCAGCCCCGGCGTCCACGTCTGCTTCACTGCGCCCGCGCAGGTGATGTCCGTCAGCCCGAGCTGGGCGCTGGCGGGGGCTGCGTACACGAGCAGGGCGAAAAGCAACGCGGGGAGGCTGGACAGCAGGTTTCGCGGCGTCATGACGACTCCATGAGCAGGGCCTCGCCGGTGCATCCGGTGCGGCCACCCGAACGCCGGGCGGGGGCCCGTGTCGGAGGCTTGAAAGAGTGGGACCCCGCCGGATGACGCACCAGCCCGGCTCCTCGTCTCATGCGACTGTCGGAAACCCTATCCCCGCCAGCAAGCCAACGCGCGGCCCGCCCCCCCGCCTCAGCTCCGGAACGCCTCGCGCACGCCGTCGCGCCGCAGCGTGGTGAGCAGGAGGGGAGAGCGCGATTCTGGAGCACCTGAGGTTGTCCACCGGGAATGCGCACCTGGCCCCTGCGCGAGGGCCGCCCCAGAGCGCGTGGTGTTTCCCGGTGCATCGAGGTTCCATGTCGGGACGTGGTGCTTCCCGGGCACGGCGCGCGCGAATGCAAGCGCGCGCCGTGCCCGGAAGTGCGTCCTACCGCGTGACGGACGCAGGGGACGGGTGCACGAACTCGAGGGTCACCTGGCCATGTCCGCTCGCCGTGCAGACGTCGGAGGTGTTGGACGGCTTGGTGCCCGTGTTCCACGAGCCCCCGCCACCACCGACGCGGCCACCGCCACCGCCGGAGTAACCCCCGCCGCCGCCGGCGCCGTAGCAGCCATTGCCCGCGCCTCCACCGCCGTAGCCACCCGGGGCCGAGGCGCCGCAGGAGTTGCCCCCGCCACCGCTGGCGCCGTTCTGGAACGACGCGCCGCCCAGGCCGTAGTTGCCATCCGCGGCGCCGTTGCCGAGCCAGCCTCCACCGCCAGCGCCATAGGACGCGACGCGGGCACCGCCCTGTCCGCCGGCTCCGCCCGCGACGAAGCCGGAGACGTAGCCGGCGCTGACGGAGCCGGCCGAGCCCGCTTCGGTGAGGGCCCCCGGACGGCCGTTGACCGTCGCCCCCGCGCGCAGTCCGCCGCCTCCTCCGGCGATGAGCAGCGGCGTGTTGCCGGCGCCGACCACGAAGGAGCCACCGCCGCCGCCCGCGCTCAGCGCCGCCGCCGTGCCCTTCTGGCCGACGAGGATGCGCACGACGTCATCCTTCTGGAAGGTGAACTCACCGGAGATGCTGGCGCCGCAGCCGCCACGGGAGGAGGTGGCGTTGGTGGCGGTGGCTCCGCTCGCGCCGATGGCGGTGACGCGGTAGGTGCCTGTCGCGGGCGCCTTCCAGGTCTGGAGTTGGGGAGGCCCCGTGGGGCCCTGGTAGGTGATGCCATTCACGTGGTTCGTGAACTCGATTTTCTGCTCGAAGATGGCGAACGGGGAGAAGCCGCTCGTCACGCCGCAGACCTTGATGACGCTCACGGGCGGGTCGGCGTTGTAGTCGATGCCGCACTCCTCCTCGGTGGCGCAGCCGCAGGCGGCCAGGTCCGCCGCGCAATCGATGGCCGGCTCCGGCATGCCCGGGGGCGGAGGCAGCTCCTCCCAGGTGCCGGTCGCCGCGTCGTAGTGGTGGAGCCGGAGGAACGCCGACAAGCCATTGGCGCCGTGGAACTTGCGGCGGATGCACACCGTCGCCGTGCCTCCGTAGGGGTGGGAGGTGTCGATGTCGTAGTAGAGCGGAGGGCAGTCGATTCCCTCGGAACTGGACCCGTCCGCGCAGAAGGTCCTCAGGCCAGGGGGCGGTTGGGGCGCCAGGGGTGTCTCGACCACGGAGATGACGCCTCCGCTGGTGGTGCCATGGAAGGTCACGTTGACCTCCAGGTCTTCCGTGTCGATGGGCGTCGTGGACACGCCCGTGCCGGTGCCCACGGGCACGGGAGGCGCGAAGGTGATGGTCTGATGGGCGAACCTGACCGTGGTGCCGTCGACGGTGGCGTGGGCTCGCAAGGTATAGGTGCCCGGCTCGACGGCCAGGGTGACGGGGACGACGCTCGCGGGTTCCGACGCGCCGGATGCGATGGTGTTGGTGTAGTGCTTCAGATTGTGATGGCTGTCGAAGGTCTTCCCCATGAGGTCGACGTAGGCATTGCTCACGAGGATGGGGGGAGACTGGGGCGAAGGCTCCTTGACGTCGAAGTAGGCCTTGGACTTGACGAGTGTCACGTGCTCCGTCCCCAGGGAGACGGTGGCCCCGGACGTGACGGTCACCGGGCTCTCGCTGCCCTGGCCGGCATAAATGCGATACGTGACGACCTTGAGGATGTCCGACGGCTGGCTGGTGTCCTGGAGCGAGTATCGCAATTGCTCTCTCCGCCAGGTTCCGGGGTTGAGGTGGAAGACGAACTGGCCATTGTCGAGCTTGTGTCTCGCGGCGGAGCCGAAGGGGCTCCCGGCAGACAGCTCCCGCTTCAAGTACATGTCGGCCGACTGCACCGCGGTGGTGTCGTAGAACCCGTCCACCACGAGGGAGACGAGCCCCGTGCCCAGTGTCTCGATGAAGTCGAGTCGGGTTTCGGTGTCGGCGGTGAGGGTGACGAAGTGGCGCGCGCTGTCGGAGCTCTGCGTGGAGGTGCCGAAGTGGGTCCGGAGGGTCACCGCGTAGGTGCCTTCGGGGAGCTGGAGGGAATAGTCGCCGTTGGTGCTCACCTCTCGGGAGGCGTTGATTCCCGCCGTGGTAGGGGAGGCGCCTTGGTAGAGGACCTGGTGGTGGCTGATGTGGGCGGCGGGGGTGAGACGGATGGCGCCGACCAGCTGCCCCTGGCCCGAGACGTCGAAGGACCAGCTCAGGCTGGCGGTTTCGTGGTTCAACAGGTCGACAATCCGGGGATTGAGCGTGAGGTTCACGGGGGTTCCATCCGCGAGGCGCGCATAGGCAAACCCTTCCACGCGGATGGCTTCCGCGGGCAGGGTGGCCATCCAGGCGGAGTAGGGCGTGGCTTGCGGTGTCGGCAGGTCGTGCGTGCTGGAGGCGGAGTAGCTCCCCTGGCTGTCGGAGCCCGTCGCATGGAGGGAGACGTGGACGAGCTGGGCTCCGGTGAGGGAGACGTCGAACTGGATGCGCTTGGTGACGAGGGGGGTGAAATCCACCGGGGTGGGGCCCACCTGGTTGTCGACCAGGACGAACTGGGAGCGGTCGAATGTGACCGAGTTGTCCCCCGTCTCGTTGAGGAGGTCGGCCTGGAGTGTCACCTTGTAGTGGTGACCGCTCTCGACGAGGAGTGAGTAGGGCGACGTGAGGAAGGACTTGTAGGAGAAGAGCCCATCGTTCGACGAGGCGCTCACGGAGTAGTCGAGGAGCGTCTCGGACGTGAAGCCGACCTGACCCTTGATTTCAGCGGGGTTGAGGATGACCACGTCGGCGACGGACAGACCTGTCGCCATGACGATGGCCAACGCGAGGCACAACGAGAGCCTCCTGTTTCGTGCGCGCATGCTTCCACTCCTGGGGGACTTCGGGGATACCGAACCCGATGGAGGGGGCATCGGACGACGAGACGACGGCTGACGTGTTCTTGCGGCGCGGGGACTTGAGCAAGCCCACGCGTTCGCTGTCAACGGAAGGTGTGTCACCCTTTGGGTCAGAGGCGAGCACTGGGACAACCCACGCGGGCCCGCTCAGGGAGAATCGGCCGCGTGGGTGAGGGCCTTGCCGTCCTTGGGCGCGGTGAACCGCGCCTCCTGCCGTGTGAAGCGGGACTTCCTGATGGATGAGAAGTCGCCCTTCGTCCGGGAGAAGTCGAGGTCCATGACCACCTCGCCTCCCTTCACGAAGACGAGCAGGCACTCCATTTCAGGGACGTCCCTGGCGCCGGACCAATCAACGCCGAGCCACTTCCGGACCTCTTCCGCGCCCACGTAGGGCGTGAAGATGTGGAAGGTGTCCCAGTCGAAGTCCGTCACCTCCGTCAGGAGGAAGTCGCCCCCCGTCGCCGAGGCGGCCTGGATGCGCTGCTCCAGCTTCGTGGCGAGCGCCGCGCGTTCCTTGCCCCTGTTGCAGCCGCTCATCGCCACGCTGCAAGCGAGCCACATCGTCACCGCAATCACTGATGTGCCTGTCCATCTTCCGTGTCCGCGCATGCGCGACACTCTAGCGGTTTTGTCTGGCTAGAACCCCGGGAGAAGGGGGCGTGGGACAGGCCCCACGCGGGTACCCAGTGGCGGCATCTGGAAGGCGTCCCCGCGCTGGCTCATGCGGTGGAGCAGCGAGCTGCGTTTGACGTCACCCGGGGCGACGCGCTGCGGGGTTTCACCAAACACGCCCGACCTCTGGAAGGGGGCCTTCACATTCCCCGACGTGCCCCCAGGTGTCCGTCGTCTGCACGGTGTCGAGTTCGTCCGCTTCCAGGCGCAGGTGCGGGCCGGAGCCACTGCCCAGCGCCATGCGGTTGCCGCTGTGGCACGACGTCAGCCTCCCTAACCTCCCGCTCTGCTCCCACCTGCTATCCCCAATCGCGCTCCTGTCCTTCCTATGCGCCTTCGGCAAGCCCTCGCGGACATGACGCCTTCTGGACGGAGGTTTCGCGGCAGTACGCCCTTTCCCCTGTCCAGACGGAGGGCTTTCGTACAAGCCCAGACATCACGGGAGCTCCACGGAGACCCGGGTTGCCTTTTCTGGCAGCATCCTGGGCGTCCATGGGGGGTATTGATGAGTCCACGCATCGCCGGGCGCCGCGTCCATTCCGCTCCCGCAGCGAAACGCTCCGCTCCGGCGCGCGCCGCCGTCTCGCCGGCACGCCCCCAGAGGCCGCAGCCCCAGGCGCAGGCCCGTGCGCCGGGCCATGAGCGCCGGGACGCCTTCGAGGGCTCCTCGGCGCCCCGAAAGACCTCGGAGCTGGTGGATCGGCTTCGCTCGAATGCCACCTTCCGCCAGTTGCCACAGGAGACGCAGGCCCGACTGCTGGCCACCGCTCGGAAGCATGGGGAGTCGCCGGAGGCACGCTGCAACATCGTGGCCCTCGCGCTGAACAATAATCTGGAGCGGCTCGCGCCCCGTCAGCAACGCGAGGCCATCAAGACGCTGCGCGAGGGCATCAAGAACAAGGGTGTGGGCGCGGACCTGGCCGAGCTGGCCTCGGACAAGGACTTCCGGCGCCTCAACGGCAAGGACCAGCGGAACATCCTGGAGTCGGTGGCCGCCCAGCGAGGAGACAGCTCCGCACGGGATGCGCTGGTGGACCTGGGGTCGTCCAAGGGCTTTGGCAAGCTCAATGCCCCGATGCGCAAGCAGCTCATCGACGAGCTCGAGAAGCGGCGCAGCGGCAAGGCAGAGGCCCGCTTTGGAAAAGCCGCCCTGGAGCTGGCGGACAGCGCGAGCTTCCGGCGGTTGTCTCCCGATGTGCAGAGCCAGTGGGCAAAGGCCATCGCCCCCGGACGTCCTTCCAGCCAGGCGGCTCGCGACGCGCTCGTGGTGCTCGGTTCGAACCCGGAGCTCGCGAAGCTGCCGGCTGAAACCCAGCGCAAGGTGCTGGAGCATCTGCCCCCGCCCCAGGCGGGCCGCGAGGCCAGCGTCAATCACATCGACCGCCTCACGACGCTCGTGGACGGCGGCGCCTTCGCGATGCTGCGGCCGGAGTTGCAGGGCCTCATGCTCGATGCCATCCGCCCCGGACGGCTTGAGCCCGCGCACGAACTGACACTGGTGGAGCTGGGCTCCAGCAAGGGCTTCGCCGCCCTGTCTGCTCCGGAGCAGGACCGGCTCTTTCCCTACGTGTCGGGCACGAATCCGCTCTCCCGGCATGTCCAGGTGGGTCTGGGGAATCTGCTCCTGAGCAATGGCTTCCAGGCGGCGGATGCCACGGGGCAGGCCGACCAACTCCGAACCTTTCTGGGGGATCAACCCGCCGTCCCCTCTCACACTGCGTCGCTTGAGGGCAGCTTCCCGGTCCGCCCTTTCACCCTCACCGGTCCCACGGAGGTGCAGGGCCACGGCTTTCCCTCCGGGCGGGGGGACGCCCTCCGCTACGAGGTGGAAATCGAGGGACAGCGCATCCCGGTGTTCGTCGCGAAGGACCAGGATGCCAGCCGTGGCGCCTATCATTCGATTGACGAGGTGGCGAAGGGCCTCTCGACGCTGCCTCCCGCGAGCAGGGCGCTCGTCAAACAGGTGGATGTGGACGGCAAGCAGAACCCGGTCGATGCCTATTGGGAGCAGGTCTACGGGCAGCCCGGATTCCGCTCGTACATGACCGCGGGCGCCGCGGGCATCATCACCCTCTATCCCTCGCTGGGAAAGATGCAGCAGGAGGTGATGAACTCCTCACTGATCCACGAGACGGGACACACGCTGTCGCACCAGCACTGGGGTTCGGACTCGCAGGAGCCGGCCTGGAATGACTACCGTGCGGCCATCGCCAATGATGGGTTCGTGCCCTCCAACTACGCGCGCAACTCACCCGGTGAGGACTTCGCGGAGACGCTCGTGTTGTACGAGAAGGTCCACGGAACGCCTCAGGAGGCGGAAGTCCGCGCGCTGCTGCCTGGACGCTTCCGGCTCATCGACGAGCTTCGTTCCCGTCCACCTCCTGCGGCGCAAGCCCCCTTGCGCATGGCCGCCTCCCACTGGATGGCGGGTTCCTTCCGGGCGTGAAATCATGAGCAAACCCAAGCACCCTGGCTTCATCCGATACATCGACGGCAAGACCCAGCAGGAGGTCCGCCGCATGGACGTCTCCCAGGTTCCAGAGGCGCTCCAGTACGCGCAGGGCCCCAAGGGCTGGGTGCCCGTGGTGAAGGTCATCGCGCTGGAAGAGGGCAATCAGCGCACCCTGCGGGAGTATGGCCCCGAGGACGAGCTGCTGCGTTCGACCGTGCAGACGCGCCCGTAACGACCGGAGAGGATGGACGTGCTGGAACAGGGAGGCGGACCGGGAGCCAGGCCCGACCCCTTGGCCGCACGTCACGAAGCGCCATTGTCAACCACGGCTTGAGAGCCTGTTGGTTTCATGCGCGGAGTCATTGGCGGCCCTGAACCCTACTTTTCGAGGACGCCAGCCACCCCATCCGCTAGTTGATCAACTTCCCGGGGAGGAAGTAGAAGAGGTAGTTCGGGGTCCAGATGTAGATCACAAGCCCACGAATGAGATCGTCCCAGGTTTCGGCGCCAGGGGGCTTGCCTCCGATGAGGACCCTCGCCGGAACAGTGGGCCCGCCTTCCGGCCTCGTCACGGAGGCGGTCTCGAAGGTGGCGGCAACCCGAGCGACTTCCTGCCCCGCCTTGTCGAAGAACCCGACGCTCCCCGCGTACGTCCCCACGCGGATGTCGCTCGCCTTCGCCATGGCATTCAGGCGGTAGTAGCCCTTTGGGATAGTGGAGCCAGGAGCGTCCAGGTAGACGAAGGCCACATCGACGCCCTGGGCGTATTGCAAGGCGGAGATGTCCTCGAGGCCGACGACGGCGCCCGCCGAGACGACGAACAGGTCCGAGGTCGACGTCGAAATCAGACCCGGATGGATGGGGACTCCAGCCTCCTGGGCCGCCACGGAGAGGTCTCCCGGCAGGTCCGTACAGGCCAGGGACGACTCCGCGAGCGGCGACACGGAGGACCGCCTGGGCTCTGCGGCCCAGACGGAGTTCGAAGCAAGACACAGGACCGCGGCAAGCGCCGCGCACGCGAGCGACAGGATTTTCATGGACAGCTCCGATGGAGGACGACTGTGTTTGAAGGCACACCAACATCCCGGACACGTCAGCACAGGCCACGTGAGCTCACGCAAAGGCAGTCGTTCCCCTACTCGAGGGCCACCCGGTTGCACCGGACAGGCCCTCGCGGCGTGGAACCCCACCTCGAATCATCGCCAGGATGTCGAAGCCAACGTACGACGAGAGTCGTACTTTGTCAACGAGGCGCGCCACACCATCAATCACACATCGAAGTAGACGGACCTGGGCTGGGCGGGCGTGTGCCTGCTACCCCCTATCGCGCTCCTGTCCTTCCTCTGCGCGGAAACGACGTCCTTCTCCTTGATGACGTTGCCAGCTCTGACTTCTCGCGCGAGGTTCATGGGGGCATTCGAGTCCGAGAAAGAGGGGAGGCGCGGATGAGCCCCTTCAGCAGCATGCTCCGTGCATCTCCCGCATGTCATTGAGCCGCGGCCCCGCGGCCACCCCTCCGAATGGCCATGCAGGGCCCCCAGGACGGCGTCGGGAAGCGCTTCCCCCTGGACGCGGACGCGTCCTGGAGTGACGCGTGAGGCGGGCCTGCCCGGAGGACGCGCGTCGGGCTTCGTGCGGGCACGACTCTGGCCTGGTGCTTGCAATTATTTTCGCCCAGGACCTTCTGCCTTACCTGCTTCTGCACCCGCAGGAGGTCATCGATGAGCGGCGCGCGCTGAAGTACGGCTGAGGTGAATCAGGGACGACCCGAGGACTCCGTGGCGCAGCCCGCCGCCGCGCTGGTTACCCTATCTCCCTGAGTTCCCCCAGGTTCGTCATCCCGGCCCGCCCCATGCCGTGCCCAGGTGTGCCCTCTCAATCCATGCTGGAGGAGCACACTGGGGGCACATGGAGGCGCACGGCGTTAGTTCGTGCTGATTCGGTCCTGGGAAGACGGGAGGCCACGGGGGCGCCGGATGCCCAGCTCGACCATCACCTCGCGGGCTCGCCTGGCCATCTCGTGCAGCTCGGCGGATGCGTCCTCCCGGCCGTAGGCATCTCCCTCTCCGAGCCAGCGACGCAGGTCCGCCGCCAGTTCACGCGCCGACTGATAGCGAGCATCTGGATGGGGTTGGAGGAGCTTGCGGAGCACCAGGCCCAACCCCTGCGGAAGCTTCGCCGTCAACTCCTCCAGGTCAACCTGCGTGTAGGTCGCCGCGCGCCAGATGGCGTCCGCCACCAGGGGCTGGCTGCCCGCGAGCTGGGCTCGCTTGATGGCATGCCGGACACGCCTGCGCTGCCTGACCGACAACGAGGCCTTCACCTCTTCGGTCAGCGTGTCCGGGGCATCCAGGAGGTTTTTCCCCGTCGCGAGTTCAAGCAGGACGTTCCCCAACGCGAAGAGGTCCGAGCGCGCGTCCACGCGGCCCGTCAGGAGCATTTCCGGGGAGGAGTAGAACGCATCCCCATGCGGCCGATGCACCGTGGAAGAAACGCGGCCGGGCAGGTCCGACATGGCGAGCCCGAAGTCGGAGACCTGCACGTCGCCGTTCCAATCAACGAAGAGGTGCTCCACGTCGAGCGCCCGGTGGACGATGTTGAGGGGGCGCCCCTGCTCGTCCTGCGCCTCCTGGGCATGCTCCAGGGCCTCGGCGACGCGAGCCCCGACATGGAGTGCGAAGAGGGGAGAGAACCGGCCACCGCACTCCCCGGAGAGCGTCAACAGGGTGTTGATGCTGTGCCCCGACGGATGCTCGGTGATGACGTACCAGCAGCCCTCCGCCTTGTGCAGCCCGTGGACACGGAGGATGACCGGATGGTCGAGGTACGTTGCGAGGCGCACCTGCTCCTCCAGCTTCGCCCGCGCCCGCTTGACGCGAGGTGGCTCCAGCAACTGCGAAACGCTCGCGGCCTTGAGCAGCACCTTGCCTCGGATGCTTCCCTCCGAAGTGCGGCGCCGGGCGAGCAGGAGACTCAATCCGTGGTGGACCTCTCCCAGGTCTTCGCGGAACTCGTACTGGAAGCCGTCCCTCATGAAGAGGATTGCTCCGCGCGGGAGCCTGAACTCACTTGCCGACATGCTCGTTTCTCCTTCGCGCAGGCATCCTTGGCCAAACGCGTCGCGAGCGATGTTACCCGTGAGATGGGCAGCTGCGGAACGACCCTGGGAGGTCCTGTCGCGTCTGAAGAGGAGGGCGCCGGAATCGAACACCTACCCAACACGTCGCCCGGCGCCACTCAGGGCCAGCGGTCCACGACATAACCGGCGACCCGATTGGGCCCCTTCACCTTGCCGTCCTTGAACGCTTCGACACGCCCCTCCACCACGAAGCAGATGGGCTGCTCGTCCTGCCCCGGAAGCTTCACGCGGTCATAGCGGATGACGAGCGCTGGCCCATCCGCACGTCCCATCTTGTCGGAGAGGTAGTACGCCTTGCCGTAGAAGCGTGTCCCTTCAGGGGCGACCGCCGCTTGCCGGTCGGCTTCGATGCCCCACGGAACGACGCTCACCACCGCCGCGCCAGCCGTAAACCACACGTCTGCGTCATCGTCCTCGCTGTCGTCGAGTTTCAGGCTGAAGCGCTCATCGAACTTCCAGTGAAGCTGGTGCCGCATCGCCTCCTCTGCTCCAGCCGGACAGGTGAACGCCTCGGGCCGGATCTGGGCACTGGGACAACCCGCCGCCAGCGCCGCGACGAGCGACAGCGACGCGCACTCCACGGCGGCAACAGACTTCTTCGGGAGTCGGAGTGTGCGTCCTGGGGGCGGCGTTTCAGACGGTGGGGTCTTCACGGTTGAACCTTCTTTCTGTGCGTCGTCGATCTCCTGCGCCGAGGGAGCCACGGGAGAGAGAGCAGGGGAGGACATAGCAGGAGGGGCTGTCCTGGGCGGGGGGGATTGTGGGGGGCTGGGAGGGTGCAGGCCCTCGGCGATGCGCGGTTCAGCTGGGGACCCGGGGACCACCGCCGAGTAGCGCCAGAGGGCCGCCACAACGATGAGCACCACGACACCAAAGATGCCTGAGAACCACCTTCTCAATGAGCGCGGTCGCCCCTCCATGGCCACATGCCGTTTGAGGGGCTGGGGGGGCAGTGCCGCAGGTGTTGGCTCGCCTTGACGCTGTTCAGCGGGCGGATGGGCCGGCACGTCGTACTCAGCGGAACGCTCGGTGAGGAGATCCGCCAGTTCGCGGCGCAGCGCCTCCGTATCGACCGGACGCCGCTTGGGGTCCAGGGACACCAGATTCTCAATGAGATCGCTCACTGCCTCTGGAACCCGCGAATTCGCCAGTCGGGGCGACGGCGGTGGTAGGGCCGCGTTGTTCAAGTCGAAGCGCGGACGAAACCTCGTCGGTCTCGGGTCCGTCAGCAGCTCATGAAGCATGACGCCGACCGCGAAGATTTCGTCGGCGACCTGGAAGGCGTAGCGAGCCCGATGCTCGTCCTTGTGCTCGCGCAGGAACTCGAACTGCTCGGGCGCGCGATAGCGTTCCGTGCCCGGAGGCAAGCCCCCATCCGTCAGCTCTTCGGCGAGTGTGTAGGTCGCGCAACTGAAGTCGATGATGAAGGGCTCTCCGTCATTCTTCCGGATGAGCACGTTGGACAGCTTCAGGTCCCGATGAAGGACGCCCCGGCCGTGCATGTACGCCAGCGCACCGGTGAGCTTCTCGAAGACTCTGAGTATCTCGCGAACGGTCGGGTGCTTGCGCTCGGCCCATTCCGCGAGCGTCCAGCCATCCACGTAATCGAGCGCGAGGTAGAGGTTTCCGCTCTCCGCGAGTCCATGCCCTTGCGGCCGGACGATGTTCGGATGGTTCAGCATGAGCAGTGCCGTCAGCTCCCGCAGCGTCCGGGCATGGGTTTGCTTGGAGTCGCCGCTGGACTCCCGGTGCTGGGCCACCTTGATGGCGCGGTGCCTGCCGTTCTTTTCTCCCAGGAAGACGCACGCGAAGCCACCGTCGCCGAGGGCCTTGGAAACCTGCCACCCGTCAATCAACGAACCGGGCAGGGCGTGGCGCAATGTCGGGTTCATGGGGTTCCCCCCGAGCGAGGCTGTGGGAAGCGCACGTCCGGAATCGTGAGACGACGCCCCCCATCCCCAACCACCTCCAGGGTGAAGACGAGGTCCGACTTCGTCTCTGGTACTTCAACGACCGCAAGCACTTGCCTCTCCTTTCCCGCGGGGATTGCCCCCAGCGTCTGCGCTACGAGCCGTGCCCGCAGGGGTATGCCATCACGCCCCAGGAACGTTGCCTCTTGTGGTGTCCAGGCGGGGTGGTTGCGGCCGTTCTTGATCACCACGTCCATCAGGATCCACCCCGTGCCCCGGAAGGCTACGGCCGCTGGCGATGAAAGCCCTTGTGCGGCGTCTTTCACTCCGTTGCCGATGGTCGTCGTGACGCCCGTCTTGTCCACATAGCCGAGCAGCACGAAGTCCTCCGGCCTTGGCGCCGGGGCTTTTGCGGTGGGCTGGCAGGCCGCATTGGGTGGCTCCGGGCGCTGCACGTCGACCAGTGCGTCAACGTTGCTCGGGTCTGTCACGAGCACGAATGCGGCGCGGGTGGGCACTTGCCCGTCAGCGAAGAAGACTCCGAGCTCCTGGCGCTCGCCGTCGGCGAGATTGGCCACGGGCTGAACGATGATTGAGCGCTCGCCCGCATCCAGGACGCGAATCCGGGACTCGTCGAAGGTGAGGGTCCTCCGCTGGATCGGCGCGGAGAACAGGAACACCGTCCGGGTGTCCGCCGCGACATGGATGACGGGCAGCGGTTCGGCGGGCGTGCTGGCGATGGTCACGGAGCGCTTGCGGTCAACGCGCGCCCCCGTGGCCGGCTGGGCCTGCGCGGCAGCTCCCCACGCGAGCGCCAGCGTCAAGGGAAGAACCAATCTGAAGGGTTGGAGCAAGGATGCATGACCTCCCGGATGGGTAGGCTAACATCGCGGACGCTCGCGCAGTGGGGCTCTTTCCTACAGCGCGCCGCGGCCCATGCGGCCACCGGTACACGTCGCCAGCGTGCGCCGCGTACTTGCCGGTGGGCCGCTCGCCCCCGTCGGCGAGCAGGACAACACCGTGAACGCGTTGGTGTCCCGTGCCGCCTTCTCCTTGCCGCTGGAGACTCCAACCGACGCGGGCGCCCGTGAGGCACGCCCGCGTCACCGTCCCACTCAGGTCCTCACGACACCATCGAAGACGCCGAAGCCACCGGGGATGAAGAAGTCCTTCCCAGGCCGCAGTCCGTAGGCGTTGAGCACGGTCGCCGCGATGTCTTGCGACCGGGGCGCGCGCCGCACCCGCTCGCCGCCCTCCTCGATGAGGTCCACCGGCGCGCCCATGGGCGCGCCGTTCATCGTCTCGTCGTAGCCGCCCAGCATCTGGTTCCCCTGGATGCCGCCGCCCACGAGCAGGGCGCACGTCGTGGGGTCGATGTCCCGCCCCACCACCTGCGCGTGCAGGTGGCGCACGACGCAGCGGTCGAACGAACCCGAGGCGAGAATCATCTTGGCGAAGCCCAGCGGCCCCACCGTCCCGTCGCTCGTCTGTCCCAAGAGCGTGTGCGCCGGGGGAGGAAGTCGAGGAGCGATATTCGCACCCAGGAGACGTGGAGCTCCTCGCGCTGGCCTTCAACACCCAGGGCCGCGATATCCAGACGAACGCCGCGAGCGTGCGAGAGGCCCGGAGGCACGCCCTGCGTGTCCATGTCGAGCATCACCTCGCGGAGCCCTCGCTGAGCCCGGCGACGGTCGCCGCCCGTTTCCGCATGTCCACGCGCTACCTGCATGGGCTGTTCGCGGAGAGCGGTGAGAGCTTCATGCGCTGGGTCCTCTCGCGGCGCCTGGCTCGCTGCCGCAAGGTGCTCGAGGACCCGGAGCTGGACGCGCGGAGCATCGCGGACATCGCCTTCAGCTGGGGGTTCATGGACCTCACGCACTTCGGCCGCGCCTTCAAGAAGGCCTATGGCAGGACTCCCCGGGACTGGCGCTACGAACGAGCCCGACAGCGGTCGTGACCTCCGCCGAACCGGCGAGCCTGGCGACCCGACGGGCGCCACACCCTTCATGCAGACCCTCCCCGCGCGGGGACTCAGCCCTCGATGTCGCCGAGGATCTTCCCGATGGGGGACGGGGTGCCGAGCATCTTCTGGAAGCGGTTCCGGTTGTCGGAGCCCTCGTCGTAGATCTTGATGGCGTCGTTCGTCGGGTTGAAGCCGTTGGGCGTGCGGCCCGAGTAGTCATTGCGGCTCGGCAGGCCGTGCTCGGCGCGAATCAGGTTCTCCGTCGGCGCCCAGCCCGCGGGGGTGTGCGGCGTGGGCTTCAGGCCCACCGCCTCGAACTCCTCGGTCAGCATCGTGCGCCGGTTGAGGTTCGCCTTCATGTCGTCGGCGAACTCGGGGTAGCGCTTGAAGACGTCGGCGTTGGCGTGCTTGCTGGACTCGATGGAGCCCACCTGGAGGCCGTTGGAGGCGCGCCAGGCGTGGCACGATCCACGGTGGCCGTGGGACATGCGCGCCAGGAGGTGCCGGGGGTGTTGACGTTCTCACCTGTCGCGACAGCATGTGCCCAGCATCCGGACCAACCCGCGACACGAACATGCCCCCGCTGCGGGAGCTTTGCCTGTGAGCAGTGCCAGCAGCGTCATGCGGCCCTGTGCGCCTCTTGTCGCGCGAGGCTGATTCAGCGGGCCTTTCCCTCCGTGAGGCGGTGGGCGGTCGTCACGAACTGGGCCGTCGGCTTCCGCGCCGTCTCTGCGTTCCTGTCTGGTGACGCCATCGCTCTCCATGGCTCGTCGCTCTTTTTCTTGGGAATGGCCCAGCTTGTCGCGGAGCTGTTCGGCGTGGTCGGATTCCTGACGTGGCAGTACCGAGCGGTTCGTGTCGCGACCCAGCTCGGAGTCAGCCGGGCCTCGCCTCACTGGGCCCTCCTGTGCTGGTTCATCCCTGGGCTGAACCTCTTCAAGCCCTATCAGGTGCTCCGCGACCTCTGGCGCGACCTCGGAGGCGAATCGAGCCGGCTCCTCTTGATTCGCGCATGGTGGTGCCTGGGGTGGCTCTACCTGTCGTGGAGCCTGGGGCATGAGGTGCTCGTCAACGTGGGCGCAGTCGTAGACCTCAGCACCTCCGGCCAGCGATTCACCGAGTTCGTGTTCACCGCGATGCTCTTGCTCACCTCGGTGCTGTGCATCAGCGTCGTGAGGTGTGTCCAGCGACGCCTCGACCAGGTGAAAAGGGACCTCGTCGATGCACTGTGAACAGGGCTCCCTCGCGAGGCTGAAGCGCCGCGGAAGGGCATCCACCTGCGCGGCTCCGCGCTCATTTCGCTGCGAGCGTATTCACAGACTTGATGTGCGCCAGCTCACTGCCTCTTCGTTCCTTCTGCCGCGGCTGCCCGGAGGGGCCTCACTTGCACGGTGGCGCCTCGAGTGCCAGCCACTTCATGCTGTGGGGCGACGCATTGGCCAGGGTGACGTCGACGTCCACCCTCACCTCGACTCCCCAGAGTCTCCGGTTCAGGGGCAGGAGCTGGAGCAGCTGTGTTCCGGGCTCGGCGACAGGTGTCGCGAGAACGCCGCCCCAATAATGCTGGAATGGCAATGCCTCACGAAGTTGCTCCATGCTCAGGCGCGCGTCGTACCCGACGTAGAGACCCGGGACGTATCCCTTGCCCTGGGCGTCCACCGCGTCGTACCACGCGTGGCAATAGTCGATGATGTCCTGTCCGGCGGTGTCTTTCGCGATTCCTTCCAGGTCGCACCAGACATTGACTCCGAACGGAATGCCAAGCTGTTGTGCGTTGCGAAGAGCGGCCTGGCCATGGGCTGTTCCCAGCTCCCGTCGCGGACTCCAGCCCGGCTCGAGGACATGCTGGACAGGCACCAGGGCCAGTCCCGCTCCGATGATGGACGTGGCCTCCTGGGTGGAGAGGTCTCCGTCCTTCTGGGGTGTGCTCAGCGAGAGATAGCGACCGCAGAATCGATACCCGAGCGCGAACAGTTGCTGGGCATCGGCGCTGCTCAAAGGCGAGTCCGCGTCGACCCCCAACAATCCTGGCGGCGCGCTCTGGATGACTCCACTCAGTGTGCTCATGTTCATTCCTCGGGCTGGGTCCGCGTCCACGGGCTGACGCGGGTTGTGACCACCGGGGACCGTTTCTGTCCTCCGTGCGCTGTCAATGACTGTTGAAGGCAGGCATCTGTGAATGCGGCGTGGGCGACGTGATTCATCGCGCGCTCATCCGGTGAGCGGGCTCGCATGCTGGATGCGGACGGGGGACACCGCCCAACGACAGTCGCCCACGACCCACCTGGGCCCGCTCGAGACTCGCCTCCTCCACGGGGCGGTGGAGAGGCACGCGACTGCGCCCCTCGCGATTCTTGATGGAGCCCAGGCATCGCGGAGCCCCCACCCAGCCGGAGGCCGTGAGCAGGGGCGCAGTGCGGAGGTGCTGGCGCACGGCTTGAAGCTCTGCGGCGCGCGGGGCCTCTTTGGAGCGCGCTACCGCTCAGTAGGGGAATTCCACGAGTTCGAACTTGGTGGTGGCGAGGTCGACGAAGTTGAGGGAGTGATGTGACATTGGTCCAATGGGAATGTCCCCGGGGTCGCTCGGGTGCAGCCCGTGCTCTTGCCTCCGGTGTCGAGAACGGGATAGGGCGCGGCGGCATGTGAGAACGCCGTCTGTCGTTCGACAGGGAGTGCGCAGAGGTCGATGGCTGGTGCGCCGCTCGTCTCGGGTTGGAGGGACGGCGATGCGCGGACGGGAATGGCTATATCATCTTCCCTGACACAGGGGAGAGCTGGCGTGCTTCAATCCTCGTCTCCATGAGCGAGCCCACCACCCCTCCCGCGCCCCTCCGCGTCGCCCTGCTGGGCTATGGCTTCGCGGGCAAGTCCTTCCACGCCCCGCTGCTGCGCACGGTGGAGGGACTGACGTTGAGCATGGTGGCGTCCAGCCGGCCCGACGACGTCCATGCGGACCTGCCGGAAGTGGCGGTGATTCCGTCCGCGCTCGATGCGGCCACGCACCCGGACGTGGACGTCGTCGTGGTGGCGACGCCGAACGAGACGCACGTTCTGCTCGCGGAAGCCGCGCTTCGCGCTGGCAAGCACGTCGTCGTCGACAAGCCCTTCACCATCACCCTGGCCGAAGCACGCGCACTGGCCTCGCTTGCCCAGGCGCAGGGCAGGGTGCTCTCGGTGTTCCATAACCGTCGCTGGGACAGTGACTTCCTCGCGCTGAAGGCCCTGCTCGCGGACGGCACCCTGGGCCGCGTCACCCACGTCGAGTCTCGCTTCGACCGCTTCCGTCCCGAGGTCCGCCAGCGCTGGCGCGAGCAGCCTGTGCCCGGAGCGGGCATCTGGTTCGACCTGGGCCCCCACCTCGTCGACCAGGTCCTTCAGCTGTTCGGGCTGCCCGACACCGTGGTGGGGATGCTCGCGGCCCATCGGGACGGCGCGGCCGTGGACGACTGGTGTCAGGTGACCCTCGTCTATCCCCAGCGTCACGTCGTCCTCCAGGCCTCGATGCTCATCGCCGGAGGAATGCCGCGCTTCGCGGTACACGGCACCCGAGGCTCCTGGCTGAAGCACGGGATGGACTCGCAGGCGGACCGGCTCATCGCGGGTGAACTTCCGGGTGCGGCGGATTGGGGCGAGGACGCCTCGCCTGGGCGCTTCCTCGTCGGAAGCTCTGGAGAGGCCAGGGCGACGTCCACGCCCAAGGGTGACTATCGCCGGTATTACGCGGGCATCCGCGACGCCGTGCGAGGCACGGGGAGAAATCCCGTGACGCCCATCCAGGCGGTGGCCGTGGCCGCCGTGCTGGAGGCCGCGCTCCAATCATCACGAGAGGGCCGCGCATGCTCGCTCGACCTCACCTCGGAGGAACGAAGCGCCTTCGCTTTGGAGAAGGATGCGCCGCGCGGTTGACGGAGCGCGACTCGCCCGGTGGGTGGGGCTGGGACGCTGCGCGAGTCCACGCGGCCTCGAGTGACTGAGCGGACGCACCGGGCGCGCGAGCGTTGACTGGGCGGGGAGGGGTGTTGCCTGTTCGCCCCGACCCGTCCACCTCCTGCTACGGTGCGCGGCGGATTTCACCGCTCGCCCCCGCGAGCCGAGAGGCACATCTCCTTGAGCACGAAGAAGCCCGGCCGCAATGACCCGTGTCCCTGTGGCAGTGGCAAGAAGTACAAGGCCTGCCACGCCGCCGAAGACCGCTCGCGCGCCGCGCCCCCCTCCGCGGTCTCCACGCCGCTCGAAGAGGACTTCCGCGCCGCGATGGAGCTGCTCAAGAACCCGGACGTCGGCGACCTGTCCGCCGCGCTGGACCGCGTGGCCCGCCTGCTCGCGGAGTGGGGCCCCGCGCCCGGCCTGC